>NZ_LT630337.1:2071260-2365237 GCF_900117315.1 Bacillus massilinigeriensis
GGCTTTCACATCAGACTTAAGAGACCGCCTGCGCGCGCTTTACGCCCAATAATTCCGGACAACGCTTGCCACCTACGTATTACCGCGGCTGCTGGCACGTAGTTAGCCGTGGCTTTCTGGTTAGGTACCGTCAAGGTACCGCCCTATTCGAACGGTACTTGTTCTTCCCTAACAACAGAGTTTTACGATCCGAAAACCTTCATCACTCACGCGGCGTTGCTCCGTCAGACTTTCGTCCATTGCGGAAGATTCCCTACTGCTGCCTCCCGTAGGAGTCTGGGCCGTGTCTCAGTCCCAGTGTGGCCGATCACCCTCTCAGGTCGGCTACGCATCGTCGCCTTGGTGAGCCGTTACCTCACCAACTAGCTAATGCGCCGCGGGCCCATCTGTAAGTGATAGCCGAGGCCATCTTTCAGCTTTTCTACATGAGTAGAAAAGAATTATCCGGTATTAGCACCGGTTTCCCGGTGTTATCCCAGTCTTACAGGCAGGTTGCCCACGTGTTACTCACCCGTCCGCCGCTAATCATCGGGAGCAAGCTCCCTCAGATTCGCTCGACTTGCATGTATTAGGCACGCCGCCAGCGTTCGTCCTGAGCCAGGATCAAACTCTCCGAAAAAGAGTAAGATTAGCTCTTAAAATTTTAAAAATAGAATTAACGTTGACGTATGGTTTGTTTAGTTTTCAAAGAGCAATTAAAACAACTTTCTTACTATAACATTTTCTCTAGTGTTCGTCAACCAATTTTTGAAATATATTTTTCAAAAAGCTGATTAATCACGAAGCCAGAAATAAATATTATCACAAATCATTGCTATCGTCAATGTTTTTTATTATTTTAAAAGAATATTTTCTATATGCTTCTAAAAATTAAGCAATAATCCAATCGACATCATCTATAATATCATTTTCCTATATAAGATTTCAACAGTAATATTATTACTCTATTAATATAATTAGGTAATTTGATTATATCAACTTAAATAATAGAATGAGGCAATCCCTTAAAGTGATAGGTACCTTTAAGGGATTGCCTCTTCAATACTAGATAAGATCTAAACCGATTGAGATATATTTGATCTCTAAAAACTCATCAATTCCATAATGGCCGCCTTCCCTACCTAAACCACTTTCTTTATATCCACCAAATGGTGCTTGAACGGTTGATGGCAAGGCATCATTCAAGCCAATTATTCCGTATTCCAATCCTTCAGTAATTCTGAAAGAACGATTAAGGTTTTCTGTATAGACATAAGCCGCTAAGCCATAATTCGATTGGTTTGCACGGGTGATTACTTCCTCTTCTGTCTTAAAAGTTGATATTGGAGCAATTGGTCCAAATATCTCCTCTTTTGCACATTCCATATCATCTTTTACATTATCAATAATTGTTGGCGCATAAAAGTATCCTGTTTTAGTATCCGGTGTATTCCCGCGATAGATAACTCTTCCACCTTTATGAATAGCATCTCCAACTAATGATTCTACTTTTTCTATAGCTGCTTGGTCGATTAATGGACCTATATCAACCCCTTCTTCAAGTCCATTCCCTACCTTTATCTTTTCTAATTCCTTCATAAATATATTGATAAATTCCTCTGCAATAGCCTCATGTACATATATTCGATTAGTACAAATACATGTCTGACCAGCATTTCGGAATTTCGATTGAATTAGTCCTGTTGCAGCTTTATATAAATTCGCATCATCCATGACTATAAATGGCGCATTTCCACCAAGCTCTAAAGAAACCTTCTTTACCGTGTTCGCTGCACCTCTCATTATTGTTTTTCCAACTTCAGTTGACCCTGTGAAGGTTAATTTAGTTACTCTACTATCCTTCAACCAGGTTTCACCTATTTCTGATGACCTTCCTGTTACAATATTTAGTACCCCCGCTGGGATTCCAGCCTCCTCTGCAAGCTCTGCCATTTTTAAGGCGGTTAGCGGTGTTTGATTGGCTGGTTTAACAACGGCTGTACATCCAGCAGCTAAAGCTGGAGCCACTTTTCTTGTAATCATAGCTGCGGGAAAATTCCATGGTGTTATTGCGGCTATAACACCAATTGGCTCTTTTCTAACGAGGATCCGTTTATTTGGATGAGAAGCAGGTATTGTCTCACCATAAATCCGCTTTCCTTCCTCTGCAAACCAAGAGATGAACCCATTTGCATAAGAGATTTCTCCTATTGCTTCCTTTAATGGCTTACCTTGTTCAATAGTCATCACTTTTGCAAGCTCAACCTTGTTTTGCTCGATTAAATGATGCCATTTCATTAATATATGATAGCGTTCTTCTGAAGTCTTTCTTGACCAAGTCTTAAATGCACGATGGGCAGCATCCACTGCTTGAAGAGCTTCAATTTCACCTCCGGAAGGTACTGCCCCGATAACCTCCTTGGTTGCAGGATTGATAATTTCTGTAAATACTTCATGATCATTTCCTATCCATTGCCCATTTATATACATAGGAAATATTTGATACTTTTCATTGACGTTGCTCATTTTTCCACCCCTTACTGACTTTGGAGTACTAATACCGCCTCAATTGATTCTCCGAGAATTTCTAAGCCTTCCTCCAGTTGTTCGTCCGTAATTACTAATGGCATTAATATCCTTATTACATTACTATAAATCCCGGCATTGAGTAGTAAAAGACCCCTTTTGTTTGCTTCTTTTACTATTTTTCCAACGACAAGTTTGTCCGGTGTTTTTTCCTTTTTATTAGTTACTAGTTCCATTGCGCACATAGCACCAAGGCCCCGAACATCTCCAATTTGCTCAAACTTATTGGCAAGCTGATTCAGTCTTTCTTTCACCTTATTTCCTAAGTATTCTGATCGAGCATTTAATCCCTCTTCCTCAATGATATCCAAAACTGCTAAAGCTGCACGACAACCGAGAGGACTTCCAGAGTAGGTTCCGCCTATTTCACCGACATCTGCTGAATCCATGATTTCTTTTTTTCCTATCACTCCGCTAATCGGTACCCCAGCGCCCATTGATTTAGAAATCGTAATTAGATCAGGGACAACTCCAAAATGGTCGATAGCAAAGTATTTTCCTGTTCGTGCAAAACCAGTTTGTATTTCATCTGCAACGAATATGATTCCATATTTAGTACAAATTTCCCTTACTGCATGAACGAATTCTATATCAGGGACAATAAATCCTCCTTCTCCCTGAACCGGTTCCATTACTACGGCTGCAATCGTTTCTGGGGCCACTTCTGAGATGAGGAATTGCTCAAACTGTTCAATCATAAACTGACTATACTGTTTTTCACTCATTCCATCTGGTCTTCTATATGGATAAGGGTACGGGGCTTTATACACTTCTGGTGCAAAAGGCCCAAATTCAAATTTATATGGTTTGACTTTACTAGTCATTGTCATAGCCAACAGAGTTCTTCCATGAAATCCTCTGGTGAATGAAATGACCCCTTGACGTTTTGTGAATTTCCTTGCAATTTTTACGGCATTTTCTACTGCTTCTGCTCCACTGTTAAAAAAAGCCACTTGTTTTGCAAAGTGGCCTGGAGCAAGTTCAGCAAGCCTCTCTGCCAGTTCAATATAGGATTCATACATCATTACATTAAAGCCTGTATGGATAAATTGACTAGCTTGTTCATGGATAGCACTTACAACTTTTGGATGGGAATGACCGACATTAATCGTTCCAATCGCACCCGCAAAATCAATATAAGTGTTACCATCAACATCCTCAACGATCGCACCCTCTGCCTTTTTCACAAAGGATGTACAATTATTGCTTATTCCCCTTGGAACGATATTGCCTCTTCGTTCTTGTAGTTTTCTTGATATAGGGCCTGGTATTTCTGTAACTTGCTTAACAAATTTTTTTGTCCCCATATTGCACCACCTTTATTATTAACTTATAAACAATTGTGATAAAACCTCTCTAAAAGTATTTATGACCGTATTAATCACTTTATAGCTAATTTTTAATGATTGTTCGACTCTATTTGCTTTTGAATTATTCAGAATTCCAACTACAGGAACATGTTTAACTTTATTGGATCATATTTGCTCCAGGTCTTCACGTTTGGTCCCACCCACATTACCACAAAGTTACCTCCAACTATCATCAATGAGTTTGCTAGTATGGTTACTTTACATTTTAGGAATTGGTTATCGTTTATTAAAAATTTTTATTTTAATATTGTAATACTATAGTTCTACATTCAGTTTGTATTCCATCGATAATCGAATACTAGTATTTATTCATATTTTTATCCTTTATAGCAAATAGGCATTTTCCTTGTTTGCTATATTTTTTTACAATAGTAGATGTAATTTTTTTGAAATATTTTAAATAATTAGGAGGAATTTTGTACTAAGATTCAGAATATAAAGAATAATAAGGTGAATGATCATTCATTTTTGTTCACCTTGTTAAGCATTTCATTTTGAGCATGGGGGTAGATGTATGAATTCATTTAATTTGTTTTTGGCTGAACTGGCCAAAATCAAAGAAAAGAAAGGGGTGTTAATATCCGTTATTGCTGCTTTACTTGTCCCGGTGGTTTATGCTGCAATTATCTTATCTCCTAAATGGGGTCCATACGACAATTTAGACAATCTTCCTGTCGCTGTTGTAAACGAAGATAAAGGGGCAATGTCAGGTGAGACAGAAATTAATGTAGGGAATGACTTGGTCGCCGATTTAAAAAAGGGCAAGGCATTAGGATGGGACTTTGTTTCCTCTGAGCAAGCCAAACAAGGTTTGAATGACATGGAATATTATTTGGTGATCGAAATTCCTGAAGACTTCTCACAAAATGTAACGACGGTTTTAGATCCATCACCTAAAAAGGCAGAGCTTAAGTTTACTCAAAACGAAGGATTACATTTTATGGCTGCTCAAGTTACCAAAAATGCTATGAATCAACTTCGTGAACAGCTTGCCAATAAAGTTACTGAAACCTATACAAAAAACGTTTTCTCACAACTCGGCGGTGTTAGTGATGGATTCAAAGAGGCAGCTGATGGCTCTGAGCAAATATTTGACGGTTCTACGAAGCTAAAGGATGGAACTTCCCAAATTTTAAGCTCTTTACAAGAAAAATCAGGGGATATTGGAACCCTTGCTGATGGAGCTAGACAATTGAAAGCTGGAACTGGAGAATTACTTTCTAGCTTAACTTCTAAACAAGGCGATATTTCGAAACTTGCGGCAGGGTCTGTCCAATTAAAAAATGGTACAAATGAACTGTACAGTAACCTTAAAGAAAAATCAGGAAGTATTTCGGAATTAGCAGACGGAGCAAAATCCCTAGAAAAAGGTGCCAAAGACCTTAGCAAAGGTTCTGCACAAGTACTTGACGGTCTTAAGAAAGCTCAGGCTGGAAGCTACCTAGTAAGTACTGGTATATCAACTTTAGCTCCTGGAACTAAGTCTCTTGCTGAAGGTACCGTGAAAGCTGAAGAAGGCGCTAAACAATTAGATACACTTGCTAAAGGTGTTGCTGATGGAATAAAACAACTTGCTGCACATCCTTTATTAAAGGATAATCCAGATGTTCAAAAGCTTGTTGCATATAGTGCACAACTATCTACAGGAATGACTGGTTTATCGACAAGTATGACTACAATTAAGGATGGAGCGAAACAAATTGACGGAGGCGTAACACAGCTTGCACCAGGTTCAAAATCACTGGAATCTGGAATTAAAGAACTTGTTGCTGGGCAAACAAAGCTAAACAATGGAGCTAAAGAATTAGCTGCAGGGGCCACACAGATCTCTACTGGTAACGCTACAGTTGAAGTTGGTTGGAAAACGCTTACAGCAGGTGCGGGTCAACTTTATGCTGGTTCAACCGAAATTAGCAAAGGGAACCAAACTGTCAATAGCGGATGGAAGCAACTTTCAGCTGGAGCAGGAGAACTTGATAATGGTATGGCAAAGGTAAGCGACGGAAATCTGTCTGTTAAAGAAGGATGGACTACATTAACTGACGGCGTTAAACAAGTCGATGATGGACTTGGACAATTAAAAACTGGAAGCAATGAATTAGCTACTGGACTAAAAGACGGAGCAGAACAAACAAGTAAATTAAAACCTAGCGAAGAAAACATGACAATGTTTGCTTCCCCTGTAGAATTTACTGGAGATGTGATCAACAAATATCCTTTCTACAGAGATTCAAACGCTCCTTACATTCTATCCTTAGCTTTATTTGTGGGTATAATAATCATGTCTTTTGTGGTTGAATTCCAAAAGCCTGCTTTAATGCCTGCCTCAGGTTTTTCATGGTTTACTAGCAAACTATTGAATCTTTCCGTATTAGCAATTGCACAATCACTAATCGTTTCATTATTTGCATTAGTTATATTAAAACTTGAAGTTGAAAGCGCCCTTAGTTTCATATTGTTCTCTATAGGTGCAAGCTTAACGTTCTTAATGATTGTATTCTTCCTTGTTGCAATTGGTGGTAATATCGGACGATTCATTTCCTTAGCATTTATCGTTCTTCAATTGTCAACCACTGGATCAAGTCTTCCAATCGAAATGTTACCAGAAAATCTTCGCAACCTAAGTACTTATTTACCTTTAACCTACTCAATAGAAGGTTTTAGAAATATTATTACTTTAGGAAGCTTTGATATTGTCTGGTCAAATTCAGGCATATTATTGATCTATTTAGTTGTCAGTGCTATTTTGGCCTTTGTCGTTTTCATGGTGAAATTCAAAGGGCAAACGGCTCAAGCTGAATAATACAAAGAAAAGACCGCTAAGAAGTTATTAGCGGTCTTTTCTTTATTAATAAATGTGATATTTACACAATTCATAGATAATAATAAGCTATTTTATTCAATCTCTCCTACCCATGCCAGCATTCCGCCTAACATGTTAGTTACCTTAAATCCTTGTCCTTCAAGATATTGAGTCGCCATGGCACTTCTTCCACCTGAATGACAAACTATGGTGTATTCTTTGGATTTATCTAATTCATGCACACGAAATTCCAGTAATCCTAATGGGATATTGACTGCACCAGGTATTTTACCTCCAGCTACTTCTGATACCTCACGCACATCGATAATATTTAATACTTTTCCCTCTTTTAATTGTTCATTTACTTCTTTCGCCGAAATTTGTCTCATTTTTTATCCTCCTCGTATATTATGTTTAGTCCCTTTTATTTGAGGACCGTAATCCCTACTTTTCCTGTACAAAATAAATCAAATTTCTTGGGTGTCCCGAGATATTTCTAGATAATGAGATTAGGATCATTTGGGACAATTCTTTATCCCCCTGTGGGCTTAACCACATTTAAAGACTGTTTCTCAGTGTTCGTGCGGTGCTTCCTACTCGCAGGCTGTTCTCCCTGTTCTTCGAACCTAGATGGTAGTAGCTCTAGGGCGGCTTTCGAACCAGGGCAAGTTCTGATACACGAGGTTGCTGGTCGGCGTTCACACTAGAGATATCTCAGGGCATCCTAGAAATGTACCTATGATTCTAATTTGAAAGGAGGGGACACCCCATGAAATTATTTGTTGGCTTAGACATTAGTTCTTTTGATATTAAGGTTTGTATTTTGGGCGATGAAGGAGAGAAACTTCAATCCTTTTCTGTCTGTAACGATCTACCTGGCGCAACAGAACTCCGAGATCGTATTTTAGAATGTACCAAAAATCAAACCATTCAAGCGTTAAAAATTGGACTGGAATCCACGTCCGTCTATAGCTTTCATCCATCGATGTTCCTACACAACGATGAATCTCTTAAAGCTTTGGGAGCCCGAGTGTTTGTCATGAATCCCAAACAGATTGCTAACTTTAAGAAAAGCTATTCCGATATGGATAAGACGGATGAAATTGATGCGTTCGTTATTGCTGATTATCTTCGTTTCGGACGTAACTCCATGTCCGTGGTGAAAGAAGAACAGTATATTGCTTTACAACAATTAACTCGCTCACGTTACCAACTTATCCATCAAGTGGCTAGAGAAAAACAACATTTCTTACAACATTTGAGTTATAAGTGTAATACCTTTTCACTAGAAGTGGATTCATCTGTATTCGGAAACGCCATGATGGAAATGTTCTCCGAAAAGTTCAGCCTAGACGAACTAGCAGAAATGCCATTAGAAGATTTAGCCCATTTTCTTCAGGAAAAAGGGAAAAATCGATTTAATGACCCAGAGTGCGTGGCGAAATCCATAAAAAAAGCTGTACGTTCTTCCTATCGCTTAGACAAGGTAGTCGAAGATTCCATTGACGTTCTCCTTGGCACATCCATTGAAGTGATTCGAACCCTTCAAAAACAAGTGAAGGAGATTGAAAAGGCAATTGAACGCATCATGGTTGGCCTAGAAGAGAGACAGACTCTTCTATCCATTCCTGGGATCGGACCAGTCTTCACAGCTGGCATTATCGCTGAAATTGGCCAAATCGAACGCTTTGAAGATGAAACAAAAGTAGCCAAATATGGTGGCCTTTACTGGCGAAAACACCAATCTGGACGCTTTACCGCAGATGATACTTCCCTTTCTCGCAACGGGAACCAATATCTAAGATATTACTTAGTTGAAGCCGCCAACTCAGTAAGAAAGCATATACCCGAGTACCAAGAGTACTACGAGAAAAAGTACAAGGAAGTACCGAAACATCAACACAAAAGAGCACTCGTTCTAACTGCAAGAAAATTAGTGCGTTTGGTAGATGCGCTACTACGCAATCACCAAATTTACACGCCGAAAAGGAGCGTGAATAAATGACGCATAAGCGTTAATTCATCCTTTTTCACTAATTCCAGTAATTAACAAACTATTACTGGTTTAGTTTAGTGCTGCCTTTTTTCTGAAATTTTGATTCTTGATAACAAAATACTAATTATCTTTTGGTTGACATATTACCGCAGGTCTTTTTATCTCCAGGCACTTACTCCGCCTTTAACGTTTGTGACTTTAGAATACCCAAGCTTTTTTAATACCTTACTCGCCTTTTGACTTCTCATTCCACTTTGACAGATAACTACCACTTCTTTATCCTTCGATAATTCTTTTGCCCTTTGATTAAACTGATGAAGTGGGATATTTTTAAAGCCAGGAATATGATACCCTTTATACTCAGCCGGTGTTCTTACGTCAATAAATTGTTTACTCTTGTCCTTCAATTCATCATGCAATTGTGCGGTTGTAATTTGTTTCACACCTTTTGTTGGAAGCATTCTTTGCAATAACAATAGGACTAAAAGAATGAGAATAATATATGATAAATAACTCAAGTTTCATTCAACCTCTCTATTATATGGTCTTTAGTATGTCGCCTATTAAAATAACAATCATGGATAATACTTTGGAGGGTATTTTATTGCATATGGTTCTTTTTTACCCTATAGGGTATATACTAGTTAAAAATAAAAAGGGTGCTAGCCCATTTATTTTTCTACTGATACTTAGTAGAGGTACTTCAGATGATTTGATTAACGACTTTTCACAAGCAGATTAACCGCTTCTTTCACTAGTTGCTCTGTGTTATGATCGCCATTCTCCTCCGCTGTTTTGACACAGTGAACGAGGTTAGAGCTTACGATTACCCCTATCGTCCGGTCAATCGCGCTTCTTGTTGCTGATAGTTGAGTAATAATATCCTTACAATCCTTATCCTCCTCCATCATTCTTAAAATTCCTCTTAATTGACCTTCAATTCGTTTAATGCGATTTTTCGTCTTTGCATCGTACTCCATTAATCTACCCTCCTTAACCAGATGTTTTTCTTTACGACTATATCGCCTATATTATACCCCTGATGGTATTTTGTCAATATAAATGATAAGGTTTCCTACTCAAGCTATACCCTTCTTTTATCCCTAGGTTCATCTGCTGTTTTTCCTAGTATAAATATTTTCATTATTATTCTAAAATTACTCTCTTAACAAATTCCGAACCGTAAAAAGTAGTTTCGTAGTGTTTAAGAACGTGCCAGAAACCCGCATAAAGTCGGGATTTGTTGAGAGTAGATTGTGTATCGTACAGTTTCATTTTGGCTTTTATCGTAAATTAAAACACCGGATAAACACCAACTATTTCTCTAAAAGTACACTTTTCAAGAAAAAATGTGCTGCAAGGATTATTTTAGCCTTACAGCACACTCGAATTTGCGTAGTGTACCCGCTTGGAGCACACTAATTTTATGCAAACTTTCATCCATTGTTTCACCACAAGTATGAGTTACTTCTCTCGAACTCGCCTTTCGTGTTGCAAAAATTCCTCAGCTTCACTAAGACGCAAATCCCAATATTTTTGCAATAGGGATATGATTTTCCCATCCTCAACCTCCGCTTCACATAGAGCCGCAACTGCTTTTTCAATTCCAATTACTCTTTCTTCAAAGGCAGCTTGATCTAACCTTGCGTAGTTGTCCTCCCTTATACGCTCTAGAATTTCCCTACCAAATCCTGAAAAAGAATCTTTAAAAGTACGTGCCATATCTATTCCTCCTTAACATGGTTTTTGTATTAAATTGATTGTATCATATAGCCCTAATCTCAAATCTAAAAAGTAATTTTCATGTCACCCCATCCAAGGCTTGGCTGATGGCGCTAGCTACCTTTTCCGCTGTTGCATTATAAACGTGGGCGTAGATATCTTCCGTGGTTTTTGTGTTGGAATGCCCAAGGTGCTCTGAGATGAACTTGACCGGCACTCCGGCGTTTATGAGTAGTGAAGCATTGGCGTGGCGCAAGTCGTGAACATGTAAATCTGGTAAGTCATGCTTCTTAAGCAGTTTCTTTAAAGTCGAGTTGAGATAAACCCCGCTGATGTATTCTCCTTCCATGCCGGTTACCACTGCTCCTCGTTCAATCCATTTTGACCCTAGCGACTCTTTGTATTTTTCTTGCCACTTTTTATGCTCTTTTAGGATGGTAATGAGTTCAGCGGGTATCGCAATCATCCTTAAACTTGATTTGGTCTTTGGCGTTGATAGCTTGTACTGCCCTTCTGCTCGGTAGAGGGAATAGCGGACATGAATGGTTCCTTTCTCCAAGTCAACATCCTTCCAGTGAAGCCCACAAACTTCCCCCGAACGCATCCCTGTGTACATAAGTGTGGTTAGGGCAACTCTTGCATTGTTGTTGGGTATTTCCTCAAGATATTTTAGAAGCTGCTTGCATTGTTTATCATCAAGGAACAGTTTTTCTTTTTCTGTCCCCCTTGGCGAAGTGGCGTGTACCACCGGGTTCTTCCATATAATATCCTTTTTAAGTGCGGTGCTAAAAATGGATGATGTTGCGGTTCTAACTCTGGCAATAGAAGTGCTATCTATCCCTCTGTCCTTTTCGGGTCTTTCTTCCTCGACAAACAGTTCGTTCAGCTTTTTGCCGAATGCCCCTGCAATCTTCTCTGCGGTTGCCTTAGACACCCTGCCGCCTCTTGCCGCTGTTTTAATGGTACCTAGGGAAAGACCAGCCTTTCTTGCAGTCGGCCTTCTTGTCCCGTCACTAAGCAACGATAGGTCTTTCATGATATAAAATCTGCTGATTTTCCCTCGCTTGTGGAGATGGTTCAGCATTTCGTCAATTCTAGCGGTGGTGATGTCCTTGAGTTTCAAATGCCCGATGTATGGCAATACATAACTCTTCATCAATTCCTTGTTGGTGTAAAGCGTTCTTTCCTTTAACTTGTGTGGTGCGATTTGTTCAAAGTACCATTCGCACAACTCGGAAAACCGCATATTCTCATTGAAGTTTGTCATCCCCATGCATTTCTTCTCAAATTCATAAGCAAAGGCTGTAGCTAGTTTTTCCGCCTTTTTCTCCGTGACATTTGGTGGTGGCGTAAATGTGGTAGTCTTTCTGATTTGCTTGCCTTCCATGTTATAGCCGAGGGAAACCATAATTCTATAGGTATCCCCTCGCTTTTTGATACTTGGCATTTCGTTTCCTCCTTCCTAGCGAGAATTCATTTCTCTTATGGTATCTATCACTCTAACGGTGTTATAAAGCAAGTATATAAACACCAAAATGTGTGGTTATTTTCTTTAGTCCTCACGCAGAGAAATACCTCGTTTATCTAGTTCCTTTTTAATGAACTCCTGCACATAAGCGTTCAAATCCCATGCCCAGTATCCTTCAACATTTAGACCGGGCATCATCTTTTCCTTCTCGTCTGGTGACATCTGCGCCAGCTTTTTTAAGTTCTCCATCTTTAGCGACAAGTCTTCTAGAAAACGATAAAAGTCCACATCTGATAAAAGCTCATCCAACACCGGTACAACTTCTGAATAAGATCCAAATTTGTCTGTATTATGTGCTCTTTTAATAAGGTTGACCGACCCTTCTGACAAACCAAGGATTTTATGTATCTCCTTGTTCTCAGAGCTAACTCCTGTTAGTAGATAATCCACAGATACATCAAAGTATCTCGCAATCTTATACAAGTTATCTGCAGTAGGCTGAGTAGAGCCATCCATATACAAACTAACGGTCTGTGGACGGATACCAATGGCTTTGGCCAGTGCCTTTTGTGTGGTTTTCTCCCCAGTGTGAGGATGCTCTTCCATCATGCTTCGTAAAGTTAAGGCAAAAATATTATCGAACCCTTTGAATTGATTTCCCACTAAACCCACCTCTATTTTTCTGTTTTACTTGAACTTTACTATTCTAGTTCTCTTATGCTTGTTATTTTGTTTTATCTGAATTACCATAAGAATATCAGATGAAACGCAATACTTCAAGCGAAAGTAAAGAGAAACAGAATTTATAGAAGGAGGTATGTTTCATGGATAAAAACACACTTGAAGCCGCTGCAAGGGAAGAACGATTGAAATATTTTCGAGAGTGGCGCCGCAATAATGCTGATAAGGTGAAGAAACACAACCAGAACTACTGGCTGAAAAAGGCAGAGAAAAAACTCAAGGAGGAGAAAGCCCGTGTCGGAAAACAAGAAACCAACCATGCTGACCGTAAGGGAAACGGCTAAAACAGGCATCCTCCCTGAACACGCCTTAAGGCTTCTGCTTAAAGCAGGTAAGCTCCCTGCCATCTTCGTGGGCAAGAAGGCATACATCAATTATGAAAAATTATGCGAACAACTCAGCCAACTCGATGGCTCAGAAAAACCGGAAGGAGATGATATTTATGGATATCAAAATCGAATGTAAAAACTGCGATCATATTGCAACAATTGATGTTTCAACTGTTATCCGCTCAATGCATGACAGCATCGACAACGATTCCATCTATGCTGGATTTCTATGCAAGAAATGTGCAGATGAACTTTTTGATGAAGACTAAACAGAAAAGGGGGCGGCGGCTATGGAACAGTTAAAACAACAAAAGATTTGGGTATGTTGGCGCTATGAAATGCAAAAGGGCCGCCGTACCAAAGTCTTATACAACACCAAAGGCTACAAAACCGGTACCAGTAAGAAATACAAATCACAGTGGACAACCTTCGAGGAAGCCACAGAAGCCGTGAAAGCTCATGCATTTGATGGTATTGGCCTTGTTCTTCCATATGGTATTGGTGGTATCGATTTGGATCATGTGGATGTAGACAGTGAGCTGGCTCAAGAAGTTAGAGCGCTGATAAACACCTATGAGGAACTTTCCCCTAGCGGTGAAGGCATTCATCATCTATTCAAAGTGGATGTAGAAAAGATTCCTTCATCAAATGGAAAGCTATCCAGCGAATATTACTCCAAGAATCCACACAACCAGATGGAAATCTACATCGGTGGACTGACTAATCGCTACCTTACCTTTACGGGAAATGTGATGATAAGTGATCAGCCGGTGATGGAGCGAACCAATGAAGTGATTGCCTTCTTGGACAGATTCATGAAAAAAGATAGTTTCATAGACTCTGAGATTGAAAGTCCTTTTGTTAATGATAACTTTGATATCATCGTCACCGCCAGAAAAGCTAAGAATGGCGATAAATTTATTGCTCTCTTTGACAAAGGTGACATTTCGGACTACGGCAGCCCTTCAGAAGCCGACCAAGCACTTTGTAATATCCTAGCTTTCTACACCGGTGGAGATATCGAACAGATAGATAGTCTGTTCAGACAGTCCAAGCTATACCGGGAGAAGTGGGAGCGTGATGATTATCGCACATCTACTATGGAAAAAGCCGTTGAAGGTTGTCAGGGTCAGTTCTATATGGGCAGTAGGGATATGCCTTCTTACATTTATTACGATGAGCGTTCCAAACGCATAAAGGTTAACTGTCCCGTGCTAGCAAGATATATCCGAGAGAACCTTCACTACATCTTCGTTCGTGATAGTGCCAATGGTGGCGTTTTACGATATGTCTACGAGGATGGCTGCTACCGACTTTATGCGGATGAAATGCTAAGGGGCATCATCAAAAATTACATTACAGCCTTTGATGAAAATATCTTGCAGATGCGAGATGTAGATGAAGTGTTTCGTCAGATCACCACTGACTTGAAATTCAAAACCTATGAGGAACTGAACGCCGATGAGGATATCATCAATTTCCAAAATGGCCTACTTAGGCTGTCTGATATGAAGCTACTCCCCCACAGCCCTAATGTGTTAAGTACCATTCAGATTCCTTGTGATTGGGTGGGAGCTCCTAAACCCACACCGGTCTTTGATCAGTTCATGACTGACCTCACCAACAGTGATGTGGAAGTGGAGAATCTGCTTCTTGAGTTTATGGGAGCGACTCTCTCCAATGTAAAAGGACATCGCATGAAAAAATCACTTTTCATGGTTGGCAAAGGCGATACTGGAAATCACAGTTAAAACGTCTGACAGAACGATTACTGGGAAGTGGCAACTTCATCGGGATTGATCTAAAAGAGATGGAGTCCCGATTTGGCACCGGTAATCTCTACAATAAGCGCCTTGCAGGAAGCTCCGATATGAGTTTCTTGACCGTTGGTGAACTTCGCATTTTCAAACAATGTACTGGTGGAGATAGCATCTTTGCAGAGTTCAAAGGGCAAAACGGATTTGAGTTCACCTACAAAGGGCTCTTCTGGTTCTGTATGAACCGCCTACCTAAATTTGGTGGCGATGATGGGAAGTGGGTGTATGACCGCATCATGCAGGTCAACTGCAACAATGTCATTCCAAAGGACAAACAGGATAAGCTCCTGCTAGATAAAATGTATGCTGAGCGTGATGGCATTGTTTATAAAGCAATCATGGCACTCAAGCAAGTCATTCAAAATGGATACACCTTTACAGAACCACAATGTGTGGAAAATGCCAGATCCATTTATATGGCAGATAACAATACCATCATTGCTTTCTTTAATGAATGTATGCAGACAAGACCCTTTGAAAAAATCAAAGACAGCTGCACCACCGGTCGAGTCTACAAAGTGTATAAGGCTTGGTGCGTAGATAACAATCATGGCTATGCCAAGACCGCAAAGGATTTCCGTAATGAACTGGCAGAGTATCTTGAAACCACTTTTGTAGATATGACTGTTCGCAGAGGCAAAGGAGGTACATTCTATCGCAGCTATACCTTAACGGATGAGGCTAAAGCCACTTATCAAAGCGCTTATGGCTACGATGAGTTGCCGCTTCTCTCATCCAGTTAGTGACAGAGGTGAATGTTAGGTGACAGTTTTGATGACAGTAATTCCACAAGATTTACTCTGACAAACCCAGTAATATCAACACTTTAGGAAAGGTTAGTGACAGTAGTGACAGTTCTTTTAACTTCTAAGGAGATAAATAAAAATAAAATATATATATAACGGTATATAAGAGTATAAAGGTAAAGTTGAAAAAGCTGTCACTACTGTCACCAAAACCCCTTAAACCCTTGGTATTAAAGGGTTTAAGAGGGTACAGCACATTCACTACAACTGTACCTAACAATCACCAAATTGATAAAACTGTCACCAAATTTTTAGTATAGGAGGTGAAGACCATGGAAGAAATCGATAAACTACCAAAACATATACAGAAAAATCTAGATTTAGAAAACTTTGAAGTGTTTCACATCATCCCACTTAGCGACTCACATCCCGTTGTGGTGATGAGAGATAAACGGTCAGATGCTAAAGCTCATTGGTGCATCCAATACCAAGGCTCCGGCTATTATTTTCAAACACTGAATGAAGTCATACATTATTGCATTTCCCGTAACTGGGTTAAAAATCATAAAAATTAGGAGGAAACAAAATGACAAATCAAACTACTTATAACAAAGCATTCTGGAACACAATGAGAGGTCAAGAAGCCTATCCGACTGTAAGGGACATGGCCGATAGCACAGGGAGCTATCCTGCCCCAGATGAATTCATCGACAGTTATACGAACGCCCTAGAAAAGGAAAATCTCTTTAGAAGAATTGCAACTGTGGTTAAAACCACTTCTACAGAAGGAAAGATTCATGCGGTCACTTCAACCGGTACAGCTGCATGGGTAGGTGAAAACATCGCTATCCCCGAAAGTGCCGATACCGTTACACAATTCGCATTAGAATCTTATAAACTAGCAAGTTTGACAAGGTTGAAGCAATCCTTTGTCAGCGACAATAAGTTTGATTTAGAGAACTATTTGAAGAATGAATTTGCCCGCAGGTTTGGCAGAGAGGAAGAAAACGCCTTTATTAATGGGGATGGCATGGATGCCCCTACTGGCATTTTGCACCCCACAGAAGGCGCACAAGTCGGCGTAACAGCGGCAGGAACCGATGCCATCACCTATGATGAAGTGATCAAGTTGTACTTCTCGCTTGATAAGCACTATCGTAAAAATGCAGTGTGGGTCATGAACGATGAAACCGCTCTTTACCTTCGAACGCTTAAAGACACCAGCGGAAACTATCTGTGGAATCATGCAGATAACACCATTCTAGGAAAGCCGATCGTCTATTCACCTTATATGCCGGGCATCGAGAGTCTCGAAAAAGCTATTGCCTTCGGTGACTTCAGCTACTATTGGGTTATTGAGCGTCAGCCGCTTACGGTGAAGGTGTTAAACGAGAGATACAGTCTGGAAGGTCAAATTGGCTTTGCGGCCTTTGAGCGACTGGATGCGAAACTGATCATCCCAGAATCTATCAAACTACTTCAGCTAGGATAATAGAAGAAAAGCGGGTAAGAGAAGACGTCAATGTCCACACTCCTACCCGCTTCTTTTTAGTTTTCATCCTTTTTAGGCCTTCCATGTTTAAAGGCTGCGTTGCCTGTTAGGTTTCGAAGCAGGAACTTTCTAAGTGCCTTGTACTCGTCCCCGATAAACCCTAGTCTTAATAGAAAGCATCTGAAATCGTATTTCTCATTCTCGCTTTTCTTTGGTGTGGAAGCCACTCGGTTTCGCTCGATGGCCATTTTGCATAAGGCTTCAATAAACTGTGTGTAATGGGCCACTTCCTCGCTGTCCTCTGTTTTTAGAAACCATAGGAACTTTACTTTCACATCGTTTTCGATGATTCTTAAGTCCATGGTGCCGATGGCCTTGCTGATGAGTTCTCCTTTGGCGTTTACGATCTTGTGCAGATTCTCGATGGCCTTATCTGTGAACATCTCTCTTGGCATGGCTACCTCAATGCCGTCAAAGGCATTCTCACCGTAATTTGTAGGCTGAAACCCTTGTTCTTCTAACACCGTTACCATGTGGTCAACTTCTGCGGGGGTCATACTGTCATTTAGTATAACCGCTCCCTCCCTGTCAACCACTAAGTCTCCAATTTCGTAAGCACATGTTGGAACACCTTTGTATTTGGGTATGGTGTTTAAGAACTCACTGATTGCCTGCACCAGTTCCTTTCTTCGCTGTCCTTTGACTTCATAAGTGATTTTGAATTCCATTATTCATCTTCCTTTCATTTTTTGGTTACACTATATATCACTCTGAAGCCACAGAATAGCAAGTCATTTGTGTACGAAAAAAAAGACCATCAAAAGATGATCCCTTCTTTCACTCAATCCCATAAATTCCATAACCTGAAAATTGTTATTTCAAATATATCTATTATCCCTTATTTCGTTTCATTTTTTTCACTAGGATCATACATTAATTTAAGTGTAGCAAGATTAATCATTGCTGAGTTCAAACTGTGATTGGCACTTTCTAACCACTGTTTTGCTTCATCTGCTTTTGCTAAGCTATCCGTATCTAGGTATTCCATCATGTGTTCATAAGCAAATTTTCTGTATTGAAAGGCTTCAGACAAACCTGAATCGACCGCTTTAAACATTTCTGTTTCTGACTCATTGAAACCTTCAGGATTGTAGACTGGCCTTCTTTGTCCCTCCTCCATAAGGTCTCTTAATTTTTGAAAGTTTTGATACGATTCAAGCCTTGATGGATTACTATTTGACATGGTTTTAACTGCCTCATCAATCTTTTCAAAACTATCAAAAATTTGCTTAATGTTTTCATAATATGTCATAAACCTTTTCTGCTTTTCCTCTAAAGAAAGCTCCCCAACACTACTTTCTTCATTGATTTCACTTTCGGACACATTCGCAACAGTTGACTGTTCAGTTGGATTACCCTTATTATTCATGCTTAGTCCAACATATATGCCCAAGCCAATAACGACAATCAATGGGATGATATTATTCTTCTTCATCTCCTGCCCTCCTCTCTCCCCTTAATTCGATAAAACTATATAACTTTACTTTACCATAAAAATCCACTTTCTTGTTCACCACTACTATCAGTTAGTTCCATAACAATTATTTCAAATAGTAAAAACCTCTACAACATATTAAAGAAGAATTTTTATACTTACTCTTTTAAAAGGCGAGCCCTTAGACCCGCTCTCTCAATGCTCTTTATTCTTCTATAGCAGTGTAACGTGGGTATTCATACCCTTCTGTGTTGACTAATATCCGCTCACCAGTTTCCACATTCTTAACTCTGATGCAGCGAAGCTCCCCGGCTACATTGCTACCGCCATCGGTTTTTTCTATCCAAGGCTGATCCTCTAAAAAATCGCTGCAAAACCTCTGAAACTCGTGGTCACTTAATTCTACCTCTCGTATGACTGTGTAGTTTGAGCCAACAATCCCTCTTTTCCTCGCATTCTCCGTAGCTTCCCTCAATTCCTTAATATCAGTAAACTTTCGACCAAATAATGCCTTCATTCAAACACCTCCTGTATTTTCGCTATTACATACATCACTCAATTTTGCGAAAACATCAAGTCATCCTCCACATTTTAAGGGGCAAAAATGGCATTAAATCAAGGTTTTAATAGGCAATTTCATATCGAAAACCTATACTTTTAAACAAAATAAAAATAGCCACATAACCCGAAAACCCTTTAATATCAAGGTTTACAAGACTATGTGGCTTTATTTTCGCGGTTTAGGGGTACCCCCCCTATCGAATTATGCGATTTTTCGCGTGTGGCTGGGGCGCGGTCGCCATATTGATAGGTGTAGAGATTTGAACCCCCCTAGGGTTAGAGGGTGAATAAAAGATTGCATATTTTCAGCTTATTGATAAGTTGTGATATTTAACAAAAGCACCCGTTACTTTAAGTACACTAATTCACAATCCAAATTATAATTTTAACATAAATTGCCAATTACTTAGTTATTTATCAGAGGAATTAGCTTAGTTATTAGGGGGTGTTTTGCTAATGAATTATGCAGTTGACACAAGCTTTTTTCACTCCTTCCACCAGTTTTGTCCTTCATAACCGCCATGAAAGGCCGTTTTACTACTATTCTCACAGATTTTGTCATTCTTAAGCACGATGAAAGACAGTTCACACACTATTCCAAAAGACCTTGTTCTTCATACTAACTCAAAAGAAAGGAATACATACCTTCCAACACGAAATCATTAATCCCCCCTGAAGCCCATTTTTTTATAATGAAAATCATTACATCGCTTAATAATAAAATGACTCTTCGCCTAACAATAACTTTTTGATAAAATTCAATAATATTTTATTGTAAAACGATAAAATTGTGTTAAAATCTTAAATATAAAAAGTAATCGAGGTGGTTTTTTATGAAACGAGGATCAACCCTCTTTTTAAAGATTGCTGTTATTCTTATTGGAATCCCAGTTCTACTTTTGTGTATATTTTTTGTACCTGAGATAGGAAATTTTGCTGCTGAATTGTATCCAGAGCATGATTATTTAAAATATCTTGTTTTTACCGATTTGTATGCAGCAGCGCTTCCCTTTTACATGGCTCTGTATCAAGCTTTTAAATTACTAAGTTATATCGACAAGAATAATGCTTTCTCGCAAATTTCTGTAAAAGCTCTAAAGAATATTAAATTCTGTGCCATCACAATCAGTGCATTATATGTAGTAGGCCTTCCACTCTTCTATCTTATTGCCGAGAAGGATGACGCCCCAGGGATTATATTAATCGGGTTGGTTTTAATATTTGCTTCCATGGTGATTGCAGTCTTTTCTGCAGTTCTTCAACGATTATTGCAAGAAGCCATCGATATAAAATCAGAAAATGATTTAACGGTCTGAGGTGAAAAAAATGGCGATAATTATCAATATTGATGTGATGCTGGCTAAAAGGAAAATGAGCGTAACAGAGCTTTCGGAGAGAGTTGGAATTACAATGGCCAATCTTTCTATATTGAAAAATGGAAAGGCAAAAGCGATTCGATTGTCAACTTTAGAGGCAATTTGTAAGGCATTAGAATGTCAACCGGGAGATTTATTAGAATATCGAAATGAAAAGAAAACCCAAGATTAACTATTTGGTTTTTTAATATTGAAAGATCATCAACAAATATATTAAGGGGAAATCCTCATGAATTTAACAATACAAAAGGAATTTCAGAATAATACATTAAAGGCACAAATCATGAGAGCTTCAAAACAGCTCCTTCGTTTTGGTTGGGAGCAAGCTCTATCATGTTTGTTTCCTGTCGTAATATTTGCGTCTTTGGCTATTACCCAAATCATTCCCCTTCCCTTCCTTCCACGATATGATTGGCTACTTATTATCTGCCTTCTAATGCAGTGGTCGATGGTGAGATTTGGACTTGAAACTAAGGATGAACTAAAAGTCATTACATTGTTTCACCTCATAGGACTTGCTTTGGAAGTTTTCAAAGTACATATGGGATCCTGGTCCTATCCAGAGGAAGGATATATAAAAATCCTAGGTGTGCCTTTGTATAGTGGATTCATGTACGCAAGTGTGGCGAGTTATCTTTGCCAGGCTTGGAGGAGGCTGAAGGTTGAACTGGTTAAGTGGCCACCGTTTTTGGTAGTTTTACCACTTGCGGCTGCTATTTATTTAAATTTTTTCACGCACCATTATTGGATTGACATCCGCTTTTGGTTATCTGGACTTGTCATTATTGTGTTTTGGAAATCGTGGGTTACCTACGAGGTTAATGGAACTCGCTACCGTATGCCAATCGCTTTTTCTTTCGTGCTAATTGGATTTTTTATTTGGGTTGCCGAAAATATCGCAACTTTCTTTGGAGCATGGGAGTATCCAAACCAAACCGATGCATGGAGTCTTGTTCATCTTGGAAAGGTGAGCTCTTGGCTCTTATTAGTGATTGTTAGCTTCCTCATAGTTGCGACGTTAAAGCAGGTTAAAGGGGAAATTTCCAGTAGAACAGATACTAGTCAACTTTTGTAAAAGTAAAGTTCGTCAAAAATATTTTTGGTAGCGACGAACTTTTGGTAGCTGCCTACATCTATTAGGGGCATATTTCCCAAAGTTCTGTTGCATAATTAATTAAACAAAGGGCATAATGCCCCCCTATGAAACAAGAGTTTTTTCAAAGTGATAAAGTATAAGGTCCATCCAAATCAGGATGCCTCATTAATCGAATGGTTTTCGGTTCACAACGAATGACAATGTAGTTCGGATCATCTGGTCCTGATATATACTTTAAAAAATTATCATGCCAAAAATGTTCCTTCATTTCCTTTTCATCATGAATAGTGGCAATAGCCGTTATTTCTAAATAGGGTTTTCCATAGCCTCCTCCTTCAAAACCAAAAAGGATATGAACCTTGGGATTCTTTAAAATATCTTCAACCTTCTCAGTATTTTTACTTGATATCATATGTAATAAAAAACCTTCATTACGGAAGATCATAAATCTAGAATACGGTTGATCCCCTTTCATGGTTGTAAGTGTCCCCATGCGATATTCTGATAAGATTCTTAAAATCTCATTCTTTATTTCATGTTGTTCCAACCAGACCACCCCTTTCTTCAATATTCATTGTAATTTTGCTAAAGTTAATCTCCTATTGAATAAAAACTGGACTTAAGGATTCTTCGTAGGAATATTACTGTTATATCAATTATAGATAATTATTTATTCTGAATCGGCAACTTTTTTGAACATTATTTGTATATAATCTTGGACTTACAGAAATTAGCTATCAGTTTATCGCCAAATAAAAAAAGACAGCCTATGTGGCAGCCGATTTTTGTTCATATTAATCATTAATGGCGATTTTCCTTTTTAAATGTCGTCGAATTAACAAATATGCTCCTATCGTGTAACTAACTTCAAGAGATTTACTGTTTAAAAAGATGATTAAACTTGTCTCGCTCTTCCCAGAAAGGGCCATGACCGCTATATTTAAATGGAATAAGCCTGGAATTCGAAATTTTTTGATTTAGTTCCTGAGCTTGAGAAAATGGAATGACCTTATCGTGTTTCCCGTGAATAATGAGAGTGGGTGCAGCTATTTTTGATAAATCATCATGTAGGGTTTCATCCCTTAGTAAGAGAATGACTGCAGCTGTCGACCAGCTTGCAGCTTGTAAACCCATTTGATTAAACCAATCTGAAAAGGAGCTTGTAATATATTGAAAGAAAAAGCTATCAGTAATTCCTTGCATCATCTTGGGACGGTCATTGAATGTTTCGTTTAGAAGTCTATTGGCTGTTTCTTTTGTGAATCCAGTGGGAGCAGCTGCGTCAATAAGGACGAGGTTAGATACTCCGTAACCGTTGTATCTTGACATGTATCGAATGGCAATGGCGCCACCGGTAGAGTGACCTGCGAGAATGAAATTTTCTAACCGAAGGGCTGCAACAACTGTACGGACATCCTTTGCTAATCTATTATAATTATATCCACTGATTGGTTTATCCGATTTTCCAAACCCCCTCCAGTCAATTCCAATACAGCGGTAACCCATCGAAGGAAGAATATTAAATTGATATTCAAACTGTTTATGGCTTAATGGCCAGCCATGAATAAAAACGATGGTTTTGCTCCCTCCAGGGTTAATATCTTCCACATATAGATTTACACCAGGCTCCACCGCGACATAATAACCCATAAAAATACCTCCATAAATAAAATAGTGTTTCAACATACGATATTCATTTTTTAATTATGGGTGAGTGCCTAGTTCAAATTCTTTAGTATTTGGATAAAACTATACTCAACTTATTCATTTCGGTTATTCTCTTTTAAAAATTTGACTAATTCTCTGTATGTTTTATAACTTCAATTTCTATAATAGGAAAAAGCCATTCCTCAACTAAAAGAATGGCTATTCTTTACTTTAAGTACATTTCGATTATGCTGCAAAATAGTTCCATTATCTCAAAAGCTATTGGATAAGAACAATTAATTATGTGAAAATTTTATTCAATTTTCAAAACAAGTTTTCCATTTCCAACACCCTTTGCTAACTGTTCAAAGGCCTGCGATGCTTGGCTGAGCGGCAAGGTTGTACCAATAATCGGAGAAAGCGCACCGCTTTTTAGCATGCCAATAACCCCATCAATGCTTTGTTGGTATTCCTCTTTAGGTGCATTCCAAAGTGCTGTTGCTAAAATATCACATTCCTTTTGCATAGCAAGGCGTGGATTTATTTCAATGGATCCTCGATTTCCGATAATCACGATTTTACCAAATGGTGCAATCAGCTTTAAATCTGTTTCTAGATTCTTATTGGCTAAAAACTCGATAATTACATTAGGGCCAGTACTATCTGTTAGGGTGAGCACATCATCAATTGTCTCTTCTGTTACATGATCAATTACATAATCTGCACCAGCTTGCTGTACCATTTTTTTACCTTCTGGTTTACTTGCTGTTCCAATTACTTTAGCACCATGAGATTTCGCCATTTGCACAACCTGTAACCCAACGCCACCACTAGCTCCATGTATTAACACGGTTTGACCGGGCTTCAAGCTGGCCCGTTGAAATAATGCACGATAGGCTGTTAATGCTGGTACCCCTAATGCCGCTCCTTGTTCAAAAGAAACATGCTCTGGTAAAGGGTGAACCAAAGTGGCATCACAGACCATTTTCTGTGCAAATGTGCCAGTACTACTACTTCCAGCCAAGGACGCAACAAATACGCGATCACCTACACTAACATTTGTTACCTCTTCTCCAATCGCCTCAATTATCCCTGCGCCGTCTAATCCTGGAGTATATGGTAACTGAGGGATACTAAACGCATATGTACCAGTTAATGTATATGTATCACTCGGATTAACCCCAGCCGCAAATAATCGAACACATACCTCTCCTTTACCTGCTACTACATCCTCAACATCTGTATATACTAATTTCTCAGGTCCACCAAATTGGGAAACTCGAATTGCTTTCATGTTTTTAACCTCCTCTAGTTATACAAAAAGAGCGTTTATCCTTTTTAGAACAACGCTCGTAAAACCTTCCTTGATTGTTTTCCTTTTTTTAAGGCACTACTGTTACCGGACATGGTGATAACTGTAATACACCTAAACTTACACTTCCAATCAAAGCACTCTTAACAGCTCCCATTCCGCGTGTTCCCATAACAATACAGTAAGCATTCAGTTCTTTTGCTAGGTTGGTTATCACTACTTTAGGAATACCAGTAAGAATAACTTTTTCAATGGCAACGTCTCGGTCTGAAACAGATTCAATTGCTCTATCTAAAATTTCCCCTGCGGTCTCATTAATAAACTCCTGTATTGCTTCTTTAGAGATAAAACGGTGAACATTCGGAGTCGAATAAGCTGGTTGAACATTTACAAGAACAATTTCCCCATCTACTTGTTTTGCTACTGAAATGGCAAATTCTAATGCACGATGGGAATAACCCGAATCATCAATTGGAACAATTATCTTTTGCTTCATTATTTTCACCTCATAATTCTAGTAAGGAGACTCTCGCTTTACGTAAATCCTTCATTTAATAACATAATTCTATAAAAATCACCGATTCTCCTTTATATTTTGACAATTTTGTTTATCAGGTTTGTTAATAATATGAGCCAAGTATTTAAAGCACCGAACCCTGAGTTATGTCATATTTTTAAGCCAAGTCAATATTCGAAGAACCTGAAATGGCCTAAACCACGTTATTAATAAAAGGATTAAAAAAATAATTGTGAGTGAAATATACTTGATACTACCTACTTCCTTCTTGAAGATAGCAATAAAACTACCTATCATTCCTACTAATAGAAATAAAGTTGAAATAATAGCTATCGGTTCAAAATAACCCTCTATGATCCAGTTTAATGAAAAGGTAAGGAAACCAACAAATATAAATGAAATTGACATTTTACTAAACACTTTCATAACATACCTCTTCCAAATAAATGATTTCCATAATGCCCAGTTTTTCTTTTATCGCTTAATAAAAGGGAGTCAAAGCATCCGTTTACACCTCTTGAAACCCATTGGTAAATTAGCAAAATTATAAGATGACTCTGTCGCTTTTAATATGACTATTAGGTTGAGATATGACTAAAAATTCCACTTCTTGGTCTGACTCATTAAACATTTGATGTGGCGTAAGAGGAGATACCTCAATTCCTTCTTTAGGGTTTAATGAAATACGTTCTCCATCGACATCAATTATTGCATTTCCTGCTAAAACATAGAAAAATTGACGAGATTGTTGATGGTAATGCAATACCTCTTTTGTATTTGCAGGCATGCGTTCATGAATGACACTTAAATCCTTATTGTTAACTAAATGCCAACCATCACAATCATCTCCCCATTTGTAATGCTCTGCATTTTGTTGGCTAATCTTCATTACAACCACTCTCTCCCCGTTTGTTGTTCAATTCAAACATTCGAAAATTTTCATCAGGCCATTCTTTATTACTAAAATTGCCTTTCTATTTAATTAGTAAGGAATAAACTGTCAGTTGTTGTTTTGTAATGTCCATATAAAAAGAGGATCAAATTCTCGTTTAGTGAATTTGCTTTTCAAATAAGACAAATCGGTCGTTATGTTTAGAAATTCTATTCAATAGAATTAGATTGATGATTAATATTCCGATTGATATTGTTATCGTCAATTGAACTCCGACAAAAAACAGCCCGCTCACTTGTCCAACAAGCAAACCGATGACAGGTAGGACGATAATTCCCCCAATGTTTTGAGCCTCTTGATAGGTCTTCACTCTTGATGAAATCAGTATGTTGATCAAAACCACAAGTAATATGACCATCGGAGATAATAAGAGGATCATTACAACCCAATTTGCCGATGGGAAGATTAGTTCGTCAAATAATGGGTACCCTAAAAAATTGATTAGAAATCCACATGCCAAGAAGCTAACCAATGATACAAAAAATGGTGGGATAAAGGATGCTATCACCTTACTAAAATATAATGATCTTATGGATATTGGCGACAGCAACAGGCTTTCCATCGTTCGTCTTTCCTTCTCTCCTACAAAACTATTCGCGGAAACGGTCATGGCCGTAATAATTGGTACTAGTAAAAACAAATTTGGAAGGATGAAATTGATAAAAATATAGACGATTTGTTGTTCAGTCGTATAAGCAGCTATGGAATCACCCATCGCAGTTGAGACAAAGGAATTTATCATCTTTTCCATATCCTTCCCAGCGGCCTTTTCCATGTCATAAACTAAGGATCCTCCCACTACCAATGAAGGAATAATGATAGAAAATATGATGGGAATGATGATTAATGTAATGATTAGAGTCTTACTTCTGACAATATCTAAGATATCCTTTTTGATAAGAGACTTACTAAAGAATTTGTTCATGATTCTGCCCCCTAACTTTGAAGTAAATCGATTGTAAATCGGTGTTTTCCTGTGTTACAGAATAAATCGGATCCGTTTTCAAGATCTCTTTCAGCAAAGTAGGTATTTCGCACTTAGAAGGCAAATCAAAGGTAACCATATTTTCACCTGTTAATCTGAATGGATACCCAAACTCATGTTCTGATGGATGAAAGGTAGTGTTGACTTTTACTGATATCTCTTTTATGTATTTATCTTCTAGAGCTTGTAAGCTTCCTTGTTCGACAATTGTACGGTTATCAATAATGGCAAAGGAATGGCATACGGTTTCCAATTGGTGTAGGACATGCGAGCAGATGATGATTGTCGTCCCAGTTTCTTCATTATATTTTTTCAAATATGCGAGAACCTGCTGGATTCCATCAGGATCTAATCCGTTGGTTGGTTCATCAAGAAATAGAATTTCCGGATTATGTATGAGTGCTTTAGCTAATGCAAGTCTCTTCCTCATTCCTGTACTGTACTTTCCAACCATTTTATTCTTATGTTCTGTCAATTCAAATAGATTCAAAAGCTCCTCTATTCTTCTTTGATCGGTCACACCATATAAGTCCCCGAAAAATCTTAAATTTTCCTCACCGCTTAATTGATGATAAAGTCCAGCGCTTTCTGTTACGATTCCTGATATCCTTCTAATTTCATCGCCATCAGTAACAGGATCTCTTCCATTAACTGATATCTCCCCCTGATCCGCCTTAATGACCCCATTTAAAATACGAATTAATGTTGTTTTTCCAGCTCCATTGGGACCAAGTAGCCCCACGATTTCTCCTTTTTTCACTTGCAAATTAACATTTTGCAGAACATTTTGCTTTTCAAATGATTTATACAAATTTTTTACATTGATAAACCCGATCATACCTTTTTCACTCATTTCAATGGAATTTTTAGGGTGATAGTAGTTTCATGTTTTTTCGACATTGGACAAGGAAATTCCTTCAACTAATACAAATGATTTCGATTATGAACAAACAGAAAGGCAGAACCTCTAATATGATCTGCCTAAGAAAATTTTAATCCCACTTTATTATTTATTCTTTTTATTCTTTACGTTCGTTGATATTTCAAGCCAATTTTTAGGAAAACCCGTTTGAGAAAAATTCTAAATGAAATATATATTCGTTGATAATTGTTTCTATGTCTTCTATTTCATTCCAAGCGCTAGTTCACGAAGCTCTTTATAAATGGAGACTATTTCATCCACCTTCAACCGTACTAATCCACTAGAAGATGGAGCAACAAAATCAATGGTCCCTTCAATTACTGATTCCTTCTGCTTTCCCCATGAGATAGTCTTCTTTTTACTGAATTGCTGATACACGCCTTTTCCAACAAAGCATACGATTTTAGGTTTGTAAAAGAGGATTTTCTCTCTTAGTTCCTCTCTACCTTTTTTGTATTCTTCGGGTGTAATTTCCTCTGCACTTTTTGTTGGTCTAGAGACAATATTAGTTAGGCCGTAGCCTAATTCCAACAACTGCTTATTTTCAGAAGGGTCAAATTTCCTTGGTGTTAACCCGGCTTCATATAATAATTTCCAAAAGCGATTATTTGGATTAGCGTAATGGTATCCTGTTTCGCTTGAACGGATGCTAGGGTTAAAGCCAACAAATAGAATATTAAGATTTTTTTGAAGATGATCTGGAATTGGTTTCAATTGGATACACCCCTACACTCACGTTCGTTTGAGGGAAAGTCATTATTATTTATTGCGTTACATAATCTAGTATTTCAACCCTATTGTTTCTACCTTTTATTGTTAATTCGCTTCATTTTTTAAATAGAGAATAATAATTGAAATGTATATCCACACATTTCCTTCTTCCTTTTTGGTCGCTTCTAAAGATTTATTTCTGTTCCTCTTCATTTTAGTTGCTATATAAAAATAATAAAATCAGTAATTTCCATTCAATTGTTATATTTTTTATTTTTCGCCAGTGATGTTCAATTAACTTTCCCTATTTTACCCTATTATAAAGAAAATTTCGCCCTCTTCATATTCTAAATTTTAAATATGTATTTAGTCAGAGGAAAATCAAATAGCCTAGAAATCTATCTAGGCTATTATTATTTAACTATTATTTTACAATCTGATGTGGAATTGAATTGGAAGGCAAACCCTTTTCATCTCTCTTAACAAATAGAAGAAAAAGGATACCTGTAATAATAAAGATAATTGCGTTTATTATCATCGCATGATTAAAACCTAAAGCTACATTACTTCCTGCTGCTTCCACTATATTTCCTGTGACGATAGGAGAGAGTATTCCCGCAACAGTAACTAAGCCTGACATTGTGCCAACAATTAAACCCCTTCTTTCAGGTAATAAACCACTCGCAATAACGGATGAAATAGTACCGACTGAAAAGGCAAACCCTTGACCAAGTGTTAGAGCAATAAGAATTAAAGTTAAATTTGATGTGATGGAAATAATATAGAAAAAGATTCCACCTAAAATAACGGAGATTCCTCCAATAGGAACATATGACTTTCTAATAAGATTTGTCTTTTTATATAAATAATCGGCGAAGGTTGAAATAAAGATTGTCATGATTCCAGCTATGATACCTGTTATTCCAATAGTCACTCCCATTTTAATCATTGGCAAATGGGTGACCTTTACTAAGTAAACTGGAAGCCATACGGTTGAAAATGCTGTTCCCCACATTTGAGCAAAATAAATAAAAAATGAGAAAATAAAGCTCGCAGAAAATAAGACCTTCACTATTTGTTTCCGATTTGCTTTTGGTATATATTCTTTGCTAGTTAACATTGGTTCCTCGGGTATTACTGGTCGCTCTTTGCCAAGAAAAATCCATAAAATTAACCATATAAAGCTAAGTACTCCTAAAAATGCCCAAGCTACTCTCCACCCTTGAAGTTCTATCAAATTCACCAGGATTGGAGTGAGAACGACTGCACCAATAAAAGCCCCAAAATTGACCAGGGAAAATATCATCCCTTTTCGTCTTTCTGGGAACCATTTACTTAAATGACTAACCATTGTTGCCCATGTTGGTCCTTCCCCTATTCCAAGTAAGATACGAGCGAAAATAAGCATGGGCAAACTATAAATGACAAATGCGCCTACTTGAACAACCGTCCAACAAATGGCCAAAATTGCTAACATCTTTTTTGTTCCAATTTTATCTGATAATCCTGCACCAATAATTCCAGCGATAGAGAATAACCAGAAGAAACTGCTGCCAACAATTCCCCACTGACCTGCAGTTAGGTTAAACTCTTCCATAATGTGCACTGCAGAAAAACCAGCAATTGATTTATCCGCATAATTAATCATAAATAAAACAAATAGAAATAACGCAGTCACCCATTTCAAATATTATCACTCCTTTATCCGTTTAAAACTAATGAAAGGAACATTTTTCCAATATGAATCATTGAACGTTCATCTACATCAAATTTTGGATGATGATGTGGATAGTTCTTTTCGGATTCTGAAAAACTTCCTCCTACATAAAAGAAGCAACCTGGTACATGTTGAAGATATTGGGCAAAATCCTCTCCTCCCATCAGAGGAGGTATATTTAATACATGAGAATGACCGAATACCTCCTTAGCAGTATTCTCAACGATTGTCGTTTCTTCGATTGTATTATTTAAAACAGGATATCCTTTTTCATATTTGATCTTTGCTGTTGCTCCTACACCTCCAACTATTGAATTTGTAATTTGCTCAATTCTTTGTTCTATGAATCCTCTGGTATTTTCATCAAGGGTACGTACAGTTCCAGTGATTATTGCCTTTTCGGGAATAACATTATTAGTGGTACCGCTATGGAAGGTTCCTATAGTTAGAACTGCTGATTGTAAAGGATCGATTTGGCGACTAACAATTTGTTGTAGTTGCATGACCAATGATGCCCCTAAAACAATGGGATCAATACTTGAATGCGGAAATGCTCCATGGCCTCCCTGTCCGATGATTTCAATTTCAAAATTATCTGCAGAAGCATTGACTGGACCTGATGCAACGCCTATCATTCCAGTGGGTAAGATTGATGCCACATGTGCCCCATATATCATATCGACCCCTTTAAGACAACCATCTTCAATCATAAATTTTGCTCCTCCAGGTGGTTGTTCTTCAGCAAATTGAAAAATAAATCGGATAATGCCTGATATACATTCTTTATTTTGACTTAGTACAGAAGCAACACCTAAAAGTGAAGTCGCATGAATATCGTGACCACATGCATGCATGATACCAGGTACTCTAGAGGAATAGGGGAGCTCTTTTTCATCTTGGATTGGTAAAGCGTCAAAGTCTGCACGGAAGGCAATTGTTTTCCCTGGATTCTTTCCCTTTATTTCAGCTATAACTCCTCTTCCACCAACGTTTTCTTCTACTTCTAGTCCGCATTCACGAAGAAAGGTGGCAATTTTCTTAGGAGTTTCTACTTCATGAAAGGATAATTCAGGATACATATGAAAATCCCTACGAATGCATACTAATCTATCAAACAAAGCTTCTAATTGGTTAAAGAGTTTCTCTCTCATGAAGAACCTCCTTTAATTTTTCCAACTCCATTTTCAATATTAATTTCTGTTCCATATGGCTCACTTAAAACCTGAAGTCTGTTTAATATTCGTTCATTCGTTGTCAGAACTGGATTCCCCATTCGATAAATAGGTTCGTTAAATCCCAACTCGATTGGATAAAGAAGGATTTCCTCTAGCGCCCCATCTTTCATGGTCCATAGTGGTAAAACAGATTCCCAAACCTCTGGATAAGTGCATAATCCCCTTGTATAACCATCGCTCATCGCATCTAAAGCCTCCACCACATTATGAGTGGAATCTAATCCAAAATTGTCATACATATCAGAAGGTTGACTTAGGACAGTTTCTGTTTGAAAGATAAAATTTCCTAAACTATAGAAAATTGGTCGATTTTTATAAATCTCAATTCCTCTTAATACATGAGGGCCATGACCAATAATCGCATCCGCTCCGGAATCGATACATAACCGAGAAAATCTTTCCAAAAAATCTGCTGGTTTTTCCATTTCCGCTCCTTTCATCTCATGGGAATGTATGCTAATGATAACGTAGTCAGCCATCCTTTTAGCTTGCATGATTGATTTTTCAATTCTATTCATATCCTTCGGGTGAGGAGCTGTAACCGTTCCTTCTTCCTTACCTTCAATAAAACGAGCAGAACCGAATAGAAAAACATCATTGCCTGGACTTGGCATAAAGCCTTCTTCAATCATCATGTTGGTGAAGATATTTATTTCTGTTGAATTTGCAATATCTTTTAATTGATTCATTTTTTCAGGAGTAATTACATGATTTGTTATTACTCTTAGAGGATTAATACCTGGTCTCCCCATCGTATCTGGACGTTGCTCTCCTGCAACCCACCAAGGATAACAAGTGGAAACTGCAGAGATAATGGCGACACGCCCTGTCGGAGTACCTAAATAACGTGGTGATGAAGCATCTGCCAAATGATATCCTACTCCTGAATGAACCAATTCATACTTATCAAGATTTTTATAAGTCGCATCAAGACCTCCATAAAGATAATCAAGTGTATGGTTATTCGCCCATCCAATCAGATTAAAGCCATAATCTTTTATCGTTCCTAAAACACCGGGTGAAGACATAGCCCAAGTTCCTCCACTAAATGGACTAGGGTAGCCCTCATTCTGGTGAACAGTTGTTTCCAAATTGGTAAACCTCGCATCTGCTTGATTGATCATCTTCGTCAAGCTTTGAAAAGATTCTGTATTTGTCGGAATTGTTCGTGTGATAAAGCTATCCCCTGTTGCTACAAATTTCATCCGTGTCATAAAATTCCACCTCCATTAAGATCTTCAATAAATGCATAAAACTTGCCGCTAATTTCATCAAAATCCTTTAATCGTTGTTGAGTCGATTGCGGCTGAAGAACCATCACTCCAGTTGTTAATACATTAAGAATGGAAAACAATGTCGTCATTCCTTGAGTTGCGACTGGTTGTGGAGCGTGGACCTTTATCATTAGGTCTGCATCACCTCCTATAGGAGAAAGCTCCCCCTCAGTGATAGCTAACACTTTGACCCCCAACTTTTTTACAGCTTTAATAAAATCTAATATTTCTTTAGGATGTCGTGGGAAGCTTATAACAATCACAAGCCACTTTTTCTCTCTTTCTGTGATTAGATAATCTGATTGATCCATCCCACCCTTATAAAGATGGGTATTTCCTTTAATGGTATTAAGTACAGAAGATAGCCATTGGGCAGGAATATGACACCATCTGAAACCTACCACCAATATTTTTTCTGCATTTGTGATCATTTCAGCTCCTTTCTGGAATAATTGAAGATCAAGTTCTTCCTCTGCATGTTTCAGAGATTGGTAGTCAGTTTGAATGACGTGGTTAGCAAAATTTTCTGTATTGATATTCTTATTGGTTTCTTGATATTTTCTGAATGGCCCTTGATTTTTTTGAAGGAGGATGGTCTTTTTTTGAATATCTTCTTGCATCGAGGTGTAACCATCATACCCAAGTGCATTACAGCAACGGATAACTGTAGCTTCGCTTGTCTCTGTCATTTCTCCGATCCTTTTCGCTGAATGAATAGCAATTAGCGTAGGTTGTTCCAAAATGAACCTTGCAACTATTTTTTGGCTTGGAGTAAGAGAAGCGAAATGTGTTCTTATCCTTTCATTCATCGTCATGTCATCCTTTTTATGTTATTTTTTGAATATTTTAGCATTTGTAGGATTTCCAATCAATATATACTAAAAATGTTGTGAATCCTTCAATTTGAAGTAAAAAAATGACCAGGGATGATATCCATTTTTCCTGGTCGTTCAAGTTAGACAATTAGTTTATTATTTTTTAATAATTCATTAAAGACTCTCAAATAATTCTCACCTAATATGAGAGCAATTTCTTTATCAGAGAAACCGCGTAATATCAGCTCCCTAGTCAGATTTGAAAGACTTTGATGACCGTCAATGACATCAAAAGGAGTCCTGGGTAATTTTTCCAAGTCCTTCGAATCCACATATTTCATTACATCCTTACACAAGTCCAAACCAAGAGCAACATGGTTGATTCCAACTAAATCAACGATATATTCAATATGATTGACTAAATTTTCAATATTACTATTTTCATCATCATCTGAAGTTAATAGATTTGTTGCGTTTATTCCAATTACTCCATTTATACTTGCAATTGCTCTAATTTGTTCATCCGTTAAGTTACGCATTGTACCAGCTAAGGAACGACAATTTGAATGAGAAGCAATAATAGGCTTTTTAGTTATTTCAAAGACATCCCAAAAACCCTGGTCGTTTAAATGAGACACATCAATCATCATTCCTAGATTTTCAGCCTCTTTGATCAGTTCTATGCCAAAGGCTGTAATTCCCTCGCTACTTCCAGTCCTATTAGCTGAGAATTCACTACCGCTTCCAACTAAATTCCTTCTGCTCCAGACAAGACCGAGATTCCTTACTCCAAGGTCATAAAAAACCTTAAGATTTTCGATATTATCCCCTATTGGTTCTGCGCCTTCCAATGATAGTAAAAAGCCAATTTTTCCAGTTTCAATGGCGAGCTGAATGTCAGCTGCATTTTGAACAAGCATGAGCTTATCTGATGATTCAGTTATTTCTACATACAGGGATTTAATCTGTTCAATTGCCTTAGTTGTAGCATGATCAGGAAGAAAGGCGCTATCCACATAAACTGCAGCGAGGATTACGTTAACCCCACCATTTAAAAATCTAGTTAGATAATCTGTTTCGATTACCCTTTGTCTCCCTGCTTTTCTTTGCATGTCTACATCCATTAAGAGGTCAAAATGACCATCGATAATAACTGAATTCTTTTGTAGCTGAAATAGACGGTCTTCTATTAACATTCTAAATTCCCCCATGCTTCTCCCTTTGTATTAAAAAATATATTAAAAGGTTTTCTAGATTCCTCTAAACCAAAGAATAGTTCCCCTATCCCTAAAATAACTTAAGGTTAAATGAAATTTTTATAAAATCCATTCTAGTCAAAGGAATAGGCAACCAGAAATATGGATGCCTAATAGTGTTATATTAGATACTCTAAAATTCTTGTTGCCACCTCTTGAGATTGAAACTTATCATAGTTTGATAAAACAGCAATACTAATCTTTTTCTTTGGAACCATTAATATATGACTGTTAACCCCGACATATCCCCCACCATGCTCAATTATTTCTATTTCGTCTTTAAATGTTCTTGTAAACCAACCCAACCCATATCCTATTTTGTTGTCAATCTCTTTGACAGTTGAATGCATCGTCTGAAGGCTTTGATTTGTTAGAATCATATATTTTCCAATTCCCATTTGTGAAGTCATATATTTAGTTAAATCATTAGCAGTCGAATAGATGAACCCAATAGGTGAGGCAATTGGATTAGAAGGAAACGGAGCTTCAACGATTGGAAGTTCTGGATTGGGTTGCCCGTAAGATTTCACACTATGTACATTCATAGTATAGTACCTTGCACTATTCTTATCATTCATGGCCACGGTTGGATCTAGCGTCGTTCTTGTCATTTGCAGTGGCTCAAAAATATGTTTTTGCGCATAATTTTCCCAAGGCTCCCCAGCAACCTTATCAATAATATCTCCTATAATTGCGTACGCATCAGAGCAATAGTTCCACCCATTACTTGGTGCATAAGTTAACTCTACATTTGAAAATGACTTTGTAATATCCTCTCGTTTTTGTATCTGAGCAACCATTTCTTTTGTAATATGATAGTCCTTATACATTTTCTCAAATATCGGAAATTCCTTTCGATTGGTACACGCCATGTTGGCAATTGGATACATTCCTAGTCCCGATGTGTGACTTAGTAACTGTTTGACTGTAATAGAATCACTGACTTCCTTATTTGCTAATTTGAAATATGGTAGATATTTCACCACAGGATCTTCAATTTGGATTAATCCTTTCTCTACTAAACTCATAATACAAGTTGCAGCAAAGCTCTTTGAAATACTCTGAATGCTCATGATTGTGTCTGTTGTGATATCTGTGACATTCCCTGTTAGTCTCGCTTTTCCAAAGCCTTTGGAAAAAATGGTTTCTCCGTCATAAGAAATGACAACTGCCCTTCCAGCTTCAATATCCAGCTTGTCATTTAATAAGTACTCATCAATTAGGGATAATTTAGTTCTCAAATTAGTTGTCATAGTTTCCTCCTATTTGCTCATTTTTTTCACACAGCAAAGCATGGAGACCATCTAATATAGTGTACTTCCAATTTATATAATCATGACCACCAGCGAATTCGTGATAGGTGACATGATAACCCTTTTTTCTTAACAACTCATAAAAGGAACGGTTTGTTTGAATCATGCTTTCTTTTTTTTCATAAATCCCAATATCAAGATAAAAATCAATTGATTTTTTCTCGGATTCATTAAATAAGCTAAAAATCAGCTCATTATTTGATGGGTCCTTCCACCAATAAGAACCTGATTGTGAAATAACATTTCCAAATACTTCTGGATAATAAAAAGCGGTAAATGTTGCAGCCAATCCCCCAAAGCTTGACCCAGCAATAATGGAGTATCTAGGATCCTTGTAAATCGAATATGTATGTTGAATGATTGGTAACAATTCCTCCGATACAAATTCGGCAAATGTTGGATTGCAAGGTAGCTCTTTATTACGTACTTGTAATGGATTATCCACAAATACTACAACAATAGGAGGTATGTCAAGATTATGAATCCAATAATCTAATAATTCTGGGATATTCAAAGACTTCATATAAGTGAATCCATCAAAAATAGTTAATACTGGATATCTTTTTTCATCTGAATATCTTGAAGGTGTATACACCCATATACATCTATTAGAGTTCAAAACTTGACTGTATACCTCTTTTCTTTCCACTTTCCCTTTAGGAATCTCTCGATGTTTATTTTCAAAGCATTGATGATTTTGAGATATTACAGAACAAATTTGATCTTTGTCATCTGGCTCATTTGGATTGGCAAAAAAGTGAAATTGTTGACAATTCAATGGATCAGGGATTAAATTCTTCTCCCTCGCCATCCAATCTTCTCCGAAATCATCATTTACCGAGTAAAAATAAATTGATAATGTATTAGGTTGGACTTCTATTGTTTTATACCAAATATCAGTTCCTTCTATGTTACTAAAAAATAGGTCATCAGATTGGTCCATGATTAATGGTGAAATGAGGGCAACATTTTTTGTTGAACTATTTCCCTTATATAGAAATGTTACCAAGAGAGATTCCTGATTATTTCTGCTGTTTTCCCATATAGGATATTCATGTGACTGAACATCCTCCCAAAATTCATTTATACTTTCCGTGTGGTTCAATTTATATATTGTCTTTTCAATAAAAGGACTTATTTGGTTCATATCCACTACTCCTTATGAACAAACATTAGTTTGCTACGAAGTGACAGGCAACTTTTCGATTCTCATAATCTAATAAAGTCGGAGCCACTTTTTTACATTTTTCTCTTGCCATCGGGCAGCGAGTGTGAAACTTACATCCGCTCGGTGGATTTGATGGTGATGGAAAATCTCCTGTTAGAATAATTTTCTCACGCTGCTCATCGGGATCTTTTTTAGGGATAGAAGTTAATAATGACTTTGTATAAGGATGATAAGGATTTGTAAAGATATCTTCTTTTTTCGCATATTCAATAACTTCTCCAAAATACATGACTGCCACATTAGTTGCTATGTACTGAACAACTTGTAAATCATGTGAAATAAATATATAGGTTAAATTCAACTGTTCCTGTAAGTCCTGTAAAAGATTAAGAATCTGAGATTGAATCGAAACATCTAGTGCGGAAACCGGTTCGTCTGCGACTATTAGTTTTGGTTTTAACATTAATGCACGGGCAATTCCAATTCTTTGCCTTTGCCCCCCTGAAAATTCGAAAGGATAACGGGTTAAGCTTTCTCTAGTGAGACCAACTCTTTCAATCATTTCTTCAACTAGGTAGTCCCGTTTTTCCCTTTCTATTTTATGTGCGATAAGAGGTTCGGATAAAATTTTTTTTATTGTATGTCTTGGATTTAAGGTATCAAAGGGATTTTGAAAGACCATTTGAAAATCTTTTCTCACTTCCTTCATTTCCTTCTTCCCTAAATCCATTAAGTTTTTCCCTTCGTATAAAATTATTCCTTCATCTGGTTCTAATAACCTTAGCAATAGCCTTCCAGTTGTTGATTTCCCACAACCTGATTCACCAACAATGGCAAGGGTTTCTCCTTCGCTTACTTTTAGGTTCACGCCATTTACGGCATGAACATACTTTTTCTCTCGAAAACGACTTCCCGAAATTGGAAAACTTTTTGTTAAACCTTTTACCTCTAATAATGGCGGATTCATGTATGCACCTCCATTACGGTTTCCATTTCCTTTTGGTGCAACCAACAGCGGTAGCTAGTCTTTTCATCAATTGTATTTAATCTTGGTTCTTCCAGATAACAGCGTTTCATGACAAAGTCACATCGATCTGCAAATCGACAACCCTTTGGCATCTGGTCAGGGGAAGGGACATTGCCCTTAATCGAGTATAGGCGACTATTTCCATCAAGTTGATTGGGAGTCGATTTTATTAAACCTTTTGTATAAGGATGATGAGGGTTCCTAAGTAAAGTTCTAACGTCAGAAACCTCTACTACTTGTCCTGCGTACATAACCATCACTTGATCACAAAGCTCTGCAACAACACCTAAGTCGTGAGTAATTAATAATAGGCTCATACCTGATTCCTTTTGAATTTCTTGCAATAGTGTAATAATCTGAGCTTGAATGGTTACATCTAATGCCGTAGTTGGCTCATCCGCAATCAATAATTTTGGTGTACATGCTATAGCAATAGCAATCATCACTCTTTGTCTCATTCCCCCTGAGAGCTGATGAGGATATTCATTGTAAATTTCCTTTGGACGAGATATTCCTACCTTGTTCAATAGGTCAATCACAACAGCATATGACTCTTTTCTAGTCATCTGCTTATGTTTTTCAAGTATTTCACTAATCTGTCTTCCAATTTTCATGACAGGATTTAATGAGGTCATCGGGTCTTGAAAGATGACACTCATTTCATTCCCACGAATTTTTCTCATTTCTTTTTCCGACAATGCAAGAATATCTTCTCCGTTTAAAAGAATCTCTCCTTTCTGAACTCTCCCATTCGTACCCAAAAGGCGCATAATGGACAAAATGGTCATGCTTTTCCCACACCCAGATTCCCCGACAATGCCTAAAGACTCTCCTTTATGGAGAACTAAATCAACATGATCAACAATAGTAGTATAGTTATGTTCCTTCTTCATTTGAGTTACTAGATTTTTAACTTCTAATATCTTTTCCATCATTCTATCCTCATTCTTTATTTTGCTTTCGGATCATAAATATCTCGTAATGCATCACCAAATGAATTGATTGCAAACACTATAACTGTTATTGAAATTCCTGGGAAGATGGATAACCACCAAGCTTCTGTTAAATACCCACTTCCTTCGTTCAACATTGCTCCCCATTCAGGAGTAGGAGGTTGTGCTCCTAAACCGATATAGCTTAGTGCTGAGGTTTCTAATATTGCTCCCCCGACTGCAAGGGTTGTATAAACAATTAAGATACTTGTAATGTTTGGAATGATTTGATGAAATATTATCCACCAGCTTGAACTCCCTATTGAACGACTTGCTTCAACATATCCTGATTGAATAATCGATAATGTTGTACCCCTGATAAGTCTTGTAAATCCAGGGATAGAGGCTATACCAACCGCTATCATTGCATTCGTTAAACTAGGACCCAAGACAGCAACGATAGCTAATGCTAACACAATTCCTGGTAAAGCTAAAAAAATCTCTGTAATTCTACTAATTAAATTATCTACGAATCCCCCGAGATAAGCACTCATGACACCAAGAAAAGTTCCAATCGTAACAGTAATAGCGACAGCTAACAAGGCAACGGTGATTGTAATTCTAGTACCATAGATTATTCTTGTAAAAACATCGCGCCCTAAAGCATCCGTTCCAAATGGATGTTTTGAGGAAGGTGATTGTAGTAATTCATTAATGTCTGACTTATTTGGGTCTACTGTTATAATAAATGGTCCAATAAGTCCGATGATTATAAAAATAAGAAGTAAAAGAAAGCTAAACAGAGCTTTACGATTCCTAGTGATGGAATAGATGAGATTATTTTTATTTTTTCTATTGGTAATAATAGTGGCTTTTTTCATTGTCTCCGCCTGCATCCTATATCCCTCCCTTTTCTTGACCAAATTTGATTCGAGGATCAAGTAAGTGGTAAAGGATGTCGACTAAAATATTAATGGTTACATAGACAAAACCCATAAATAAGACCATTCCTTGCACCATGGGGAAGTCTCTTGAAGCAATAGCACCTATCGACAATGTCCCTAGACCTGGCCAGGTAAATACTTGTTCAATGATAATGGATCCTCCCAATAACCCTGCTAACTGCAGACCAATAATTGTAACAACAGGTATTAACACATTTCGTAGGGCATGTCGTAACATTACAACTGTTTCACTTAGTCCTTTTGATCGAGCAGTTCGTATATAATCACTTGATAATACTTCAATCATCCCTGTTCTAGTTAGTCTACATATAATTGTTGAGAGTAACAGTCCCATTGCGGTTGCAGGTAGAATCAAGTCCTTCATACCCGTTCCACCTGCAATCGGTAGAAAGCCTAATTTCACAACAAAAACAATAATTAGTAAGATACAAAGCCAGTATCCCGGAATGGAGACACCAAGAGTTGAAAAAAACATAACGATTCGATCAAGCCATGTATTTTTGTGTTTTGCTGCAAGGATTCCTAGTCCAATTCCTAAAATGGTTGCAAACGTTATTGCTGAGAATACAAGTCTAAGGGTGTACGGAAGCCTTTCTAAAATTTCTACTAGTACGGGTCTTCCTGATTTATATGACATGCCTAAATCTCCGCTGATGACACCAATAAAATAATCAAAAAATTGAACAACAAGGGGCTTATTAAGCCCCAATTGTTCTGTAAGCTGCTTCACTTGATCAGGAGTGGCATTTTGACCTAACATAATACCTACTGGATCACCTGGAATCATATGGATGAGTAGGAAGGCAAAAACCATAATACCTAATAGCACAAATATCCCAGAAAAGATCCTTTTGATTAGAAAGGCAAGCATTATTCGCTCACCCAGCTATCATGATAGAGAAGGGACCCTGCTTTACTTAATTCAATACCCTGAACTCTTTTGTTTACTACAGTAAATACTTTTTGAGTATAAACAGGCACCCAGTATGCCTTGTCTACAATATGCCTTTGAATTTCTGCATAAATATGTTTTCTCTCTTCTTGGTCCATGGTTGTTTGTCCCTTAACAAGTAACGTATCTAAGGATGGATCATTCACCTGACTAAAATTTCCTACCCCAATTTGACTTGAATGGAATCGTTGAGAAAGGATAGATGGGTCATCTGCAGTCCAGGCCATTACTGTCATGTCAAATTGACCTTTTGTTACTGCTGCAACGAGGGCTCCAGCCTCATAATTTTGTATTTCAACTTTAACCCCTATTTCTTTATACATCCCTTGTAATAACTGGGCATCTAGTGACCATTGGGGTAGTGATGCTAGCTTTAAGCTAAGTTCCTTTCCATCCTTTTCCAATACACCATTTTGATTTAGTCTATATCCTGCTTGTTCAAGTAATTTCTTTGCTTCTTCGATATTAAATCCGTATCCGTATTCCTCTACAGTTGAATCATAGCCAAAAACTGTAGGAGGTAGTGGTCCATTGACTGGAACGCCTTCGCCCTGTAATACTGCTTTAATAACTGCCTCTTTATTAACTGCCATATTTAGAGCTTGACGTACCTTTTGGTTCTGTAGATGAGTGTTTTTTGTATTCAATTCCAAATATAATCCAAGACCCTGTCCAAGCGATTCTAGTACTTGAAATTTGTCATTATTTTTGAATTTGGCAATGTCCTTCGCTGGAACATCTGCAATGTCAATGGAACCACTATTTAGTGCTGCAACTATGGTCTGTACATCCTTGATCATTTTATATACGATTTTATCAGGATGCGCCGCTCCTTTATTTTCAAAAAAGCTTTCTGCCCATTTAAAGTCTTTGTTCTTTGCTAACACGATTTCATTCCCTGTTTTCCAGCTTTCAAATTTATATGGACCAACTCCAACAGGATTTCTTCCAAATTCATCGCCACTTTCACTAATTGTCTCCATAGAATATGGCTGTAGCCATCCTCCATAAGTTAAGGAACGTAAGAATGGAACTGATGGTGACTTTAATTCAATTACTAATGTAGAATCGTCTGGTGCATTTATTGTTTTCACATTAGCTAAATAATAGGCCACATTTTTACTTTGGGTTGCTGGATTCAGCGCACGATCAAATGTTTCCTTAAAGCTTTTTGAAGTTAATGCTGTTCCATCATGAAAGGTAACTCCCTTGCGAATTTTAAATTCTAATTTTAAACCATCATCTGAAACTTTATAATCCTCTGCCAAATACGGGATGATTTCCAATGTTTTAGGGTCAACAGTTAGTAATCCTCCCCCCATTTTGCTCGCAATATTTTGAGTAGAAGTCATACTTGATTTATGTACGTCCAATGTTTCTGGTTCTTGAGTCATGGCAATTGTAATCGTTCCGCCGTCCTTTGGTTTGTCGCTCTTACCATCATCTTTTTTTGAGCTTTCTTCAGATGAACAACCTACCATAAATATTGATAATATTATTGTAATGAAGAGAATTTTTATTGCTTGAGTCATACTAAGCTTCATTTATTTTTACCTCCAAATTTGTTTAGTTTTTTTTCATTAATTGTCTCAATCCAAAATAAACGCGGCATATTTGCTGTTTACTATCACGAATAAATCGAATCAAATTAACTGCATCATTATGCTGAATAATGAACGAATCGTCATTGACATATTGTAATGGTAGATTTCTTAAACCCGCTGATGAGAAAGTTAAACCATAATCATTCTGATCAATAATGAGGGACATACCTTCTTCAGATTCAAATGTTCCACAATATTCATATTCTTCTTCCTTTTTAAGTGAGTTTTGAACAAATGTATTATGCCTTGCCTTCATCTCTCTACCATCTAGTATGTTGATGGCATAGTTTAATAGACGAAAAACAGGTACATTTTCTATATTTGAAAGGATAACCGCTGTAATTCCTTTGTCCGGAATTACAATTGTGTGGGAGGAAACCCCGTGTAATGATCCTCCATGTTCAATCATTTTGTTGCCATGATAATCTTGGATAATATTTAGACCATATCCATAATATTTATTAGGCTCCATTTGAATATGAGGTTTTAGTATTTTTTCAATACTACTTTGAGATAAAACAGTATTATTTTCTATATTTTTATTGCCGGATATGAGAGAAAAATATTTAATTAAATCATTTAAGGTTGATTTTAGAAATCCTGCGGCGTGCATGGTTGGAGCGTCAAGCCAGACATTCGATTCGACTATTTTTTTATTCTTGTTTCTCTCATTAATAGAATAAAGAGTCGAAGTATTACCATGTTCTCCTAAGTATTTTAAATATAGAACAGTTCGTTTCATTTTAAGTGGCTCACATATGTTCTTTCTAATGTATTCCCAATAACCTTCTCCACTAGCTCGTTCTATGATGTAGCCAAGCAAGGCATAGCCATCATTGGAATAACTAAATTCTGTTCCAGGGGTTCCTAATAATTCGTTCACATTCTCGTTAATATAATGAATCAACTTACCATATGAATCGATAAATGTATTTGATGTATTGATATATCCGAACAGATTTGAATCTTCTCCTCTATCAAAATCTTGAATAAATGATTTAAATAAAGACGACAAGGGTGGTATACCAGTAGAGTGTGTTAACAAGTGATGGATGCTCATTTCATTTGCAGACTTGATGCATAATTCTGGGAGATAATTAGTGATGGATTCGTAGATGTTTATTTTTCCTTTTTCATGTAATTGCAAAATAGCTGTAGCAGTAAAAGATTTTGTCAACGATCCTATTCCAAAAACTGTATGGATATCAATGGGTAATTGTTCTTTAATATTACGAAAACCAAAGCCTTTCTGATAGATTAACTCTCCATCCCTTGCGATGGCTATTCCAATCCCGGGTATACTGGATTGTTTCATAAGTGAATGTAGGTACGATTCAAATTCTTTCATCATATAGGAGTCTAATCCCCCTTACTCTTCATACTTAATAACCGACTGGCACCTATTATTTCCTGCAAACCGCAAACTCAATTTGTTGTAAAGCTTTTTGAACAGGCAGCTTGAAACTCTTTTTCTTTTAATAAATAGTTTTCTACGCTGCTTTCATTGATTTCATAGCCAATCCCAATTTGTTTTGGAACAGATAAGTATCCAGGGCGGGAAAACTTTACCTCGGGAACAACGATGTCATGTTCCCAATAACGATTCGAAACAGAGGTATCCCCTGGGATGGTAAAATTATTTAACGAAGCAATCGCAATGTTGTGTGCTCTTCCAACTCCTGATTCGAGCATTCCACCACACCATACCGGAACTCTGTAAGACTCACATAAATCATGAATCCTTTTGGCCTCAGATAATCCCCCAACTCGTCCTATTTTGATATTGATTATTTTACAACCTTGTAGTTCAATTGCTTTTCTTGCATCCTCTACACTATGTATGCTTTCATCTAAGCAAATTGGAGTAGAAAGAAGGGGTTGAAGTTTAGAATGGTCATAGATGTCATCATGAGCTAGAGGTTGTTCGATCATTATTAGATTATACTTATCCAATTCTATGAGAGTTTTTGCATCATTTAAGCTATAGGCAGAATTCGCATCTGCCATGAGAGGAACATCATTTCCAAATTCCTTGCGTATGGCTTTTATTGGTTCAATATCCCATCCTGGCTTGATTTTTATTTTTATTTTTCTGTAGCCTTGTTGAATCACTCCTTCTACTTTTTTCAACAGGGTTGGAATATCCTTCTCAATCCCTATACTTACTCCTACTTCAACTTCATCTTTGGTTCCACCAAGTGCAGTAGCTAATGGGACTTCTTTCTGTTTTGCATATAAATCCCAAATAGCACCTTCTAAAGCGGCTTTTGCCATTTTGTTTCGTTTAATAGGTTGATAGATTCCTATTAAATCATCTGGTGTTTCAATGGGTTTAAGAAATAAAGCAGGGATCAGATATGTTTGTAACATATACCAAACAGTATCTGTCGTTTCTTCATTGTAGGTTGGATAGGACAACGCAACGCTTTCTCCAAATCCAACTTTTCCATCTCCAAATGCACGGACTATGATAAAGTCTTTCTCTACAGTCGTTCCAAAGCTCGTTTCGAAGCTTGACTTGAGCGGCATTTTTAAACGCTGTAGCTGGATTTTCTCAATATTCAAGATATTTTCCTCACTCTCTAAAGAAAGATTGATATTTTTCGCTAATCTCATTGTAATACTGAATTCGCTTTTGAACTTTTTCCTTATTCGAAGTCATGATACCTGAAATCAATACATTTAAGACTGAGAATATAATGGGCATCCCTTTGATTGAACTCGGGCTTGGCGTATAGACCTTTAAGACATGGTCAGAAATACGACCAACAGGTGAGAGTTCATCATCTGTGATTGAAATAATTTTTGCCCCAAGTTCTTTTGCGGTTTGAGCATAAGAAATCGTCGCATCCGAGTATCTTGGAAAGGAAAAGGTGATAACTAAAGAGCCTTTTTTTATCTTTGCTAGTAGGTAGCTCGTATCTTCTGTCTCTCCACGATATAAAAATGTACTACCTTTTATTATGTTTAGAGTTTGAGAAAGCCAATTGGCTGGAGCACTCGATGTTCTTAACCCAACTACAACAACATTGTCTGCTTGGATAATCGATTGGATGATTTGATGAATTTGCTCTTTTTCAAGTGAATTCAATGTTTTATTCAAATAAAATTGGTCCTGTTCCAAGGTATACGAAATTAGTTCATCTTCCTCTAATGATTGTTCAGTCATTTCTCTAAACTTTTTAATGGGACTTTCTTTTTCAGATGGTGAAAGAATTGTTTTTCTCACTTCTTCCTGTAATGACGAATATCCATCATATTTAAGAGAATAACAAAATCGAATCACCGTTGTTTCACTTGTACCAGTCATATTTCCAATCTCTTTTGCTGATTTTAAGGCTACAACCTCAGGTTCATTCATCATTAATTTCGCTATTTTCCTTTGATGTTTGGTTAATTGATCGTAATGTTGTTTGATTCTTTCTTTCAGCATATAAGTTACTCCTCATATTTCGATTGGATACCACTGAAGTTGAAACTTCCTTATTTCAATAAATGAAGTTTCAACTTCTGAAATTAATATAATACATTGCTGTTTCGTTTGTAAAGAAAAAAATTCCATATTTTCTGATTTTTGTTAAGGTCTGATAGATTTTGTAGTAAAACACGCTCTTCAAAAATAAAATAAGCAGGAATCCCCATAAGGAAATTCCTGCTTATTTAAATCATATATAGTATGCTGCCCCTGCCAAGGACTTTTATTTTATCATAACGTTTAACCTGATTAAAGTATAACTAATCAATAAACAGACTTGATTAGTTCTTTGTCTTCTTAAAGCGATTTCCTGTATTCAAATAAATAAGGATAAATACAACAATACCAATAAATAAAACAAATCCCAAGATAAATAACCATGTAATATTCAATGCGTCACTAAGTATCCAAAACACCATACTAAATGATAATGCAAACATCGCTTTCCCCATGAATTTGCATAAAGCAACAATGTCATACTTCTCTTTTTCTTTTTTTGGTAAGGTGTTGAAGCCTGCGATTAAGAACGAACCCTTACCATTTAATAAGACGATTCCAAAGATAACAAAGAAGCCAATGATAATGCCTGTAACGATCATTTTTATCTCCTCCTATAAAAATTTTCGTTTCTATCTGACATTTATTTAGTAATATAGTTTTAAACTCGACAATAAATAGAGTCGATTCTTATACCGCTCCTCCTGCTTCCAGTAATTCTTTATTTTTGCCCAGGAAGAAAGCCAAAATAAATACAAGTACTCCTGTTCCAATGAGAAGCCATTCTATTCTAATGATATCAGCAATTGGACCAAAAATGAGCATACCAATTGGCATCATGGATGTCGAAATCATCCCAAAGACACCAAATATTCTTCCTAAATAACTTTCCTCCACCTTCTCCTGTAATAACACAGTAGCTGGTGTATTAAAAATAGGCATGGCGACTCCAAATATCCCCATAAAAACTAAGTAAATCCAAAAAATAGGGACAATTCCGAGTGCAAAGGTACATGCACCCATGATAAGAGTCGATAACATCATCGTATGCACCTTGTTTTGAAACCCCTTCCATGATGCAATGACTCCTCCACCTATCATCATTCCGACTGAAAACACGATTTCAATTGCACTTAACCGCCAAACATCATCTCCAAATGAGCGAGTTACTTGAAGAGGTGTGAGAAAGGAAGCAGGTGCTAGTAGCACGAAGAAAATAGCAAAAAACAGAAAGAATTTCTTTAAAAAATCATGATTATGGATATAGATAATGCCTTCCTTTAAGTCACTGAAATAGCTTGTGTCTTGTTTAATAGATGCCTTCTTGTGGACAGGAATATGAAAAAATATGAATAACGTGAGAATTGCCATGGCTGCCGTTATGACATCAATAAAGAAAATCATTTCGATTGAAACCAAGGTTAATAATGCCGCACTGACCATTGGTGAAATAAACATAATAACTGCTTGTATGGTCCCATTTGTTCCGTTCACACCCGTCAATTTATCCTTTGGCACAATTTGCGGTAATATCGCACCTACAGCAGGGGTTTGAATACCTGTTCCCACAGCTCGGATTGCTGCCATAAAAAAGAGTAACCAAGTTGCATCATAGCCCATTAAGAAAACTATTGCCAAAATTAATGTTGCAAGAGCAATCATGGCATCCGATAATATTATCAAAATTTTACGATTGTAGCGATCTGCCCAAACTCCAGCTATTGGAGATAAAATAAAGGCTGGTATGAATCCACAAATGATAAATACCGTCATCATTACACCCGATTTAGTATGTAGCGTGATATACCACATAATCGCATATTGAACTAAGGATGAACCAAAGAGAGAGATGGTTTGACTACTTAAAAAGAGAATAATATTTCTCTTCCAATTATTCCTTGCTTGTTCTGATGGTGAATTCACTCTATCCACAACCTTCTATGCATATTTAATCAAATATAGCTGACTAAAAATGATACCTAATTCCCATGCCAAAAATGCCAAAATTTTCATCTATATTTTTGATTTGATCTATATACACTCACCAATATATTAACATGTTGACTACTCTAACGATAGACACAAAGGTTTCTTTTTCCATACATATGATAATGTTACAGGTTACCCATTAAGTGCTAGAATATTTATATCATTCTCAGAATTGTTCTCCTTCCTCTATACTTCATTTGAAAGGTGGGTTTTTCATGATTAAGAAACTAATGCCCTTTTTATTAGTGATTGTAATGAGTTTCAGCCTGTTTGGATGTTCAGGTGGGTCTTATAGAATTACCATTGGTGAGATTGAAGCTTTTAATAATAAAATATATGGAGAATACAATAGCTTTACAGGTCACTATTTTAAAAAAATTAAAGTAAAAGATGGTGAAACACTACGTGCAACCTTTTCAGCAGACACAAAAAAAGGAAAAATCCATGCAAAGGTAATTGATTCTAACGGAAAGACTATTCAATTCTTGGAATCTGGAGAGACTTTGAAACTTAAAGAACCTGATAAATATAAGATGCAGGTTGAAGGTAAAAAACATAAAGGTGAATTCACTTTATCTTGGGAAATTGAATAAAATCATAAAGATACAATTACATTAAAAAAAACATATTGCGTTTATAAATATACCATTACAAAACGAAAGCTGCCCTCTTGGCAGCTTTCTCAATTTTTATCATTTATTAAAGATAAACTGTTCAATTAATTCAGCAATAACACCTTCGTTATTATCAGATTTCGTTGTATAATCACATACTTTTTTTACATCCTCAACCGCGTTTCCTGCAGCTACGGATAATCCAGCGACCTTCAACATCGCCATATCATTATAATTGTCGCCGACTGCTATGGTGTCTTCGATATCGATATTTAACATTTTCGCTAAGTCCTTTAGACTTTGTCCCTTATTTACACCTAATGCATTAAATTCCATATATCGATTAGAAGAATAGCTTACAGTACAATGGCCTTCGGTAATATGCTTCATATCTTGTTCCAATGACATTAAATACGGAACGTCCATATTTTGGAAGAGAATTTTTGCAATAGGTTCATCCTTCAAGAAATCCACCGAATTTTCCTCAACAAATGTGCATACTTCCTTTGCATTTGTTATTTTTTCTTTTTCGCTCTCAGACAAATTGTAAACATATAGTGTATCTTTTGTATAAAGACGTATACACACATCTTTATTCAAACCGTACTCAAAAATTTCTTTCATTTTATCAAAATTTAAACCTTTAAATTGCAATAATCGATTGTCCTTATTTTCGGTAATTGCCCCACCATTAAAGGAAAGAACATATTCTCCTATTTCATCATACAAATCTAGATCCTTTAAATATCTTTGTATGGACATAAATCCCCTTCCTGTTGCTGGTACAAATTTTACACCATACTCTTCTCTTGCCCTTTTTATGATATCGATATTTCGTTGGCTGATTTCATGTTGATCATTTAATAATGTTTCATCCATGTCGCTCGCAATTAATTTGTATCCCATACTAACATATCTCCTCTTTCTATGTTGTTAAACAAGATGTATTTGATCGAAGCACTTTGTCTACCGTTAAAAACACCATCTCATTATACTAAAATATCATTCTATGCAACATTCTACCATAAATATTATAGATACTACCGAATAAATAAGGTGAAGAATTTTTATTACCCCCTATTTTATAGGCTTTTATCAATGATATAAGCAGAATTCGCGAAATATAACAAAAGCTTCTTATTAAATATTGCTTCTATTATTATTATATTAATTATCATTTTTTACCCCCGCAAACAATAATAATTATCATTAATAATCCTTATCAATTAACAAAATCCCTATTAAACTAGCTCTCTACATGAGTCTTATTATCAATTAGAAAATAATTTTCTCAATTAAATTGACAATGCAATTTTGAAAGAAGTATGATGGTCATATAAGGGGATGAATAAAATGAAAAGCTATGATTTTCACCACTTAAAGCATGTTAAAGAACAACAGAAATCAAAGAAAACCCTGTGGATTACATTAGCTCTCACTCTCTTTTTCACACTGGTTGAAATTGTTGGTGGTCTTATTGCTAATTCGTTGGCTCTTTTATCTGATTCTGCACATATGATGTCTGATGTTCTTGCTTTAGGTTTGAGTATTACTGCTATTTATATGGCAACCAAAAATGCAACCCAAAAGTATACCTTTGGATTTCTTCGTTTTGAAATCTTGGCATCCTTTTTAAATGGGCTTGCATTAATTATTATTTCTTTAGGAATTTTTGTTGAAGGGATTAAGAGGATTATTAGTCCAAGAGATGTAGATTTAACTTTTATGTTCATTGTGGCTTCCATTGGTTTATTAGTAAATATTATACTTACGATTGTACTAGTTCGTAGTACGAGGGCTGAAAATAACTTAAATATCAAAAGTGCCCTCTGGCATTTTATAGGAGACCTGTTGAACTCAATTGGTGTGATTCTTTCAGGGATATTCATTTATTTTACAAATTCTTCTGTTTTCGATCCAATCATCAGCTTAATAATTGGTGGTGTAATCTTTGTTGGTGGGGCAAAGATAATTCATGAATCTTTTTTGATATTAATGGAAGCGGTTCCGAAAAAGTACAATCTTGAAATCATTCGGGAGGATATAAATAAAATGGATGGGGTTAAAGATGTTCATGAATTACATCTTTGGACAATTACAACAGATCATTACTCATTTACAGCACATATTTTTATTCAAGAAAATTATGAACCATACAGACTAATCTCTGAAATTAACAAACTTTTAAAGGATAAATATTTACTTGAGCATACTACTGTACAGATTGAAAATCCTGTGATCAATAACCATGGTCAGTATGGAAAAAATTTTATTATTTAACTTAAAAAAGAATGTAGAGAAATTTTCTACATTCTTTTTTAATCTAAGAATCTACCCTTTATTAATCTTTTGGCTTTGTTAAACTTGAATGTTGATTTCCGTTCCAGGCGCGAACGGTTCGCGGGCGTGACGGGGAGCTTACCTCTAGCTAACGCTCCTGCGGGGTCTCCCCTGCCCCGTTTTCCCGCAGGACGTTGAAAAGGCTCCATTGAAATCAAACCGCACGATAATAATGCTTTAGCATTTTTAGAGGACATTGAAAAGACTTCATCGAAATCACATCGCACGTTAAAATTGCTTTAGCATTTTTAGAGGACATTGAAAAGACTTCATCGAAATCACACCGCACGATAAAAATGCTTTAGCATTTTTAGAGGAAATTGAAATGGCTTCATTGAAATCACATCGCACGATAAAAATGCTTTAGCATTTTTAGAGGACATTGAAAAGGCTTCATTGAAATCACATCGCATGATAAAAATGCTTTAGCATTTTTAGAGGACATTGAAAAGGCTTCATTGAAATCACATCGCACGATAAAAATGCTTTAGCATTTTTAGAGGACATTGAATAGGCTTCATTGAAATCACATCGCACGATAAAAATGCTTTAGCATTTTTAGAGGACATTGAATAGGCTTCATTGAAATCACATCGCACGATAAAAATGCTTTAGCATTTTTAGAGGAGTCTTCGCGCCTGAAACGTAGATCAACACGTCTTAATATCAACAATAAGCTTTAACACAACCAATCTTTTAGTAAAATTATTTACCTTGTTAATTACCAATGGATACCTGTGTTATTAGAATAATTATTGTATTATAATTAATAAAGTCTCCTACCAAAATGAAAAGGAGGTTTATCATATGGCTAAAAAGTCCATGATTGTTAAACAAAAACGTACACCTAAGTTTAAGGTTCAAGAATATACTCGTTGTGAAAGATGTGGCCGTCCACATTCTGTTTATCGTAAATTTAAACTCTGCCGTATTTGCTTCAGAGAACTTGCTTATAAAGGACAAATTCCTGGTGTAAAGAAAGCAAGCTGGTAAGAAGTCTCCATGATAGGAGGCTTTTTTTATATTAATAGCATCAGAAATTGTTCTTTATTCTCACTCCGTCAATTCTATTAGATTACCTTCTGGGTCTTCAAAGACACTCTCGTAGTACCCATCCCCGGTCATACGTGGACCATTGACCAAGTGATATCCATCCTCTTGTAATTGCCTTGTCAATTGATTCACTGCCTCCCTACTCCCAAGAGAAAATGCGATATGCGCCCATCCAAATCGATTTTCCAGATCTCGTATATTCACACTGGATTTCCGCATAATCTCTATTCTTGCTCCGCTATCAAAATGAAGAAAATAGGATTCAAATTCCTTATCTTTGTTATGATATTTTTCATTCGATTTTCCATTAAAATATTTTTCATAGAAGGATTTCATGCCTTCCAAATCCTTTACCCATATGGCTACATGTTCAATTTCCAACATTTTCACTCCTTTTTTTTATCCATTGTCTTATGCTAATCTATTATTTCTTTAAATGGTCCAAGCCTTGAAAAATATTGATCAATGATTTCGAGAACTCCATAATTATTATTTGAGGGTGCTCTATATTTCGTCATCATTTTAACTTCATCACTCGCATTTTCCATGGCAAAGCCATATTGAACACTTTTTAGCATTTCGAGATCATTGCCTCCATCGCCAAATGCCATGGTTTCTTCCTTTTTAATCCCCCATCTATCTTGAAGTAGTTGAAGACCCGAAGCTTTATGAAAACCAGGGACGATTAAATCGATACTCCCATGACCGCTTGAAATTGGTGTGACAAGATGACCAATTTTCCTTTTAAGCAAACCTATTAGGTAATCCGTTTGGTCCATGGGGCAGGATAAAGCAAATTTTAATATTTTATCATTCGTTCCTTCAAAATCTTGTACCCGATTCAAACGGTGATAATATAAATTCACCATTCGATAAAACTCATCGGATTCATTTTCTAGAATATAAGCCCTTTCTTTTCCACATAATACAAAGGATAATTGCGGATACCTCGAAATTTCTTCGATAATGAGGTTTACATCCTTTTTTGGAATCTCAACAGAAAATACTTCTGTCCCACGATCCACAACAAAAGCACCGTTTTCAGCGATATAACTGATTTCATCTTGGAACTCTCCAAAAAAGGATTTTAATTGGTAATATTGATTTCCACTCGCTACAACAAAGTGAACTCCTCTTTCCTTTAATTGTTGATATTGTTTAGCAAAACGCTCACGGTCAAAATCCATATGATCGTTTAGAAACGTTCCATCCATATCTACTGCTATTAGTTTAATCCCCATAATTATCCCTCCTTATTCATTTTTAGCCCCTTCTTTTGTAAAAAAAACCTGTACAATCGAGTTTTGAGAATCACCCTTTTTTAGGTTCAATAGATTATTCAATCTCTCAGAGCTCAAAATCATTGCTAGAGCATAAAGAGCAATAAAGAACGGGAAGATTTCAATTGTTATTTTGGATGCCAAATACCCAAGAAATAGAGGCATAAACGTGCTACCTGTGTATGCTACAGCCATTTGATAGCCCATAATGGTTTGAGATTCTACCTTACCAAATCTAGTTGGTGTTTCATGCAACATAGATGGAAAAATTGGAGCCAATCCTAATCCAATCAGGATAAAACCAATAAGGGAAAAACTTGATGGCAATGGTAAAAATAATAAGATTGTGCCGGCTAATGCAGTAACTTGCCCAATTCGAATAATTATACGATTGCTAACCCTTAAGGTAATAAAGCCAGTTAGTAATCTCCCAATGGTAATACCGGCATAATAAAGGGATACCCACCTGGCAGCTACACTCGTGGATAACCCCTTATTATTAATTAGAAAGCTACTTCCCCAAAGACCCATAGTTGCTTCAGCAGCACAATAAAAGAAGAAGGATATGAGGGCAAGCTTCACTCCCCTAATTTGCAAGGGCTTCGTCTTTTGAGTATTTTCATTCCTCATTTCACTTTTTGATTGTTCTATTTCATTTTTAGAATTGTTGCTTTCGTTTCTTTTCCATAAAGGTAATGTTAAGAATAAAACAATAACTAATGCGAATTGGATACCAGCAATGGTAAAATATCCATTTCTCCAAGAGCTTTCTCCTGAAATATACTGGGCCATGATGATTGGCCCAAGAGTGGCGCCTATTCCCCAGAAACAATGTAACCAGCTCATATGATGTGCTTTATAATGTGTTGCGACATAATTGTTTAGCCCTGCATCAATCGCCCCGGCCCCTAATCCAAGCGGAATCGCACAGATGACTATCCAAATAACAGATGGAGCAAAATTAAAACCTAATAGAGCGATAGCAGTCATCAAGGTACTAACAAAGGCGACCTTTCCCGTTCCAAATCTTTTAAGAACCTTTCCACTTACTAAACTAGAGATGATGGTTCCAATTGAAATTGTCATTGAGAACAAACCCGCCATCTCCAACGGAGCTCCATAATCTGATTTCATCACCGGCCATGCCACTCCTAGTAAAGAATCAGGTAATCCTAAGCTGATAAAAGCCAAATAGATAATTACTAAAAAGAATGTTGCCATATTCGAACCCGCCTTAATCTAATTTTTTAGTATTCTATTATTGATGTTATTTCACCTGTTAGACCTTGAAACCATGAGTTCTTGCCCCAGGCTTAGTAAGCCATTTAAATAATCTTGCTTCCAATCACTCATGGTAAACTCTGGAAGGTGCTCTGAAGGTACATAGGTAGAGCTGGTCGAAACAATTCGCTCAATAATTGATAAGTCCACCTCATCCTTGGAAAAAATAATGGTATGTGGATTAATGATGGATACAAAGGTTGCGACTAGCCGGCTTATCGCATCGATTTCTCTGTCCTCTTTTATCATGGTTCCCTTTTTACCACTATTTTTTAAAAAAGCCTGGTGAAAATTAGAATGATCATATTGAGGGACGAAAGAGATTTCACCGGAAAATGAAGTACTTCCACGTACGACATTTCCATTAATGATCATTCCAGCACCTGGTCCATTTTGTCCAGAATACAAATAGACAAGAGATGGATTGTCATTTTTCCTATGATTATTGTGATAACCAAGAACGGCAGCGTTCATATCATTTTCCACGACGACAGGGATTGAAAATAGTCCCTCCAAATATCCTTTTAAATCGAAGTGATGAAATTGCTCATAGCCCGGAATATAAAAAATTCGACCATGATTAACGGAACCCGGTACACCAATGGCAATTGAACTGATTTTCGGATATTTTTCAAGGACCCCTTCAATACATTTGGTTAAAAGACCTAAATCATCGCTGACCAGTACACTTTCCGTTCTTTCTTGCTCCTTCACTTCTCCTAAGCAATTAAATATGATGTAATTTGTTTCCGACTTCTCTAAGAAAATGGCCAAACCCAACATATGCTCAGGATTGTATGTATAACGTTTTGCCCTTCTTCCTCCACTTGAATCATCAAGACCAACTAACAATAGTTCCCCGTCTTTTTCCATCTGTGTAAGGAACTTACTGATTGTTGGAAAACTTATTCCTAGTTTTTCACATAGTTCAACCTTTGTTGCACTTCCAAGTTCTAGAAGAGTTGTGCGAATGCCACGAAGGATAACATTCCTCATTGATTTTGGAGTCGCAATAAGCTTACTCATCAATATCACCACCCTAATTCCGGACTTATTAAACATCTTTAATAAGTGAATGTTAAAAATATAACATATTGGATTAATGGATTCAAAGAATATCTTAGGAATATATTTTTATCTTTGCTTTTTTGAATGAATTGCCATTTTAAATGTATATCCCAAATGCCAATAAATTTCAAATGTTCATGGAAAAGAGCGTCCATCCCAGACAGACGCTCTTATTATAGAAATATTGTTATCTCAATGGATTTTCAAAATAACCATTCCGTAGGTCAACCCTTTTAATTTTCCCAGAATCTGTTTTGGGTAGTGATTTGATAAATTGAATGATTCTTGGGTATTTATAAGGCGCGGTTAATCTTTTTACAAACTGTTGGAGCTCTTTTACTAAGTGCTCACTCTCGGCAATTCCCTCTTTTAAAACAACAAATGCCTTTACAAGATTTCCTCTGACCGAGTCCGGATGAGCAACAACCGCACACTCTTTGACAGCCTCGTGTTTCATTAATGTATCCTCTACTTCAAACGGTCCAATCGTATAACCAGAGCTAATGATGACATCATCGTTCCTGCCTTGGAACCAAAAATAATGGTCTTTATCCTTAGAAGCTCTATCACCAGTCAAATAATAGTTTCCTCGATATGCCTCTTTTGTCTTTTCCTCATTTTTGTAATAATGGCTAAATAAAGCAGGGAAGTCCTTTCTGATAGCGATGGTACCAACCTCATTACTAGGAACAGGTCTTCCGTTATTATCCACAATTTCGAGATAATCCTTTAGCAAGGGCTGCCCCATGGATCCTATTTTTTCAGGCTTTACATTTAAATTTGCAATAAGGAGGGTACTTTCAGTCTGACCATAACCATCACGGATTTGGATTCCAAAATTCTTTTGAAAGATGTCGATTACTTCTCGATTTAATGCTTCTCCAGCAGAGACTGCTGTATGCAAATGAGACAGATTAAAGGTATTTATATCCTCCATTTTCGCCATCATCCTGTATTCCGTTGGGGTGCAGCATAACACATTTATTTTATAACCCTGAAGTCGTTGTAAATACTGATGGGGACTGAACTTTTTGTTACATACAAAACCTGTCGCCCCAGAACCAAGGATGGATAGAAATGGGCTCCATACCCACTTTTGCCAGCCTGGGGCTGCAGTTGCCCACACAATATCATTTTGGCCAATATTCAACCATTTAGAAGCAGCAGTCCTTAAGTGAGCATACCCCCAGCCGTGACTATGCACCACTCCTTTGGGCATACCTGTGGTTCCAGAGGTGTATGCAAGAAAGGCATAATCCTCACTGGAAGTATCAACTGTAGTATAAGTTTCTAACTCACTAGCCATAAGATCTTCCATTGAATGCCAGCCTGGTACCTTTTGTCCAAAAGCTATCCTATATTGTAAATGCGGTGTTTCTTCTTTAATTAGGTCAAACTCAGTAACCAATGGATGGTAAGCAATTATTGCCTTTGCCTCTGAATGGTTTAGTCGATAGCTTAAATCCTTCGCTCGCTGCATTTCAGAAGTTGGGCTAATGACCAATCCAGCCTTTAAACATGCTAAGTAAATATAATAGGATTCAATTAGACGAGTCGTCATAACAACGACCCGATCTCCTTTTTTTAATCCTAAGCCGGTTAATCCATTGGCGAGTTGGTTTGCTTTTTTTATTAAACTAGAATAGGTAATGGTTTTCACTTCACCTAACTCATCTTCGAAAATTAAAGCTGTCTTTTCTGTGAAATGCTGATCAATCTCGTTTGCAATATTATAATGTTCTGGTGCAATTAACATCTTTAAATTCAAGGTACGTCATCCTCTTTTTAAATTATTCTGAATGGTTAATTCAAGAACTCCTTTAATCACCAATAAAATTAACCTTATATCACATTATAACATCTAGTTTTATTACTTGGTACTATATTTATTAAACAATATGCATCTAGTCATTTTTTAAAAAAGTACCTTAGCGTTTTTCCTTATGTTTTCAATGATTTTGCGCATAATAAAAGCAAAGTTTTAGAAAGCGAGATGAAATAAATTATGTCTAAACAAGGAATCCAAAACAACAATCAAACAAGAGAGCAAATCGAAAAACATGATAAAAGGAATGATGTTGAATTAGGAACAGACTACCAAATGGGAAACTCAAAATCACAAAGTCAGAAAAAAAGTGGACGCCAGATCAATAAAAAATAACCTCAAAAATGAGGTTATTTTTTATTTGCACCCAATTATATGGTGGCAGTGATTAAATGAAGACATCTATAAAAAAGACTACAACCATAATTAGCTGGATAACGCCTTTTGCAAAGGTACCACTTAAAAAGGCAATTAAGGTAGCAAACGCAACTTTTAAAGCTTCCTTGATTGCTTTCTTTTGAACCATTTCTGTGATTAATACAAGAACAAATGGAATGATGATGACGCCAAAAGGCGGAATCACAAAGCTTCCAACAATTAACCCAATTGTTGCTGCTCTTGTTCCCCATTTAGAGCCACCCGCTTTATCCACAAAATGAAGATTTGCTAAATAATCAGCTAAAAACAACAGAATTGTTAATAAAAGAAGCATAGTAAACGAAATCCATGACAGCTCATTTGAATTTATTCCAAAATGATATAATACAACCCCACCCCAAATGATTAGCACAGACGGAACAATTGGGTATATCAATCCTACAAAACTAAAGATAAAACAAGCGATAATAATGATCCAAAATAATAGGTTAAGTATCGTTAACGTCTCCTTTTGTGATGTTACCTTTATGTAAATTCATTTTATTAAATAACCTTATTTCAAGTAAATCTGAAAAGAGACTTTATTGTTCCTAAAAGACCATACTGTATTTTCTATTTTCAGGTTTTGACTAAAGCTTTCAATCCATACCTGTTTTGTGTTTAATATTGCGGCCAATTGTGCTGTATTTACTGTAACCTCTTCGACTTGCTCCTCTTTTGGAAATACAAATACACATGTACAAACTCTCCTTGCTCTAACCCGACATTCATTCATATCTCCCCTCTTTTCTTCTGATAGGATTACATACGAATTACTTCAAAAAATGTTTCAATCTGCAATTTACTAAATAAAATTTGTCAAATCGTACCTTGAATATACAGAAAAAGCAAAATTCTTAATATTTTACAACTTTGGTAAAGGGCTATTTTTTATTGGAAAAATGTTATTTATATCACAACCTTTTTTTACTTTCAAATGTACAATTTTTATGATTCATACGATTAACAAGAGCAGAGTTGAGCTCTCGAAAGTCAAAAATTGCATCAAGTTTTCTACAATTATGTAGGAGGTTATTTTGTGTTAAAGCTTTTAGTTGTTGTTTTATTTATTATTACTTTTATCTTGATGGGAATCTTCATTGATGGACTGATGGAGCTACATAAAAAGGAAAAAGAAAATCTAAAGAATTTAATTAGAGAAGGCATAGAAGGTTACTTGGACCAAACCTTTGGCTATAGAGCCGCAAAGATTTTTAAGACAATACTGGATTCTGAAGGTAATATGATATATTTGGTTTATCTGTCACAGTTCGAATGGTTCAAGTCCGCAAAATATCAGTGGTATGAAGTATATGTCAATAATGATGGTTTTCATCATGTCAAAGTTCAAGGATGAGCTTTACAACAATTAATGGCACCCCTATGCATGGGGTGTTCTTTTATTTACGGAATCTCAAATATAATAGTTTTGATTATTTCTATGATGAAAGACGCTTTGCTTGTTATCCAACCGGGATTCGTCCTTCATAACCCTTACGAAAGACACTTTTCCTTTTTTCCAACCGCTATTAATCGTTAGCTCCCATCTATTTAGAAAAGTTGCTTGTCCTAGGTTAATAAACTAAACATGTCCCTTATCTCTGAATAAACTGAAAACAAAAGGTAAAGGAGATGATATTGGATGGAAAGAAGAGAATTTTGGGATCAGTTATTGTTGAATTCAAATCGGGATAATCGTGATTTAAGAGATGAGTTTGATAAAAAAGACGAATCCCCTTCAGAATTTCATGGGAATATGACAAGAAAGAGTAGTAAAAAAGAATCACGTCATGGTGATAGAAGGAGGGAAATTTCAACCTGTCAACAGCTTGCTGATATTATTGGTGGCGAGGTCATCACTGCAGCTCCTGTTTGCGTCGTTCAACGTCTTAGAAATATCAATGCAACGATTTTAGGCCGTCGCACCCAATCCCCATTAGCCCTTCCCTTCGCGCTTTCCTTTGAAAACAATCGAAAAGGTGAAACCCTAAATTTAGGTGAAACTGTGATTCTTCAAAAAGAGATTAATCCATTTTTAACTGAATTAAGGAGACGAGGATTAATTGTTACTGCTGTTCATAACCATTGGCTTTTTGATGAACCACGATTAATGTACATGCACTGGGAAAATGTTGGGGATCCATTTGAATTTGCAAGGAATAGCTTTGAAGCTGCTAGAAGAGTTGGACTTTTTTAAAGGAAGTGCATTTTTAATAATAGCTAAAAACCCATTTTGACTAATCAAAATGGGTTTAAATCTTTTCTACTCTATTCAATAAATCTCCCCATAACAATGGTATTATAGTAATTTCCGTCTGACAGAACTCTGTCGTTTTTTAATAAACCTTCTGTTACGAATCCATGCTTTTTATATAAGTTTATCGCAGATTCATTTGTTTCTAATGCATATAATATCATTTTTCTTATTCCGTTTGAATCCGCCCAGGATATGGATTCTTTTAAAAGATTTTTCCCGATCCCTAATCCCTGGAATTCCTTTAATATACATACACCAAACTCAATTTTATGAGAGAACCTTTTTAAATATACTCCCTCACATCTTGAAAAACCAACGAGACGATTATCAGTTTCAGCTACTAAAAAAAGGTTTCTTGGAAGTTAGGTGTCCGACTTTATTAAATGCTTGAAGCCTTCGGTATCAATAAAGGCCTCCCCTCTTTCTCTGTCCATATTTTCGGTTTCGCCATCAATCGTTAATCTTAATTCTGATAATTCTTTTGCATCAGTCTCATTGGCAGATCTAATAGTATATTTTAAACCATTAACAAAAAATTCCTTTTTATTAAATATCATCTTTTTCTCTGTCCCTCTTCATTGTTTACTTATTGCAATAACAGAAAGTAGAAATTCCCTGTCATTTGTCCATTAAATTCAGCCATCCTATGTAATGGAGGTGAAAAATCATGGCGAAAAGAAATGCAGTGACCTATACAGGTAGAGTTTTAGATCAAAGAAACGACCTTACTGCATCTGATAATCCCGGTGAAAAGTCAAAACTCGATCTTCCTAAACATGTACCAATACAAGATCAAAGCCCTAAACAAGTTCATTAAGGTTTTTATTAAATTTAGTTCTATAAATTTGTGCTGCTTAGAAGGTAGCCCTTATATAAAAGCAACCCTTGGATTTTTTAAAAAAGGAAAATAGAAAATCCAAGGCTCATCAACATGGTGATAAATTCAACAAAAGGAAAGAGGGATTTTACTTGGATAGCAAATAATTCCCCTAAAATTAATATTTTTTCAAGTACTAGTCCTCTCAAATTACAAATACTTAATTAGCATCAGTTGGTTTTGCATAAAAACTTTTGTAAATTATCCAATTGATTAGATTGATTCCGATAATGATAAAAAATAAAAAGGTGGAAAGAGTATCTCCATTCTTATTTTGTTCATCTGCTATGTATCCAATAATAATTAATATAATACTGGATACTAATATTGAAATAATTGAAATAAAGCCAACTGTGAATCCATTGACGATTGTTTTAAATTTTTTTGGTGCTAATAAAACAATGGACATAACTAATAGACTGATAATAAAAATGATAAGAATAAATCTTATTAATTGGTAGATTTCCATTCCCCTAGTATTCCTCTCTTTCTAATTATATGACCACAATTTTCTTCAATAATAATCCAAAAATCTATCGGTTTCTATTTCATCCCTTATTGAAATTAATCCTTTTTTAATAAAGATATTTTCCTACTACATTTTACCATATGATACTCTTCAAGGAATCTTCACTTGTTTATGGTTTACAAAAAAATCTATCATTTTCATGATAGATTTTATAAGAGCTATTAAAATAAATGTTGTTTGATAAATCGGTTTAGCAAGTCGGAGTTATGTTTACAAGTATTAATATATTAAACGTTTTTTGATTTAATCATATTCATTGGATCCGAGTTTTTCACTTTTCTATTTTCACCTATCAATAAAAGACATGTGCAAAAATAGATAGCACTTAAGACAAAAGGTAAAATCACATAAATTTTTTCCATTGCAATCAATCCTATAATTGAGGTAACCACTATCACTGCAATGGATTGAAAAATGTAGGCCTTGCTTTTATATATCGTAGCAAAGGGGAGGAAATGAGCTCCTGTTAATACGGCAATAAAGAATGGTAGCCATTGGATATGTTCTACATAAATAAGAATTAGTACAGGAGAAAAAAGAATTTGCATCCCACCCAATACTCCACCAATCGGGGCTAAAGGATTGTCATTTGCCATAAGATCCATTTTCAACAGTTTTGATACCATTATTCCCATTGGGAAGATCATTCCAGCACCTATAAAGTATATCAGCCCTAATAATTTGATGTCCATTTCAATAAAACTCAAAACACCCAAAATCAGCCAATAGCATACCCCAACATAAATCATGGAAATTCCTTTTTTTGTTCTAATGATTAAATCATCTCTTACATTATTAATACTCAATTTTGTAATTCCTCCAATTCAGGTGCCAGGCACCATCCAAATATTGGATGGTGCCTGGCACCTTATTTTATAACCAAACCCATCAAGGCAGCAAATCCGATAGCTTGTTCTGATGATACAACACAACCTTCAAGATCCTCAATTCCAACCGAAAGTCGATTAAAATTAGAATTGCTCAAGTCGACCCCTTTTAAAGTGGTTCCAATAAAATTGACATCATCTAAATCACATTGTTGAATATTCACATGACTAAATCCACATTCGTAAAAATCTCCATTTCTTAGCGAACAACTATCGAACATAACTTGGTTTAAGGAGCTATATCCAAAGGAACTAAGGTTTAAATTGCAATCTTCAAAATGAACATTCTTCAGATTGGACTCTGATAGATTGACTCCAAGTAATTTTGAATTCTTAAATTTTGCTCGGTGGATGATTGCTTCCATTAAATCTGCATTAGATAAATCACAATGATCAAATACAACATCAATTAATTCAATATTCTTGAAAGCAACTTCACTAAAAGTAACATTTTGAAAAATTACTTGTGAAAATACTAATTTATCTATCTTCTCTTTATCAATGATGCAATTTGATATCGTACAGCTTTCGAGATAAGGGTCTTCTTTATAGAATATTTCTTGAAAATTTGCTGGAGATAAAATCTTTGGTAATCTTGGTTCTTCTACTTTTTGTTTTTTCGGCATTTTGGTCACCTTTATTATAAATTGTATCTTAAAGATATCATAAAAATGTTATCCCGAAACCATACAGGATAACTTTTTTCATATACATTATTTTTCGCGCACCTTCAATAACCGTAAACTATTTAATGTAACAATCAATGTTGCTCCCATATCAGCAAATATTGCTATCCAAAGAGTCAACCATCCTGGAATAACTAATAATAAGGCAATTGCTTTAATCACTATAGAGAAGGTAATATTTTGCTTGATAATTGCCAATGCCTTGCGACTCAATTTTATCGTATATGGCAATTTGCTTAAATCATCGGACATTATTGCAATATCAGCTGTTTCAATAGCTGTATCAGTTCCAGCTCCACCCATTGCGATACCGACAGTGGATGCTGCTAAAGCTGGTGCATCATTAACCCCATCTCCCACCATTGCGACACTCGAGTAATTTGTTCGAAGTACCTTAATAAAGTTAAGTTTATCTTCTGGAAGAAGTTCTGCTTTAATTTCTGAAACCCCGATTTCTTTTCCAATCCCTTCGGCGGTTCGTTGGTTGTCCCCTGTTAACATCACTGTCTTTTCGATTCCTGCTTTGTGTAATTTGCGAATTACATCTTTTGAAGATTTCCTTAATTTGTCTGCCACAGCAAATAAGGCAAGAAGGTTCTTTTCTGTCCCTAAAATCATAACGGTCTTCCCTTGTTTCTGCAAATCTGTTATTTTTTGCATTTTGTCACTATCAATCACTTTGTGTAATTCCTTGAACAGCTTGGGGCTACCTATATAGAATATTTCATGTTTAACTACGGCTTTTACACCTTTACCAGTTATGGATTGGAACTCCTCTACCATTACTTCATGATAGTTTAACCCTTCTTCATCACATTTCCTTATTATTGCAGAGGCAAGTGGATGTTGAGACCCTTTTTCAATCGCGGCTGAAATGGTAAGTACCTCGTCTTTGGAAGAATCATACGTGATGAGGTCTGTTACAACTGGAACTCCATTTGTTAATGTACCTGTTTTATCAAAAGCAATGACTTTAATGGCCCCTGCCTCTTCAAGATACACACCACCTTTGATTAACACGCCATTTCGAGCTGCATTTCCTATTGCTGTTACAACTGCTACTGGTGTGGAAACGACCAGGGCACATGGACAACCAACGACCAGGGCTGCTAATCCTTGATAAATCCATTCACTCCAATCTCCGCCCAATATTATTGGTGGAACGATCGCAATAAGTAGGGCAAGCACAATAATAATTGGTGTATAGTATTTAGCAAATTTATCGACAAATGCCTGAGAAGGAGCCCTTTCCGCCTGTGCTTCTTCTACTAGATGAATGATTTTTGATAAAGTCGTATCTTCTACTCGTTTTGTAACTTTTACCTCGAGCAACCCTACTTCATTCAAGGTTCCTGCAAAAACCTCGTCTTGAATCGTTTTTGTAACTGGAACACTTTCCCCAGTAATGGCAGATTGATTTAATGTGGAGGTACCTTTAATCACGATTCCATCCATGGCTAATTTTTGACCAGGTTTAACTATCATGACGTCTCCGATTTGAATATCCTCAACTTCAACAATAATTTCTTCTACTCCACGGCGAATTAATGCTTCTCTCGGCGCAATATCCATCAACGACTCAATTGATTGACGAGCTTTATCCATGGAAAAACGTTCTAACGCCTCGCTAATGGCAAAAAGGATAACAACGGTTGCCCCTTCGCTCCATTCTCCGATAACTGCAGCTCCCAAAATTGCCACTGTCATAAGTGTATTCATATCAAAAATGAAGCGGATGAGATTATTAAACCCTTTAATAAACAACGTGTATCCGCCAATAATTATCGCTACACCGTAACCAATTATTGAAAGTAGTTGATTTTCACCATATTGTCTACTAATTAACCAACTGATTATTAGAATAACTGCAGATATATAGACCTTAATATTTTCCTTTTGTTTCCAAAAAGGCTCTCCTTTAACCTTCTTTTCACTTTCTGCACGTAATTTTAGATTTTCAAATGCTCCAGCTTTTTCAAGCTCTTCAATCGTCGTTTTCCCTGTCACTGTTATCTTGGAAGCACCAAAATTGACTGTCGCATCTAAAACACCATCCAGGTGTTTCACGTTCGTTTCGAACGTTTTAGCACAATTCACTCAGGAAAATCCTTGAACACGGTACGTTTTTACTTCCTGCTCAGACATTGAAGTTCACCTCCTTGTTGGTGTAATGCAATATGAACGAGCTGCATAATATATTTATCATCTATTGAATAAAAGGCCATTTTTCCTTCTTTTCTGAAACTGACGATTCCTTGCTTATGTAGTGTTCGGAGATGATGAGAAGCGGTTGCTACAGTAGAACCAATAATATTAGCAATGTCACACACGCAAAGTTCCTTATCTTGACATAAAGCAAAGACAATTTTCGCCCTGTTCTCATCAGCCAAAGCCTTAAATATAAGGGCCATTTTTGCCATATCCACTTTTTTTAACATTCCCTGTAAGCGATTAACCTTCTCTTCATCAAAACAATAAACCTCACACGTATCATTTCTTTTCATCTTCTCACCACTTTTTATTCAAAGATTCATTTGAATTTAGTATACTCTGAATTTATTCATATTCAAATAGGTATTTGAATGAAATACATCGTTTGGAGTATTAGCTCTAAAAAGTTAAATAATATCTATTTACCTAAAGATCCTAACTGGCTATTCCAAAATAGATTAGGTATAATGATAGTATCAAAATGCATATAGTAAAAAAGACCGTTGGTGCTAGTTACACCAATCGGTCTCCCAATAGAAGATTCCCTTCAAGGGGGTCAGCTAATAGCGGGATAATCCACCTATTGCCTAGCAGCTCATGGGTGGGTTATTTTTTTTGGTTAAATGACAGGATTGCTAAGATTAAGCTTGCAAACGCACAGGCAAACATTAACGCTTCGAATACTGACACAGCACCACCCCCTTTCATCTGGGGATGAGCTAACCACCCAAGAGCTTCCACATCTATTGCTTCTCAATTATATCAAAATTACCGAACATACGCTCCTGTTTATTGTATAAATATTATTTTTGAAATATAAAAAGGTGTTAGGATCCCTCATCCTGATTAATGATGTGGGGCTAACACCCTAAAAAAATTTCTAGCTTTTTATACTTATTTTTTAAACACAATCGAAATAACTTCATCTGCAGTCATATCGCTATCAATTTTATATGTCCCAGGTCGCAGGTTGTTCGCCAACCCTTTCTTTTCCACTCTATTAGAAAAAGCATAAGCATTGTCGATGATATTTGCCCTAACCAATACTTTCCCAACATCAATACTTGTCATACCTTCAGAAACCGTAAGAAATGTTCGATAAATTATTTTTTCTTTTGCATTACTAGTAGATTTATTTTCTTTACTTGATGATTCTTTTTCATTTTTTTCTGATTCAACACTTGCAATGACCTTATTGAACTCCTCTTTTGTATGGATCACATATCCTGAAGAAGTTAACTTATCTTTCATTTCTTTTTCCGTTGGAATCTTTACACTAGTACCATTATTAGTATTTGCCTCAATTTCTGATAAATAAAAGCCACCTAGAATGGTTGAAGAGAGAAATAGTCCTGCTGCAAAACTGAAAATCAACTTAGCGTTCATTTACAGTGGCACTCCTTTCCTTTTTGGAAGCTTTGTAAGGAGCCAATATTTGTTCTACTTCTACTTCATTCATATTTTTCTCTCCAGCAATGCTTTGAACGGAGTATCCTCTTTTATACAAGTCTAGCAGTTCTCGCAATAAAGCTCTTTCTTCATTTGATATAGCCTTATTTTCTGTATTCTGAGATATAATTTCTACATCCAATTCGAGGTTACGAATATGATTTTGCAGTTTACTGATTTCTTCCATCATGGAAAAATAAATAGAATCAATTTCTCTTTGCTCTTTATTTGAAGATTGTTTTATTTGTACTAAAGAATAAATGAGCAACGCTGCTGAAATGCCGAATAGTATGGTTAACGCCCATCCTAACATTATATATATCCTCCATCTCTTAAATCTTTTCTCTCACAAGTTCTCATTATACAACAAATAAAACCACTTTGCTTTTCATTAATCAAAAAATACGACAAAAGTTAGGAATTGGACAAAAAATATCTAGTAATAATATCTTATGTTCTTGGATGGTTCTTGTAGAATTTAGAAATATTTACTTCAACTACCATAATATATATATTCAAATCGCATTATCTTCAAGCCTCATTCTTAATATATATAGCTTTTCTGAAAGCTCATTCAATTCCGCTTTTACAAGAATTTTATTTTTTAAATCCTCAGGAAGCCTATTAAACCCCACCTCTACTCCTTTTAACCCACATGCAATTGCAGCAATAGTGTCGCTGTCCCCTCCATTATTAGCAGCTTCAAATGCAATTTCTTGAAAATCATCAATATGATACAAATAATAGAGTACCCAGAAGAAGGTATTTACGACATAACCATCAGGAGGTACTATCGGTCTCTTTTTGTAAATAGATGTGAAGCCCGAACCATCTATTTCCTTTTCTATCGCTTCATTAATTGATTCCATCTTTAATAACCGATGGGCTATTTTATTATATATTTGACAAATATAGGCTGTTTCTTCGTCATTATGTGTCATATTTGATTGAAGGTGAGTGATTTCTAACATTTTTTGTAATGAAGGATAAGCGAGTGAAACTGGTAAGGTTCGCATAAGTGTTCCATTTCCAGCACACATCCCATCCATTTGAACACAGACCTTCTTTGAAGTTTGAAACCAATCTCCGTTATATTGTCTTAAGACAGATTCCACTATATTACCAATGTCCTTTGGTTTTGAGTCGTACCATTTTAAAAAACTCTCTCCAATATATGGAATGGGATCTTCAGGATTAATTATTATCCCTTCACAAACAGCCATGGTCATAGCAGTATCATCTGTCGTTTCACCAGGTTCTAGATTCCATACCCCTCCTCCAATCATATCAGTGAGGCGACCATGCCTCTTGATAATTTCATCAGCTGACATAAATTCCGTTGTCCCGCCTATAGCATCACCGATGGCAACACCGAATAATCCGCCCTTTATTTTATCTAACAATTTTTTCATCCCCCTATATATAATTTTGGACTAGGATTTGTTATTAAGAAAATCGAATATAGATGAATGGTAATTTCTATATGTCATATTCAAAACTAATCTTCCTCCAATTTCTTATATAATTGAAGGAACACTCTTTTTCTCATTTTAGATAATTCTATTATAATAGAAAAGAGGCTGCCCTTCGGATGCCATGCATCTTAATATGGGACAGCCTCTATATTTGTTCAATGCTTGGTTTATTCTTTCAATTATTGTTCCATTTGCCATACCGACGCCTTCATAAATCGCTTGAAGACCGTAATGGCCACTGGACCTTTCCAATTCTGAATCATAATTGTTAATCCTGCTCTAGCTAATATCTGGAAATGCTGACGTTTACACCACTAAAATAATAGGAATTTTAGAAAAATAGGACAATGCCTTATTAACAACCAAATAGATAGAATTAATAAAAATTATTTAATAAAGAAGCTGTCAAAAGTTCTGCCTGGCATTATTAATAGCTACTTATCCTGAAAGGGAGGTTATCAGCAATCCAAAGCAGGCTGCATTAAGCAATATGACTACTGCAAAACCGATTAACAGCCCCTGTCCCATTCTTTTTTTTCCTTTATTAAAAGCCCAAACAATGACGACTAAATATACAATTAGAGCAACAATGAAGCTAAATAGTCCTAACATGGAAAAAATAAGCATAAGTGCTCCTAAATATATCCCAATTGAAATAAAAATACCAATCCATAGGTCACTCATTGACCCATTTTTATCTTGATTTTGATTCAAATACATCTCCCTCCCCATCTCTAGCAAAAATCATGGTCGGTTCATACTTCCTTGAACCGTTTTCTCTTTCAACTCTTCCTGTATTTTTTTAACCACCTGCTCTTTATCATCCCGATAGAATAGGTTATACGTGTCAAATGGAATAATTCGGCCATCTGGATGAGCAATATGAACACAAGACTTTTTAACCGAACGCACATCAAAATTATAGGCATCTAAAAATTGCATAATAATAACACGGAAAACATTTTGATATCCTATTTCTCCTGGTATTGATACTTTTGGAAGACAACATAATAAATCCTTTAGAGAGGATGCTGATGAATCAGGCGAATGATTTAACGAAAATAAATTAAAGATCATTTTTTTCATACTTTCATCCTGTTCAAATACAATAGTGTTTTTTGCCCCCTCTAATAATAGGTTCGGATCGATTAATCCAGTTAAAGGAGTCACTTCACCGTTTAACTTCAGGGCATAACCCATAGCAAGGCAATCAGGATGACATGGCACAGGAATGACATCCTTCGCATTAAATACTCCTGATTGATCAAGAATCATTTGACGTACTTCACTGACAGTCAGGCGGTCGGTTGAGGGATCATACTCCTCTAATCTTCCCGCTGCTTGGATTGGTTGGAAGGTTACCCCACGAACACATCTTTGCTTTAGACCATATTGAATGATTTCCCCGACTTCATGGTCGTTTAATCCTTTTTTTAAAGTCACAACTAGTGTTGTTGAAATATTGAATTCATTTAAATGATCAATCGCTTTTTGGCGAACCTCTCTTAAGTCCATTCCTCTTAATTCCTCTAGGGCTTCTTTTTCGAAGCTATCGAATTGAAGATAAATTTCAAAGCCTGGTGAGTAGGTCGCTAATTTCTTAACAAATTCCTTATCGTTCGCGATTCGCAGTCCATTTGTATTTACCATTATATGCCTTATGGGCTTGGATTTTGCCAAGTCAAGTATGTCAAAAAATTGTGGATGAATAGTAGGTTCTCCTCCGCTTATTTGGACAATATCTGCTTGTCTTTCATTTTTTATAATGTTATCAAGCATAAATTCTATCTTTTCCAAACTACGGAAGCTGCCTTTTTGCGGTGAAGATTCGGCATAGCAAATCGGACAATTTAAATTGCAGCGTTCAGTGATTTCTAATAAGGTGAGACAGCTATGCTGCTCATGATCGGGACATAAGCCACAATCATAAGGACAGCCGTACTTGATTGGAGTATTCCAGCGATAAGGCATTTCGGCTGGCTTAATAAAGTTCCTGCACCATTTAAAATAATCGACATCCGTTGAAATTAATACCTTTTCTCGACCATGCTGCAAACAGTTTTTTACTAGATACACTTTTTCCTGCTCAATAATCACCTTTGCCTCGACCTTGCGTAAACAAGTAGAGCAAATGCTATTGGTTAATTCATAAAAGATATATGGGCGGTTAGGCATGCAACTCTCTCCTTTTATGTAATTGATGTTTTCTTCTAATAAGCCAGATATAATACAAAATTCCTAGCAAACTAGCAATTTGGATATTGTTAAGCTGTAGATAGGGATGTGGTGTTGGTTTGATAAAATCTATCATCAAACGAAAACAAAGATAGCTAAGCATAAATAATTGAAAAAGAAGACCTTCCCACCCAATTCCTTCCTTTTTCAAGCGTGTTAATGCAAGGATCAAAATTAGTAAAAATATGAATTCATACAACTGAGTCGGATGTCTTCTTACCCCATCACCGAAGTCAATTCCTGTAATCCAATTCGTAGACATTCCATAGGTGTGGTCATCCAAACCAGTTAAAAAGCAACCAATTCTACCAATCATCATTCCTACTGTCAGTGGTAGAACAAAGTCATCTCCAGTTGAACGTGTCCAACCAATTATTTTTTTAGATAACTCCACACCGATTAATCCTCCTAGTAGACCGCCTACAATCGTCTTCCCTTCCATTAGGTAAACGAGGTTATTCCAATTTTCCAGCGTTACAATCGGGTCTTCAAACCAATATAGAACCTTTGAGCCAATTGCAGCCCCAAGTGTCGCACCAACCACTACCCAAAGGGCCTTATCCATTGGGATACGCTCTTTGCTTCTAGTATATAAATACACTCGGAACCCGATAAAATAAGCTAATGCTTCGAATAAAAAATGAGGATGAATCCCAAATATATAGAAAGGAAATGTCAATGCCCTCTCTCCTTACTAACTATATTAAACTAGTATGATAATTATATATTATCAGAATAATGGAAACAAAGTCTCTTTTTTTCCAAAACTCCCCCTCATTGGAATAAATTTCCCATACTTATTAAGAAATGAAATGTTATTAACCTTGATGTACAATATAGTCAACATTACGCACTAGGAGGTTAATCAAAATGAATTTTCGAGAAGAGGTTGTCATTGTTACTGGTGGAGCAAATGGAATTGGTGCAGGAATCGCTCATACCTATGCAAAAAATGGAGCCATCGTTGTAATTGCAGATATTGATGAGACAGCGGGAAATCGAATCTCTTCTGATATTATCAAAGACGGGGGTCATTCCCTCTTTATTAACACAGACGTTCGCTCAGAAAAGGAAATCATTCATTTAATGAAAACGACGAAGGATACATTTGGAAAAATGAATATTCTAATTAACAATGCAGGAAAAGGAATGTTTAAATCCATTTTTGAATTAACCATTGAGGAATGGGATGACACCATCCAAACGAATTTGAGAAGTGTCTTTTTAGCTTCAAGGGCTGCCGCTATTCTTATGAAAGAAAATAAAAGTGGGGGCTCAATCGTAAATATCGCCTCTACTCGTGCAATTATGTCTGAGCCAAATTCAGAAGCATATGCCGCAACAAAGGGTGGAATTCTAGCCTTAACACATGCACTTGCTGCATCCTTAAGTCCTTATCATATTACAGTAAATGCCATCTCCCCAGGATGGATTGAAACTGGTGATTACGACCAATTAAAACCAAGCGATCATGAACAGCATTTTTCAAAACGTGTAGGAAGACCAGATGATATAGCAAAGGCTTGCTTGTATTTAACCGGAAAGGAAAATGATTTTGTGACTGGTATTAATTTAGTAGTGGACGGCGGAATGACACGAAAGATGATTTATGAAGAGTAAAACAAACCGATATTATTCAAAAGAACAATAATCCGAGAACTATTATGATTTAGTGCCGTGTTTCTCGGATTATTTCTACAAACTATGCTAATTCCTCATACAATTTTTTATATTCCTTTGATGAGGCTTCCCAACTATAATCAATCTTCATCGCTCTTTCCGATAATTCCTTCCATTTCTTAGGTTGAAAACGGAAAAACCAGAGGGCACGTTCTATGGTATAGAGCATGTCATGTGCATTGTATTTTGTGAAGCTAAAACCATTCCCTTCATCAAAAAATTCATTATAAGGAAGAACCGTATCCTTAAGACCCCCTGTTTCTCTTACAAGTGGGATCGTTCCATACCTAAAGGCTAACAATTGCCCGATTCCACATGGCTCAAATTGAGAGGGCATGAGAAAAATATCAGAGCCTGCATAGATTTTATGAGCAAGATCCTCATCAAAAAAGATATTTGCTGATACTTGATTTGGAAATCTTTGCTGCAAATCCCGGAATGCATTCTCATATATCTCTTCTCCAGTTCCAAGCAGAACCACCTGACAGTTTTGTTGCATAATTTCCTCAAAAACATGTAATACGAGATCAATCCCCTTTTGTTCCACTAACCTTGTAACCATCGAAATCATTGGAATACCTTCATCTACTGGAAGTCCCAATTGCTCCTGAAGCAGCCTCTTATTCTCCACTTTCCCTGCAAAATCATCATATTCCAAATAAATAGCGGGATCATTTTTGGGATTATAAGCTTCAATGTCAATCCCATTCACTATCCCAAGTAAATTTCCTTCCCTTTTTCTAAGAAACCCATCAAGATTTTCGCCATAATAAGGGGTTTGAATTTCCTGAGCATAGGTAGGACTAACAGTCGTTATATAATTGGCAAACGCAAGACCTGCTTTTAAATAGCTTACATTCCCATGAAACTCTAGCCCATCAATATGAAAATATAATTCACTTAAATCGAGTAGCTCTGCTAACACAGACTTCGGATAAACTCCTTGATAGCGTAAGTTATGAATAGTAAAAACCGTTTTAATATTTTGGTATAATGGATGGAATATATAATGGGCCTTCAAAAGTACAGGAATAGGTCCTGTCTGCCAATCGTGACAATGAATGATATCTGTTTTTGCCTCTAAATGAGGAATTGCTTCAAGCACAGCCCTTGAAAAATAAGCAAATCTCTCTCCATCATCAAAATAGCCATAGCTGCCATGCCGTTTAAAATAGTATTCATTGTCAAGAAAGTAAATTGATACACCTTCGTGCGTCATTTTTTCGATACCACAATATTGCATGCGCCATCCTACAGGTACTTCAATAATTTTTATTAATTCCAATTGATTTTTGTATCGATCATCAAGATCTCCGTATTTCGGTAAAATAACTGTGACATTTACTCCTATACTCTGCAAAGCCTTGGGTAAAGCACCAATGACATCCCCTAGACCTCCAGTTTTAAAAAATGGGGCACATTCCGATGCGGCAAATAATACGTTCATAAATAGTTCCTCCGCTAAATAATTTCCGCTTTTTTAATGACATGTGGAAATAGTTCTCCTATTATTACTTGGTTAGTTGAAATCTTGACTTGTTTATCTGTAATCATATTCTCAAGATATGTGCCTTCTTCTATCTCACTTTTTTGCATAATAATACAGTTCTTTACTACGGAACCTTTATGTATTTTTACACCTCGGAATAAAATACTATTTTCCACCCTTCCTTCTATATCACACCCATTTGCAATTAACGAATTGGATACATCTGAAAATGCAGAGTACTTCACAGGTGGTTCATGTTTAATTTTTGTATAAATATCCCATGTGTCATAAAAGAACTCTTTTATTAAAACAGGATTAAGAAAGTCCATATTGCTTTGGAAGAAGCTAGTAATAGAATGGATAAAAGGCATATAACCGGTAAAACGATAGCTATTTACCTTTAAGTGACCTAAGTTCGCCTTAATTCCGTCCTTTATGAAATCATATTCACCATTTTCATAGCATTTGTTAATAATTTCTATCAATAAATCCTTATTAAAAACAAATGTCTCCAAGCAAACTGGGTCTCCTTTTTCCGGAGACGTATAAAGTTCAATATTGGTTACCCTTGCATTTTCATTAATTGAGCATTTATGATAGATCGGTTTTTCAACTGGTTCACCATCAAATTCTTTATAAATAACCGTGATATCGGCTCCACTTTCTCTATGTCTCCGAATCACATCATTGAAATCAATTTTATTTACATGATGTCCAGGAGAGATGATGACCGTATCTTCAGGAGAACGAAGGAAAAATTCAATATGATCCTTGAACTGTTGTAAATCCCCTTTAATATTCTCATCAGGATGTACAGGTGGAAGGATAAACAATCCGCCATTTCGCCTATCTAGGTCCCATTCCTTTCCAGTACCTAAATGATCCATAATAGACCGATATTTATCCTTTGTGAGAATGGCTACCTTCTTAATATTCGCATTGAGAAAATTTGACATGGTAAAATCAATGAGCCGATATCTACCACCAAAGGGAACTGCTGCAAAACAGCGGTTGGCTGTTAATTCTTTTAAATATTGTTTCTCATTTACTAGATTAATCACACCAATTACCTTATCCAAAAACATCACCCCTGTATTAAGTCACTACTCACAATGATATATTTACATCCCATGATTATTTCGTTGGTAAAACATGATAGGTTTCACCTACTAATGTAATTTTTTCAGTAGGTGATGATGAACCGATGACGGTTCCATCGACAATACATATGTCGCTCGCAATAATCGCATTATGAATTTTTACATTACGTCCAATTTTGACATTAGGCATAATAACAGAATCTTTAATAGTCGAATTTTTGCCCACTTGGACATTAAACGACAACACAGAATGGTCTATGTAGCCATTAATAATACTTCCTTCATTGATAAGAGATTGAGTGACTCTTGCACTGGGTGAAATATATTGTGGCGGGTGATTTGCACAACCCGTGTAAAATGGCCAATGTGGATCATAAAGGTCGAATCCAGGAACTTCCTCTAACAGATCCATATGAGCCTCCCAAAAGCTTTCAATGGTACCAACATCCTTCCAATAACCTTCAAACCGATAGGCATAAAGCTGGTTGCCATCCGCTAAAATCTTAGGGATAATATCCTTTCCAAAATCATTTGTTGAAAAAATTGATTTCTCATCTTCGATTAAATACTTTTTCAGTAGCCTCCAGTTAAATAAATAGACACCCATCGATGCTAAGTTACTCATCGGATTGGCAGGTTTTTCTTCAAATTTCACAATTTTTCCATCTGGATGGGTATTCATTATTCCGAAACGATTAGCTTCTGCCCATGGAACCTCGATGACGGCAATAGTGGCGGATGCCCCTTTTTCGAGATGATATTTTAGCATCTTACTGTAATCCATTTTGTAAATATGATCCCCCGATAAAATAAGGACAAATTCCGGATTATACTGATCAATATATTGGATGTTCTGATAAACGGCATTGGCCGTCCCCTTATACCACTCACCACCATCCTTACCTTGATATGGAGGAAGAACGGACACACCTCCACCATTTCGATCTAGATCCCAGGGGCGTCCATTTCCAACATAGTTATTTAAGACTAGAGGCTGGTATTGAGTTAGTACCCCTACAGTATCAATCCCTGAATGTGTGCAATTACTTAAAGGGAAATCGATAATTCGGTATTTACCTCCAAATGGGACAGCTGGCTTCGCAAGATCAGAAGTAAGTTCGCCAAGCCTTGATCCCTGCCCCCCTGCTAACAACATTGCAATCCATTTTTTAGATCTCATTTTGCATGACTCTCCCTTGACGCATTTTTGTTCGTTTCATGAAAACAGCCATACCAAGTGGCGGTACCGTGATTTTCATACTATAAGGCTGATTATGCCATGGTTGTTTCTCTACTGAGATTGGTTTTTCATTGATTTGACCAGAACCGCCATATATTTGCTCGTCACTGTTCAAAACTTCTATATACTGACCAAATGAGGGAACACCAATCCTGTAATCCTTATACACTTCTGTAGAGAAGTTGCAGACAACTATACAATAATCTCCCTTTCGTTTACCGTGTCTTATAAAAGTAATCACACTTTGTTCATGGTTATCGGCATCAATCCACTCGAATCCAGCCTGTTCATGATCCAGTCTCCATAGACAAGAGGTATTTCTATAAAACTGTTGAATCACTTTTATATAAGTATGCAGCTTAGAATGAGATTCGAACTTAAGTAATTGCCAATCCAGCTCTTTTAGTTCCTTCCATTCGTCAAATTGACCGAATTCTGTACCCATAAAGAGTAATTTTTTTCCAGGATGGGTTAAGAAATAGCCATATAGAAGTCGTAAATTCGCGAATTTTTGCCAATAATCACCCGACATTTTATTTAAAAGAGATTTCTTTCCATGGACAAAATCATCATGGGAAAATGCAAGTACGAAATTTTCTGAAAATGCATAGAAGAATGAAAAGGTCAGTAGATGGTGATGATAACGTCTTTCTTTTGAAGGTAATCTCATATATTTCAATAAGTCATTGACCCAACCCATATTCCATTTATAATTGAAACCTAAACCCCCAATGGTTGTCGGAGAACTGACTAATGGATAATCGGTTGCCTCTTCTGCAATCATTAACACACCAGGGTACTTTCCAAAAATGGCAATATTCAGCTTTTTGAGGAAATCAATGGCTTCTAAATTTTCTTCACCACCATATTGATTTTTAAGCGGTATCTCTTGAGGATTATCATGATTCAGGAAAATCATGGAGGAAACGGCGTCTACACGAAATCCATCAACATGATACACATCCATCCAAAACATAAGATTGGAAATTAGAAAGCTATGAATCTCAGGCTTAGAAAAATCAAAGCTATATGTACCCCAAAGTGGCCGATCGGCTCTTTGTGTGTCCTGTGGTTCATAAAGAGGCGTGCCATCGAATCTTCCCAGTCCATGTTCATCACGACAGAAATGGGCAGGTACCCAATCAAGAATGACACCAATTTCTCTTTGATGACATTTGTCAACAAAATACATGAAATCTTCCGGTGTTCCGTATCTACTTGTTATGGAATAAAAACCAGTTATTTGATAGCCCCATGATAAATCAAATGGATGTTCCATTACGGGCATCAATTCAATATGTGTGAAGCCGAGGTCTTTGACATAATCTATTAATTCATCAGCAATCTCTCGATAGGTATAAAATGAACCATCCTCCCTTCTCCTCCATGAACCGGCATGAACTTCATAAATTAGCATTGGCTGGTTGTATGAATGTACCTTTTCCCTTTTAGTTAGCCACTTCTTATCATTCCATTCATAGCAACCCAATCGCTTCACAATGGATGCTGTATTTGGTCTAACTTCCGAATAAAATGCATAAGGATCTGACTTTAACTTTTTCTCCCCATTAACCGTTTCTATTTCATATTTGTATAGATCTCCATCATTTAAACCAGGAATAAAAATGACCCATACCCCTGAATCTCTTATTCGTTCCATCAGATGACAACCACCACACCATTGGTTAAAATCCCCGACCACCGAAACCTTTTTCGCATGTGGCGCCCATACAGAAAACCTAACTCCCTCAATCCCGTCCTTTGTCGTGAAATGAGCTCCTAGCATTTTATAGCTTTCAAAGAGAGTTCCTTCATGAAACAAATATAATTCATAATCACTTGGCGAAAGTTCCGTATTTTTTAGCGCCATGGAATTCACAACAAGACCTCCTTTAATTAACAGTAATTCCTTATTCCGTAAAATTTGTTATTATTCTTTTATTCGTTAATCATAAACGAAATCCTTTGAAGAAAAATGTCTTATTTTGTCCTTTAATTAAAAAAATTATTATCTATGACAAGCATTTTTTTACACCGAAATTGAATCCGCTTTCATATCCGTAAGCTAAAAGAACCATTATTTTAATATTCGCTTGGTTAATCATTATATTAATATAATCCTATTTTTTCCAATATTTGATTTTTCAATGGCCTTCTCCCATTGCTTTAGATCTTTTCACAATAAAAAAACGAGACATTCAGATGGTCTCGTTCAGTCAACATTTATTCTGCTTTAGCTAATAATATGTTCTTCCATCCTTTTAATAAAGATATAAGAGAGGGAAACGGACCATGCAAGTGGAGTATTTCCATTAGGAATATTGGATCCACCAACATATAATTCGGGAACCTCCCAGTTATCAGGTATAATCCTTTTTGTTTTCTCAATATATTCCTTCGCTTTTTTGTAATTACCAAGCTCTAAATAACATAGACCTAGCCAAGGAAAGCCAAAGCACCACTCAGCCTCGCTTCCATTATTATAATACTGGTCGTTCACATAGCGAATAACTCCATGCCTTCGTTCTAATTTTGTCGAAACATTTTCAAGGATCTTTAATGCCATTTCGCGCTCGACAATACAATAAGGAAAAATAAGAGAAAGTAAAGCCAAGTCTGTTTCCTTTGATTCACTCTCTCTTGGAAGAAGCTTTCGTAATGCTTCCTCTCCTTTTTTAATCATTTCTTCATCCACATGAACGAGTAGCTTCACAGCATGTAAACCAGCAACACAAGCACCAATACTTGATGCATGAACCTCCATGTTTTCTTCCCACATGCCATTGTCGCTAGCTTGCCAATATTCAAGACAATATAAATAATCTACAAGCTTTTGAACAATTTCTAAATCCTTTCCATCACGAATGACTCTTTGACCTAAACGCCAACCTTCCCCAACTCCCCATAAAAATGCGCCTATGGCATCATTCTGGGCGTGTCCCCATTCAGCATTAATCTCCTTCAAATCAGTTGAGTAGCGTGAATGAATATATTCATATAAATATACAGGACGCTTTTCTCGATGTATATCAATTTTCCATTCATATGACCTAAACATATCAAACAATGCATGAAATGCTTTTTCATAACGTTCATTTGGCACTTGAATAAATGGAAGTACGGTATATACGACATCTCGAATCCAGACGTATCGGTAATCCTGTGAAAGACTTGCTGTATAGGCACCATTTGGCAACCGCATGCGGTCAATGACTTCAATGGCTTCATTTGTATGCATATCTTTACACCCCATAACTTTTATCGTTACTTTTCAGTGTAGACTAAGAATCCTTTATTAAACATGTTAAAGCAAATTTCAATATGTTAGCGCTTTCTCCTTCTCTTATTTTAATATTATACGAGAGCTTTCAATTTTTTGCCAATAAACCTTTTTAAATGATTCATATGCCTATTTTTCAACTATATTTTTGCGGTCATTGATTTTCTTTGTCAGATTTCCTCCCAAATTATGGTTTTCACACTAAATAATTCCTCTATTTTTTCAAACTGGATTTTATTATATTTAAATTATACTTTTACTTCGAAATACTTTGAGTAATTGAACTTACACTGAATATGAGTCTATTGAATTAGATGATTAAATGGAAATAGTTACTTCTAGGGGGGTTGTACATGCTAAAAAAATTCCTATTCCTATCCTTATCATCTTTTTTATTTACTTCTTCAATAGCACCTATTGCACATGCTCATGCTCCTAAGGAGAATGTCATTGTAGTTTTTAAGGATGAAATTGATAAGAAGGCAATCACTAGTGTTAATGGAGAAATTAATCAAACATATGATAACATTCCTGTATTAATTGGGGAGGTACCAGAAGCTGCTATTCCTCTCTTAAAGAAGGATAAGGATATTCAATCGGTTGAATTAGACCAGCAAGTAAAAATAAGTGGACAAATTCAGGATTGGGGTATGCAAAAGATTCATGCTCAACAAGCTTGGAACGCCAATTTAACAGGGAAAGGGGTAAGGATTGCAGTGGTAGATACTGGTATCTCTCCCCACCCGGATATTAAGATGACTGGAGGCGTTTCAATCACTTCTTACACAAGATCTTATTATGATGATAACGGCCATGGAACACATGTGGCTGGAATCATTGGCGCTGAAAATAATCATTTTGGTACTATTGGTGTTGCTCCTGATGCTGACCTTTATGCCGTTAAGGTTTTGGACCAAGAAGGTAATGGCTATGTCTCTGATATTATTTCTGGGATTGATTGGGCAATTACTAATAAAATGAATATAATTAATCTAAGCTTGGGAGCTGCTTATGATTCTTATGCATTACATCAAGTGGTCGACAGAGCATATAAAAACGGAATCCTTGTTGTAGCAGCTGCAGGAAATTATGGAAGGGTAGATGGAACTGGAGATACAGTTATGTATCCTGCTCGCTATGACTCAACTATTGCAGTATCCGCTACCGATCCTAATAATATCCGCGGAAATTTCTCAGCTACTGGTAATACGATTGAAGTAGCTGCTCCTGGAGTGGATATATTAAGTACGTTTCTTAATAACGGTTATGCTTATATGAGTGGAACATCTATGGCTGCTCCTTATGTTTCAGGCACTCTCGCCCTATTAAAGGAGGCAAATCCAGGTGATTCGATTTACCAATTAAGGGAAAAATTAAGAAATAATGCTATTGATTTGGGTACAAATGGGCCTGATAACTATTACGGATTCGGTTTGATTCAGGCACCAACCGTATCTAATCAAGTCATATCTCCTTCTCCTAGAGAAACAATAACCGAGAACACAAAAACTTCAACTACAGATAAAGAGGAAACAGTCGTTACAAAGAAAAGACTTTCAGCTTCAGTCACTACGAATAAATCAACCTATTATTCTGGGAATAAGGTTTATATCAAACTAGTTGCACTAGACCAAAGTTCAAGAAAGGCAATCTATAAAGGTACAATTAAGCTATCTATCACCCCTCCGAAGGGAAAGACCTGGTCTGTAACCTTAAGAACAAACTCAAAAGGTGAAGCGAACTTCCAATTGAAGGTAAGTAAATACTCGAAAAAAGGAACGTACAAGCTTACTTCTAACACTTCGGTAAGCAATTATTATTCGAAATCCGTATCAAGAACATTTCGGGTAAAATAACGAGGTTAGTGTTGTACACGGACACATGTTCCGTTAATGATCAAATTTTGTAGATTTTTGAAAGGTAATCGGACTTTCATTCCGCTATTAAACGATAAACAAGTAAATTTCCGACAATAGCGGAATCTCTGTCCGATAATTTCAATTTTATGGCTGTTTTTAACTAAATTACGGATTTCATGTCCGTGGAATTATCCTTTACTTTTTTACTGTCTCATTTAACTTCTCTAATATTTCAAAGAGCTCGTCCAAATGCTTGATTTCATAGATTGGAATCACTTCATTTCTTTCTTTTCCATGACGGTTTAGCCAGACTGACTTGATACCAGCACGATTTGCACCAAGAATATCTGTCATTAAATTATCCCCGACCATAATCACCTCGTCCTTTTCTAAGCCCATGAGTGATAATGCATGCTCAAATAAGGAAGGGTCCGGTTTTCCTCTTCCAAAATCACCAGAAATGACAATTTGGTCAAAATATGGGACTAGTTCTGGCGTAATCCTTAGCTTTGTCTTTTGTAAATCTGGTGACCCATTTGTTAATAGTAATAATTGGTACTTCCCTTTTAACCGATCTAAAGTTGAAAAAGTGTCTTCATAAACAAAAGGGACTTTCCTCCGCTCAACTGGAAAACGCTCTCCTAATTCAAATCCAAAATTGGGATCATCCACTCCCATTGCTTTTAGCCCTAAGGTCCAAGCATCTCTGCGGTAAATAGGAACAATCTCCTTTAATTTTCTAAAATTTTCTTCATCGTCTAAGAAGTTCCCCCACATTCCTTCGAATGGATTGATTCCGATCATTTGAGTAAAAGGAAACGTTTCATAGGACGAATATAGATTTCTTGCCGTATCCCGCACTGCTTCCTCCAATTGACTAGGGCTTAAACCATAGCGTTCTTCTGCAACTTTACAAGTTGAAACAAACGCTTCCTTAATACTTTTTTGATCCCAAAGTAGTGTATCATCTAAATCGAAAAAAACTGCTTTAATCATTTTGAGCCTCTCTTTTTTGAATTTGTTATTTATATATTTTATCATTTTCAGAAAAGAAAGAAATATGAATATATGAAAATGTTATTAGAATCAAATATTTTCATTAAAGATAATAAAAAACAGCCCTTATATCTTAATCTAGACTAGGGCTGTTATCATAATAATTATTATCACACCATTATTTTACAAATATCATTTGTAAATTCTACTGGGTCTTGAATTGGCAAGCCTTCAATTAAAAGTGCTTGATTGTATAGAAGATTTGTAAACAGATTTAATTTTTCTTTGTCGTTTTTAAATGCATCCTTTAAGGAATGGAACACTTCATGATGAGTGTTAATTTCCAACACCTTATCCGCCTTAATATTTTGATTGTCAGGCATCATGTTCAATACCTTTTCCATTTCAATCGTTAATTCACCATCTGTTGATAAACACACTGGATGGGTTTTTAATCTTTTTGATACTCTGACATCCTTTACTTTATCAGATAATATTTCTTTCATGTAATCAAATAGCTCTTTGTTTTCTGTCTCTTCCGTTTCATTTTCCTTTTGGTCATCTTCTGCTTCAATGCCTAAGTCACCACTTGAGACAGATTTGAACTCTTTCTCTTTATAGTTCATGAGTATCCTGATTGCAAACTCATCGATTTCATCAGTAAAATATAGAATTTCATAGCCTTTGTCTGCCACAAGTTCTGTTTGTGGAAGCTTTTCAATTCTTTCATTGGAATCACCAGATGCATAATAAATGAATTTTTGATCCTCAGGCATCCTTGAAATATATTCATCTAAAGTGACTAATTTTTTCTCCTTTGAGGAATAGAACATTAATAGATCCTGAAGGGCTTCTTTGTTTGCACCAAAATCACTGTAAACACCATATTTCAACTGCCTACCAAAGGATTGATAAAACTCCTCATACTTTTCTCTTTCATTTTTAAGTAGGCTGAGGAGCTCACTTTTAATTTTTTTATTAATATTTTTAGCAATGAGCTTTAATTGACGGTCATGTTGGAGCATTTCTCTTGAGATATTCAAGGATAAATCCTCTGAATCAACCATCCCCTTGACGAAGCTAAAATGATCTGGTAGTAAATCAGCACATTTTTCCATGATTAAAACGCCATTTGAATAAAGCTCTAATCCTTTTTCATATTCCTTAGAATAATAGTCAAAAGGTGTTTTCTCAGGAATATAAAGGATGGCATTATATCTGATTGTTCCATCCACGCTAATGTGTATATGCTTTAATGGTTTATCAAAGCCGTAGCGTTTTTCCGAATAAAAGTTAGTATAATCTTCATCCGTAAGTTCGCTTTTATTCTTTCTCCAAATCGGAACCATACTGTTGATGGTTTGCTCTTCAACATAATCCTCGTATTCATCCTCTTTGTCCTCTTTTGGTCTCCTACCTGTTACATCCATTTTGATTGGATAACGGATAAAGTCAGAATACTTTTTAATAATTGATTGTAAGCGATACTCTTCTAGATACTCATCATAGTTTTCTTCTTCTGTATTCTCTTTAATTTTTAAAATGATTTCTGTCCCTACTAGATCCTTTTCACATGGTTCGATGGTATACCCATCCGCCCCTTCTGATTCCCATTTATACGCTTCGTCACTACCCAATGCTTTACTTATGACGGTAACAACATCAGCGACCATAAAAGCTGCATAAAAGCCAACACCAAATTGACCAATGATATCAAAACCATCTTTTAGCTCATTTTCTCGTTTAAAAGCTAAGGAGCCACTTTTTGCGATAACTCCTAAGTTATTTTCGAGTTCTTCCTTTGTCATTCCTATACCAGTATCAAGAATGGTTAATGTACGACCTTCTTTATTTGGGGTTACCTTTATGTAGTAACTGTCCTTATCAAAATTTAATTGATCGTCCGTTAAAGCTTTGTAATAAATCTTATCAATGGCATCACTTGCGTTAGAGATTAACTCTCTTAAAAAAACCTCTCGGTGAGTGTAAATAGAATTAATCATCATTTCTAATAATCGTTTTGACTCTGCTTGAAACTCCTTTTTTCCCATAACAGTTGCTCCTTTCAAAACTAAAACTATGTAAACAAAGTATTACATAGGTAATAGATAATTAAAAAACGAATTTACACATTAGCAGTCGGAAACATTAAGTGCTAACAGATATTTTTTAAATATCATATTCTTTAGATTGTGTCAACTTATTCATCTTGTATGAAATAAAAACGGGGCCGTCTCAAAAGAAAGGTGTTACGCACCTTATGAGATAGCCCCATAAAATCATTTCCTGTTTTATCTAAAGGTAATCTGGTACATCAAAAAATAATGCATATCTTGTTAATAGACCATACATTTCCGCAATTCTAGTAGTTTGTTTCACGGCCCAACCGATATCCGAAGCGTATTGGTGTGGAATTTCATCCTCTACCATTGCTTCTGGATTCCAGCGCATCTTATATAAAGTGTCTTGGCCAGCATGTATATAGTTTTCCGAAACGAATTGCGCACCACCAATAATTGCTTTTTCCAGTGTTGTCCAGCCTTGCTCGTATGCATATTGTGCCCCTAATCTCTCAGGATCTCTATCAAATGCACCGATACCATAAACGTTGTATACCGTTTTACCATTTACTTTTATTCCTTTTGCTAGACTGCTTGTCCCATTGCCTGTTTCTAATAGAGAATGGCTAATTAAATAAATTTCATTAATTTTATGCGTCTTAGCAGCAGTGATAAAGTAGCTTGCTTTGCCTTCTAGTATGCCTTTGCCATTAAGGATTTTTTGATTAACCTCACTAGCGTTTGTACCAGCATAAGAGGATAATAGTAAAAATTGAAAGTATTCATTAGAGCCAATACTAAATCTTTGAGGATTTAGGTATGCTTCCACTTGCTTTGAGGTTGCAGGCGTCCATTTTCCATTAATGACAGGCTCAGTAACTGGGTTGTATCCCAATTGTTTAGCAATGGCATCCTTCAAGCTAATATTATATCTTACTTTCGAGTAAGAACCTCTTACATCCGTCTTTTTGATATAACCTGATCCTTCTTTTCCATTAATATAAAATGTAACTGAATACCAGGAAGAGGTAAAAGTTTGAACTTTTAATACATTGTTTTTACCATAGGATTTGAGTACCTTTGCCTTCGTTGAAGCATAGGAATAAACATTGACATTCTTTAATAAGCCTAATACATATTGGTTAGTTGGATTGGATGTCGCATTTTCCACATCACTTCTCTTAATGTAGCCTATTTTTTTCTTACCACTAATGGTAATTGTCGCCTCGTACCAGTCTTTTGATAGAGTCCTATATTTCAAGATTGCTCCTTGTACATAGCTTTTCCAGACATTTGAATTTGTAGAAGCTCTCGAATAGATCCTGGTCGGGTTTTTTAATGCCACACCCTTAACAGTTTCTTGTACATCAACTATATTTTGAACATCTGATTTCTTTATATAGCCTGTTCTTCGTTTCCCATTTACATAAACGGTGACCTCGTTCCAATCTTTTGATAATGTTCTATATTGTAAGATGACTCCTTGAGCATAACTCTTCAACACTTTAGAGCTTGTAGATGCCCTTGAGTAGATGCTAGTTGGACTCTTCATACTGATTCCTCGAAAGGCTTCTTGGGAATCTACTAGGTTTTGAACATCATCCACTGAAAAATATCCAGTTCTCGATATACCATTCACATAAATCGTTGCTTCATACCAATCCTTAGACAGGGTTCTATATTTCAAGATAGTACCTTGTGAATATTCCTTCCATGCCTTCGAACTCTTAGATGCCTTGGAATAGATCTTGGTAGGACTCTTTATCCCAATTCCTCTTAATGTCTCTTGTGTAAATACCAAATTTTGAACATCTTCAGCGCGAAGATAGCCTGTTTTTTTGGTTCCATTCACAACGACAGTTGCCTCATACCAGTCTCTTGAAAGTACCTTAAACTTTAGGATAGTTCCTGGTGTATAGCTTTTCAGAATACTTGAGCTGATTGACATACTTGAGTAAATATTCGTTGGACTCTTTAATGCGATTCCTTTAACATTTTGAGTCACATCACTGGCATGAATGTATCCTGTTATTGATTCTCCATTTACGAAAACCGTTGCTTCATACCAATCTGCTGACAGAACCTTATACTTTAAAATAGTTCCTTGACCATAGCTCTTTAGAATACTAGAGCCTGTGGAGGTAGTAGAGTAAATATTAGTAGGACTTTGTAGGGCAATTCCATTCATTGCCACATTCTGAGCAGAAAGAGTCTTCATGGTGCGATCTAACTGTTTTTCAACTCGTACATCTCCTTCTAGGTCATCCGATTCAGCAGGCTCCTGAACTATACTCATTCCGTCTTCCTCTTTAGCCAGTTCATTAGTACCTTTGGTCTCCTCTGAAACATCGCTTCCTGTTAATTCGGAAGTCCGCTGAAGGCGATATTCTTCGGCTTTTAAGGATTCTATGAGGCTATCGTTTAAGACATATCCAAGCCAAATATTTTCCGTCACTTTTTCAACATAGGAAATCTTACTAAACTCTGAATTTTTTTCTAGTACAGTGATTTCAGTGTCATCAGGGATTTTTGTTAATATTTCGCTATTTTTAGAGTCTTCTTGAAAAAGATCGGTAGTTCCGCCAATTACTTTTGAAAATACAATCATTTTTTCAACATTCGCTTGTTCAACAGACTCTTCTATTGAAGTATTAGCGGCGACCTGAATTGGAAGATACTGCAAAACTAGTATTAGAATTAAAAAATATACACTTGTTTTTTTTACCTTAATCACAATAAAAAGTACCTCCCATAAAGTTTTGCCTTTTCAACAAATTCTTGATCAAGCATAACCATTAATCGTTGTATTAAATTGTAGCTAGGCTTGTAATTGTGAATAAAGTTGTTAAACAGTTGTAACTTTCGTCCATATAGAATTGTTGAAGGCTTTGTTATCTAGTAAAAAACAAATTAAAAAGATTGATAAACTATGTTTTTTACTAGAAAAATATTTATGATACATAATGATCATAAGGTTAGCCGATTAAATTGCTAACAAAAAATGGTGTCTCTCTCCCTCCTTTTTTCCCATACTAATTAAAACTCTATCAAATATATCTAGTATCTACAATAGTTCGAATTGAGGAAGTAGAACCTGAGATTGAGGAAAAAATAATATTGAAAATGAAAATGCTATTTAATAAATTCTTGTTCTTAGAAATTTTCTTGATATAATATAAGAAATAAGAGTTTTGGCCCACCATGGATGAGCATAATACAGTGGTACGACATATATTGTATTGCAAATTCGAGTATTATATGGGAGCATTAAACCAATAGGTTGACGTTCAACGTAGAAATTAGAGGTGAATGATTTGAACCAGTTACATATTCTCGTTTCTGGTAATGTTCAAGGAGTAGGCTACAGATATTTTGCCCAAATGAAAGCCATGACTTATGGTATAACAGGATGGGCGAAAAATTTGGATGATGGAAGCGTCGAAATCATCGCCAGTGGACAGAAGGAAAATTTAGATCAGTTTGTAAAAGAATTGCGTGAAGGAAATCCATTTTCTGAAGTAATCGATATTCAGATACAACAATCAGATGAAACCAATGTCTTTCACTCATTTACAATAAAATATTAAACAAAGGCTGCCCATAAATATCTTAAGAAACCAATTTCCTGAGATATTTATGAGCAGCCTCTTTGCTTCTTTCCGGCCATTTTCATTTTCATGATTCTAAATCGAGCCCTTTGAAAATACATAAAGAAATAGGTTATATTTTATTAAAAATGGAAGGATGAGGTATTTGGAAAAAAAGTTAAAAATGAAAATTATTCGTGTTCCGATTCCAACTCCCACCTTGTGGCCGAACACCACAACCAATTGCTATTTAATCGGAAATGAGAGGGAATGTATTATGGTTGATGCTGGATTTGACCAACCTGTAACCAAAGAGCTATTAGAAGTAGCAATTCAGTTACATCAGTTGGCCATCCCAAAATCGATTGTCCTCACACATTATCACCTTGATCATGCTCCAGGTATTCGCCAACTAATGGATTGGTCCCCTACTGTATTTTGCCATAAAAATGAACGTCAAGCCGTTCTTGATTCTATTCATCCTTGGGATGACCTATTGTGTCTTGAAGATGGGGATTTTCTTTCGATTGCAGGTGAAGTCATAAAAGTCATCCATGCTCCTGGACATACTACCGGTCATTTAAATTTATATATACCTTCTGAAAAGACCTTAATTTCAGGAGATAACTTAGTGGCTGAGGGGACCTCCTGGATTGGTCCACCAGACGGTGATATGAGTGATTACCTCCAAACACTAACTTCACTAAAACAATTAAACCTAGAAAAAATAGCTCCTGGCCATGGCGATTGGATACACAGTCCATACGAACATATAGATTTTGTATTAAATCGTCGATTACAACGTGAATCTCAAATCCTCTCTCTTCTTCAAGAATTTAATCAGCTTACATCCTTAGAATTGACCGAGCTAATTTATCAAAATCATATTCATCCAAGTGTGTTTGACGTTGCAAAGAGAACAATTGAGGCACATCTCATTAAGTCGATAAAGGATGGACATATTATAAAGCATGGTACCTTTTATTCTATTCTATTAAAACGATTTAATTGATGAGACAATAGTTTTGGAAGCTACTCCCTTTCTTATAATTCATCACTCATTTTTGGGATCATTAAAGGTCCACCTTGTAAATGATGAATTATAGTTTGAAGTACAAGAATAGTCGGTTTTATCATTGGGAGTTCTCCTTTTTGGAATTTTGCAATCGCCTCTTCTGGGGTTAACCAAAATGCCTCATCAATTTCATAATTATCTGGTCTTGGAGTTTGACCTAGGGGTAATGAGGAAAGAAAGTATTTGGTATCAAAACGATAGGGGCTTCCCTTTGGAGTGATTAGATTTCCGAAGTATTTTAGTTGATTTAGATTAAGATAAATTCCTTCCTGCTTTAGTATTTGTAAGAAGGAAATCTCACCATGAATTAGAAGGCGTCGGTAATTCCTCTCTTTTTCTAGGCTCCATTGAACGATTGATCCGTCGTCTTCTTCACATAATAATATCCCTACTTCCTCGAACAACTCCCTTGCTGCCGCAACATAATAGGCTATTTGAAAGGGATTATTTAGGTCCCCATTTTTAATTTGCTTACTTCCTCCATCATCAGTATCTTCAACAGCCCCACCTGGAAAAACATAAAATCCACCTAAAAATTTCATTGTCTTCGGTCTTTTCGTTAAATATACACGATTTTGTTCGTCCATCAATATTACGGTTGAAGCTGGTTTTGGAATAACTATCACATTTTCCCCACCCTTTATTATAATTTTCAATCACATTTTTCAAAAAGCCGGGAACGATCATTTGACTATCAAGGTTCCCGACTAATAATGTCTCAAAACTAAAACCTCAATGGAGAAATTTTATGCCTTCGAAAAATCCTCTACTAATTCTCCAAATCTTTTTAATACATTTTCTATTGGATATGGTGTGGTTAAATCCACTCCAGTTTTCTTTAATAGTTCAAGAGGGTAGTCAGAGCTTCCGCTTTTTAAGAATTCTAAATAGGTTTTAAGTGTATCCTCTTCCCCCTCAAAAATTCTTGTTGCTAAATGGATGGCTGATGCATATCCCGTTGCATATTTGTAGACGTAAAATGGTCGATAAAAATGAGGGATTCTTGACCAACCATATTTCACCTCATCATCAAATACAACTTCCTCCCCATTATATTCCCTGAATAAGGACTCGTAGGTTTGATTAAAAACTTCAACGTTTAATGGCTCTCCCTTTTCTGCAAGCTCATGAATTTTCATTTCAAACTCAGCAAACATTACCTGAGTAAAAAAGGTCCCCTTAAATTGATCAATGAAGTGATTGAGCAAATGCTTTCGAACCTCTAAATCATTTTCATTCTCTAATAAATACAGGATTAACAAAACCTCATTGACAGTAGATGCCACCTCTGCAACAAAAATACTATATCTTGCATAAATCTGAGGCTGATTTAATGAACTGAGCATACTATGAACCCCATGACCACATTCATGCACTAAAGTGAATAAACTGTCCAAGTCATCATGATGATTTAATAAAATGTATGGATGAACTCCATAAACACCAAGATTATAAGCACCTGACCTCTTTCCTGGAGTTTCACGAACATCGATATACCTTTTAATTTTAAACTCTTTTAGCAACTCAACATACTCTTCACCAAGTGGTGCCAAAGCCTTCAACATCGTATCAAAGGCATCCTTAAAAGAAATTTCGGACTTTACACCTTTAACTAGTGGAACACTCATATCATATTGCCGCAGCTCATTCAATTGGAGCTTTTCTTTTCGGATATGATTATATTGATGAAGAGGCCTAATATTTTTTTTCGTTGTGAAAATAAGATTTTCATATACCTCTTTTGGAACCCTATCCCCAAACATCCCTTTTTCAAGTGCCGATGGATAATTTCGTATCCTTGCTAATGTCACATTGTTCTTTATCGCTGATGATAAGGTTGAAGCAATAGAATTCTTCAATTGAACATAGGGCTTGTAATATGATTTATAGGCTTCCCTTCTTTTATCCCGATTCTCGTCCTCAATTAATTTGGAATACAATCCTCTAGTAAGTTCAATCTTTTCCCCATTTTCACCAGTTACTTCCCCAAACTTTATATCTGCATTATTAATCATTCCAAAGGTCTTACTTGGAACGGATAATGCCTCCCCTAATTGTGAGAGAATGGATCCCTGCTCTTTACTTAATACATGAGGTTTATAACGGAAGGATTCCATTAAATCCTTTTCAAAGTATTCCAAACCTTGTTCTTCCGATATGTATTTCTTTAACGTTTCCTCTTCCAAACTTAATAAAAATGGCATGAAAAAGGAGGTTGATGAATTCACTTTTACACTTAGCTGTCTAGCACGATCAAGCAAGACCTGCGACTTTGATTCCCGAGTATCCTCATCAACTAACAGCATGGCATAAGCAAATAATTTATTAAGAAGATAGGATAATTCCTCACTCGTTTTTAAATATTGAAAGAGGGATGACCCACTTTGAATGTGACCATCAAAGCCTTTTAATTTTTCTCCTAATTCCTCTATTTGCTGATAATCTTTCTCCCATTTGTTAAAATCAGAATAGATATCTGATAAGGCCCATTTTTCATGTAAGGGTACTTCATTTCTAGATGTATAAATTTTCATTAGCAAAAACTCCTTTTTCAAAATACTAATAAATTCTTAAGTCAAATCACTTCTATCTTAATTATATTCTTAATTGCTCATCCGAAACCCTTTATAAAGGAATGCGAAAATGATAAATTAGAAAATGAACAAAAAAGAAAGGTAGTGGTATGATGGCGAACAATTTACCACAAATTGAAGATGCAAATGATACGTTATACCTTCCTCCTAAAGGGGATTACATAACATTTTATGATGAAGCTCATTATGCGGAAAAGGTTCGAGAATGGGGATTATCAACCACAAAGGAAGTAAAAAAACAATTTTGGTATAAAGAAGCAACTCATCAACGGATAGTAACCATTAAGGGCTATGAACAATACGGATTCACAGGTGAATACGATACCATTGTCATTGAATTCCAGGATGGAAATTTAAGCTGCATACATCCAGCCTATCTGAAGGAAATGCAGTCCCCTAGCTTTTCAAAAGGAATTTCTTCAAATCCTTCGGGGCAATCTGCCTCTTCAAACCCGGATGGCGCCGAAACAAATTTACATTCAAAGGAAACAAAAAATATTCAATCAGAAAGTAAAACTAACTCTCCAAAGGTTAAAAATGAAACAAAACAAAAGAAAGAGAAAGCAAGCAAGCTTGATTTACCTTTAGATAAGGTTCATTTTTCAGCAACTGTAAAGCAATTTGCACTTAGCTGGAATAATTTTAATGAAGAAAATGATGAAGTAGTGGTCCTTGAAAACGTAGTGATACAGCAGGAATTGCCTATTGAAGTTGGACTAGCCTATTGTTCTCACTCCAAAACCTTGAAAAAATTTGAGTTAAATCCAGGTGATCAGCTTGAATTTGATGGAAAAATTGTCAAAAAGAAATTACCTAAAGGTAAGTACGTCGAGGAGCAATACATCATTGATACCCCAGTTTTATATAAAATAAATAATCCTTCAAAGATTATGAAAGGCTAAAAGAGCGATAAAATCGTTCTTTTAGCCTTTTTCATAGTGTTACTTAACTTAACAGAGGCGAAAAATGGAATACTTTCTTAAAGGCTATTGAAATCCTTTAATAGCTGGTCTCGATAATCCGGATGGGCAATGGCTATTAATTCTCTTGCTCTTTCTTTAAGTGACTTTCCAAATAAAGAAGCAATACCAAATTCCGTAACTACATAATCAATATCGGATTTTATTGATGTGACATATGGATTTGTCACTTTTATTCGTGAATAGGCACCATCTTTGGCTGTCGAAGGTAGGGCAATAATTGATTTTCCACCCTTTGATAGCCTCGCACCGTGAATAAAATCCATTTGACCACCCACACCACCGATTGGATAATTTCCAATCAGTTCTGCATTGACTTGGCCAAATAAATCGACCTCTAAAGCTGAATTAATTGCATGAAAATTGCTTATTTTCGATATGACGGCTGCATTATGTGTATAATCAGTCGAGTGTAGCTCGATTAATGCATTTCGATGTGCATATTGATATAATTTTTCTGTTCCCGTTAAAGTAGTCCCTACTGTTTTATAATGGTTAATTTCCTTTTCTTCATTTGTTATCACTTCTAACTCCATCAAATCCACGATTGGATCCGTGATTAGGCCTGTGTGAATACCTAAACCCTTCTTCTCTTTAAGAGAATATAAAATGCTATCTGATAGCTTTCCTACCCCTACTTGAATCGTCGCATAATCAGGAACTAGTTCTGACACCAGCTCTCCAATAATTCTTTCATCGTCATTAGGGACTCTGCTATGAATTGTCAGTAATGGTCGATTAGTAGGAACAAATAAGTCAATGTCTGATACATGTACAAAGGTGTTTCCATATGTATATGGAAGTTGACTGTTCACTTCCGCAATGACTATGGTCGAGCTTTTTATTAATGTTTGAACAACATCCACCGACAAGCCTAAATTGCAAAACCCTTTTTCATTAGGAGGGGTCACTTGTATCAATGCCACATCCATTTTCTCTTGACCAAGGAGACGAGGAATTTCTGATAGATTAACAGGCAAATATTCAGCATCTCCATGAACAAAGGCATTCCTTAAGCTAGCTGAGCTCAAAAATGTTCTAATTTTAAAATGCGAATTACAGTCTATGTTTCCATAGAGACATGGACTGCCAAGAACGATATTGTAGAGGAATACATTTTTTAACCTGCTCTTTTGCTGTATTAACTCTTCAACTAATGTCTGAGGTTCGTTACAGAAAGGGGCTAAAAAAACCTTATGAAAGGATTGAATTAAGGAGATTGCTCTTTCAGCAGTTGTTATTCTCCTCGAATAGGTGTTCCTCCATTCATGATATTTCAACCAAATTCACCTCCAAAGGAATCCCTTTTTAGAAATATGTATGTCAGTATATTTCTACTTAAAGGTTTCAAGTTCCTCTGGAAAAATTGAACAATGGTTAATTTTTAATAAGATTTTGGTAAATAGTAATCAACACCACTCTCTTATCACTTTCTTTTTATCGATTGACAAATCTCTAGTATCTCCTTCGCCATTTCTGAATGAAAAGCATTTCGAGCCTCTGGTCGATTTAATATCATTTCTGTAATCTACCTATTTTTTCCAATCCTTTTTTGATCCACAAAGGCCATTGGTAATGTAACCTCCATATCAATTAGTGAATTATCATCTTCAGCCTGATTGTTTTCATGAAAAAACTTTCTTATCTATTGGTATGCAAATTAAAATCTAATATATTTCAATTGTTTATAAAAAAACTGTTGAATTAAAATATTCAATGTAGTAATATATCTTTAAATTTAAACCTGAATATTTTAAATTGTCTGTGAAAAGGAGTTTGATTATATTTTTCTTTCAGAGAGCCTGTGGTTGCTGGAAACAGGTAGAAGAAATAATCTGTCTCGCCTTGGAGATTTTCTTCTGAACGATTAGTAGGAAGAACGGTATACATACCGTTATTATGTCAAAAGTAATACCTTTACTTACCGAGCCTGTTATCCGTGAGGAAGCAGGGAATGAGGGTGGTACCGCGAGTTTGCTCGTCCCTCAGGTTAAGTTTAGGTATTTTTATTATTTTTAGGGGGTTATTAACATGGGAAAGAGAATTTATTTTTTTGATACAACATTAAGAGATGGCGAGCAGACACCAGGGGTAAATCTTAATCAAGACGAAAAGGTTGAAATTGCTTTGAGATTAGAAAGCTTAGGAATTGACGTGATTGAAGCTGGCTTTGCTGCAGCTTCACCTGGTGATGCTGAGGCAATTCGAGCAGTTGCCAAAGCAGTTACAAAACCAATGGTGGTCAGTCTTGCAAGGTCAAATAAAGCAGATATCGATTCTGTTATTCAAGCAATTGGGGATATAGACAATACAGGAATTCATATTTTTATTGCAACATCTCCTATTCATCGTGATCGTAAGTTAAACATGACAAAGGAGGAGGTCATCGCTAAAGCCGTCGAATGTGTCTCCTATGCCTCTAACTATTTTAAACATATTGAGTTTTCCTGTGAGGACGCTACTCGTACAGAGCTCGATTTCTTAAGCGAGGTTTCAGAACATGTAATCGCTGCTGGAGCAACGGTGTTAAACTTCCCTGATACTGTTGGATACACTACTCCGGAAGAGTATACGAGGCTATTCCGCTATATACTGGATAATACAAAAGGAATTGAAAACGTTCGTTTAAGCTGTCATTGCCATGATGACCTTGGTATGGCGTTAAGTAATAGTATTGCTGCTATTACTGCTGGTGCCCTTCAGGTCGAGGGCTGCGTCAATGGAATTGGCGAACGAGCTGGGAATGTGGCGCTTGAAGAAGTTGCTGCCATATTAGAAACTCGTAAGGATTATTATCAAAAGGAAACCGGAATCAATCTTAAAGAAATTGCAAAGACTAGTAAGCTAGTTAGCAGACTTACTGGAATTGCCATCCCTCCAAACAAAGCCGTCATTGGTGGGAATGCCTTTGCTCATTCATCAGGTATTCATCAGGATGGAGTAATTAAAGATAAATCCACTTATGAAATTATGACACCTGAAAGTGTAGGATTCAATGAAACCAAATTAGTCCTTGGCAAGCTCTCCGGCAGAAACGCATTGAAAAAGAGATATGAGGAGCTCGGCTATATTGTAAGTGAAGAGCAGCTTAAGGAGATCTTTAAAAAGTATAAGGATTTAACTGACCGGAAGAAAGAAATCTTTGATGAAGACATCATCGCCCTATTAGAAACACAACCTAGGAATGATGTAACTGCTTCCTATTCATTTAAGGATCTAAGTCTTCAAATCCTTGGTGACAATCATTATCGAGCATTTGTCAACATCACCAGTAGCAATGACAATGTGATAGAAGGAATTGGAGAAGGAAATGGACCAATTGATGCGATTTATAAGGGAATTGATGCAGCGCTTCAACTAAATGATATAGAATTAATTGATTATAAAATTAATTCCGTTTCCAGAGGGAAAGATTCAATCGGTGAAGCATTTGTAAAAGTAAAAAGCAATGAGTCATACGTCCAAGGTAGAGCGATTAATGTGGACATTATCGTAGCAAGTGCAAATGCTTATATTGATGCAATAAATCGCTTGAAGATTAGTAGTGATAAATATTTGAAAATCTGATTGTAAGGGCAGACGATTCGTCTGTCTTTTTTTTGTGGGTATTTTTTTGATGGGTTGAAGAGGGTTTGTGTGGATGTTGGGAGTTCGCGAGATTTTTGGGGGTTTGTGTGGATGTTGGGAGTTCGCGAGATTTTTGGGGGTTCCTGTGTATGTCGGGGATTCGCGAGTATTTTTGGGTTTTCGCGAGTATTTCAGGAGTTTCGCGAGTATTTTGGAATTTTCGCGAGTATTTCAGGAGTGTCGCGAATTAAACAGTCATTTTCGCGAATAAAATAGCAAAATTCACGAATATAACTACTATTTTCGCGAATAAACACTTCCCTCCCCTTTTTTTATGGAAAAATAGGAACCTCAATTCTATTTAAATACAATTTTTGTATCTCAAAGTTCCAAAGCTCTAAAATCCCTCATTTTTTTAGATTGCTAGTCTTTTCTTATAAGAAAAAATATAATATTATTTACGATAATTATATTATGTAAACACCCAACTAACCCCTTACCACTCCTCACCTCAACTAAAAAAACCCTAAGACCATCCCATCACTTAAACCACCCCTTCTCCTTAAACTGAGTAATCGCCTCTATCCTGTTTTTCACTTCCAGTTTATCAAGAATGGTTGATATATAATTGCGCACGGTTCCTGTTTTTATCCGTAATTGATCAGCAATTTCCTTTGTGTTCTTTCCATCTGCCACAAGCTCTAATACTTCCTTCTCGCGATCAGTCAGTGGGTTTTCTTCATTATAAAAATCATCCATAAGCTCCGGTGCATAGATTCGTCTTCCTGACATGATGCTTCGAATAGAGCTTGCTAGCTCATCGCTCGGGCTATCCTTCAGTAAATAACCACTTACCCCTGCTTTTATCGCTCGTTTGAAATAGCCTGATCTTGCAAATGTAGTTAAAATGATCACCTTGCAGCCAAGCTCCTTTAACTCTTCTGCGGCATCTAAGCCACTTTTTTCTGGCATTTCGATGTCCATTATGCAAACATCGGGATGAAGTTGGTGAACGAGAGATATTGCTTCTGCTCCGTTACTAGCTTTTCCAACCACTTCAATGTCATCTTCTAGATTAAGTAAAGATCCTAATGCACCTAACATCATACGCTGATCCTCGGCAATGACTACTCGAATCATTTGAATCCCTCCCCTTTTACTTGGTATCAGTCACTAAACAACATCCCTCAGCAATTGTATTTTACATAAAACACAAATCCGAATACCACATTCACTTCAATTGTCTACCCTTGCCATATTAGGTACGGTCATGATAACCATCGTTCCTTCATATCTTTGAACTTCAAGATGACCATTCACAAACTCCAAACGCTCCTTCATCCCTAACAAACCATTTCCTTTTTTGTGCTCGGGACTTTCCGATATCCCGATGCCATTGTCATGAACAGTCAGACGTATTTCATTCCAGGATGGTTCGAGGCGAATGATGCACCTCGTAGCACGACTATGTTTAACAACATTTGTAACAGCTTCTTTTAAGCAAAGACTAAGAATATTTTCTAGAAAGATTGAAACTTCGGTCACATCCATCTCTGAAGTTATTAATTCAATTTCTGCCGCATTCAATAACTGCTGAACGTGAACGATTTCTTCTTTTAAACGAATTCCTCGCATTTGAGAAACTAGGCTTCTTAGCTCATTCAATGCTGTCCTTGCTGTTTGTTGTACATCCTTTAATTCACTTTTCGCTTGTTCAGGATCCTTGTGTATTATTTTTCGAGCCAATTCACTTTTCAAGCCTATCAGCGAGAGCTTTTGGCCGAGTGTGTCATGAAGATCACGGGCAATTCGGTGACGCTCCTCTTGTTTCACTAATTCTGAAATTCTTTTATTTGCATCCTCAAGCTGCTCCTCAAGCTTCCCCTGTTTTTTTCGATTATAAAGATTGAATGGGAGGAGTATGACGCTCATCCAAATAATAATGATAAATGGCAATTGCTTTAAAAAATCCGAATCCTGCATAACAAAATTATAATTGATCGCAATAGTAGTACAAACTAGATGAATAATATACAGAGTTAAAAATGCCACGCGGTTTTTTATGTTTCCGTTATAGTACGCAATGTAAAAAGCAAAGTAAACAAAATTAAATAGAATGGACATGGTTAAAGAAATGGCTATTAGTATACAGGTCCATACATAAACAAACCATTTTTTAGAGATAAAAGCTAAACGATAAAAAATGAAAAAAAGAATCGTTAACGTTATCCCCACGATTATTTCTGCTGTTGAGGAAGATTCAAAAACAAAATAAAACGGCAATATGCTAAAAACGCTCCATATATAAGGAGAAATACCTGAGCTTTTCTGGAGAAACATTAATTTTTTTTTCATTACAAACCCCAATTGTTTTTTATATCATAGCCTTTTATTGAATTTTAACGTAATATCTCCAGAAGGTCGATTATTTTTTATGTCACTGAAACGGATAGTTGCCTTAGCTTAATCATCATTATTAAATTTTTATAAAGTGACACTGAAAATCCCCCCTATTTTTTCTGCTTTTTGTAAAATAGCTTCTCTTCAATGCAAATTAGAGGGGACATACATATTATTTTGTCAATTTTGTAGAACATTTCTGCCTTTGTTATTTAATAAATTTAAGATATCCGCGATTTTTAAGATATATCCTCGTAATTCCAGAATATTTCCACGATTTTCAAGATATATCCGCGATAATAACAATATATCAGCGATAGGCCATTTTAAGATCAATTTGATTATTTCATTACCATCCAAAAAAGTGACTCCCCTAGAATGACACACGCTTTCTTTGCTTGATAGCTAATTTCTTAACGGCCTGATATCCAACGAACTTTTGCTTTTCCTCATCCCAAAGTCGAAATCTTAATGATTCCAAACTTGTCTTCAGAGTAATGGTTGGAACCTTTTGTAAAGGTGGAGTCCCATTATGTGCCTCCTCAAGTTTATAGTTTGGTACTCTTGGACTTAAATGATGAACGTGGTGGTACCCGATATTTCCAGTGATCCATTGAAGAATCTTCGGTAGTTTATAAAAAGAACTGCCTTCAACAGCCGCTTTCACATAATCCCAATGCTCATCCTCCTCAAAGTAGGAATCCTCAAAGGTATGCTGAATGTAAAATAGCCATATTCCAGCAATGCCGGAAACATAAATAATGGTTCCGTGGATCAATAAAAAGGCCTGCCAGCCAACGAGCTGTATGACAAGAAAAATCAATGCGACAATAGAAACATTGGTTAAATAAGTATTCAACCGTTCCTTTCTTCTTGCTCCTTTTCTGTTAAAGCGATTCTTAAGGATAATAAGATAAATTGGGCCCAAACCAAACATGATCAATGGATTACGATACATACGATAAGCTAATTTTACAAATAGAGAAGATGAAATATACTCATCAACGGTTAATACCCAAATGTCTCCTACACCACGTTTGTCTAAGTTCGAGCTAGTTGCATGATGTACGGAGTGATCATGTTGCCATTGGTTGTATGGAAAAAAGGTAAGAATCCCTGTAATGGTTCCAATGACGTTATTCAGCTTTCGATTTTTGAAGAAAGAGTAATGGCAGCAATCGTGAAAAATGATAAAAATTCGCACTAGGAATCCTGCTGCTATGACGCTAAGAGTAATTGTTAATAAGACTGAAATGGACAAACTAAAATAGGCTAATAGCCATAACGAGAAAAAAGGAATTACGGTATTAACCATTTGAATGATACTATCTCTAAAATTAGATTTTTCATATTGGGAGACATGCCTTCTCAAATCTTTTTGATTATGAATATTCATTTTTTGCTTCCCTTCGTCATTTTCTTGTTCTAACTATACAAAAGTGGATATATGTTTTGAAGTCATACATGTCATGAACAATATATGATAAATGTCATATTGAAACATGATTAAGAGGATAATCCATTGCTCCCTGGGAATCATCCTCTTATTCTTAAGTATTAACATTCATCCGAGGAGCTTTTTCTTAACATAACGATAAAGGCTTAGCCGTTTAATGATTCAAAATCGATACAATTTCATCTTCAATTGCCTTACCCTTTTGTTCATCTTTTAAATGGTTTAATAGGATGGAAAAAATAAGGGTTTCGCCTCTTTTGGTTTTTATGTATCCAGATAACGTGCTTACTGTTGTCAAAGAGCCAGTCTTTGCGATAATCTTTCCCTTTAAGGATGGCGCCTTCATCCGATTTCTCAAGGTACCTCCAACCATTCTTTCGCTTTCTCCACCTACTGGTAATGCACGTAAATAAGTGGGGAACCATTTTTCCTTTTGGATGGCAAATAATAATTGGGTAATCTCATTAGCGGGGACTAAATTAATATGAGAAATACCTGAACCATCTCTGATAACTAGTGTACCCGTGGAAACACCGTATGTTTCGATCTCTTTTTTCATTACTTTTATCCCTTCCTTCCAACTCCCTTTGTTCCGAACTATCTTCCCCATTTCCTTCACTAATACTTCTGCATGACCGTTATTGCTTAATTTCATAAATGGGATTAGGAGCTTAGATAAGGGGATGGATTGGTGAACCAAAATCGTAGTAGTATTTGAAGAGATTTTCCCTTCCTTTATTTTCCCCTTTACCTCGATCCCATTATTTTTCAGGGCTTGATTAAATAAATGAAGGGCATAACTAGTTGGGTTCCATACGGAAAGGGTTTCTTTTATCGGCTTATGCTTTAATGGGATATTTCCTGTAACAATGATTCGATTAGATCCATGATCCCTAAACATTTTAATATTACTCCGTTTCTTAGACGGGATGGTTTTCGTATTATTCTCTATCTGCACATAATCGTTTCTAGGAGAAATGTTCATTTTCCCTTTAAGCCTTGTAAATCTAGCAGGCTTTATCGTTATCAATGCAGTCCCGGAATCATAGTCTTTATCTGGTGAGGCAGTTAAAGCCGATACTTGTGCACCGTAATAGGTTTGTTCATCACTCCAGGGTAAATCCACCGAATAGCGTATCTTATCGAACCATGTATCATCTCCTACTAAATCCCCCTGAACGACTTTTATCCCCTTTTTTCTAATTTCATTCGCTATTTTTTCAAAATCATTCATTAATAGGGTGGGATCTCCCTTCCCTTTTAAATAAAGATTTCCTATTAACACTTTTCTTTTTACCTTTCCATCGATATGTACCTCAGTTGTAAAGGTATGTTCCTCTCCCAGAATGGACAGGGCAGCTGCTGCTGTAAACAGCTTTAGATTGGAAGCAGGTATTAAACGGGTATCACCAAGATGCTCATATAATATATTTCCGGTTGAACTTGAACGGATGCTAATACCTGTGATGGCACCTTTTAACGAAGGGTTTGAATGGATTAATTCATCTAATTCCTGCTTTCGGTATCCAAGATTCTCAATAGTTTGTGCATTTGTTTTGTTAGCAGGGTTGATGGAACTGAGGCTAAGACTGACAAATAGATAGACACAAACTAGTACTTTCATTATTTTTCCCAATCCTCATGTCTTCCTTCCAATACTTTAATGCTTACCTTACTCCTTAGTGCAAATTACCTAATACCAGCTGCTTTTTCTACTTGTGCTTGATGTGCCGGGTCTGGCCTTCCATCAATATGGCGTATGCTATTCCCAAAATACACGTCAAAATGTCCGGTAATCCCATTATCAGCAATATAATCCTGTTCATGAGGCATAAAGCTCATACTTGCAGCAAGCCTTCTTCCATCAACTTCAACAATTACCGCTCGAGTTTTCCATGAAAAACCACCCCAAATAGACTTTGCCATATTGGAATCAGCAACCGTAAGAGTCTCAGAATCTGCATGATTGGCTCCAATGGTTCGTTTAATTTTAAAGCTCTTACCTGTTCCCATATCCGTTACTTTTGCCGTTTTGCCTATTGGAAACACATATTGTGCTTCAGTAAACCAGTCGAGGTATTCTCCGTGTTTTGCACTAACAACGTCTTTCACAGCGATATTATGAACGGGTATTTTCAATTTTTGACCGAGAGAAAGTCTGCTACTTTCTGTTAAATTATTTGCCCGTAAGAGTTCAGCTTGTGGGATCCCGTATTGGACACTTAGATTCCAGATGTTATCGCCTGAAACAACCGTATGAGTTTTATAGGTAATGGTATTTACTCCTGTTTCCGTCGGAGCATGTAACCCGTTAGGTATGGTTAAAATTTGTCCCACATATACGGTATCTGTTTTTAATTGATTCTCATCACGAATATTGTCAACAGTTACAGAAAAACGTTTTGCAATGACAGAGAGATTATCTCCTGAGCGAACGGAATAATCAAAGGTTTTCCTATTTTCTTCGGAGCCTGGGGCCTTTTCAACTACAGAAGGTTCTTCTTTGACTTGCAAGTCTTTTTCTGGAATTTCAAGAACTTGCCCCACCCGGATAATATCTGTAGTTAAGTGATTGGCCTTACGTATAGTATCAATTGAAAGATCAAATTTCTTGGCAATAACAGATAAGCTGTCACCTGAGACCACGGTGTAGGAAGAAGGTCTAACAATCGGTGTTGGTGCTTGTGGTGTTTCCGTTTTTGCATTAGGAATCGTCAACTTTTGTCCAATACGAATTACATCTGAGGTCAATGCATTTGCCTCCTTCAATGATTCGGTCGTAGTTCCAAACCGTTTGGCTATTTCAGAGAGGCTGTCACCTGACACCACGGTGTAGGAAGAAGGTCTAGCAATCGGTGTTGGTGCTTGTGGTGTTTCCGTTTTTGCATTAGGAATCGTCAATGTTTGTCCAACACGAATTACATCTGAAGTTAATGCATTTGCTTCCTTCAATGCTTCCGTCGTAATTCCAAACCGTTTGGCTATTTCAGATAGACTATCCCCAGACACTACTGTATACTTTGTTGCTTCCTTTTCTTCCGTTTGCTCTTTACTTGCTGGAGGTTGAACAGGTTCAGTGGATCTTGTTTCGTTATCGCTGATAAGCAATGGAATAATTAATACTTGCCCGAGGCGAGTTGAATCACTAGCTAGATGGTTTGCATATTTAATAGCATTAACTGTTGTTCCATATTTTTTCGCTAGTACACTTAAATAATCCCCGGTTCCCACAGTATGAAAGGCTTTTGGTATCATTAATTGTTGGTTGACTTTGATTATATCTGAGGTTAAATCATTTGCTTTTTTGATATCTGCTACTGAGGTGTTAAACTTCTTCGAAATCACCCAAAGCGTATCACCTGGTGCCACACTATAAAACATGGAGTAGCTCTGAGCTTCCTCTGTCGTTTGATCTGAGGTTCCAGCTGCCTTTGCCTCTTTGGAATCTGCCATAAAAGGCATAACTGAAACGGCAAGCCCTCCAACTATTACCCTTACCATGGTTACCTTTATACCAGGGTAACGATCTTTTACAATTTGCCTTGCAATTGTTAAATAATCCTTTGACTCGCTTGGCTTTTTGCCTAATTCAACTGCAAACTCCGTTAATTGATTATCTAAACGAAGAATTAATTCATATTCATTATTTTCCGTGTTTAATTTTCTAATTTCGTAATTTTTAAATAGCTCCATTTTTGTCTCCTTTCTTATTCTTTTCGTTAGAACTTATTTCATTATCTTTCTTCAAAAAGAGACAATTTATGTTTATCAGTTCAACCAAAATCATGAATGAATATGAAAGAATAACAAACATTAAGATGGAAATCAAAGCAAGGATTATAATCTTTGGGGGTGATATCATGAACGACGAACTTTTTCAAGGATATGAAATAAAAGAGGAAAATGGTGAATACAAAATCATTCTTCAACTTAAGCCATTTAATGAAGAATTCACATCAGAGCTTGGAGTCATTATTAAAAACAAGAAAAACAATCTCAAAGAATCCGCGTCTTCTTTTGTCAAAACACATCTTCCAAAAATAAAAAAGGCCTCCGTTATCATTATGGCAGGTACGGTATTACTAACCATTTTCCCTTTAGAAAAGGCTCATGCACATGAAGCAAATTTCAATATGACCTATCTATATTTTGGAAATTCGCAAACCTATATTTCTCAAGTTGACCGAACAAAAGGTAATTTAAATCTTGTCTCCCCTAGCTATTTTGATTTGAATACGGATGGTTCTCTAAAAATTACCACTCAATTCGATTCAAAGTTTGTTGATGAAATGCATAAAAGAGGGATTAAGGTCGTCCCTTTTTTAAGTAATCATTGGGACAGAAACATCGGTCGTGCAGCATTACATAACAGAGAAAAACTTGCTGAACAAATAGCCGATTTCATTGTGAAAAATAATCTTGATGGTGTGCAAGTGGACATTGAGAATGTAACAGACATCGACCAAGGTAATTACACGGAATTAGTCCGTTTACTCAGAGAAAAAATCCCAAAGCAGAAAGAGGTATCTGTCGCGGTCGCTGCTAATCCAAACAGCTGGACAAAGGGATGGCACGGATCCTATAACTATAATGAATTAGCCAAGTACGCTAGTTATCTAATGATTATGGCGTATGATGAGAGTTATCCTGGAGGTCCTGAGGGTCCAGTTGCAAGTTATCCCTGGGTGGAACGTTCAATCCAGTATGCCATTAACCAAGGAGTACCGAAGGAGAAAATTGTATTGGGACTTCCCTTTTACGGGAGGTATTGGAAAGAAGGAGCAGCAACTGGTGGGGATGGGATTTCCAATCGTAGAGTCGATGAAATGTTGGCGAAATATGGAGGAACAGTAGTTTTTGATGAAAAATCAAAGTCGCCAAAAGCTACGATTACTATTAAGGATGGGGATCCTACCACTGTTATCGCAGGAAAAACATTGGGACCAGGAACCTATCATATTTGGTTTGAAAATAGTGAATCGATTAAAGCTAAGATTGATTTAGTCCACAAATACAATATTAAGGGTACAGGCAGCTGGAGTTTAGGGCAAGAAAATCCTGTGATTTGGGAGGATTATAAGGTGTGGATGACTACCCACGGAGGGTCCACGCCTACTAAGGAGGCAACTCTTCCAGTTAACGAGCAAGAGGATGCAAAAACACTGTATCCGACTTATACTGTAAAATCTGGAGATACCCTTTGGAAAATCGCCACTCAATTTGGATTAACTACAACTCAACTTAAGCAATACAACTATCTTTCAAGTGACATGATTTATGTTGGACAGGTCCTATATGTTGTCCCTTCTCCAACACAAACACCAGTCACAGCACCAACAGCAACAAATGAAACAAAGGTGGAGCCAGTTCCGGTCAAGCCTCCGACAACCGTCGCCACAAAAACTACTCCAGCACCTACACCAGCACCAGCACCAAAAACAGTGACAACCCCAACTGTTAAAAAAGAAACTCTAGTTGGAAAAATAATGGTGCCAAAGGCTAGTAAAACAGCAATGAGAAGTGGTACCTCATCGACAAATAAGATTGTCAAATATCTATCTACCAAGGATGAGGTGAAAATCACACAAGAATATACAGACAAAAAAGGAGCAAAATGGGTAAAGGTTCAAAACAAAAGTACAACTGGTTGGGTATTGTATTCCCAACTTAAATCCAAGCCAATACCCATCCCGACTTTAAAGTACGGCTCAAAAGGAACAGCTGTAACAGATTTACAAAACAAATTAAGAAAAACCGGTCATTATAAAAAGACGGCAAATGGAAAGTTTGACTCAACAACAAAAACCGCTGTTATCAATTTTCAAAAGAAATACAAGTTAAAAGCAGATGGAATTGCCGGTCCACAAACCATAACTAAATTAAATTCTGTTTTAGGAATGAAGTAATATTTCAGGGAGGATCGCAAAATGAAAAAACAATTCACTATTTGGATAAGTCTATGTCTGATGTTTCTCTTCTCAGGTTTACATGCAACCGCAGCGGAGAAGCCTGAGTATACATTTTTTGGTGTAGGGGCGGAAGTATCACCATCAAGTGATGGCACTTCTTATACTGTTAAGACTCAAGGAAAGAAGGAAAATGAAGGCATTGTTTTTACACCTGCAAATATCCAAGGAGGTCAAAAAGTGTCTGTTGAATTAGATTTAAAAGGAACAGAAGAGGTTTTTATAAAAATAGAAGAGACGGATGCGAGAGGCACTTTTATTAAAGAAACCGCTTCACAGCCTATCCGTTTAACGGATGATTGGCAACCACTGAAGCTGGATGCATTGCTTAGTCCAACCACAAAACAAATCGATGTAATGTTATTAACACGGAACAAAGCAACCACAGAGTTTTTATTTAAAAATGTGAAGGTTTCCAAACCATAACCAAACGAAACAGAAAAGGAGGATATAGACCTGGACATTCTCATCCTCCTTCCCCTTTTTAAATTTAGAAAGGCTAATTACTCCCTTTGGATTTCTGTTAAACACCCATCTTCCATATGGTAAACCTTGTTACAGTATTCAAGCATCCTTTCATCATGGGTTACCATGATGGCTGCTTTATTTCTAGCCTTTACCTCTTTAGAAATTAGCTGAACCACTTCATGTGCCCTTTTCGTATCTAGGCTTGCAGTGGGTTCATCCGCTAAGATAACACTAGGATTATTCATAAAGGCACGAGCGATTGCAGTTCGTTGACGCTCACCACCTGATAGCTCATTTGGATATTTTTTCAATTTTCCCCCTAAACCAAGCTCAGTAAGCAATTGCTTTGCAAATAGTTCATCTTCCTGAGTAATCCTACCCTTCATTTTCTTAACCACAAGTAGCTGATCCAGTACATTTAAGTAAGGAACTAGGTTTGAGGTTTGAAGAACAAATCCAATTTCTTGGAGTCTTATCTTTGAAAGCTCTTTTGATTTAAGTTGTGAAATTTCTTTCCCATTCAATATCACTTCGCCTTCGGAGGCCTTAAGCAATGCACCTGCAATGGATAGGAACGTGCTCTTCCCAGACCCAGATGGACCAATAACCGCAATGAATTCTCCCGGCTCTGCTGAAAGAGATACTTTGTTTAAAGCAACAATTCTACTATCTCCTTCTTGATAGAATTTCGAAACAGACTTCAACTGTATTCCTGACATTACTCTACCCTCCCGATTGCTTGTAGTGGATCAATCTTTGTAATTTTCCTAACAGATAAAAGAGAGCTGAGAACAGAAATCACTAATAAAATTAATCCGTATATTAAGACAAGTTTTATGTCGAGTGTAAATGGCATATCCTTTGGGAGAATGAGGGCTGTCCCATATGTGAAGAGAATGCCAATTAATATGCTAACAAGTGATAAGGTAAATACCTGAGCAACGATGGTTCTACCTAAAAAGCCATTGCTTGCACCCATTGCCTTTAAAATTCCAAATTGATTTGTTTTTTGCAGCGTTAATACATAGAAAAACACACCTAATACAAAAGCAGAAATGGCCAGTAGAAAGGCAAGCATCATCATAATGGTTCCGTTCTCTTCCTTATATCCTGGCATTCCTTGAACAGCTTTGGCTTTAGTTACTGTATCGATGGAAGAAATAGATTTATTTATTTCGTTTGCATCAATCTTTTCACCTTGGAGCATAATCCCGTTCACTGGGTCATTAACCCCTTTATTTGATCCTGGAGCAGCATAATTAATCGAACGCCACTTATCTAATGTTGTAAAAATAGCTGGTAAATGGTTATAGGTTTGGTTTTCAACAAATCCGACTATCTTCATTTTTTCAATTGATCCTTCTAGAATAAGGGTATCACCTATCTTAAACCCTTTATCCTTTAACGTATGATTGGCAATCACTTCTAATGGTTTATCTTCTGAAAGTGAAGCACCATCCATCACCTTGGGCTCAAGAAAACTTCCTGGTCTTACTCCTAAAATGGCAATGTCTACTTTGTCCTTATCCTTTGAAGAGTTTTCTTTTAAAATGACTCCCATTGCACTTCCCATTGGTGATGCAGCTTGAACATTTGGTTGCTTTTCCAAGTCATCTACTAGTGATTCAGAAAGTAAAGAACGACTCATTGAAGCTCTTGACCCTTCCTCAAATACTACATATTCTGCATCCATATTTTTGAATGCTGCCGCACTTAGTGTAGAAAGTCCATTACCTAATCCCGATAAAATAAAAACAAGCCATGCGATAAGGATTAAAATGACTCCAATCATGAAAAAGCGCAGTTTTCCATGTTTTAGTTCTTTTAAAGCAAGAAACATGTTTGGCACTCCTTATATTTGTATTTTGATTAGTCACATCTGACTATTTAACAAGATTATATAGTTTGCTAGATTGGTAGTCAATCAAATACGAATTTATTTTTCCGAATATTAAACTATTTATGAAGCATAACAAAAGGCTGTCCAGAAGATTCAAAGATCTTATGGACAGCCTTTATGAATCAGATAGTATCAATATTTCCTTGCTTTTTTAAATGAAGCTTCTCCACGGTTTTCTCAATAAAGGATACCTCAGCTTTGAGCATAGTAATCTTATGTTCAATGGCAATATCAATTCCAGTCCCTTTACCATGGCTTGGTGTCTCTTCTAGCATCATTACTATGTCCATTGTTTGATTTAGTCGTTCCTCTAAGGCTTCTATTGCTTTATTAATTGGGAGATGGTCCAAAAACATGAGTCCAATATCCCCTTGAAAATTCACATTTTCAGCGGAAGATAAATTTGATATTAATAAGGTATAGAAGTATTGTTTTCCTTCTTCATTAATCGAGAAGACCTTACGAGGTGGTCTGTTTCCTTCTTGTTCAACCTGAACCTCAATATAGCCTTCATTACAAAGCTTCTCTAAAGTGGCATATGCGGTTGGTTTTTTCATATTGGTCATGGTACTAAGATTCTTCTCAATAAAGTCATTTAATTGATATCCGTGCTGACTTTCTGACATGAGCAAACCAAGCAAGATAAGTGAACGTTGCTCCATGAAAATCCACCTTTTTCTATTTTCTTATTCCTATCATAGCATAAGTGATAATAAATCGTTTCATAGATTAAGGGATTTTTTATCTGTCCAAATTTTGGATGATTAGTGTTTCTGCCAAATCATCTATTTTCTTCAAGCATAAATTATCATAAAAAATGAATAGGATGTGTGTGATGTTAGAAAAAAGGCAAAATAGAAACCCATTTTCACTTTGTATTTTTCCTGGATACAAATGGTGTGGACCTGGATGTAGTGGGCCTGGAAGACCGATTAATGAAGTAGATACTTGCTGCATGCGACATGATCAATGTCTTAAGAGAGGCCGTTCTTCTTGTAAATGTGATTTTGAATTTATGAATTGTTTAAAACCAAAGATGAATCCTCGTACACAAATGGGTAGAAACGCAATCATCATGTATCGTGCCATGAAGCTAAAAACATCATTCTTTTGTGGTCGACGGTTTCATTAAAAGAATTATTACTTAATACTCGGAAATGTCAGGGTGATTGATGTACCGATATTCAATTTACTTGAAACACAAACTGACCCTTTCATGCTATCAACAATTTTATAGACAACCATCATTCCAAGACCTGTGCCTTTTTGTTCCTTTAGAGAAAAATAAGGCTCTCCCAATCTTGCAATATGTTCTTCCTTCATTCCATGACCTGTATCTGTAATCCGTATGTGGATGAGCCCCTTTTCTTCCGTTGTTATAATGGACAGCTTTCCCCCATTCGGCATTGCTTCAATTCCATTTTTAAAAATATTCAATAATACCTGATGAAATTTGTGGGGATCACCGTTTATTTTTCCCTTATGAAAGAAATTCTTTTCAACATGGATATTTTCTTTTATCGTAAGTGGTCGAAGAATCTCAGCACATTTATTTACTTCATTTTCAATATTCATCAAAAGTCTTTTCTCTGAATGAGGTTTAGCAAATGTTAAATAGTCATTAATGATTTCTGATGCGCGATTTGCCTCTTCTATTGCGTACTTCGCGTATGCTTTACAATCTTCATCCGTCTTTTTGTGTTCATGAATAAGCTGCAGAAATCCAATAACGGTTGTAAGTGGGTTTCGTACCTCATGACTGATACTAGCCGCAAGATGGCTGACGATTTCCATCTTTTCATATTTAATTGCTTCTAATTGTAAAACATGAGTAGCTCGAAGAATTTCTAAAAGGTAGGATACAAAAAAAGTTGAAATAGTAAGGACAAAAGCATAAATCAAATAATTTTTGATACTCGAAAATGGATAGAACAAAGAAGGTACCAAATAACCAAAAAGAGAATAGACAAAGGAAGAACTTGTTACAATCATTACCTTTGTTTTTGTCGATCTCTTTAAAAATAAAGGCCTAATATAGATGATCAGTACCGCTGCAATAGTAGTTAAGACCAATGATACCCAAAAACCATCACCGCCTAGTAAATAGCGAGTAGTAAGGAGAAAGCCAGCTAATCCAATTGTAACCCTCTTACCGGCATAAATAGCACCTAAGAGAAAAGGAATAAATCTTAAATCGTATCTATACCCCTCTCCCATTGGCACTGATAAAAGTAAACATAAAACAATTGATAATGCTGCTACAAAAAAAATGATCCACTTTTGATTAGGAAATCGGAAGATCTTGTATTTCGTCCATAAAAGCATATTAGCAAGTAATATTAAAATAAGAATAAAAAGAAGATTGATTAGTAGACCATTCAGCAACTCCATAAGAACATCCTCCATGTTTCTTAGGACTTAGTACCTCTTTTTATTGTAATGGCTTAACTATATCTTGGCAATATTACAAATTTTTTGTAGAAAAATATTTTAAAGATAATAAATATTCTTTCAATATCTCACACACAAATTTATATTACTATATGTGGTGACTGTTCAACCTACATTTAAAATTTCCCTCTATTTATTTAAAAATGAGTCATTCCTACATAAGAATTATGCATATAGTATTATGAAATCATTCCTTTATAAGGAGGTGACACTATATGGGTATTCGCCTCATTAAAATCTCTGTTTGTTATTTTACCATTGGGGTTTGTATTGGATTGTATATGTCTATTGCCCACTCTTACACCTTGACTCCGGTCCATGTACACATTAATTTATTAGGATGGACAGCATTAACTCTAGCCGGTATTTTATATCATCTTTTTCCACATCTTGCTTTAACAGTTCTGGCAAAAACCCACTTTTGGCTCCACAATATTTCCCTTCCAATTATGATGCTTGGATTAGCTTTTGTTGTTCAAGGAAATGAATCATTAGTTCCAGCTGTAGCCGCAGGTGGAACGGTTTTAGTACTTGCCATTATATTATTTGCTATTAACATTTTAACCAACTTAAAACAAGGAAACTGATTATTTCAAATGGAATGACCACCTCAGAGGAGATGGTCATTCTCTTTTCTTATTATTGATTCCAAACAAACATTAAAATTCGATTAAGGATGACAATGATTCCATAGTACAATGCTAATGTAGATTTACCGATAAATAGTAAGGCGATGACCGGTAATCCAAATACGATTAATTCTAGTAGGTAATTCCATGGTAATTGGAAAGGGATGGGTGCCTTCGGTGAGCCGAATGTTCCCCAAGCTAAGGCAATTATCGATGGCGCCCCCAACCCAAATAGTATTTTGAACATGGTACCTTTACCTGTTGTAAAACCCCAATAACCCATGATTCCCAAAGCACATAATTCTAAGCAAAACCTAATGGCAAGGTTTAACAATTTGATAATCTCCACGAAACTCCCCTTTTCTCAATTCTGATTTATCTTTATCATTGATACTATCATGATTTGAGGAAAAAGAGTGGGAAAATTTTTACATTTCTCCACTCTGCAGGATCAAATTATTTTTGAATTTGTGACAGAAAGTACTCAGTAACTACTGTAGAGTCTAATCTTACTGTTACATAGGGTGGGCGTATTGAACTATGTTCATTTAATGGAACACCTAACCACAAGATTTCATGGTCTATACATACAAACGGAAAAGGAAAAGCTTGTTCAATGAAATCATTAAGCTGTAGGGCTTCTACATTTTTCGAAGAAATCAAAGTTAGCCTTACCCTTTTATTCCTTTGATTCAACGCATGAATCCATTCCATTGGAAGGTCCCTATCATTCCCTATGGAAATCACAATCTCCTTATTAGCTGATTGAATATCATTTACGATAGGCTCATTTCTTCGAGCATGCATCCATCGAAGCCGAGGATGCTGATTTTTTATCCATCTTCCTATTTCTTGTGATGCGATCAATTGGTCCATTTGCTGTTGATGATCAATTAATTTCCGCAAGGTTTTTGATGGGAAGACATGCTGGTGGATAAAGGATCGATTGCTTATATGGATGAATTTTCCTTTCGTTCTTGTTATAGCTACATTAATCAGCCTTTCACTTTCTTTCCCTGTTAAAAGCATTCCCGCTCTTTCTATCGGATAGCTATCGACTGTGTCAAAAATCATCACATCCCTTTCACTTCCTTGAAAACGGTGAACAGTTGCAGCGATGATGTCCGCAGTTTTTAATTCCTTTTCATACAGGTCAGCTAATAATTTTTCCATAAAAGTTGCTTGGGCACGATAAGGTGTAACATATCCGATGGAGCGATTTCCAGAAAGATAAGCCTCGTGTATGCATTGAAAGGCAAGAAGTAATTGCCATGGGTTCATTCTCGAACCATTGTTAGGACCGGTAAAACAATAGTTTCCCATATAACTTGTGTCGAGAAGAACAGCAGCACGTTGTGGGAAGGGGGACTTAGCTGCAATTTCTTTCCTAAGCTCTCTTACACTTTTGTGATCTTTTACAAAGGAATGATAAATATATTTATTCGTAAATGACGAGATATCTGGATGCATCCTCCGCTGTTCCTTAAGAAGAAATAAATGCGGATGAAGCTCACCTCTTTTTACCCATTCAGCCATACCTGCATGGTGAAAAATATCCTCCTTCAGCCATTCGTTTACAAGTAGATGGTTTGAGTTTGCTATTGGTGGTAGCTGTTTAAAGTCGCCACAAATTATCACCCTCCTTGCCAATGATGCGGCAAAGGCTGCTTGTGGAACAAACGCCATACTCGCTTCATCTAGGATAACAAGGTCAAAATTACTTTCATAAATCGCCGGGTCACCCGCTGCCTTGGCTAAGGTCGTACCAACAACTTGAGCATCCTTGACAAATTGTATTTCCTTTTGGCGAATTTTTTCCATTATTCTTGCTAGCTTTGTTTCAATTTGCAGTAATTGTTCTGAATCGCGCATACTAAAGGATCGTGATAAGTCCTTTTGAAGTAATCTACGTTCTTCTGCGAGTTGGTCATTTTTATCGGCAAGCTCAGGAAAATTCCTTTTTAGTAATTGGTTAGCTGTTAATGATTCGTGCTTAAGAATAATTTCCCCCATTTGAGATCCGTAACGAAGGAGGTCCCCCTCTTGAAATTTCCCCTTTTTTTCAATGAATATCTTAGTTTCAGACATTAATACATCGACTGCCTGATTGCTATGAGAGAGAATCAATACTCTTTTCCCTTTTATATATTTATTAGCAGCCACTCTTGCTAAGGTATAGGTTTTTCCAGTTCCCGGTGGTCCCCACACATAAGTGACAGGGTTATATTTTGACCGAAGAACTAATTCATGTACATTGGATTTTATCTTCTCAGTTGGATGCTTCGCTTCCATCTCAGGATTCATTAGGTTCTTGATTCTTCCTCTTTTTCTTTTACTTTTTTTTATTTCTTCCAACCGATCAATTAACAAATCAAGCAGTTCCCAAGGATCATGCATTAAAGATGCCTCTTCCACCAAGTCGCCCATTGACTGTTCAATCATGACAATCACTCCTTGACCTTCAGCAGAGAGGATTCTCCCTTCCACCTTAATCGATCCCCATTGGACTCGAACACTAGAGCCTATTGGTACTCTAACATTTTGCTGTGTTTCAAAATAATACGTATAAGGAGATTGATTGGGAAGGAGTCGCCCATTCTTCATAAGATAATGGGTTCCTCCAAATTTTTTCAAATGAGAGATTTCTATTTGAAGGGCTTTTTGCCATCGTTTAATAAAAGTTAATGTTGAAGTCATTATGAACCTACCTTGTATATTGATAAAAATTCCTTGGATTTGTAACCTTTCATGAATCCGAATCCTTTTTTTGTTAATATATGATACATGAATTTTGGTAAAAAAAATAGGACGCTTCTATTTGAATACGCCCTTTACCTTCCATTCTTTTTAATTTATTTCATCATCCACATATCGCCCATAATCAGGTATCGCTATTTGATCAAATTCAGTCACTAATTTCTGCAAGCCCTTTGTCAAATCTTCACCCGATAGTGGCATTCCATGGCCGACAACGGCAACGGATGGATGTAATGCTTCTAATTTCTCAACCGATCTCTTTGCCGCTTTCCAATCGGTCGTTAAGTATCGCGGCGGACCGCTAATTTCTAATTCTTGAGTAAAGACCTTATAGAGGGAATCCTGTCTAACGGTGACAAAAGCATCTCCTACAATAAGGGCTCCATCAGCCTCTCGAAAAAATGATACATGACCTGGAGCATGACCAGGCGTATGAATCCACCGCCACCCTTCCATAAATGGAATGGATTTATCAGATGGTAGTTTCTCTACATGTTGACCAAGATTAATTGGTTCATTAGGAAACATGGGAGACATTTTGGCTACAAGGCCACCTTCCACAGTGCTATCTGGTGTTGGATAGCCTTTTACTCCTGTTAAATATGGCATTTCAAATTCGTGTGAAAATACAGGTACTTGCCAATGATTCACCAACTCAATAATCGCTCCCACATGATCAAAATGACCGTGAGTTAAGACTATCGCTTTTGGTTTTGCCTCTTTCCCAAAACGATCCTCGATCAATGTGATGATTTTGTTTTCTGATCCAGGCATTCCGGCATCGATTAACACAAAGCTGTCTGAATTTCCAATTAGGCAAATATTAACGATTTGAATGGTGTGACAATAAACATCTGGCAATACCTGTTGTCCTAATCCGCTAGCAATAGAAGTTGCCGGAATAAATTTATAATCATCTCCATAATGCATATTTTGTTCCATCATTTTTTCACCTCATCAAATTTATCCCTACACCTTTATTGTTCCCCATTTTCTAATATCACCAAAAAAAAATTACCCATCACGAAAATGGGTAAATAATAATTCTTCAATTTCTATCCTTCAATACTTCTGCTAGCTCCTTATAAAAGACAAGTGAATTTGGATTGGCCAATGAGTCTGGATTGGCTACTTTTTCTGGCTCAAATCCCAATAGTATTTTTCTAATTGGAACCTCCAGCTTTTTCCCACTAATGGTTTTCGGAATTTCTTCTACTTCATAGATTTTATCTGGAACAAAGCGAGGAGATATTTTTGTACGAATTTCATTCTTAATTTTCGTTTGAAGGCTCTCATCCAACACAGTACCTTGCTGCAGGACTATGAACAATGGCATGAATGATGTTCTACCAAGCAATTCTAAATCAATCACTAAACTCTCAATGACTTCCTCAACGCCTTCAACGACACGATAGATTTCACTTGTACCTAATCGAACTCCCTGACGATTGATTGTTGAATCTGAGCGACCGTAAATAATACTACTTCCCTTCTCATCAATCTTAATCCAATCGCCATGTCTCCAAATTCCTGGATAGGTGTCAAAATAACTTTCTAAATATCTTTTATTATTATGATCATTCCAGAAAAATAGTGGCATTGACGGCATCGGACTTGTGATAACTAATTCTCCAACCTCATCGATGAGTGGATTCCCGTTTTCGTCAAAGGACTGAACATTTGCTCCAAGTGCCCTCGCCTGAAGCTCTCCCGCCCTGACAGGTAAAATTGAAGAGCCGCCAACAAAGGCTGTACAAACATCGGTTCCCCCACTCGTTGATACAAGCCATAAATCATTTTTTACATTTTCATATACCCATGAAAATCCCTCAGCTGTTAATGGAGAGCCGGTTGAGCCAATCCCTTTTAAATGGCTTAGGTTAAATTTTTCCTTCGGTTTAATACCCGCTTTAACACAGGAACTAATATATCCTGCACTTGTTCCAAAAAAGGTGGTACCCGATTCTTCTATTAGACCCCATAAAGAGTCCATATCCGGATAACCTGGGCTTCCATCATACAAAACAATGGTTGCACCAGCAAGGAAACCGCCAAGGAGAAAATTCCACATCATCCACCCTGTAGTAGTAAACCAGAAAAATACATCTTCTTCAGAAAAATCTTGCTGAAGCCTGACCACTTTAAGATGTTCTAAAAGAATACCTCCATGACCTTGTACAATTGGTTTTGGTAATCCTGTCGTTCCAGAAGAGTATAGAATCCATAATGGATGATCGAAAGGTAGTTGTTCATAGGTTATTTCTTTGGAGTAATTTAAGATGGAATTCCATGTGGTCATATTTTGAAGTATGTCACTAGTTTCTTCATGCTCTAAGTATGGGATTAAAATCGTTTGTTTGACTGTGGGTAATTCCTCTTGAAGCTTAGATATGGTTGTGAGACAATCGAACTTCTTCCCATTATACTGATAGCCATCGATGGCAAATAAGACAACGGGCTCGATTTGTTTAAAACGGTCCACTATACTCCTTACCCCAAAATCAGGTGAACAACTGGACCAAATAGCTCCTATACTTGCACATGCAAGGAATGCAAAAACAGTTTCTGGAATGTTTGGCATGTATGCCACAACGCGATCACCTGGTTTGACACCAAGATCTTTTAAAGCACCTGCAACAGATGCAGTTTTATCCCTTAACTCCTTCCAACTAATCTCCCGCTTCGCTAAACGCTCAGATCGGAAATAGATGGCCGTTTTCTCATCTTGAAAGTTTTTAAACACATTCTCTGCATAATTTAGCCTCGAACCTTTGAACCACTTAGCACCAGGCATTTCACGTTTATTTAAAACAGATTCATAGCCTTTTGATGCTTGAACACCACAATACTGCCAGATAGACTCCCAAAAGTTCTCTAATTCATCCACTGACCATTGCCATAGCTCCTGGTAATTATGTACAGTAACTCCTTTTTTTTCACTTAACCATTGCATATAGCTTGTTAAATTTGTATTTTTTATCTGTTCTTCTGTTGGCTGCCAAAGCAATTCACCTGCTGTAATCGGTTTCAATTATTTATTCCCCCTTTTAAAATGACTTTTGCTACTAGCTATATACTCTATTCCATACAAATTATGACATTTCCTTTTTTTGTTATCATTTTCATAAAAAAATCAACCAATGGGGAATAATGATGGAATTCACTTTTTTAATCAATTTCCAAACAAAAACGACCGTCTTCACTAAAAAGAACGGTCGCCTTCGATATTTTTGCCATAAAATATTTCATCCATTTCAGTTTTTAAGCGCTCGGTAATTTCCTTTTCTTCCGTTGGATCGAGCTTTTCTTTTGTATAGCCAAACAAGTAATTGTTTAAATCAAACTTCTTCAGCTTACATTTTGTATGAAAGATATGTTCCTGATAGATATTAACGTCAATCATATCATACCTTTCAATTTCTTCATCCGGAATATAGTTTTGGATTGAGCTTATTTCATGATCGATAAATAGCTTTCTCCCTCTGATATCACGTGTAAAACCCCTTACACGATAATCGATAGTCATGATATCAGCATCAAAAGAATGAATCAAAAAATTGAGTGCCTTTAATGGGGAAATTTCACCACAGGTCGAAACATCGATGTCTGCCCTAAAGGTACTAATACCCTCATCCGGATGATATTCTGGATAAGTATGAACAGTCACATGGCTTTTATCAAGCTGCACTACGACTGAACCCGGTAATGGACCAGGTGACTCTTCATATGATTCTGATGGTACCTCAACCACTGGGCCTTCTGAAACCAGCATGGTGACACTTGCACCTTGAGGAACGTAATCCTGTTTAGCAACATTCAAAATATGGGCCCCAATAATATCCGCCACATTATTCAAAATGTTGGTTAAACGCTCAGCATTATATTGTTCATCAATATAATCAATATATGCCTCCCGTTCCTCACGAGTCCTTGTATAACAAATATCATACATATTAAAGCTTAATGTTTTAGTTAAATTATTGAATCCGTGTAATTCGATTCGCTGTTCTGGAGTTAATGTCATGACTTATTCCCCTTATTTCTTTTGTCCCCTTAACTGATTTGTTCTTTTTCCTATAATTAATATTGACCATATCAAGTTAAATTATTTTTCCAAACAGAAAAGCATAAACTCCTTCACCGATCATTACTATCCTCAAAGCATAGTCACAATAAAGGTCTTAATGAAATTAACACATAACCAAGTATTCCTAATCATGATATCTGTACTTTGTACCATTCATTTAAAATACTACCAATTTTCAAAAAATAATTTTATGATATATAGATAGAACAAACGAATGTGAGGAAAGAACTGATGAAAAGAATACATTATAGCTGGATAATCCTTGCAGTTACTTTCCTAGGAGTACTTGCCGCACAAGGATTGAGACTGTCCTTTGGTGCTTTTATGTCACCGTGGGAGGATGACTTTTCTGTTTCAAGGGGTACTGTTTCGTCCATTTCTCTTGTTAGTTACATCATATTTGCCATTTCACAGCCGATAGTTGGAAATATGATTGACAAATTTGGAGTCAAAAAAATATTTGTTACAAGTATGATTTTATTGGGAGCTTGTACTATTTCTACTTACTTTGCCACTCGTATATGGCACCTTTTTTTCCTATATGGAGTGATCTCTTCGCTTGGATTTGGCGGGGCATCGGGTGTGACAGCATCCTTGATAGTAACAAAATGGTTCAAGAAAAAACAAGGGTTCGCATTAGGACTAGTGGAGGCTGGTTTTGGTGCAGGTCAAATGGTCATGGTGTCAAGCTCTTTGTTTTTAATCGAACAATTTGGTTGGAAGCATTCTGTTCTATACCTAGGTGCCTTCTTACTATTGTTCATATCCCCTATTCTCCTGCTCTTTCTTAAATCCACCCCAGCAGATCAAGGGGTTAAAGCCTTGGGAGAGGAAGAAATGGTAGATAAGAATATGGATAACAAAGGTCATCATATGGTCCAACATAGCTCGAGAAAGAGATTTTTTAAGGAACGTTCCTTTTGGTTTTTGATTATTCCTTATTTCATTTGCGGGGTTACTACGACGGGGTTGATGGATACCCATTTAGTTCCATTTGCTCAAACATGTGGTTTTTCTGTAGGTGTAACAGGGCTTACTGTTAGTCTTCTGGCATTATTTAATACAGGAGGTACAGTTGTTTCAGGGTTTATAGCAGATCGTTGGAATAATCGATTATTGATTTCGGCCATTTATTTTCTGAGAGGGATATCCATTGTTTTTCTGCTTTTATTCACTTTGAATATAAACGGACTTTCCCTGTTATTAGAATATCCTTGGCTACTTTATGTATTTTCGATTTCCTTTGGAATAGTTGATTTTGCGGTTGTTGCACCAACAATTAAACTCCTTTCAAGCTACTATGATGGTCCATCTCTTGGGGTGATTACTGGGTTTCTTTTTATGAGTCACCAATTAGGCTCTGCCCTCGGTTCATATTTACCTGGTGTTTTATTTGATCAATCTGGAAGCTATACAAGTTCATTTTTTGCAGCTGCATTATTACTCGGATTCGCTTCTATTTTAAGCATTTGTTTACCAAAAGAAAAAAGCATCAATGAGGCTTCAAGTACCAACATCGCCTAAATATTTAGGCTATAGGCAGATCTTATATATATTTTGATATAATGAAAATAATCATGATTTTAGACTAAAGAATGATTGATCTGAGGAGAACCAACGATGGCAAAAAAGAGAAAAAACGTGACAAGCTTGTGGGAAAATTCTTCTGAATTATTAAATTTAAATAAACAATTAACCCTATTAAGAGAAAATAGGCGAAAAATTCATGAAGATGAGGTCCTCTACTATAATAAGAAACAGGATTTATTAGATGTACGCTCATATTATCAATCGATATCCATCGATCAAAGTATCGAAAGCCCACTATTTTATCAAATTCAAGATTTGCTTAATAGAACTCATAAAAATCGTGTACCTTATTTCATTAGTAAGGACCTATATTTATATACTTGGGTTGATTTGCATCCAGATGGAACGGTTAAAAGTATTTATACTGGGGAAACAAAGGATCCTAAATCAATGATTCTTGAGGATTATGTAACCATTGGCGAAAGGTTTGAGGAGTTTCAAAGATGCCTACATAAGATTAATAAAAAGGAGTATGACTTAGTCAAAGAGCTCAAAGCAATTGAATGGAAACTTAAGCTGAATACTGAGCATATTGTTCCCCAATCATGGTTTGGAGGTCTTGAACCAATGAAGGGCGATTTACACCACCTTTTTGTTTGCCAACCAGAATGTAATATTGCCCGCTCCAATTTTCCTTATGACGATTTCCAATTTTACAATCCGGAGTCAGAGCAAGAAAAAATCCGTAATCATTGCGGAATTACCAACGAAGGAAGATTTGAGCCTGAAAACGGAAAAGGAGCCGTCGCAAGAGCAATGTTGTATTTTCTGTTACGTTATCCAAGATCAATAAGAAAGTCATTTAGAGTTCAAGTTAAAATCCCCCTTCTAATTCAGTGGCATAAGAAATTTCCTGTCTCTCTTTATGAAAGACATAGGAATCAAGCAATTTATCAAATTCAAGGAAATAGAAACCCACTCATTGACTTTCCAGAAGTCATAGATCGTATAAAATTTCCACACTAATCAGTCTTGCTTAGTCCTAAGCAGGACTTTTTATTTAAAAACCTTAATAAGATTTTGAAATATCCTATAAATTACTAATAAAAATCACAAAAATAGGCAATAAATGTACATACAGAAAGAGTATAGAGAAAATTGGGGTAATGTTCATGTTTAATCTAAAAATTTTCACGAAAAAAAAGAATTCAAAGAGTCTGGTCAACTTTGATTATAACTCGGAAGGCTATTATATAAAAAATGAGACAATGGAAAATGAAAATAGAAAAGTCCCATTAGTTTCGGTTATCACCCCCGTCTATAATGCCGCAGATAAGCTTCATAAGACCATAGATTCTGTCATAAACCAGTCCATCGGGTTTTCAAACATAGAATATATTCTTGTTGATGATGGTTCAACCGACTCCTCTAGAGAAATATTACTTGAATATGCTGATCGGTACGAAAATATCATTGTTGTATTTTTAAAGGATAATACAGGAACACCTGCTCAACCGAGAAACCTTGGAATTCAACTCTCCAGAGCGAAATATCTTACCTTTCTTGATGCAGATGATTGGCTTCACGAGGAAGGAATTAAAACCTTGTATGACATTATGGAGGAATCTGGAGATGATTATGTCGTAGGGAAAACAATAGAGGTCAAAAATAGCAGTCGAAAAATCGTTGGTGAACATGAATCCTGCAAGGAGAGAAGAAACGTATCACCTTATTCAATTCCTCATATTTTTCAGCATTTGGGGCCACGTTCACGGATGATAAAGTCATCCATTATCAAAGAAAATCATATTACATTTCCAGAAATGAAGTTTGCTGAAGATAAACAATTCTTCATTGACGTACTAATCCATTGTGAGACCATCTCTACAACAACTAAGGTCATTTACTATTTAAATCGACTAGATGATAATAATCACTCTTTAACTAAGCAAACGAATATCATGGAAAAAACAGATAGCAATCTTAAAGTGATTGAGTATGTAAAAAGTAAAAACCTAGATATTGATAAAGAAAAAGTCATTCTCAATCGCTTATATGAATTTGATTCCATCCGAAGGCTATTTAATACAAATCATTTTCACAAAACAAAACTAAAGGAGTTATACTTTCAAAAGTTTAAGGAGGTCTTAAAAACTACCGAAGACTTAAGATACGAGTTTTCCGAAAATTTCTTTGAACCGATTAACAGGGTAGCCTATGATTTAATAAAAGAAGGAAAGACAAATAAAATTGCTGATCTTTATCAGTGGAACAAAAACGATAAAATTAAAAAATTTGTCATCAGAGACAAATTACCCTACATGGTTAGCCCCGTTTTAGATGGGGATCAGAAGCTCATTCGTATGCCGATGTTTGCCATCTATAAAACCGGATACTTTGAAAACGGGCATTATCATTTAGAATTCGATGTATATGGTGATTATGTTGGAGATATTACTGATGTATTATTGAGAGATCGTGATGAAATCACAAGAGAATTTTCATTTCCAGTTATAGTCAATGAAAATGGGAATGGGAAGGTTGTAATTAGCTTAGATATTCTAAATCAATTTCCAACATCCAATTATATATTATTTTTGAGATATAATGATTATCGGAAAATAAATATACGAAGACTAACTGAAGACCAAATCCAATATGATAACAGAAATTTCACCTTTTACACGACTGCCCATTCGAATGTTGGATTCAAAATTCATTAAATTTGCTTTAATAAAAAAGGCTCGCTTTAAGCCAAGCAATTGGTTAAAGCGAGCTTTTTTTATTTTACTATTAATGCCACCGGACAATGGTCACTACCTAAAACCTCAGCATGAATTTCTGCATCAGCTAGTTTTGGGGTAAATCTCTTTGATAAGATAAAATAATCAATTCTCCACCCGATGTTTCTTTCTCTCACCTTATTCATATAGCTCCACCAAGTGTAGGCCCCTTCTTTCTCAGGATAAAAATGACGGAAGCTATCAATAAACCCTGTTGAAAGAAGCCTTGTCATTTTTTCACGTTCTTCTGTTGTGAAACCAGAATTCCCGTGATTGGATTTCGCATTACGTAAATCAATTTCCTCATGGGCAACGTTTAAGTCACCACATAAGATAACAGGTTTTTCCTCATCCAATTTCTGCAAGTAAATTCGTATTTCATCCTCCCATTCCAACCGGTAGTCAAGGCGCGCAAGATCCCTCTGAGAATTTGGTGTATACACATTCACAAGGTAATAGTCGGCAAACTCAAGGGTGATAATTCTTCCCTCTGATTCATCATTCTTGTCCCCAACTCCGTAATGAACGGTTAAAGGCTTGATCTTTGAAAAGATCGCAGTTCCAGAGTAGCCTTTCTTTTCAGCATAATTCCAAAATTGATAATATCCCTCTAATTCGAGATCAATTTGCCCTTCCTGAAGCTTTGTCTCCTGAATACAAAAGATATCAGCATCCACTTCGTGAAAATAATCTAAAAACCCTTTACGAACGCAGGCTCGAAGGCCATTCACATTCCATGATACTAGTTTCATAAGATGTATATTCTCCTTGCATTACAATCTATAATCGTTCTACTACAATACTAATATATCAATTAAACGAAGAAAAATCACTTAATTAATGTGTATATAGAATAAAGCAACTGATTATTTTGTTTGCTTTATACTTGCTTTACTCACTTCAACACCACATTCTTTTTCAAGTGGTTGAATAACAGCTGACATATCTAAATCCTCTAACCCGAGTCCCATTGCTTCATAGAATGACTTTTCAGCAAAACGACCAAGAAAATCATCCATTCCAGTTTTCTCAAACATTTGGTTGGCTAAAGCTACATCCTTATGCACATATTTTAATGCTCCGCCGGGCTTGAAGCTACGGTCTAATACATATTGTTCCATATGTCTTTCTAGCATTCTACTATCCCCATAGCTAACTTTTAAGATTTGATAAAGCTGCTCTGAATCCAGACCGAATGCTGCACCAGCAACCATTGCTTCAGATGCAGCAATGGAATGAACAGCAACCAAGTATTGATTGATTAGCTTAGCCGTACTACCGGAACCACTAGCACCTAAATATTCCACTGTAGACCCTAACACATTTAAGATTGGATGGACTTTTTCAAAATATCCACGTTCTCCACCAACCATAATGGTTAAGGAACCTTGTTCTGCTCCTTCTGGTCCCCCACTAACTGGAGCATCCAGAAAATGTATTCTCTTTTCCTTTCCAATTTCATAAACCACCTGGCTTGTATCGACTCCAACAGTGGTAAAATCTATACAGATCGTATCAGGGTGTGCATTTTCCAAGATACCATTTTGCCCAGAATAAACATCCAATACATCCTTTGGCATGGAAAGGCATGTACAAATAACCTCCGAGCTCTCAGCAAGTGTAGCAATATCTTTAGCGCCTCTTGCCCCTAATTTTAATAATCCCTCTGTTTTCTCTGGAGTACGATTGAAAACACTCACCTCATACCCAGCTTGCAAAAGACGTGTAATCATTCTCGATCCCATGACTCCAGTTCCAATAAAACCAATTTTCATGATCGATTACCTCCAAAACCCATTATCTGTACCCAATCAAAGCTTTCTTCACTTTCTCCCAGTGGGGTGTATTCTAAACCAATAAACCCTGGATAATGTTTCTCTAAAATAAATTCGAAGACACGGTTATAATTGATTTCACCTGTTCCTGGCTGATGCCGTCCAGGAACATCAGCAATTTGAACATGTCCAATTAAATGAAAATACTGTTCAAAAGTGGAAAGAAGATTTCCTTTTATTTTTTGAATATGATAAAAATCGTATTGAAGTTTAAGATTTGGCTCGGCTACCTCTTCAATTATATGAACTGCCTCAATAATATCCGTAAGAAAATATCCTGGCATATCCTCCCTATTTATGGGTTCAATTAATAATGTCAGATTATGTTCTGCAAATTTTTCAGCAGCGAACTTTAAATTTTTTATGTATGTTTTTCTTGCCATCTCTTTTTGATTTTCCGAAGGCAATATACCTGCCATACAATGAATCTTATGCACATTTAATGCTTTGGCATATTCAATCCCTTCGAAAACAGACTTCTGAAATTGTTCAATTTTTTCAGGAAAGATCGCGATACCACGTTCCCCACTCTCCCATTCTCCTGGTGGAAGATTAATTAAAACTAAAGAAAGATTATTCTGATCTAGAGCTTCTTTAATGCTTGGGATAGAAAAGGAATATGGAAATTGGCATTCTACATTTGAAAAGCCAGCTTCCTTAGCCTTTTGAAATCGCTCTATGAATGGTACTTCTGTAAAAATAGTTGATAGATTCACGGCAAATGGAAACATTTTTAACTCCTCTCAAAAAAATCTATAGATTTACCCGTGTGCGTTAGTCTAAATCTCAAAATATTCTGTCATTTAAACATAAAAAATGAACACCTTCAAATGTTGAAAGAGCTTTTATTTTTTTAGTATATCACCCTATGAAATATTTAGGTAGGGTTTGAGATATTGTTGGTATATTAATAGAAAGGCTCTGTTAAACTTGAATGTTGATTTCCGTTCCAGGCGCGTTCGGTTCGTGGGCGTGACGGGGAGCTTACCTCTAGCTAACGCTCCTGCGGGGTCTCCCCTTCCCCGTTTTCCCGCAGGACATTGAAAAGGCTTCACTGAAATCACATCGCACGATAAAAATGCTAAAGCATTTTTAGAGGACATTGAAATCGCCTCATTGATAAAACTCCGCACGATAAAAATGCTAAAGCATTTTTAGAGGACATTGAAAAGGCTTCACTGAAATCACATCGCACGATAAAAATGCTAAAGCATTTTTAGAGGACATTGAAATGGCTTCATTGAAATCACATCGCACGATAAAAATGCTATAGCATTTTTAGAGGACATTGAAAGGCTTCATTGAAATCACATCGCACGATAAAAATGCTAAAGCATTTTTAGAGGAGTCTTCACGCCTGAAAGGTAGATCAACATGTCTTAATATCAACAATGAACTTTAACACAGCCAATAGAAAAAAGCTGTCTCCATGTGCCAGGGGCATGTTGGGACAGCTTTTTTCTATTAAACTCTTATACCATACGGCTCATATAAGTGGCGAGCAATAATTAGCTGTTGAATTTGATTGGTTCCTTCAAAAATATCATATATTTTTGCATCTCTGTATAGCTTTTCAACTATATTATTTTCTAATCCAGCCGAGCCAAGTAATTCTAAGCATTTAGAAGTAACCTCTATTGCAATTTTACCTGAATAGGCCTTACACATAGCCGCTTCCTTTGCATTTGCTTGACCGGTATCTGCCTTCCATGCTGCCTCCCATGTTAGGAGTCTTGCGGCTACAATAGACTGATGAATTTGTGCCATTAATTCTGATGCAATATAATAGCTTCTCCCATGCTTTGGAAATTCCTGTTTAATAATATTTAGTGTTTCTTCATAAGCTCCACGGGCAATTCCCGTTGCCATTCCCGCAATAATTGGACGTGTGCTGTCAAACGTTTTCATCGCAACGCGAAATCCCGATGGACCAGAGCTTTTATTAGCATAGTATTCTTCACCACCAAGCAAATTTTCATCAGGAACAAAGCAATCCTCAAAGACTAGCTCGGCCGTTTCAGATGCTCGAAGACCCATTTTGTCTGCAACTCTTGAACACGTAAATCCCGGTGTTCCTTTTTCAACCACAAATGCGCGATGGCCCCTTCTTCCTAAGCTTTTGTCAATTGTTGCAAAGGCAACTACCCATGAGGCACGCTTTCCATTAGTAATAAAAATCTTTTGACCATTTAATACATAACCACCATCAACTTTAACTGCAGTTGTTTGAAGCCCAGACACGTCAGAACCTGCTTCTGGTTCTGTCAGGGCATAAGCTCCCCAGCGTGGCTCCTCATCCTTAGAAAAGATGGACAGAAAACGTTTCTTTTGTTCTGGAGTACCACTTGATTGTACAGGTGGCCCACCTAAACCAGGTCCAGGAAGGGTTAATGCGATAGCAGCATCACCCCAGCCCATTTCCTCTGCGGCAATGACTCCCATTCGATTTGCTTGCATTTCTTTTTTTTGATCTTCCATATTTTCATTCTTGCTTTTACTTAACCTATTTGCAAACGAAGCAGCACCGCCTGTTATTCCCATCTTATTTACCTTTTGAAGCCAATCATCTGGTACCATTTTTAGCTGATCGGCAAGTAAAGAGATTGGTCTCATTTCATTTTTTGCAAACCAATGAACGATTTCCTNAGCAGCATCACCCCAGCCCATTTCCTCTGCGGCAATGACTCCCATTCGATTTGCTTGCATTTCTTTTTTTTGATCTTCCATATTTTCATTCTTGCTTTTACTTAACCTATTTGCAAACGAAGCAGCACCGCCTGTTATTCCCATCTTATTTACCTTTTGAAGCCAATCATCTGGTACCATTTTTAGCTGATCGGCAAGTAAAGAGATTGGTCTCATTTCATTTTTTGCAAACCAATGAACGATTTCCTTTAATTGCTTCTGTTCAGGTGAAAGCTCAAAAGATATCATAAGACGACCTCCATCTTCAGACGTGATAAAATTTCTTCTCCACTCTGATTGAGTAAATTTTGTTCCGATTCGTACATATTTACCTGAGCTTGTGCGTCTCTCATCCACTTTTCTACTGGATGATCTTGAACGTAGCCATGTCCTCCGAGAAGCTGAACAGCATTATCAGTTACAAAACGTAAGGCACGATGGGCAAAATTTAATGCCGATAGACTATGTAAGCTAGCATCCTCGTCTTGTTTATCAACACGATCAGCTGCATATAATACTAGATTTCGGGCGCTCTGAGTATGAATAGCCATTTGTGCAGCTGTAAAAGATACACCTTGGAATTTTGCTATCTCCTGTCCAAAAGCCTTCCTGCTTGAAGTATAGTCGATCACATAGGCTAATGCGGCAGACATTAGACCCACCTCTTTTGCAGCCTCTATCACTCGAATCCGTGTCAATGAGTCAGCCAAAAGACTTTTTGCAGATTCTCCTTTTGCTACAATACTATCTACTTCAATGACAGTATTTTCAAAATTCAATCGTGCAAATCCTGATGCCAATAGCCCCAGCCGATATTCTCCTTCCTTCTTCCTTCCAACAAGATTGTTTTCTTTAAGGAAAAGAATAATAGGTTCTCCGTTTGAATCATTTCCAGCAATTAGTAGAAATTTTGCCATTTGTGCCATTTTTACTGGGTTAGAACATCCATTTAGTACATATCGATTCCCATCAAAGTGAATATTTATTTTTGCTTCTTGATCATATAGAAATGCTGCTGTTGGCCAATGGCCATTTTGTTGAGATGCTTTTAACGTAGTGAATGTAGGATTTTGTGGCTGATTACGTATGAATGAGGAAGCCTCTCCAATGCCAGGTAATCCTTGGACGATTGCCAGATCACCAAAAGCTAAGGCTTCGAGAATTTGTACTTGAGAAGTTAGAGGTAATTCCATCCCCTCCCAAAGATTTGGAAGTTCTAGACTAGTAAACCCTAATTCGTTAATATTCTTTACGATTAGATCGTCTACTTTCTTTTCTTTTTCTACCAATCTTGCATTTGGACGCAATTTTTCATCAGCAAATGTTTTTGCTAGTTCTACAAATGCTATTTCATCATCTGTTGGTTTAAATGAAATCAAAGGTATTCCCCCTTCTGGTCGATTATTGGTGAAGCAGGTTAGTACAATCTAAAACATTTTATTCTAGAGGAAGGAAATATATTTATAGTTTTATGATATTAAACAAAATTGACATAATCAACCATAATTGCTTGAAAATTGAAAAAATATCGAATGAAACTTGTTTCAAGCATCCACCACCTTATACAATTCCTATTATGTTTTTATTCATATTAAATAAATGATTGGAAGACACTAGAGATAGGAGGTTGAAGGATAGAATGAAAATGTTATGGCTATCAGCTATTATACTTTTGGCGAGTCCTACCAATATGGAAGATGATAACTTATTGGTCACCCATAATAACATGCCAATCACTTCAGTTAATCGCAACTTTTTTTCTATACCTTATCAGGGGCAACCCTTTATTTACCAAGAGATGGTGAAAGGTTTTGCCGATAAATTAGAAAAAATTGTTTACCAGATGCCAATTAACGCAAGCCTAGATGAGAAGGGCCGAATTATTCAAGAAAGAGCGGGTTCAACCTTAAATAGGCAAAGATTCTATGAGCTTTTTTTGACCTACTATTTTGGTAAGGGTGGCGGAAAAATGGAGATACCCATTCAAACCATTTATCCAAGAGTAGATAGCGAATTGATTTCACAAATTAATTCTCACAAAATTGGTGAATATGTAACTTATTTTAATGCCAATAATGAAGCGCGGTCACAAAATATTCTTCTTGCTTCCAACGCAATCAATAATTATGTTCTTTTTCCTGGTGAAACCTTTTCTTTTAACAAAGTAGTCGGAAAACGTACAGCTGCAAAAGGATATTTAACTGCTCCTGTGATCGTTAAGGGAGAGCTCTCTGAAGGGATTGGTGGCGGGATTTGTCAAGTATCCTCCACATTGTTTAATGCAGTTGATAATGCTGGTCTAAAAATACTCAAACGCTATTCTCACAGTAAGCTCGTCCCTTATGTGCCACCAGGAAGAGATGCAACGGTAAGCTGGTATGGACCCGATTTTAGCTTTCAAAATGAGTACAACCAGCCCATTTTGATACGAACAAGAGCAAATCACGGAAGAGTCCTTATTCGAATTTTCTCCTCTGATATCATAAATTATGAGCCAAAAAAGGTTCCAAGTGCCTCACATAAACTGTCAAAGGAAATACTCACCTTTGGTCAGTGAGGGAATGATATTAAGAAAAATAAACCGGGCAAAAACCGCCCGGTTATTTATTATTTAACAACTCCACTTTAGCCCAATTCCTGATAGGTATTTTCAATGGAGTTGATTTCATACTAAAGTCTAGCCAACTATAGCAATAATCCCTTCCTCATCATCCAATATTAGTTCAATTGGTGAAAAAGGGTCTTGATGGAGAACATGCTCTAACCAAATTCGAATGGCTTCAATGATGTTTTGAGTAATCAGAATTTGTTTTCGCCCCAAGGAATAAGCCTCAGCCGAATATCCATAATCATCATCAAACATCAATTCCACCTCAACATCTTCTGGAGAGATCTGTTTCTTTTCTGCAATATACAAGCAAATGGAATTCACGATATCCTGTTCTGATATTTTGAGTGTCAAAGCCGCATCCACTCCCCTAATATCGATTCCGTCTCATCGATGAAAGGACTCTGCGAATGATTAGGAATAAAACGAAAATTCCAAGTAAATTAATTCCTAATCCAACTATTGCTCCGAATGGTCCTAGACTATTCAGTAGACCACCAATTAAAAATCCAGCAAGGCCGCCATAAAGCATACCACGCATAAAACCTCGATTTCTTGTGGATCTATAATTACTTTTTTTCGAATAATTATATTTTTTATTGAAGGTTGGATTTTGCTTTTGATATTGATTATTTCCTCCGCTTCTATACTTTTTGATTCCTGACTTGTAGCCTTTAGCACTTACAGTTTGTTGATCATGTACTATGCTATTCCCTACTGGTGAAAACATGATAGTAAAGGTCAATATAGCTGTGATAATTTTCTTAAACATTTAGAAATAATCCCCCTCTTTTTCTTTCAAAAAACTTTGCTATCAATTTTTTTGACAAGATATTATACGAATAAAAAACAAAAGAGTTTCATTTTTATTTTTCCCTTTATGAGTACTATAATGATGATCAATTTTCACCAATTATTTGTTGAGCAAAATGGAAATGCTGTTACTTGGAATATTTATTAATTTACTTTATTATTATTGGAGACTAACCAACAAATAATTTATTCCCTTGGAGGCATTCAATTTATGGCAGAACAGAATCAATACATTGGTTATGTTGGTACATACACGAACGGAAAAAGTGAAGGAATTTATTCTTTTATGCTTGATACAAAAGCAAAAAAAATTGAGGATGTAAAAGTTGCGGCAAAAATAGAGAATCCAACCTATATCGCAATAGGAGATGACAAAAGGTTCCTTTATTCTGTTGCAAAAGAAGGGGAAAACGGAGGTATTGCAAGTTTCTCCATCAATCCAAATGGACAACTCAATTTTATAAATAGTCACGTTTCTCAAGGAGCACCCCCTTGTTATGTCGGTGTTAATCAGGAACTTCATACCGTTCTATCAGCGAACTATCATAAAGGGACAATTGAGGCATCCTCTTTAAATCCGGATGGAAGTATTCAATCTACTTCTTCCATTTCACAACACAAAGGTTCTGGTCCTGACGAGAGGCAGGAAAAGGCCCATACTCATTTTAGTGGATTTACACCAGATGGAAGATTTATCATTGCAGTTGATCTTGGAATAGATAAAATTATCACCTACTCTTTTAAGGATGGTCAACTTACGAAAAGAAATACTTTATCAGTCCATCCTGGCAGCGGACCTAGACATATAGTTTTTCATCCAAGAAAGCCATTTGCCTATGTCATGACTGAATTTAGCTCAGAGGTGATTGTATTACAATACCTTTCAGAGGATGGAAGCTTTACAGTTAAACAGGTTATTTCTACCATACCGATTGACTTCACTGGGAAAAATCAAGGGAGTGCCATTCATATTTCGAAAGACGGAAAATATGTTTACGCAGGGAATAGAGGTCATAATAGCATTGCTGTTTTTAGCGTTGATGAAGCTTCCAATGAACTTAACTTAATCGAACGAGTTTCAACAGAAGGTCATTGGCCGAGGGATTTTGTCCTTGATCCGACTGAGAAATTTATTGTAGCAACTAATCAAGAATCAGGAAATCTTGTTTTATTTGAAAGAAATCCAGAATCAGGAAAACTCGCTTTATTACAATCAGATATTGCTGTTCCTGATCCTGTTTGTGTAAAATTTTTATAGAATAATTAGAGACTGACTAATGAATTGTGCTGTTCACATTTCCTTGTTCAGTCTCTTTTTTTGTTTATGACCATTTTTCATTTTTTAGGGTTTTCTCTTCATCATTCCATTTTTTCCTTTTCGTAATGAAAGTTATTTTACAATATAAAGGGTTAGAATAAATAGTATTTATCTCGAATTCAAAATATACTTTATTAATAGAATAACTTCCCTCTCAAACAACCATGATATTTACAACATTTACCTATTATTATGCATACTTCGATATTTTCAATCATATATTACGTTTTTTTGCAATAGTATTCACCCTAATTCAAGGAAAACTTTGTGAAAATTTATTGGAATTTTTGCGAAAAGTTGTTTGACAATTTGACACATTTCAATATATTCTAAAAATGTAAAAAATTTCGAATTTTAGAAAGGGGATGTTTCAATGCAACAAGTTGCAGAAAATGTTAAATCTGCAAAAAAAGGAAAAGCAGTAGATTTTGAGAGAATTGCCAGTAGTGAAAAGTACCAACAGCTTAAAAAAGAGAAAACCAAATTTATTGTACCCCTCACGATCTTTTTTCTCGCAGTTTATATCTTACTTCCTATTCTCACATCTTACACAAAAGTCTTACACCAACCGGCCATCGGATCTATTACTTGGGTTTGGCTGTATGCGCTTTCATTATTCATTGTAACCTGGATTTTATGCCATGTATATGTTAATAAGGCTGCAAAATTTGATGAATCAGCAAAAGCAATATTAGATGAAAACCAATTAAAAGGCGGTGAATAGTATTGAACGCTACAGTTGTCATACTTTTTTTAATCATTGTTGGAATCACACTCTACATTACTTATATCGCTGCGAAAAAGACAAAAACGGCTAATGAGTTTTACACAGCAGGTGGAGGCTTAACCGGTTGGCAAAATGGGATTGCCATTTCTGGAGATTATTTATCCGCGGCTTCCTTCTTAGGTATCGCTGGATCCATTGCATTAAGTGGATTTGACGGATTTTTCTTTAGTGTTGGTTATTTAGTTGCTTATTTAGTTGTATTGTATATTGTTGCTGAGCCATTAAGGAATCTCGGTAAATATACGATTGCTGATATGATTAGCGCTCGATTTGATCAGAAAAAGGTTAGAGCTACAGCTGCATTAAGTACTCTTACAATTGTAATTTTTTATATGATTGCACAATTAGTTGGAGCAGGTGCACTTATTCAACTTTTATTCGGTATTGATTATTGGATGGCCGTTTTAATTGTCGGAGTAATGATGACAATCTACGTTCTATTTGGTGGTATGACTGCAACTAGTTGGGTTCAAATTATTAAGGCTATCCTTTTGATGGCAGGAACAATTGTCATTTCCTTCTTAGTTCTTTTAAAATTTAATTTTAATATTTTTAGCATGTTTGATGAATTGAAAACTGCTACTCCATTAGGTGAGGCCTATCTGAATCCTGGTGTAAAGTATAAAAATCCAATAGACACAGTTTCACTTATGATTGCCCTAGTTCTAGGAACTGCTGGATTACCACATATTCTAATGCGTTTCTTTACCGTTAAAGATGCAAAAACAGCTCGTTCATCCGTTATTTGGGCTACATGGATTGTTGGTATCTTCTATGTCATGACTATTTTCCTTGGTTTTGGAGCAGCTGCTTTTGTAGGGTCTGAAGATATTATTAGTGCAAATGCTGCAGGTAATATGGCTGCCCCTCTTCTAGCAAAAGCTCTTGGTGGAGACTTCTTAATGTCCTTTGTTGCTGCAGTTGCATTCGCCACAATTCTAGCGGTTGTTGCCGGTCTAGTATTAACTGGCGCTTCAGCATTCGCCCATGACATTTATGGTCAAATCATCAAAAAAGGCAAGATCACTGAAAAACAACAAATGTTAGCTGCTCGTTGGGCATCTGTTGGAGTTGCAGCATTTTCAATCCTACTTGCCTTGTTCGCTCAAAAAATGAATGTAGCATTCCTAGTTTCCATCGCATTCTGTATTGCTGCAAGTACAAATCTACCAATTATTATTTATACGATTTATTGGAAAAAGTTTAATACAGCAGGTGCAATTACTGGAATGCTTACAGGTTTAATATCTGCAATCGTCCTTGTTGCAATTAGTCCAAATGTATTTAACCCAGTGGAAGGAGCTGCAATTTTCGTTGGGGAACCATTATTCCCATTAACAAATCCAGCGATTGTATCAGTTCCGCTTGGTTTCATAGGGGCCTATGTTGGAACGGTTCTTTCTAGAAAATCAGACGCGAAGAGATATGCTGAAGTTGAAGTACGTGCCAATACGGGTTATCGTGAAGGTATTTAATTAATAACAGACAAAAGAGTAAAAGAGATCACTTCTTTTAGAAGCGATCTCTTTTATTATTGTTGAAACAATTATGCTTCAAAAACCTCTACTTTTTCCATAACATCTCCATTTTTCATTGCTTTTACTGTATCCATACCTGATGTAACTTGACCAAAAACAGTATGAACACCATTTAAATGAGGTTGAGGTTCATGTACGATGAAAAATTGGCTTCCCCCTGTATCCTTACCAGCATGTGCCATAGATAGCGATCCCTCAACGTGTTTATGCGGATTTCCTACTGTTTCACACTTAATAGTATAGCCAGGGCCACCCATTCCTGTTCCGGTAGGATCTCCCCCTTGTGAAACAAAGCCTGGAATTACCCTATGAAAAGTGACTCCGTTGTAAAATCCTGAATTTGCTAATTTTTCAAAGTTTGCAACTGTACCTGGTGCTTCATTTTCAAATAAATCAAATTCAATTTTTTCACCGGATTGCATTTGTATGTATCCTTTTTTTGTCATGTTCACATCTCCTTTTTATTCAAAAGCCAAATTTATCATACATGAGAAACTATGGAAATGAAAGTGAAAGCTATTTTTTACCTAGTGATGATGATGATAACCCATTGATGGATTGGTTACAACAAATTCTTCTTTCGGAACATAGAAGTATTGTATCCAGACGCCATCAAGATGTTTATCTCTTTTATCTAGAAGAACATCGATTCCTTTATCAGTATGAACAATTTCATCATGTTCATTAGGCGTATCAAAATCTATTGCATAGTGTGCATGATCTCCATGTCTCTCTGATACAAACACTCGTAACATTTTCCCTTGAGCATCTTCCCTCTCAAGCATCTTCTTCAATACCTTTGCTGCATTTCGATTGATTTTCACATTCATGGTGATATCTCCTTCTAAACTCATTTTTCACTGTCATATTATCTCATGATTTCAAGGAAAAATAAAATTTATGGAAGCATGGGGACGGTTCTCTGCTTCCTAATCAAAAGCTAGTTAAAACTTGAATGTTGATTTCCGTTCCAGGTAAGAGCGGTTCCCAGGAATTTCGGGGAGTCTCCTCATCGCGTACGCTCCTGTCGAGTCTCCCCTGCCTGAACTCCTACAGTAGTACATTGAACCATCTTCATTAATAAAACACTGCATGATAAAGATGCGATAGCATTTTAGAGGATTCTACGCATCTGGAACGTAAATCAACATTTCATACTATCAACCTATCAACAATGAGCATTAACACATCCAACCAAAAATGAAGTAAGCAACCGTCCCTGCTTCTAAAATTGGTAGCACAAATAACTTAGAGTACCAAATTCATAACTACGATAAATAATCTTTGCTTTTTTTGTATCTTCGCCACTACCTAATGCAATGTAGAATGGGACAAAATGCTCAGGTCTTGGGACAGCATATTTTGCATTGGGAGCTAATTGTTCATAATGAAAAAGTGATTGAAGGTCATTATTTTCAACCTTTTCAATTAACCAATCGTCGAACTGAATAGCCCATGGTTCTGGTGTTTTCGAGCCCCAATTTACCATTCTAAGATTATGAACCGTAACCCCGCTACCTATCACCAATATGTCTTCTTTTCCAAGACCCTTCAATGCTGAACCAATCTTGTATTGATCCTCTGGTGAAAGAAAAGGATGTACAGATACTTGAATGACCGGGATGTCTGCTTTAGGATACATTTTTGATAGAAGAGTCCATGAACCATGGTCTAAGCCTCTCGAATGATCCCTCTGCACTTTAATATTTGTGGCTTCCAGTCTCTTTTCAATAATATTCGCCACTTCTTTTGAGCCTTTTGCAGGATATTTAATAGCATATAGCTCATCTGGAAACCCATAGAAATCATAAATCGTTTCATACTCATCATCCGTATAGGATATGGTAAGGACTTCACTCTCCCAATGGGCGCTAAAAATGACTATTGCCTTTGGATGAATTTGTTCACCCAAGGAATTTAGAAATCTTGTATATTGATTATCTTCCATGGCAAGCATTGGGGAACCATGTGCCAAGAATAAGGATGGTACCATTTAAAAATCCTCCTAATACTTACTTTATGTAAGTAAGTTTACTTTAATAAATTAATTATGTCAATTCAACTAATTTATATTAATAAATTTGTTACTTCTATTAATTTTTTTATATAATATAGAAGAGGTGTTTAAAATATGAATAAAGATCAAAAGGTATTATGTCCAAAATTCGAAAAAGCAATGAGTATTCTAAGCCAAAGATGGACTGGACTAATTATTTATCAATTAATGTCTGGACCACAGCGTTTTTGCCATATCGAGTCATCCCTTCCTATTAGCGGAAGACTACTTTCTGACAGATTAAAAAGCTTAGAGCAGGAAGAAATTGTTATACGTGAGGTTTTTCCTGAAACACCAGTCAGAATAGAATATTCATTATCAGAAAAAGGAGCTTCACTCGGACCAGTGCTCAATGAGCTTGAAAAATGGTCAAAAGAATGGATCAAAACGGAAGACGATAAAAAAAGCAATTAGATAAGCCTAATTGCTTTTCTTCAATATACTTATTGGAATTCTTAGGCAGATTGATATTTACCTAATATCGACTGCAGCTTCATTGCCAATCCTAGATCGCCTTCAATTTTTACTTTACCCATCATAAATGCAGTTGTTGGATTTAAAGTTCCATTGATTAATTTTAAAAAGTTCTTATCAGAAAGCTTTAATGTACAGTTTGCTTTCTCATTCTCCCCTTCTATTAATTTTCCCGTTTGCTCAGCAAATTTCAATTGGTATACTCCCGCTTCTTCTCCGCTTAAATTAAACTGATAGGTAACATTTACACCTGAAATACCTTCAGGACTTTCATTGATTCTATTTAATAAACCCTCTATCGTTTCTTTAACAGCCATTCCTTTCTCCCCTTTTCGATCATTTTTCACCTTGAAATATAACCTATCAAATTGACTTAATCAACCATTTTTCAGAAATTTTGTAAAATTTTTGTTATACGTGGATGAATTGCAGCCTATAATTTGAATCATACTACTGATAATCATATTCAAAGTGAGGTGTACAATATGCCTAGAAAACGACCTGATTTTATGAATAGTCCATATTTTGTCGATGAGCCAGGTAATTGGCACTTAAAGGAAGGAGCACCAATCCAACTTCAAAGAGAATTTCGAGAATACATGTATTCAGTAGAACATAATCATGATAAACCTGCTTCTATTAATGGAGTTCATATCGATTTTCCATATGAGAGATAACATGAAATGCACACGATTACAACAGGAGGCTTGCTTGTGGGTGCAATAGAAAAAAATGGGCTTCGATTTGAGCCTGAATTTAGCGTAATTCATCAAAAAGGAGCCGTACATGTATATAAAAATGGAGAATTCATTGAAGAAATTCCCTTCAATTTTAATGGAAAATTCCCCGAGCATGATCAAATTGAACAATTGGTTGATACATATTGTGAGAAGAATATCTAATAATGGAGGTGCTGATTTTGGAACCTAGAAAACCAGGAAACAAAGAATTGCCGGACTTTGATTCATTGGATGACCGAATCATTGCAGAACGGTCCTCCTCAAAACCAATTCTAGTAATTAAAACAAATTTAGATCCAAAGGATTCTACAGAAAACAATCCTTATTTTCACAACAGTGAAGAAACAAATATAAAGGAATTTAAAGACTTTTTTGAGGAGTAGATAAAGAATGGATCATACTTTGGCTTATTTACGTGAAATATTATCCAATTATACAGACCGAAATTCTCTAAGCCAACATATTTATAAAAAGATTCAAAAGCATTCCTATCAATCTGAAGGTGAATTTGTTAGAGACTTAAGCGAAGAGGAAGTAGATTTTTTAAATAGGATTTTACCCGAGGAAATAAATCATGCTAAGGAAGCGAACGATGATAAAAGAGCGTATCAATTGAATGAAGTATATGAATTATTATTGTAATGTAAAATGTCAGCTCCACATGCACGAATCCATGGGATTTCTTCATGTGGAGCTGACGCTTTTATATTGAAATTTCATGAATGGTTATTTCAGGTCTACTACCTACTCTTATGTTAACCCCGGTTTGTCCTAAACCTTCACTAATATAAAAAGGCTTTCCGTCATGATAATGCAAGCCTTTCACCATTTTCTTTCGGACTAGCCGCCCCATTTTTAATAAATGATAAGGCTTTGGCCAATGAATTTGTCCGCCATGAAAATGTCCAGAAAGGAGATAATCATAATGATACTCCCTCATGTCCAGTACGATATTGGGATCATGAGTTATGATAAGGTTATACCCTTTAGGTAAATTTTTATAGGCTTTTTTCATGTCACTTCGTTTTGTACTATGATCATCTATTCCAATAATATTTAATGCTTCCCCATTAATATCTAGACTAATATGCTCATTCTGCATAGTTAAACAACCGTTTTCCTCTAATGTTTGCTTCAACCGATTAAAGTTGGAGGTTCTTAGAAAATAGTCATGATTTCCAAAAACAGCATATGTTCCGTATGTTGGTTTAACTCTATTCAACGTTTCTAAATAAGGAATCAACTTTGGTATGCTTCGTTTTCTATCCAAGTAATCCCCTGTTAATACGATTATGTCAATGGGCTGTCGTTTAATTTTATTATAAAGATCCTCTGGAGATATCGAGATATTTTCTAAATGAATATCCGATAGATGGAGGATGGTTAGATTCTTTTGAGCAACAGTGATTTTTGAGTGGGACATTTTAATTGTATTCATAACAACGTCTTTGGTATTTTCATAAGATCTATAAAGGAAAAATCCAATACAACATATGGCAAAAATTACGATAATAATAAACATTTTATCCCCCTCCTCTTAAAAGTATATTAAGAGAAAGGGGAATTTGAAAGTGGGAGTTGATGGGGAATCTGGATATTCGTTTTCGGGATGAATAGAAGAAAAACCAGCCTATACTTTTAAATATTTTTGACAAAGCTTATCGACGGACATGAGTAAATACACTGGTTTGTTTTTCTTTATCTGTTCAAGTGAAAAGGTTGTAGCTGAAAGAGCATAAATTGGAAATTGCATAATTCTTTTTAGTAATTGGTATAATTTACTTTTTGGAAAGACGAGGTCAAAGCCAAGGGACTTAACTCCCTTATTAATGGTCGTTACTCCTATAATTCCTTTAATTAATTGGCGTTTTGGATGCTTTTCGATATATTCCGCAAGAATGGGCATAGAATGTAAAACCATTTTATAAACGACTCTTCCTTTTTTTAATGAATGGCGAATAATTAATGATTCCTTTAATATTCGTGAATTATGAAGGTGAATTTTCAAGAGAAGGTCATTTTTCTTAATTGATGTACCATCAGATAATATGATATCAGCCCCTCTATATCGTGTTGTTCTTACTCGAAAAATACAAGGTATATCACTGTTTGAGGGTATATAGTGGAGTCGAGTAAAAATAAAATATATGGGATCAAACAGATTCCATAGCGAAATAATGAATGGCCGTATACTCATTGCTAACCTTTTTCAACTCCTTTCAATGTTACTCTAACCTGAGGAACTTGTCCTTATTCAGGCTAATAAACCATTTAGGAATAAGCATTTATTACATAATATTCAAGAAGTGAAAAAAGGCTCCAGCAAAAATTTGCTAGAACCTTTTCTTTTATTCTACTAATCTATTAATTTAGTTAGTCAATAATTTTTATCCTAACTTTCTTTCTCCCCCATTTTAATGCTTTCTTTTGGGAGCTTACGAATACATCAATTTTTTTCCCCTTTATGGCACCGCCAGTGTCTTCTGCACGTGCATAACCATAACCTTCAACGTACACCTTGGAGCCTAATGGAATCACTTTAGGGTCAACAGAAATAACTTTTGCCTTTGGATTCTTTTTAAGATTAAAACCCGTTGCTGTTACTCCTGAGCAGCCTTTGCATTTTGCTGTGTATGCAGTTGCTGTAACGGTAATTTCTTTTGTCTTTTTTGTTTGTGTTGATTTTTTGGCAGATGATTTAGTTGCAGCTTTTGATACAGGGCTTGAAATATTTGTACTTGAATTGATGACAAGTTTTTGGCCGATAACTATTTTATCAGACTTTAATTTATTCCACTTCTTGATTGAAGCTGTAGACACATGATATTTTTTAGCAATGCCTGAAATTGTATCTCCTGACTTTACTATGTATCTTTTAGCTGGTGAAACTTCTAGCTTTTTACCTATGATAATTTTATCTGATTTTAATTGATTCCATTTTTTCAAATCAGATACAGAGACATGATATTTTTTTGAGATACCTGAAAGTGTGTCCCCTTTTTTAACTGTAATCTCTTGTGCCTGTGCACTTGCAGCGAAGGAACTTGTGATGGTAGCGGCTGCCAAAATCGCTAGTAAAGCTTTCTTCAAATAAAAAACCTCCCGATTTGCTTGTTTCGCTATCGGTTTTTATCATAACAAATAATTATTTCAGGTTTGGGACAAGCATATATTAATTCAATGACGGATATAACAGAAATATTACAGGAGTATTACCTTTAGTTATTTTGCTTCCAACTAATAGAAATAGAGCATCATTTTGGATGCTCTTAAATTTGTGTCATTATGAGGTTAAAAATGGCTTAATTTTCTTTATGCATTCCATTAATCTTTCAGCATTTCTGCTATACATCTTCTTAGCTTCCTGAGACTCTGTGCTTAGTGAAAATAATTCTAAATCTGCTTGACATTTTTTCATCATTGCAAATAGTAAGGGTCTCTGCATCGGACTAGGTACATTTAATTTATCATTGTATATATCAATGGTCAGCTCACCATAGGAATCAATTTGAGCAAGAAACACATTATCTAGAGTCACTCCCAGTTTTGTTAGCTCTAGATTTAACCATTTTCTTGTTTTCCCTGAAGCGGTTAAAGGTTCATCTATTATTTTTCCATCCATGATAATGGTGTGAGGCTCCTTCTCTGGTGGAACCTGCAACTGAATATCCTTTGGAGTAAGAGGCTGCTTATCCCTTTTCAACAGGACGCTTAAATCACCCTTAGGCTCTAATACGGCAAATTCAACATCTGCCAATTTAAATACATTTTTCTGTCTTAGAAGTGATGTTAGTTCATCAATTGTATACTTTTCCTTTTTCAAGTTTTCCTCTAATATTTTTCCATCCTTTATTAAAACGGTGGCATTTCCATCAATAAGCTCTCGCATTTTTTTACTTTTCATGGTTAAAATATCTACTAAAACGGTAGCAATCCCAAAGATACCAATGGCAAGCACTCCGTGAAAGATATTCCCGTCCAACCCCATAATTACTTCGCCCGCAATACTTCCAATGGTAATCCCTGAGATGTATTCAAATAAGGATAATTCTGACAACTGCTTTTTACCAATAATTCTTGTCATTAACAATAAAGTTATGAGATATAGCAATGACCGCAGGATAATTTCAAACCATTCTGACATATGATTCACCTCAGGAAAGTTTATGAAGGCTTATATTGTGGTTCTTCTAACTCAAGCTCTGTTTTCCTCTTCGTTAACTCTGAGTGGATATCATTTATTACAAGCATCGTTTCGTGAAAAATTTTTTGAGCAGTCTCTTCTTGAGAGTTTATAGCTAAACTTGATAGCTGAGCCTCAATCCCTTTTAATGTGGCGATACATTGATTTACGTTTGAAGCGATTGTCATAATTATTTCTCCCTTATTTGATGTCTTTCAAAGTCAAGAGTCTCATTCCACTCCAATTGCAAAATTAACCTCTATGTAGAAATATAAGGAAGCTGTCCCATGAGATGCTAAGCAAAATACCAATAATGATATTTCGCCCTACATCTTTATCATTGGGACAGCTCAAAATTATTGATTATATTGGGGTTCTTCTTGTTCTATTTCTTTAAGACGTGGCTGAACACGATCGATGATCGCTTGTGTTTGCTGAGCCGCCTGTTGATATAATTGTTTTGCATTTTTATTTTCTGTACCCAATGCAAATGTTTCAAAATTCGCTTGTGCACTTTTTAAGCCTGCTATTGTTTGCTTAACCTGGGAACCTACAGTCACAATTTCATCCCCTTTATCCAATTAATGTACTCAGTACAAGTCATATTATTTCTAAAATGAGGATTTTCATGTAAACGAAATGAATGAAATTTATGTCAAATTTGAATGCTTTTAAATTACTTCTGTTTCTAAAGGTAATAAAATAGTAAAGGTTGATCCTTTATTAGGCTCGCTCTCGATAAATACCTTCCCATTATGGCTTTCTATAATTTGAAAGCTGACCATTAATCCTAGACCATTCCCGTTTTCCTTGGTTGTAAAGAATGGTTCTCCAATATTTTTCAGGTTATCCTCTGAAATCCCTACACCAGTATCGTGAACGGAGATTTTCACCTGATTTTTTTGCATATTTACTTTTACTGTCAGTTCACCACCATGAGGCATTGCTTCCAACCCATTTTTGATTAAATTTATAAATACTTGCTTTAGCCTGTCTTCATCACATTCAATTTGGATCATATCTTTCTCCGCTTCAAAAATGATCTTTACATGCCTTCTTTTTGCCTCGAATTCAAGTAATGAAATCACATTATGAATCATAGGAATGATATTTTTTTCTTCTAAAAGGGCTGCCTTTGGCTTTGCGAGTACCATAAAATCCTCAACAATGTGATTGACTCGATCAATTTCGTCTAAAATGATCTCTACAAATTCCTTCTTCTGTATATCTGCTATATTCTCATGTAAATATTCGGCATATCCCTTCATCGAAGTTAGTGGATTGCGAATTTCATGTGCAACCCCCGCTGCTAATTGGCCCACTGCTGCAAGCTTATCTTGTCTATGTAGGATAGACTCTGTTTTCTTTTTCTCAGTAATATCACTTCGAATCGATAAGTGTTGATATGGTTTTCCATCCTCGTCCAAAAATGGCACGATGGTTGTATCTACCCAGTAATAGTGACCATCCTTTGCACGATTACGAATTTCCCCCTTCCAAACCCTACCTTGACCAATCGTTTTCCAAAGTTCCTTAAAAAAGGCCTTTGAATGAAAGCCGGAATTAAGAATGCTGTGGTTTTTTCCAATTAATTCCTCGCGAGTATACCCAGATATTTCACAAAACTTATCATTCACACTCGTAATCATTCCCTTTGCATCTGTGAAAGCAACAATAGCAGATTGGTCTAAGGCAAATTTGATATCTTTTAAATACCTATTAGAAGCAATCCAGCGCTTACTGATTAGCGTACTCGAAACGATTAACCCTGCCACAATAAGGAGAGAAAGCAAAAGAACAAGGTAAACAATTTGGGTTGCCTGTGACTGCTGTAATTCATCTCTTGTGAAAAAAGTTGATGACTTAATCAATAAGAAATGAGCCTCAATAATAGAACCAGTTCCAATAATGGCACTTACTGGTTTCAGCCACATTTGATAAGTGTATAAAAAGCTTTTTGAATGAAATAGCATCCATACGACGAATAAAAATGAACAAAATATTAATATCCCACCAATTAATAACAGAACTGGTTGAAATTTGATATGAACATTCATTGCATACATTCCAAAGAAATAGATGAAAAAAACAGCTAAGGTCATAAAGCTGCTTGCAATAATCATATGCAATATTTTTACCCTACGATTGATAACTGAATAAAAGGCAAGGCTTATAAATAAAATGCCTATTAAGACAGAGAGAATGATAATTGGGATGTTATAGGTAATGGAATCATTATTTTCAAGGGCTAAGACACCAATAAAGTTCATGACAGAGATTCCTATCCCTAGCGAAAATGAGCCTCCTAAAAACAAAAAGCGTTTATTTCTTTCGGATGAATCAATTAATGTAAATAAATCTATTGCAGTGAATAAAGAAATAAAAGTAATGATAATCGCAGTAATTAATAAGATTGGATCGTATGAAAAAAATATTTCATTCACATTTTTCACCTCAATGGCACGTTAGTTACTACTATGATTGTAATGGAAACCAATAAAACATGGAAGAAAAACTTTATCGAGATAATATAGTAAAATATAATAATGGCTCCATATTCAATATCTACTCTAATTTTCCCTCTAATCCTGTCTAAACTTTTAGAAAATTTTATAAAAAAGCCTACACAAAAGATAAAATTTTGTGTATACTGTACTACAACAGAAAGGAATACTATTAACTGTATTATAAAAAGGGGGATTTCAAATGATTCAAAGTCCAGTTGAGTTTTTCCGTACACTGCCTAAAAAGGTTTGTCCAGAGTGTGGTCAACAAATTGAAGAACAAGCAGAGTCTTACCTATTAGAATGTGATCATTGCCTTTCAAAAAAATCTGAGTAATGGACGGAAAAAGTGTATTCAGAATATAAAATGAGCCCTATTCTTATAAGAATGGGCTCATACTTTTTTTATTATGCTAACCTTTCTTCTTTTTCTTTCCCACTGTTTTTTAAAGATGGTTTTGCTACTTGGCGATAAAACATGATTCCACTTGCAATCAATAAAACACCAAATATAAACAGCTTTATATCGGCTGTTCCTGCATAGATGACCCAAACAGAATAAATAGTAGCAATAGCTGCAATTATCCCATCCATTCTTCTTGCTCGAATGCTTCCATTGTATGTTTCTCCTGTTAAGACAAGCTTTAGTTGGAACACCGACGAGATGAAATAAGGAACGAGATAGGATAGTGTTGCAATATAAATGACAAAATCAAAAGCTTGTGAGATTGAATTAGAGATAGTCGAGAATATAAACAACTGTCCAAACATGTTGGTAGTAATTAAAGCAAATGCAGGGATACCCTTTTTATTTTCACAACCGAATTTTGGAATAAACAGTCCATGTTTGGCTGCTTGATATGGGATTTCAGCTGTTAACATCACCCAGCCTAAGCAAGAGCCAAATAAGCTAATTAATCCAAGACCTGCTAATAATTTTGCACCAATTGGACCTAACACCACTTCAATTGCGTCGATTAAAGGTTTTTCAGATGAAATTAATTGCTCTTGAGTTAACATCCCCATAACAAGAGTACTAATTCCCATGTAGATTGCTAAAGCAATAAATAGCCCTAAAATAGAGGCCCTTTTTACATCGATTACCTTTTTAGCACGAGGTGCAAATACAACAGCTGATTCAACTCCGACAAAAGCCCAAAGTGTGGTAATTGCAGCTTTGTTGATCTGTCCGAAAAATCCAAGAGTATTCCCGGCTTCATCGACCCTTGGTGCTACAAAAGGTAAAATAATCGTCTTTTGGAATGCAAAAAGTCCAATAATAATAAATAGTAGGAAGCCAATTACTTTTGCTGCAGTCGCAGCGAAATTTAGTTTACCTGCACCTTCCATTCCTTTTAAAACAATAAAGGTTGTTCCCCACAATAATAGAGTACATACAGCAAAAGTTAATGCATTTCCGACCTTTAAAGTAAATGATCCAATTGAAAATAATACAGCCGTGCTTGTCAAAATAGGGAAAAATGTTGATAAATACCCAGCAAAGGTTGTAATAATGGCGATATTTCCGGCTAGGTTTCCTATCCAGTAACCCCATGAAGCCATAAATCCTGAGAGAATGGAAGCTTTGGAGCCTGCTTTAAATAGTTCCTTTGCATATATTTGTGGTCCACCAGAAAGCTCGGGTTTCCGAATAGCTAAATTTCCAAATACTAATACAGTGAACAGTACACCTAACCCAGTTAACAGCCAAGCCCCAATTACTCCAGCAGGACTTGCAACTTCAGATAACGATCTCGGCAACATAAAGATTCCAGATCCAACCATATTCCCTACAACAAGAGCAGTTAAGATCCAAAATCCAAATTTTTTATTTTGACCCATTATCAGTATCTCCTCTCGATTATCCCTCGAGCCCATATTATAGATATTATCCAGTGTTTATTTAGACATAAAAAAAACACACGATACGTGTGCTATTCGCAGCCGCATCAGGAAAAATGGATAGTTCAACATAGCATTAGCTATGACAGTCCTGTTCCTATTCGGAGACAGTCCCAGCTACCAAAACCAGAGAATTTTTAGCGCTTCGGCAATGTTTCCTTTTTGTTAAAATCTCTGAGTTCCCTGCCTCTCATTTAACATACTAATAAACACCGCAACCTCTACCTCACCTTGAGCTGATGAGGAAATAATAATTAAGTTATGTCAATAAGGGTACTAGAAGGAGAACTTGAAGTCAATTTATAAAAGTATTCTAATAAAGTAAAATAGATTGAAAAATGGATGCAAATCACATAAAAATTGCCTACATGAGAGGTGAAAAATAAGGAATGATACTAGTATGGAAGAATTAAGAGGTGAATGAAGTGGATGTAGATAAAAACGAAGAAAGCTATTTAACAAACGCGCCTAAAGAACAAAAGATGACCATTAAGACCGATCAAGCCTTCCCTAATTTAAAAAGAGTTCACGGGGATTCGATAGCAGAGCACAAACATCTTGAAGAGGGAAACGCCATAATTGCTCAAAAGGAACTGGGCCAGCAAAATGAAAACAACGCTTTGTAAACCAATATAAAACACAAATAACCCACTTAAACAGCATTGGTTTAAGTGGGTCAATTCACTAGAGATGAATGACTCAAATCTTCGGAAGCTCACGAATTTCCATGGAAGTTTCATTTCCACACAAAGGACATTTCAAATCATTGGAGGCAAATTCTTTTCTCATCCACCCATTACAATTGTCATCCATGCATGAGTATACTTCAACATCCGTCATCACCATTTCAGGTTTATCATCCTGCCCTTTTTTATTAAAAAAAATCGGTAACGCCCCCTTAATATCCATATAAAAAACTATTAGTTCGTTTTATACAAGTATTGACCAAAAAAAGGAAGTTCATTACTTATTGTACCAATTTTTATTATATTCATGTAATAGAAATTTCAGAACAAATTTTCTATCTTAGAAGAAAACAAATGAAAAAGAAGCTTGTCAATAGACTGCTTCTTTGAACTAATTTCGTAAATCAGACCTCTTTCCTAAATCGGGTTCTCCTGGAGTTTGATTACCTGTAGTTGCTGTGTATCCTACCCGGTAGCTCGCTGTTCTTTTTTCCCTTAATGCTTTAGGCATTTTATATTGACTCATGTCATCTTGAGCTTCTTTTGGAGCCATAAAAATCCCTCCTTTTTTCTCACAACCAATTCATGAATAAGAATGAGCTTCTTCAGACTATTTATTCATCGTATCCTTTTCTAGGTATTTCAATATCTTCCCCACTAACATCGTCCAAAACGGCGTGAATTTCTCCTTCAGTGAAGGTATCGCTTACTTGTTCATGAGTTGTTGCTAACCCAGAGGAAACCTGATCTTTTTTTTGATAGTCTTCTGGCTCATATACTCGATCGGCAATACCTGCTTGCTCATTTTGGTTCCTTTCTTTCATATAGAACAGCCCCTTTCAAAAGGTATAGGGTTATTTTATACAAAAGTTTAAAAAACATACTAAAAAATGGTGCCAGGCACCTTGGATGCCAAGCACCATATGAAAAATCCTAATAAGGCTTAGAGCCAAGCTGCTCCAACAATGATTAAAAGGATAAATAGAACGACGATTAATACAAAACCACCGCCATGACCATACCCTCCAAAGCCATAACCACATCCATATCCGTATCCACCAAATGGCATAACCGCACATCCTTTCGTCAGATTAAAATCCCCAACCTACATATGCTGAACCCACAATAATTAAAAGAATAAACAATACTACAATTAAGGCGAAGCCTCCGCCGTAACCAGCGCCTGCACTCATGTTATCCACCTCCCATGACATCTACCGGTATTTTATGTACTAGGCAAGAAATTGGTATAGGCGCATATCACATTTAATGTAAATATACTGTAATGAAAAAATTTCATACGAAGGAGCCAGTCAACGCGTGAATAAATCCAATAACATTTGTTACTAATGATTCTAGATGCTGATATCTTTATTATGGCAAGCACCTTATATTGAAAGTCCATTGGATATTTTATAGCTCAGCGTGTTTATAGAGAATAATTCATTTTCGTCTATCAATATTCGCAAATTACTAATAATACCTAATAATCTAATTAGTTTGAAAAAAACTGTATCAAGTCTATATCTTTTAATGAGAACTACGATGATGACAGGAACAATATTGGTTCCTATAATTTACATTTTTTTCATCATGTCGAAAATAGCTGTCAACTATTGTCAGAATATTTATTCTATTTTTCATTGATTACCAGTTTTTATAAATGTTAGGATAAAAATGTAACTTACCTACAGGTTTTTTTATGCTTCAACTGTTTTATGTTACATATAAAACTATTTTAGGAGGAATTAGATGAGCCGATTAACAGTTAATATGAGTGAGAGATTAGAAAAGTTTTTAACTGGTAAAAAGAAGCTTTATATCAATGGGGAATTTGTTGAAAGTGCTTCACAGAAAACGTTCGAATCATATAATCCTGCCACAGGGGAAGTATTAGCTGTTGTATATGAATCTGGTGCTGAAGATATTGATAAGGCTGCAAGAGCTGCAAGAAAGGCCTTTGATGAAGGCCCTTGGTCAAAAATGGGTTCTGCTGAGAGAAGCCGCTTACTATATAAACTAGCAGACTTAATGGAAGAAAATAAAGAAGAATTAGCTCTTTTAGAGACCTTAGATAACGGGAAGCCCATTCGCGAAACAACGGCTGCGGACGTTCCACTTGCAATTGAACATATGCGTTATTATGCTGGCTGGTCTACTAAAATAGTAGGTCAAACGATTCCTGTAAACGGACCATACTTTAATTATACTAGACACGAGGCTGTTGGAGTTGTTGGTCAAATCATTCCATGGAATTTCCCTTTATTAATGGCCATGTGGAAACTTGGTGCAGCACTTGCTACAGGTTGTACTATTGTATTAAAACCTGCAGAGCAAACACCACTATCTGCCCTTTATCTTGCAGAATTAATTGAAGAGGCAGGTTTCCCAGCTGGAGTAATTAATGTTGTTCCTGGCTTTGGTGAGACAGCAGGTCAACCACTCGTTGATCACCCACTCGTTGATAAAATTGCTTTTACTGGTTCAACTGAAGTAGGTAAGTTAATTATGGAAAGAGCTTCTAAAACATTAAAACGAGTGACTCTCGAATTAGGCGGAAAGTCACCGAATATCATCCTTCCTGATGCAGATTTGACTAAAGCCATTCCTGGTGCGTTAAATGGAGTAATGTTTAATCAAGGTCAAGTTTGCTGTGCTGGTTCCCGCGTATTTATTCAAAAGAAACAATTCGATAATGTTGTTGCTGATATGGTTAGCCATGCGAAAAATATTAAGCAAGGTGCTGGAGTTCAACCAGATACACAAATTGGTCCATTAGTATCAACAGAGCAACAAAATAGGGTGTTAGGTTATATTGAAAAAGGAATTGAAGAAGGAGCAGAGCTCCTCATTGGAGGGATTAAGCCTCGTGAGGAAGGCTATTTTGTCTCCCCTACTATTTTCGCTAATGTACGTGATGAAATGACCATCGCTAAGGAAGAAATCTTTGGCCCTGTCATATCCGCTCTACCATATGAAGATTTAGATGAGCTGATCGCCCGTGCTAATAATTCCCAATATGGTCTTGCAGCAGGAGTATGGACTCAGGATGTAACAAAAGCACATTATATTGCTAACAACCTTCGGGCAGGAACTGTCTGGGTTAACTGTTACAATGCTTTTGATGCTGCTTCTCCATTTGGAGGCTATAAGCAATCCGGTATAGGGCGGGAAATGGGATCTTATGCCTTAAATAATTATACTGAAGTTAAAAGCGTGTGGATTGCAACTAACTAAAGAGTAATATTTATTGAAAGGCGGGAACTATCTTAAAGTTCTCGCTTTTTTAACTATTTGCAGCTTTGTTCACATAATGTCCATATGATTTTCTCCTCTTATTATTTATCTTTAAGGTATGGGAGGGAACTGTATGAACACGAAAAAAATATATATCATAAGCTCCATAATTGTTGCAATCGGGATTGCTGCAGGTATTTCTTTCTTTCTTATTAGAGACCAGATGGCCAAAATACCTGATGATATTAAACTAGTAACACAGAATGATGAAGTATATGATTTCGCTAAATCAGATAAAAAACTAAAGCTTGTTGAATTTGCCTACACCTATTGCCCAGAAATATGTCCTACCACAACTCAAAAAATGAATCTACTAAAAAATGATTTAGAAAAAGCTGGAGTCTATGGTAAGAAGATTCAATTCCTTACCGTCTCAATCGACCCATACCGCGACACTCCTGAAGAATTAAGAAAATATATGAAGAATTATAATATTGAAGATGATGGAAACTGGATTCTTTTAACTGGGGACAGAGATCACATTAGAAGAGATATTAAGCAAATACGAAGAGTTGGAGAACCCTTTCAATTCCAATTTCGTGACCCTGGTGATGGATTTTATATTCATACGACTTTCGTCTATCTAGTCGATGAAGAGAATAAATATATTAAGAAATTCCCAATGGGTGATGATTTTGATAAAAAAGAAGTTTATGAAAAGATAATGGATAAAATTGATTAAAAAAAATGTGAAAGAGCTTTGATGCTCTTTCACATTTTTTTTAATTAGCTGACGATGATAAATTCTGAGGTCTATGAAGAACTTGTAGTATATTTGATTTTGGTTTTGTAAAGCCTATTTTTATTCCTGACTTTTTTAAACTGTTTACTAAATCAACGAGCTGTTTTTTTGGCATATAAATGACTCCTTTATTGAACAAACTCTTCTATTTCAGTCTATTGTACATCATAATTATTAAAAAACTATGAACAAATGAAAATTTTCATTAATATGTTTTTACAAAAACATTAATTATTCGACTTATCCTGTCAGAATTCGATAATTTGGTTCGTAAATAACAAATTATTTTGTAAAATTATGATAGAAAAATAGTATTATGGTTCTAATAATAGAGTCTCCCCTGCTTTTTTCTTCAAGCTTGTTTCATGATAGTTTCCTGTTGCCCAATCCTCGATTTGATTATGATACCATTTACTCTTTAGATGACCAGCTTGACCAGGTCCTACGATATGATATCCACTGTTCATGTCCCTTGTATCAATAACAAATCTCCATGAGCCCCCATGATTAACAGTTCCATCTTCTTTATTTGCGGCAGCTTGAACAGTAACACTAGATCCCCCAACCGGGATTTTGCCATCACGATTAAATAAATAATTTAATGGTTTTACACTTGAGAGAGGATGGGCAAAATATAGCTGATGATATTTGCCCCATTCCCAATCTTCAACATCTTTCCCCTGCTTAGATTCGATTTCTTTTAATGCCAGACTTAATGATTTTTCTAAAACCTCCTTAAGACCTCCATTTTCTACCATCCACGGTCCCGGATTCCCTTCTGACGCTCTTCTAATTAGCTCGTCAATAGCCTGCTTTTGACCACCGAATTTGTCTAACATCTTTTCTGGAATTTCCTTATGGAATAAAACAACAGGGATCTTTTTCATCCATGTATTAAAAATAAAAGGTGCGGCTGACTTTTCTTCATCAACAAAATTCCAATCCTTTAATTGTTCAAGAGCTTCAACTAGCCTTTTATCCTTATTGTCGTTTAATTCTTTTAGAAATAACGGTACAAATTCCCTTGCTTGTAGGTTCATTTTATCCATTTGCAATTCCTGCATATCCTTTATAGTTAACTTGTTTTTAGCCTTTAGTACTTCCTGAATTCTCATTTGTCGATAAGGCTGGGCCCAGTTATGACTAATATGGTATGGATACTTATCACTGATTACTTTGTTGTTTGCTGTGGAGATAAATCCTTCATCAGGATTCACTGTTTTTGGTAACTCATCAAACGGGATATAACCAACCCATCCATATTCATCTGTCCAACCTGGAACAGGAAGAAGCCCATCCCCTTTTTTTCGAATTGGAATTTTTCCGTTGGCTTTATAAGCAATGGTTCCATCATTTGATGCAAAGACGAAGTTCTGTGTAGGAGTTTCAAAGTTTTCCAAAGCCTTTTCAAACTCATTCCAATTCGTCGCTTTATTCATATTAAGTACGGCCTCTAATTCTTTGGATGGATGAAGAGCTGTCCACTGTAATGATAAAACCGTATTTTTTCCGCTATCAGCAGCAAATTCTGAGATGACTGGACCGTGTCGAGTGACAGTCACTTCATAATCAATAGGTTTTTTGTCTTTTACTTTTATAGGTTCCTTTATTATCCTTGCTTTTTCCCATTTGTCGTTATAAAGAAATTCGTCTTTATTTTCTGGGTTTCTTTTTTCAATATATAAATCCTGTACATCTGGACCGGTATTGGTAACTCCCCATGCGATATGCTCGTTATGGCCTAATATGATTCCTGGAATTCCCGCAAAAATTACACCGCTCACATTAACAGAAGGTGCTTCCAAATGCATTTGATACCATATGGATGGTGATCCTAATGATAAATGCGGATCATCTGCCAGTATCGGCTTCCCTGATTGGGTTTTTGAGCCACTTACTACCCAGTTATTGCTGCCATTGAACTCATGAGGAACTACTGCTGAGGCGAGGGTTTTTTCCAAATCTAAATTTTCCTTACCGATAATATAAGGTGCATCCTTTGGATAGGACGGAAATAAATCATAGGCTTTATCCTCTGAAAGATTTTGCATCAAATAATAACGAAAAGCTTGATCCTCCCAATGCCCGCCTAGGTCAAATGCCATGTACTTTCCAATGGTTAAAGAGTCAATGGGAGTCCATTTTTCAGGTTTGTACCCCAGCAATTTAAATTCGATTGGCCAACGCCCATTATCTTTCAGCTCATCGATATAAGCATTCACGCCTTCTGCAAACCAAATTAATGAATCTCTTGCCTGACCCTTGTATTGTTCATAAGAGAGTTCTGCTGCTCTTCTCAATCCGAGTGTTCGAAAATATTTATCGTTCTCTAAAGTGGCTTCCCCAATAACCTCACTTAACCGACCTGACGCTTGTCTTCTGCTCAGATCCATTTGAAATAATCGATCTTGAGCTTGAACGTAGCCTTGTGCAATAAAAAGGTCACGTTCAGTTGCTGCATTAATATGAGGAACCCCCTCCTCATCCCTTATTACCTCTACTCTTTCCTCTAAACCTTGGAGTTTAATTTCTCCCTCTGTTATAGGTAATGAGCGAGATATATAGGCATTGATTCCGATAAATGCAGTTAATCCAATAATAAGCAAAATGGAAATGGTCCATAATAAGACTTTTTTCCATTTTGCCATTCTTTTCACTTGCTTTTGAGTCATTGTCTCCATTTTTATACCCCCTCATAGTAATAATTCGTTTCCAAACCTGTAATAACCTTCCATTCCCAAAAAAATTCATATTTGGTTATAGATGGGACAAATAGTCTATTATCGAAAAGACTCCCTTTCAGCTTATTAGGATGTTATAATAAAAAAGATATTGTTTTTTTGGAGGATGTATGAATGATTACTGTAAATGATGTAAGCTTACGTTATGGTGACCGCAAGCTTTTTGAAGATGTAAATATTAAATTTACCCCCGGCAACTGTTATGGTTTAATTGGGGCAAATGGTGCTGGAAAATCCACATTTATAAAAATTCTCTCAGGTGAAATTGAACCGCAAACAGGAAATGTTCATTTAGGACCTGGAGAAAGACTTGCTGTTCTAAAACAAAACCACTTCGAATATGAGGAAGAGGAAGTATTAAAGGTTGTAATCATGGGGCATACAAGATTGTATGAAGTTATGCTAGAAAAAGATGCGATTTATATGAAGGCAGATTTCACAGATGAAGATGGAATGAGGGCTGCTGAACTTGAAGGTGAATTTGCCGAATTAAACGGATGGGAAGCTGAATCAGAAGCAGCCATTTTATTAAAAGGCTTAGGGATTGGCGAAGAGCTTCATACGAAGAAAATGGCTGATATTTCTGGTGCTGAAAAGGTAAAGGTTCTCCTTGCACAAGCTTTATTTGGAAAGCCTGATGTTTTACTACTAGATGAGCCGACTAACCACTTGGATATTAAGGCCATCGGCTGGCTTGAGGAGTTTTTAATTAACTTTGAAAATACCGTTATTGTTGTCTCCCATGACCGGCATTTCTTAAATAAGGTATGTACTCATATTGCCGATTTAGACTTTGGGAAGATTCAAATCTATGTTGGTAACTATGACTTCTGGTATGAATCAAGTCAATTAGCATTGAAAATGGCTCAGGATGCAAATAAGAAAAAGGAAGAAAAAATCAAAGAACTGCAAAGCTTCATTGCCCGCTTTAGCGCCAATGCTTCTAAGTCTAAGCAAGCCACTTCTCGGAAAAAACTACTAGACAAAATTTCCTTAGACGATATAAAGCCTTCCTCTCGTCGTTACCCATATGTCGGATTCACACCAGACCGTGAAATCGGAAATGACTTACTTCGAGTAGAGGGATTAACGAAAACCATTGATGGGGAAAAGGTCCTTGATAATATAAGCTTTGTCATGAACAAGGAGGATAAAATTGCTTTTGTTGGAACTAATGAATTAGCTAAAACTACTTTATTTAAGATTCTCATGGGAGAATTGGAAGCAGACAGCGGAAGCTTTAAATGGGGAGTAACCACCTCTCAAGCCTATTTCCCTAAGGATAACTCCAGCTTCTTCGAGAACTGTGACTTGAGCTTAGTCGATTGGCTCCGTCAATTCTCTCCAAAAGATGATAGTGAAAGCTTCTTACGTGGATTTTTAGGCAGAATGCTATTCTCTGGTGAGGAAGTATTAAAGAAAGCAAGTGTTCTTTCTGGTGGCGAAAAGGTTCGATGCATGCTTTCCAAAATGATGCTGAGTGGAGCAAATGTCTTACTCTTGGATGAACCGACAAACCATTTAGATTTGGAATCAATTACTGCCTTGAATAATGGTCTGATTAATTATAAAGGCTCATTGATGTTTTCATCCCATGACCATCAATTTATCGAAACCATAGCAAATCGGATCATGGAACTTACTCCTAAAGGTCTGGTTGATAAGACAATGACTTACGATGAATATTTAGAAAATGAAGATTTGCAAAAACAGATTACTGAAATGTATGCATAATAAAAAAGAAGGAAACGAAATTTGTTTCCTTCTTTTTTATTAATAATCCTGCTTTTTCTTCTTCTTTCTTGCTGAAGATTTGCTTACTCCATCAAATTCCCTATTTGTTGTCCCCTGACCTTCTACTTGGGAAGAATTCAATCCTATGGTTGAAGGATCATGTTTCCGTTTTCCCATTTCTACACCTCCATCATTAACTTTTCATTCAAGAGGAGCTTTTATACTAGAGGAATAAAAATGTTGCAAAAACACATGCTATTCTTGGAGGAGGTGTTAGTATGGCAAGAATTGGTGTTGAACAATCACTTACAAACATTCAAGAGGCACTCCGACAAAAAGGACATGAGGTCGTAGAGTTAAAACAGGAGCAAGATGCTAGTGGGTGTGACTTTTGTGTCATAACTGGGATTGACTCTAATGTCATGGGAATGCAAAATGTTTCCACTACAGCATCTGTAATTGAGGCGAATGGTCTTTCTGCAGACGAAGTGTGCCAGCAAGTAGAGAATAAATTAAGTTAAAACTCCTGCTGACTCAAAAAATGAGGTTAATCCCACCCCGTTCAATCATCACCGGGCTAGTAGGATAACCTCATATGAGTCGGCCATTATAGCTTTAATGATATATTTTTCCCCTTTGATATAACCTTTTTTGCTTCATCCAATGCATCACTAGTTATAATCTTTACTTCATTTACATCTTCCCAATTAACTATAAAGCCAATATTTCCACTTCTCACTTCTCCACCATTAATAACTCCATTCAGTTCTTCTAGGTAGACATCGTCCAGCCAGCTCTTCTTCTCATTCCCAATGGATAAATATGCTAAGGGATTGAACATAACGGGATGATCACTTGTATTTTGAAGTTCAACCTTTACCTTTAAAAGATCAAACTCCTCATCATGGGTATAAAAATGGAAAAAGTCGATTAGACTATAATCTGGTCTATAGTTCATCATCTTTATCTCTTTTATTTCTAATTTTATTGGGCCAATTTTCTCGATAATATTCGAATCGTTCATTGCCCTTAAAGTGAGTTTTCCTTTTGAATCAGTGATTGAAGTACCAACCTTTTGTAATAATTGATCATCTGAAACTTGTGGACTAGGCGCATGTGCTCCAAAATTAAGTTTCATATTCTCAGAGCTGTTTTTTAAAGCTGTTTGCCCCTCTTCTTCACCCTGTTCACTTTTAACCTGAGTCGCTTCATTTTGAAAAATCTTCTTTTCTTTTTTTGCAGAGCAAGCTGTTAGTAAACTTATAATACATAATAAAAATATTATTTTTTTCATATAATTAACCTCCAAAAGAATATGAAAGAAACCTTCAAAGCGGCCATAACCGCTAGAAGGTTAGATAGACAATCTATTTCCCATTCTTAATCAAGTTGAAAATGATCTTGGCATTATCTGTATTATCTATTTGGCCATAAAAACGTTCTTTTCCTGGACCATACGCAAATACAGGCACATCTTCTCCTGTATGGCCACCCGTTGTCCAACCAGTGTGTGAACGGCTATCGAAGATTTTCTCAATTGCATTATCAATTGTAGTGACATCCATTTTCGCGGCTGCTATACGAACTGATTCAATTTCTTCTTTTGTAAGTTTTAGTTCAATATATTTGTTAAGAATATCTTCTACCTTTGCACCTTTTGCAATTTCTGCTGCCATAAAATCAGGAGTCTTTTTTGCTGCTTTGATTGGAGCTCCAAACCAATTATAAATACCATTGGCCCCAATAGAATATCCCCCAGTCGAATGATCGGCCGTGGTCACAACTAAAGTATGCTTATCCTTTTTAGCAAAATCAATTGCCGCTTTAAATGCCTTTTCGAAATCCTCCATTTCGCTCATTGCAGCAACAATGTCATTATCATGACCTGCCCAGTCGACCTCACTTCCTTCTACCATGAGGAAGAAACCATCCTTATCTTTTTTCAATCGTTCGATCGCGGACTTTGTCATTTCTTCCAATGATGGAGTATTCTCATCACGGTCGATCATCTTATCCATTCCACCAGCTGCAAACAATCCTAAAACTTGACTATTTTTATCCCTAAGGAGCTGACTCATATTGGTAACATAAGAATAGCCGTCTTTTTGAAATTCCTTGGTTAAGTCCCTATCCCTTCTAATAAATAAATCCTTTCCTCCTCCGAGTAGTACATCAATTTTATGCTTTCCATTTATTCTTTCATCAAAGTAGTCATCTGCAATGGCATTCATATTCTTTCTTGAAATATCATGTGCTCCGTATGAAGCTGGAGTGGCATGAGTTATCTCTGAGGTAGCTACTAATCCTGTTGCCTTCCCCTTTTCCTTAGCCGCTTCTAATACGGTTTTCACTTCCTTTTTATCATTGTCTACAGCAATTGCCGCATTATATGTTTTAATTCCCGCGGACATCGCAGTTGCGGCTGCTGCAGAATCCGTAATATTTTGAGCAGGATCCTCTGGGTAGGTCATTTGGTTACCGACAAGATAGGAGTCAAATGCAGTTTTCTCTACTACATTCGTTTTATCATTGTCTTTTAAATATCGATAGGCTGAAGTGTAAGAAACGCCCATTCCATCTCCAATTAAGAAAATTATGTTTTTAATTTCCTGCTCCTTTTTTACAGCTTTTGCCTCAGCAAATGTTGAATGACTCCCCACTAAACTTCCAACAACTAGAGCAGACATCATACCTATTGATAACACTTTTTTTCTTAATTTTTTGTTCCCCAATTTTCCAACCTCCTAATAATTGTTTTCCTACACATTTGACTATAAAGGTGAAATATGAATCTATTATTAAGCTACTGTTAATGTTTTCCCCAAAAAGAGTAAATATTTAATTAAAATGCTAGATTCAAACTATTGAAGCATTTTCAGAGAAAATTGGACAAAATCAAGCTCCTCTTGCATATCTTAATAATGGACAAACATATTGGGGGTGAAGCCATGTTCTTCGTTATTAAAAGACAAACAGTGATTATGACAATTGTTGCCTTAATAGGAATTATTTCTGTAGGTTTTTGGTTATATATCGGTTCTGACGATGTTACTGCTTTTAATGAGACTGATGAAGAACCAATACGCGAATATCACATTGTAACAACAGAGTTTAAAACAACTACCTCAGAAGGTAAAGAATTAGAATCCTATCGTTGGGACCCAGGGACTATTTTTGTAGAAAAAGGAGAAACAGTCCGTCTTAAACTACTAGGGTTCAACGGAAAAGAACACCCTTTTATAATAGAAGGAACTGATTATAAGGGAACAGTTTCAAAAGGTGAAGAAACGGTGATTGATGTAAAGTTTGGCAAGGAAGGAATCTATCGCTTAATCTGTTTAACCCATCATGATACAAAAGAAAATGGACCCATGATTGGCTATATTGTCGTAGATTAGATTAAATGTGAATATATTTTGTCTTTCTAAGCATTATTTTTATCATTTTCACTAAGTTTATGATGAAAACAATGCTTTTTTCTATTATTATAGTAACTAAGGAGTTTGATTGTAATACACTCCTTTATATTATATAACAGTTTGAATAAATTTGGATTATTTTATAGTACAGATAGGTACTTTTCGAAATAATAACATTTAGAATTTTTTAATTACTAAACCAATTGAAAGTGAAATACCCTTTAAAAACAGCATGTTCATAATAATTTCACATTATTTGTTCAATATTTCACAATATGTGTGATTTTTATCACTTTAAATCTGTTATAATCAAGTTAAGATTTAAATGTAAACAGATAACACATCAAAAACCATTTATAGAGGTGGAAAAACATGGAACAATGGAAAGGTTTTAAAAAAGGTCCTTGGACTGAAGAAGTTAACGTACGTGACTTCATTCTATCAAACTTTACACCTTATGAAGGAAATGATTCTTTCTTAGAGGGTCCAACTAAAGCAACACAAGATCTATGGAAACAAGTAATGGAACTATCAAAACAAGAACGTGAAAACGGCGGCGTTTTAGATGCTGATACTGAAATCGTATCTACTATTACTTCACATGGACCTGGATACTTAAATAAAGAAACTGAAAAAGTAGTTGGTTTCCAAACGGATAAACCATTCAAACGTTCTCTACAAATCTTTGGTGGCGTGAGAATGGCTAAACAAGCCCTTGCTGAATACGGCTTTGAACTAGATAAAGAAGTTGAACATATTTTCACAGACTACCGCAAAACTCATAACCAAGGTGTCTTTGACGCTTACACTCCAGAAATGAGAGCTGCTCGTCACGTTGGTATTATCACTGGTCTTCCAGATGCTTATGGACGCGGACGTATCATCGGTGACTACCGTCGTGTTGCATTATATGGTGTAGATTTCTTAATGAAAGAAAAACAAAAAGACTTTGCTGTTACTGGTGATGTAATGAGTGAAGATGTTATTCGTCTTCGTGAAGAATTAAGCGAACAATATCGAGCATTAAAAGAACTTAAGCAATTAGCTGCTTCTTACGGTTTCGATATTTCTCAACCAGCTACAAACGCAAAAGAAGCTTTCCAATGGTTATACTTTGGATATTTAGCTGCAGTTAAACAACAAAACGGCGCGGCAATGAGCTTGGGTAGAGTGTCAACCTTCCTAGATATTTATATTGAAAGAGATCTACAAAATGGTGTAATTACTGAGGAAGAAGTACAAGAAATCGTTGACCACTTTATTATGAAACTTCGTTTAGTAAAATTTGCTCGTACACCAGAATACAATGAACTGTACAGTGGTGACCCTACTTGGGTAACTGAGTCAATCGGTGGTATGGCAGAAGACGGACGTTCACTTGTTACTAAGAACTCATTCCGTTTCTTACACACATTGAGTAACTTGGGACCAGCTCCAGAACCAAACCTAACAGTTCTATGGTCTTCTCGTCTACCTGAAAACTTTAAAAAATTCTGTGCGAAGGTTTCTATTGAATCAAGCGCAATCCAATATGAAAACGATGATATCATGCGTCCTGAATATGGCGATGACTATGGAATTGCTTGTTGCGTATCTGCAATGGAAATCGGTAAACAAATGCAATTCTTCGGAGCTCGCGCTAACCTTGCTAAAGCCCTACTATATTCAATCAATGGTAACATGGATGAAAAACATAAAGTTCAAGTTGGCCCAGCATACTCCCCTATTACTGCTGATGTATTAGATTATGATGAAGTAATGGAAAAATTTGATAAAACAATGGATTGGTTAGCAGGCCTTTACATTAATACTTTAAATATCATTCACTACATGCATGATAAATATAGCTATGAAAGTGTTGAAATGGCATTACACGATACTAAGATCCTTCGTACAATGGCAACAGGTATTGCAGGACTAAGTGTAGTAGCTGACTCACTAAGCGCCATTAAATATGCTAAAGTAAAACCTATTCGTGACGAAAATGGTCTTGCTGTAGATTTCGAAGTTGAAGGTGACTTCCCTAAATATGGTAACAACGATGAGCGCGTAGATAGCATCGCTGTTGGCTTAGTTAAAACATTCATGAAAAAGCTTCGTAAGCATAAAACATATCGCGATTCACTTCACACTATGTCTATCTTAACTATTACTTCTAACGTAGTTTATGGTAAGAAAACAGGTAACACTCCTGACGGACGTCGTGCTGGTGAACCACTTGCACCAGGAGCAAACCCAATGCATGGCCGTGATACTAAAGGAGCTCTTGCTTCCCTATCTTCTGTTGCTAAGATTCCTTACAGCTACTCAATGGATGGTATTTCTAATACCTTCTCAATGGTACCTAAAGCTCTTGGTAAAGATGAAGAATCACGTGTTTCTAACTTAGTTTCTATCTTAGATGGTTATACTGCAAAACATGGTCACCACCTAAATGTTAACGTATTTAACAGAGAAACATTATTAGATGCAATGGAACATCCAGAAGAATACCCACAATTAACAATTCGTGTATCTGGATACGCTGTAAACTTTATTAAATTAACTAGAGAACAACAAATGGATGTAATTAACCGTACATTCCATGAATCAATGTAATAATATGAACTGATTGGGGAGACCATTTCTTAATAGGAGGGTTCTCCCCTCTTATACACGAGAGGAGATTTTCATCATGAACGGAAACATACATTCTATTGAAAGCTTTGGAACAGTTGACGGACCTGGAATCCGTTATGTCATATTTACACAAGGTTGCCTTCTTCGCTGCCAATTTTGTCACAATGCCGATACTTGGGAAATTGGTACAGGAAAAGAAATGACTGTTTCCGAGATCATCGATGATTTAAAATCCTACCTCCCCTTCATTGAGGCATCTGGTGGCGGAATTACAGTAAGCGGTGGTGAACCTTTACTTCAAATACCTTTCCTCATTGAGTTGTTTAAGGAATGTAAGAAGATTGGGATTCACACTACAATCGATTCTTCTGGTGGCTGCTACTCTCACGCTCCCGTCTTTCAGGAGCAGCTAAAGGAATTAATGGAATATACCGATTTGATTCTATTAGATTTAAAACAAATCAATCGCAAACGTCATATTTCATTAACAGGTATGGCGAATGATCATATTCTTGAATTTGCTCGCTATCTTTCAGACATCGAAAAGCCAGTATGGATCCGTCACGTACTAGTACCAACTGTTACCGATATCGATGAAGATTTAGAAAAGCTAGGCGAATTTATCGGGACATTAGGGAATGTACAAAAAGTAGAAATCCTCCCATATCATAAGCTTGGCGTTTATAAGTGGGAGACATTAGGACTTGATTATCCTTTAAAAGATATTAATCCTCCTAGTGATGAAAGAGTTCAGCATGCATATGAGCTGTTAACGAAATATTTATAATCAGGAGATTTGTTGATAAAAATCTATCTGCTTTTCCCTGATTTTTGAAGCTGTGCGATATTTTGCACAGCTTTTTTGATTGGAAATATATTTTGAGGTTTGGTATTGTACTGAAAAATGGTCTAAAATATATAATTTTATTGAAAATTGCTTATCGTACTTCTTCCCTTTGACCAGATTTTCTTTTATCCGCGATTATTTTAATTTATCCGCGGGTTTTGATAATATTTCCGCGATAATTTGAATATATCCGCGATTTTTTCAATTTATCCGCGAAAATCCTTATTATATCCGCGATTACTCAAATTCATCATTTTTCCATGGTCACTACCATACCAATTCACTTTCATCTCCCCTCCCACATCAGCCATAAAAAAGACCAATCACTAAGATTGGCCCTTTCTATACTCTCAATTATTCCCTCCACCAACTATCAAACATCGTAGCTGGAAGCTGTCTTTTGTGTTCTGTTAATTTATAGCGTTTTTCAATTACTTCGGCAACCTCAAAAGGAACATCTTTTCCCTCTAAATAATCATCCAGCTGATTATAAGTAATCCCGAGCTCAGTTTCATCCGCTTGACCTGGTTTTTGGTCTAATAAATCTGCTGTAGGTACCTTTAAGTACAACTGCTCGTCTGCTCCAAGCTCACGTAGTAGCGCCTTCCCCTGCCGCTTTGTTAAACCGGATAATGGGAGAAGATCAGAACCGCCATCGCCGTATTTTGTATAAAACCCGGTAACAGCTTCGGCTGCATGATCTGTACCTACAACAAGTAAGCCTTCCTGTCCACCAATGGCATACTGAGCAATCATTCTCATCCTGGCTTTCACATTTCCTTTATGGTAATCCCTAAGGAGCTCCCCTTTTGTAATCGAATTATACTCCTCTTGAACCTTATCCACTGAATCTTTAATATTAAAAATATATTCCTCATCCGCCTGGATGAAATTCAAAGACATTTGAGCATCGTCCTCGTCATGCTGTACTCCATAAGGGAGTCTTACAGCTATGAATTTAGCAACATAGCCTTCTTCTCTTAGTTCTTCTACAGCTAGCTGGCAAAGCCGACCTGCAAGAGTGGAGTCCTGCCCTCCGCTTATCCCTAATACCAAGCCTCGAGAATGAGTCATTTTTACATATTCTTTTAAAAAATTTACTCTAGAGCGAATTTCTTCCTTTGGATCAATAACAGATTTTACGTTCAGGGCATTAATTATATGTTTTTGAATAGTCAACCGTCTTTCCTCCATTTCTTATTACTATTTCATATTTAATTAGAAATGAAAACTTTGTTTCACCTTTTCTATATTTTTCATCTTGTTTTCCCAACACTTTTGACTTAAATCCACTGGGTATTTTTCAGGATTTAATGACCGCTTGTATTCATCCCATAATAGTTCAAGATTTTTTGTGGCATATTCTTGTATGGTTTGAAGATTTGGAAGCTGATAGACTAATCTTCCCTCTTTGAAAATATCTTGATGTAGCTCCCTTGCTTCAAAGTCTGTTACAAACTTGCTGATATATGTATGTACAGGATGAAACATCTTTAATCGATCCTCTTCTTGAGGATTTTCATCATCTAAGGTTATATAGTCCCCTTCAGATTTATTATTATTTTTGTTGATTATTCTATAAACCTTCTTCATACCTGGAGTGGTTAGTTTTTCGGGATTTCCACTTATTTTAATCGTATCAGTCATTTGTCCCTTTTCGTCTTCAATCGATACAAGCTTATAGACTCCCCCTAAAGCTGCCTGATCAAAAGCAGTGATTAGCTTCGTCCCTATCCCCCACATATCAATTTTTGCACCTTGGGCTTTTAAATTCATAATTGTATATTCATCTAAATCATTAGAAGCAACAATCTTTGCATTTGGAAAGCCTGCCTCATCTAACATTTTCCGGGCCTTTTTCGAAAGATAGGCTAAGTCTCCACTGTCTAAACGTATCCCTATAAAATTGATTCTGTCCCCAAACTCCTTTGCAACCTTAATAGCCGTTGGTACCCCTGACTTCAATGTATCATAGGTATCAACCAAAAATACACAATCCTTATGGGTTTCTGCATATTTGTTAAATGCGATGTATTCATCTTTATAAGCCTGTACAAGAGAATGGGCATGTGTGCCTGATACAGGTATCCCAAATAGTTTCCCTGCTCTTACGTTAGAAGTCGATTGAAATCCCCCAATATACGCTGCTCTCGTTCCCCAAATGGCCGCATCCAACTCGTGAGCACGTCTTGAACCGAATTCCATTGCCACCTCATTTCCGACCACTTGCTTGATTCTAGAAGCTTTTGTTGCAATTAATGTTTGATAATTAACGATATTTAATATAGCTGTTTCGATGATTTGTGCCTCTGCCAGTGGTGCCTCTACTCTTAATAAAGGCTCATTTCCAAAAGCAAGCTCTCCTTCAACCATTGAACGAATATTCCCTGTAAAGCGGATCGTTCTTAAATAATCGATGAACTCTTGCCCATACCCAACCTCTTTATGTAAATAGTCAAGGTCAGTTTCACTAAAATGAAAATCATCTAAGTACTGAATGACTCTTTCTAGCCCAGCGAAAATCGCATATCCATTTCCGAATGGAAGCCTGCGAAAATACACATCAAAAACGGCCTTTCGATTATGAATTCCATCCTTCCAATAGGCTTCTACCATATTAATTTGGTACAAATCTGTATGTAATGTAAGACTATCATCTTCATAACGAGTTTTCATTTATTATACCTCCTGAAATATTCCACCTTATATACATTGTTTGCAGTTAAGTGGATATCATGTACTCTATCAATACCTATGATAACACTCTATCCGTAGAGTTTTCTCTCATAAACTTGTTATAAATTTTATCATAACAAAATGAGAGATTGAATGATAATGAAAAAACTTAGGGAAATCACTGTTTTTTTATTTTTATGCTATTGACAAATTTTTCTGTAAACTTTATAGTATCTAATGTAAACTTAATAACCAGAATGGTTTACATATTGTTGGGAGGAATACATATGACAAAAGAGAAACAAAAGCTGCGTTCGATGATTTTGACCGCCCTTTTTGCGGCTATTATAGGTGTATTAGCGCAAATTACGATCCCGCTACCCCTAGTTCCAATTACGGGTCAAACCTTGGCAATAGGATTAGCTGCAACCATTCTTGGCTCACGTTATGGTACTTTATCTGCTATCCTCTATTTAATTATTGGGGCAATTGGCGTCCCAGTTTTTGCTGAGTTTTCAGCCGGGATATCCAAAATATTCGGACCCACTGGCGGTTATCTTGTCGGTTTCATTCCTGCAACCTTCTTGATTGGATATTATCTAGAAAAGACAAGGTTTACACTTTTTCATGCATTTATCGCAAACCTAATCGGTATGATTGTAACTTTGATTTTCGGTACTATTTGGTTAAAGATTTCTGCAGAGCTTACGTGGACTGCAGCCATAACAGGTGGGTTCACTCCATTTGTTGTTGTTGGAATCATTAAAGCTGCATTGGCTGCATGGCTTGGAATTATTATTCGTAAAAGGCTATTATCCGCAAGACTACTATTTTCTACCAGTTCAAACATGAAACAATCTGCATAATATCGGGTTATCGCCTAAGATTGATTTCTAATTCCTTAGGTGATAGCCCTATTTTTTTTCGAAAATGTGAATCCTTTAGTGATTTCTATACGTATTATTAACTATTAAATTGATTCCTTACATATTATTATATATAATATTCTACATGCCCTTAATTAGAGGTGAAAAGTTTGATTACAGGTATTATGGAGTTTAATGATTTTTCAACTATATACACTTTGTATGTAGGGATTGTTTTTGGTCTGACACTGAGATATATTTGGAGATGGAAAATTAGTGGTTCATATATTGACTCCATTTATACATCTACTGAGTTGACCTTAAACCTTAACAATTCAACATTCTGTGATAAAGGGCTCATTAGTTTCAACCCGATCTTACACTTTATCATCAGATATGTTAGAAAGAAATACTGCTCAACGGATGATCCAGAAGGTCCATATTTCCTCTATCAACCATAGAAATACATTTAACATTTTAGGAGGAAAAAAGGAAACATGAAAAGAAATAAAAGTTTACTATTGGGTTTATTACTTTCGATTACAGTAATTTTTCTATCTGCTTGTACAACACAGGCAACCACACAAACGGGGAATAACGATGGCTTTTTCCACAATGTATTTGTGGAACCGTTCAGCTATTTATTACAAGGGATTGCTGAGATTTTCAATGGAAGCTACGGATTAGCTATCATTTTAATGACTTTATTAATCCGTTTTGCCTTAATGCCATTGATGCTTAAACAGTATAAAAACCAACAGCATATGAAAGAAAAAATGGAACTTCTTAAACCAGAAATGAATGAAATTCAAATGAAATTGAAAAATACAAAGGATCAAAAGGAACAGCAAAAACTTCAACAGGAAATGATGGGTTTATATAAAAAGCATAATGTAAATCCCCTTTCCATTGGTTGCTTACCTATGTTGATTCAAATGCCTATCTTGATGGGATTCTATTATGCAATAAGAGGTTCTAGCGAGATAGCGAACCATACTTTCCTTTGGTTTAGCCTTGGACAACCAGACATTTGGATTACAGCAGCTGCCGGTATCATTTACTACCTTCAGTTTAAAGTATCCTCTTCAACCATGACAGCAGAGCAACAAACTCAGATGAAATTTATGGGATTACTTTCACCAATTATGATTGTTATGTTTTCACTTAATGCACCTGCTGCACTTCCGTTATATTGGACAATTGGTGGTACGTTCTTAATTATTCAAACATACATTTCGAAAAAGATGTATTATTCTGAGCCTAATAAAGAAACAAAACCAAATAAAGCATAATATTTTTAAAGGCAGATTCTAAATTCAAGAATCTGCCTTTTCTATTTGCATAACAGCTTTTGCTAAAAACTCCAAGGAGTCCAGTAAATCATTATAGAATTTTCCCTAAACTATAGCCGAAAAACGCTAACAAAATACCTACTGTATATGTAATGATGATATAAAAAAGAAATTCCCTCTTTTGTTTTTGATTCAAAAGCATGATTGCATCTACCTTAAAGGTGGAGAAAGTCGTAAATGCCCCCATAAAACCTGTTCCAAATAATCCGTATAGTGGTTTACCCACATTTAAACCTAGGATGAAGCCCAATAAAAAAGAACCTACTAAATTAACGATAAGGGTTCCAACAGGAATTTGCCGCTTTAGTTTCTTTCCATAATTACTAATAACAAATCGACAAATCGCACCAAAAAATCCTCCAATGCCAATGAGTAAAATATGAATCATCCGTTTTCACCCTGTATTTTTCCTTTTCTAAAATGAAACCCCCATGAGGCAAATGCTATTCCACCAATTAGACTAATGATAATATAGATGAATGCTCTCAGTAATAATCCTTCCTCAATAAATGTAATGGTCTCGACACTTAAAGTCGAAAAGGTAGTATAAGAACCAACTACTCCGGTTCCTATTGCAGTAATAAAATATGGATGAATGTTTGTGTGATTTGTAAGATGTCCAGTAATCCAACCTAAGACAAAGGCACCAGTCAAATTGACAAAAACGGTACCGAAAGGAAATCCAGTTCCTAGAAAGTGGATGGATAAGCTAGATACAAAATAACGGAGCAAACTTCCAACCACTCCCCCTAATCCAACCAGCAAATATATCAACCTTGGTCTCTCCTTTCTTTATACTTCCATGAGAAAAGAGGCCTCTAAAAGCGAGACCTCTAAGTCGGTTAGCAAAATGCTCTAGACTTCCTCAAAATAGTCCTTGTAAAATCCTCCAACTTTTCCACTGTTATCAACAATAAAATAAAACTCTTCAGTTTCGTTTTTCACTTCATAAATTTGACCTGGAGTTAATGCATGATTAACAATGTATTTTTCAGCATTCGTGTGAACGCATTTTACCCTCTTTTTCGTCTCTGTTTTATTCCAATTTAAATGAATCATATATGACACTCCTTCAAGAATTTCTATTTCTAAGTATAATGAATAACCGAGTAGTTGTCTAACAGCTTTTCTAGATTAGAAAAACACTATTATTTAATATTTTTTGAAAAATTGGAAAAATGGGTTTTCAAAATTGGAAAAAACCATTACAATTAATTAAAGTTTAATAATTTCACCCTTTACCAGGAGGTATGCTGATGAAGATTCTGAGTAATGAACAATTGGTTTTCTCGTATCGTGATGCATTAAAGTCAGGTAAGGATCAGGAATGGGCAAAGTTATTAAAGGAAGAAATTCAAAAGCGAGGACTGAAACCAGTCATCATTAATGAAAATTAAATAAATGAATGCTAAAAACCACCAATTCCTCAGTGCTTTGGTGGTTTTCTAATGTTTATGATTTTATCATTAATATTGGTACTACTGAATAAAATGGGCAATTTGCGTCACGGTAAATGTAACACCAACTGCAATGACAGTAGGTATGATAAAAGCCAAAAACATCCACTTGATACTTTTGGTTTCTTTGTAAATATTGAATAAGGTTGTGCCACAAGGATAATGCAGCAAGGAAAAAAGCATAGTGTTTAAGGCGGTTAACCAAGTCCATCCATGTTCAATAAAGATGCTTTTTATTTGAGTCAAATCTTCAATTTCTGTTAATGCCCCAGTTGATAAATACCCCATCAAAAGAATCGGAATCACGATTTCGTTTGCAGGCAGACCCAAAATAAATGCTAACAGGATAAAACCGTCTAAGCCTAATGTTTTTGCCAATGGATCAAAGAAGTTTACTAGATGCATAAGTATACTCAGATCCCCCATTTGAATATTCGCTAATACCCAAGTTAATATACTAGCTGGTGCTGCAACGATAATGGCTCTTTTTAATAAGGAGAGGGAACGATCGATGGAAGTATGAAAAATTGTATCCCAAAACTTTGGACGACGATATGGTGGCAATTCCAGTGTGTAATGAGTTGGGATCCCTTTTAACAACGTCTTAGACAGGAGAAAGCTAACCTGTAAAGTGACGGCTATTCCTATCAATACCATCCCAACTAGGGTCAGTGTTGTTATCAAGGGCTGAGTTCCTACGGAAAAACCTGATGCCATAAATAAAGTGGCTATTAAGATAAGAGTGGGCCATCTACCATTACAAGGGACAAAGTTATTTGTTAATATTGCAAGCATCCTCTCACGTGGTGATTCAATAATTCTTGTTGATATTATTGCTGCTGCGTTACATCCGAATCCCATGGCCATCGTTAAAGATTGCTTGCCGTGGGCTCCAACCTTTTTAAAAATCCGGTCTAAATTAAAGGCTACCCTCGGTAAATATCCATAATTCTCAAGGAGTCCAAATATAGGAAAGAAGATGGCCATAGGAGGGAGCATCACACTAATCACCCATGCTGTCCCCCGAAACAATCCTAAGATAAAAACCCCGTTCACCCATTCAGGGGCATGAAGAAATGCTAACCATTGGGATAATATTGTTTCTACAGAATTAAAGGCATCTGCTAGCATCCCTGAAGGAACATTCGCACCAGCTATTGTAATGTAGAATATGACACCAAGGATAAGCAGCATGATTGGGAAACCTAACCATCTTGATGTAAAAAGAGCATCAAGCCTTTGAGTACGGCCATTTATTTGAGTATTTCCCATTTTTACTGCTGTGTCACATATATTTTTACTAGTTAAATATATTTGCTGCACTATTTCATCCTTATAATTCTCATCCACATGGTCTCGAAAATGGTCTAAGATTTGCATGTAGCATCCTCCTCCAATCTATTTTCAAGTGACCGGAGGAAGGTTGTATCACCCTCGATAATTCGCAATGCAATCCACCTTAAGGGATACCTCCCTCCTATTATTTGCTCTAATTTAGGAGTAAGTTCTGTAATTTTGGCTTCTAATTCATCACTATATTGAATTTTAAGAGGGACTGCTTTAATTTTTCCTTCAATCATTTGATCAAGTGTATCTAGTAATTTAGGGATTCCCATTTTTGTATGTGCTGAAATTTTTATAACAGGGACTCCTAATCTTCTCATGATTTTTCCTTCATCAATATAGATGTTCTTCTTTTCCGCTTCATCTATTAAATTAATACAAATAATTACATTTTCCGTCATTTCAAGTACCTGCAATGCTAAGTTTAAATTTCTTTGCAATGAGGTGGCGTCCAATACAACCATCGTAATATTCGGTCTTTCAAATAGGATATACTCCCTAGCCACCTCTTCATCAGGAGATTCTGTTAGTAATGAATAGGTTCCTGGTAAATCAATTATTTTATATTCTTTATGTTTATATGAAAAATCTCCCTCGAGTAAATCAACCGTTTTTCCAGCCCAATTTCCTGTATGCTGACGTAAACCTGTAAGTAGATTAAATAAAGTACTTTTTCCTGTATTTGGGTTACCGGCTAAGGCTATTCGAAAAGAGCTATTTGCCATCATGAATGACCTCCCCTATGATTTGGCTACTTTCTTCTTTTCTAAGAGCTATTATTGTATGATTTACATAAAATGCAACTGGATCACCTAGTGGGCTTTTTTGTAAAACCTTTACCTTTACCCCTGTCAAAAATCCAAGGTCCATTAATCTTCTTCTCATAAAACCCGTTAATTGAAGACGTTTAATTATTATCTCATCCCCTACCTTTACTTCAGAGAGGTCAACCGTTTTTGATGATTGCAACACATCATTCCCCCTTTTTTCCTTTATTCCCTTCATTTGACATCGATTATTTTCTTTATGTATATTCTGTTTATCTAAAATGTTTCCTATAACCAACTTTATTGTATATAGACATTTTTATTGAATATAGCTATATTTTTTTGCTCAAAAAAACAGAGTGGCATGAAACCACTCTGTAACGAACCTTTAGAATTATGCTTCAAATAATAATGACTCAGGATCCTCAATTAACTCTTTAATTCTAACGAGGAAGGTTACCGCTTCTTTTCCATCAATAATTCGATGATCATAAGAAAGGGCTAAATACATCATTGGACGATTTTCCATTCTTTCACCATCGATTGCAACAGGTCGCAGCTGAATTTTATGCATACCCAGTATTCCAACCTGTGGACCATTTAATATTGGGGTTGATAGTAAGGATCCGAATACACCGCCATTTGTAATAGTAAATGTCCCTCCTTGAAGATCACTTAAAGAAAGCTTATTTGCTCGAGCCTTATTAGCAAACTCCATAATATCTCGCTCAATCTCTGCGAAATTTTTTCTGTCAGCATCCCTTACGACGGGAACGACCAATCCTTCATCGGTAGAAACGGCAATTCCTATGTCATAATACTTTTTCAAAAGGATTTCATTCCCTTGAATTTCTGCGTTCAATAATGGCGATTTCTTAAGTGCCGCAACAACGGCCTTAGTGAAAAAAGACATAAAGCCAAGTTTTACATCATTTTCCTCTAAGAACTTATCCTTACGTCGCTTACGCAAATTCATAACATTGGTCATGTCAACCTCATTAAAGGTCGTTAACATGGCAGTTGTTTGCTTGACTTCCAATAATCGATTTGCGATTGTTTGGCGTCGCCGAGTTAATCGAATTCTTTCAACAGGCTTACTGCTTTCATTTGATTTATCTATTGTTTTTTCTACATTCCTTTTCTCCTTAGGAGCCTCTGTAGCCTTAGTCTTTACTGCTTGATAGGCAGCGACATCCTGTGCGCGAATTCGGCCAAATGGATCAATGGTCGGCACATTTGTAAGATTAATGCCTTTTTCCCGAGCTAATTTACGTGCTGCTGGTGAGGCGATTGGGCGATCAATCTTTGTTAGGTTATCCTCTTCAGATTCAGGTTGCTCATTTTGAACATGTACTGTTTCCTCCACTATTGCCTGATTGACTTGTTCCGTTTGTGAAGGAGCTATACTTGCTGGTGATTCCTCCTTCCCTTCACCAACGATGGCGATTGCTTCTCCTACCTTTACTGTATCTCCTTCTTGAAATTTTACTTCTTGTAAAACTCCACTGTATTCTGAAATAATTTCAACGTTTACCTTATCAGTTTCTAATTCAACAATGTAATCTCCCTTAGCAATAACATCCCCAGGTTTTTTTAACCATTTTGCAATGGTCCCTTCACTGATTGATTCAGCTAATTCTGGAACGACGATTTCCGCCATCTTAATTTCCTCCCTCTTCCTTTCGGGTAAATACTTTCTCTATTATTCTTGCTTGTTCTTTTTTATGGATATTTGGATCACCTTCTGCAGGGCTGGAGCGACGTCGTCTACCAATGTAATTCACTTCAATTTCTTCCCCTGCAATATGCTTTAGACGAGGTTCAACAAAATTCCAAGCCCCCATGTTCTTAGGTTCCTCTTGAATCCATACAAATTCTTTTACATTTGGATAGAGAGAAACAATTTTTTGAATGACTTCAAATGGGAAGGGATAAATTTGCTCCACACGTAAAATATGAATCCAATCCAGTGTCTCTTTATCCTTATTCATTTTTTCCTCGAGCTCAATCATGATTTTTCCAGAACCAAATACGATTCTTTCCACCTTCTCAGGATGATTTCCTAAACCTTTTTGTTCTAAAATTGTCCGGAATTTCCCTTCAGAAAGATCTTCTGGGCTTGATGAGACAAGTGGATTTCGTAATAAGCTTTTTGGCGACATTAAGACTAATGGACGAACCTCTTCACGACCTAATATTGCTGCTTGTCTTCTTAATATATGGAAATATTGAGCCGCGGACGTTAAATTTGCCACAGTCCAGTTATTTTCAGCGGCTAACGTCAAGAAACGTTCCATTCTTCCACTGGAATGCTCTGGACCTTGACCCTCATAACCATGTGGTAGAAGCATAACAAGGCCTGACTTTTGTCCCCACTTTGCACGACCGGCAGAAATGAATTGGTCAAACATGACCTGTGCCGCATTCGCGAAATCTCCATATTGCGCCTCCCAAAGAACTAAGGTTTCAGGAGCAAACACATTATAACCATATTCAAATCCTAAAACAGAGCCTTCTGATAATGGGCTATTATAAATCGCAAACGATGCCTTTGCAGTGGATAGAGTGTGTAAAGGTGAGAACTTTTTACCTGTCATATAATCATGTAGTACTAGATTTCTTTGTGCAAAGGTTCCACGTTCAGAATCCTGACCAGTGAGTCGAACTGGTGTACCTTCAGAAATAATAGACGCAAATGCTAACGATTCTGCTAGTCCCCAATCTATCTTTCCATTCGCTTCTAAGGCATCTCTTCGTCGATTTAATATTTTTTCTAGCTTACTATAAACCTGGAAGTTTTTCGGCCAATTTAATAATTCCTGATTAAACTTTACTAATTGATTGAAATCCACCGCAGTATTTACTTTTGGAATCCCCTTTTCAACCGTTACCGGTGGATTCATTTCCGTTAGCTCCATTCTTTTTTCAGGTACTTTATCATAAGCCTCCTTTAGCTTGGATTGAATGGATTCATCAATTTCCTTTGACTTATCCTCTGAAAGCACTCCTAGCTTCTTTAGCTTTATTTCATATAACTCTTTAACTCTAGGATGTTGATGGATCAAATTATACATAACCGGATTGGTATTCATTGGCTCATCCATTTCATTATGTCCGTATCGCCGGTATCCCACTAAATCTATTAAAATATCTTTGTGAAACTGCGCGCGGTACTCCCAGGCCAGCTGCCCGACTAAAAGACATGCCTCTGGGTCATCTGCATTAACATGGATGATTGGAATTTCATAACCTTTAGCTAAATCACTGGAATAACGTGTTGACCTTGAGTCACGATATTCAGTTGTAAAACCAATCTTATTGTTTGCGATAATATGAATGGTTCCACCAGTACGATAGCCTTTTAATTGGCCTAAATTTAATGTTTCAGCAACAATCCCTTGTCCTGGAAATGCTGCGTCACCATGAATTAATATAGCTAATGCCGAATTTACATCCTCTTTTGCATATCCCTTTTCCGTTCGACTATCCTGTGCTGCTCTAGTAAATCCTTCTACGACAGCACCGGCGAATTCTAAGTGGCTTGGATTATTTGCAAGTGTTAGACGAGCCTTTGTTGTATTTTCCTTTTTAATATGGCGATCGATTCCTAAATGATACTTGACATCTCCAGTCCAACCAAAGTTTATCCCAATAGAACCTTCAGAAGGAACAAGCTCCTTATTTGGTGCATGTTGGAATTCAGCAAAAATCATTTCATAAGGCTTTCCGAGTACATGAGCTAATACATTTAATCTACCTCTATGAGCCATTCCAATATTTATGGCTTTAGTACCCTCTTGAACAGATTCAGATATGATTTCGTCTAAAATTGGTACAAGTGTATCCAATCCTTCAATGGAAAAACGCTTTTGACCAACATATGTTTTATGAAGAAACCTTTCAAAAGAATCAACTTCAGTTAATCGTTTATACACCCTTAATCTTTCTTCGTTCGAAAGCCTTGGAAGTAAGCTGCCACTTTCAACCTTTTGCCTTAACCATAATTTTTCCCGAACATCATGAACATGATGAAACTCAAATGCAATTGTGCCTGTGTATACACTTTTTAGATACTGTATAGCTTCGTAACCGTTTTGAATATAAGAGGGTGCGTCCATACAAATAAAACTTGCAGGAATCTTTTCCAAATCCTCTTTATTTAGGTCATATGAAGCCATATCAATTAATTCATCATTTCTTTCATGGTCATTCAGTGGATAAATATTTGCCGCTAAATGTCCAAATGACCGAATTCGGTCAGAAAGATGAACAGCATTCAAGAATTTATTCATCGTTTGAAGTGAAGGCTGTGACTTCTCTTCAATGGGTGATGCGGAATCTACTGGAGGAGCAGGAATATGTGGCGGTCCCCATTCATCAAAATACTTCCGCATTTCTGGATCAACAGAAGCAGGATCAACAACAAACATTTCATATTGCTCAATAACATAGCCAAGATTTGGTCCAAGGAACCCTTGCCAACCAGGAACCTCACCAGTTTTAGGCTTTCCCATGAAAAATACCCCCAAAATCTTATCTTTCAATATTATTTTTATTAACAAGTTTTATATCTGAAAAAACAACTATGCTATTAATTGCGAAAAATTGAATAGTAAAATTTTTCAGAGTATAAAACGTTTCCAATGTCATTTTAACATGTTAATTAACGTTCCACAAAAGTTTTACTCACATTTATAGTGAAAACTTTGATTTTTATATGGAAATAATTTCTTATACTGATAAACTTTCTTAAAAAATATTTTAATCGCATTCTTTGATTCTAATTATTATTTTAAATGCACAAAAAAAGCCGGAATCCCGGCTTACAATAAATCTATGATATGAACATAATGATCTTTTGGAGAATGAGGATAGTTTCTTTTTTCATGCAAATTTATTTTTGTCGTTTCCTTTGAAGATATTGGAGAATCCACATGTCCACACGTCGAGCTTTTCTGTAACACGTTTCCAACCACAATAAACTCTATTCCATCCTCAGGTGTATAAGTGAAATTTTCATCGTTGATGGAATAGCGATGATGACAATTATTAAATTCTTGCATACCTTTATTCCCTCCAATATTTATCCCTATTACTATTATATCGATTTTATTTTATTATTGGATGGTAATTATTAGAATCTTTTGAAAAAAATTTGTCTAATCTCTTCTTGTTTTTTTATTATGTATAAAAAATGGAAAAATAGATAAATTATGATTGATATCAGTTTAGGAGGAATGACGAAAGTGAACGTTGGACGAGCAAAAGAAATCTTGATGAGTGCGGATATGCATGCTGTTTCCTATGAGGGAACCCCAGTTATCATACAAAACGTCGATGAAACAACGAAAATGGCAAGAATATATTATAAAACAAATCCTTCTGAGGAAAGGGATGTTCCTGTTTTAAATCTAATTGAAGAAATATAGCCAAGTATTATGGACCATTTATGATTCATTTTAGCTCTCATAATAAAAAGAATATTCTAAAAAGACATTGACATATAATACTTTCCTATAGTAAAGTGTAGTAAATTCATAATAACAATTTCTTATCAAGAGAGGTTGAGGGTCTGGCCCTATGATGCCTCAGCAACCATCAAAGCGTCCATATTTTGCTTTGAAAAGGTGCTAATTCCAGCAAGTTTTGTGAAAAACTTGACAGATAAGAAGAACGGCTAACGATTGATTATTAAAGTCTTCTTCTTATAGAAGACTTTTTTTATTTGTCGATATACGGGTTAAATATCCCACTTCTTATCTTTATCAAACAGAAGATATCAGCTTTAGGTCAATATGCTTACAACAAATCAGTATCTGTTTGATTAATATCTTTTACTTATTTGAAATATTTAGGAGTGATGGTTAATGGTAGGAATTCAAACGAAGCTTGCACAAATTGGAAATCGAAGTGAAAAGGCCACAGGAGCAGTTAATCCCCCTGTTTATTTTTCAACGGCCTTCCGTCATGAAGGAATTGGACAATCAACTGGATATGACTATACAAGAACGGGAAATCCTACAAGGGAAATTCTTGAAAAGGCTATCGCTGATCTTGAGGAAGGTGAACAAGGCTATGCCTGTAGCTCCGGTATGGCCGCTATTTTGACTATTCTCTCCCTTTTTCAATCAGGAGATGAATGGATTGTCTCTAAGGATTTATATGGCGGTACATACCGTATTCTTGAACAAGGTTTTAAAAAATGGGGGCTTTCCTCCAAATACGTAAATACGAGTTTCATAGAAAATATTGAAAAAGAAATTACCTCGAATACAAAGGCGATTTTTCTCGAAACGCCGACTAATCCCCTAATGGAGCAAACGGATATCACAAAGGTTGCAACAATTGCAAAGGAACATAACATCCTATTAATTGTTGATAATACCTTCTATACTCCGATCTTACAAAAACCTATTCCTCAAGGCGCAGATATTGTGATTCATAGTGCAACCAAGTATTTAGGCGGGCATAATGATGTTCTTGCTGGGTTAATTGTTGCACAAGGAAAGGAACTTTGTGATTCTATTGCCCTTCATCATAATGCTAACGGTGCCGTATTAAGCCCATTTGATTCCTGGCTTCTAATTCGAGGGATGAAGACCCTCGCCTTACGAATGGCAAAGCATGAGGAAAATGCGAAAAATATCGTTCAATTCCTAACCGAGCACGATGCCGTTACAGATGTTCTTTATCCAGGTAATGGTGGAATGCTATCTTTTCGAATAAAAAAGGAGGCTTGGGTTAACCCTTTTCTCCAAAATCTTTCCCTTATTACATTTGCTGAAAGCTTAGGTGGAGTTGAAAGCTTCATCACTTATCCAGCAACACAAACACATGCTGACATCCCTGAGGATATTCGGATTGAAACGGGTGTGGATAACCGATTGTTACGTTTTTCAGTAGGTATTGAGGATGCGAAAGACTTAATCAAAGACTTAGAACAAGCTTTTGCTAAGGTAAGTCAGGAGGTTGCATTATGATTGAAAATGACTATTACAGTTTTGATACAAGGCTATTGCACAATCGACATAAATTTGACCCATCGAATGGGGCAGTAAGCGTTCCGATTCAACATGCCTCTACCTTTCATCAATCAGATATTGATCAATTTGGGAAATATGATTATAGCAGAAGCTTAAACCCCACTCGAGAGGCTTTAGAGGATGTTATTGCAGAATTAGAGGACGGTACAAGAGGCTTTGCCTTTTCCTCAGGTATGGCTGCCATCTCTACCGCCTTCCTCCTCCTTTCTCAAGGGGACCATGTCGTAATAACAGAGGATGTATATGGTGGTACGTACCGGATGGTGACACAAGTATTAACTCGGTTTGGGATTGAACATACCTTTGTGGATATGACGAATTTAGATGAAGTTCAAAAAGCAATTCAGCCTAATACTAAGGTTATTTATGTCGAAACACCTTCCAACCCATTACTAAAGGTGACGGATATAAAGTCAATCAGTCAAATGGCCAAAAAACACGGTGCCTTTACCTTTGTTGATAATACCTTTTTAACCCCAGCATTACAGAAGCCTCTAAACCTTGGGGCAGATGTTGTACTGCACAGTGCTACAAAGTTTTTGTCTGGTCACAGTGATGTCGTTGCAGGACTAGCTGTTGTAAAGGATGAAGAATTGGCCTCAAGGCTTGGAGCACTGCAAAATGCCTTTGGTGCTGTTCTTGGGGTTCAGGATTGCTGGCTTGTCCTGCGCGGAATAAAAACACTTTCTGTAAGGCTACAACAATCGAGCTTAGGAGCGTTAAAAATCGCAAATTTCTTAAATGAACATCCTTTAGTTAAGAACGTGTATTACCCAGGGCTCGAAACACATCCACATTATGATCTTCAACACAAACAGGCGAAAAATGCAGGTGCTGTACTTTCCTTTGAATTAGAGTCAGAGGATTCACTCCGAGCATTCGTTAAAAATGTGAGCATCCCAGTGTTTGCTGTTAGCCTTGGTGCTGTGGAGTCGATTTTATCATATCCTGCAAAGATGTCACATGCAGCAATGCCTGAAGATGAACGTTTATCTCGTGGAATTTCAAATAGCCTACTTCGTCTTTCAGTTGGGTTAGAAAATATTGATGATCTTATTGTTGATTTTTCAAGAGCATTGGATAAAGCCTCCCCGTCAGCTTTGATTACAAGGGGGACAACAAAATGAGTTTTCTTCAAGAAATGGAAAAAAGAATTTTAATTGCGGACGGGGCTATGGGAACCCTTCTATATTCTTATGGAACTGATAGCTGTTATGAAGAGCTTAATCTCTCACACCCGGAAGAAATTATTAAGATTCATCAGGCCTATATTGATGCAGGTGCTGATGTTATTCAAACGAACACCTATGCAGCCAATTATTTAAAGCTACAAAGATATGGATTAGAGGATCAAGTCAAAGAAATTAACAGTATGGCCGTAAGAAATGCCAAAAAAGCGGCGACTGATAGAACCTATATTCTTGGAACCATCGGTGGAAATCGGGGAATTAAGCCGAATTCTATTCCTATTGAGGAAATAAAAAGAAGCTTCCGTGAGCAGCTTTATTGTCTGCTTTTAGAAGGAATTGATGGGATTTTACTCGAAACCTATTATGATATGAATGAAATGGAAACAGTTTTAGAGATTGCAAGAAAAGAAACCAATCTGCCTATTGTTGCTCAAGTCTCCATGCAGGAGGTAGGTTTTTTACAGGATCAGACTCCCATTAATGAAGCATTAAAAAGGCTTGATGGATTAGGTGCTGACGTGGTTGGAATCAACTGTCGTCTCGGTCCCCATCAGATGATAATCGCCTTAGAAGAAGTGGAACTACCTAAGCATGCTTTTCTATCAAGCTATCCAAATGCTAGTTTACCAGCCTATACAGATGGGAAATTCCATTATAAAGGAGATGCTGAATACTTCCGAAAATCTGCCCATGCATTCAGAAATCAAGGAATTCGTCTTTTAGGCGGCTGCTGTGGAACGACACCAGAGCATATCCATGCATTTGCAAGTGAACTAAAAAATGTAACACCAATCACAGAGAAACAAATTAAAGTTAAAAAGAGTCCGATTCTCATAGAACCATTAGCACCAATCAGAGATGTACCCCCTCTACAGGAGATTGTAAAGGAAAGGCCTTCGGTAATTGTAGAGCTGGACCCACCGAAAAAGTTGAATACGGACCGTTTTTTCCAAGGGACAAAGGCATTAAAGGAAGTAGGAATTGATGCAATAACTCTTGCAGACAATTCCCTCGCCTCCCCTAGGATTTCAAACGAAGCTCTTGGATATTTAGTAAAAGAACAAATTAATCTTCGTCCTCTCATTCACATTACGTGTCGAGACAGAAATATTATTGGATTGCAATCCCATTTGATGGGGCTTCATACTCTTGGATTACACGATGTTCTTGCCATTACAGGCGACCCTGCAAGAGTTGGTGATTTGCCAGGCGCTTCTTCAGTGTATGATGTATCTTCTTTTGAATTAATTGGAATGATTAAGCAATTTAATGAAGGTCTTTCCTTAACAGGGAAGGATTTAGGTCAAAAAGGAGCTTTTTCTATTGCGGCGGCATTTAACCCGAATGTCAAGTCCATTGAAAAAGCCGTTCAAAGAATGGAAAAGAAAATCAAGTTTGGTGCAGATTATTTTATCACCCAACCAATTTACTCTGAAGAAAAATTAGTGGAAGTATATGAGGCAACACGACATATTGAAGCACCTATCTATATTGGTTTTATGCCATTGACTGGCAGCAACAACGCCGAATTTCTTCACAATGAGGTTCCCGGCATTAAGATTGACCAATCTATTCGAGATCAAATGTTTGAATTAAAACATGACCCAATCGCTTCTGAAAAAGAAGGGATTGCCATTACAAAATACTTAATGGAAGCAGCGGCTGACCTATTTAATGGAATCTATTTAATCACACCATTTATGAGGTATCATATGACTGTCGAGCTTGCAAACCATGCCCGTACGTACAACACCGAGCTTCAAAGGAGGAAACAACATGCAAAAACCATCACTAACTGAACAACTAAAACAGAAAATTCTAATTATGGATGGGGCCATGGGAACCATGCTACAAAGAGCAAATTTAAGCGTTGATGACTTCGGCGGTGAAGAATATGAGGGTTGTAATGAAATACTTAATCTCACCTCCCCTTCTGTAATAGAAGCGATACATCGCCAATATTTGCTTGCAGGAAGTGACATTATAGAAACTAATACGTTCGGTGCAACTAGCATTGTACTCGAAGAATACAATCTAGGTAAAAAGGCATATGAAATAAATAAAATAGCGGCTGAGATTGCTAGAAAGGCAGCTGATGAGATTTCCACTCCTACCTGGCCACGCTATGTTGCTGGTTCAATGGGGCCGACAACAAAGACCTTGAGTGTTACAGGTGGAACAACCTTTGAAGAGCTAGCAGCAGCCTATGAAGAACAAGCACAAGGTTTAATTGATGGTGGAGTGGACTTACTATTAATTGAGACAAGTCAGGACATGCTTAATGTTAAAGCTGCTTATATCGGTGTAGAACGTACTTTTGCCAAATCGAAGACTCAGCTACCTATCATCATCTCAGGTACAATTGAACCAATGGGAACGACTCTAGCTGGACAATCGATAGAAGCCTTTTACATATCTGTTGAACATATGAAACCATTAGCTGTCGGATTAAATTGTGCTACCGGACCTGAATTTATGCAGGATCATATTCGTTCCCTATCAAACCTATCGACTTCAGCAGTTAGCTGTTATCCAAATGCTGGACTCCCAGATGAAGAAGGGCATTACCATGAAACTCCTGAATCATTAGCTGAAAAGCTTGCAGGTTTTGCTTCAGAGGGATGGCTAAACATTGTAGGTGGTTGCTGTGGAACGACACCTGAACATATTGAGAAGATTTCTGAGAAGATGAAACAGTATCAACCACGTATCGTTACACAAAAGCATTCCCATATGGTTTCAGGGATTGAACCTTTTATTTATGATGACCCTACCCTTCGCCCAATTATGGTTGGTGAAAGAACCAACGTCATTGGTTCTCGTAAATTTAAACGACTAATTAGCGAAGGAAAATATGAGGAAGCAGCAGAGATTGCTAGGGCACAAGTCAAGGGTGGTGCCCACGTTATTGATATTTGTTTAGCTGACCCAGACCGCACCGAGATAGAGGATATGGAGCTCTTTATTAAAGAGGTTGTGAAAAAGATCAAAGTTCCTCTTGTCATTGATTCAACCGATGAAGCTGTCATTGAAAAAGCTCTCACCTACTCACAAGGGAAAGCCATTATTAATTCAATTAACCTAGAGGATGGCGAGGAACGTTTTGAAAGGATTTCTACCCTTATCCATAAATATGGTGCAGCCGTTGTAGTCGGTACCATCGACGAAACTGGAATGGGGGTTACAGCAAAAAGAAAATTGGAAATTGCTGACCGTTCGTATGAACTTTTAGTTAATAAGTTCAACGTTTCACCAGAGGATTTGATTTTTGATCCCCTTGTCTTCCCTGTTGGTACAGGAGATGAACAATATATTGGATCAGCCAAAGCAACCATTGACGGAATTCGGCTCATTAAAGAGAAATTTCCAAAGGTGCAAACGATTCTCGGAATAAGTAATGTTTCCTTTGGTCTTCCTCCAGTTGGAAGAGAAGTATTGAATTCTGTATTTCTCTATCATTGCACACAAGCTGGTTTAGATTACGCCATTGTTAATACCGAAAAACTAGAACGCTTTGCTTCCATAGCCAAAGAAGAAGTTGAAATGGCTGAGAGACTCCTTTTTGATACAACAGATGAATCCTTAGCACGGTTTACTGATTTTTATCGCGATAAGAAAAAAGAAACAAAATCTCAAATTCCTAATATGACTTTAGAGGAACGCCTTTCCTACTACGTTGTCGAAGGCACAAAAGAAGGCTTAATTCCAGACTTGGAAATTGCATTAAATACCTTCCCTGCCCCACTAGATATCATTAATGGACCTTTAATGGATGGAATGAAAGAGGTTGGAAGACTGTTTAATGATAACCAATTAATTGTGGCGGAAGTACTGCAGAGTGCAGAGGTCATGAAGGCGGCTGTTTCCTTCTTAGAACCACATATGGAGAAAAATGATACAACTGCAGCCAAGGGAAAAATTCTTCTAGCTACTGTAAAAGGCGATGTCCATGATATTGGTAAAAACTTAGTGGACATCATCCTTACAAACAATGGCTTTGATGTCATAGATTTAGGAATCAAGGTAAACCCTGCTCAATTAATTGAGGCGATTCAGGAACAAAAGCCAGATGTCGTTGGTCTTTCTGGATTATTAGTCAAATCGGCTCAACAGATGGTGTTAACTGCCCATGATATGAAACAAGCAGGTATTGATATCCCTATTCTGGTAGGTGGAGCAGCACTTACAAGGAAATTTACAGAAGTTAGAATTTCAAAGGAATACGATGGCCTTGTTTTATATGCCAAGGATGCGATGGAAGGCTTATCCCTAGCTAATCAATTACAAGAGCCCGTGGAAATGCAAAGATTGTTACAGAAAAAGAATGAAAAATCTAGCTCTCTACAGGCTGAAGGTTCTACTGGAATAAAATCTGGGGTAGCAACTGCTATTAGGGTAAAATCAGAAATAAGAACAAATGTTCCTGTTTATGTTCCGAGTGATACAAAAAGACATTTATTAAAAAACTACTCCCTATCACATATAGAGCCTTATATTAATAAACAGATGCTTATTGGTCATCACCTTGGGGTAAAGGGAAAATTAGATAAATTATTGGAGACAAAAGATGAAAAAGCGGTGAAAGTCAATGATATGGTTGATGACCTACTAAATAGAGCTCGTACCAATGGTTGGTTGAATCCAGGCGCAGTCTATCAATTCTTCCCTGCCCAATCTGAAGGCAATAAAATACTGATTTACAATCCAGAACAGCCAAAGCAGGTAATTGAGGTCTTTCATTTTCCGAGACAAGAATCAGGATCCCAATTATGTCTTGCTGACTTTTTGAAACCAGTGTCAAGCGGGATCATGGATTATGTTGGATTTTTTGCAGTAACCTCCGGACAGGGAGTGCGCAAGGCTGCAGCAGAATTAAAGGAACAAGGAAGATTTTTAGAAAGCCATGCCTTGCAGGCTATTGCCCTTGAGTGTGCTGAAGGATTTGCAGAGCTAATCCATCGAGTGATGCGTGATCGCTGGGGCTTCCCTGACCCAATCAATATGACAATGAAGGATCGATTTGGGGCAAAATACCAAGGTCAACGTTATTCCTTTGGCTATCCTGCATGTCCAGAGCTTGATGATCAAAAGAAACTCTTTAAGCTTATTCAGCCTGAAGATATCGGCATTGAGCTAACCGAAGAGTGTATGATGGAACCAGAAGCTTCAGTGACAGCCATGGTTTTTGCCCATCCCGATGCGAGATATTTTAATGTAATAAAATAAATAAGAGAAGGCTAGGCCAAAAATGCTTTTGGCCCAGCCTCCTTTTTTTGTGTCATACTTTGTAACTTGTCTGTTGATTTCCTTTTCAACATCAACATGAGCTTTAACATAACTTACTTCAATACTTCTACCCTATTCCTTGCACATGGAAGCTTTATTTGTACAACTGTCCCTTTTCCTTCCTGACTGTCAATCGACAAAATCCCCTGGTGGCTTTCAATAATGCTATAACAAACCATTAGACCTAGTCCTGTTCCTTTTTCCTTCGTAGTATAAAAAGGTTGTCCGATATTTTCGAGTACCTCGCTTGGAATTCCATATCCATGGTCAATAAAATGAAGGACTACCTGGTCCTGATCAAATCCGACTTTAATTATCAGCAAACCTCCATCCGGCATGGCCTCTATTGCATTTTTTACAATATTTATTAATACCTGCTTAATTTTATTTTCAATTCCATAAATATAACAATCTTCAATGGAGCTTTCTAATATTAATTGAATTTCTACCCCGTGTAAATTTGCTTGTCCATTCATTAAGGTAATCATATCATCTAACAGCTTTTGTAATAAAACTTGTTTAAATTCAAATTTATTAGGTTTTGCGAGAAGGAGTAATTCACTGACAATAGTATTAATGCGATCAATTTCATTAATCATGATATCAACATATTCATGGTTGGCCCCAAGGTCAAACTGTAATAGCTGGGTAAATCCACGCAAACTTGTTAATGGATTTCTGATTTCATGAGCGATACCCGCGGCTAGTTCACCAACAACAGTAAGCTTTTCAGATTGATGCATAAACTCACGTGTTTGTTTAAAGACTGTTATATCCCGAAACATAACGTGCAAAGACTGTTCCCCTTCGTACATAAAAGGAATAATCTTTACTTCTACATCAATTACTTCCCCATCAACCCGAATAAATTTCAATTCAAATCCGTCAATTATTTTCCCTTCTCTCACCTTTTCTATATTCTTATTAAGGAGTTCTCGATCATCAGGATAAATCAGATCATTAAAGGATTTGTGAGAAAAATCCTGGATATTCTTTGCTTTCAAAATATTTAGTCCGGTCTTATTAATGAATGACCATTGATTACTTTTCATTTTTCTGACAATAATTCCTTCTGGAGATTCCTCAACAAGAAGGCGATATTTCTCTTCACTCTCGCAAAGCTCAAGAGTTCTTTCTTTAACAAGCTCTTCTAGCATATTAAATTGGTTTTTTCTTTCAGTAATATCTCGAATAGAGCAGACAAAAATGGAACCACTCTCTATTTCTGCAACCGTTAATTGGATATCAACTGGAAATTTCGTTCCATCCCTTCTCTGTGCATTCGTCTCAATTAGTTCTCCTTTTGGTACACATGATAAATTTTGAAGGGACAACTCAGTTAAAAGAAGATTGATGTGTTTTCCCATTATTTCTTTAATGGAATACCCAAACATTTCCGTTACTGCAGGGTTTACTAATAAAATATTCCCTTGCGAATTTAATACAACAAAGGTATCTATTGACGTCTCCCCGAGAGCTCTTGATAATATCTCATTCCTTTTTAGTTGAAGAAAGGCTTCCTGAAGCTCTTTCGTTCTCTCATTAATTATCTCCTTCTGTACCTGAATCTCCATTTGGTTAAGATACATGGAAACAAAACCATCTACCTTACATTTTAAAATAATCGGATCAAACGGCTTGATAATATAATCAATTGCACCTACGGAATACCCTTGAAGGATATTCTCCTGTTTTTGGCTTAAAGCAGTAATGAATATGATGGGAATATCCTTAGATTTTTCTCGTTCCCGAATTAGTCTTGCGGTTTCAAATCCATCTAATCCAGGCATTTGCACATCCATCAATATGACAGCAAAGTCCTCCATTAATATCCATTTTAATGCTTCCTCACCTGAATTCGCCTTAATAAGATTATAATTTGATGAAGAGAGTACCGCTTCTAAAGCCAACAGATTCTCTTTTCGATCATCGACTAATAATATATTAACAATTGAATTCTCCATAGATCATCCTCATACTCTAGTTTTTTGATATATTTTTTCTATTTGATCAAACATTGTTAAACGAATCGATTGAAGAAATGAGGAAGTACCCTCCTTCTTTCCTAGCACTAAATAACCATTATCACATAAGCTTTCATAAAATAACTTGTTAACACGGATCTGTAACTTTGGAGTAAAGTAGATTAATACGTTCCGACAAATAACGATATGAAATTCATTAAAAGAGTGATCCGTAACTAGATTATGCTGGGCAAAGACCATGTTTTCAGACAAAAATGGTTTAAAAATGGCATTATCTCTTGAAACGGAATAGTATTCTGAAAAGTCATTCATACCCCCAGATAGTACATAATTTTGTGTATACATCTTCATTTTTGATAAAGGAAATGTTCCTACTTTCGCTGTTTCAAGTACCCGTTCATTTATATCTGTCGCATAAATTCTTGCCTTCTCTAACAACCCTTCCTCGTACAAAAGGATCGCCATAGAATATACTTCTTCTCCAGTTGAGCAGCCAGCGTGCCAGATACGTATATGAGAGTATTGTCTTAATTGAGGGATGACCTTTTCACGAAAGGTTTTGAAAAAGGATGGGTCACGAAACATTTCTGTTACATTTATAGAAAAATCATAAAATAATTTTTCCATCATTTTAGGATCATGAAGAACTCTCTCCATTAAAGCAGTTACTGTTGTTAATCTTTCTGCTCTCATCCGATATAGTATTCTTCTACGGATTGTGGATGTAGCATAGTCTCTGAAGTCATAGCCGTAATGGTAATAGATTCCTTCTAATAATAGCCTGACCTCTAATTCTTCTAGATTTGCAAACTTTCGCTCTTCTAAAGTACTTATTATCTTGTTCTCCTTTGCATATATGCTCAATATCTTTTCATTTCTCATCATAACAATATCCGCTCATTCTATGAAAGTTTGGTTTATTTGAGATTCTTGTTTCATATAGATATTCACTAATTATTAAGACTTATATAGCCACACTTTCAATAGTGAATAAAGTTGGACTAACTGAATTGGTTTTCCAATATAATCTGAAGCTCCTGCTTCGATGCATTTCTCACGATCATTTTTCATAGCTTTTGCAGTAATCGTGATGATTGGCAGAGTTTTAAATTCAGGGATCGCTCGAATCTTATGTATGGCTTTAATCCCATCCATCTCTGGCATCATAATATCCATTAAGATAAGATTTACATCTGGATGTTCCTTGAGTATTTCAATGGATTCCTTGCCGTTTTCAGCAAAAATAACCTTCATCCCCAATTCCTCTAAAAATGAGGTAAGTGCAAAGATATTTCGCATATCATCGTCTACGACCAGGATTTTCTTTCCTCTTAATAGATCATCATTCATTAAGTCATAAAATTGAATGTTTATTTTTTCATTCTTCTCTTGAGATATTTCTTTACGGGACAGACTCTCACTGGTTAACGAAAGAGATTCCATTGCTACTGCTGCCTCTATTTGATTCTCAACAATGCCCAACTTTAGTTGAAGGGGTAGATAAAAAGAAAACGTGCTGCCCTTTCCTTCAGTACTATCAACCTTAATGGATCCTTCTAAAAGCTCAGCTAGATCCTTGCAGATTGACAATCCTAAACCTGTTCCGCCATATGTTCTAGAGGTTGTTCCATCGGCTTGTCGAAATGCTTCAAAAATTAAGCCTTGCTTATCAGGAGAAATACCAATTCCGCTGTCTTTCACCTGAAAAACAATAAATCGCTCAAAAATTTCAGGTTCATTTCTACTCGGTAAAGTGAAAGGAAGGACACTTAGCTCAACAAATCCTTTTTCTGTAAATTTAAAGGCATTAGATAATAGATTCTTAATGATTTGATAAACCTTTTGTTCATCTGTACGAATCATCTCTGGTATTTTTTCATCAATGATTACGGAAAAATTGATTCCCTTTTGTTCAGCAATTGGTTTAAATTGTTTTTCTGCAAAGGACAACAATTCGCGAAGATTTAATTCGCTTTCATTTCTTTCAATTTTTCCAGATTCTATTTTTGAAAAATCAAGAATGTCATTGATTAGTTCAAGTAATTCTTTCCCCGAGGAATGAATGGTTTGAGCATATTCCAATTGCTTTTCATTTAAATTTCCATCTTTATTTTCAATAAGCATTTGAGCTAGGATTAACAAACTATTAAGTGGGGTTCTAAATTCATGAGAAATGTTTGCGATAAATTCTGTTTTGTATTGTGAGTTTAGAAGAACCTCCCTTGTTCTTTCCTCTAATGCGGATTTAGCCTTTTCTAAATCTTGGGACTTTTCTTCTGAGTTTCTGTATTGAGCTTCTAATTCTTCATTCATCGTCTTTAATTCTTCCTGCTGCATCTGAAGCTCTTCTGATTGACATTGAAGTTCTTCATTCAAACTCTGGGCCTTCTCTAATAGCAGCCTCACCTGCATCTGCTTTTGAATGCGATTTAAGATTGCGCCAAGCTGTAGTACTGCATTTTCTAATAGTTGATCCTGAAGTTCAGTGAACGGGTGAATACTTGCAAGCTCCATCACAGCAATCACTTCATCATCTACCTCAATTGGTAATATCACAAGGTTCACCTTGCTTGTGTCTCCCAACCCGGAGCTAATTTCTATATAATCGTGAGGGATATTGGTTAATTTCTTAGGTTTATGATCAGAAGCACATTGCCCAATTAAACCCTCCCCTACCTTTATACGTTCCTTTCCACAAATAAAGTCTTCTTGATAAGATGCTGCATAAGTGGACAACCTTCGATAATAATTAGTTTGATTAAGCTCTTCCTTAACATAAATGACTCCATAATTTGCCTCAACTATTTCTGCAAGCGCTTGTAGATAAGCCGTGCCTAAGCTACTTTGATCCATATAAGAGTGAGATATTTCCCCTAATTCAGCAATTTTTGTTTTAAGCCAGCTTTGCTTTTCTAGTTCTTTTTTATATGCCCTTTCAATTTCTTCATGTGTTTCTAACTGATCGACCATCGTATTATAAGCCTTTGCAATCTCTCCAATTTCATCATGAGTGGTGATTTCAATACGTGGAAGTTGTTCAGTTTTCTTTCCAACCAAATTCATCACATTTTTCACACTTCTAAGCCTTTCAGCAAGACTCCTTGTTAGCCAAATCGTCAAAACAATCCCAATAAAGATCCCAAATATTATTGAACCTATACTTATGAAGACTGCTTTTGTAAATTGTTTTTTTTCCTGAATTAAGGATTCATCAATATTCTTCTCAAGTTTCTTCACAAATCTTTCTGTTATCTCGATTGTTTTAGCAAATTCAAGTTCTGATTCGTTCATCAGTTTTCTTTTTTTTGTTGATACTTCATCATTTGAGAGATTGATTAGCTGAACAACAACCATCCCATAATTATCCAATTGGTATTTTAATTCATCTAATGTGCCCTCAATATTCTTATACTTATTTTTATCCTGCAACTTGTTATATTCTGAGTTCATGCTATTGGTCAAATCTCGCAACGATTCTATTTGTAAAAGTGCATTAGTTGAAGTAAGGTCCTTCTCATTCGCTAATGCTGCAACTTCCTTATCAAGTGAAACTAAACTCTGCCGCACATGATTGATATGCTTAATGGCAAAATACCTTTCCTCCACAGCATGAATCATATTTGTATTTAGATGGTTTAAAACTATGAAAACAATGACCAAAAGAGTGGTCATCACTGTGATAATAATACCAAAGCCAAAGTAAAGTCTTGTTCTAAATTTCATCCCAAATTTCCCTTCTACCTGACGAATTCCCCATATCTTTGATAAAATATTCTCCTTTTATTGCAAAACCCCTGCATTTTTATCGATATTTGTAGAATGTAAATTGCCGACAAAATTCAACAAAACACTTCAAAACGACAATTTATTTAATAATTAAATTATATCTGAAATTAATGTAAATTACGGTAAAATAAATCAAAATAGTAGAATTTTACTATTAAGGAAAAAATAATTGACAAAAAAAAAGAGGCTATTTTTTATCAGCCTCTCCTTGGTGCTCCAATTCCGATCTCATTCTTTCCTCTTCTTCCTTAACACTTATAAAAGCAATTTGTTCCACAAGCTGGTGTTGAATTCGATCCATTTCCTCCTGACAAGGAAAGAACTCTTTTTCTTTCAAATAGAACCCTCCTGCATTATCTTTTCATTCATAGCTTTTTCCAAAATCCGAAAAATAATTATATTTTTAAGAAAAAAATGAACCCTTTTCTTAAACCATTGAAGATGGTCTCTATGAATAATGATTAAAGAATACTCGTTCCGATCAATTTTGAAAGTGCTAAGCAAAACTTACGCCATTCCTTTGGGTATTTTTCATATCCCCTACTGTCATAAGTAGTTGCCTTCGTAACAAGCTTTACTTCCCAGCTTGTCCCGCCTATATGAACTTCATCACTTTGGAAATCCTCATCCCAATTCCATATTTTCAAACGATAGATTTCTTTAGTAAATTCATCAAAGGATCCGATTATTTTGGTTGATTCTTCCTTTGGATGGCTTTGATTTTGAAAATACCATTCAAAAAACTGAAAGGTCTTTTGAGTAAAGTCAATGCTAATCATGTACGTAACATCAAAGTGATTTATTGAAATAGATAAAGAAACGAGCTCCTTTTCAGGGAGAATGGACACAAGATTATCTTCAACTGAAAACAAATCTTTTTTGCGATTGATGGCCGCCTTCACTTGTGATAATTGAATTGGCTTTTCTTGAATCTCTTGTACATAAGCAGACTCATTCATATCCTGTAAGATGGAAGGAATCGTCGCTGGACCTTTTTTCCCAATTATGTCCAGAATAATTTCATAAATGCTCATGATATTTTGTATCCTCCGTCAAAATGAATCCTCGTTATTTTATTTAAAGTAACCATAACATCCTTCTTATTTCTATCATACAATTAATAAGTTTTGAAAAAAAGAAGTTTTTCTAACAAAAAAACATCCCCTTTCAATAATTGAAGTGGGGATGTTTCTATTTATTTTATCCTAATAAATTAAAAATCAAAGTGGAAATGATCCGGGTGTTGTCCAAAGCGCTTATCTTGATTTAATGCATCGATTCTTTTTATATCTTCTGCTGAAAGCTCAAAATCATAAATATTTGCATTTTCAATAATGCGGTGTTCTTTAGTTGATTTTGGGATAGTGATAATTTCTTTTTGCAAATCCCAACGTAATATTACCTGAGCTGATGTTTTATTGTATTTCTCAGCTATTTTTGTTATTACCTCGTGGTTAAGTAGATGACCTCGGCCTAGTGGGGACCATGCTTCTACTTTTATATCCTGACTTTTGCAAAACTTTCTCAGTTCAACCTGTGTTAGAAAAGGATGTAATTCCACTTGATTCACCATCGGTTTTACCTCTGATATAGATAGGAGATCCTCTAAATGATGAATCTGAAAATTACTAACCCCAATAGCTCGAACAAGTCCATCTTGATATAATTTTTCAAATGCCTTCCATGTATCTTTGTATTTTTCCTTTACTGGCCAATGGATTAATAATAAATCTAGATACGATAAATCTAATTTTCTTAGGCTTGTTTCAAATGCCTCAAGGGTTTTATCATAGCCTTGATCAGTATTCCAGATTTTCGTTGTAATAAAGATTTCTTCTCTAAGTACGTCCGAATCCTTAACTGCTCTCCCTACGCCCTCTTCATTTCCATATAATGCTGCTGTATCTATGCTTCGATAACCAGCTTTAAGGGCAGCCGATACGGAGTTGTAGACCTCATCTCCCTCTTTTACCTTATAGACCCCTAATCCAAGCCAGGGCATTTTGACGCCATTATGCAAGGCTGTTGTATCGTGTAAATGTTTCATCTATGTCATTCCTCCATAATGATATTTTTCTATATTATCTCACATCACAGCTAATTCAACTGAAAGTACATGAAATAATCTGCTATTTGCGTACCAGCTTGTCTCCCTGATAACAAATACAAGTTACAATATGATCATTAACCATACCAGTTGCTTGCATAAATGCATAACAAATTGTACTGCCAACAAATTTAAAGCCGCGTTTTTTTAAATCCTTACTCATTGCATCGCTTATTGGAGTAGAAGCAGGGACATCCTCAAGCCTTTGGAAATGATTTTGAATTGGTTTCCCACCGACAAAGGACCAAATATAATCTCTGAAAGAACCAAATTCCTCTACTACTTTTAAGTAGGCTTTGGCATTTGTTATTACTGCATTAATTTTTAATCGATTTCTAACTATGCCTTCATTTTGCAAAAGTTCCTCTATTTTTTTGTCATTGTAGGTAACAATTATTTCTGGCCGAAAGTGATCAAATGCTTTTCGATAATTATCCCGTTTCTTTAGAATCGTTATCCAGCTCAGACCGGCCTGAGCACCTTCTAGATTTAGAAATTCAAATAGAAGCCGGTCATCATAAACAGGGACACCCCATTCCTTATCATGATATTCTATATATATCGGGTCTTGACTAGCCCACCCACATCGGTTCATACTCGTTTCTCCTTTTTCAAGAAATGGTATTGAAATGTATTGATTGTTTTTTTATGAATTCTCCTTTATATTTACATAGCAACATGGGAAAAACAATACAATAATAAAAAAGAAATAGCACCGAGTTTTATTATTCATCCCGGTGCATTAATTCTCTTCTATTAGAAAAAATCGTTTTACGTTCTAGCTTTAGTGATTTCTCTTAATTTTTCACCTACTGCCTCTGATAACTCCATCGTTAATTGTGGAACATAGGTTTTAAGAATCCCGTTAACCATTTTTGCCATTATCCCCTGTGCCTGTATATCTAAACAACCTGTCATTAGCGTTTTGTCACCATCAACATTTTTCGCCTCAAAATACCCGTTACCTGAAAAATTCTCGTTAATACCAGTTAAATCAAATTTCACTTTAGTTGGAGCATTGATTGAGCTAATCTTCACCATTAAACTAATCTTTTTCTTCACTAATCCAAGGTCACTGATAAATGTCCAAGTAGATTCTAGGTCGGATAATATTTGATGCTCAATATATCCTGGGACCAGTGGAGCCCATTGGTCCATCACACTTACAAATTTCCAAACCTCCTCAATTGGGACATTTAAATCCACTTGATGTAATCCTGTTGGCATGCGTTTCTCCCCTTTTTCAAGGTATTGGATATAAAAACAGAATTTTTCTTATCCAAAAAGAACTTATGCCTCTTATCAGGAATCTTAGAACCATATTTTATTATAGTTTCTCCTAAACACTTTTGTTGAGAATTAAGAGTATAATTTTTGATGTAGAGTAACTATTTCCTCTGCCAACTCTGCTAAGCGTGTTTTTATATCTTCCTCAATGATAACATTCTCTTTATTAAAGTCCGCATTCGTCACAAACACATTTTTACTAGCAATGATTGCTTTAAAGAATGAAATAATTGGTTTTAATTGAGTTTCTGCAACTAAGAAATGGCGGTTAGAGCCAGCAGTAGATACAAGCCCAACAATTTTAGACTCAAATACAGTAGTAGGTAAATGGTCGAAAAGATTTTTTAGAACACCTGTAATAGAGGATTGATAAATAGGTGTCCCTATGACAAATGCATCCGCTTCAAGAATTTTATTGACTACTGTTTGTGTATCATTATTGTATGCAGCGAATGGTCGTCCATCAACAAATTCTACTTGATAATCTCTTAAATCAATAAGCTCCACTTCAATGTTTGGATTTTTTTCTTTTGCATATGTTAAAACCTCATTGACGATTATAGCTGTTTTTGCACCAATGAGTGCCCCTGATATTCCTAATATTTTCAACTTACTTCCTCCTAAGATATCGATTATATAGATTTATCACTATTTTCATAGTATTTATTCGATTATTTTACAATAAGATTATTTGAAAGACAAAAATAACACTTTGCTCTTTTTAGAATACTGGATTTTTAAGCAAATAATAAAGAAGACATCTTCCTTTACATCCTTTATTTTTTTTATGTAAAATTTAATTAATAAAGATTTCATCTCCTCAATGAATTTTTGAGCAAAATTGAGTATTTTTCCACCATTTTCTAAATTAAAAGGAAGTATAAAATTATGTCATTACTTACAAAGTTTTTTCCAAAGAAAAAGTCAATTGAAATCGAATTTTGTCAAAAGAATCTAGATCGATTATTAGAAGAATCGTTAATAAAGCAATTCCAAGAAATTCTAAACACTCCAAAAGTTCAATATAAGGAATTCGAATGCTTGAGTCATTGTAATCTATGTAAGAAAAAGCCATACGCCATTGTTAATGGGGATATTGTTAGTTGTGATCGTATCGAAGATTTAATATCTCAGATTGCCCAGATGAAAATGGACAATAATCAGTAATCCGTTTTGAGAAATTGGTATATTTCTAACATAATCAACACTTTTTAGATATAATATTCTTATTAGAGAAAAAAACGGGGAGGAATGTTAATGTCGGAAGTCAAGCAATTAAGTATCTCAGAACAAGTTGAATTAGCGGCCAATAAACCTCAACATAAAAGAGCTCCGATAAGAAAAATTGTAAAAAGGGCCCTTCTAATTACCCTAGGTGCCATTATAATGGGGATAGGTTTAGAGATATTTCTAGTACCAAATAACGTTATTGATGGCGGTATAACAGGTATTTCAATCATGGCATCCTTTTTATCAGGTTTACCTTTAGGATTATTTATCTTTATTTTAAATATTCCCTTTTTCTTTCTCGGATATAAACAAATTGGAAAAACATTCGCCCTTTCCACGCTCTACGGAATCATAATTCTTTCAATTACCACAGCATTACTACATCCCGTTCCTGCTTTTACTCAGGATATACTACTAGCAACCGTTTTTGGAGGAATTCTTTTAGGTGTTGGGGTTGGACTAGTAATTAGATATGGAGGCTGTCTGGATGGGACTGAGGTCCTTGCCATTTTAGCCAATAAAAAGCTCCCCTTTTCTGTTGGAGAAATCATCATGTTTATTAATTTATTTATATTAGGAAGTGCGGGTTTTGTCTTTTCTTGGGACAGAGCTATGTATTCACTAATTGCTTATTTTATTGCCTTCAAAGCAATTGATGTTACTGTCGCAGGTTTAGATGAATCAAAATCCGTATGGATTATCAGCGAGAACTTTCAAGATATTGGGAACGCTATTCTCAACCGCCTGGGTCGTGGTGTCACTTATATGCAAGGTGAAGGTGCCTTCTCTGGTGATGATAAAAAGGTCATTTTTTGCGTGATCAACCGCTTAGAAGAAGCAAAATTAAAAGATATCGTGACAGAAATTGATGACTCTGCCTTCCTTGCAGTTGCTGATATTTCGGAGGTTCGTGGCGGGAGATTTAAGAAAAAGGATATACATTAAGGCATTTCCTATATTCTTTTTGGAGGCATCAATTTCGGAAGAGATTTAACTGTTGCAGAGACATGTGTTCTTAGGGGGTTTGATGTTTCTGTTTTAGTTGGTGTCTTTACGATTTGTCAATTCGGTCGGTTCCGGTTTCTTTTGGGAACTCGCCGTTACAGACTTTAATATTACGCTTTTTATGTAAAATACTCCTTTTTCATGAATTTACCGGACTCTCCTTCCGCTATCTTTCCAAAATCAGCCCTTTCTTGGCTGATTCATCCCTATATAGCGGATTCTCTGTCCGTTAAATCCAATTGGACACAGTTTTCATTTAAATAGGTCATCTGTCCAATAATCCTTCCTTTTCAAAAAAATTCACCGTTACAAACATTGTACCAAAACTGCATGTTCTGCTTTAAATTCTCAGCCATTGACTTCTCCACATCATTACCAATTACCAACTTTCTTCATATGTTTAAGCCTAAATAAACAATCCTCGCCAACTAATTCAGCATATAATTCTATTTACTAAAAAGTATAAACTCACAAATAATCGCCAACCTAAGATAGAAATACTGGCCATCAATTTAAAGGAGACATTCATTATGGAAAATATTCAAAAAGATGATATGAATGCAGAAAATATGACTGACCTTGTAAGAATCATTAACGCAAAGGGCGATATAGGAGAAATTAAAAAAATAATAAGCGAAAATGAATCCCTGCAAAATGAAAAGGAATCATCAGAATAGTAGGTCATTTAACTTTCAAATTTCATGTATCCCCATGAAACCCAGTTATTCCCTTTGAAACCCAGTTATTCCCTTTGAAACCTACGAAGAGAGGCTAATAAGATAAAGGAAAAGATGATTATTGATATCACATACATCCAAGCCATCCTCATATTTCCCGATTCAAATGCTAAATAGATGGCTGTTGGGATTGTCTGGGTTTTCCCTGGGATATTTCCTGCAAACATAAAGGTTGCACCAAACTCACCTAATGCCCTTGCAAAGCTTAGAATTATGCCAGAAATTATTGCCTTTTGGCCAAGCGGGAAGGTTACATAATAGAATAGCTTCCATTCACCTGCACCATCCACCCGAGCTGCATCTTCGATTTCATGATCTACACCTTCAAAGCCTGTTTTTGCAGATTGATACATAAAGGGAAAGGCCACAACAGAAGCTGCAATAACTGCTGCCACCCAAGTGAACATAATTGACTGATTAAAGATTGATTCTATCCAAATTCCACCAAACCCACTTTTCCCAAAAAAGATGATAAGTAGAAAACCGATAACCGTTGGAGGTAATACAACTGGAAATAAAATAATCGTTTCTACTACCGTTTTTCCTCGAAAACGTCTATTTGACATCCATTTCCCTAAAAGGATGCCCAGAATTGTAACCACTATTATTGAAATCAAACTAACCCTAATAGATATTGAAATTGGATTCCAAAATTCCTCTGAAAACATTGTATTCCACCGTCACTTTTCAAACCTTTACAAACGTTCACACTAAAAAAAGATTGATTATAAATATTTTTTTGCTGCCATCACAAATGGAAAAGCAAAATATTATTCTCATATTTTAACAAAATATTTAGTGTTTCACACAAATTATTCTAAAAATTATTAAGACCATTATATTTGACCGAATTTTCTTAAATTGTTAATCTATGTTTATCTCCATTTATCAGAATATTATATTCACCACGGAGGTGACGCATGAAACCGATTTTTTTAGGGATATTGTCTTCTTTTTTCTTTGCCTTTACCTTTGTTTTAAATCGAGCGATGGAATTATCTGGGGGAAGTTGGATTTGGAGTTCCTCCCTAAGATATTTTTTTATGGTTCCCTTCCTACTTGTCATCGTTTTGTGGAGGAAGAATTTTCATTCATTATGGCTTGAAATGAAAAAGCAACCTTGGGCGTGGCTATTGTGGAGTACCATTGGATTTGGATTTTTCTATGCTCCTATTACCTTTGCAGCAGCATTTGGTCCTGGTTGGTTAGTTGCAGGTACATGGCAAATTACCATAATTTCTGGATCCCTGCTAGTCCCGCTTTTCTATGAAACCATCCTAACGGAAAACGGTCCGGTTCGAAAAAGGGCAAGAATACCATTTAAAGGCCTTAGCATGTCATTGATTATTTTGGTGGGAGTTATTTTTATGCAATGGGACCATTTTAACAGTCTCTCTATTAAGAAAACGTTATTTGGAATACTCCCAGTATTAATATCAACCTTTGCTTATCCACTTGGAAATCGTAAAATGATGGAGGTATGTCAAGGGAGAATCGATGTATACCAGCGTACATTAGGCATGACCCTTGCTAGCCTTCCATTTTGGTTACTTCTCTCTTTTTTTGGTCTATATACAGTTGGAGGTCCAAGTTTCGATCAAACGATTCAATCCCTAATAGTTGCGATATCTTCTGGTGTTATTGCCACTATTCTCTTTTTCCAGGCAACAGATTTAGTAAAGGATAATATGAAAAGCCTTGCAGCCGTCGAAGCAACTCAATCAATTGAAATTCTTTTTGCTGTCGCTCTTGAAATTATTCTACTCCATGCAGAGCTCCCTTCATCGATGGCTATGATGGGAATAGGGATTGTTATTATCGGTATGATTTTACATAGTTATCATTCACAGGAAAAAAAGAAGGAAAAGGTCCCTTTAACAAAAGGAAAAAAATTCACTTCTTAATGTATAACAAAGGCGGCGAATTAATCGCCGCCTTAAAATATTATAGAGTTATTTTGGCTTCTAGACCTGCTTTTTGGGCTTTTCTCATTAGGTCTTCCGCGTTTTCCTTTTCCTTAAAAGCCCCGATTTGTACATGAAATAAGCCATCCTTCTGAAAAACATAGGTTTTAAATCCCTTATCCTCAGCTTTCTTAACAAGAGTGTCTCGTTTTGTTGATTCTTTCGTAGAACCAACAATTACTCGATACAATGGAGGCTTAGCAACTTTCCTTGGTTCCCCACTTCCCTTTTTCCTTTTTAAGTTAAATGCCTTGGCTAGACCATTTACATGTCCTCGTGCAATTCTCTCAATAAAGGCGCTACTCTTTAATTTTTCTGAATCAGACTTTGTAGTAATAAATCCATTTTCCGTCAATACAGCATCCATGTTGGATTCCCTAAGAACATGAAAATCTGCTTGTTTTCTTCCTCTGTTGTTAAATGAAGTGGCATCGATGACGGCTTCATGAATTTCTTCCTGATAAGAGGTTGTTGGCCTGCCAACATTCGGGTAGACAAATGATTCAAATCCTACAGCATTACCTGAATTAATATGAATAGAAAGAAAGAAATCTGCTCCCCACGAATTGGCTTCATTGGTTCGTTGATTCAAACTAACCGTTTCGTCTTTCGTTCTACTCATCTTAATTGAGACATTCTCATATTCATCCGATAAAATATTTCGGATTTTCAATGCAATTTGTAATGTGACATTTTTTTCTTGTAATCCATTACCTACTGCACCTGGATCAGTTCCACCGTGTCCAGGATCAAGAAAGATTTTCACCATTTTCATCACCTCACTAATGGTATATGAAAAAAATAATCAATAGGTTCGTACTACAAATCAATTTTAAAGCTTTTGTAATATATTGAAACATCTTCTCCAATCATTCCCTTGTTTTTTTCAAACCTTTTGTAAAAGGATAAGGATAAAAACTATTGAAAAGTGAGGTGTGTCTCCTTGAAGCGCAGTTCTATGTTTTTAATAGCATTATTTATTCTTTTATCAATTGGCGCTGTATACTATTATGAAAATGACCATCAAGCTAGCCCTGGCACTAATAAAAAGGGCTTAAATTCTCCCAAAGTGACAGCACATACTCAGCAATTAATGACAATTGACCAACCTCATATCCTTCAGGTCAATTCCATCGGACAAGGGGAGGAAATTAAGCAAAGGTTAAACAATCACCCTGAAGTTCAAATTATTCATCATAACGTGCGTGATAAAAGTCATTATGTCGATCATGAAGCGATTGTCAAATTTCAAAATCCACAAAGGAAATCCCAAATCAATCAATACCTTAAAGCAATTAACGGAAGTCTCCTTAATGAATTAAATAGGGTATATATTTTCCGTTCCAGTACGTTTACGACCAAAGAATTATTGCGTTATTTTCAGGGAATTTCAGGAGTTATTTACGCAGAACCTCATTATTTATACTTGCAAAATCAATTTGATCTTCCAAACGATTTTCTTTATACAGAAAAATATCAGTGGAACCTACCGATTATTGAAACAGAAGCAGGCTGGAATATTTCACGCGGAAACAAAAAGGTGAAAATTGCGGTTGTCGATACGGGTGTAGATTTAAATCATCCAGATTTAAAAGGAAGGTTGCTTAAAGGGTATAATGTACTTAAGAAAAATAATCATCCAAATGATGAAAACGGACATGGTACTCATGTTGCAGGAATTATTGCATCAGAAACGAATAACCAAGAAGGAACCGCTGGAGTCACATGGTATAACAAAATTATGCCCGTAAAGGTAATGAACAAGGAAGGCTATGGTACCTCCTTTGATATCGCAAAGGGTATTGTGTGGGCTACAGATCATGGAGCAGATGTCATAAATTTAAGCCTCGGGAACTATCAACCATCCGCTGTAATGCAAGAGGCTATTCAATATGCCTTTGATAAAAATGTGGTTCTTGTGGCTGCTGCTGGGAATGATTCCACCTCCCAACCAAGCTACCCTTCCGCATTTCCAGAAGTATTAAGCGTCTCTGCTGTTAACCCTGATGGAAGTCGGGCAGACTTTTCTAATTACGGAGATTATATTGATGTAACTGCCCCGGGAGTCTCCATCCCTAGCACCTATTTCAAAAATCGATATGCGTCCCTTTCAGGAACATCTATGGCTTCACCACATGTAGCTGGACTTGCAGGTCTTATTTTGTCAATCAACCCTAGGCTAAGCAATCAGCAGGTGATGAATATTATTAGAAGCTCTGCTATTGATATTGGGGATAAAGGAGTTGACAATGATTTTGGCCATGGAATCATCGACATAAAAAAGGCACTGCAAAAAGCCCAAACTAAATAATACAAAAAAGTGGCTCCTTTTGATATCTGAAGCCACTTTTTTGATATTATGCTCGCTTAACCTCTCCAAGCTGAACAAAATTAAGCTCGTATCCTTCTTGCCTTTTTGTTAGTTCCTGAAATATTGCATAACTTAGTTCCTCGTAGCCTTTTGGAGTGAGATGAATCCCATCATTACTTATGAGCTGCGATATATCCCCTGCCCTCTTTAAGGTGGTTCTTACATCAATTTTTATTGCATCAATTCCATCAACAAGTGCATTCAAAGCACGGTTATAAAGTCCATGCCAATGCTCGATTCCACCTACAGTACTGATCCAATGACTAATTGATTTCCCGTATAAATTGGAAATATATTGATAATATCTCACAGGATCTAATGGCGGTAAAGTGAGAACGATCGGGGTTATTCCCTCATCCTTTAATTTTGTGACAATGGTTTTCACATTTTCTAAATATCGATCTATAGGTACAATGGGGTTGTGGTTATTTTCAGGATATTCTGCTACTTCCTTCCATTGAAAGTTACAGTCATTGCCACCTATTCCGATAATTGTATAATCGGGATGCTCTTGAATGACGTCCTTCTCGAGTCTCATCACTAATAAATCAGAATTATCATTAAACACACCTTTATTCACGATAGAGACATTCTCTGTATAATTAGAAAGTGATGAAAACATTTCCTGAAGGAAGGTCGGATAATTTTCCTTAATAATTCTTAATCTTCCCTTCACAAAAGAGACCCCTCTAGTTAGGCTATCCCCAAAACAGATAATTTTCAACTTATCATCCCCGTCTTTTATTAATCACTTTTATTAATATTCCATAACCTTATTATATAGTATTAAAAACTATATGTCACCTTATACGAATAAATAATCGTTTTTTTACCTTAAATAAAAGAATTTTAATTATCCAATTTATTAATAGGCAAGAATTTTTTCTATATTCATTATTTGGTATTGATTATAATAAAATCAAGTACTAGTCCTTTTGTTTTAATGGGGAGTAACTAATAGAAGGGAAGATTACCATGGAAACCTCAACTTTTTATTTTTACGGAAAAGATGGGAAGCAGCTTTTTGCAAGGAAATGGACATCTAATAGTCAACCAAAGGCAATTGTGCAAATCTCACATGGAATGGCAGAGCATATTGGACGTTATCATGAATTTGCAAGATACTTGGTCGAGCATGGCATCTTTGTCTATGGAAACGACCATCGTGGGCATGGTCACACCGAAACAAGGAATGAAGATCTCGGATATTTTGCCGATGATGACGGATACGAAACGATTGTCCAAGATATGAACTCGTTAACAGATATCATTCAACTAGAATACCCCGATACTCCCATTATCCTTTTCGGTCACAGCATGGGATCCTTCCTGTCAAGGAGGTACATCCAGCTTTTTGGAAAACGCCTACAAGGAGTCGTTTTTTCCGGAACCGGTGGACATCCGGGTTTTGTTGGAAAACTCGGGCATATACTTGCTACTCGTGAGGCCAAGAAGCATGGAAGACGGACACCCAGCAAAAGGCTTAATTCCTTAACTTTCGGAAGCTATAATAAGGCCTTCCATCCGACTCGAACTGAATTCGATTGGTTATCTCGCGATGTTGATGAAGTTGACAAATATATAAATGATCCCCTCTGTGGAGGAGTGTTCACAGCTGGTTTTTTTGATGATTTCTTAAAGGGGCTGCTATCTCTTTATCAAGAGGATGGGAAAATACCGAAGGACCTTCCTGCTTATTTCTTATCTGGGGAATTGGACCCTGTTGGAAAAAATACAAAAGGCGTATTGCAAAATATTCACCAATTACAATCCGTTGGAATAAAGGACATATCCTATAAATTTTACCCAGGTGGTCGTCATGAAATATTGAATGAAATCAATAGAGAAGAGGTTTTCTCAGACATTTTACAATGGATAAATGATCATCTATAATCTTAAACTATCTTATATCATTGTTAAGAGAAAAGGAGATTGCGAAATTGGCAATCTCCTTTGTCCAACGGTCCTTTATTTTTTTGAAAGAATTACTTCGACATTTTGATAATAAAGAGTAGTCCTCCCTTCAAAACCGGAGTCCGTTCCAAATATTAACCACAGCTCTCCGTTTTTATCAGTGGTCACTTCCATTTCTTTTTTCAATGATAATTTCTTAAGTATATATTGATCATTTGAGCTGCTTTCTTTCGCAATATTCCCCATTAAAACAGCATCCTTCCCACCTGATGCTTGTTCGCCCTTATCGATATTCATTCTTAAATCAGAATTGTGTGGAATCGCTTTTGGTTCAACTGTGGTAGCTCCTGCTTTTACGTATACCGCTTCCCCTGGAGCCCCTCCAATACCAATTTGCTTTGGATTCACATTCGTATAAAATTGAACATCCATCTTTAATAAATATTTAGTGCTCGGTGCCAAACCATCCTCTTTGCTTATTTTTTTCTTGGCAAACATGAAAAGATCATCACTTCTGTTCATCCCACTTAGCTTTAGGCCTTTGGTCAAACGAATATCCTTACTCGGTATAATGGAGTGTGCAAATTCTAATTGATAGGCTTCTTGGTCATAATTGATAGGTAAATCAGAGAATCCGCCAATCCAGCCATTTAAAGAATGATTAAAATCATCATTTAACCTAATGGTTTTGGGCTTCACCTCAAATGGGATGATGGTTTTCTTTTCCTTTGAATTTTTATTCTCTATTTGTAGAAGATAGCTTGAGTTATATTCAAATGAATGTGTTGGTTTTATTTTTAGTATTTTGTTCTTCCTTTCAAGGGTTACCCTTACAGGAATGGTTTTGGAATCCTTCCCTAGCTTTTCTAATGTAATTCGATAGTCAGCTAGAGATTTCTTCGTAATTGGCTTCTTTAATGGAATCTTCCAGGTCTTCGATTTTTCAGTAATAATCATTTGTTTTTGAAAAGAAAATGGCAAGCTTTTCTGTTTTAAAAATGGTCTGTGAGTTGTTTCATCGAGAACAGAGAGCGTCGTATACGCTGGTAATTGAAGACGCCCAACGATAGATGGATAGACAATGACATCCGAATACATCTCCCCTTTTTTTGGTTCAACGCTTTTTACCATGATTTGTAGCTGCTCCCATTTCTGAAGCTGCTCCGTGTATTCTAACATATATCCAGAATTAGGCTTAGCTCCTTGGGAAATGACATAAAGATCCCCGTAGTGGTGTACACCTTCCACTGTTTTCGCCATTTCAACAAACTTCTTTTCAATTTCTGATAATGAATGTTCATTTACTAATGTGAATGTAGGATTAAAATTCCCGCTTTCTGCATCTTTTTCTTTGGCCCACACAATGACACTACTAAACAAAAAGATACATATGAAAACTGATAAAATGCATATTTTTCTCAAAAGTACATTTCCTCCTTTTACCACTTTGTCTAATTATTAGTCGTAAAGGAAAAGAAAAAGTTGCAAAATACTTCCATAAACAAAGAAAAAAAGTTACAATAATTAAAATTAATAATACCAATAAGAAAAGTGGGGATTAATATGGGGAGTATCACAAAAAGTATTCCAAGGCCACTGGTACGTACGAATCAGTGGGTCATTGTCATCAGTGTTCTATTAACATGGGGAACGAGTATGGAGTGGCTTCTAGCTATCCCATTGGTGTGTGGGCTACTGGGAATTTTATTTGGCTTCAATCCTGTCATGAGAATTGCAAAGTTATTTTTAAAAAAAGACCCATCAAAATATATACCTGAAGATTATGAACAGCAACAATTCAATCAAATCATTGCAGTTAGCTGCTTAGCTTTAGGCCTAATTGGTTTCTTAATGGATTGGGATATAGTTGGATATATTTTCACAATTATGGTTGCTCTTGCGGCTTTTATTGCCATCCTTGGATTTTGTATTGGTTGCTTCATTCTATTTCAGTGGAAGCAATATCAATTTCGACGAACTCAATCATCCAATCGTTAAGAAAGTAGGCTCTCCCTCTTACGTGCCATGCACATAGGAATGGGGAGAGCCTCTTTTTTTTAATCAAAATCCTTTGTGTTTTTCCTTTTTACAAAGCGATAGGCTAAATATCCGATATATACCGGTGTTGCAATGTAGATTAAGTAAGGAAAATCATGATATGACTGCCTATAAATAATGTACAAAAGGCAGCCTAGAAAAATGGTTACTATCGTACCGTATTTCGGAAGTGGAACCTCTTTAAGGCTAGGAATTCTCAGTCGACTCACCATTAAAAAGCAAAGTGCGGTGAAAACAACTGTCGTAATGATGTTTGGGAGAGTGTCTCCGAACAGTGTTAACAAAGCCAAAATTCCACCAGCTGCTGTAATCGGAACCCCTACAAAATAATGTAAGGAGGATTTACTCGAACCAATATTAAACCTTGCTAACCGATATGCCCCAAATAGTGGAAATAATCCAGCAACAACCATTCCTATTAATCCAAATTGGCTAAAATATGTAAAATATACTAAAAAGGAGGGAGCAACTCCAAATGTCACGATATCTGCTAATGAGTCCAATTCCTTGCCCAATGCACTATCAGCATTCAACATTCTCGCAAGCCTTCCGTCCATACTGTCTAGCATCATTCCTATTAATATTAAAATCGCTGCATTATTGTATTCCCCATTTGAAGCAAATCCGATGGATAAAAAACCACAAAATAAATTCCCAAGTGTAAACATGTTCGGAATTGCTTTTGAAAGTCGCACTAGTTGAATTCACACTCCTATAAAACCTAATAAATATGTAATCTATAACCATTCTATTGTACCAGTTTCACTTATATCAATTCAAACAAAGACCAAAGAAACACCGACAATTTCTTGTCATTTAGCTCATGCTTGTCTTTTATAATGAAAACTAACGACTTAAAACCAGTTTTTTGTCCATTGAAAAACTCGCCAAATGACTAAAAAAAATAATAAATAGCCAATGAAAGAATAGCCGTGTCTCCATTGCTCACTATGTTGAAAGAATCCCCAATCTTCTGAAACCTTTTCTACCAATGGTACCAAACTACTAATGAATAGAAGAAAGCAAAGTCGCGTCCATTTTTCCATCCGCTGTATAACAGATAATACTACAACTGTTGCGATTGGCAAAATGAGCAACGGGATGAGGATTTCAATAGAAAATATTTCAGAAAAGTTTCGTCTTGGAAAGGAATATAGCTTTTTCCCGACAAAATATAAATCTAAATAAGTTCCAAGCAAAGAGGCAAAGAGGCTCGCTACAAAATATGGGATAAGGCTAGTATATCGCATTTTTCGCAAAAACAGCGAGCTCAAGGGTCTCAAGGGTCTTGCAGTATTCTCGTTTAATTTCTCCTTCAACTAGTCCATCCTCTTTCTTTAAATATTCGATTATTCTCCAATTATTAAACCAATCTCCTGGTTCTGCTTTTGGTTGGATAATATTTTTCCAGGCATATTCGAGCCTGGGACTATATATTTTATTAGCCCCTTCTTTTAGCTGACAATCCTTTAGACGTAGGGAAGAATACTCATTCGGCAATTCCTCCTTTACATCATTAAATAGGTCTGGCCAGTAATCCTTTCTCGACCCTGTATGTGGATGTGAAACAGCCCATTGAAAGACTTTTTCCAGAACCTCTTCATGATGGAAGAGTAAAGAGTACAATCTTTTGCCAAGGAGAATTCTCTCATGTAAACTACTAAAATAATGAAGGGAAAGCCCGATCAGCTCAGCTCTTCCATAGGATATTCCACCCTTATCGTATGGAAATACTATTTGATTAAACGTAAGTATGTCCTGTAATTTAAATGGAATCGTATTCAGTACCCTACTCCTGTACTTTTCATTTTGGACCACTCTTTTTTCTAAATAACTCTGTTCATTAATAATAAGAGCAACGGTAAGTATATAGCTATCCTTTGTCTTCCAAAAGTAATTCCATATTGGCTCCATAAAAACAGATACTCCAAAGTGACTCAATAAATAAAATAAATTATGATTTCTTTTCAGGCTTTTTTCATACAGCAAAAATTGTGGATAGACATCTTGAAAAATCAGCCAGTTCCCCCGCTCTAAAAAGGAGTAAAAATCCTTTTTTGTTCTGTCATTCATAATCCTTGAAAGAAATTCCCCCTTTAAATCAGTCATGTTCCATCCCCCGTTTCTAGAAACCATATGACCGAGGAATGCCCAATGAATCTGGGGGTGTTTTCTATAAAAATCGAGATAGGCTTTGGTACGAGTGACATTATTTTGATTGAAATCACTACATTTCACTGTGATTTCCTTTATTAATCTTTCATCCTCCTTGGTTAGCTTTTCCCCCTCAACAAGCTGATTCTCATTCCTTTTTCTTTTCAGTTCTTTCTTTATCTCAAGTAAATTTTCCGGGAGCGGTGTCTTTTTTTTAAAGAAACAAATAACTGTTCACCTCCCCAAGGAATATGTATAAATATGAAATATTTCTAGGCAGGGGATGTTTAGATTATTATGCAAAAGCTCGATATCGTGATGAATGAAATAGTACAAAAATTAAGGGATAATCAAAGCACAAACGGTTCATGGGGATACCCATTTGAAACTGGAATTTCCACTGATGCCTATATGATCATTTTATTAAGAACTCTTGAAATTCATGATGAAGAGTTAATTAAGGAATTGTCGAAAAGAATTTTGAGTAAACAAGGAGAAAATGGTTCATGGAAGCTATTTGCTGATGAAGATGGAGAAGGAAACATTACATCAACGGTTGAAGCATATTACGCTCTTTCATATTCAGGATACTACAATCAAACCGATGATCGATTAAGGAAAGCCAAAGACTTCATTTTGTCTAATGGTGGGTTAAGAAAGGCACATATGTTTGCAAAGATCATGCTTGCCTTAACAGGTCAATATCGTTGGCCATCATTTTTTCCGGTTCCTGTAGAGGTCATTCTTTTACCAACCAGCTTCCCCATTAACTTCTATGATTTCTCTGTTTATGGTAGGGCAAATCTTACCCCACTAATGATTTTGGCCTCTAAGAAATTTCAGATAAAGACGAAGAAAAGTCCTGATCTTTCTGATTTAATAGTTCACAGAGAGGAGGATGATTTTTTTCATTGGAGAGACACTCAAGGAGTTCGGAAATTATTTAGACTCTTGGAAACAGGGATTAAAAACATCATAGGATTGCCACAAGCTATTCATTCCAAGGCCATTCACCGCGCTAAAGAATATATGCTGAATCATCTTGAAAAGGACGGCACCTTGTACAGCTATTACAGTGCCACATTTTTAATGATATTTGCCCTTTTGTCACTTGGTCACCCAAAAAATGACCCAATCATTATCCGTGCAGTTGATGGGTTAAAGGCTATGAAATGCTCCATTCATGGTCATCCTCATATGCAATATACAACAGCTCATGTTTGGAACACTTCATTAATCAGCTTTTGTTTACAAAATGCCGGGCTACCCTCTAATGATCCTATGATTGAAAAAGCACATCAGTATTTATTAACTAGACAACATAACCGATTTGGAGATTGGTCCATTCATAATCCTGGTGTATTACCAGGTGGCTTTGGATTTTCAGATATTAATACCATAAACCCTGACATCGACGACACAACAGCCTCCTTAAGATCTATATTTAGGCAAAAATCGTCTCATCCTCTTTACCGAGATGCTTGGAAAAAAGGACTTAAATGGCTATATACCATGCAAAATGATGATGGTGGATGGCCATCCTTTGAAAAAAATGTTGATAAAAGGTTCTTAAACCAATTACCGATTGAAGGTGGAAAATTCCTACTTCTAGATTCAAGTAGTTCTGATTTAACTGGAAGAACCTTAGAATTTATCGGTACCTATACAAAACTTTCAAAGGATCATACCATTATACGGCGTGGAGTTCAGTGGCTTTTAAAAAATCAAGAATTAGACGGTTCGTGGTATGGACGATGGGGTATTTGCTATATTTATGGCACATGGTCAGCTGTAACAGGTCTTAGGTCAGTGGGCTTAAGTTCTACGCACCCTTCCATCCAAAAAGCAGTGAATTGGCTAAAGAATATTCAGAATGATGATGGCGGTTGGGGAGAATCATGCAAAAGTGATATCTATAATTCATACATTCCACTTGGGTCTAGTCATTTAACCCAAACAGCTTGGTCGTTGGATGCTTTAATATCAGCCTCTAATGTGGTCACATCCGAAATTGAAAAAGGAGTTTCTTTTTTACTTAATAATATCCACCGTGATGAATGGATGGATTCATACCCGGTTGGTCAAGGGATGGGTGGCGGATTTTACATCCATTATCACAGCTACCGATATATTTATCCATTGCTAGCACTATCCAATTATAAAAATAAGTTTTTGATACAGGGTAACTTAATGGGAACAAATTGAAATCTTCATCTCAAAAGGATGGATTTATTGAAAAATGGGGATAGTAACATCATAGCATTCATCACAGGGAGGTACCTTCATGGAAAATACACATGAATTTGTTCAAAAAATACATGAACAGCAGAAAAAAGCTGAGAAGAATAAAAAGCGAGGAAAAGGCCATCCTGAGTCAAAGCTTCCTAATAAACAACATTAGATTAAGTCTTGTTATTTTTGCTGGTAAAAATACCCTTTAAGTTTTATAACAACCAAGACGAAAGATAAAAGGAGTACCCAATTCGGTACTCCTTTCTCTTTCATCTAGTTACCATAATAAGATTATGTTAACAAATAGGTTAGAATCAAACTATATTTACCTAAATAATAAACCCAAGTCTCTTGGCTTCAAACAAAAGCTCTTCTCGGAATTTTGGGTGCGCAATTGCAATTAGTGCCTTTGCACGATCAGATATACACTTACCTCTTAACTCTGCTACTCCATATTCCGTAACCACTCTGTCTGCATCATTCTTTGAGGTTGTTACGACAGAACCTGCTGAAAGATGTGGTTGGATTTTTGATATACTTCCATCCTTTGTAGTGGAATGTAAACAAATGAACCCTTTTCCTTCCTTAGAGAATATGGCACCTCTTGCAAAATCTGATTGACCACCGCTGGAGCTATAGTACTTTCCTCCAATGGTCTCTGATGCACATTGTCCAAAGAAGTCCACTTCCGTAGTTGCATTGATGGAAATCATTTTATCCTCTTTAGCAATTTCTCTTGGATCGTTAACAACATCAACCGGTAAAAATTCAACCCCCACATTGTTGTCGATAAAATCATACAGTCTTTGTGAGCCAAAGGCAAAGGTGGTGACTATTTTTCCCTTGTGGGTATTTTTATACATACCATCAATAACCCCTATTTCAACAAGATCTACGATACCATCAGAGATTAATTCTGAATGAATTCCGAGGTGACGATGGTTTTCAAGCTGGCTGACAACAGCGTTTGGAATTGCACCAATTCCTGCTTGAAGGGTGGAACCGTTTTCAATTTGCTCAGCAATAAAACCTGCAATTTTTATATCTGTATCAGTGATTGTTGCAAAACCAGACTCTGTCAATGGATAATCGGCTTCGATGAATCCCTCTATTTGACTTACATGTATTTGATTTGCCCCAAAGGTTCTTGGCATTTGCTTGTTAACCTCTAAAATAAATGGCATCTTTCCAATAAAGCTGGCGGCATAATCAGCTTGAGTACCTAAGGAAAAATAACCATGTTCATCCATCTGCGAAGCACAAGCTATTACCTTTGGCGATTTTAACGTTGATAATAATATCTTTGGTACTTCATGGAAATTGTTCGGGACAAGCTCACATTGCCCCTGTAAAAAGGCTTTTCTTGTTGGTCCACTTAAGAAATAAGAGACATGCTGTAACGAATCGTTAAATTGACCATGAATATATGGCCGGTCCCTTAGTGTGAGCATTTGATGAATTTTTACCCCTTTATACCGTGAAGCATTTTCTTCTAGTACATCTAATAGGATGTTAGGTTCCCCATTTGTAAGTGGAAGGATGAGATCATCTCCATCTTTAACCAAGGATAAGAATGCTTCAGGCGTTTTTCTTTTTGTAATCAACCAATTTTTTAAATAGGCCTTCATACTTTTCACCTGCATTTCTATTATTTTATTTTCCTTTATTTCTATCATACTGCTAAATTTGTAGATATTTGTAGAAAATATTCGGAAAATAAAAATATTTTTTTGAACATTTATTGAACAAATTTGATTATTCATACAATTTATTACAATACTATAAATAAAAAGATAGAAAGCCTTTTTTTACCAGCTTTCTATCTTTTGTAAAATGTTGTTAACTAGGATAAAACTAATTTTTCATCCTTTTTACTTTTTTTTTGATTTAACAGCTCTTTCCCCGCAATTCCAGGGTGAGTCATTTCAAATGGATGAAGAATCGTATCAAGCTCTTCTTCTGTTAATACGCCTCTTTCAAGAACGATTTCTCTTACTGGCTTATTAGTTAATATGGCCTCTCTTGCGATCGAAGCAGCTGTTTCATAACCTACATGCGGATTAATTGCAGTAATTACACCGACACTATTATTCACGTAGGCCTCCATTTTTTCTGGATTAGCTGTAATATCACTTAAGCAATACTTACGGAATACTGTAAAGACATTATTCATTATATTAATAGACTGTAAAAGATTAAAGACAATTACTGGTTCCATTACGTTTAATTCAAATTGACCTGCTTCAGAGGCCATGCTAATAGTTAAGTCATTTCCTACCACCTGAAACGCACTTTGATTGAGTACTTCTGCCATAACTGGATTTACTTTTCCTGGCATGATGGAAGAACCCGGTTGACGTGGAGGAAGATTAATTTCCCCTAAACCACATCTTGGACCAGATGTCATTAAACGTAAATCATTTGCTACCTTGGACATGTTCAGCATACATACCTTTAAGGAGCTGGATACCTCAACATAGCAATCTGTGTTTTGAGTACCGTCGACTAAGTCCCTTGAACCTCTTATAGGATAGCCGCTAAATTTGGCTAAATACGAATCAGCCTTCTCTATATATTCAGGGTCAGCATTTAGCCCTGTACCAACAGCTGTTGCACCCATATTTACCTCAAGTAAATGTTCTCTAGTATGGGTAACCCTCTTAATATCTCTCCTTAATACTCTCGCATAGGCTTCAAATTCTTGTCCAAGACGAATCGGTACGGCGTCCTGTAAATGTGTTCTTCCCATTTTGATTAGACCGTCAAATTCCTCGGCCTTCCACATGAATTCTGAATATAACTCTTCCATTGTTTCGAGTAGCTCTTCTAGTCCATCTAAGACAGATAAGTGAATAGCGGTTGGAAAGGAATCATTCGTGGACTGTGCCATATTCACGTGTGAATTTGGGCTAATCACCTTATAATTTCCTTTTTCCTCCCCTATTAATTCTAGTGCACGATTGGCTATGACTTCATTTGTGTTCATATTTATGGGTGTTCCTGCGCCACCTTGGATTGGGTCCACGATAAACTGGTCGTGAAGCTTCCCATCAATGATTTCATCACATGCTTTAATAATAGCATCAGCGATAGACTGATCTAATTGACCAATAGCCAAGTTGGCCATCGCAGCTGACTTTTTTACAGTGGCCATCGCTGTAATAAGCTTTGAGTCAATTCGGTAACCAGTAATTGGAAAGTTTTCCACTGCACGCATCGTTTGAACACCATAATAGGCATCAATAGGAATTTCCTTTTCACCTAAGAAGTCCTTCTCTATACGTTTCAAGCTGCTCATTACCTTCAACCCCTATTCATTATTAATGATGACTTATAGTAAAATGGAACTTAACAAAATACCTACCCCTACAGCTACGATGGTTGCAATTAAGCCTGGGACCATGAAGCTGTGGTTTAAAATATATTTTCCTATTTTTGTAGTACCAGTCCTATCAAAGTTGATTGCAGCAACAACAGTTGGGTAGTTTGGAATAAAGAAGTATCCGTTTACTGCTGGGAACATAGCTATAAGAAGAGCTGGATTAATGCTTAATGCAACTCCCAGAGGCATTAATGTTCGTACTGTTGCCGCTTGGCTATATAATAGAATGGACAAAGCAAATAACGCGACTGCAAATAACCAAGGAGCAGCAGTAACTAAATCTGAAATGGAACCAGAGATAAGTTCAGAATTACCATTAAAGAAAGTATCACCCATCCACGCGATACCGAAGATAGCTACAACAGCTGTAGCACCTGCAGTTGTAACAAACGCCAAAATCATAATTATAATCTCTATTGTGCTGAAGTTGGTTGGTGACCAAATAAAAAAACTAAGATGGATAAACCGACTCCACCCATAACTCCTAGGTCAACATCGCCCATCCTTACCCCAATAAAAATACAAATTAATAGAATCAAAAACTGGATCCAATACACCATAACAATTCCCTCCAATTATACAATAGATTCTTTCCAAAATGTAGAAGTGAATCGAACGAAAGCCCTCAACACTTTTTTTGTTATTCCATTAATTGTTCACATTACATCCATTTTTGAATAAATATTAAAGAATGCAAAAAGAGAAGAAGGATGTGATGGAATTGATTAACCAAACATATAATCAAAAGGATTTTTCCCAATTAATTTTGAATTTATATCACCAAGCGATTAATGATAGTGAAACATTACTTGAAAAATACCCTATTGAATCAAGAATTGTAAGCCGTGACAACCTGCTTACTTACTTAGCTATAATGGCAAAACATAATCCTAAATTAGAAGATCATTTGGTTAATCATGGTTTCTCATCTTTAAATGCATCAAATCCCCATCCTCTCTATACACTAAAGCAAATACTCTTCCATCAAGGATTGACTGTGGAACCTCCAAATGTTCAAGTCATCTCCCCTTCTGATTCAAAACACCTCTCTAAGCTTCATTCAGAAATAATTTTCGGAAAATTAGAGGAGAAACTTCCTTTTTCCATAATGGTTACCCTTGATGCAAAAATGATTAGCCAGCCAGCATTGGTCGAGTCCCTCTTAACAAATGGGATGACCATTGCAAGAATAAATTGTGCCCATGACAATGAGCTCATATGGAAAGAACTCATTACTCTTATAAGAACTACTGAAAGAAAATTAATAAAACATGGCATACTAAGAAATCAATTTTGTAAAATTTATATGGACTTAGCTGGTCCTAAGATTCGCATTGGAAAGGTTAGCAGAGACAACCAACATCAGGATTCAAAAAAACAGAAAAAGATTTTTGTGAGAAAAGGTGATTTGCTGCGTCTTTACCTTGATTCTGAAAAAAAAGGACACCCTGCAACGAATGAAAGCCCTGCTGGCGTCCCAGTCACTTTGGTAAAGGCATTTAAAAATGTGCGAATCAATGATCGCATCTATATAGATGATGGAAAGATTCATGGCTTGGTTGAACGTATTCGAAATGACCATGTAGATGTTAGAATCCTTTTTCCAGAGAAAAGGACTGCAAAAATAAAAGAGGGAAAGGGTCTGAATCTGCCTGATTCTCTTATCAGCTTAAATTTATCCTCCTTAACTGAAAAGGATATGAAGGATTTGGCTTTTATTACAGAAAATGCGGATATTGTGGGAATTTCCTTTGTCCACTCTCCTCTCGATTTACTTAAACTAAGGGAAGAATTGGAAAGGTACTCTCGCTTAGATATTCCAGTTGTCGCTAAAATCGAAACAAAGGATGCTATACACCACCTAGCCAGGATCATCCTTGAAGGATTAAAGTTTAATGGAGGCTTCGGTATCATGATTGCTAGAGGTGACTTAGCAGTAGAGGTGGGCCTGGAAAATTTACCTTTCGTGCAGGATGAGATTCTTAATATTTGCAAGGCGGCACATACACCAACCATTTGGGCAACAAGTGTCCTCGAGGGTTTAACAAAACAAGGAAACCCTACCAGGTCTGAAATGACAGACGTCGCACAGGGCAAAAGAGCCGATTGCTTCATGCTAAATAAGGGTCCATATATCGTTGAATCATTAATGATGCTTAAAAAGATTCTTACTTCCAATCAATACTTTCCACCAAATAACACAATTCATCGAAATTTAACTGTTCAATATGGGTTTTTCAAAGGTATAAAAGAAGGTGCTCCCCTGTCCGAATAAATTACCTAATGAACTGGGCAATACTGAAGAGAGTCGCCACTGTCCGAATAAGTGACCAATTTTTAGTCTAACAATATCGAACTTAACTTCCCCTATCCATTATGATTTTCCAACATCTTAATACTATAATCATAATGACATTAATATAAAACTACCTTATAATTAATATAATTAACCTATAATATTAAAATAATGTTCCAACCAGATATATGAAACTCTTTAGATCGTTAAAAGCAAACCGCAATACCTCCTAACTTCTACCACTTAGGTTATAGGTATTATATCAGCATAGAGCAGGGGGCCGAATTAATGTTTTTCTTCAAAAAAAAGAAACCAAATGTTTCAGATGGCACTTCTTCCAACAGTACAACTGAGCTTAATCAAAAACAAAATCTTCAATCAAATATAGAATTCACTCAAAAATTAAATTACAAATCTCTATTTGAACATCATACTGATCTTATTTTCACCCTAAATGAAAGTGGAGATATTCTTGAGGTTAATCAAAAAATTGAAATGCTTGGTTATTCACCAAAGGAAGTTAGTGGATCATTTAATAAATACGTGAAAACGAGTGAATTAAAAAAGAATTTAGATAAATTTAAGCTAGTATTAGAAGGTTACCCACAAAATTACAACTCGGAATTAATCCATAAAAACGGTCATGAGATAAAAGTTAATATTACTTCAGTTCCAATGGTTATTGACGAGAAAATTATTGGCCTATTTGGAATCATCAAAGACATTAGTGAACTAAAAGAAAAAGAACATGCATTATTCAAGGTTCAAAATAGTCTTGAGCTCGCTCAAAAAATGGTCAAAATCGGTAACTGGGATATTGACATGATTACCGGTAAATCTTACTGGTCCAAGCATCTTTACAAAATCTTAGGAGTAAAAATGAATGATGAAGACTCTCCTCCCTCATTTGAAAATTTTCTTGAAATCATTCATCCTAGCGATCGTCTCAGAGTCACAGATGCGATTAGGAAGGCACAATTGGATAAAAAAAATTATGAGTTTGAATATCGAGTCATACGATATGATGGTCAAATACGCTATATTTACGAAAAGGTTCAATTATTTTTCGATGAAAGAAACCAATTAATTCGAAAGATTGGGGTATGTCAGGACATAACAAGGAAGCATCTTGCAGAGGAAGAATTAAGAAAGAATGAAGAACAGCTTAGAGCTCTCTATAATAACCTGGATGCAGGAATCTGGTCACTGAATATTGAATCAAATCAATTCCATTTTTTGTCAACTGCTATTGAAAATATATGTGGATATGAGCGTAAAGATATCTATCGAAATTCATTAGTCTAGGAGAATATCATTCATCCCGATGATCGCTCAGAGTATTTATTACTTCAAAAGCAATTATTAGAAGGGAAGTCCCTCCATCATCAATACCGAATCCTTCATAAAAATGGAGACATTCGTTGGGTGCAGGATCATACAATACCAATCTTAAATCATGAAGGGAAAGTCGCACAATTATATGGAATGGTTAGTGACATAACCCCTCAAAAAGAATTCGAGGAAAAAATGACCTATCTTGCCTATCACGACTTTTTGACTCATTTACCTAATGCAAGGTCATTTGAACAAAGATTATCCACTATTGCTGAAGAGTTTAAACGAACAGGTGAAAGGTTCGCTGTTTTATCTATTGATTTAGATCGTGTTAAACAAATTAATGACTCATTAGGACATGCCATAGGAGATCAACTAATCAAAAGCATGTCAAAAAGAATGTTAAGTTTGTTATCAGATCAACATTTCCTTGCTCGAATTAGTGGCGATGAGTATGCCATACTATTTACTAATTATGAGAGTCCAGAAGTAATTGCTCATTTTGCAAAAAGTCTCCTTAATAAAATAAATGAACCCTTTAAGATCGATTCATATGAGTTATTCTTAACAGCTAGTATTGGTATAAGTATCTTTCCAAATGACAGCAACGATTTCAAAAAAGTATTAACTAATGCGCATGCTGCATTAAATCGAGCTAAAGAACTTGGAAAAGATAATTACCAATTCTATTCCCCAACTCACGACATTCTTGCTTATAAGGCTTTTTTATTGGAAAAGGACTTACGTCATGCATTAACCAGCAACCAATTTGAACTATATTATCAGCCTAGAATAGATTTAAAGTCCAAAAAGATTATCAGTGCAGAAGCCTTGATAAGATGGAAACATCCAGATTTGGGTCTTGTCTCACCTGGGGAATTTATTTCATTAGCAGAAGAATCTGGCTTTATAATCGAAATAGGGAAATGGGTCATTCTCCATGTATGTGAACAAATAAAAAAATGGCAGCAGGAATTAAAACCAGTCGTTCCAATTTCGATTAATTTATCCTCCAAAAGTTTACAAAAATACAATTGGAAGACTTCCCTTAGCCATATTCTTAATCAAACAAACGTGGATCCTACATTACTTGAATTTGAGATTACCGAAAATACAATATTGCATAAAGAGGAAGTCATTGAAAAAGCGATTGGATATATTAAGGATCTTGGAGTCAAGCTTTCATTAGATGATTTCGGGACAGGCTATGCATCCATCACAAATTTAAAACATTATCAATTTGATTTTATTAAGATTGACCGATCCTTTATTCAAAACATAACGGAAAATAGTCAAGATGGATTAATTGTAAAATCAATGATTCGGCTTTCACATGATTTAAAAATGAAAGTGGTGGCTGAAGGTGTTGAAACATTAGAACAACTCAAGCTCTTACAGAGTTATGGATGCGATGAGGTACAAGGCTATTTATTTAGTAAACCTGTTGAACTAGAAAAGTTTGAAAAGCTACTAACTAGCATGATTATCCTTCCTGAAACTCCACGATGCTCCAAGGAGATGAAAGAACGGAGAAAAAGTCACCGAATTGAGCTACCATTTCCAATTAGCAGTGATATGACGATAGCTCAAATAAAGGGTCAACCCCTCTCTCTTGGGGTATCCGAGATCATTATTGATAATATTGGCCGAGGGGGAATACACTTTCTATCTCATATCAAGCTACCAGTTCATTCAGAAGTCATTCTTCAAATTACTATTGAACTATTTGATAAAAAAATACAATTACAAGGACATGTTGTTTGGCAGAATGAAATGAAGGATCAAGTTTTTGAGTATGGCTTAAAGTATACTATGATAGATGAAAATCAACTGCTTCCTCTATTAGAACAACTTAAAAAGGAATTGCATAAAACCCCGAAATTCCAAAGTCATCATTTAATTACTGAGGACAAAATTCAATATATTGAAAAGTTAAGGATTAATAATTAAAATTCAGTAAATTCAAAAAGGGCATCTTTGAATGAAACTCTCCCCATAAATTAACATACATGGGAAAATTCCCTTCAACAGATGACCCTTTTTAAATTTATTTATTTAACATATGAAAAACCTGCTCAACATCCTTATCCCCACGACCAGACAGATTTACTATTAGCACATCATCCTTAGATAATTGTTTGGCAAGTTTTATTGCATGAGCAACTGCATGAGAACTTTCAAGAGCTGGAATAATTCCCTCTGTCTTACTTAGCAATTGGAATGCATCTAAAGCTTCCTTCCCACTTGCCGTGACATACTCTGCTCTTCCACTTACCTTTAAATAGCTATGCTCAGGGCCTACACCAGGGTAATCAAGACCTGCAGCAATCGAAAAAGTTGGTTGCGGCTCCCCTTTTTCGTCTAATAGTGTTAAACATTTGAATCCATGGATAACAGCTGGAACTCCTTGACTTAAAGTTGGTGCTTCCTCCGGCTCAACACCAATCAAACGAACCTCTTGATCATCAAGATAATGAGCAAACGCACCAATAGCATTGCTTCCTCCACCGGCACATGCTATTACAGCTGTTGGGAGTCTACCTTCCTTTTCAAGAATTTGCCGTTTTGATTCCTCACTAATTATTGCTTGAAAATGCTTGACCATCGTAGGATATGGATGAGGACCAACGGCAGAACCAAGTAGATAGAAGGTATTTTTGTAATTTTGGACCAAGTCATTTAATGCCTCATCTACTGCATCCTTTAACCGCCCCTGCCCTTTTTCCACAGGCACAACCTTAGCGCCTAATAATTCCATTCTAAAAACATTTAATGCTTGACGCTCCGTGTCAACCTTTCCCATATAAATGACACATTCCATTCCAAACATGGCACAAGCGGTTGCTGTTGCAACACCGTGTTGACCTGCACCAGTTTCGGCAATAATTCTTTTTGCTCCCATCCTTTTGGCTAATAATATTTGACCAATGGCATTATTTATTTTATGAGCACCGGTATGGTTCAAATCTTCTCTTTTGAGATAGATTTTTGCACCACCTAATTGCTTTGTTAAATTGTGTGCAAAGGTTAATGGATTTTCTCTTCCCACATATTCCTTCAAGTAATAATTTAATTCCTCTTTAAATTCTGGGTCATCCATAAATCGGAGAAATTGCTCCTCTAAATAATCCATAACCTCCTGAAGGTCTGGCGGAACAAAGCTCCCTCCAAATTCACCAAAATAACCCTTATTGCCTATGCTCGTGCTCGTCATTCTCTGCTCTACTCCTCTCATTTACGATTTTCATCAATCATTTTAATTATAAGATAATTTTCTAAATATTCCAATATTTATTTCGGTATTTATTTCTTTACTAAATTACAAATATAAAGAAAGGATGGAACAATAATCACCGTCCATCCCACATAAAGGTTAGCTATCTTTCTTTTCTTAGCATGATTTCAGTCGTTTGATTCTTCCCAACGATATATTCAACTTCATATATTTTTATTGTCAAAGAATCCCCTTTTTCGATAATTAAGGAGATACGATCCTTTTTGATCGTCACTCGTAGCATGGAGCCTTGGAACTGAATTGGAAACGATAATGACTCCCATTTTTCAGGAATGGAGGGGGTAAAGGATAACCCTGTTTCCTTAATACGAAGACCAGCGAATCCAAAGACAATCGCCATCCAGGCCCCTCCCATATTGGCCATATGAAGACCATCCTTTGTATTTCCGTGAGTATTATCTAAGTCTAGACGCGCAGTTTCAATAAAGTAATTGTATGCCTTTTCAAAATATCCAATTTTACTTGCCATGATACTAAAGATACATGTTGACAACGAGGAATCATGGGTTGTCACTTTTTCATAATAATCAAATGACTTCTTCATTATCTGAAAATCCTGTTCATCCTCTAATAGGAAATGAGCTAATACAGTATCTGCCTGCTTACATACCTGATAGCGGTACAGTGTAAGTGGATGATAATGTAATAAAAGTGGATAATGATCATCAGGAGTATGATCAAAATCCCATACTGCTTTGTGTAGAAAAGAATCATCCTGAGGATTAATTCCTAGATTCTCATCGTACGGCAAATACATATGTTGAGCAGCTCGCTCCCATGCTAAAGCTTCTTCATCTCCTATTCCAATTCGCCTTTGCAATTGGGTATATTGTACCGGAGCTTCATATTTTAAGTACCAATAGGCTTTTGCAGCAAAGGTTAAGTTATGTTTAGCCATCACGTTCGTATAATAGTTATTGTTAATAAGACATGTATACTCGTCCGGTCCTGTAACTGCATCAATTTTAAACTGATCCTGATCGAAATGACCTACTTCTAACCATAACCTTGCAGTTTCTATTAATACTTCCGAACCAAAATCCTTCAAGAAGTCGTGATCCTGTGTCGCAAAGAAATACTGAATAAAGCTATAGGCAATATCTGCACTTATATGATATTGCGCTGACCCAGATGGATAGTAAGAGGAGCATTCTGTTCCAGATATCGTTCTCCAAGGGAACAAAGCTCCTTTTTTATGCCCCATTTCCTTCGCATGATCTCTCGCTGCATCTAATATGGAATACCGATAAAGTAGCAGCTGCTTAGCCAATTCAGGTTTTGTTAGTAGAAATACTGGGAAAATAAAGATTTCAGTATCCCAAAAATAGTGTCCCTCATAACCTTCACCTGATAACCCTTTAGCAGCAATATTAGAATGAGGATCTCGACCAGTTGACTGAAGTAAATGATATAAATTAAATCGGATTCCCTCTTGTAGTTTTAGATCTCCCTTAATTTGAATATCTGCATGACTCCAAAAATCACTTAAATAAGTCTCTTGTTCCCTTAATGCGCCTTCAAACGAAATTTCCTTTTGAAGTTCAATTGCTTTTTGAATGGGCTGATCTCCATGGCGAAGAGTATCAGTAAAGACACTTCTTTTTGTAAAAACAGTTTTGGATAGAAGGTGAAAACTAAAAGTTGAAGAAATGGATAAATCATGATTGACATGTTGTATTTCTGCTTTTCTATTAATATCATAAGTAACCGAACATGCAGACTTTAATTTTGACTCTAATGTCTCAACTTCAATGGCGGGAATTTCTTTTTCTACTTGAATATTCGTCACTTGTAGCCTTTTCGCATGTCCAGAGGCTACTCTCGGATCTGTAGGGTCAATATAATTCGAAACATCCCCATTAACCACAGAGCATATCTTTACTTTTCCTTTATAATTAATAGGCTCAATAATAATTTCTTGAATAAATAATTCTAGATTTGTTAAAGATACTAATCGTTTGAAATGAAGTTTCACTTCTTTTCCAGATGGGGACCTCCAGTGAACAATTCTTTCTGTGAATCCTTTATCTAAATGAAGCTTTCGTTCATAGGATAAGATATCTCCAGATTCCCCAAATATTGAAAACCATTCTTCTATACCATCATGCTCTAGAGCTATTAGAACCGTTTGGCTATCAATGATATTAAGCAGCTTTTGCTGTGTATCTGGAAATCCATAATGCTTTTCACCATATGGAATTTCAACAATATCATGAAAAGCATTAATATACGTCCCACGGATCGTTTTAGAGTCCTTCGTATACCCTTCCTCAAAATTTCCTCTTACCCCCAAATAACCATTCCCTGTGGAAAATAAACTTTCTTCTATTAAGAGGTTATCTAAGTTGTAGTTTTCTGACTTAATTGCCCATGACATATTCGGACACCTCTTTTGATGTATTCTTAGATATTATTCTTACTATTGATTCCTTTAATAAGTTAATAATTTACGTAAACGTTTACGTTTGTGGATTAAGATATAAATTAAATAAGAAGGCTATCGCAAAAAATACCTTACTGTATTGTTTTGAGATAGCCTTTCCTCTCCCTTTTTCCTCTAGGAAATATCCTTCTGGTAATATCGGAATTATTCCTTTACACCGCCAGAGGTAAGTCCCGATACGATTTGCTTTTGGAAAAATAGAACAATGATTAATGTTGGAATAGTAACAATAGCAGTTGCCGCGGATACCTCTCCCCAAAGAATTTCAAATTGTGTTCTTAAAAATGAGATCCCTACCGGTACAGTATGATATTTTTGATCTGGGTTCATTGTAATCGTTAAAAGGAACTCATTCCATGCAGCAATAAAGGTTATGATCGCAGTTGTGAATACACCTGGTGCTGCAAGTGGAAAGATAACCTTCCACAATATTTGCAGGGATGTCGCCCCATCAATTCTTGCAGATTCTTCTAATGCCAGTGGAATCTGATTAAAATGAGTCACCAGTATCCAAACAGCCATTGGAAGAGTAATTGTTGAGAATGGTAATACAATCGCGTAGCTATTTAACCAATCTAGGTGCAAAAACAAGTTATACACTGGTCCAGTAATAATCATTTGTGGGAACATAGATACCGCTAAGATAAGACCAAGTAGTAAATTTTTTCCCTTAAAATCAAAGCGAGAAATTGCATACGCTGTAAAGGTTGCCACAATAATGACGTAAACGGTGGTTGTAGTCGCTACAATTAAACTATTTTTAACTGCGTTTAGTATTCCTTTATCAAATAATACAATCATGTAGTTTTTTAGAGTTGGTGCATCGGGTATAACCCTAAAAGCTCCATCTCCAAAGATTTCTCCTGATGTTTTAAAGGAGGTTACAAATACCCAAAAGAACGGGAATACCATCGCAAACAAATAGACGATGACAAAAATCCCAAACGTGATCCAAAGCTTCCGTTTTGCAGATTTCATCCTAATAGCCCTCCTTTAGCTTTTCTCCATTAAGTTAGTTCCGAGTACTTTGACAAAAATAACTGCAATGATTGCAACACATAGGAACATCAGCATAACAACAACAGAACCATAACCAAAGTTAGTTTGAGCAAACATAACTTTATAGGTGTAGATTGATAATGTCTCCGTTGCTCCGCCTGGTCCACCACCTGTTAATACGTAAATTAAGTCAAAGACGCGGAAAGCATCTAAAGTCCTAAATAACAAAGCAACTAGGATGGAAGGTTTTAGAAGTGGTAAAGTTACTCGGAAGAATGATTGAATTTTACCCGCTCCATCAATGGACGCTGCCTCATATAATGCAGGAGATATATTTTGTAGTCCCGCGAGTAGCAATAGTGCCATATAAGGAGTCGTTTTCCAAACATCGGCTAATATGGTGGAGGTCATTGCTCCAGCCCCAGATAATAATAGATTTCTAGAGTCTTCTACTAGACCAAGATTCTCAAAGAACATTGCGATAATCCCGCTATTACCATCATATAAGTAACTCCACATTAAGGCAGCAACTGCCGTAGGAATAGCCCAAGGTATTAAGGATGTCGTCCGAATGATTCCTCTTCCAAACATAGCCTTGTTTAGGATTAAAGCGAGACCCAATCCGAGCACAAACTCTAAGAATACAGATACGAGGGTAAATAACAAGGTATTCCAAAAAGCAATACCAATCCTTTCATCTGTTAATGCCTTCTTGTAACCGTCTAGACCGATAAAGTTGGAAGGAATAATACTATTTTGAAAATCATCAATGAGATCAGGTAAATCTTGTTTATGAATAAGTTCATATTTTTGGTTTAAATCCTTCACTAAAGCACGGGAATCTTTATATAACTTTTCGATTTCAGCTCTTTGATCCTTACTAATTTTTATAACCTTTTTTTCATTCTTATATTGATCAGCTGTTTCATTTACACGACTAACAATTTTTGCAATGTTTTCCTTGTCTGTTGTATCATTGATGTTATTAGCCTCTTCTTCTAAAAACATTGAAACATACAATGAAGTTTCACTATATAAATCGACGTTGAAACGTTCGTTTACGTATAAGCCTGATTTTTGCTGATCATTTAATTGATAGTCAAAAAATGTATAGGCAAAGGATTGAACGACTGGCCATAAGGAGAATACACCTAATAATACTAAAAGCGGAACAAGAAATAGAAATCCCTTAAACCCAAGTTTTTTCATGCTATTCACCCTTTCTTGGAGAGAGAAGAAAGTAACAATTTTCTATTGTTCATCGTAAGAAAATTGTAATCTATGATGATAAAAAGGCTCTAACCAGAAATCATTAGAGCCTTTTCTTGTCTCCAAAACATTATTCTCAATAATTATTCCGCTTTAACTGCTTCTTCAATTTTTGAAACAGCTTCATCTAAGCCACTACCAGAGCTTAAGTATTTATGTGCATTAACTTGAATAGTATCTGATACTTTAGAGTAATCTGGAGATACTGGACGTGCGATAGTTTCTTTTAATGCATTTTGGAAACCTTCATAGCCTAACATTTCATTAGCAGCTTTTACTTCATCATTTTCTAATAAAGAATTGAATCCTGGTAAGTATCCGCCTGTTGTTGACATAATTTTTTGTCCTTCTTCACCAGCAGCGAATTGAATGAATTCCCATGCTCCTTCAGCATTTTCAGAAGCTTTGTTAATGCTTAATAACCAACCACCAACAGCACCGCCATTTGGAAGTGGAGCAATACCTACTTGGTCAACAGCTAATTTTACGCCATCTTCTTTTCCTTTAATACGACCGAAAGCATATGGCCAGTTACGTTCGAAGACTGCTTTTCCTTGTTCGAAGGCTACGTGAGATTCACCTTCCATATAGTTCAAGATATTTTTAGGAGTGAATTTTGCAGTAGCGAATTTATACATTGTTTCAAGTCCGCCAGCAAGATCTTGATATGATTTTGAAAATTCAGTAAGGTTAACTGTTAACCCTTCATATTGCTTAGATTGGTATGCTAGACCAATATTTGTACCATCTTTACCAGTATACTTCTCTGCCATTGCATAAAGATCATCGTAAGTATAATCTCCGCTTTCAAGCTTCGCAGCATCTTCTGAGCTTACGATATCTTTACGGAAGTAAAGTAATCCTAAGTCAGGGAAGAATGGAAGTGTGTATTGTTTTCCTTTATAATTACCTGAAGCCATAGAACCTGAGTTAAAGTCTTCTTTATTCATTTCTGCTTTTTGCATATTCACATCAATTGGTTCTAAATAACCTGCACCAGCAAATTCACCAGCCCATACAACGTCAAGAGACATGACATCATATTCACTTGATCCACTAGATAGGGAGTTTAATAGCTGATCATGCATTTGTGCAGAATCATTTGTCATTTCTACCCATTCAACATCATATTTTTCATTAGATTTATTAAATTCATCAATCAAAGCTTGTGTTGCAGGAGTATTATCATTTTGTGCAGCAAACTTTAACACCACTTGCTCTTCTGTTTTTGTGTCTTTTGTACCTTCATCCTTGCTTTTGTCACTGCCTGAGTCGCTGTTACAGCCGACTAATGCTAAACTGGAAACTAATGATAGCGCTATCAACTTTGTTTTAAAACTTTTCATACTTTAGTTCCTCCTTTTTATAACATGTCTTTATTTTAATGGTAAAATAATTACAGTTATATTAAAAATATTAAGTTTTTATTAATAATTTAATGTAAATGAGGGCTTTAAAATGACATCGACAACAAATTTTGAACAACATAAAAGCATGATTAAGAAATTCCTTGAGATTCGAACGAAAAATCAACACAATTTTTATTTTCATCCTTCTTTTACACTGGAACAAAGATTATTAAGCAGTATTGCTAGAGGTGAGCTAGAGGAAGCAGAAAAAATATTAAATGAGATTAATCGACTCGACCGCCCTATCCTTGCAAAGGATACAAAAAGATCATTGAAAAATTCACTCATATGTTCTTGCACCCTATTTACCAGAGCAATTATTAACGGTGGGGTCGATCCAGAAAATGCTTATAATTTAAGCGACGCCTTTATTCAAAAAATAGAAGAAACGGATATCAACAGTGAGCTTATAGAGCTTGAATATCACATGCTCTATACCTTCATTAAAACTCAAAAAGACCAAAGCAAAAAATCCTATCAATATGTTGTCAACAAAGCAATAACATACATTCATCATGAGATTTTGAACGATCTATCTCTTGATAAGATTGCATCATTTTTAAATATTCATCCTAACTATTTATCTCAGGTTTTTAAACAAGAGGTCGGTCTAAATATTACTGAATATATAAATAAGAAACGAATTGAGGATTCGAAGTATTTTTTAATTCTAGGTTCTCTCCCTATTTCGGATATTGCCAATCTGTTTAAATTTTGTAATCAAAGCTATTATACGTCCCTCTTCAAAAAATATTGTGGCATAACCCCTAAGCAGTATAGAGTTCAATATAGTGATTCATCGGTATAAAAAATCTCTTTCCTATATATATATTTTTTTTATTTAATATAAAGGGCTGCTCCAAGAATAGGTGCTAAGCACCAAATGGAACAGCCTCTTATTCAATATCAGGAATACTTCTCTAATACTTGAAAAAAATCTTTACAAAAATCAAGAAATAGTTTAATTGTTGGCAGTATATTGCGCTGGTTCGAAATGATATATCCTACTGATCGGGTAATCTCCGGCTCTACGATGGGGACTTGAACGGTTAATCTTGGAAGACTGTCAATTAAGGTTATTTCTGGAATCACCGTTACACCGAGTCCTGCTGAAACTAAGCCTTTTATTGCATCAATATCATCACCCTCAAAAGAAACTTTAGGTGTAAAGCCAACCATTTGACATGCATTCACAACCATTTTGTGCAGAACAAAGCCCTTCCTAAACAAAACAAATGATTCATTTTGCAAATCTCTCAAGTGTAGGGCTGATGAAGTCGCGAGTGGATGACTTGATGGGAGCAAAGCCACCAGTTTTTCAAGAAATAAAGCTTCTCCTTCTACCTTTTTTTCATGACTTGGAACTGGACCTAGTAAAGCTAAATCAATCTCCCCACTTGACACAGAATCAATGAGCAAGCGATAAGATTGTTGGCTTAGAAGAATTTTCACATCTGGGTACTCCTTACGAAATGCAGATAAAACAGTCGGTAACATATATACTGCAAGGCTACTTGAAAATCCTATTCTAATGGTCCCCTTTAATGGGTCTAAAAACTCGACAACTTCTCTTTTGGCATTCTTTATTACCTGCATCGCTTCTTCCATGTGTTCAAGAAACCTGCTTCCAATAGGCGTTAACTTAACATTTCGCCCATCACGAATAAATAAATCAACCCCTAATTCTGCTTCAAGATTAACAATTTGCCTGCTAATGGCGGATTGTGCTATATGTAAATTGTGGGCAGCCTCTGTCACATGTTCTCGCTTGGCCACTTCAATAAAATATTCAATTTGACGTAATTCCATTGCATCCACCCTCCATTTATTAATCTCATTTTAGCATTAATTTCATCTAAATTTTATATTGTTTTCGATTGATTTTAAATATAAACTATTCCTGTCAATTAATCATTAATTAATTAAATTGGTTGCAAAAATCTAAAAATTCAAAAATTATTTCTTAGTTTTCATTAAAGGAGAGAAGAAAGTTCATGGCTACATTAGAAAGTGTCAAGCAAGATTCCTTACTTAAAGCAAAAGAGTATGTCAATCAAGTATTTGAAACAGTGAAAAAGCGAAATCCAAATGAAAGCGAGTTCCATCAAGCAGTCAAAGAAATTTTTGACTCACTGGTACCTGTCTTTGCTAAACATCCAAAATACATGGATAATGCAATTCTTGAAAGAATCTCCGAACCGGAAAGAGTTATTACCTTTAGAGTGCCTTGGGTTGACGATCAAGGAAAAATTCAAGTAAATCGTGGTTTCCGCGTTCAATTCAATAGCAATATCGGACCTTACAAAGGTGGTCTAAGATTCCACCCATCCGTTAATGCAAGCATCATCAAATTTTTAGGCTTTGAACAAATCTTTAAAAATTCTTTAACTGGTCAACCGATTGGTGGAGGTAAAGGCGGATCAGACTTTGATCCAAAGGGAAAATCAGATATGGAAGTTATGCGATTTACTCAAAGCTTTATGACAGAGCTATGCAAGTACATCGGTCCTGACGTGGATGTTCCTGCAGGTGATATCGGAGTGGGTGCACGTGAAGTTGGCTATTTGTTTGGACAATATAAAAGAATTCGTGGTGGATATGAGGCTGGAGTACTAACTGGAAAAGGTCTTGGCTACGGTGGAAGCTTGGCAAGACCAGAAGCAACTGGTTATGGAACAGTATATTTCGTTAATGAAATGTTAAAAGATAACGGTCATAGCTTTGAAGGTAGTACAGTTGTTGTCTCAGGTTCAGGTAATGTTGCCATCTACGCAATTGAAAAAGCAACGCAATTTGGTGCGAAAGTGGTAGCATGTAGTGATTCAAACGGATATATTTATGACCCTAATGGAATTAACCTTGATACAGTAAAAAGATTAAAAGAAGTAGAAAGAAAAAGAATTTCCGAATATGTAAATGAAAATCCAAATGCAGAATACTACGAAGGCTGCTCAGGTATTTGGTCTATCCCTTGTGACATTGCTTTACCTTGTGCCACTCAAAATGAAATCGACAGTGAGTCTGCACAAATTTTAGTAGATAATGGGGTAAAAGCAGTTGGCGAAGGTGCTAACATGCCATCTACACTAGAAGCAATTGAAGTATTCTTAGACAACAAAGTACTTTTTGGGCCAGCAAAAGCAGCAAACGCTGGCGGAGTTGCTGTTTCTGCATTAGAAATGGCTCAAAACAGCGCAAGACTATCATGGTCTTTTGAAGAAGTAGATTCAAAATTACATGATATCATGGTAGATATTTACCACAATAGTTTAAAGGCTTCAGAAGAGTATGGTTGCCCGGGTAACCTAGTTGTAGGAGCTAATATTGCAGGATTCCTTAAGGTTGCAGATGCAATGCTAGCCCAAGGAGTCATCTAATAAAATGTAAAGGGTGTTCCAAATGAAACAAATTTGGAACACCCTTTTTCTTTATCAACTCTTATTTCACCTATTTCACGTTAACTCCGCGGTACTCCTCGCGTAATTGGTATTTGAGCACCTTCCCAGAAGCATTTCTTGGTAGCTGGTCAGTTTCATATATCACTCTAGGAATCTTGTACCCAGCTAATTGTTTTCGGCAAAATTGAAGTAATTCCTCATGGTTGACTTTCTTTCCTTGTTTTGGAACGATGATTGCAGCTACCGTTTCACCCCATACCTGATCTGGAACCCCGATAACCGCAGCATCTAGAATATCTGGATATTTATATAAGGTTTGTTCAACTTCGGTAGAATAAACATTTTCTCCACCTGAAATAATCATGTCCTTTTTCCTATCGACTAGGGTAATGAAACCTTCTTCATCAATGGTTGCTAGGTCACCGGTATAGAGCCATCCGTCTTTTAAAGCCTTTTTCGTTTCCTCAGGCTTTTTATAGTATTCTTTCATAATGGATTCACCTTTAATGATAAACTCCCCTACTTCACCTGGTCTTACATCCTCTCCATTATCATCCACAATTCTTGCATCGGTAAAATGGTTCGCTCTACCGGAGGCTCCAAGCTTATGCTGATGTTCTTCAGGTAAAAGAAATACGCCTCCAGGTCCTCCTTCAGTTAGACCACACATATTATAAAATTGATCGGTCCCGAATAATTCCATCGCTTGTTCTAATAAAGCAACATGCATCGGTGCTGCACCATAGCCACATCTCTTTACACTGGATAAGTCATATTGTTCCTTGTTTGGAACCTGAAGTAAAAAGTTGTACATGGTAGGAACACCGAAAAATAGGCTTATTTTATACTGTTCAATATCCTTCAAAGTTTGGACTGGGTGAAAATCCTGTCTGATGACTTGTGTACATCCTAGAAACGTTCCCGTAAGCAAAAATAGGTTCAGCTGGGCTGAATGGAACAATGGAGCAATATGGAGCAACTGATCCTCTGGCCCCATCTTCATCGTAACCATCGTCCCAAAACCAACATGTAAAATACGATGATGATCAAGTACTACACCTTTAGGTAGGCCGGTTGTTCCTGATGTATAGAGTATTTCGGCATCATCATCTTCCATAACGCCAATGTTAGGATCTTCTGTGGAAGAATGAAGAAATTCTGATTGAAGGATTTGGTGATCTTTTTTTATTGAACCTACAATGATTTTCTGCCTTAATAGGTGATTCCCTTCAGCCGCTTCACTAATAATTTCTGAAAGATCCTCATCAGCAAAAACAACAATCGAGTCGGAATCCTTTAATATATAGTTCACTTCATGTGCAGTAAGGCGAAAATTAATTGGAACAGCCACCCCGCCGGCTTTTAGTATTCCATAATAGATGAAGGCAAATTGATCGGAGTTTTTCATCATGATGGCGATTTTATCACCCTTTTTTACTCCATCTCTGATTAAACCATTCGCAATTCGATTTACTTCCTGATTAAAATCAGCATAAGTATGGGCTTTATCCTGATAAATGATGGCCGTCTTTTGTGAGTTATTCCTTGCATTCCTCTCTAAACCAGCGAAAAGATTCACATTATTCCCTCCCTCAAGGGTCAATTATTTATTTTTCAAATAAGGGGTATTGGTATCAAGTTATATTCATCTACTCTTTATAAACCCATATTTTTAGCAATGATAATCTTCATTACTTCATTAGATCCCGCATAAATGGTGCCTACTGCTGTATCCCGATAACGTCTTGCAATCTCGTATTCTTCCATATATCCATAACCACCATGAAGCTGCATACATTCTGCTGCAACCTTTTTGGCAAGGTCTGTCATCCACCATTTGGCCATCGATACTTCATTAACGATGTTTTTCTTTTCCATATGATCACAAATTAAGCGGTCAACGAAGGATTCTCCTATGGTAATATTCGTTGCTAATTCAGCAAGCTTAAACTGTGTATTTTGAAATTTACTAATTGGTTTTCCGAATGCTGTTCGCTGCTTGACATAATCCAGCGTGATTTCTAGCATTCTTTTTGAACTGGTGATGCTTCCAATGGCGAGCATCAGACGTTCCTGCTGAAGCTTTTTCATTAAGTAGTAAAAGCCCTTTCCTTCTTCCCCTAATAGATTATCCTGAGGAACTCTTGCATCCTCAAAGATTAGCTCAGAGGTATCATTCGCATGTTGTCCCATTTTACGGAGCTTTTTCCCTTTTTTAAACCCTGGGGTTCCTTCCTCGACGACAATGAGGCTAATGCCTTTATGAGCTGGTACGGCATGAGGATTCGTTTTACAAACAACGATTACAAAGTTGGAGGAATAACCATTGGTAATAAAGGTTTTTTCCCCATTAATAATATAGTGATCGCCTTCTTTTATGGCAGTTGTTTGTATATTGGCTAAATCAGAACCTGTTCCAGGCTCTGTCATGGCAATCGCAGAAATCATGTCACCACTAACCGCTTTTGGCAGCCAGCGATCCTTCTGTTCCTCTGAACCAAATTCATCAACGTAAGGAATAACAATATCATTATGAAGGCCGATTCCTATTCCCCCTCCTACCCGGTCGAACTCTTGCGCCATTACAACCGAATAGGCAAAGTCTGCATTGGAGCCACCGTATTTCTCATCAACCCATGGACAGAGAAATCCTTGCTCACCAGCAAGCTTCCAAAATGACTTTGGTACTTGCTTTGCTTCCTCCCATCCAGCAAAATAGGGAACCGCATTTTTATCGAGAAATTTCCGAAGAGATCTTCTAAAGATTTCATGTTCTTCCTTAAAATATGGCTTATTCATTTCATCCATCTCCTTGAACATTTTTTGGAAAGGTTTAAATTGTGAGTTTTAATAAGGTTTACATTTCAACATTTTCTTTTTTCTTTAGTGGGGTCTTTAATATTTTGCCGGTTGCTGTTTTTGGAAGCTCTTTGAGGAAATAAATTTTTCTTGGAATTTTATAATGGGCTAGATGCTGTTTACAATAATCGCTAATTTCTTCAGGAGTTCGTTCCTCCTTTGTCACGACATACGCTGCTACTTCCTCTCCGAAAACTGGATCTGATTCTCCAATGACAGCACATTCAACAACATCAGGATGTGAATACAATACTTCCTCCACTTCCCTTGGATACACATTGTAACCACCACGAATGATCATATCTTTTTTGCGATCGACAATATATAGGAACCCACGCTCATCTCGTCTTCCTAAATCTCCTGTATATATCCAGCCATTAACAATGGTATCCTTTGTCTCTTGTTCCTTCTTATAATATCCTTTCATGGCATTCGGCCCACGGAAGATAATTTCTCCAACTTCTCCAGTAGGGACTTCGTTTCCGTTAGGGTCTACTATTTTCAGCTCAATTCCCGGTAAAGGAAGTCCGACAGAACCATGTACCTTTTCACTATTCGGAGGGAAACAGCTAATCATTACTGTACTCTCTGTTTGTCCATACCCTTCTCCAATATCCACACCCATCAAGGTGTTAACTTTTTCTAATATTTCTAAAGGAAGGGAAGCACCTCCACAGCCTGCAATTCTTAGAGCTGAGAAATCCAATTCATGAATTTGTGGGAGACTTATAAACATGGTGTACATCGTAGGAACTCCTAAGAAAACAGTAATTTTCTCAGAATGCATCATTTGTAGCATCTTATCTGGAATAAATCGTTCCTCCAGATAAATCGTGCATCCTGTATAGACACATTGTAGTAAGCCTTGTAGTTTGGCATAGGCATGGAACAGAGGGAGAACAAGTAGAACCCGGTCTTCTTGAGTCAATTCTGTCATTTTAATACTTGCCTCTGTCATCCATTTCAAATTGCCATGGGTAATTAACGCACCCTTAGGTTTTCCTGTCGTTCCAGATGTATAGATAATTTGAGCATTGTCATCTTCATTTTTTGGTACTAGTTCAAATTCCGAAGTCTCACCATACACCTCATCCCATAGGATAAACTCTTCATCAGGAGCTATTGAAACGATGGTTTTCACTGTCCTTAATTCCTTATAACAGCCTTTAACCTCTTTATACCCTATTTCATCAATAATTAAGGAATCTGCTTCTGAGTCGTTTAAAATATAGGTAATTTCATTCGCTTTAAAAAGCGGATTAATAGGAACGACTGTTGCTCCTAGTGATAATAAGGAAAAATAGGCTATCATATATTCCGGTTTATTAGCCATCATGAGCCCAACATGCGATCCATTTTCAATTCCTAACTTTTTCAACCCTACTGTTTTATCCTTTACCCTTTGTGCCATTTGTTCATAGGTGATGGCCTGATTTTGAAAAATCACTGCCGGATGACTTCCAACCTTTTTAGCTGAATCTAATAACATTTGTGCTATGTTCACTCTCTTTTCCTCCTCTTTAAAAAACTAGAATATGGTTTAATAGCATTTCAATAGAATGAATGGTTTAGGAAAAAATAATGAATCTTCTATTAGTTCGACTCTATTAAAAATAAATGGGAATTACTTTGGAACTAAACCTATTTATCTATCAACACAATGTATGCGCTTCCAAAGTGTTCTATTCTTATATCTTATGAACAGTAGTATTCCAACATGTAAAAAAAAATCGCTTGTCTCATTCCCTCTATTGATATAGTTTCTCTTTTATTTCCTCAATTTGTTTTAGGTGGCGTTTCTCATGAAGTCCAATAAAAGAAATCCATTGATTTAAGTTAAGTGAACCAAATACTGGATGCGGTATCGCTCTCTCATTTAGTAGTGACTCATCCGCTCCACGAACAACTTCGGTAAAGTCTCTGCGTGACTGCGCTAGCTTTTCCTTTACATCTGAGAGAGTGATAAATTTAGAAGAAGGTTCAAGATAAGATGGAGCTTTTATTTTTTTCCTTCGATCGGTTGTGTACTGAATCGGTTTATCCTCAACCACCCATTTGATTTCTGATCTCAATTGTTCAGTGAACGCTTTTGTTACTACTCGCTCAAGTAAAAATAAATGAAGGAGAACTTGAGCAATCGTCCAGCCCCCTTCCTCTACTCTTTTATTAATCTGTTGGTCCGTTAATCCACCAATACTGTCAAAAATTTCTTCCCTAATTATTTGATTGTTGTTCATACTCATGTCTAGCTTCCTTTCTACCTGAAAATTTAACTCTTCATAGTTAATTATGATATTTCCTCTTCAAAAATGACTTCCTGTCTAAACTATTTATTTCAGGAATTTCCAAATGAGACCCTCCTCAAGATGGCCAATTATCTCAAGCCACAAAAAAACCACTTCCTTTGCAAACCAGGAAGTGGTTTCATCTTCATATTAAGAGGCATGACGATTTCTTGTATCCATTGGAACGGATTTTCTTACAAGGATTCTTGAAGCAGAAGGAACTAAAATGGCTAAAACGACTGAGCATAGAACAGCTGCTCCCAACCCTGTTCCTCCATTCACGATAAATGAATACCAAACTGGGTTCATTCCTTTCGGAGCGTATTGACCCCAATAAATGAATCCTGCGAGAAAATGCCAGAAATATCGTGCAAAACTACCAACAAATGTAGCCAAAACAACGTATAAAATCAGTTGCTTCTTATTGTTATGATTAATAGCCGCTTGTATTGGTTTATAAAATAACCCAGCAGCCCCTATAAAGGCAAATGCAATAAAATATTCAATGATTAATTGCAATGCTGAGAGTGGTTGGATATCTCCTATGACAATTTGTAATAATCCCCATAAAAATCCTGAAAGAAAACTGACCCTCACACCCCAACGGAATGCGATTACAAAAATCGGTACCATCGCAAGCGATACGGATACCGCTGGTGTTAATTTAATGGATGGTAGCAAGTCGAGAATGAGTGCAAATGCTGCGAAAAAAGAAGCTTCAATCATAGCAATCAAGCTCAATTTTTTCATAAAAAAATCTCCCCTTTGTGTATAAATACGAAACCTCAAGGGAGAACGATTTGCATACGAAATAAGCAAATGCAAACATTCACATCCACATCCCTGCGCTAGCATTATCTAACAGGTTCATAGGGTCTGAACAGATATCCTGCTCACTCTCAGCAACAAAGCTCCCCTTGTGGTAACGTTATTATGTTAATAGACTTATTATATATCAACGAATACTCATTTTAAAGGAAAAATTCAAATAAGTTCATTTTTTTACTCTTGGTTACTGCTCCCAACCTATTGGTTGTTGTAGGAAATCAATTGACTAAGTTACCAATTTTGAGTTAATTCTAAAAGTTTGTCAATCTCTATTATGTTAAAAGTTTCTTGAAAATCCTCATCTTTTAAGTCACTAGTCGTTTCTAACAGCTTATCAATATCCGTTACAATTAACTTCATTCCTAGGTGCCCCATTTCTTGAAACTAATTTTTTTCTCAATTTTATTAATCCAAGTATAGTATCTTTTTTAAGTTTCACTTATATCCTTCGTCTAATCATTTCAGGATATGTGGGTACATGGATAAAAATTTTTGGTTTCCTTTGGATTACATAACTATAGACGATGGTAATAGGACTAAAGTTTCGGTTTTTTCAAATGTTTTTGGTAAAAAATGATAAGGGCTTTTGAAAGATTGTTGGAGTAACTGCTTTTCATTTCTAGGTTAACGATTAGTGTGGTTTATTGAAATATCTATGTATATATTTTAAATTATTAATAGATGATCCAGTGTCCCTTGAATTTGAGATACCCTCGGACTAGTGTAACGTACTCAGAATCCGCTATATCCATAAAAACAATTAAATTCAAGCACCTAACAGACTGAGATTCCTTTAGGTGCCGAAAATTACAGGTAAATCACTTCAAATTGTTCAAATAACGGAAGGTGGGTCCGTTTAAATTTCAATTTCTAATGTATTTACCTAAATAGCGCATCCTTTGTCCGTAATGGAACTCCACTAAAATAAATAGCTCCACACTATTTTTCGCCTTAATATTCATATATAATATGCTTGAAGTAATTTTATTAGGAGGAGATTTGATGGCTAAATCTAATGCCAAGAAGTTAAGAGAAAAACTCGTACGTGAAGGTAAAAGGAATCCAGTGGATAATCGCAGTCCCTTTGTATTTGCAGACATGCGAACAAGAAAATCAAAAACGAAAAAGGATCGTCTATACGTTCAAAAACACAAGAACCATTTTTCTAATCAAGGAAATGATGGATCTTGTGTTTTTTTATAAGTTTTATAAGATTTTTCTCTCGTAAATTTGACCTTCGAACTGACCACGACACAACCATTTTCTCGTTGCTTGAATTAATTCCTTGAAATGTGGCCCATTCGAATAAATATGGTCTGCACCCTCAATTTCCTTACGCTTTACTGTACCAAGTCCCCTTTGCATTAATGACTGCTCATATGCTGCGCAGTAGGTGACAGGTATGTCATCATCTGCTGTACCGTGAATGAGCAATACATCGCCCTTAAATGCTTCGATTTCATTTATTGGTTTATATCTTTTTAATGTTTCAAAATATGGACTGGAAAAATAATACCCAAGATATTCTATCCTCTCTCGAGTTTCTAGCTGTTCTACCTTCTTTTTACTAATAATTTGCTCAATATCATTAAATGGCTGTCCAACTGCTGACCATAAAATTAAATTCTTAATCTGTTTTTCATTAATTGCGGTTAATACGGATGTTGCACCTCCTAAACTATGTCCTAGAAGGGTGATTTGTTCCTTATCAACAAAGGTAAGTCCCATAGCGAACTGAATTATCGCATGTGTCTGCTCAATTAGACCGGTCAAACCGATATCCCCATAATTACCTGAACTCTCCCCGCAGCCCGCATAATCAAAGCGGATAACGACATTTCCATCCTGAATAAGCTCCTGTGAAGCCTTAACAAACAAACGATTCATCCCAATTCTTGTTCCTATAAAGCCATGGCATATAATAATTAGTGGATAGGTATACTGCGGTTTAAAATTTTCTGGGTAGTCGATTGAACCAATTAGTTTTTCTTTTCTCCATTCAACACTAAAAGAACTTGTCATTCCTTTGTTCCCCCTTCATTCTTTTTTATCTCATAGTGATATACCTTTTCTAAATCATCCAGTGATAATTCAAATAAATGCAGATTTCCCTTTTTATACACCCCTGAGCGAAGGAGTTCATGAATAAGCTCATCTTTTCGTTGTGTTTCCTCCAACTTCCTTCATCCTCCTTAATTCCGATTAATCCTATATGTTTAATTATTTTATAGCGATAAAAAAACCCCTTCCTATCGCTTCCCGAGAACAATAAGAAGAGGTTCGTATGTATACACATTTTCTCGTCCTATCTCTCAAGCTATTGCTTGTTGGAATTGGCACAGTTCTCTTAATAAGTCCGCTGCCGAGGCTTCACAGGGCCAGATCCCTCCGCCTCTCTCGATAAGAAGTTATTATATTCAATTTATTATTGTTAAATGTAACGAAAAACCATTTCTTTGTCAATGATATTTGGAAAAAAAGAAGCAACTAAATGCTCCCTTTTTTCCTTGATGTTCATAGCATCCTTACCAACGGTGTGCTTTAGCATTACTTCGCAATAAAATAACATTCTGTGTTACTTGCGTTTCGCCATTCACCTGTGACTTAGCATGCTTTCTTCGTGTCCAAGTATGGTGAAAAAGCTCTGAATGCGGATCTAAATGATCTTTGTAGCTCATCTAATCACCTCTTAGTAGGATACTTGAAACTAATGAGACGAATTCACGAATAAATCGCCTCCCTATTAGAATGGGTTACAGAAAAGAAAACTTTACAAGCAAAGTTTTCCAAAATGAACTTAGGAGCTTTCACTTGTAAAAGATTAGGAATTTTCGTTATAGTAGGTAAGGAAGGATAATGGAAGGGATGACCATTTCATGCTAAAAAAAGGATTATTTATAATTTTTGTTCCCCTCCTACTTCTTACTGCCTGCACAAGCCAATCAAAGAATCACACAGTCGAATTAACCATATCTGCCGCTTCAAGCATGAAGGATGTCTTGACTAAAATACAAAGGAATTATGAAAAAGCAAATCCTGAAATCAAATTATATTTTAATTTTGGTGCATCTGGCGCATTACAACAGCAAATATCTCAGGGTGCAGAGGTGGATGTATTTTTATCTGCGGCCAAAAAGGAATTCAATCAGTTAGAAAAAGACGGAATTCTTGATTTTGATTATTCTTCAAATTTAGTTGGGAATAAGCTCGTGCTTGTACAACCAAAGAATTCTTCAAAGGCCAATTTAGATTTCAAAGATTTAGTCAATGGAAGTGTAGAAAAAATATCAATTGGTACACCAGAAAGCGTTCCTGCAGGTATGTATGCACAGGAATTATTGAATCGTTTAGGCATCTGGTCAAAGGTAAATAGTAAAATCATTTTTACAAAGGATGTCCGCCAAGTATTAACCTATGTGGAAACTGGAAATGTTGATGCTGGAATTGTTTATAGAACCGATGCCCTTGTTTCCAAAAAAGTGATTGTCACTTCCACTGCGGCTCCTGGAATGCACCAGCCAATTATTTATCCTGTTGGTGTACTAAAAGAATCAAAACAAAAAAAAGAAGCTATTGCCTTTTATGAATATTTAAAAAGTAAAGAGGCACAAGCAATTTTTGAAGAGTTCGGATTTCAAGTTTTTTGATACCAATAAATAATTTGTTATATTTAAATAATAAGCGAAGGGGTTTTTTTCAAATATTTCCCTTGAATATATGCTCTTTTTTCCTTATAATAGAATTACTTCGTTTAAAAGTGTCCCAGTAGCTCAGCAGGATAGAGCACGAACGAATCCGCTTCTCTGAATTTTCTTCAGCGTACGGATTGAGCCACTTCTTGAGTATGCTTTCTGAAATCCGGACGACTTTTTAAATGTGTGGAACACAAACAATTTTATATAATATCATGTCCCAGTAGCTCAGTAGGATAGAGCACGAACGAATCCGCTTCTTTGAATTTTCTTCAGCGTACGGATTGAGCCACTTCTTGAGTATGCTTTCTGAAATCCGGACGACTTTTTAAATGTGTGGAACACAAACAATTTTATATAATATCATGTCCCAGTAGCTCAGCAGGATAGAGCACGAACGAATAGGCTTCCCTGACTTTACTTCAGCGTACGGATTGAACCGCATCTTGAGTATGCTTTCTGAAATCCGGACGACTTTTTAAATGTGTGGAACACAAACAATTTTATATAATATCATGTCCCAGTAGCTCAGCAGGATAGAGCAACAGTTTCCTAAACTGTAGGTCGTAGGTTCGAATCCTATCTGGGACGTCAAAAAAGCCTTGAATTATCAAGGCTTTTTTATTTTTTTCGAAAGTGAATCTGTAGAGATTATCTTTAAAATGATCCATTTTATTGCAAGCGCCTGTCTTATCAGTGTTTTCACAAGGCTCGTTGAATAAGATGGACTACTTTAGAATGACCTTTAACGTATATTTTCATTGATTAAATCTTGGATTCTCTGGGTTTTCTGAATAGAGTTTGTCATAATCTCAATTGCTTCATTCCTCTTATTTTGCAAAGACTGCAATCTGATCATATCCATCTGTTGGCTATTTGACATAAGGTCCACTTTAGTTTTTATATGAGAAATGCATTTTTCTAATGTTTCTACATCTAATGATTCTAATTCTTTTTTATATTTGGGTTCTAACTCTTTCTTATTCTCAGATTCTAATAGTACTTCCTCACCTACAACACCTTTAATAAATAAAAGCAATGTTCCAATCATCTCTTTATGCTCTTCATTCTCTATTTTCTTTCCATCTCGAAGTCTATCTAATTCCGTTTGTGCTACTTTTATTAGTTGTGAATAGTTTTTTATTTGGTTCATCCTACTTTGTATACTGTTTACCTGTTCTGTCAATTGACTCTCTAATAAGTCAACTCGATTCATCTGAATCTCCATCATCATAGTCTCTATGTCTTTCCTACTCAAATCAGTATTCGTAACGCCACTGGCAATCATGCTAGCTATCATTTGCTGTTGCGAACTAGCATCCATATTTTCGAAAGCCTCAAGAGCACGCTTCATTTCCTCTTTATAACTGTCTCCATCTTCCGCATAACTATTTACATTTCCTTCGCCAAAAAAGATGGCTGAAGTGATGGCGATACTCAAACATCCTATCCCAATGGTCCGAACCCACTTACTCATTTTTCTTCATTCCTTTCAATTAGGCGAAATATAGCCTGGAAAGCCTGGACTCCTTAAATATTTGGCGGTTTGATTCCATTCGAATGAATCCTCGCTCTTCGTTTGAACCTCCCATATGTCATACTGAAAATACGTACGGTCCCCTTTTTCGTTAAGGAGAGTCCATCCTGTTACGCCTGCATATGCCGCTGACCCTTCTACCAAGTGATTCATTAACTCCACCGTACTAAACGGGTCATTCAGTTGACCAATGACTGTTGCCAACATAAGGGGAGTATCGTAAGCAAACATAGCATCGGGAAGGAAATCCCCTCCTTTATGTGACCCCAACTCAGCTTGAACCGAATGAAACAAATCTGATTCAGGAATACCAAAAGTCACGCCTGTCAATTTCACTTGAGAAGCGTTCTTTGCAATTTGCTTGTCTTCTAAAATGATTGGACTGAGTGTAACTGTATCTGTACCGAACCATCGGACTTCATTTATTGTTTTTTCTTCTTCACTAGCTAGAAAAATATCGGCTATTTCATCAAAGGAAACAAGGACAACCGCGATTCTTTCTTTTTCCATTTCCAAATTATTTACGGCCTTTGAAACTTCCCCCATGACATGATCCCAATCTGTTTCTTGTGGTTGATACTTGACGGGTTCAGAGACTATTCCTTGAAGCGATTTAAATTCCTTTGAAAGTAATTTAGTCAATTCACGACCATACACATCATCCCGTAAAATGGGTACAATCCCGTAAATCCCCTCGTATTCTAGTAAGCTAGCTAACGCTTTTGCTTGTTGAGTATCATCAGGAACCATTCGAAATACCCCATCCCCTACCATTCCTAAAGAAGGAGAGGTGCTGCTATAGCTGATGACAATTGCGCCATTATCTGTCGCCCAAGGTTGTAGCTTTTCTATTTCGGCACTCGATCCAGCAATAAAGATTTTATACCCTTCTTCCCATAATTGTTTTGCTTTTTCCAGAGCCATTTTAGGATCACTTTGACCATCTTCTACCTTTAAATCAAATTGCAGATTCAATCCTTCCTCTTTCCATTTTTCATTTGCGTCTTCTACACCTTTTTCTATTGCTTGTTTACGAATCTCCCCTTTAGATCCCAACTCACCGCTCATCGGCAATATGGCAGCCAATTTGATTATATTCGATTTGGTTTGATCTTCTTCATCGACACAACCTGTGTTAAGCATTAGAAACAACAATGATAGAATCCAAAGAGAAACGATAGAAAACCTTTTTCTCATCAACATCATCCTTTCTCTACATAGAGAGACCTTTCAAATTGGATTTGGAGAGGATCCTTCTGCACTTCCATTGTAAAGGTTTTTTTTGCTGTATGAACAAGTGATTTTTGAACATTGTTAGTATTTCGAATTATTGGAATTAATTCAGCAATACTAGTGTTTCTTTTAGCATTACAGCAACCCAATACTTTTTACAGGTTTCTTCCTTATTTTTGTTTTCCTAAATACATACATTCTCTGAAGTTAAAATTGCTGCAAATTAGCCGAAAAACTCAGTAAAACCATATTTACCATATTTATTTAATTTCTCTAGAATCAACAAAATTACCAAATAGCCCTAGTAAATCAACGTTTCGTTACGAAGTGGTTAAGGGAATACCTATTTTCGTATTTTTCCTAAACCTGTAGGTCGTAGGTTCGAATCCTATCTGGGACGTCAAAAGGCCCTTGCAACAGCAAGGGCTTTTTCCTATAACAATTTATTTCCTTTTTGGATGTGTGCTTGATTTTGTTTCTTCCTTATATCTGCAAACAATACTTAGAGTTTATTATCTTAGTGGGAGTAAATTCAATTACTTCATAATCAGCTATCTTTTTTTCAAAAAATGGATCTTCTCTTAAAATAACTTCTAGCTCTTCCCTAGTTACTCCTTCTGCTAAAATAATCCCTCCGTTCCTAGGAACTTTAGGTCCTGAAACTCGAAAAATTGATTTAGAAAAATACCTGTCCAAATACTCTAAATGTTCCTCTCGAACTTCATCTACCCTTTCAATTGGAACTAAATAATTTAAGTTAATGATATACACCTATTTCACCCCAGTTTTCTAATACAAAATAATCTATGAAGGCAGTCGTTCTACCGAGTATGAACCCTTTCAAACAAGTGAATTATATCAACAGTTCGGTAATTATCCTTCTAGAATATAATAATCTTATCCATGAACTGGAAGTAAAGGAATAACATATTTATTATTGAGGTGAAACAAAAGGTTATACCCACCTTAAAACAATCTCGCCAATATACAAATTTTAACCTACAAAACCTAGCATTCCTTCCTCACTCCGATACTTTTGCCCTCAATAACTCCACACTTATGGCAATAAAAACAAACCCCATCGCTTTATTAAGTAAAAATTCAATAGAGGAATTATTCCTAAGTTTTTTTGTAACGGTTGAAGAAAAAACAGCAACAAGGATATTCCAAAATCCACCTGTGCAACAAAAGGTTAATCCCAATAATAGAAATGGTATCGGACCTGACTGGCTGCCATCAATGAATTGTGGAATAAATGCTAGAAAAAATAAAGCAACCTTTGGATTCGTAATATTTGTAAGGAGGCCTTGAATAAATATTTTATTAAAAGTTGCAGTCTGTTCAGAAATAATAGTATTTTGATTTGACCTTTTGGCCATTAACATTTTTATACCTAAATATACAAGATAGGCGGCACCCATTATTTTCACGAGGGTAAATAGTAATAATGATTGTGTTAATATGATTGATAGGCCAAATGCTGCGAGTAACGTGTGTACCACGCTCCCTAAGGAAATTCCCAAAGCCGAATAGATCCCTGCTTTCTTTCCTTGAGATATGCTCCTACTCATAATATACATGGTATCTGTTCCCGGTGTAATATTTAGCAAAACTGCTGATAAAATAAAAACACCATAATTATCAATTCCAAACATGTATTAACTCCCCTTTTTTCTATTTTTTCATCTCTTTAAAATGTGATGAAAACAATTCCTATTTCTCAACCTTTAAAATTACGAAGGCTAAAATTTTACCATTGTAAAAAAATAAAGTTGCTCCGATAAAAGAATTATATGGGTTTTCTTTGTATTAATCTAATGAATGTTTCGAATGGTTTGCATGAGCAAATACTCATGAATGTGCTATAATCAAAGTATAATGATTTCTAAAGGAGAAAGCTTAATGACTTTTGTACAGCTTGAAGTTTTTTTGATGGTCTTAAAAACAAAAAATTTTACAAAAGCGGGTGAACGACTCAACATGAGTCAATCAGCTGTTAGTCATGCTATGTCTAGTTTAGAAGATGAGTTAGGAGTCAAGCTCATTGAACGGAACCGAAAAAACTTTATCATCACCGAAATTGGAGAAAAGATCTCTTTGATGGCTAAAGAAATCATCAAGCAACGGGAAAAAATGAATCAAGAAATTTCATATTCATTGGGACTGCAGGCTGGGAAGGTTCGCATAGGTTGTTTTTCAAGTGTTTCTTCAAAGTGGATTCCAACAATCTTTAGAACATTCAATGACCGGTTTCCTAATATTCAATTGCATTTAGTTGAAGGAACTTATGAGGAAATAAAAAAATCGATACTCGAAGGAGATATTGATCTTGGGTTTATTACTCTGCCAAACCATGAATTCGAGGTTATAAGCCTTAAGAAGGATGAAATGAAACTAATACTTCCATCCACTTTTGAATTAGAAAATGAAGAAAAGGTTAATCTAAACGAATTTCATGACATCCCTTTTATTTTGCCTAATGCTGGCTGTGAAAATCTTATTTTTTCAATATTTCAAGAACATAAGTTTCATCCAAAGATCCCTTTTGAAATCCGTGATACTAGTACGATTATAAAAATGGTAAAAGAGGAAATAGGCATTTCAATCCTCCCTGAATTATCTATCCCTGACCACATGGAAGGAGTCAAAATACTATCCATCAATCCTTATACATACCGTGAAATAGGACTAGCCGCACGCTCCCTGGAGTTATCCCCCTCATTAAGAGCATTCGTAGAGCATACAAAAGACTTGGTTACAAATAACTTACTTTAATTCTGATTTAGAATTGTTTTTGATAGATAACTCTTTGTTCTGGGAACTACCTTTATGTAGACAACCATATCTTCGGGAGTAATAATTAGCCACTGGATATTTTTCCATAGAAAAAAAGGGCATAAAGCCCTCCTAGAAAAGTTTGTATATGAAATAAATAACTCCTACCAGGAGCCAAATCAAAACCCCGGGTCATATCGGTGGAGGATATTTCTTAAGGGGTTTTTTATGATTTATTCCTCAAGACCCACTAGTACATTGTTTTCTTTTTTGTTTCTCCAAATGATCACCTCTTGAATGACAATATAATATTTTTTGGGGTTTTTTGGCTTTTTGAAAGAGATTTTTTCGTATGGTTTCCAGGCTTTGTCTTATGAGGGACAGCTCCTTCTCGATTCCTCGGGGTTTTGTCTTTCATTTGCATGGTGAAAGACAAGTATCTTCTTAAGTGACTATCCAGTTTTTCTTTCATAAGCACAAAAGACAGTTCCCCAAGTTCCTTCCACAGTTTTGTCCTTCATAACCCCATGGAAAGAGTTCACCTAATGATCTTTTCCGGTTGTCCTTCAAATACCTAATATTTGATATCCTAACAGTCCATTCAAACTCGAAGCAAGTGAAACTGTCCGCATCCAAACATATCCATATAGTCTATTTTTACTTGATGAAAATAGACTTTGTCTCTTTCATTTACTAAGAACTGGACCCCGTTTAGTTCAGTTATTTCATCATTTTCTAAAGCTGACTCTACCAGAGTCAGACGAAGCTGTGGGCCACCTCAGCCAATTCCCATGGAAAGACGAATTTGTGGTTTTTTTCCTTCGTTAATTAAGTCTTGAACTTCATTTGTAATCACAGATAAAGCAGCATGTGTAAACTTTACCATATTCCTTCCTCCCTGTTCATTTTTTCAAATCGTTGGGGACTAGCCTTTATTCTAAAAAATGCTAATATTAACAGTACCCCGCACGGTATATTTTTTAACAAAAATACAATCTCTATATCAGAGTTCCCATTATCAATAAATACAGATAACCTTTTGAAACATTTCCGGCACTATAAATTTACCCAAACTTCTAATTATTTAACGCCATCATAATACGATTTGGATCAAAACCAATAACCCATTGACCATTAACCTCAGTCTGAGGTACACCCATTTGTCCTGTTGTATTGACCAGTTTTTGCATCATTTCAGGATTTCTTTCAACATTGACTTCTTTAAAAGGTACATTTTGACTAGTTAAAAAATTTTTTAACATGACGCAATATGGACATTGTGTAGTTGTGTAAACTGTAATTGATTTCATACTCTTTCCCCTCCTTTTACTAACTTTTCATATATAAGCATTATACCCTATAGGGTATTGAATGTGAAGAAAAAAGTTCTCCTTTGCCCAAATCCAATCATATATTTATTAGTACATTAAATAAGGCTGTTCAACAAAAACTTATTGAACAGCCTCAGCTCTTATTCTTCATTTATTTTTACATCAAATATCTCAAGCTTATACCATGTGAATTTTCCTTGACCCAGCATCCAAGATATATCCATCTTAGTAGGAATTCTCATACCGTCAATTTGTGTTGTTTCTTTCAACTCCCCAATGCATTCTACTAGTTCCGCCTTTTCATCATTTTCCTTAAATCGAAAAGCACTAACCTTTTCTAAATCCCCATCTTCACTAAAATGAAATGAGGCTGAACCCGATACTCCTTTATAAGCCAGAGTAGCTTTTGAAGTGTATTCATCTATACCCTCCCATGTAATATAGGGGTTTAATGCTGCTGTTGGATACATCGGGAGTTCAAGTAGAAATCTCTGTAAAATAGATTGATTCGTTTTTTTGTTATTATGAACATTTACGACAGGTAAAAGTGATGCGATTTTTATAACCATCTCGCCTTTCCCGTTTATGTATAGATCTCTACCAGCGACGTTTACAAGAGGAGCCATCTTCATATTCACTCTCCACAAAAATGCTGGTTCGTTTGGGGTAACATATTGTTCCGCCTGGGCTTTATACCATCCCTTTTGCTCTGGTTTAAGCTTCATAATCCCCTTTTGTTTAAAATATAAGGAGTGAATAGGTTCTTTTCCAACGATTCCTGTTCGTTTTAACCATTTTTGAACTGGAGAAGGTAAGACGACAATCTTCTGCTCTGTGATCTTCTTTTCCTTGTTTCCTAAGCTTTTCGCTTTTAATATGAATAGATTTATCTCCCTTTTCGTTTTATTATGAAATAGCCAACCCCCGTAGCCAATAATAACTTCTAAGAGGATTATGATGTTGGGTATTGTACCGAACCTTGCATCCTCCCATGACAATATGATTAAAACCTGTGATAGAACGGTTGCAATCATTCCGGGTATCCACCAAGAAACTTTTTTTAATGAATAAAGAATTGCTGCCACTGAAAAAAGCAAAGCAGCCACTAACCATAAAATGCCTATGAAATGCGAAATATCATCCGTTAATTGGCTAATTTCTACTAAATTATATGACTTTAGAAATCCCATTAAATGAATGAGTCCGTGAATAATTATTAATACTAGAAACAAGATATTCAATTGTTTTTCCTCCTAGGAAAATATGTTCAACCTTATTCTAATATGCCTAATAAAACTAAAGTCGTTATATTATTACAATTTTAGAAACTTTATTATTAGAAAAAAGTTAAAAACTCAAAATGGATTCTTAGGGGAATAGGGAAGTTCAATTCACTTTTGATTTTTACCACTTACGCAATACTATTTTTACTATCACTAAAAAAAACTACAGAAAAAAATCCTCAAGATAGAGGATTTATTTTTTTGATTCATTTTTCCTTTTTAATAACTCGGCGAGAATATTCGGATATTGTTTATCCAACTTATAGGCAGTTAGTAAACATAAAAGGATGGCTGTCAATATTAACGGGACATATACGTTTAAAGCTAGAATCATAGATATAGCTGCATCTGTTTGTTCTGCTGCGCCACCTACATATTTACCGATTGCCAGTAGCCAGCCGATTAATGCGAGTCCAAGGCCCGTTCCTACCTTAATACCAAAACTGGCTCCGCTATTAATTAGGCCTTCTGTTCTAATCCCCGTTCTCCACTCCCCATATTCAATCGTATCATTAATCATTGAAAGAATGAACCCGAGTAAAGGCATTGCCCCAAAGCCAGTGATAACACTTCCAATTAAAAAGATTGATAAGCTCGAAGGATCGATTAATTTAACAAGCTGTCCGATAATAGCAATTACTCCCCCAACCAATGCCACATTACGTTTTCCCATTCTCTTTACTAGTGGCGCAACGAACAGAAGACCAATAATCATCGGAATGGTCAAGGCAAGTCCGATCAAGGAAAAATAATTCGTATTCCCGAGAATGTAGGTAGCATAATAGATTCCAGCTGACTGTACAACACTGATATCTGCGTAAAACACGATGCAGCTCAAGGTAATAATTACCCAATATTTATTTTGAAATAAGGCTTTAACCCCCTTATTTACTCCAATTTTTTCATCCTGTAGAATGGAGGCACTTGCCCTCTCTTTTGTACCACGAAAGGTAAGCAATAAGAAAATAATTGCAACTACACTCAAAACGCTTGCTATTAAGGTCCAACCAAACCTTTCTGCCAATGGTTGGGACAACGTAAAGACTAGCATGGTGCCAATCATATTAAAAAAACCAGAATAGATATTGGCTACCCCTCTACCATAATGATCCTGTGTCATCATTCCAAGAAGAGTTTTAAATGGAATGGAAAGTGCAGTAAAAACTAAATTAAAAATGATAAAGGTAATGTATAAATAAACAATTTTTCCGAGCATGCTTGTTTCGGGGACAGTAAATAGCAAAATGTTAGAAACACCTATAGGAATTGCCATCCAAAGAATCCAGGGCCTTGTCTTTCCATATTTCGTCCTTGTTCGATCCACTACAACCCCCATTCCCACATCAGCAAAACCGTCTAAAAATCGAACTAGCACCATAAGCGTCCCAACTATTCCTGCTGCTACGCCAACAACATCAGTGTAATAATAGGTTAAAAAAGTTCCAGTAAAAGTCCATATGCCGAATAGCCCTAATGCTCCAAGCCCATAAGAAAGCATCTCTTGGTGCCCTGGCCTTTTCACGCTAATTTCATCTGTCGTCTTCCCATCTTTCTCAACAATCATTTTTGACCTCCTTTGTTGTAAGCGTTTTCAATAATAGATGATACAAAAATAGGAATCCAATCAACCTCTTACATTAATACTTGGTCTAATGAATTCCCTTTTATATAGTAAATTCCATAACCAGCAAAATATTCTTTGTTTTTGTAAACAACCCGAAAATTAGAAACCCTATTTTAGAGGTAGGACTATATATTTCTTAAAAATCAAAGGAGGGCTATCGCAAAAATTGCGATAGCCCTCCTTATTCACTCCTCTGTTCCTCACAGACAAAATCAACAAACCTTTTATGAGAGGCAACAGGGACCTTTAATTAAATAGCTATTTCGGAATCTTGTTCTTCTGAATCCACTACATCAGAAACTGCTTCAAACTCCGTTGAGGATTCTGTTACTGTATTTTTGTCTGAGTTATTGACAATAAAAGATCCAACCATTTTTCTTAAATCATCTGCCATATGTGCCAATGAATTGGCAGATGCAGTAATTTCCTCCATAGAGGCAAGTTGTTCTTCAGCACCAGCAGCTACACTTTGTGACTTTTGTGCTGCATTTTCTGCATTAATGGATACTTCTGCCATACTAATAGCCATATTTTCTACACTTGAAGACATATGGGTAATGGAAGAAGAAACCTCTTCGACTTGCTTCGATACATCAAGGGCAGAGTTAAGAATTTTCTTAAATGAATCCCCTGTATGATTAACTAAGACCATACCAGTTTGTACTTCATCTGTACATTTCCCCATCGAAATAACGGCATTATTTGTATTTTCTTGGATATCTCGAATTAGATTAGTAATTTGTTCTGCTGATTTTCTAGATTCCTCAGCAAGCTTTCTTACTTCATCAGCAACGACAGCAAATCCTTTTCCATGTTCACCTGCACGTGCTGCCTCAATCGCAGCATTTAAGGCTAGTAAATTGGTTTGGTCAGAAATACCTGAAATAACACCAACAATTTTTTCAATTTCCTCTGATCGAGTACCAAGCTCTTTAATAACATCTGAAGAAAACATAACGGTTTCATTGATTGTTCCCATTTGCTCAATGGTTTTCGTAATAGCTTCATTTCCTTTTTCTGATTCAGAGCTTGTTACTTTAGAATGATCGGTTACGTTCGAAATAGAATCTGTTATACTTCCAATGCCAATCGCCACATCACCCATAGAAATGGATGCATTTTCAGCACCTTTTACAGAATTGTCTGCGCCAATCGCTAATTCTGAACTTGCTTCTGCAATATGCTCTGTTGCGCTACTTGTTTGCTCTGCGCTTGCTAGCAATTCTTCTGATGATGCAGCAACCATATCAGATGCTTCTCTCACCTTCATAATGACATCTTTAATATGAGCGAGCATTTCATTAAATGACCGTGAAAGACTACTTACTTCATCCTTTGATTGATAATTGCTTTGAACGGTTAAATCCCCACTCTCAGCCTTTTCCATTAATCCTTCAAGTTCTTTCATTGGTTTTACTATTGCCATAATAACAATCCAAGAAATAACTAAATAGAGAGCAATTGCAATTACGATTATAGAAATCTGAATGGTTAGAGAAAAATCGACTGCGTCTTTATTCTCTTTATTAACCTCCAGTGTTTTATCAGAACTTAGTTTTGTTAATTTAGTGAAGGTAGAATCTAATTCATTTGCAATAGGTTCAAGACTATCTAAGTAGGTTTGATATGCTTCTTCTTTTTTATTTTGACTAGCTAGATTAATGATATCATTGATTTTTTCATGATATTTTTGAGCAAGTTGGTCATGGGTTACTAATAACCCTTTTGCAGCAGAATCGCCTGTTTTGTAGGTTCCTCTTAAATCTTCATTTGCTTTCGTTCTAACATCAATATCAGTCAATAATTCATTTACTCTTTCCGGATTATCATTAATCATTAATTCTAATAAAGAGGATTGAATATGTTGCTGATTGGATTGCATTAAGGTAAGGGTTTGATTTGGGGCAATATTTTTATCATAGATATCTTCCAGGGATTGACCCATCTTGGTTATTTGTGAAAAACCTATCCCACCAATGGTCAGTAAGCTTAGTATGACAATGATAGAAAGTATTAGCATTTTTGATAGAATTTTTAAATTTTTGATCCACTTCATTGATGTATCTCCCCATTCTATTGCAAAATTGTACATTTTCCTGATGACTTACCATGAGCAAAGAATTTGTAAAAAGGAAGTCTATCATTTTTATAATAATAACTTTTTATTCAACTTTTCACAAGATAGGTTGTGAATAGTTTGCATTTCATTCACATAATTGTGAAAATAATACTCAAAAACATTGACAATACTTTATGTAATAATAATATTTTTGCTATATTTATATCATTTTTCTTTACCTATAAAAACCGTATTATTTACATTAATTGGTATAGTGATTACATTTTGGTTTTTAATTTTATAATGAATCATAAATAAGAAGCAGTTTCATTTTGAACTATTATTTTCTATGTCCAACCTAATACAAATTTTGATGCCTAATGCCGTATAGTTCTTTCATTTTTTGGAATGCTATCATCGATAAAATGTTTTAGGAGTGTGAACATATGAATAAGGCTTTAACTATATTGGTAGCCTCCTCTTTTTTACTTTTAACAGCTGGATGTGGGATGGATAACGACGGCCATAATGGCCATAATGGAGTTCAACCAGCAAGAGTGAACAACGTTGACCGGGATAACAATAATTTTGTTGAATTAAATGGACGAGACAACAATCAAAAAATGGACGTAGCAGATGAAATTGCTGATCGAGTTGCTGTTATGCAAGAAATTGACCATGCAAATGTGATTGTTTCAGGGAATACAGCTTATGTATCTGTTAGATTAAATTATCAATTAGATGATAAAGGCTCCCAAAACCAAAATAGTGGAACAAAAAGAGGTTCAGAGAACCCTACAGGAATAATTAATCAGAATGGAGATGGGAATTCTACCAGAACCCCTTCCATTACTCAGGATAATGAGGTCCCGAATACAAATAGGAATAGACACGCTGTAAACATCAATAATGGTTCTACTATTTCTTCTGATCTAGAAAGAAAAATATCAAAAAAGGTAAAAGCCTACGATAATCGTATTGAGAATGTTTATATAACAACTGATACAGGCTTTTATAATGATATGACCAATTATTCTAATCGAATTCGTAATGGAAACACAGACCAAACCCTTCTGGACGATTTCAACAATAATGTCCGTCGGGTATTTCCAAATTTGAATAATAGCCGTTGATTAGTTGGCATTAATATCAGGGATTAAGATGGCTGTAAGTAGGCATTCTCGGCAGATTTAATGAACGCTTGCAGCTATTTTTCTTACACCTCACCATTCCCCCACTTTAACCATCCGCTTACCTCCAATCCTCGCTCCCAAGTTCAGCAAACCATTTTGACAGAATATAATAGAAATGCTAATTTATAGATATTCCATGTTTTTGAATGAAGGGATCTATATGAATAAAGAGATTATTAAATTTTTAAGAGAAAGCTATAATATGACACAACGTGATTTTGCTAGAATTGTTAATTGTAGCTATGCCCTAATTGCCCTCGTGGAAATTGGCAAAAGAAATGTAACAAAAAATCTTGAAGGCAAAATAATCGATGCCTTTGATTTGGATGAACAACAGGTACAATCTATTGCATCCATTGTTGCTGAATTAAGCAAGAACGTACCGCCAATGTGTTAATATGCAACTTACAGCCTACCTATAATTCCTTCCAAGTCATGTAAAAGCTTTTTACAAGGCCAAAATATAAGGAGTAATGGCCACTGCTTCCGCTATCTTTAAAACCATGAAATCAAAGTTTTGTTTTTTCGACAGCTTACTGTCTCCGCTAATTCGAAAGCCACAAAATCAATTACTGTGTTGTACCCAAATATCCTAATAACTAAAAAAAGAAGGTCGATACACCATATGTATCGACCTTCTTCTATTTGGTGGTTTATTTCTACTAAAATTTCACCGCCACCCAGGCAAGTATGTTTACTCTCTAATCTGCCCTTCGCCATAAATATAATATTTGCTCGAAGTTAATGCCTGAAGTCCCATTGGTCCCCTCGCATGTAGCTTTTGTGTGCTAATACCTATTTCAGCTCCATACCCATATTCGAATCCATCTGTAAAACGTGTTGAAGCATTATGATATACTGCCGCTGCATCTACATTTGTAAGAAATGCCTCAGCGCTTTCCTCGTTGTCTGTTAGAATGGATTCAGAATGTTTTGTACCGTACTGGTTAATGTGGTTAATGGCCTCAAAGGTGTCTTCAACAATTTTGACACTAATCGTTAATCCTAAGTATTCAGTTCCCCAATCCTCATCAGATGCCTGTTTTGCTGCAGGAAAGATAGTGCATACCTTTTCATCACCAATAATTTCAACTCCGCCTTCTTGAAGAGTTGTTAGTAATTCTAATCCAAACTGATCAAACCAATTTTTATGAATGAGAAGAGATTCAGCGGCATTGCAAACGGATGGGCGCTGGGTTTTTGCGTTCATCACCACTCGCTTAGACATTTCTACATCGGCTGATTCGTCGATATAGACATGACAGTTTCCTGCCCCTGTTTCTAATACTGGAACACTTGATTCTTTTACAACGGTATGAATTAAATTTTTCCCTCCACGTGGAATGAGAACATCCAAATATTCATTTAGATGGAACAATTCTTTCGCGTTTTCCCTGCTCGTATCCTCGATTAATTGAACAGCATCGAGTGGAATAGAGGTATTTTCGAGCGCACGGTGAATCACATTCACTAGAGCAATATTTGAAAATTTAGCAGAAGAGCTTCCTCGTAAAACAACGGCATTTCCCGTTTTCAATGAAAGGGTGGCTGCGTCCACTGTAACATTTGGCCTTGCTTCATATATCATCCCAATGACACCGATTGGAACACGTTTTTTCTTAATTAATAGACCATTTTCTTTTTCAATCGATTCGAGTGTTTCACCTATTGGATCTGGCAGCGAAATGAGAAGTTGAATAGCAGATGACATATCCTCGATTCTTTTTTCATTAAGCAGAATGCGATCTAAGATGGAATCTGAAAGACCTGCTTCCTTCCCCTTTTGAATATCCTTTTGATTTTCTTCTATTAGGTAATCCATTTCATTGATTAGTTGCTCAGCAATTTTAGCCAAAGCCTGATTTTTTTCCTCTGTCTTTAATCCAACTAGCTTAAAACTTGCAACCTTAGCTTTTTGACCTTTCGTTCTCACTTCACTCATCGATTTCCCTCCACCTTCAAAAATATTTTTTCTTATATTTTTACCCAGCGATCTCTATGGATGACTTCAATTGTTAATCCAGAATGCCTTTTCATTTCTTCACTTCTTTTCCCCATGACAAGTCTTAATTCCTCTAATGAGTAGAGAACCTCCCCTTTTCCAACCAGACCATTTTTCCCTACAACATCGACAACATCCCCTTTTTTAAAGGTTCCCGTAATGTTCTTTACCCCGGCTGGTAGCAAGCTTTTTCCATGCATTAAGAGGGCATCCTCTGCTCCTTGGTCAATGAAGATTTTTCCTGTCGATGCGGAGTGAAGGGCAATCCATTGCTTATTATTATTGATGGTCCTCAGTTCCTTTCCGATGTATGTACCATCCCCTTGACCATCTAAAATATTAATTAGCTTGTTTCTGCCTTTACCCTTTCCGATAAAAACGTGAACCCCAAGCGATGTTGCGATTTTTGCAGCCTCAAGCTTTGATGCCATTCCCCCGGTACCAACCTTAGAGCCACTTCCATCCGCTGCCTCCATCATTTTCTCTGTAATCTCTTCGATAAAATCATACTTTGTAGCGAGTGGATTCTTCTGAGGGTTGGAGTCATAAAGTCCATTGATGTCAGTTAAAATAATTAATTGATCTGCATGGACCATTCCGCTAACATGTGCAGATAACATATCGTTATCTCCAAAGGTTAATTCCTCGATGGAAACGGAATCATTTTCATTAATAATTGGTAAAATTCCTCGTTCCAAAAGCTCCGTGATGGTCGCATAAGCATTCCTGTAACCATCTTTTTTCGAAAATACGTTTCTTGTTAGTAAAATTTGTGCTGGAACAATTCCAAAATGATTGAAATGATCAATGTAGGATTGAATTAACAAGCTTTGACCAACTGCAGCCGCCGCTTGCTTCCCTTTAATCGTAACGGGTCGAGACGGGTAGCCCAATCTTCTAAAACCTGCAGCAACAGCTCCTGAAGAGACAATAAGAACCTCATGACCAAGCTCCTTCAATGCTGCAATCGCTTGGATATGATCGAAAAATTTCTCCGTATCAATATCTCCTTTTGAGTTAGTTAATGAACTACTTCCAATTTTGACAACTACCCGTTTTTTTTCCATTCTGTATTCCTCCAAGAGTGATGACAACTTTTTCAATCAACTTGCCTTGATATAATAAAAAAACCCTTTTCATCCTAAAAATAAGGACGAAAAGGGATAGTTTCCGTGGTACCACCTTGATTGGATGCCAATGACAATTGCATCCCACTCTTCCAGATAACGCTTGGAGAATGCGCCTATGTATTGCATAGGACTCAAAAGGCAGGTTCAGCAGGCTTCATATGACGAAGTCTTTCAGCTCATAAACTTCGCTCTCTTACATAGAATGTCCTACGTACTATTCCTTCATCAACGTTCCATAATTTCTATATATTATGAATAGATTTTTTAATTATGTCAAGAAATTTTTATGAGTTAAGCTTTCACAGCTACTTTTACAAAAAACTCATTATATAAAGCCTTCACTGCATGGTCAGCATCTACTGCCTTCACTGCAAACATCATGCTAACCTCAGATGAGCCTTGGTTAATCATTTCGATATTTACCCCTGCATTGGCTAAAGCATGTGCGGCTCTAGCGGTGGTTCCAACATTATGACGCATGCCTTCCCCAACCACCATAATAAGAGCTAGATGATGATCAATCACTACCTCATCTGCTTGTAGTTCTTCAAGTATTCTTAGTTTAATATGATCTTCAATCTCTTTAGTCATTTGGTCTTCTTTTAAAATAATGGAGATATCATCAATCCCTGATGGAATGTGCTCATAAGATAATCCATAATCCTCCAAAATATGTAGAAGCTTGCGTCCAAAACCAATTTCCCTATTCATCAAATATTTACTTACATAAATACTACAGAAGCCTTTATCACTGGCTATTCCGATGACTGGACCATTATTATTATCTCTTTCATTGACAATTCTTGTACCTGGTGCGGATGGGTTATTAGTATTTTTCACATTCACAGGAATTCCTGCACGGAAGGCTGGTATTAAAGCTTCATCATGAAATACTGAGAAACCAGCATAGGAGAGCTCACGCATTTCTCGATAGGTTAGTTCACGAATTTCATTAGGGTGATTGACAAGGTTTGGATTGACAGAATAAACCGCGTCAACATCTGTGAAATTCTCATAAAGGCTCGCCTTTGTTCCATTAGCTAAAATGGATCCCGTAATATCTGACCCACTTCTAGAAAATGTAACCACTTCGCCTTTTAAACTGTATCCAAAGAAGCCCGGAAAAATAATGATTCCAGAACGATCACGTAGAGAGTATAAATTCTTATATGACTCTGGCAATACCCTTGCATTTCCAGGTTCATCACTTACGAACAAACCAGCCTCCTTGGGATTAACATATTCTGCTTCAACCCCTTTATTTTGAAAATAATAGGCAATCAGTTTGGCATTATTATCCTCACCACTCGCTTTAATAGCCTCCAGGAAGCTATCAGGATTGCTTTTATCCCCATTTAATAAGGTCAGTAGATCATCCTGAATTCGATGGATAATATCATCTGATAAATCTAATTCACTGGCAATATTTGCATATCTTTCGATGATTTGATTAAACTCAACATCTGCCTTTTCACCCTTTAAATAGTGTTCGCCACATGTGATTAATAAATCGGTAACCTTTATATCATCAGCATATCGCTTTCCAGGTGCTGAAACGACAACAATTTTTCTTTCAGGATCAGATACTACAATTTGAAAAACCTTTTCTAATTGCTCTCCAGTCGCTAAGGAGGAACCACCAAATTTAACTACTTTCATGCATACATCTCCTGCCTGACGAATATTTCTTAAAATTTAGTTATTATTATCACCCTAAAGCGAAAAAGAATCAAGTGTTTTTTCCGTCATAAAAGAACATCTGTATTTTTCACATGGACATTATAAAATATAATGCTAGAATGAAAGATATTTTACCTGTCCTTTTGTGACAAACTCATATATGTGCTATAATTTTCCACGATTACTCAGTTAGGATGTGAAAAGCAGCATGACTCAATTTCAAGCCTTATTTCTAGATATCGATGGTACAATTATTAAGCCCGACCATACGATTGAGGATTCAACAAAAAAAGCGATTTTCTCTGCACAAGATAAAGGGATTGAAGTTTTCTTAGCAACAGGAAGACCTCTCCATGAAATCATGGATATCGCAGAAATGTTACAAATTCAATCTTTAATCGGTTACAATGGAGCTTTTGCCGTCTATAAAAAGAAAGAACTTTTCAAAGAACCGATGAAGGAGTCTTCTGTAGAGAAATTTATTAATATCGCGGATGAAAACAATCATGAATTGGTGCTCTATACAAGAAATAAAAATTATTTTACAAATTTACATACTCCAAAGGTGATAAACTTTATTGATACCTTCCTTTTAAAAGAAAATGAATTATTTACTCCAAAGGTCATGGGTGATGTACTAGGAATTACACTAATGACCAATGATGAAAGGGAAGCAGCGTACTATACTGAAGAAGAGGGATTTCATTTAACTCAAGTCAACGTTGCTGGAATGCATAAATGTTTTGACATCATTCAGGAAAATGTAAATAAAGGGGTAGGTGTTAATAGAGTATTGGACCATCTTGGCATCCCTAAAGAGCATGCGATTGCCTTTGGTGATGGTATGAACGATAAAGAAATGTTATCTTACGTTGGTGAAGGATTCGCAATGGGTAATTCAAATCCGGACTTATTTGCCTATGCTAAGCATAAAACAACAGAGGTAACCAACTCAGGGGTCTATAACGGTTTAAAATCACTTGGACTTGTTGACTAATTGCATGAAATAATGGAGAAAACAAAAGCAGAGATGCATGGACATTTCTGCTTTTGTTTTTATTTAAAGCTGTAAACTTTCTTTATTATCATATACACTATACCGGTTACGTCCATGGTTTTTTGACTCATAGAGGGCCTTGTCTGCCATCCTGATAATTTCATCGGGTGTTGTTAAGGTACTCGGTATTACCGTTGCTACCCCTAGACTACATGTAACGTAAGGGCTTACCTTGGATGCTACATGTGGAATCTCTAAAGATTCGATGGCAGCGCGAATTCTTTCCGCTACAAATTCTCCTCCTTCCTCGGTTGTTTCTGGAAGAATAATCGCAAACTCCTCCCCGCCATATCTGCACACCACATCGGATGGTCTTTTGATTGTCTCTTTAATCGTTTGTGCAACCTTAATTAAACACTCATCCCCTCGTTGATGACCGTATGTGTCATTAAACTTTTTAAAACGATCAATATCTAACATAATTAAGGTCAGGGGTTTAGAGCTCCTTGAACAACGATTCCATTCTCTTTCAATGGTTTCATCAAAATATCTACGATTCGATATATTCGTTAACCCATCGATAAGAGAGGCTTCCTTTAGGTCCTGTTCGATTTTTTTCTGGGTTGTTATATCCTTAAACTGCCATAGAAATCCATCAAATTTATTATTTGTGAAAATTGGAATGGCATCCCGACTGATGACTCGCCCATCCAATAATGCCCATTCCTCTTCTAATACCATTTCCCTATTTTTTATAATTTCCCTTGTCCTTTTGTCATACAATGCTTGTTCAAAAAAGACCATCTTCGTGTTTCTATGTTCTTTATCCCATCCCTCACCAAGATCTACAAGGTGGGGGTCTCCGAACATATCAGTGAATTGTTCATTAATTAGTAATAGCTTATTGTCTTTATCCTCGGCTAATATTCCGTATGGTAAATGTGAAATTAAGGTTTCTAGCCTTGCAGTGGTTTGTTTTACTCTTTCTTCCATTGTCACTCGCTCTGTAATATTCCTACAAGTCGTGACTATGTTACGAATTTCACCATCACTTTCAATTACAGGAGTCGCCCTAAATTCCAGATTAATCCACCCATTTTCCCCTTTCCACCGAAATTCTGTTTGAAGGGTTTTTTTATTCTTCAGCATATTTTGAAATGCTTGATTTACTGATTCGCAATCCTCTGGATGAACATACTTTATCGGATATCCTTCGTCATTAACATCTGGGAGCTCCTTCATAATACTTCCAAAAGAAGGAGATACATAGAGAATGTTAAAATCTCTATCAATTAGTCCGACAACATCCGTGATATTATCAGCAATCAATCGATACTTCTTTTCACTTTCTTGTAATTTAATAGAGTCAAGGTGACCCTTAATTGCACCACCGATATTTGCAGCAGCAGCCATTAAAATCATTTCTTCATTGGTATTCCAAGTCTTCTCTTGAATGGAATCACTAAAACCGATAAAACCCCAGAATTCCTCTCGAATAAAGATGGGAACGACCAGGACTGATTTGATTTTTACCATTTTTAATAGTTTTTGTTCTTTTTCAGAAAACATTTGAAGCGGTCCATTGATGGAATTTCCTTCAGCTAGCCAATCAAACCAATTGGACTCCTTAAAAAGACTATAAGGCAAGTCCTGCATAATTGATTTATCTATATAAGGAATCGCATTGTTATTCACCCATTCAAAACAAAGGTTCATCGTTTCTTCCTGATTAGAAGCCCGCTTATTTTCAAAGACGTACACATGATCAACAGGAATGGACTTCCCGATTATTCCCAACGCTTCTTTTATAGCATCTACTGGATTTTCAGCGGTTAATAGCCTACTCATTCCTTCATAAACAGCATTGAATAATTTTTCCTGTTTTTTGATCATCTCTTCCGTTCTCTTATGTTCCGTAATATCACGGATACTGGATAAAATAAGCTGGTCATTATTTATTGAAATCAGAGTAGCGCTAACTTCAACGATAATTTCCTCTCCACTTTTACAAAGATACCTTCTCTCTCCAAGAAAATCACGGTTCTTCTTCACCACGCTCTCGATATTTGCTTCAACACTTTTATCATCTGCAACTATGACCTTTTTAATGGAAAAATTAATTAGCTCATCTTCTTCATAACCAAGCATTTTACAAAATAATTCATTCGTTTCCACAATCTTTTTGGTTTCAGGGTGGAACGCAAAGATTCCTTCTGTCGATTGCTTGACCATGGCGCGATATCTTTCTTCACTCTCAAACAGTTTCCCTTGTAGCTTTTTCACTTCACTAAGCTCATTCTTTAACTGAAAGCGAGTGGCTTCTGAGTTTTTAGATTCATATATGATGATTGAACCAAACATCATGAAAAAAAGTAAAAAATAGAGGCTATCAAATGGTTGCCATTGAGTAAAAAACTCCCTTCCATGTAACCTAATGATCGTCACAAAAATACTGCCACTTCCAGCAATACTAATTAAGACATTAATCCATTCCCTATAGGAAAGACTGATAAATATTGGTAAAATAACAAAAAACAGATTAATATAATTGGAATGAAATATATTAATTAAAAGTAAATCTAACATTAATAAAAATGTAATGATATACATTGTTGATTTAATAAATTTTCTCTTCCTAACAAAAATAGTAATGGTCAATAATGGAAGCAACGAGGTTAAAATCATTACCTTTGCAAAGGAAAAATTAAATAAAAATAGATTTAATATGAAATCAATAGAAAGAAATAACCAAAGTAATAAGATTACTCGTCTATTTTGTTTGTGTATAAGGGTTAAATCATCCATATTATCCACCTTTCTTTATTAAATTTTACTATGATAATTATTTAATACTATTTCCATTTTTGAACACTTCAGCAAACTTATATGTTTGCTTAGATGAAGGAAATGAATAATGGTTGTAAAGGAAGAGTTTTGGCGATACTATCACCCATTCAAAAGATTTTTTAATATAACATTTTCTATACATCTACAAAATATAAAGGAGGTTTTTTTTCTATGTGTGGTAGGTTTACATTAACAGCATCCATTGAAGAAATAGCTAATCGCTTTGAGGCCATCTTCACCTTTTTAGAAGATGATTACTCACCTAGCTATAACATAGCTCCATCACAATCCGTCATGGCTGTTATTAATAATGGGAAAGAGAACAAAATGGGTTTTTTACGTTGGGGGCTTGTTCCTCCATGGGCAAAGGATTTATCAATCGGTTATAAATTAATCAATGCTCGAGCTGAAACCCTTGGAGAAAAACCTAGCTTTCGAAGCGCATTTCGAAAGAAACGATGCTTGATCGTTGCAGACTCCTTTTATGAATGGAAACGAGAAGGAAAAGAGAAAACACCGATGCGCATACGCTTGAAATCCGAAGAGTTATTTGCCATGGCAGGGATTTGGGAGCAATGGAAATCCCCATCTGGTGAATCGATTTTTTCCTGCTCAGTGATAACTACAGAGGCCAACCCTCTTATGAAACCCATTCATGATCGTATGCCGGTCATATTAAAAAGAGAGGATGAAAAGGCATGGCTGGATAGGTCTTTAACGGACCCTCAACAACTTAGCCTCTTCTTAAAGCCATATGACAAGGAATTGATGGAAGCATATGAGGTTTCCTCACTCGTTAATTCACCGAAAAACAATTCCATTGAGTTAATTCAGAAAATATGTTGATTAATTTAGACCAGGCAGAGTTTATACTTCACACACTCTGCCTGGCCTTAATCTTTTATAAGACGCTTAATTGCCCAGAATCTCTTCAATTCTAAGCAACGATCTCTTTATCAATTAGTACCAACTTGATTCCGACCGTTCTTTTTCGCTTTGTAAAGGGCAAGGTCGGCTCGTTTGATTATACTTGTTGCCTGCTCATTCTTTTGCAGCTCTGCCACACCAAAACTACATGTAATATAGCCTATTGTGTTGTGCTTGTGGCCCGCGATGGTTTCTCTCATTCTTTCCGCTAGAACAACTCCATCCTGAAGATTCTTTCTTGTAGCAATTACTAGAAATTCCTCTCCGCCCCAGCGTCCAAAATAGTCCGTATCCCGAATATTCTCACGTACTGTTTGTGACAATTCCTTCAATACCCTATCCCCAACATCATGTCCATACGTGTCATTGACTATTTTAAAATGATCGATATCAAATAAAATAACCGACAAAGTGGTTTGACTTCTTCTAGACTTTTCAATTTCTTCATTTAACTGCTGTTCAAGCATTCGTCTATTCGGTAAGTTCGTTAAGTAGTCTGTATTAGCCCTCTTTTGAGAAACTTCTGCTTCAAGATAAATTTCTATAATTCTATGAAAATAGTTAATAGCAATGATTGTTGCCAAGCTGGAAAAATAATATTGTATTAAGGTATAAATCGTAGAGGGATTCACAAGATTACTGAAAAACACGTGATAGAACCCTAATACTACACTAAAAGAAAAGACCACTAATGAAAAAATTAAGGCAACTGCCCCTCTAAAGGTAAAGTAAAAAAAGATAAATAACAATGGAGTCCAATAGGAGACCGGCCCTAAAAGATTATTTCCATTCACCCCAAGATAATGGATGATTGATTCATGCATTCCATATAGAAAGGAAAAGACGGCTATCGTACATGCTGCAATCTCCACAATATCCAATCGATTTCTTATTACAAGGAGAAATAGATAACAAAAGGAAAGTCCAAAAAACAGAACTAAACAAATGACCATTCTTGATGAGGTGAAAAACTCATTTTTAAACCCGTAAAAAAATACGATAAAAAATGTAAAAAGTAACACTGGTAGAACAACTAGATAAATTTTCCTTTTTAATTCTGAAAAAGCTGGATGGTTATACAACCATGATTCTTTCAACTCTTCATCACCCTCTAATTAGTGACCATTTCTTCACTTATAATTATATCACTATCGCTATTGTGCTCTTTGTTAGAAAGATGGAGAATATTCAAATATTTCCGTATGAAAAAAAACACGAAACAGGTTCAACAAGGACTTACACCCGTTCGTGTTTATGTAACCTATTTTCCTTTTCCTATAGAGGAGTTAAAAATGAGATATCTTAGAAGTCATTCCAAGTAATGTCTAACGTAAGCATTCTCTCATTCTTCCTCTTAGCAGAAAACCCTTTGGGTAATTCTTTTGTTGCCAGCTGGGGATGAAACATACATACTAAATCCTTGTGGTAACCAAACAGGCGACAGGTTTCTGGTCTTGCAGAATAAATTCCGCATTGATTTTTATCTAAATCATAGAAAATGCAAGTTCCGAAATGCCTGTTTTGACTTTGAAGCTGCGTCCGAAGCTTTGGTGGCATAGATTTTACTTTTTTTCTAATTTTTTTGAGCTCTTGCTCTGTCACCGGGACAGGGCCGCAGCATAATCCTTTGCAATTCTGACATTGTAAAGCTTCCATTTTCTCCCCTCATTTACATTGATTTTAACTCATTTATTTAGCTAGTTGCTGGTCAATTATTTTTTCCTTCTTTCATTCCATTTTGGTTGAAAGTTCATTTTATAGTTTTTGATTCGTTCAATTAGGATGGCCGGATCCTTTTCTATTAATATTAAATCATCCTTATATTCCTTTCTTAAAAAACCTTGATTAATCATATGGTCAAAAAGAGAATATAACGGCTCATAATAATGATTGATACTTAACAACGCACATGGTTTTTCATGATAACCTAGCTGTGCCCAAGTGTAGACTTCAAACCATTCCTCCATCGTCCCTGCACCGCCGGGTAATGCGATAAACGCATCAGCATGTTCTGCCATCATTGCCTTTCTTTCATGCATATCTTTTACTATATGAAGTTCGGTTAAATGGTGATGAGCAATTTCGACATCCTGCAGACTTTTTGGAATTACCCCAATGACGCAGCCCCCGTTTTCGAGAACACCATCTGCCACTGCACCCATGCAACCGACAGTCGATCCACCATAAACCAAGGTTATTCCCTCTGCAGCAAGGATTTCACCAAGTCTCCTTGCCTCTTTCATATAAATTGGATTATTTCCTGGACTTGATCCACAAAAAACAGCAACTGATTTCATCATCAATCCTCCCCTTTTTCATCGTTGTTTTCCCATTCTAACATAGGATTCTGTTAGAAATAATCATATTTTTATCCAAAAATGAAATAATTTCACTGATAAAAATGACAACATCAAACATAATTCTACAGAATAGTCGGAATGAAACGAACCTCTATTGACAAAGTTCTTACTTTTAGTGTTATATCTCCATTATCCGACAACAAGAGCGCAGGAAATGTCTAGTCCTGCGCTTTCCCAAGAAATAATATCAGATATTTCTGAACAAAATTAGCATCCTCCATTTGGGACCCCTCAACTGAGAAAGGGGCATTCTAACAGGGAATACCACTTTTTATCCAGTTTGTTGAAGATTATAAACCTTTTTACTATAATATCGATCAACCATCAAACCATATAAGGAAGCAAGCACCTGTTGAAAGAGCATGCCTATAATAACAGGAATCGCAACGGGTGCAGGAAAATAGGATACAGCAAGGACTGCACCAGCACTGATATTTCTCATTCCGCCAGTAAAGGTTAAAGCAACCACCGCTTCCCGATCCTTTAAAATAAACCTTCCGATTAGGAATGAGAACAAATAACCTGTAAAGGCAATACATAATACTGTTATAGCAATGATAATTAATTTCCCATCGACATTCTTTAAGTAGGGAGATACAATCGCGCCATTAATCATAACAACCAACCCAATCCCAATCTTTGAAAATGGGGCGAGGTGTTTTCCGAGATCGGTAGCGACCTTCCCTTTTGTCATCTGATTCAAAAGCATTCCAAGTATGGATGGGAGAACAACCATTCCAATTAACCCCTTCATCATACTTAAAACATCCATCTCAACCTTTGAGCCAACCAAAATAGAAAGAGTAAATGGCACGATTAAAGGTGATAAAAGAGTATCCAGCAAAATAATGGATAGTGTAAAAGGAATGTTCCCCCGGTAAATTGACACCCAAATAAAGCTTGATATCCCCGTTGGAATCGCCATGGCAAGAACGAGACCTGTTATTGTAAGTAAATCATCACGAAACACAAAATGTCCCACACCCCAAGCCCATAAAGGCATCAAAATGTGTAAAATAATAAAGGCAATACACAGTGGCATCGGATGTGTAAATGCCTCCTTTAATGACCGGAAATTTGAGCTTAAACTACCCGAAAAGGTCATAAAGGCAAATATCCACGGAATCAATGGAGAAAAATCTTTTAAATATGTCGATAACAGCACTCCAATAACCAAGCTTGTTGGAGTGATTAGAGGCATGATCTTTTCCAGCTGTCTATTTAACTTTTGTAACACGATGAAATCGCTCCTACTAGTTTCATTAGTCCAATTAGAATACAATAATACAAGCAACCTCGCTAGAGTCAAATCCCTATTTTACTTGAACTTTAGAGGTTTTGGCTATAAGTGGGCGATTATGGTTCCAGATTACTTCAACAGGCAATTCAAAAAAGCTGGATAATGTGGAGCTTGAAATCATATCAATGGTCTTGCCTGATGCAAAGACCCTCCCATTTCTTAGAAGTAAGGTCTTCTGAAAAATAGGCAGAATTTCTTCTACATGGTGAGTGACATATAGAATGGTTGGACCATTCTTACTTTCTCCAATTCTCTCAACCGTTTCAAGAAGTGCTTCTCTTGCAATAAAATCAAGTCCATTCGTTGGCTCGTCTAATATTAATATCTCGGGATCAGACATTAATGCCCTTGCTATTAGAACCCGTTGCCTCTCTCCTTGGGATAGGGTTTCATATAAACGGTCTGCATATTCATAGCAGCCCAACTCCTTTAATAGAGAAATAGCTTTTTCTCTATTTTCTTCTGATGGAACCTCATAAAGGCCAATGGAAGCAAATGCACCACTTAACACAATCTCAAAGGCATTATCTGTTGGATAAAACTTTTGCTGTAAAGACGAAGAGACAAGTCCAATTTTCTTACGAAGATCTTCTCCGAGCATCGTTTTACCAAATTCTTTATTTAGAACTTTGACTTTCCCTTTCGTTGGGAATTCATATGCGTTCAAGACGTTAAGTAAGGCCGTTTTCCCTGCACCATTCAAGCCAAATATTACCCAATGTTCCCCTTTATTCACCTTCCAATTGATATTCTCTAAAATCCACGACCCATCCCGCTTCAAGCACGTGTTTTCAAGCTGTATTATCATATCAAAACCCCCTCCAATTATTCCATCTTTAAGACCAACCTAAACTATGAAAATATTCTGTTATTTATCTATTATAACAATAAAATTAAAAAATAGGGTGACAGGCACCTTCCATTTTATGGAAGGTGCCTGTCACCCTATTTGGAACAATGTACCAGAACATGTATTCTACAAAGCTGTTAAAATATTAATATAGTATCTAGTACATAGTACATACATCGGAGGAATTTAAATATGATAAAAAGAGGGGTTATCACAGCTTTCATTTCTTTACTTACTGTTGGCCTGCTACTACCTGAAACTAACGCTGGTGCTGCTGCAGTTTCACTTGATACATTAGCCGAAAATGCGATGTATCATACGGAGCAGAAATTAGTTGGTTATCAGGATATTGAAAAAAATGGTTTCAAGGATAAAGAAATAACCGGTTATAAAGAAGTAGAAGTACCTGTTTATGATTTTGTGATCAGCGAATTCCTTGGAAAAACTGGGGATGGGTTCTATCAATTCAGTAACGAATATACAAATAGATTGTATGATCAACAGTCTTACCTCAATGCGAAACAATATGGAGAAATCAAAATTATTCCTAAGCAAAAAGAAATAACAAAATATAAAACTGTCCCTTATCAAGAAAAGCAATCGTATACGGTCAAAGAACCCATATACAAAACCGTGTACTCATACACCGCCAAGCAAAAAACACAAGCCTACACCAAAACTAGTACAAAATATAAGCTTTCGGCGACTAACCCTTATGGGAAGAAATATTACGTAAGTATGTCTAAATTCACGAAGCTCACCAGAGTGAACAAGGATTGGTATAAAGCAACCATTTCCTATGATCATTATAAAAAAGTCGAAAGAACTTATAATCATCAACGCATTAATACAAGTACAAAATACTATAATAGCAAAGGGCAAAAAGTAACCCTTTCCGTTCCAAAAAATACTACCCTAACGAAAAAAAGCGGGAGCTATTACGCAACAGTCAAATATACTCCCTATCAAAAGATTCGTGGAAAATGGGTAAAACAAAAACAAATTTCGAAAAAAGTATATGTTAATAGAAAATATATCTCAGGCAGTATGACCTGGGAGCCAGGAAGAAAAAAAGCCATGGCATATATTCCATCCAAATATGTAGCAACAAAAGCAAGTCGCGTTAAGTCTGGTGAAAAATCGATTACCAAATATCGTTCTATCAATAAAACCAAACAGGAAGCATACACTACGAAGGAAAATTACAATGAATATTTAATTAATGAGCAGGTTGGAACGAAATTAGAAAATCAGCCCTTTACTTATATAGAAAAGGAACCATATACCTATACCGTTCAGGAGCCAATTTACGAAGATATCAAGGTTGAAAATCCAACCTCCCAAAAATATCAGACAATAATTAATTATTATTGGCGTTATAGTCTCACTGAAGAAGAGTTATATCGTTTATTAGACCAGGTTCAAGTTCCATATCAGGTCGTTTATGGCTATGACCAATCTCGATCTGTATCAGGCTTTATGACCGTTAATGGAACATCTACCTATTATCAATTCACTCCTAACACAAGAGTAAAGCTAATCATCTTCGAAGACCATAACGCGATTAATTTATCCTATTTGCTTAAAGTCTACGGAAACTCCTATAACGACGTAAAAATTGGAATCGGTGGGTATTTGGTAGACTAGAATGGTGACAGGCACCTTCCATTTTATGGAAGGTGCCTGTCACCTAGTTTATATGCTTTTTATCCTTGCTTCTGATGATGATTTGATATGGTTCGCCTTCGATCTCACTTTTTATTTCTTCAGAATGTAAGAATTCTTCAATCGTTTCTTCTATAATGGCTGCCCTTTCTGCTGCATCCTTGTCTGTACTCTCAATAGAGGTTTTAATGATGATTTGAAGTGGTGCCGGGTGAAAAGAATAGGCAAATCCAGTGACTTTGTACTCTTTTTTTGCTGTTAAACCTTCAATAATAGTTGGAAATACCCTATCCCATTTCGATTCTCTTTCTCTTTGAACTAAATCTATTTTCTTGATATCAATGGAGTAATTACTTAGGTTTTTTTCCTCAAACTTTTGATTAATAATCTGTTTAATAACCTCGTCTCTTGTTTCAGTATTTGGAACATCTATTTGCACCCTGAACTTTTTCGTATTAGGTGCAGAATACCCATACCCTTGCGCAAGAACATTGACATCTAACTTTTCCAATTCCTTTTGGATTTCCATCATCGTATCTTGAATCGCTTGATCTCTATCAGAAATCGGAGTAGATTCATTCATTCTTTCGATTGATTTAATAACTTTTACCTTATAAGCATCATATTCTCTTGACTCTAAAATTCCTTCTGCTATCTCTTTTACCTTCCCTCTGACTTCATTGTAGTAGGCATCTGAACCCCCAATCGAAATACTAATTTCACGGGCACTCCCACCAATTGTTTCAATTTTATACCCTTCAGCCTGTAATTTTTCCCACAAGACCTCATTTAATGGTTTTAATTGAAACACTTTATTTAAATATGGAATTTTTGCAGCAACCTCAGCCATAGCTGGAGAAAAGAAGGTGGTTCCAATAAACAAACCAAATAATACCGCTAGCACTGCCCCAGTGTAAGCCAATCTCCGACCAATGCTCTGTTTTCTTATGGTAGATGCAATGACTGGGCTCTTGTTCTCTTCCATCCATTGAATCCCTTCAATATCCTTCAAAATTCTATCCTTCAGCTCTTGCTTTTGACTTTTCTTCCATAATAGATCCGTTTCCATTTTCCTTAAGGATTCTTCAAATTCTTTATCCTCAAATGGTTTCTTCATAGAAGGAACCCTCCTTTCTTAGCTTCTTTTTTAATTGAGGCAAGGCACGATGAAGAGTTGATTTCACTTTACTTTCAGACCAATTTAATATTATGGCTGTATCCTCAATAGAGAAATCTTTAATTTTTCTTAAGATAATGACCTTCTTATATGATTCCTTCATTTCCTCTAAAGCTTTATAAAGCTCGTAAGATTCCTCCTTAACTTGTACCACTTCTTCTGGCAATGGTTTATGATCCCTTTTTAGTAAAAGAACCTCTTTTAAAATAATGCTCGGTTTACGCTTTCTCAAAAAATCCACGGTTAAATTATGAGCAATACTAAACAACCATGTTTTCTCACTAGAATTCTTTTTAAATGAATCATAGTTTATATATGCCTTAACAAAGGTATCGTGAGTTAGATCCTCTGCTTGCTGATAATCATGAATCATTAATAAGATAAAACTCAAAACTGATTTGCTATGGATGTCATACCATTCAGCAATTTCTCCCCTATGTATATCTGACAACTCTCTTCCCTCCTTTTTGATGTTCATTACTTAGACGAATTAGTATTGAAAAAGTTTTATTTTTATTGAAAAATTTTTTCTATGTAGTTTATAAAGAATTAAGTATGGGATTGGTTGTGAAGGTTATTTTAAAAAAATAACAATATTAGATTGGACTATGAGTCATTTTTACAAAAATAAGCCCATTTTGCAAAAGATATATTTATATATGTAAAAAAGAGGATAATCGTTCCTGATTAGAACTGATTATCCTCTTATTTTAAAAAAACTTGCTACAAATAACCACTAAGCCAAACGGAAGACGATTCCATGGCCACCTAATGGGTATTCCCACTTAATATTTTGACTTGGGCAACCGATCCGACAGCTTCCGCATTCATGGCAGCCTTCGTAACCCACCTGCATACGGGTCCCTTCCCATTTATATACCTCACCTGGACAGAAATGAGTGCAATACTTTTCTTCACAACGAGCACAAACATCTTGATCTAAAATAGTGAGATGTGATTTTTTATCGGCTTTATAGCGGACTAGATACTGTTTTTCTTCAAGTGTTTTCGTTGACATTATTTCACCGCCTTCCAAGCTCGGTAAGCATCCTTCAAGATGCGAATGGTTCCTCTTTTGTGCTTTAGCTCTTTCATAATATCTTTCTGTTTGTCCCTCTTAGCTGTTCCATCAACCGTTAAAAATTCACCAACGGCACGATTTAGGAATGGCAAATATTCTTTAAAATACTGTGGATTATGTTCAAAGGTATGAGTCGTATCCTTGTATTTCTCCAAATCCTTCATAATAAAGCTTTCATTAAGAGCTGTTCGATATTGATTAAGAGAGGATTCACTGAAATCTCCTCTTGCCTTCGCATCAATAATGGTTTCTGCGGCTAATTTTCCAGAGGCCATCGCCATATTAGACCCCTCACGATGAATCGAGTTAACCAACTGAGCTGCATCCCCAACAACTAGAACTCCATCTCCAGCTACTTTTGGGACTGAATGATAGCCACCTTCTGGAATTAAGTGAGCTAAGTATTCTGCAGATTCTCCCCCTTCAAGGAATGGCTTCACAATTGGATGCTCCTTCAGTTGATCAAGTAATTCGTATGGCTTTAGCTTGGCCTCCATCATACTGGATAATGTCGTGCCGACACCGATATTTACGCTATCCTTGTTGGTGTATAAGAAGGCCGTGCCAAGATTTCCCTTCGTTGCTTCGCCAAAAAACTCAATCGTACAGCCTTGATTTTCCTGAAGATTAAATCGTGCGTTAATCGCATCCTTAGGAAGGTTAATGACTTCCATTACCGTTAGAGCAACCTGATCAGGGCGTAATTCCCGATGAAATCCGAGCTGTTTGGCGAGTAGAGAGTTCACACCATCTGCTAATACAATGACATCAGCAAACACATCTCCATCAGGTCGGTCCGTTCTTACCCCAACCACTTTTCCATTTTCAACAATACATTCTTTCACAACGGTTTCATTGATGAGTAGAACCCCTTCTTCTACTGCCTTATCAGCGAACCATTGGTCGAATTTGGCACGTAAAATTGTAAAATTATTATAAGGTTCTTGCCCCCATTCAAGTCCCTTATAACCAAATGTGACGGCTGATTCTTTTTCTAACATCATCATCCGTTGTTCGACAATTGGTCTTTCAATAGGTGCCTCCTTCCAAAATTCTGGAATGATATCTTCCATTTGTTTTCTATATAATACCCCACCCATGACGTTCTTGCTCCCTGGATATTCCCCACGTTCGATTTGCAATACCTTTAATCCTTTTTTCGCACATGTATAGGCACATGCAGTTCCTGCTGGGCCAGCGCCAACCACAATAACATCAAATTTCTCAGACATGAACGACACCTGCCTTATCCCCTAAAAGCTCCTTGAACCCCTCGATTAATTTTGGAACAACTTCTAATGCATCACCAACAATTCCATAGTTTGCAATATCAAAAATCGGTGCATTTGGATCCTTGTTTATGGCGATGATGGTTTCTGAGTTTTTCATTCCGACCACATGCTGTATCGCTCCAGAAATTCCTATCGCAAAATAAACCTTTGGTGTAACCGTTTCTCCCGTCTGTCCTACTTGCAACTCATGAGGAAGCCATCCCGCTTCTACCGCATCCCTTGTCCCACCGTAGCTTGCTCCAATCACTTCTGCCAAATCCTTGACGAGCTGGAATCCATTTTCATCGCCAAGACCTTTTCCCCCAGCAACAATCACATGAGCATCGGCTAAATTCGTCTTTGATACGTTCTTCACAATCTCTAGTACACGTGTACGCATATCTTCTTCTTTTAAATCAATATCTTCCTGAATCACTTTTCCCACACGGTTGTCATCAGGTTCTAATGCTTTCATGACCTTTGGACGGACCGTGGCCATCTGTGGGCGATTGACTTTACAAAGAATCGTTGCCATGATGTTCCCACCAAATGCTGGTCTACTTGCTTCAAGCAACCTCTTTTCCATATCAATATCAAGCATGGTTGTATCTGCTGTTAACCCTGTGTTCAAATCTGTAGCAACGGCACTTGCTAAATCTTTGCCATTTGGAGTGGCTCCATATAAAATAATCTCTGGCTTGTACTTTTGTGCTAAAAGCATAAGACCTTTCATATATGACTCCGTACGATAATCCTTAAGTACAGGATGATCGATATAATAGACTTCATCTGCTCCATAGGCAATGACTTCTCTAGTGAGTTCTGTGATATTTTCTCCTAATAATGCTCCGGCTAATGGTACCTCTAATTTATCAGCAAGAGCTCTTCCTGCTCCTAATAATTCGCGGGAGACTCCTTCAATTACGCCATCATTTTGTTCAATGAATACCCAAACTCCTTGGTATTCTTCCACCATATTAGGAACACCATCCTTTATCAATTTTTTACTAATTGAAATAAATCCTTTTTGTCACTAAGCAAATCTAAGAGACGAGCTACTTGCTCTTCTGCCGATCCCTCAAGCTTTTCTCCGCCTTCATGTTTTGGAGGGGTGAACATTTTTCCTACTACAGTCGGTGATCCCTTTAATCCAAGCTTGGTTTTGTCTACGTCTTCTAGATCCTTTACAGACCAAATTTCGGGATTGTAACGTGCTGCTTTCATCATATTTGGCATTGGTGCATACGCAATTTCGTTTATTTCCTTCTCAACTGTGACTAAGCATGGTAGGTCGGCCTCTATAAGCTGATATCCATTGGTCAGCTTTCTTTTCAAGATTACTTTCTTTTCAGTTGGCTTGAATTCCTGAACTTCAATGACGTTTGTTACTGGTGGGATGTCCATTCTCCTTGCAATTCCAGGTCCCACTTGACCTGTATCTCCATCAATGGCATGCTTGCCGCAAAAAACAAGATCCACTTGCTCCTCCTTAGAGATTTTCTCAATTGCTTTAGCTAACGCGTAGCTTGTTGCTAAAGTATCCGCACCAGCAAACGCTCTGTCAGACACCAAGTATCCTCTATCTGCGCCAATTTCTACAGCCTTTTTAATAATTGCTGTAGCTTGTGGCGGTCCCATGGATACTACCGAGATCGTTCCATGACCAATCAAATGACGAAGTCGAACAGCTTCTTGAACGGCATGTGCATCATATGGATTTAAAATCGCGGGAGCACTGCGTCGGTCAAGTGTATTCGTTTTTGGATTGATCTTAATGATCTTTGTATCAGGCACCTGCTTGATACAGACGACAATGTGCATACCATCATTCCTCTCTTAAATATGACAATTTTATGAAAACGCTCTTAAATTTTTTGTTTGGGTGGAGCGTTCATCCCGATAAAAACCGTTAAAACTCATTCCCTTCAAAAGGCAACTTGATATTTCTAATAGAGTAAAAATTGTAGTATGTAGGTCATGGTGTAGAAAAGATGAGGTATCGGTGGTGTTATACTGTATTAGATAATTTTTCTAAATTTTATATGAATATTCTGAAATATACAGTGATAAAAATCACACTTTGAGAAGGATTTCACAATATCAGGCTTGTTAATGGTATTTTTTGTATTTGATTGCTTTTTTACTTGATATTTTCTCCTCCTTAACTGAATTCATCATTTTCATGTGGTTAAGCTAAGGAGGAGCAAATGCTTTTTGCTCAAATTCAATCGTCGGGAGTGATCATCATGGGTAGAAACAAGCTTTTGGTTCCTGGTTCAGAAAACGTACTGGAACAGATGAAAGAGGAAATTGCCAATGAGTTTGGAGTACAACTTGGTGCAGATACGACCGCACGAGCGAATGGCTCTGTTGGCGGCGAAATGACAAAACGTCTCGTCGCATTAGGAGAACAACAGCTAAGAAGTAGAAATCAGCAAGACCAGTAAAAATAGAGAGGCCTTTCACGCTGGCCTCTCCCCTATATTTAATAGGCTGTCCAACCAGCATCAGCTGTAATGACTGTACCATTAACAAAGCTTGAATCATCTGAAGCTAAGAACAGAGCTACTTTTGCGATTTCTTCTGGCTCACCTGCTCTTGGGTTAATAACCGCCCCTGACATTGCCTTTCCAGCGCCAAACTCGTTTGGCTGGTTCATGGTAGTCCCAATATTCGTATTTACTCCACCTGGTGCGATGGAACTGATATTGTTGAGAGAGCCGACCTTAATAAAGCGGAACCTTTTACACACATTATCAATATAAAGAAGACCTATTAGAGGAAATTATAGAGGATGTGATCATCAAAAAAGGTGACAGGCACCATCCAAAATATGGAAGGTGCCTGTCACCCTTATAAAGAGCCTTAATATGCAGACCAGCCAGAATCAGCTGTGATAACTGTGCCATTAACAAAGCTTGAATCGTTGGATGCCAAGAATAAAGCTATGGTTGCAATCTCCTCAGGTTCACCTTGTCTTGGGTTAGAGTTTACCCCACTCATCGCTTTTTCCATTCCGAATGGGCTTGGTTGATTCATAGTTGTACCAATATTTGTATTGACCCCACCCGGTGCAATGGCATTACAACGAATACCCGAAGTTGCATATTGGAAACCAACGTTTTTCGTTAGTCCAATCAAGGCATGTTTTGAAGCAGTATAGCTAGCACCTGCTACAGAACCACGTAGCCCACCAATTGATGCATTATTAATAATAACTCCTTTTCCTTTCTCAAGGAATATTGGTAAAACCTTTCTAATGGCACGCATTGGTCCTGTGGTATTTACTGCTATTACACGTTCCCACAGTTCATCAGTCACTTCCGCCGCCGGAATGAAATTATCCATAATTCCAGCATTATTCACTAAAATATCCAGTGTTCCATATGTATTAACTGCAGTATCTATTAAATTTTGAATATCTTCTTCTTTTGCAACATTTGCAGCAACAGCTATTGCTGTTCCACCATTTGATATAATTTCATCAACAACTGCTTGTGTTCCCTCTAAATAAAGATCTGATACAACAACCTTTGCACCTTCTTTTGCATAAAGAACGGCAATTGCCTTCCCCATACCTGAAGCTGCACCTGTAACTACTGCGACTTTTCCTTGAAGTTTCATAGTTATTCCTCCTGTTGTAAGTATAGGTGTTAATAATTACCTTCAAACACCTAATAATAGTATAATTTACCATTAAAAACAATCCAATCTATCCAATTAAAAAATAATTGTGAAATAGTGAACTTTTTATACAAACCAAAATTATCCTATTATGCGAATCATTACTTCTTATATAAAAGTGTATTTTATTAAATAAAAGAAATAATTTACAAATTATCCCTATATATCAAACTTTTCCTTTGTATAATTATTTTTATCAGATTGACACTAATATTAGTGTTAATTTTTAACACGAAATCTCAATGTGGAGGGATTTACTTTGAATATTCTTTTTAGCTTGATTTTAACATTGATAAGAATAGGTAGAGAAGCAGCATATCTATTAAATAACCTTACCTCCAAAATGAAAGAATTAATAAAGATGCCTTCTTTATCCTAAGCAAGGATATTCTTAAAGTATTCTCTATTTCGCATTGTAGAAAGAAAAAGGAGAGCATATAATTATGCTTCCCTTTTTCCATTTTATAGAAGATAAAATTTAGCTAGGAGAAATTATTATGCGCATATTCGTCCTATTTATTCTATTTCTATCGATTTTTCTCCCGGTGGTAGCTACTGCATCACCTCTGGGAAATGTAAGAGCAGCTTTTATTAGAGATGGAGATTTATGGGTCATCCATAATAATAAGGAGAAGAAAATTACTAACACTGGTACTATTTTTTCAAAACCCAAATGGTCCTATGATGGGAAATGGCTATTATATCAAAATTTAGCTAATTCTGAAATTCAACCAAATGAAAAACAGTCTGAGGTATGGGTTTATCAGGTTGATACTGGCGAAAGGAAAAAAATTATGTACGATGGTACATCCCCTTCCTGGTCACCAAGGGAAAACATCATCGCTTTTAATACGCAAGGAATTTTGAATCTTTCCGATTTAAGTAAATTTTATAATATTGCCACGGGTGTGAGTGGTTTCACATGGCTACCAAATGGGAATGGGTTTTTGCTTTCCTCTGCAGGTGTTCTTCGTCCCGATGGATGGACGAGTAGCATTCTATTTAAAAAACAAATCCAAAAACCATATGAAGATGTTATTTTATTTGGAGGGGTGGAGCGTTTTTTCACACTTCCTAAGGAAATCGGTTTAAACAATAACAAAATCCCAGCCATTTACGCGGACCAGTTTCATTACTCCCCCAGTCAAAAATGGATTTCCTTTATCGTTTCACCTACTGCGTCCTTGTCAATGGATAGCAATATGCTTTGTGTAATTTCAAGCGATGGGAAGGATTTTGAGGTAATGGATGAGGTTATTTTTGAGGTAGGAGAACCAAAATGGGCACCCTCTAATGACACTTTAGCCTTCATAGCTGGAGCTGGTAGAATCGTCTTCGGTTTTAAAAATAAAGAATTAAAGCTAAAAGAAATGCCCGTTTCAAGTACATATACACCTAAAAATTATGCGGATTTAGATTTCGACTGGATCACAAATGAATCCATCGTTACTTCAAGAATAAAAGAAAAAGAGTGGTCCAACGACTTTAAAGAGCACCCACTCCCCATTCTCTATTCCATAAATTTAGAAACGAAAAAACAAACACAAATTACGAAACCCCCTAAGGGATATGGCGACTATAACCCCCAGTACATTAAGTCTATAGGTAAGCTCGTTTGGCTAAGAGGAACATCCCTCACCGATCAAAAGCGTAACCTTTGGGTTTCTAACCCAGATGGGGAGGGTGAGAAGGAATGGATAAAAAATGTTGATGCAATTGAGTTCTATTTGGGTGAGGGATAGTATTTAGTGGTGCTTGTGATTTTGTTTGGGGGGATAAAGGGCAGTTTAATTCCCATAATTTTTAGGTGGATTTATTTAGGCTTACGAAAGACAGTATTATCGGTTGCCTTGCTTAATTTGTCTCTCATACTGTTCATGAAAGGTAGTTCTTTCGGGTGACTTGCTGATTTTGTCTCTCATCCAGTTTATGAAAAACCATATTTGCGTTTGCCTTATCTGATTGGTCCTTCATTCGAATAATGAAAGACATATCTATCGTTTGCCTTACTTCATTTGTCCCTTATCCAACCTCAAAAACGGACCCTTTTACGGGAGACAGCTAATGAAATTAATTCTCATTAAGAAAAAGCGTGGATAAAAACCACGCTTTTTTCCCTTAATAAATCTAATTATTCTCCAACAATCTTTGCATCCTTCAACAAGTCTTCATTAAGTTTAATTTCCTCTTGTTCAGCGGCTTTTTTGTTAACAACTAACTCTAGATTATCTGGGAAACCGACTGGAATATCAGCAGGCTTCTTCCCTTTAAGGATATCAACGGCCATTTTACCAGTTTTGTATCCAAGGTCATGATAATCTAAACCATATGAAGCAAATGTTCCACGTTTTACAGAATCTCCTTCACCAACAAAGGTTGGGATTTTTTCTGCATTTGCAACGGTGATAACAGATTCAAGTGCTGAGACAACAGTATTGTCCTTTGGTATGTAGAACACATCACAACGACCTACTAAAGATTCAGCAGCTTGTTTCACTTCAGAGCTTTGAGAAATTGTTGCTTCAACAGATTCTAAACCTAATTCCTTAATTGCTTCCTTAGCATTTTTCACGTTTACAACAGCATTTGGTTCACCGGAATTATAGATGATTCCGACTTTTTTCGCTTCTGGGATAAATTCCTTAATGGAATTAATTGTTTTCTTAATCGCATCTGGATGTGTATCAGATGTACCTGTTACATTTGCACCTGGCTTTTCAAGACTTTGAACTAGCTCGGCTCCAACTGGATCTGTAATTGCTGTGAATAATACTGGAATGTCTTTGGTAGATTGGGCAACTGCTTGAGCACTTGATGTTGCAATGGCTAAAATAACATCACTTTTGTCAGAAACTAACTTTTGCGCTATCGTCATGTTATTGTTGACGTCCCCTTGCGCATTTTGATAATCAAGTTTTAAGTTCTTACCTTCCTCATATCCTGCATCCTTTAATGCCTCAATAAATCCCTCTCTTGCCGCATCCAATGAAGGATGTTCGACAAGCTGGATAATTCCAACTTTAACTGTTTTCTCCCCTTCTTTCTTGCTACCACTGGTTTTCTCACTATCTGAACCGCAGGCAGCAAGCATTAATAACGCCCCACAAAGGACTGCTATTAAAAACTTTTTCATCTTTTCATTTCCCCCCAGTTAAATTAATTCCTTCGATTTCACATTAACGATATTTTATTGCTTTAATGTTTTATAGTTTAATGTATTAAATCGAAAATTAAATATATTTTACAAAATTTTTAATTTTTTGACAATAGAACTTAAGTTTTTATCTTAAAATATTTATTCCAACAAAAAAAGCCTTAAATCATAAAGGCTTCTTAGGATCTCATTCATTATTTTTAAAAAAACTTAGGTTTTCCATGTCTAGCAGTCATCATTTTTTAAAAAGACTTGGATTTTCAACTCTTATAGATAAGACTTCTCCGCAATTCAGACAAAAAGTGAAGATTTTGTTATGACCAGTCAAGGACATCTTCCTATTTAACGGTTTGATTGGCATGAAATCAGTTCCCTCTGCAAATTCCAATCCACCGCAATTTTTGCATTTTCTCTCCCTCATACGAACAACTCCTAAAATAGAAAATAAATTATAGATTCAGTCATACCTAATTCCTCTTCCAATAATAAATAGTAAGACACAACAGAAGAAAAGGGATTAAGGAAACAAGCCTCCATGCATTTTCTGCCCCAAAAAAGTAATAGGCAATCGGAAGTGAGGCGATAAAGCTAATCAACATAATCATCCAAGATTTTTTGGTAAAACCAATCAAAAAAGCAAAGATAAAAACAAAAAATGAAACTCTCCAAAGAAAAACAATGACATTAAAGTTTTCCATCTTAAGCCTCCCCTCCGAACTTGGTATCATCTTTAAAAATATTTCTGCCTCTAGTTATAGAAAGAGGCGGGTACTCTCTATCTGTTAATATATTATTTATCACTAGTATCAGCCTAGGGCATATTCAACTGATTCCATTGCATGGATTAGTGCCGAATCAAATAATGGAACATCCACATCTCCATTTTTCACCAATAAGCCAATTTCCGTGCACCCTAGAATGATGCCCTCAGCACCTTGTTCGATTAAGCCTTTCATTACTTTAATAAAATATTCTCTGGAATCCGGATTCATTCTACCTAGGCAAAGCTCCTCAAAAATCACTTGATTAATTTTTATATGTTCGCCATTGTCTGGAACTAACACCTTAATTCCATTCGATTCAATACGTAATTGAAGAAAATCCTCTTCCATCGTATATTTGGTCCCTAGTAATCCTACTTTCTTCAAGTTTAGCTTTTTTATTTGTCTTGCTGTTGCATCAGCAATATGGATAACTGGGATCGAAATTTCCTTTTCAATTATTTCTACTACCTTATGCATCGTATTCGTACAAATGAGAATATAATCCGCACCGGCATTTTCCAATGATTGAGCTGCTTCACCTAATATCTGACCGGATTTTCCCCAATTACCTTCTGATTGACAACGCTCGATTTCCTCAAAGTCAACGCTATATAGTACACATTTTGCGGAATGCAAACCACCTAATTTTTTATTAACTTCCTCATTAATGATCCGATAATACTCTGTTGAAGATTCCCAGCTCATTCCACCAATAAGTCCAATCGTTTTCAATGGTAGCTCCCCCTTGAATGAATATGTCAAACCAATTAATAAGTTTAATCAAGAACTGCATCTCTATAAAACCTTTCATTTTAAAAAAATATCCCGAATGAATTATAAATCACTCAGGATATATTTCCTTTTGAAGGTTATTTCCACCACTTCACATTCTCTTTCTTCTCCTCATTCACCAAAAGCTGAAATACATCAGGTCTTGAATAATGGCCAACTACATCAAAATCAAATTGGCTATATGCGATTTCTCGTAAATCGAGATCTGCTAACAAAATCTCCTCTTTCCCATATACAGGCTCGTGTACATAATTCCCTAACGGTCCAATAATTGCACTTCCCCCTGGACACATCTCATTCGGTGAACCTTCAAGCTCGTCATAGCATGCTAAATCAGTAGGATACATTTCCTTATTCACGTATTGATTACACGATAATACAAAGCATCGGCCTTCTGCTGCAATATGGCGAATAGTCGATTGCCATAATTCCCTCGAATCCGCTGTTGGTGCTATGTATATTTGAACCCCTTTTGCATACATGGCTGCCCTTGCTAACGGCATATAATTTTCCCAACAAATCAAGGCACCAATTTTTCCATATGGAGTATCAAATACAGGAAGCGTGCTGCCGTCGCCCTCTCCCCAGATTAGTCGTTCTGAGGCTGTTGGCTTAAGCTTGCGGTGCTTTCCTAGCAAGCTCCCATCAGGCCCGAAGAACAAAACAGAGCAGTACAAGGTACCTCCGCTCGTCTCGTTATCCCTCTCTATTATGCCAATAACAAGATATACTCCTGCCTTACGTGCCGCTTCTCCTAATCTCTCAGTCGTCTGACTTGGAACAGGAACCGAATTATTCCAATATCGAAACCAATCTTTTCTCCCTTCTATCGAACGGCTCCCAACCGTTGCACCAAAGCTTAGTCCCCTTGGGTAAGCAGGAATAAATGCTTCTGGAAATACGACGATATTTGCCCCTTTTTCTCCCGCTTCTAATGTTAATGAAACAGCTTTTTCTGTACTTGCTTCTCTATCCATGATTACAGATGCTGCTTGAATCACGGCAACTCTTGCATTTTTTGGTTGATTCGTCACGCGGACCCCTCCCCTTTTTCTATTAAAGTTTATATCCTGTTAATGTTTACCTATTATGATAAATTAAAGAAATGTTTTGTACAATCAGAATGTTCAAAATCAATCGTGTACAAAACAAAACGGGATCCTCTCTTTCTATTTTTCCCCCTTTATATGAAACCTTAAGATTCTGTGATCGTAGAAAAAACTGTCCAATTGATCGTTTATATGGTTTGATAAAAATATCACAGAGTAGTTAGTTCAACTGGTTGAAAACTTAATTGATAGTCATGAGGTGACCTATAATGAAAACAAGAAATAAATTTGTTCGGACGACGAAAGTTCTTTCCATGGCCTTTGTTATATTCCTCCAAATCTATTGGTATAAAATAACTAGAAGGCGCCCTGAAGATTGGGATATTCTTTGGGGAAAAATTGGAGAACGATTTCGAAAAACATTGTTTGAATTAGAAGGATTACTTATTAAAATTGGACAAATCTTGAGCACGCGTGGCGACTTACTACCAAATGCCTTTATCCATCAAATTGAGGATTTAACTGATAAAGTCCCTCCTTCCAATTGGAATGAGATTCAGGCAATTCTTGAGCATGAATGGGGACACTCAGTTACCCATAACCTTCTATCTATTGAAAAAGAGGCAATTGCTTCCGCTTCAATCGGAGAGGTGTATAAAGGAGTTTTACCGGATGGAACGAAGGTAGCAATTAAAGTAAAACGTCCGTATATCGATTCGTTAGTCGAAACGGATTTTCGCACATTAAAAATGATCCTTTGGTTTGCAGACCACTTTGTCCCCATACCAAAAAGCTTTATAAATTTTAAGCTTCTTTTTCAGGAATTGAAAGAAGTTATTGAACGTGAATTGAACTATACAAAAGAGCTTCACACCATTTTCCAATTTAAGGAACGTTTTAAGAATATGGATATTGTACAAATTCCTTCCGTATATCCTGAACTTAGTACCTCTAATGTACTCGTAATGGAATGGCTAGAGGGAATTCGAGTGACTAATACCAAGGAGCTAGATCAGTTAGCGGTGAATCGAGAGGAGCTTGCTCAAAGATTGATGAAGGTGTTCCTGCCACAATGGCTGGAGCCTGGAATTTTCCATGCAGATCCCCATTCAGGAAACATTTTCATTTCAAAGGAAGGAAAAATCATTCTATTAGATTTCGGAATGATTGGGGAAATCTCTAAAAGGGATGCTACCTACTTTCAAGGATTAATTGAAAGCTTTCTATCAAAAAATTATTCCAAAGCTGTCGAATGCTTAGGTCACTTAGGATTTTTGCTCCCTGAGGCTGAGACAAAAACGATTGAGCGCCTGTTGGCAGAATTCATGTCCATTCAACCGGATCAACTAAAGGAAATGGACTTGATTGCATTAAAGAAAGAAATGAATGATATGGTTCAAGCCCTGCCTATTCAGGTTCCTACAAGATTTGTATTTTTAGGGCGTTCCTTTGTAACCATTGAGGGAATCATCCTCAGCCTTGCACCTGAAACTGAATTTCTTGATTTAGGAAAGCCTGCATTTATGGATTGGTTGAATCGTCAAGGAAATAATAAATGGTCATTTGTATGGCAATGGATCCAATCTAAGCCTATCTTTAATATGATTCATTCTGTAACGGATTTTTTAAATTCCCCGCAGAAATTAGAGCAATTAAAGGAAACCGAACAGAGACGCCAATTTCAGTTTATAATTTATGAAAATAATAAAAAGCAGTTATTTCTAATAACTCTGTTAGGATTCATTGGAGTAGTATCCGGGATCTATTTGTCCCATGAGCTCATATTGAAATTATCAGCCGGATTAAGTGGCATTTCTATCATAGGGTATTTCGTGGTAAGCTCCAAACAGAAGAAATGGTTGAAATACATGCATGAAAAACGAAGAAAATAAATGGAATACAAAGAGGATAGATCTCGCAGTACCCATGAATCTATCCTTTTTTTACTATATTAAACTCTTTATTTTAATCTAATATCATTGGTGCAATCCGAGCTACTTTCTCTTAAAAGAACTTGATTTTTCCTCCTGCGAATCAAACGATTACCAATGCCCTGAATCGGTACGCCAACACAAATTAGCAAAAATGCCAATAAGTCAATCAAGGTTAATTTTTCCCCAACCATGATCATTATGAAAAATAGGGTTACAAATGGAGTGAAATATGTAAAACTAGCAACCAATGAAGCGGATGTATATTTCAATGCTCTAATATAAATCAGGAATCCAAGAACAATATTGCTAACCCCTAACCAAACAAGACGAGAAAAATCTGTCACCGTCGGTATTTGAAAATGAGAAAAAGTAATCAAGCTAATCGCTGAAAAAAGGAATGCGACGTATACAATCAAGATGTTACTAAGAAGCAAATCCTTTTGATTCCTTTTAGTCATATTGGTAAAAAGACCCCAGCTAATTGCAGCTGAGATGGCCATTATGTCTCCCTTCATATTAGTAAGGCTCATGTTGCCAAAATTCCCTTTAGTTATAAGGAGTACTGTCCCCGCAAAGCCGAAAAGAATCGATAGAATTTTAAAAAAATCGAGCCTCTCATGATTAATCGGAATGGCAAACAATACGATAAAAATAGGGAAAAGATAATTTAACATTGAAGCCTCAATGGCAGGCAGAATCTCCAGTGATTGTATGTATAAGAAATCATAAAGAAAGGAAAAGATTCCACAAAGAAGGATAAAAAGGTAATCCTTTATCCTCCAGTTGACCAATTCTGCAAAACCACCTTTAACAATAAGAACAATCGTATAAACCAGCGCAGCAATTCCAAACATAAAGAAAATAACCTGATACCCATCAAGACTCCTGAGAATCAATTTTGTTATGGCCGCTAAAGAACCCCATAAAAATAGTAAGATTGGCAATAAAATATAAGGGTTTTTTGTTACCTCGAGCTTTTGTTTGTTCATATTATTACTTCTCTCTGATTATTGTACACATTCAATTAATTCAAACACTTTCGACTGAATTCTTCAAGTAGATATTTGAAACTTGATGGATTGGCCATATTCATGTGAAAAAAAGAAATCCCCAATTGCTTTAAATGCAACTCACAAAATGTTCATTTTTAAAATTCTTGCTTTAGCGAGTCCTTTAGAGTATCAATAAATGTTTTTAACGTCTTAGTTTGGTAGATTGTTTGGGTAACAGTATAAAAGGTTCTTTTAAAAGGAAGTTCAATAACAGGAATGATATCTAAATAATCATTTTGTCGCTCTTTTTCTATTGCCCAGCTTGATAATAGAGAGATGCCTAACCCCTGCTCAACAGATTCCTTTATTAACTGAGTGCTTCCAAATTCCATAATGTTCTTTGGAGCCATTTGATACATTTCAAACAGCTTTTCCGCTGCCTGCCTCGTACCTGAACCCTTCTCCCTTAATATCCAAGTTTCATTCTCTAATTCTGCAATTCTCCTTCCCTTTCCCTTCTTCGCTTGTGGATGCAGCGGTGATGATACAATCAACATCTCATCATTAGAAATTGCTTCAGTATATAGTTTTTCATCATGAAAAGTACCTTCAATAATCCCAATGTCAATCTGATGAGCAGCTACAAGCTCAATAATCTGCTTTGTGTTGTGTATTTTAACTGTCGGTGTGATTAGAGGGTATTTCTTTCGGAGTGTAGATATAATACGCGGTAATATGTATTCACCAAAGGTATAGCTAGCCCCTATAGAAAGTGAACCACGCGCTTCGGTAGTAAGTTCATCAACCGATGTCTTCATTTTTGAATATAAGGCCAAAATTTCCTTCGCATGACTATAGACAAGCTCACCTGCCTGGTTCAGACGAACATACTTATTGCTTCTTTCTAGTAATCTTGTACCTAAATTCTCCTCCAATGATTTAATATATTGGCTTACTGCTGGCTGCGTCATATGAAGCTCATTTGCAGCCTTTGAAAAATTTTGCTTTTCCACTACTTTTACAAATACCATTAAAGAATGATCCACCACAAAATACCTCATCTCAAAGAACTATTATTTCCCTAGTCAATTGTCAATTTAGAAAAACCCCTACTTAAGCTAAAAAGAATAATCTATTTATGTATAACCATTTACTTATCATACCTATTATATATATTTATTTTTCTTATTGTAGAATTCTTTGTATTCTATAAATATTCATGTAAAAGGGATGATTACTTTTGAAAAACCAATCCATTAACGTCAACCAATTAAGAACTGATAATAAAGCAGATTCCATCGCACATCGAATGATGATGTGGCTATACGGTGTTGGATTTACATTTGTTATTGCTGCAATCGGATATCTTATTTCTAAGGTGCCCGTTCTAATTTCTATTGGGCCCATGGCCTGTGCGATTTTTTTAGCCATCCTTTATAGACAATTATTTGATTATCCCTTCCATATTCGCACCGGAATTCAATTTTCCTCCAAGCATCTGTTACGCTTTGCGATTGTGTTATATGGCTTAAAACTAAATATTGATGTCATCATACATCAAGGTTTAGGTTTGTTAATTCGTGATACGATGGTCATTGTTTTTGCAATTTTGGCTATGATCATGCTAGGAAGACGTTTGAAGGCATCCCCTTCCATTACCTTTTTGCTTGGAGTAGGTACCGGGGTATGTGGGGCAGCGGCCATTGCCGCAATATCTTCAATCTTGAAATCAAATGAAGAAGACACTGCCATATCGGTGGGTATTATCGCCTTAGTAGGTACAGTTTTTTCTGTCACTTATACGATTATTTGGCCGTTTCTACCTATATCATCGGTTGAATACGGAATGTGGAGTGGAATGAGTCTTCATGAAATTGCCCATGTAGCTTTGGCTGGTGCTGTTGCAGGTCAAGAAGGACTAGCAATGGCTCTAGTTGCAAAATTAGGAAGAGTTCTGCTTCTTATACCATTATCATTAATCCTCATTTATTGGATGAAAAGGAGCAATACAGCGGATACAAAAGAGGCAAGAATTGAATTCCCTTGGTTTTTAATCGGTTTCATTCTTATGAGCGTATTTGGAAGCTTCGTATTAGGAAAAGCAATTCTCGTATCGCAGGAAGTGATTGATAAGGTCTCAATGGTTACGTCTTTTTTCATGTCATCAGCTATGGTTGGTCTGGGTCTTAATATTAGTTTTAGTCATTTACGAAAAAAAGCATTACGCCCACTTACTACGATATTGATTGTGTCTTTAGCTCTTTCAATTATCACGTTTTTTATTATTTAGGGAGATCAGAAAAAGCATTATTACGGATTTATTGGATTTCGGGCCTGTTTTTATGCCTTAACGAATCTCTTGTCCGATAAGTTACAGAAATCTCGTGGACTTCTTTTTGTCGGACTCACGTTCCGTTATTCATTAAAAATAGCGGCTCCTGTGTCCGGTAAGTTGGATTTTGGGCTTGTTTTTATGCTTTTAACGGAATGGCTATCCGTTACGCTACATTGAAGATTATCACCTAGTTCTTGTCAGAATACAGTCACTAGTCAATCGAGAAAATTTGCGATAATTATAAATAAAATAGTTATTGAGAAAAATCCAATCACAAAGTAGCCGAAGAATTTCAATGGCCCGGGCAAGTTCTTTAATTTTGCGTTAGAAGAATTGGTAGCATTGCCTTCTATCTTATTTAAGTGGTCGATTACATCATTAAATGGCTTTTTTTCCTTTTCCATCTTGCCTCCCCCTTTACTAAATTTTAACATATCAGCGGCTTCTATCTAAATATTCCTTGAAATCTTTTTAAAGAGTTCCTTCAGAATTTTTTTCTGGTATACTTCCCTTCTACAATCCTTTCAAACTCATCTATTGTGGTTGAATATTTAATATATATCCTCGGCAATAAATAGAGTTCATCCTTCAAGCCCTTCTCTGAATAAAGTTCAGGGGTTGTCGTAATCCCAAATTTATAGTATTTCTTGGTTTCTTCGACAACTCTGCTGTTAAAACTTCCGTAAGGATAGGCTATTGCAATAACTGGCCGATTAGTCATTTTCTGAATCGTATCGATGGGACTTCTTAGTTCATATTCAAATTGGTCAATTGACGTTAAGCTGGGATGGGTTGCGGTATGAGATTGCACAGAAATCAATCCGGAGCGAGAGATTTCTCTCAACTCTGATGCAGATAGTCGATTTGACCACCCAATAAAGTCACTAATGACAAAGAATGTCCCTCTAGGTTGAAACTTCTCGTTCTTTATTTTTTGAAAAACCTCCATCACATTCAGGTTATCCTTGTACCCATCATCAAAGGTAAGAAATATCGGCTTTTCCACTTGGTTAATTAGGTCCCATTGCTCAAAGGTTAATAACGTAAATCCGTGTTCTCTCAGGTAAATCATTTGCTTTTCGAAATTTTCTGGTGTAACAAATAGCGCTTTGGAACCACCTTTTTCATTGTACTCATCAATGTGGTGATAGACTAATATGGGTACCTTTTTAGCTGCATAGGTTTTGGTTGCAAGTAGTGTAAAGACTAGAACAAGAATGATAAAGATATACCTTTTCATAAAATCCTCCGTTTTTCCACACGATTTGTTTAGTAATATTGTTCCACACCAACCTATATCTATTGAAAAATTTTTCACATATTGTAAGTCATTCAAGGCACACCTAGTGTAAACTGGAGATAGCATAAGGTAATATCTGAGTAAGTAGTACATATAAAAAAAATCATTAGATGATAAAAAGGAGTCAAACTATGAGAAATGGGCTTTACATGGTTTATGCGGTTATTTTAGGAGTTGTATCATTTTTTACACATGAAATTGTAACCTATGTCATGCTTGGGTTTATTTTATTGAGTTTGAATAATATTCATGGGACGTTGAAAAAAATTCTTCAAGAAAATATTGATAGAAATAAATAGTGTTTTCTGTAGATATTTGGAATAAGCCATACCTTGAAGTAGGGACGGTTCTCTGCTTCCAAGCTGTGACCAATTCTAAATTAATTTTTTACACGGGAAAATCTTATCTGAAGAAAAAAACAAAATCAGCTGTAAACCCCGATATCAAAAAATATACACACAAAGATGAATAATAAAAAGAAAAAGTCACATGTGGCAGCAAAACCATTCAATGTGACTTTTTCTAATCAAAACTTCCTATTGTTAGCTATAAGAGCTTTCCTAAGCTTCCCTCTGCTTCAATCTCTTTCCCTTGCCCTCTGTGTATCTCTAATATTCTTTTGAACAGTGATAGCTGCAAATATACTCAAAACAAATGCCATGCCGTAAAATCCTTTTTCGCTTAGTACGATACTTCCTGCATTGTATAAACCAATAGCCATCAAGGAAATCGATACAATCAGAGCAAACCAACTAATTCCATAATAAATATTCGTAACAGGTATTCCCTCTTCCTTATCTCGTACTGCTTTCTGTAAAGAAACCGCTGAATACAGTCCAAATATTAAAACGGCAAAGTAATAACCTTTTTCGTTCAGTTGCATCGATGCATTAAACAAGCCAACGAGGTAAGCCGAAACACCGACTAGCAACGCAGCCCAAGAAGCACCTTTAAATTATATTTAGGTTATATAGCATAAACATTGCTGTGATAAAGACCGCACATTTTAGATATATCTAATATGTATGCTCCTAATTTATTCCTTCCACTTCAAACATTCTGGTGATAAAAGATAAAAAACATAGATTTTAGAAACAAAAATGTTATAGTTGTTATCCAATTTGATTGATTTTCAAGAAGATTATTCCTCCGCAATCGGGCCATATAATTGAGTAACACCTATAAAGAAAGTTATTGATAATACATAGTAAGTTAATTAACAATGTTATTGTGAAATATAGGAGAAATTATGACTGATAATTGTTGTACACCCAAACCAAACCTAACGGAACGTTCCCAATTAGATATAAACAATACCAAAAATCCCCAGAATAGATGGTCCGGATACTCAGAAAGAAGCAATAAAAATCGACTCTTATGATCCTGACAGTCCAGAGGGTTACATGGTATTTACAGTAACAGTTCATAATAAATAATGGTTGGATAACCAAAAAGGATGATTACCTAATAGAAAAGTAATCATCCTTTTTTAGTTTCAAAGTGCTAATTTCATGTCGATTTATTCTTTATTCAAATATACATTTGACTATTTGTTTATGTAAACGTAAAATAGAAAATGAAATTTAACATTCAAATAAATATTTGAATGTTAATGAGTATTAAATTATTAATAAAAAATAAAGGGGTTGAATCAGGTGGATTTAATTTTAATAATCATCTCTGCTCTTGGTGCTTTTATTGTAACCAATATTGATGATATTTTTGTCTTGATGATGTTATTCTCTATGGCAAGGTCACAATCTAAAACAAGTAATGGTCAAACGGTTAACAAGGTTTCGAAACGTATTAACTCAAGAGATATAGTAATTGGTCAATATCTAGGTTTTGCACTTCTAGTTTTAATCAGTCTTTTAGCAACCTTTGGGATAACACTTCTTGCTGATCAATGGGTTGGTTTACTTGGCCTAATTCCAATGTATTTAGGAGTTAGACTGTTCATCAAAGGTGAAGATGATGATGATGATAATATTCTTTCTAGGTTAAACAAATTTAATAAGTTTTATTTAAGTGTAGCCTTTATCACTTTTGCTAATGGTGGAGACAATATTGGAATTTATGTTCCGATTTTTTCAACGTTAGAAACAAATCAATTAATTATTACTGTAGTTACATTCTTTATAATGGTTGCAATTTGGTGTTTACTGGGTTACCGTCTTGCGAGATTCAGATTTGTTTCTGAAACACTTGAGAAATACGGGCGATGGATTATTCCAATTGTATTTATAGGATTGGGAATATATATCATGCTAGAAAATGAACTATTTACTTCATTGATAAATCTATTCAAATAATGTAATAGTTTTGATCGTTATGATCATTTGCTAATATAAGTTGGTTTGATATGGAATTTATTGAGTTATTTTATTTTTTTGTCCATTATTCAAATAAATATTTGAATAATGTTAGGGTAATAATATATAATACATTCAAACATATACTTGAATAAAAGGAGGGATAATGAGTAATGAGTAAGAAAGATACTTGTGATATTTATTGTTATGACGAAGCAAAAGTCAAACGAATACAAGGTGAGATGCAAAAAGAAGATATATCTAGTGTTTCTCAATTATTTAAAGCACTTGCAGATGAAAATAGGGCAAAAATTTCCTATGCATTATGTCAAGATGATGAGCTTTGTGTGTGTGATGTAGCTAATATCATTGGGGCTACTGTTGCTACGACATCTCACCATTTAAGGACCCTTCATAAACAAGGGATTGTAAAATACCGAAAAGAAGGCAAACTAGCCTTTTATTCGCTTGATGATGAACATATTAGACAGTTAATGGTTATTGCATTAGCTCATAAAAAGGAGATGAAAGTCAATGTCTGAACAAGCTAAAATAAACAACCAAAAAGCTAAAACTTATAGAGTTCAAGGACTCACCTGAGCAGACTGTTCAAAAACGTTCGAAGAGAACGTGAAACGTCTGGATGGCGTTTTGGATGCACAAGTTAATTTTGGTGCTGCTAAAATAACAGTTGTAGGAAATACAACGGTTGAAGCGCTTGAAAAAGCAGGAGCTTTTGATAACTTAAAATTACGAGATGAAAAAGCACAAAAAGTAGAACGTGAACCTTTTTGGAAGCAAAAAGAAAACATTAAAGTGTATATTTCAGCCCTATTATTAATCGTTAGTTGGTTATTAGGAGAACAACTCGGAGAAGGTCATATTGTACCAACAATCGGATATGCGGCATCTATATTAATTGGTGGCTACTCCTTATTTATTAAAGGCTTTAAAAATCTAAGCAGATTTAAGTTTGATATGAATACTCTTATGACAATCGCTATTATTGGGGCTGCATTAATTGGTGAATGGGGAGAAGGAGCAACAGTTGTTATTCTCTTTGCCATTAGTGAAGCTTTAGAACGCTATTCTATGGACAAAGCTCGTCAATCCATTGAGTCCTTGATGGATATAGCTCCAAAGGAAGCTTTAATACGACGTGGAAATCAAGAGTTAATGATTAGCGTTGATGACATTCAAGTAGGCGACATTATGATCGTGAAACCGGGTCAAAAGTTGGCTATGGATGGAATCGTTGTAAAAGGGACATCTACCTTAAACCAAGCTGCGATTACAGGTGAATCTGTCCCGGTGACAAAGACCATTGATGATGAAGTATTCGCTGGTACTTTGAACGAAGAAGGATTATTAGAAGTAAAAGTAACTAAATTAGTGGAAGATACTACTCTTTCGAAAATAATTCATTTAGTAGAAGAAGCTCAGGCAGAACGCGCTCCTTCTCAAGCATTTGTTGATAAATTTGCCAAATATTATACTCCGGCAATTGTTGTATTAGCCTTTTTAATCGCTATTGTCCCACCATTATTTGGCGGAGATTGGAGCGAATGGATATATCAAGGGTTATCCGTACTAGTCGTTGGTTGTCCTTGTGCATTAGTTGTTTCTACGCCTGTTTCTGTTGTGACCGCAATAGGAAACGCAGCAAGAAATGGTGTTTTAATCAAAGGTGGAATCCACCTAGAAGAAGCCGGTGCATTGAAGGTTATTGCTTTTGATAAAACAGGAACATTAACAAAAGGGGTTCCAGCAGTAACAGAAATCGTAACATTTGGCGGAAATGAAAATGAGTTATTGACCATCACAGCAGCGTTGGAAAAAGGATCACAACATCCACTTGCTTCAGCAATTATGAAAAAAGCAGAAGCAAACGGATTAAATTATAATGAAGTATCTGTTGAAGATTTTCAATCTATAACTGGTAAGGGTATAAAAGCAAAAGTTAAGGACGAGATGTATTATGTAGGAAGTCCTAGTATGTTTGAGGAAATTCTTCCAAATGGTATAGATAAAACCATTTCTGAACAAATTTCAACCCTACAAACACAAGGAAAAACGGTCATGATTCTTGGAACCGTCAACGCACTTCTCTGTTTAATTGCTGTGGCTGATCAAGTAAGAAAAACATCTAAAGAAGTTATTCAAAAACTTCATCAACTAGGAATTGAAAAAACTGTTATGCTTACTGGTGATAACCAACGTACAGCAGAAGCAATTGGTAAAGAGGTTGGTGTATCTGATATTAAGGCCGATCTCCTTCCAGAAGATAAATTGAACTATATTAAACAACTTCGCGAAAAGTATCATAGTGTGGCGATGGTTGGAGATGGAGTAAATGATGCTCCAGCTCTTGCGGCATCAACAGTTGGGGTTGCAATGGGTGGAGCTGGAACGGATACAGCACTTGAAACAGCCGATATTGCTTTAATGTCAGATGATTTAAGTAAATTACCGTTTACGATGAAACTAAGTCGAAAAGCATTGAGAACCATTAAGCAAAATATTACCTTCTCTCTAGTAGTTAAAGCTATTGCTTTACTTTTAGTTGTACCGGGTTGGTTAACGTTATGGATAGCTATATTTGCCGATATGGGGGCTACATTGCTTGTAACTTTAAACAGCTTACGATTATTAAAAGTTAAAGAATAAAATACTGTTTCATATAAAGGGATAATGGTTTTATTATCCCTTTATATGATTTCTTACTGAATGAAAAGGTATGATGCTTCAATGTGATTTTTCGCCCTTCTTGTTTTTAAAAAAGGGATACTCTTAAAGGATATTTAAATTCAGTCATTCGGAAGTGAAGATAATGAATAATTCTTGGAATCGAGTGATTTATAAAATTTGGTCTCCAATTTATGATAAGATTTTTAATTCGGGTGTTTTTTTAAATGCACGCAGACAAATATTTCTAGATATCCCCTTTCATAGTAATCAAAAGGTACTTTTTGTTGGTGTAGGAACAGGTGCTGATTTAGAGTTAATAACTCAATCTGATTTAGATATAAAGGCAATTGATTTTTCACCTGATATGCTTAAAAAGGCAAGTGCGAAATTTAAAAATTCACCTATTAAATTCATAGAAATGGATGCTCAAAATATGGAGTTTGATAATGAAACATTTGATTATGTAGTTGCTAGTCTAATTCTTTCTGTAGTGCCTGATGCAGATAAGTGTTTAACAGAAATGACGAGGGTTTTAAGAAAAGGAGGCAAAATAATTATTTTTGACAAATTCGTATCTGAAGAACATAAATTATCTTTTTCAAAAAAGCTTCTTAGACCACTAATAAAAGTATTAGGAACAGATATTGGATTGAATTTTGAAGATCTGTACCGTAGAAATAGTATAAATCTAATGATAAACGAAGATAAAAATGTAATGATGAATGGAATGTACAGAAAAATAATAATTAGTAAAGTTAGTTGATTATGTTTGAGCAAATTAAAAATTTCAAAATTACCTTTTACTCTTTACCCTGTACTATGGTACAGGGTTTATAATTTATCTGAGGTGAATGAAATGAATTATCGCATTAGTGAACTTGCAGAAAGGTGTGGGGTCAATAAAGAAACTATAAGATATTACGAAAGATTGGGTCTCCTTTCGGAACCTTCTCGGACAAAAGCTGGATATAGGATGTATCCAGAAGAGTCTGTGGATCGCCTACAATTTATTAAACGAATGCAAGATTTAGGTTTTTCTTTAGCCGAGATCGATAAACTACTTGGAGTTGTTGATAAAGACGACGAACGATGTAACGATATGTATGATTTTGTTGTTCATAAAATTGATGAAGTTCAAAAGAAAATTAAGGATTTAAAAAGAATCGAACACATGCTAATTAATTTAAAAGATTGTTGTCCTGATGAAAAATCTCTACATGAATGTCCTATTATTGAAACTTTGATGAATTAGAAAAGATAGCACAAAATATGTATCATAATAAGGTGGGAGAATGATGTCAGATTGTTGTAATAACACTAAAGAAATTAAAAATGAAAATGTTGTAAAGTGTCCATCTTGTAAAAATAGATCTAAAAATGTAAAGTTGATAACATTAAAATCAATGCTTAAACCATCTGCATTAGAAACATTAAATGCTAAAGAAAATCACTATTTTTGTTCAACCAAAGATTGTGATGTAGTCTATTTTGATACGAATAATAAAGAGTACCTTTTATCTGACATAAAGGTGGTCGTTCATCAAAAAGATGCCTCAGTAACTACACCAATTTGTTATTGTTTTGATTGGACAAAAGAGAAAATAAAGGAATACGTAGAAAAAGGCCTTACTCCTAATCCAGTAGAACATATTCGAGAGAACATAAAGGAAAACCGATGTGGTTGTGATGTGAATAACCCTCAAGGTAGTTGTTGCTTGGCAAATGTTACAAGCTATATCAAAGAACTAACCTAACCTGTATATACTCAATTAAAAGGCGCGTTTCTTGAATAAGAAGAGCGCCTTTACTCAATAGACACTGCGGAAAATTTTGTGTAAATAAGTCTGAAATCAATCCTCCTTGGCAAGAATTAGGATAAATAATTTTTGCTAAGGAGGATTTTTCGACATGAAATTACCAAAGGAAGTAATCAAAGAAATGGTGAAGGAACAAAAATTCACTAGTACTAATCAAATCATGGAAACCATCAAAGAAATGTTCGCCGATATATTGGAGGAAGTTCTCCAATGTGAAATCGATGAGCAGCTGGGTTATGAAAAAC
>NZ_LT630337.1:2365600-3346680 GCF_900117315.1 Bacillus massilinigeriensis
GCTTTTCTTGGCCTCTCAAAACATTACGAAAAAATGGACCATGCGTTATCGGAATTGGGACATGATCTTGAGTCAGCTTGAGATTTTGAATCAAACATCCTAATTGGGGACTCTGTCCCCAAACCCCTGAAGTTTAGCGCTTTTGTTTTCCCTAAAACGGACTAAAAAAACGGACAGAAAAGATCCGTCCGTTTTAGGGAAAAACCATAAAACCGCTCGGGTTGCACTTCTGCATTGCCCTATCCTGTTTTATGGTAAAAGCCAATTATATTTTTGACAAATGATGTTTTTTCTATACCTATTATTTCTTGCCTTGCGAAGATTGTCGGATATTACCTACACAAAATTTTACGCAGACCCACTCAATAATTCCCACTGCACTCGATAAATTATACTACTAGGTTGCCGATTGAAAGATGGCTAAATATTTTTGAAGTATTCGGTTAGCTTTTCGTTTTCCTTATCACGTAATTGCTTATTTTCCTTTTCAAGTTCTTTGTTTTTTTTCTCCAATTTTTCAATCCTTCTTTTAAGTGAAGCAATTACAGCGTTTTGATTGTTTTCATCTCTTTTAATTCTACTATCTACAAATGCTTTTTCTTGTTGATTGCGTAAGAAATTAATGCGCTCTTTAAGCTCAGAATGGTTATATAGGGTTGCTTTACTAACTCCAGCTTCTTTTGCCACACTATTAAAATTAATGGCCTTAGATGTCCTTGTAAGGCGTTTAATAGCTTCCTCAACCTTAATCTTGGTTTCTTGCTTTCTCTTTTCATGGAGCTGACTTAATTGCTTTTCACGGTCAAATTTAGCCATGTGTAACACCTTTCATTTTCTTCCGATCTAATTGTCTCTTCATACGGTCAATACGCCCGAAAATGACATTTCCTTTCTTAATTGTTTCATAAATATTTTTGTACCTATCTAGATTCTTTTCATTCGCTTTTACCATCTCTTCCCGACCATATTCTTTTGCTACTTGAATAGTTTTAGTTGTTGACTCTATAAGTAATTCATACTTTTTTACATCAAAACTATCCATGCCAACGGATAAGTCAAAACAAGGCTTTCCATCGTTCGCTGTTAGACAAGGAGGCTCAGCTGCTAATGGACAATTTCCGTTAACTCTTGCACGACAAGTGCCGTAAGGGTTATCCAATGCATTTAATTTCTCGTCTTTCCAAATCATATCCAATATGTCTTCAGGGATGTCCTCAGTTTCTGATACCTCATGTATTTCTCCATTAAGGTCAAACGTAAAAACACCTTGTTTAATAACCTTTTCAAACTCTTTCCGTTTTGTGTCATCTAATAAGCGAGCATATCTCAACGTCATTTCGGGTGACGCGTGAGCTAACAACTCTTGCACTGTTAGAATATCAGCGCCACCATTTAACAATTTTACAGCGTATGTGTGCCGGAATTGATGGTTTTTGAAGTGAAAGAGATTCCCCATTTCATCAGTGATATTCTTTTTGATAGCCAATTCATTAAGTTTATCGCTAATCCAACCTTGTGCATAAGGCAGTCCTTTACGAAAACCCTTATATCGAACGAAGATGTATTTATTAGGGTTGTTATCGTCATTACTAAATTCCTTTGAGTTATGTATGACAACGGCAAGCATATTTGCTAACTCTTCATCAATTGGTATTCTATGGCCTTTAACGTATACTTTTTCAATATCCGTAACGATAGAGTATTTACCATTTAAACGTACTAAGCAATCTTGTGTTAATCCTAATACATCGCTTATACGTAGGCCTGTTTTATATGCTACCCACACAACAGGTTGTACATCTGGATTAAGTTCGTTAATGTTACCGAAGAGTTGCTCTAATACCGAATCAGGAATATATTCAATAACATCATCAGATTTTTTATCAAGTGAGGGATAATCCTCCGGATAAAGAAGCAATGATGTTGATTTCTCAGATGCGATACTATATTCAAATCGTTGGATATCTTTTAAAAAAGTGTAAACACATTTTATGTTATCACTTCTATTTTGTTTAGGATTTGCATTTTTTTGTTTCAATTCATTTATTGAATAATCCCGAAGGTAATTCAAATAGCTCTCTATATGCTGTCTCGTTAGTCCCTTTAAATCATTCCACTGTGGTTCAATTTCAGAAATAAAATTGAGAAATCTTGGAACATAAATTGAATATTTCCGAGCCGTCCCCCACGAAAATCTGCCTCCACCTAGTAGTCGAGTGTGTAAATATTTCTTAAAATACTGTCTAAAGACAGTGTTTTCAATTTTCATAAAGTCAACGAAAAAATCAGTCGTGGATCTATTATATTCCACTCCATATTTAGCATTTAGCACTCTTACATCCCATCTGTCTTTTTCCCATTCTTCACGTTTATCTGTAAGAGTAAATAACTGTTCATAAACTGCGCGGAAGAAGTTTGCTAACTTTGATCTAATTTCTCTTCCACCATACTTATAATGATGACTTTTCCTAGTTGTTTTTAGACCGTTGTTATTTAGCCACCAAATCCATTTTTTCTCAGCTTCATCAACATCCAAATCAAGAAGTGATTGGAGTTTGGGGTATTTTTCGTTTAGAAATAAAATAATTCGATATATGTACCCAGAGTATTTACTAAAGAAGACTCTTAGACCAATTTCATCATTAAACAATCTGTGGAACATAACATATTTCAGTTCTAAAGCAAAGTTATGATTTTCGGAAGTGAAATTTACATTTTTACGTTTTTGTGTATATTTTTTGAATTGTTCCTTAAAGTTAGGAATAATACCAATGTCATTTACATTCCAACTATCACTAACTAAAAAGTAATCATCATAAACTAACTCTGTTATTACCTTCCCATCTCTAGAAATTTCCTTAACCTCATAAGAGGAAAGAGTAGATGTGATTAAATCCCAATATTCACTTTTTTGAATTGGATTACTTGCTACTTTGTTTTCCAAAGTTTATCCTCCTTAAATATCAATCTAGATTAAAAGGGAACTAAATCATCAGGAATATTTGAATTAATTTCATCCTCTGTGATTTTACTCTTCCCAATCTCAAAAACGTGAGAGACTTTCTCCCAATCTTTACGAATATCATCTTCAGATGGGTGGATGTATAAGTCTATCGTTGTTTGTATTTGTGCATGTCCTAAACGCTCTTGTACCGCTTTAATGTTCTTAGTTTTAAGATAAAACATTGTCCCATGAGTATGACGAAAAATATGTGGTGTAATATGTATGCCTGTTTTTCTCTCAATCTCTTTAAAAGTTGCGTAGACATCCGAATAGGTGAGAGGTTGTCCAGCATTCTTTCCCCAAATTTTAACAAATACAAAGTTATGGTCTGGATTATATTCATCAATTACCTCATACAAGTAATCATCATATAAGTCCATTAGTCCTTGAGAAATATCTATTTTCCGTTCACCAGTCTTCAATTTCCCGCCATTTGGTAATTCGCCTCTATCAGTTAACTGAATTTTATGCTCCCTTTTTCTAGCATCAAAAAGAAAATCTTCAAGGAATAAAGAGAGGACCTCACCTATACGTAATCCACTTTCAAAAAGTAACCTTACTAAGAATCGATCCCTAATGTTTGTAGTAGATTGATAGATTTCATCAACCTGTTCTTTTGTAAATATTTTAACTCTATTTCTTCTTGGTTCATCTAATTTAAGGATATTTTTAGTGGTGGGTTTACCCTTATTCACATGATGTAAGAAGCCCTTATACCCATTTCCACCTGCACCTACAAACATCTTCTTCATTAGTTTCTCGACAATATCTGAATCAATTAGCTCGTTTCGGTATAGATAATCGTAAAAGTTTGTAACTACTGTAAGGTAAGTATTAACTGTCTTCGCACTACGTTTGGCTGGTAATTTTTTATGAGGTACTACTTTATTGCTTTCATATGGATTTCTTAGCCAAGCAATAAAGTTAGATAATTTTTCAAAGCTCACATCCTGATAATCTATTCCAATTTGTTCTAAGTATGTAAAGTAGAATTTCAAAGCCGTACAGTAAGTCCTTAAAGTATTGCTACTATCCTCTCTGTTATGTAAATACTTCATATACTTAGCAACAGGTTCTACAGGTAACCCATCTGCTCTAATAAGAAGAAATGCTTTTCTATTTTCTACAGTTACCTCAACTATCCTCATGATATAACCTCCAATCCTTTTATTATCTTAATAGTGGCTCTGCTCATAAAAGTACTATCCTTATTGTTTCTTTAAAGGTCCTCGAAACTATCGTTTCTGCGGAGTGCTATCCTCGCACCGAGGCTACGTCCTCTTGAAAACAAACAAACGTTCTTTAGTTTATATATTCATATTAAACTTTTGAAACCATATATTCAACCATTATTTAACTAATATATTATGTAAATAAAAAAGGATAATTAGCCCTCATAATAGACTAACTATCCTATAATAAATAATCTATATTTAATTTAAAGGCTGAAGTTGGTTCCCCCTCTTTCCTTTCTACTTTTATTTTTTGATCATTCTGGTTGCCTTTATCTAATCCAATCTCATTATCATTAGACATTGACTATTTCCCCTCTCTCTCTTTTCATAAAAATAGAGCACAGCAGATACACTGTTATGCCCTATAAATATATTATATAGATATTTTTTACATTGAATAGGTTATTTTAGACTAAATTTCAATAAAAAGGAAGCGTGGGGACGGTTCTTTGCTTCCAACCGCAAACAATTCATAATTCACTAATTTGATTGAGAAACTTACTAGGAAGCAGGGAACCGTTCCCCGCTTCCGTAATCTATTTCACTTTTCCTACTTCTTCATACAAGGTCCCATCAGTATCCATTATTACTACTTCCGATTTTAATCGATTTAATCCAATCAAAATCCAAGGGTTTTTCTCGGCCGACTGATTATAGAAGGTTCTGATTTCAATTATTGTTGTATTTCCCTGTTCCTTCACATCTAGAACCTCAATATTGTTCCCAGCCATTTTCCCACCTAAAGAAAGAACAATACCTTTATCCCCTTCAGAAATTGTAAAAGCTTTATATCCTCGAATACTTGTATCTTCTTGAAGCTGTTGTGTATATATGGATACTTCATCACCATAGTCCCTTTTTTTACCAATCCAATAATCAACCTTATTTAGCCAATCAAAAAGGATAAAGAAAGCAACAGACAAAATAATAACCGTATAAACTAACTTTTTCCATATCCTTTTATTCCCAAAAAGAGTCAATAAAAAGGATACGGTAAAAACCCCTAAACTTAATACTCCAAAAGGCATCCCTTCAAATCCGCCAATGACGATAAGACTTCCTAATAAAATGACCCCACCAAGGATATATACAACTAATACTCTCCTATTATTGTCAGATTTTTTACTAAAAAGAAAAGTAATAGAATAGCATCCCAGACCTATCAATAAGCCAATTAAATACATATAAATAAATACCAAATCTCCAACCCCTCTGAAGCATGGGGACGGTTCTCTGCTTCGGAAGCAGAGAACCGTCCCCATGCTTCCAATTTTTATAAAATACGTGTTTTCCCATTTTCAATTAATTTAAGGTGAATGTTATTCGATGTTCCTCCTTCAATATGCTTAGGCACATTTGATAAATCGAGTAATTCCTTCAAATGAATAGACTTTTCACTATTTGCTTCTATGGTAATAATATAGGGACCAGCTACATTCATTAGTGACTCCGTGCGTAACTCATCTTCCATGATATAGGAATCTAAAAATTCTAATTCAAATGTAACATCTTCACTGCTTCGATTATGTAATACTAGATTACATTCCCCCTCTAGTAAATCCTCTTTTACATATTCAAAATTACATCGACCCTCACCATCATACGATATTGCTGAGATGCCGCTTGCTAACGTTTCTTGGTACACATAAATTAATAGATTTGGGAAAAATGTATATACTATAAAAACTATTACAATTGTCCGAAATTGATATTTTTTCATACCCATAACAATTAAAATTATGGCGATAATAAACAAAAATGATCCAATTATCCCAAGGGGAATATATCCATCTTGATTGCGGATAGGAAATGACATGAATGAGGAACGTGCTTCAAACATGACATTATTAGGAAACGGAAAAAACAAATACCTACAGATACCTAAAATAATCAATGAACTTACCAATGCCACCTTGCTTCTTATCACCAAATCCCTCCACTCCTTGGAAGCATGGGGACGGTTCGAAATCACTGAAAAACGCATCCTAAAATTTGGTAAACAAAGAATTCAATCGAAATATTAAGAAAAACCCCCACTAATTGGTATAATAGAATTGACTAGAAACTATAACCAAAGTGAGGGTTTTTTATGCTTAAAGACAAAAATATGCAGTTAAGCATCTATTCATTATTATACGATAAAATACCTGAAAATCATATGCTTAGACTGATTAAGGAGGCCGTTGATTTTAGCTTTATAAATAAACTATTAGAGGATACTTATTGTAAACATTATGGGAGACCAGCAAAAGAACCTGAACTTATGATAAAATTATTGATCCTTCAATATCTTTATAAATTATCTGATGAGCGTGTCATTGAAGATGCCTCTTTAAATCTTGCTTTTATGTATTTTCTTGAAATAAATCCAGAAGAAGATTTGCCTCATCCTAGTTTATTAGCCAAGTTTCGAGTACAAAAACTACAAAAGAAAGAAATATCTTTGGATGAAATGATTAAAGAAATCATAAAGCAGTGCGTGGATATGGGGATTATTAGCGGAAATGGAATAAGTATCGATACAACCCATACCGAGGCAAATACCTTTAAGGCAACTCCAGAAAGGGTTATGAAGAAACTCGCAAAAAAAATATTTAAAACAGTAGAAAAAGAGAATGGTAATGTACCTGAGGGCATCAATCAAGAAATCCCAGATTATAAAGAAATAGATAATCATAAAGAAGCAAAAGTAACAATGAAAGCCTTTCTGGAGGAAACCATCGCAAAGGTAGAAGAAAGCGTTGACTTAGAAGTTAGCCACCAAACAAAAGAAGTAATAGAAAATGCGAAAGAAATTCTCCGTGACCCTAAGTTTATCGAACAAAAAGGAGTTCGTTCCATTGTTGATCAAGACGCAAGAGTGGGTCATAAGAGTAAAACTAAAAATTTCTTTGGATTTAAAACCGAATACATGATTACCGTAGAAGAAAGATTGATTACAGCTGTTGGAGTAAACCCAGGAGCATATGTGGACGGGCAAAAGTTTGATGAATTGATGGAATGGACTCTAAAAAGCGGATTGACATTAGAGGAATTATATGGCGACAAGGGATACTTCAAGAAGCCCATTTTAGATAAGATTAAGGAAATAAACGCAAAAGCTTATATACCAGTCAGCCCGATGGCCTATAAAATTGATGAAGATTTATACAACTATAACAAAGATTCTGACGAATGGTTTTGTGTTCAAGGAAACAAAACAGAAAGAAAAAAATATTATAAAGATAAACGAGGAAGAGAAGTTTACAAATATTATTTTGAAAAGGAACTATGTGCCGATTGTCCACTCAGAGAGACATGTATTAAGGAGAAAAGGAAAAGTAAAATATTAGCAATAGGAATCAATACGCCAGAATTCTATGGATACAGTCAGGAACAGAAAACAGATGAGTTCAAGGAAAAATATAAGAAAAGAGCTTGTCAAGAATGGAAAAATGGCGAAATGAAAAATTTCCACGGGTTAGATCGTGCCAGAGGGTACGGTCTAAAAAGCATGACCGTACAAGCAAAGTTAACAGCCATAGCAGTAAATTTAAAGAGGATAGCAAGCATACTATCCTCTAAAAAGGCTGCTTTATAACAAATAAAGTGGCAACTGATTAAAAAATTAAGTAAAAATATCTCCATTTTCTTGGAGCTACCAAAAATACGGATCAAAATATCTCCATTTTCTGATAGCCTCCTAAAAATGGAGATTTTTTAATCAAAAAAGGGTACTTTTTCAGTGATTTCGGACGGTTCTTTGCTTCCAGCAAGGACTAATTATTGATTCTTTTTTGCATGGGGAAAAATTATTTGGAAGCAGGGAACCGTCCCCTGCTTCTTCCTCTATATAAGTTGTCTAGTACCCACACCGAGGAATATATCCAAAAGATCATAAGAATGAGGGTTGGTACAAACCAACCTTCCCGAAAAATTAACAAGTGAAATTTGTGCCCCAAGAAAATGATAATACCTACTAAAGTAGACGCCATAATTTTCCACAGCCAATGTTGCCGAAAATATCCCCATATCATAACTGGGTAACAAATAGAAAAAAAGGTTAGATATAAACCGTAACGGCTAAATTTGGGGTTAGAGAATAAATCTACCGTAAATCTCATGAGGCCAGATAAATCGAGTACACCCCATAGAAACACGATTGTGCATACTGGGAACATACCCAAAAAGATATATACGTAATATTGATATGTTAGTCTAAGAACTCGGTCTAAGCTTGTGTACATCCATTTTGAAATCATGAAGAACAGAAGCAAACCGACGAACGTCATCCACGTACTCCACCAATGGTGACGGTATATGTCCAATGAAATAAAGAGTTCCTCCACCAAACTATATAGAAATGACACAACTACATTTAAATAAAATGGTTTTTGGAGAACGGTCAATAACAGGGCAGAAGAGGCGACGCTAAACTGCGAGAAAAGATTACCCGTTAATACATCATTAAAAGGATCAATGCTTGAATTACGTATTATTTTCGGGTAATACACATATGCATCAAAAAAAATCATGACCATCGTTTCGAAATATAACGGAAGGGCAACGACCGTCAAAAAAAACGCAAACGTTCTACAACGGTTTTTAGAATGATAAAGGGTATATACGATTTGAATTGTGGACGAGACACCTAACAACAAATACCAAATAGTATGGGACCAGAATAAATTCATAGTTTTTATCCTTCATATCATTGGAGTTTAAAATCTAATATTTATTGAAGGAATAGCCAAACAACGTGAGTGGATTGCGTCTAATAATTATTATTCCCTTACTCTTTTTTACAATACTTTTTTACTTGTTATAAAGCTTTTAGTATTTTTACTTATATTAGTTACGTATTGAAAACTATAAAGAAGTAATGCTCTTAAAAAGTCGATAGCTAAGTATTGAGATTTAGTTAATTTGTCCAATGTAAATATCTTATATCGGTGTACAAATTTTAATCCTCCAAAATAGATAAAACAAATGTGAAGTATTAAATTAGAAATTAAATACAACGGGAATTTACCATATGTCATTTTTAACATCCAAAGACTGGTAACAAAATATGGGCCAAAATTAAAAAAGTTCATGCTGTCCAATGGTGGTATCCCTTTATAAAATCTCCACCATTTTTTCCTTTCACCGAATAAATCAATTGCTTTTGTAAATGTACTAATAAAAATTGCAGCGGGAAGATACTTTTTAAATGAATTTCGACCTAATAGAGGTACTGTTAACCAAGGCAGTATTAGCAAAGCTATGTAAAAGAATTTCGGATTCTTCATTAAATCATCCCTTTATATTTTAGACTGCAGATTTTAAAAATGACAATATTGTTTCGTATTTTGCTTTCAAGCAAGTCTAATTTTCGAGATAGGGAAGCATGGGGACGGTTCTTTGCTTCCAGCTGAATTAATTATTTTTGTGCATAGAGGAAATTTTATGGAAGCAGCGAACCGTCCCCTGCTTCCTATTGTTTAATATATTTATACTCGACTTCATCATTGGCATCATTATATTCCACATATAAATCATGGCCATTAAAAAACCATAGATCCGATTCTTCTATAAAGAAAGTGATATCATCTAAAACTGTAGACACAGCAGCATTTCTAGAATCGTTATCGATTGTAAAAGCAAGTGCATATCCTTCCTGAATGGGACTTGTTCCATAAATTTGAGTATAAAAACGAACTTTATTTCCTTTTTCTAATCCAACTTCCTCTTTAAACCATTGCAATGCCCTATCACTAATCTCTATTTTCATTAATACCATCTCTCTTTTCACTTTTAGCAGCACCTGTTGTTTTTCCTATTCATTGATTAAGTATTATTATGGTCAAAACAGGAACCAATTAATGTCGAAATCAACTAATTATTAATAATAACTTAAGTGTTTTGGCCATAATAAAAATCTGTTTGTTCCTCTTCACCCATATATATAGAGTGAGCTCCAGTTTGACTCCAGATGGGGAAATTATTCTCATTAATTGCTTGCCCAAAAATGAATGATTACATTTGGGGATTTGCCTTTAACTCAATCAAGTAAAGGGGATTCCCTTCTGGATCACTGAAGTACGCGATTCGGGTTGCTTCTTCTTCCATAATAGGCTGGAATTGAGCACCCCGGGATTCTAACAGCTTGATAGCTGAATCTAACTCCTCTACTTCCAATCCAATATGTACGCTACCTGATTTCATAGAATGTGAATCTTGGCCTTCACGAGGATGAACTAGCCCAATGGATAGTCCCGGTGCTTCGAGCTGCACCAAATGCCCTTCTACTTTAAATTGAACATTTAATCCAAGGGTTTCCACGTAAAACTTTTCTGCTGTTTTTAAATCCTCTACAACGATTGTTATATAGCTGCTCTTAAACATTGTGAATTCCCCCATTTATTAATCTTGATTTATTATATTCAAAATATATTTCATTCACAAATATGGCAGAATCCATTAATGGTCTATTTACTAATTGTTTCGATAATTTATTGTGAAAATCTCTCCAGTACTTCAATATTAGGGGAATGAGATGATTTTTGAAATTCAACCATTTTTTACTTTGCTTATTACTTGTGCTGTTGTTCTCCATTGCAAATTCCTCCTCGACATCCAAAGAAGCATTGGCAATCCATCCATTTTGCTAAAATAATTTCTTCTCAAAGCAGTCAACAGCTTTTCCTTGCCAAATACTATTTCCATATAACTTAAACCCCAAGGATTTCCAAAACCCCTTAGCAGTTACGTTATCTTGTAATACACCAATGCGAACTTTATTAAATTGTTGTTTTATTAAGTGATCCTCAAAAGAGGCATAAGCTATTTTCCCATATCCTAATGAATGATAATCCCCTTTTATCATTAGTAAACCAATCCATGGATGGTTGTCATTCGGATTATTTTTGAGAAAATCTATAATTCCAATGTATTTATTTTCCCGAATTATTAAGAAACTATCACTATTCGAGTTAAGAAATTCACTTCTTACTTCCTCTATTGATCTTAATGGGTTACCATTTTCCAAAAGGTTATATTCTGAATTTGAATTAACAATATCCAGAGCTCGCTCAATTGAATCTTCTGTGATGGGTTCAAAAATCATTTCAAAATCCCCTCTTTTTTTTAAAGTAAGAAAAACTCTTCTTTTTTTCATTAATAAACTAGAAACAACCATAGAAAAAATGCTGATAAAAAAATGATTACGTCCATCTATCATACATACTCACCCACTATTCCTATATGATAAATATTCTAAACATCTCTTGGATGCTAGGGAAAGTGATTTTTGCTCTCTCATAGCAACACCAATATTTCTAAAAACAGGAACTTCAAGCTCTTTTGCAATAATTTTGTGAGGTACACGCTGTAAAATCAATTCTGGTAATATACTGATGCCAAGCCCGTTTTCTACCATAGACATAATGGCATAGTCATCCCATGTTGTAAAATTAACTTGTGGAAAGAGATGGTGTTTCTCAAAAATCTCTGAGATTTCTTCTTTGGCCCCCTTTTCCAACAGCATAAACGGAAGCATAGGGACGGTTCTTTGCTTCCATCTGTGCTAAAATTTCGTGCGAAAAAAAATTCTTGGAAGCAGCGAACCGTCCCCTGCTTCCTTCCATGTTCTACCTCCTAATGGAAGCATAGGGGCGGTTCTTTGCTTCCATCTGTGCCAAAATTATTGTGTGAAAAAGAATTCTTGGAAGCAGCGAACCGTCCCCTGCTTCCTTTAGCTACTTCCTATTTTCTTTCCTCTCAAAATACTCATGCAACCTGTATTCACAAATTTCCTTTGTAAAATAAAATAATATTTCCATATCAGACTTTTCTATATCAAAAGTAAGTTTAAAGATGTTATTACTAAACTTTACTAATCCCCTTGATGACCCACTCCACTTTGACATAGGCATAACCTTTATTTGATTTATTAACTTCTTTTCATCGTTAAGCCAATCACCTTTAGTCTTTTCCTTTGAAAACTCAATAGTAAATCTGTATTGCTTTTCTTGATAAAAATTCTTGAAAAATGGGGCTACTTGTTCAGCTGTAATTGGTAATGACCAGTTTTCAATTCCCCTCTGTAACATGGTAAGTAGAACAACCATTTTATATGCTCTTTCCATTCTTGTAGATTCTACTTCTTCTAGCCATTTCTTATACTTTTCATAAACAAATTTTTCTGGTTCCGTTAGCTCCTCAGCCCAATTCAAAAACCCTGCATACGACTTAAATTCCTGCTTGTATTCCTTAGATTCAGAACTTCCATATAAATGTAGTTCCAAATATGTAGGTCTTTTCCCTAACTGCTCTTTTAAATCTTGATAAGCATACAATAGTTTTTCTTTTCTAGGCTGCCGTTTTTTCGCTAATTCCTTAAATAAATTAATTACTTCTATGTCTAAGTTCATCTCACATGTAGCTGGAGGAATAGGAAGAACGATTCTTGTATTATTTGTCTCTTTTCTCCCTGTATCAAATAATCGAAGCTTTAGATCGGCATTTCGATAATTCCCGATTAAATCAATAATGGTACAGTTTGTTTTGCTAGGATGAAGCCTTAATCCTCTACCAATTTGTTGCGTAAACACAGTTAAAGATTCTGTTGGCCTTACAAAAAGCAATGTATCAACTGATGGAATATCAATCCCTTCATTAAAAAGATCAACTGTAAAAATGGCATCGATTTCTTTATTTTCAAGCTTGGATATCACTTCTTTTCTATCCACACCACTTGAACCTGAATGAAGAGCTATCGATTTATGACCACGGTTATTAAAATAGTTTGATAGAAATACTGCCTGCCTAATACTTGAGCAGAAAACTAATGTTCTAGATTGCTTATATTTATTCCAAGCATCCAGTATCCTTTCTGCCATATCATTTCTCAGTTGAACAGCTAAGAGCTCCTCTTGGTCATATTTTGAACCAAGCCACTTAACCTTTGAATAGTCAGTCTTATCATATACCCCATAATATTTAAATGGCGATAACCAGTTATGTTCAACAGCTTCAAGAAAGTGCATCTGAAAAGCTACATTCCCATCACAAATTCCATAGATATCTTTATTATCCATTCGATCTGGTGTGGCTGTTATACCTAATAAAAATTGTGGTTCTAAATATTGAAGAATACGCTGGTATGTAGTTGCTGCAGCATGGTGAAATTCATCAATTATAATTAAATCAAAGTCATCAGATTTGAAAGCATTTAGATGTTTTTGCATACTTAAGGTTCCAACAGAAGCAAAAATCATATTAGCACTCGAATTTTTTTCATGGCCATAATAAAGACCAGCTGTTTTATTAGTAATTACCTTTTCAAAAGAACGTTTCGCTTGAAATAATATCTCTTCGCGGTGGGCAATAAATAATATCCTCTGAAATTTTTTTGCAAAAAATGCCGCAAGATAAGTTTTACCGAGACCCGTAGCTAAAACCACCATGGCCTTGTTATAACCATCTTCAATTAATTGATTAAGAGAATTTAATGCATCTTCTTGGACAGGTAAGGGTTTGATGGTACCATATTCTATAGGAGGATCTTTAATTATTTGGTCTGTTGAACCATCTTCCTGTTCTTTATTTATAGGAAACATTAGCGTTTTTTCTTCTAAACTAGACCATTTTTTCGCCAATTGTGGATGCTTTTTATGAAAATTTTCATAGTTTTTCTCATAATTTTTTATTGTTTCGATATTCACTGGGATCGTTTGCTCATTTAAAAAAGTTGAAATGAAGTGATCCATTGCATCTTGGAATGTTATTGGTTCTACCGATTCTTTCATTGCCAAATTCCACTCGATCCCTGACGTTAATGCAGATCTTGACAGATTAGAAGAACCAATAATAAAGGTTCCATCCTCTTCATTTTGAAATATGTATGCCTTTGGATGAAAGGAAACCCCATTGCTACGAAACATCCGAATTTCTATGTTGTCATTAATTGTTGCAAGCTCCTTTAACCCGTCTGGCTACGTGATGTACAAATAATCCCCGGTACAAATTTTAATATCAGCTCCACGATCTACAGCATCTTTTAATTGATGCTTAATTAAATCCACACCTGATTTCATAACAAATGCAGTTAGTATGTAAATGGTTGTTGCATGTTCAATGCCATCCATAATACTATCAATTATATTTTCCGTAATTAATTCAATTTTCTTCATCGTTAACACCAATTAAAAAAATCCTTTTGTCAAACCCTCCACGTTCATTTGCCTTTTTTTCTCGCACCTTTTCTAATTCATCAAATGTTGTGCCATGTATAGCCGCAAGTGAATGTATAATTTCAAGGAGATCTGCTAACTCTTCAATACTGTCTTTATCTGTTGATGCTTCCATATACTCAGACAATTCTTCATGAGCCTTTTTTCGGAGTTCAGCAATAAATTCCTCATTTGAAAGGATTTTCGTGTTAGCGATTTTCCCACTTTTCATAATAATCTCAGGTATATGATTTCTGACTAATTTATTGTATTCAGGCATGTTGATTCCCCTTTTCTTTATGGATATTGAACCAAATTAGGGATTGCTTTTCGGATTCCACCTCTTGGGTCTTCAATATCTCCCTTATAGCGAGGGATTAGATGAAAGTGTAAATGGTTAACTGTTTGGCCACCATAATATCCAATGTTAACGCCAATATTATATCCGTCAGGTCCATACTCAAAATCTATTTTGTTTTTACCCTCTTTTATTAGTTCATGAATAGCAGCTATCTGTTGAGAAGTTGCATCAAAGTATGTTTCGACATGTTTTCTTGGAATGATTAACATGTGACCCTTTTGAATAGGAAATTTGTCATAAATTGCAAAAGCAAAATCATTTTCAAATAGAATTTGATTATTATCTAGTGTACAGAATGGACATTTCATATCGGTCACCTTCTTAGTTCCTTATGTAAATATTACCATTCCTTTAACCTATTATAAAATGCAATTTATCTTTTTCACATAAACAATCATAAAAATTGATCAAGAATACTATTTGATTCCTTACCTAAAAATACAAGATTCCTTAAATCCTATCCTAACCACTAATCTAAATATTTTAATAATTCCCACCCATTTACAGTAATAAATATGATATCTTTTTAGTATTATTTTAGGAAAATCCACTTAATAATATTTTTAAAAATTTAATAAACTGTTGTTATTTATATTTAAACAACAGTTTATTAAATTTAAATTTTTACTAGCATTTTTCAAGAAGAAATAAACCCCATCTCCTCCTCAACACGCACCAACACAACAAAAGGAAATTCTTGATTATAATAATACCCAGTCTCATTTCTATATCTCTCGGTTTCAATGACATCTGGTATACCACAGCTATCTAATTTTCCTTTTATTCTACTGATTGTCCTTATAAAAGTATTCGGTCTAACTTCCTCATCAATGAACGAATGCTCAAATAGGTGTCGGAGAGAAATTCTTGTTGCAGGGTGATTAATATTAGTTTTCGTTAATAAGTACCGGATGATATCCCCCTGCCTCTGATTTAATTCAACAGTGTCTCCATTGAAAAAAATATTTATCCTCCGATCTCCAAAGTAGAGAATAATCGTATCTAGTTTTTCTTGGGTGATGAGTTCTTCACATTCTCTTTTGGAGCATGTTGAAATACCTTCTGGGCAAATCTTATAAAAAGCATTATTTTCTAAATACTGTTCATTCTCTTCTAAGCTCGGATACAATGATGAAAATTCGTAATTTGGAAGAGGGTGTGCATTTGTGGATACCAGTTTTTTTAACTTTTCATGGGTATCTTTTGCAATATATAGAGCGCTGTTGGTTAAATAAAGATGAGCGTTTATCAATTGTTTTTGATCTAATTGGTATCTAGTGGAAGGATAATATTCCTGATTTATAGTGGCCTTCTGGAAATAATGCAATGCTTCTTCAAAATTATGATGCTTGTAAAATAAAAATCCTAAACGATAAGCAGCTATTGGATTATTCCTGTCATATCTCAAGGCCTTTTCTAAAGATACTATTGCCAATTGGTCGTCCTTTTGATATTCCATTTTTAGAAAAGTACCATAGTGAATTAAATTGAAAACAAGTTTTTTAGTAACATACTCTAGATACCTCTCCTCTTCCGGTTTCTTTTGATACCTTAATCTTCGATACATTTCTTCATGAATTTTGATTTTTCGAGGGAGTGATGAAAACTTATTTACTTCCTCGAGATTATGAACCTCTTGTTCAAGCTCTTCTAATTCCTCCCAGGTTAGTTCTTTTAGCTCCAATTGGTTCTCCTCCTAACGTTTTAAGCATTTATTTCTTATATGATTTAGATAATAAACAGCCTTCACTTTGTTATTTTATTATCCTTTATCCCACATAAATCAGAAGAAGCATTCAGACTTTTAAAGCTTAAGAATGCCTCTTCACGTTTTGACTGATAAAGATTTAACTTATTGTCTTTACAACAATGTTTTATGCTTCATGTTTTTTCTTCCAACCTTGTGATGTGCCTAAAATTCTTCCTCGAAAAAGTGTATTTCCTCTTCGCTGAATCGTACGGAGTACATTGTTTAATTCTCTCGTACTTTGAAAAATTCCTTCTATTAACTTTACTGTTCGATAGCAAGCATCCGTATCCAACGTTTCTGCACTGGTGTGTTCATTTTGATATCCAACAGATAAATTCACGCTTTGAATTCCATGAGATGCCCAAATTCTCGTGTCACTACTTCCTCCTGATGTGCATTTCCAATCTTCCATTCCATTGTTCCTGGCTACTTCTTCAATAAACTCACCATATCTCTCATCACAAAAAGAGAAATATCCACCACACGATGTAACAATATCTCCGTTTCCACGTCGATCTACTACAATAGCCGCATGCGTTCCCCAGAGGAAATATTCATCTACATTCCTAGCACCATTTAATCCAATTTCCTCCTCGACTGTGAAAATCCACTTTACTTTTCCATTGAAACGAATTGTTTGAAGTCTCTCGGCTAACTCTAATAGAACCGCTACTCCAGCACGATCATCTGCTCCTAAAATTCCATTGCTGCTAGACCAGGTACCATCTTCTTTGAATATTACTCTACCATCTTCAAATATATCAACGGTATCCAAATGAGAATTTAGTAGAATGGTTGGCCCCTGACCTGTACCGTATGAAGTTTCTGCAAGAATATTTCCGTATCTGTCTTCTGTAATATAGTCAACAAATGGTTTTATTGTATCCATTACATATTCACGAATCCTCTCCTCGGATCCACTCTCCCCTTTAATTGATAAGCATGTATCAAGCTTTTGCAGAAATAGCTGCTTCTTTATAAAGTCAATTTCCTCCATTAACCAATCCTTTTGAATTGCTTTTAGTTTTTCTGCTAAATCAAGAAGATCCTTTCTTTCTATATTAAATCTGATATAACGATTTCTAATGAAAAATCTACCGATACCAATTGCTTGAAATACCCTACTGACCTTATCCATCTCAACCCACTCAGCAAACCCTATGGATGGTCTTGTCTTTTCATGACCGTCACAGCATATATTGGTATGAAGTCCGAGTCGGTTTAATTGTCTAATAACGCCAGCAATATAAGTGTCGAGCTCTCTTATTTTAGGTTCTTCCTGCCCTGGTCGAAACCATAGCCCTTCTCCACGACCTCTAAATTTGAAATCGAGACATTTTATCCAGCGGTCTTCAGAAATTGGTTCATCATTAATTGTTAAAGTGTCATTTTCATAGCTATATTGAATAGAAAGCTTTTCTAATCCCTCTAAGAGAAAATCCATATTTTTTTCTGTTTCCCCTATACAATCAAAAACCCTTAAGCTTTTCTCCTCCACCATAAACCCATGACGAATAAATAATCGATTCCAATCTTTCATTTGATCATCTCCCTTTTGTTTATGGATTTATTTTACTCTTGTTGCGGTGACACCCCTGTCATCTCAAAAGATTATTTGTTCTTCCCTCTTTTCTCGAATCGATCGATAAACACATAGTAGATGTAATTCCCATATCCACTTTTAATTTCTAGCCCCTGTTTTTCTAATTGCTCCCACAAATACCTGTCTACAGAAAACGGGCTTCTATCCTGAAGAGTCGCTAGTTCATTTTCTGTTATAGTAACTTCATAGGAGGACTCATTATTTTTAATCACTAATCTATAGTCCGATAGTTTCATTAGAATGCCGTAAAATGTCTCATCCCATTCCTTCATCTCCTTTTCCATTAATTCCACCACGTAAAGGAGGAATTTTTCATGATCCATTGATTTTGACATATACCCTCTAATCCAACCTTGTACGTTCATCTTCAAACCTCTCCTTTTATCCTTATTTCTTAATAAGGCATCAAGAAAAAAGGCCCCTTGTTGCAAGCGTGAATGCAACAAGGGGCCTTTATAGTCCGACGTTATCATTCAAAGCAATGCTTTGCTGGATGGAGCACCTTACCACTTTCGGCAGGTTGCTGTGAAGTCATTGAGCCAGTACTCTCGTTCACTCTTGATAACCTTATTAACTTATTATCATTATATGATGAATGTCGGAAAAAATGAAAGTTGTAAGACTAAATTTGTGTATATACGTCCAATTCAAGATTTACTTTTTGTGTGTTTGAAGTATTTTTTTGGAAGCGGGGAACCGTCCCCTGCTTCCTTAAAAGCAACTAAACGATTGAATCTGACGTAAGCTAACTCCTGCAAAAATCCATCTAAATCCCGTCCAACGATAGCCTGCAACAGAGGTACGACCTACAAAGGTTGGATAGAACCAGAACTGTTGAAAACCTCTTAGCCATACATAAGTGAACCTAAATAAGCAACCTCTAATACCTCCAGGATCAACCGCAAATGCTGTTGCTTGTTGTTGAGGTACAAAAGAAGGAGGGGCAGAAGTTGGTGGTCCTACATTTGGACCTTGACCAGGTGGTCCAAATGGGGGCTGGCCTCCTGTTGGGCCTTGGCCTGGCGGTCCAAATGGAGGAAGCCCTCCTGTTGGGCCTTGACCAGGTGGTGAGAATGGCGGGAACCCCCCACCAAATATTCTTTCACCATAAGCTCCAGAATAATCATTCCACTCATCATATGAAGGCCAATACAATTCCTGACTATATGGGATATAATCATACATTTGAAGATAATTTGGATACATTAGATACTCTCCTCTACTCAATTCTCATCACATCCTATTCAATAGTCATTTACCTATCAACTTGTACCCTCAAAATGTGCATTTACCTACTTTCAGGAATATTTTCTAATTGATATTAGGTGATTACACAATCAGCTAGGGTATTAACCTCTCACCCCTTTTACTCAGGCTAGTCTAAACAAATGGACAACACTTTTCTAACAATCCTTCAAGACTGGATTAATGGTTATTTATGGTCCAACCACTAAAAGTATCCCCCGCACAAACCAGTCCCTATAGAGTAATCGTTTTGTGTCATTAAAACCTATAAGAAATGCAAAAACTCGTCCGTTAAATAGACGAGTTTTTCATATAAATTTTTGTTATAGTAATTTGCTTCTACTACCCTCTAATGAAACCCCGTTCCGAACGTATCTAGACAAAGGATTATGTTTTGTGATATTTTATTACAATAATGATTTATTTTTTCTACATATTTATAAAACGATGAAGAGAAAAGTAATTTTTGGTATAATTGATAGCGTGTCAGGGACGGCGAGAACCTGGCGAAGAAGTATAAGTGAAAAACACCTTTGAGTTCTAACCAAAAGGGATATCTTTAGTAGGCTTAGACGTTACCTGCACGTTAATTGACTGGGTTAAGCAATATTTGCTTTAAAGTTGGTCATATCATGACAATTTGGTTGGTACCGCGGAAGTTAGCCTTTCGTCCCTTTTTGGGGATAAAAGGTTTTTTTATTGTGAAGAATTACCATAAGGAGGATACTTATGATAAAGACCGTAGTAAAAGATTTATTCAGAAATCAAGATAATTTTAAAGACACAACTGTTCAAATTTCAGGCTGGATTCGTACTCTTCGCGATTCCAAAACCATTGGCTTTATGGAAGTAAACGACGGAACATTCTTTAAGAGTGTACAAGTTGTTTTTGAGGATACCCTTGATAATTTCAAAGAAATTACGAAGTTACCTATTAGCTCTTCTGTTAGGGTAGAAGGTGAATTTATTCCAACCCCTGAAATGAAGCAGCCCTTTGAGATAAAAGCAACTAAAATTGTTGTGGAAGGATTATCAGATACAGATTATCCTTTACAAAAAAAGAGACATTCCCTTGAATATTTAAGAACAATCGCGCATTTACGTCCGAGAGCCAATACCTTCTCAGCCGTTTTCAGAGTAAGATCTCTTGCCTCATATGCTATTCATCAATTCTTTCAAGAAAAAGGATTTGTGTATGTACATACTCCGATTATTACAGGAAGCGATACAGAAGGCGCCGGAGAAATGTTCCGTGTAACTTCAATGGATTTAAACCAACTTCCAAAAACTCAAGAAGGAAAAGTCGATGACAGTGCTGATTTCTTCGGCAAAGAGACCAACTTAACCGTTAGCGGTCAATTAAATGCGGAAACCTTTGCGCTTGCATTCCGTAATGTGTATACCTTTGGTCCAACCTTTAGAGCAGAAAACTCAAATACTGCACGACATGCCGCAGAATTCTGGATGATTGAGCCAGAAGTTGCTTTTGCAGAATTACCGGATATCATGGACCTCGGGGAAGAAATGGTCAAGTATGTCATTCAATACGTTTTTGAACAGGCGCCTGAGGAAATGAACTTCTTCAATAGCTTTATTGATAAAACACTTATTGAAAGATTGAAGAATGCATTGGAATCCGACTTTGGAAGAGTTACCTATACCGAAGCTGTTGAATTATTAAAGAACTCCGGTAAGAAATTTGACTATCCAGTTGAATGGGGAACAGATCTACAAACGGAACATGAACGTTATCTTAGCGAGGAAATCTACAAGCGCCCTGTCTTTGTAACCGACTATCCGAAGGAAATTAAGGCATTTTATATGAGAGCAAATGATGACGGCAAGACAGTAGCTGCAACGGACCTATTAGTTCCCGGTATTGGCGAGTTAATCGGAGGAAGCCAACGTGAGGAAAGAGAAGAAGTCCTTGCCAATAAAATTAAAGAACTTGGTATGACAGAAGAAGATTACTGGTGGTACCTCGAGCTTAGAAAATACGGTGGTACAAAACATTCTGGCTATGGAATTGGGTTTGAACGACTTGTCATGTATTTAACAGGTATGAAGAATATCCGCGATGTCATCCCATTCCCTCGTACACCAGGTAATGCAGATTTTTAATTAGTTAGCTATAAAAAATAAGCAATAGAATGCTGTGGCATTCTATTGCTTTTCATTAGATGTTATCCAAAATTTAGGTATCTACTTTTTCTCATCATTAGTTTTATTTTTTGAGTTCTTATACGTAAGAACCACAGCAATTGCTAATCCAAAAGCAACCCAAGGAAAAGCAGCATTAAAAAATTCAATCATAAACTAATCCCCCTTCCAAAGTAAGTAATATAAAAACAAATGACAATGAATCATCATCCTCGGTTTTAGCAAGAAATGCATCTAATATTATTTTACAGTTAACCCACTGTAATTACTTTTTTTGTTGTGATATATTCATGAACAAATCCGCTCTGATACTATAATAACTTCACCAGAAAATGGTATTCATCCTTCGTGCTGAACGCCATTTATAGAGAAATATTTTGTTACCAATTAAAAACAATCATCAAAATCATTGAAATAAGAAACGCAACAAAAAAGAATAAAAAGTAATAGGATTTTTCTTGTTGTGATTTATGTTTTTTTCATAACCCTTCCAACCAATAAATATACCAAAAAACATGCCAATAACACCGATACGTAAGATAGATATTATGTATTCAAATATAGGTGTATATGTAGTGATATACTCACCATTATTGATCTGTGTAACCTCTTTATGTCGACAAACAGGATAGAAGTTGCCAATCCAAACAACAAACCGTAGATCCCTGCTTTTACCAATCTTCTCTCCATTCAATAATTCTCCTTTTATCCCCTTCAATAATATTCTATTTTTATTATCGTTAACCATCCACTGGTCATGCCTAAGATATCATCGCTATTTATAGAATCACTTTCAGGTATGAAAAGATTTAGTTTAATTCATTTGATTATTATATTAAAAATAAGATTTATAGAAAAATATATTATTATTAAGCGTTTAGCAAATAAGCGAGAATACTTATGGAATTTACAGATCTAGCAAAAATCAGACGCTCCGCTATTAATTTTCAGTCTGATTTCCTAACCTTATACTCAAAACAGTTTTTAATTTTGCGGGTTCAACCTTTCTAAAGTCTGAAATATATATTTCTCTATGTTGTAATGAAGTTCTTTCAAGATGATTATTTTTAATAAATTCATTCATTAGCTCAAAGCTTTGAGGTTCATCGTCAAATGGACCTACATGAAGCATTTGTACGGATAAACCATCTTGATACGTTCCAAATGATGCATCTTTTAGGAATGGATGTGGCTTCTTTTTTTCTACATGGCCGAACGCTCTCTCTACTACTTCCTTTGTAACAAAATCAGGTTGACGAATCATAATTGTATACATTAATTCATCTTTATTTAATTGATCTTGCCTTCTCCCCTCTTCTGTTAAGTCCCAAATTCCTTCTAATGGATAGACCGTATATTCAAAATAACCATTTGGAGTGTATCCTTGCTTCGGCATCATTCTGACTGCATAAGCCAATGAATAAAGAACACCTATCCTCTCGGCAAATTCCTGTTCATTTGGATTTCCTTTACCGTTTATCATGAAAAACTTCTGTTCCGGAATGGTTACAATTTCAGGTTTTTGTTTTGGGATATAAAAATTCTTCTCTTGTTTTCTCCATTCGTATTTCATCATTTTCATTCCCTTCTCAATTATTGCCTTCTCTTTTCCTATTATAATAACGTCAGCCAAAAACAAGATCCTACTATCCCTTGAGGGTAGGCGCCTGTTTCTATAATAAAAAATGCTTACTCCTTTATTAAAAACCAAATTAGGAGTAAGCACCACTTTTAATTTAGAACATTAAGCAAATACTTCGCTTATTTTCATTAAATTATTTCTTGCTTCTATATATTCTTGATAGAGCTTTTCAACAAACTCTCCTGCACCTGTAACCTCGTTAATAACGCCGATTCCTTGGCCGCTTCCCCAAATATCCTTCCAAGCCTTTGCTTTCCCATCTCCACCAAAATTCATTTTGGATGGATCGCTTTCAGGAAGATTTTCAGGATCTAAGCCTGCTGCACGAATGGAAGGAGCAAGATAGTTTCCATGAACACCTGTAAATAAATTACTATAAACAATATCATCAGATGTACATTCAACAATTGCTCGCTTGTATTCCTCTACTGCACGAGCTTCATGTGTTGCGATAAAAGGAGAACCGATATAGGCAAAATCTGCACCCATTGCTTGGGCAGCTAGAATTGACTTCCCATTCGCAATAGAACCTGCTAATGCTAGTGGACCGTCAAACCACCCACGGATTTCCTGAACTAAAGCAAATGGACTCTTGCTTCCTGCATGTCCTCCTGCACCAGTGGCCACGGCAATAAGACCATCTGCTCCCTTCTCAATAGCCTTGTGGGCATACTTATTATTAATAACGTCATGTAACACAGTGGCCCCGTAGCTGTGGGCTGCAACATTTACCTCCTCGCGTGCCCCAAGAGAAGTGATAATAATAGGAACCTTGTACTTTACACACAGCTCCATATCATGTTCAAGCCGATCATTAGATTTGTGTACAATTTGGTTAATCGCAAATGGTGCGGCTGGACGATCAGGATTTTTCGCATTGTAATCAGCAAGCGTCTCCGTAATCTCGGCCAACCATTCATCTAATTGTGAGGCTGGTCTAGCATTCAATGCTGGCATAGAGCCGACAATTCCTGCCTTACATTGTTCAATCACAAGCTTTGGATTACTAATAATGAAAAGTGGTGATCCGATTACTGGAATTCTTAAGGATTTAAGGATAGGTGGTATGTTTGACATTTTTTTCTCCCCCAATTTCAAAACATATTTACTGAAAAAGATAAAAAAGAAGGACCAAGGATTCTTTTTATAGAAGTGGAAAATACTTTCAAATAATCCTTCTATCTAGAAATACTATATTTATATGGTTGTAGTCAAATAATTTTTCTAAAAATTATAAAAATAGATGACAATTCTATTTTATTATTGGATTATATTGGAAGGTTTCACCCTTTGAAAGATATATACATTCCACCGTTTTACCGCAAATTATGCTTACTATTCCTTCTACTCTCCCTCTTAATGCCTTATTATAGACAAAATTTTTTGACTTTTAGTGGTAAAATAGAGTTATAGATTTGATCTCTACGTGGAGGAACTAAAGATGAACGTGAAAAATGAAGCAAAATCATTCGAACTAACGATAACAAAATTGGTTCCAAATCAAGTATTAGAGGAGCTGCGAACATCTGAAGATGGATTAACAGCGGAGGAGTCAAATCAAAGACTCAATCAGTATGGAAGAAACTCTATTAAGGAAAAACAGGGAAAATCTCTATATTTGAGGTTTCTTGCTAACTTCACTTCACTAATGGCCATTCTATTGTGGATTAGTGGTGGAATTGCCTTTGTTGCGCAAATGCCTGAATTAGGTGTTGCCGTTTGGTGTGTCAATGTGATTAATGGGATATTTAGCTTCATTCAAGAGTATCAGGCTAGTAAAGCAACAGAAGCCTTAAAGGGAATGTTATCTTCTTATGCCAGGGTCATACGGGACGGAAAAGAACAGCAAATTCTTACCGATGAACTTGTACCTGGTGACATTTTGCTGGTTGAAGAAGGAGATAAAATTGCAGCCGATTCCCGTCTGATCCAATCAAGTGAAATGCAGGTCAACCAATCTGCCCTAACAGGAGAATCCAATCCTGTGAGAAAAATTTCCGATGCTATTCACCAGGAGGATTTAACGAGCTTTGAAACACCCAATTTAATCTTTACTGGTAGTACGGTTACTAGTGGCTCCGGCAAGGCAGTGGTCATTAAAACCGGAATGGAAACAGAGTTTGGAAAAATCGCGAATTTAACCCAAAATGTATCGGATGAATTAAGTCCATTACAAAAAGAATTGAACCGCTTAACGAAACAGATTTCACTGATTGCCTTTGCTATTGGGCTTACATTTTTCCTACTTGCTATTTTCTTTGTAAAAAATCCCTTAGCGGAATCCTTTATTTTCGCTTTAGGAATGATTGTTGCTTTTATTCCAGAGGGTTTATCCCCTACCGTTACGCTTGCCTTGGCACAGGGCGTAAAACGAATGGCGAAAAAGCATGCGCTTGTGAAAAATCTATCATCGGTCGAAACGTTGGGATGCACCTCAGTCATTTGTACAGATAAAACCGGAACATTAACTCAGAATGAAATGACCGTTAACCATATATGGCTGCCCGATCGAGAATTAGAGGTCACAGGCACCGGCTTTGCTCCTGTAGGGAAAATCTTAGATAAGGGAAAAGAAATTACTTCAGTATCTAACTCAGCATTAAAACTAATTTTAACAGCGGCAAGTCTTTGCAGCAACGCAAGAGTGGTTCCACCAAATCAAGAGAATTCAAGGTACACCGTTTTAGGAGACCCAACGGAGGCTTGCTTAGGAGTAGTTGCTGAAAAAGCTGGACTTCTAGTTGAAAATTTACAAAAGGAACTGCCTCGAGTCCGTGAATTGCATTTTGACTCCAGAAGAAAAAGAATGACAACGATTCATCAACTCATTCAGCCGGTAAACGGGAAAAATCGGGCTGCCTTTACAAAGGGAGCTCCGAAAGAACTTGCTGATTTATGTGAGTGGGTATACGTGGATGGTGAGATACAACCATTCACAGAGATGATGAAACAAAACGTGATGGCAGCAAATGACAATTATGCCCGTTTAGGTTTACGTGTTTTGGCGGTTGCTGTCCGTTATATAGGAAAAGATGACCCAGATATTCCATCTAATTTAAGTGATTATACACCTGAAAATATCGAAAAAAAGATGACCTTCATTGGCTTAGTCGTGATGGCAGATCCTCCTAGACCGGAAGTAGCTGACGCTGTAGCCAAATGCCACCGTGCTGGGATTCGGATTATGATGATTACGGGTGATTACGGATTAACAGCTGAAAGTATTGCCAAAAGAATTGGAGTGGTAGTTGGCGAACATCCCCATGTCATCTCAGGAATTGAACTAGAAAAAATGTCTGACGAAGAATTAAGCTCAGCACTAAAAGGGGAGGTTATTTTCGCCCGGGTCGCCCCTGAGCAAAAATACCGCGTGGTGGATAGTTTACAAAGAATGGGAGAAGTAGTCGCGGTTACAGGAGACGGCGTCAATGACGCTCCTGCTCTAAAAAAGGCAGACATTGGAGTGGCTATGGGGATATCAGGTACTGATGTTGCAAAGGAAGCAGCCGATATGATATTGACCGATGATAACTTTGCCTCCATCGTCCATGCGGTTGAACAAGGTCGTGCGGTTTACAACAATATTCGGAAGTTTTTACTTTATATATTAAATAGTAATATGCCAGAGGCTGTCCCTTCAGCGTTTTTCTTATTTTCGAAAGGAGCCATTCCCTTGCCATTAACAATCATGCAGATATTATTTATCGATTTAGGAACCGATTTAATACCCGCATTAGGCTTAGGCTCAGAAGAACCAGAAAAAGGGATTATGAACAAGCCTCCAAGAAATTTAAAGGAACCATTATTAAACAAAGGAATTATTATTAAGGCGTTTTGTTGGTATGGCCTTTTAGCTTCTATTGTTTCCATGAGTGCTTATTTCTTTATCAACTACACCCATGGTTTCTCATCAGGAGACTTCGCATCAGAAGACAGCACCATTTATAAAATGGCAACAACAATGACCCTAGCCGGAATCGTTTTTAGCCAAATTGGTGCAGTGATAAACTGTCGTACAGAAAAGCAATCCGTTTTTAAGAAAGGACTCTGGAAAAACCCTCTTGTAAACATTGGGATTGCATCTGAAGTCACTTTCCTTGCCTTGATCATGCATGTTCCTTTATTACAAAAGGTTTTTGGAACAGAACCAATTGGTATGAAAGGCTGGGTACTCCTTTTCTGTATTCCACCGATAATTTTATTGATTGAGGAAATTCGAAAGGCTTTTACCAGAAGATTGGCACGACACTAGGGTGAAACGATAATAATGGAAAAGGGTGAAGATCATGAAGGTCATTATTGTTGGATGTGGTTATCTGGGTGCTTGGTTAGCGATTCATCTACAGACAAAAGGCTATGAGATTACTCTAATTGATAAAAAGTCAGAGGCTTTTAAAAAGCTTCCCAATGCCTTCCATGGCGAAACCATAGTTGGACATGGGATTGATAAAGAGGTCTTGGAATCAGTTAACATCCATATGGTTGATGCCGTCATAACTTGTACGAATAGTGATGAAACCAATGCTTTGTTAGCCCGAGTGGCCAAAAATGAATACATGGTCCCTAGGGTTATCGCAAGGATATACGACCCAAGAAAGGCTGATATTTATCAAAGCTTTGGGATTCAGACCATTTCCCCTATTATATGGGGAGTTCACAAGGTATCTGAATTATTAAGCTATAACCAATTAGACAGCGTTTGGAGTTATGAAAATGGTGACGTCGAGATGATTCGAATCGAAACTCCCCCACTTCTTATTGGCCATCCGTTAAGTGAATTAAGAAGGATCGGTGAAGTCGAAATAGTAACTATTGTTCGTGATAATCAAGCTTTTATCCCAGTGACAGGTACCGTTTTAGAAGGTCAGGACATTCTTTATTTGATTGTGGCCAGGTCTTCAATTGATAAGCTAAAAATAATGTTAGGTCTAGAATAGGAGGAGAATCGGTATGAACGTCATCATTATCGGCGGCGGTCAAACAGGTGCACATATTGGGCGGGTACTTTTAAACAATGCTTTAAATATAAAGATTATAGAATATCAAGAAGCACATGCCGAAAGCTTGGTAAAGGATTTTTCTAAAGAAAGGGTCATTCATGGAAGTGGTACAGACCCTAATACGTTAGAAGCAGCGGGCATCAAAACAGCAGATGTTCTTGTTGCTGTTGCAGGAAGTGATGAGGTGAATTTGGTTGCCTCCACCATTGCCAAATTTGAATTTTCGGTACCCCGAGTCGTTGCGAGAGTGAACAATCCTCGCAACGCTTGGCTTTATAACCGTGATATGGGTGTTGACGTATTAATTAACCAAGCGGAAATCATGGCCCAAATGGTCGTAGAAGAAATGGATATGGAACACGTGGCAACCTTAATGAAGTTAAATCGTGGAAATCTTTCCATTGCAAAAATAACCGTAAATGGGGAATCCAATGCTATTTCTAAAGAAATCAAAGATCTGAATATTCCCCCTAAATGTGTATTAATCTCCATCCTAAGAAATGCTGATGAAGTTGTCATTCCGCGTGGAAACACAATTATTGAAGCAAATGACCAAATTCTATTTCTAGCGGATCAATGTATGGAGAAAGAAATCAACCAGATCTTTTCGTTCTAGTCTCTATGAATAGATGGGGATTGGTATTATTTAAGTATATTCGAACACTCATGCCTTTTTAAAAAGTGACTGCCCCAACCATTTTTTACTTTTGGTCAGTCACCTTTTTTTCTATATAATTTAAAAATTATAAATATTATCTAAAATATTCGAAACCTTTCTCTTCATTCATTCGTATCTGTATTATTAAAAATATATAAGAGGACTGATCTTCATGCATATTCTTTACTGGATTGTTGGCTCTGTCATTGTTCTCTATATTCTGGCTATGATTCCTCTTCAATATCAATACATTTCTGAAATGAAGGAATTGAAGAAGAAGAAAAAACAAACGAATGAACAAATCATTGATGATATGAGCTTTGAAATGCAGCAGTTAAATTTTAACATGCAGGGAAGTTTCATCAATTGGCCTTCCGCAATTATTGCGACGTTCATTTATAAGCTTCGTCATCGCCATGATTAGCAAAGTTATAAGACTTATCATATGGCAAGATTAGGCTCCTGGATCTGCTGATTCCAGGAGCCTTTAAAAAATGTTACGTTAATAATCATTGTTGATATTGTGACGATAAAAACAACCTTTTATGCTTATAAACAATGATTGTCACAACCCCAAGTAAAACCCCAGCTATCACAAATACGATCCTCACTCCCATTAAATCAGTTAAAATACCCATGATGAAAGATCCGAGACCAAATATTCCAGTCTCTATAGCTCCTAAAGAAGTGTAAACCGTTGAAAGCTGTTCAATCGAAACACTGGTTTGAATCACGGTTTGTTGAGGAATCATTTTGATTTGAGCAAACATCCCGATTCCAATGGAAAGGAAAAGCGAGATCACAGGAATACTATTTAATCCAAAAAGAATGGTTATCATAGAGGATGCAAGTGAGCCTGTAAATATAAAGGAAGCGAGATTTTTTTCAATAAAGGTTGAAAATCTGATGCAAAACATGCTACCAATCATTAGACCTACAAAGTAAGCCCCATTAATGAATCCCCACCATTTTTCACCGACATGGAGAATCTCGCTAGTGAAAACATATAAAATGGCAGCAATCCATACTGTTCCTGAGATGGTTTCGAGAAAATAGATAGAGGCCATTTTTCTGAGAACAGGAGTTTGAGATAGTGTTTCCCATCCCCTTTTCAATTGTTTAATCTGCCCTTCTGACTGTTGGGTTTCATAGATAACATTCTCCAGGAAGCTCAACATGAAACTTGACAGAAGGAATAGTCCTCCAACAAACCAAATCAGCTGATTCGAATTCATAACCAATAAGAACAAGCTACCAACAAACCACATAACAGCTTGAATAACTTGCGAGAATGTTTCTACTAAGCCATTTGCTTGGATAAGGTGTTCTTTTTTCACATAATGTGGAATCAAGGTTTGTCTAATGGGATTGGAGCAGCCATCAAGAAACGCAATCAGACTGATTAAGATAAATAACCAGTATAAGTTAGCTAGCGTTATTTTTACCATAGCAATGCCCACAATAAAAAGAATGATTGTTTTCCCTATTTGCGAGCAAGTCAACAGCCATTTTAGATTGACTTTACCAATTAAAAGCGGTGTAAATAGGCTCGAAAGGAACATCGATGTAGACACGATAAATGGAACAAGCGCTGCTGCTGATGCCGATTCCGTTATAGAATAAATGGTGCTAATGACACCAACTACATAGAGAATATCCCCTATATTAGCTACCGATTGTCCTAAAAGTAATAACGTGAAATTTCTATTCCATATCATGTTTTATCCCCCATTTTGTTAAATCTTTTCTAATGGGGGTTTTTAAATTGGACTATTCATGGGTATCCTCCTTTTTGGCAGATAAATCTGGGGGAGTGGATTTATCTTGATTATCCAGCAAAAAACCTTTACCTCTTTGGATATGGTTATTATTTTAAAAATACACTTTTCCTATTTAAATGTAATTTACTTGATGTTAGTTGGATCATTATCTCTTCCAATGCAGAAAGGGTTGCTACAGAACAAATAATATTCATCCATACAGTTGTTGATATTACGGGAAGCATGATTGGAAATAAAAATAATAGTAGGCCTGTGATTTTGTTTGCATAGGTGTGAATGCTTGCAAAGGTTTTGTACTTGAGCCAAGCAATCATCATTGAAGTGATTCTTATTAATCCAATGACTATAATCCAACTAATAATTGGTGTGGAAGGCTTTATGATTGGAATTAAGATAATGAGCAACACCACAATCATCGTTAAATCAGCAATTGAATCAAGTTTAGCGCCGAAGATGCTTGTTGTCCCTGTCTTCCGTGCGATGAATCCATCTAACATATCAGTCAATCCACATATTAGATAAAGGATTAAAAAGACCGGGCCTAACGGTTCTACCAAAAGCATCATTAAAGAAAATAGGATTCTACTTATTGATAATAAATTTGGGATAGATTTCATGGTTACCACCTCAATGAGATTTGGAGACGGTTTTATTGTCCATCGGCCACAATTTTTGGTGTTCATGTTGATAAGTTTCTACAATATCATTTTAATACTAAACAAAATAGATGCGTTACTATTTCTTAGATAATTATTGGCACACCGGGAACAAGAACTTTTAAGACAATGGTGTATTGTAACTTTTAAGCGTAAGAAAAAATGCGGCTCTTTTAATAGAAGTTTTCCCACCAAATGTCCCATTTTTCTGTTCTTCTATAGCATCTGAATTTGAAATGTAAAAAATATAACTTCAGTATGGGTTCTTTGTTGTAATATCCTAAAATGATTTTAATAAATATTTTTCTGAATAACTAACCTCTCCAACGTATCTCAAGTAATCCATTTTCCTTTATCCTTCTTCAAACAGCTCACTAGGTATTATTTTTTCTGATGTCCTAGGGATATAAAAATTTAAAGGTACTTTGTCTTCTTGAACCTCTTCTACGATTTCCAATGGTTCGTTTTGTATTGGTAAAAACGCAAGGCCCTTCCCTTGTGCAACAAATTCTTGAATAAGAGAATAGGAATCTACTAGATGAAGATTACTTTTTGAAAGGCCATGCCCCTCCATGAATTGAATAGTATAATTCCTAAATGGGCATTGTGGATCATTGCTTACAAAGAAGTACTCCTTCGAAAAATCAATATTAGGCTTTCCTTTAGCCTTTTGTAAGGCCATCAAAATTGTTGAACTGAATACCTTTTGAAATGCTGGGTCGTGATAATTTCCATAAGTTATAACCATATCTACCTTCTGTTGTTTTAGCAACTGCTGCAGCTGTAGGCTATTTTCCATAAAGATTTGATAGTTTTGAAAATGATCATTTATACGGTTAATTAAATAATTAGCCAAAATCGATTGGGTTGTCGCAATTCGATATAACTCATGTGACTTCTTGATTTCTTTTTTTGCTTCATCTAACAGTTTTAGTATTTTTTCAGTATAGTTGCATAGAATTTCTCCTGATGGAAGAAGAGAAATTCCTTTGTTGTTTCTTTGTAGGAGTGAAGTTTCTAACTCTTGTTCTAATTTTTTGATTCTTTCGGAGACATTGGGTTGAACATAGCCTAGTTCTTTAGCCGCTTTACTTATTGAGCCTTCTTTCACAACTGTTTGAAAAATGATTAGGTCATTTATTTCCATACAATCAACTCCTTGTTACCTATCATTTTAAATGATATCATGCATCATTAATACCTATTTTACGTTTTATTAAACGAGAGATATGATTCAATTATAAGGAAGAAGGAGGGTGATCCACATGATTGGAATGCAATATAAAATTGTACTACCAAGGGATTATGATATGGAGATAATTAGAAAAAGAGTTCAAGCCAATGGACATAAGACAGATGGATTTCCGGGTCTACATTTTAAAGCCTATTTAATCACCGAGGCAGGGAAAAATGGAAATTTATATAATTGCTATGCTCCATTATATATTTGGAAAGAGTCACAAGGCATGAACCAGTTTATCTTTGAGGGTTTTTATGACAATATTTTAGATTCATTTGGGTGGCAACAGATAAATATCGGTGTTCCTTTTTCTATGAATCTGGACAAAGATTTTCACAAGAGTAGATATGTCGTTGAATATGCGGGAAATATTCCTGAAAGTAAATCGTTAGTCAATCCATTATTTCAAACAGGACATCACTTTGTAAAAAAAGCAGAAGGAAGCTTAGGGGACCTATTAGTTTATAATCCAGATAAATGGGGCTATAGTCAATTTAGTTTTTATCAAGAAAAACCAACAATCGAATCAATTGAACACCTTACAGTATATGAGATTTTACACGTCTCACAATAAGGCACTGGGGTTGGAGTGTCTGGGACGAAGGGACAGGTGATTTGTCCCGCCGACTCTAGCCCTATCCGTACTTGATTTAATAAAATAAGGCTTAATTAATACTGATCATTCTGAAGAACAATTCTCCACAATAACATCAGCGCAATTTCCATAAAAAAAGTTATCTATTCAACTACCCTATTTCCCCAAAAACCTCTTTTGCTACTTTTTCCAGCTTCCCTATTAACACAAATTCGTTCTTTAAAGGTGCAATGGCTTTCACGATACTAGCATAATACCAATGCTGGTCGTTTCTCCCTCGTTTGAATCGATTCCACGTCTCTTCTCCGATTGCTTCCAGGTCGTCTCTAATACTACTTAGGTTATGTAATTTGTCTGCAGTGATGACTTGAATTTCTTCTAGGCTCGCTTCTTTAAGAAAATTTATTGTATGCTGTTTACGATCTTTCCAAGGCAAGCTTTTGTCGGGTTCGGATGCAGCACGGACTAGATTGGCAACCAATGCTCCAAATTCCTCGGTTAAATCCTCATACGTAGTCTCCGTATCCTCAATCGTATCATGAAGAATTCCCGCTGCAATTACCTCATCCGAGCAATTGGCCTTTTGCAGCAGCATTCCAACTGCAAACGGATGCGTAATATAAGGGATTTCAGTCCCTTTTCTAGTCTGCTTCCTATGGGCAGTTGCTGCAAATTGAATGGCTTTTTCAATCATAGTCATTCTCATTTCCCCCTCATCGAACGTAAGATTTTTTATTAAAATGAAAAACGCTCGGTTCTCACCAAGCATTTTCGTAATATTTTTCAAAGCTTTTACCTCTATTATGTACATTAATCATCATGATTTTTCCATAAGTAATTGTCTTAACTGTCCATTTTTCAATTGGGATAAGGTGTCCGTTCCTGATTTCTCACTTTCTGAAACACGACTCCTCTCACAGTTGTCCAACTCAACGTAATTTACTTGGTTACGGCCGTTTTTCTTGGACTTATAGAGTGACTGATCAGCTTGTTCGATAGCATCGTGTAGTCGTGAATAGTCAGGTAGATTGGATACCCCAATAGAGACAGTAAGTTTGATTCTATGCGCAAGGTCTTCTGTGTAGAAGGTTGTTTTTTCCATGTCCATGCGTATGTCCTCAACCAATCGAATCATATCACTTTTGAAAAGAGCACCAGCAAAAATAATAAATTCTTCCCCACCATATCTCCCAATAATCGTATCTACCTTTGCGTGCTTCTTGGTGGTTTCAGAAATCACACTTGCAACCTTTTTTAATATAAAATCGCCATTTAAATGTCCATACGTGTCGTTAATTGGTTTAAAATGATCGATGTCAATCATTATGATATATTTATATTTTTTGGAAAAAGAATACGACTTAACATTCGTCTCAAAAAAACGAATATTGAAAAGGTCTGTTAAAGGGTCTCTTTCCGCATAATACTTTAGTTTGTCCCTCATTCGTAATTCTTTTTCAGTATTTGTAATAAAGAAATTTAATGTAAAACCGGTCAATAGAAAAGATACCAGTCGAATAAATACAATTTCAGTAAAAACTGCTAACCCATCCGGTACGAAAAAAATAACTGGTACATCACAAATGAACCATCCGGTTAATATTAACCAAAAGAGTGTGGGAAGTTTGATGTTCGGTGATTCTATGACCATTTTTCTAAAAATGATCCCTGCGAATACTGGTAATATCAATCCGAAAATGACCCCTGGTATGGCTCCGTCTCCTCCCATTCCTAGTCTCCAAAGTGAGGTTATGAAAACAGCAGGAATCACATATTTACCGCCCCATTTATAGGCAAATAAGATAAGTGGTATCATTCTTAAATCTAAACTGTAACCACCATATTTAATAGGAAGATAAAACATAAGAATGACAGCTACAGAGATAACCGCAATCATCGATACCGGAAAAAAATCCCAATCCTTTTTTCTTCTCCTTTTTATTAACATGTCGAGACATAGGTGCATTAAAAATATTATCGCAATATTTGATAAACTTGATTGAATAATATCCTTCATTACTTACCCACACCCCACCTTGTCCAACCTATGTTCTCAAATGGTATTGAAAATAACTGTTATCTAATAATAATTAATACAAGTAAGAATTATATGAGAGCGTTTCGATCTTATAAAGTATAAGAGTTATTCATTTAGTTATCTTTAAACCAGTAATAAAGGCCTTTTCTAAATATATAAACCAAACGATTCAGAATAATTATACAAGAATACAAATAAATATAATCTAAATACAATCTCTATATTCCATAATATTCTATTCCTTTTCTTGTTTCAACCTCAAATGGAACTATTTTACCAAAGTTACCGAAAGTTTCATAATTTCATAGGGATAAGGGAACAGGCATATTATCACAATTATTTCAGGATAGAATTCCAATTACTTATTAAGTTTTCACAAAACGAAGGAGATGCTTTAAATTGAAATAATGCAACTCATAAAAAAAAGCCCCATAACGGAGCTTTTTATTTTCAAATATGTAGTAGCCGCCTTTGCCGTAATCAAATATAGAAAGTTTTAAACCACCACTCCTCAAAGTGGGTGTTCGCAGAAACATTCTTGCTTGTCATCCTTGTCATATAGACAGATGCATGTCATTCCTGTTTCAATCTGAAACTCCCTATTACAGCATAAAGGTTAAAACTTATTAAGCTTACGAACAAAGCAGCTAGTGAATTAATAATAATATAATTTCCCCTCTAACGCAATGGAAGAATTTAGTGGGGGCGGTTAGTCTATGTGGTAGGTTTTTGGTGAAAAAGATGAGTTTGATGATAAGAAAGGTTATTACTGTCCCACAACCTGCTCTTTTTTCTTGATTTTCCTTTGGTTCTTTTCTTTCTTAGAATACAATGTTTTTGCTGCCCCAACTACTCCTGTTGGAAAACCAAGGATAACAATCACATATAGAATACCAAGAAAAATATTCCATCTCTCAAAAATTGGGTAATCCATCGCCAGTTTTGAAAGTACATCTTGAATATATTCTATCATCCCCGAACCAAGGATAGCCCCTATAAGGGTACCAATTCCACCAATCATGGTCATTAAAAGTGCATCCAATGTAATTTCTACCGAAAATACTGATGTATTTACAAATCGTAAGGTTAATACATATAAACCTCCACTTACTGCAGCAACTACCCCAGCAACAATACTCGAGATGACTTTGTAATGGATGGTCTTAAAGCCCATTGCCTCTACACGCCGCTCATTTTGAGATATTGCACGCAACACTCTTCCCACGTTTGAATGGGTAAATATCCAAAGAGACAAAAATATTAGACCAAGAGTTATTAATGAAACATAATACAATGAAAGCCGGTCACTAAAAATATGCGGTACCCGGAAGGTAAAGCCATCCCCTCCATGAGTCAGTGTCCTCCATTTTTCAGCTGTCATAAGAAATAATTGTGAAATTGCCAAAGTAAGCATAGCATAAAAATGACTTTTTAATCTTAATGACAGTAAGCCAATCATATAGCTAATTAAGGCAGCTAATACAATCGAAATACCTAGACCAATCAATACGCTACTCAATGTAGGCTCATTTTTATCCAACATGATAGCCACACTATATGAACCTATCCCAAAAAACATACAATGACCAAATGACACAATTCCTGTATAACCAAGTAGAATATCATAACTCATTGCAAAAATAGCAAAAATAAAAATTTGGGTAAATAATATAAGCATACTTCTAGAATCATTGGCAAAGGGAAGCATAAGTAAGCATATGAATATCATTACTCCTACAATCATTGGAATTCTTTTTGACAGTATTTGCACCACTAGCTCACTCCTTTTTCACCAAACAGTCCTGTTGGTTTAAATATTAAAACACTGATAAGCATGAGCATATTGATTGACATGGATAAATCAGGAAGATAATATGCTACAAAAGACCCCAAGATTCCCACTATAAGTGAAGCAACAGCTGCACCTTGGACGCTTCCAAGTCCCCCGATAATGACCACAACAAAGCTTAAAATAGCATATTGCATTCCCATATCCGCAAAGATAACACCGGAATATGGAGCTAGTAAAGAACCACCCAATGATGCCATTCCAGCACCTAGTAAAAAAACAAATGAAAAGACTAATTTAATATTAATACCAAGGGCCTGAACCATATCTCGATCATTAACCCCAGCACGAATCATCAGCCCAATTTTTGTTTTTTTCAATAAAAGTAGCAGGCCTAAATATATTAGAATTCCAATAACGATTACAAATATGCGATATTTAATAACAGTAATATCGTTCAGCATTATACTTCCTTGCAGCCATTGAGGAAGGTTTACTTGAATGGGATTTGGACCCCAAATTAATTTAAGACATTCACTTAGGACAAGCATCCCACCAAGGGTAACGAGTAACTGACGAACATGATTCCCATAAACAGGTCTAATCAGTACTTTTTCCAAAAACCACCCAAGCAACATCCCAATCAAAACTGCCCCAATTATTGAAATAAGGAAGTTTTCAGTCATTCTATACAACCATACGCTCGTAAAAGCTCCCCAAGCAAACAATCCACCATGTGCAAAATTCAGTACACTCATCAATCCAAAAATTAACGAGAGCCCTGACGCCAATAAAAAAATCAACATACCTGTCGAAAGCCCATTAATGGTAAGGTTAACGAATCCATCCAACCATCATTACCTCCTTTTAATACTAAGCAATTCCTAGATATTTTCTGCATGTTTCTTTGTCATCTATAAGTCGGTTCATATCACCTTGATGGACAATTCTTCCATCGTCAATAATGTGATAATATTCTCCTATTTGACTAGCCATTAGGAAATTTTGTTCAACTAAAAGGATCGTTAGCTTTTCCTTCATAAGATTGATAGATTCCATTAACTTCTCAACCATGATTGGGGATAACCCTTTACTCGGTTCATCAATCAGCATCAAGTCATTACAATTTATATAAGCCCTTGAAATAGCAAGCATTTGTTTCTGACCGCCACTTAATAATCCACTCTTTTTCCGCCAAAACTTCTTTAAATCTGGAAAAAGCTCGAGCATCCATTCGGCTTTTTCCTCTATATGTTCCCCTCTTTTTGTTTTTGCTAAAGCGAATGTTTCCTCCACTGTTAAATCATGAAAAATCCCCTGATTTTCTGGTACATAACCTATGCCTTTCCGAGAAATGACGTGTGTGTTTAAACCGTTGATCTTCTCACCATTGTAATAAATAGCTCCCTTAGTAGTTGAATGAAGTCCAAGGATTGTTTGCAATGTTGTAGTTTTTCCGGCTCCGTTTCTTCCAAATAGTACAGTAACGGAACCTTTCTTCACTTCAAAAGAGACACCTTGTAATATATGAAACTGTTGAATATACATTTCGATATTATCTACTTTTAATAGAGTCACTATGTAGCCCTCCTAAATATGCCGACTGCACTAGTTCATCATTAATGATAACGGATGGTTCTCCCTCGGCTAATAATTCCCCATGAAACAATACAACTAGAGAATCTGATAAATGGAGGACCATCTCCATTTTGTGTTCAATTAATACGATCGTTTTATTCTTTTCTTCTTTAATATTTTCGATCACTTGTAAAATGGCAGGAGCCTCTTCTAAAGAAATCCCTGCTGTCGGTTCATCAAGTAAAAGCAAATCTGGCTTCAATGCCAAAATCATCGCTATTTCTAATTTTCTTTTCTCACCATGGGCTAGATTTTTTGCAAGTATATCTTCCTTCCCTTGAAGTAGAACCGTTTTTAAATATTCCTTTGCCTCTTCCTGCTGTTTACGGTAATGTGAAGGTCTAGTAAAAAAACTGTAGTAATCATTATAAACAGACTGGATGGCAAGTCTAACATTTTCAAGGACAGTTAAATCAGGAAAAACATTTGTAAGCTGAAAGGATCTTCCTATCCCTAAACGCGTTCGATTAGGAACTGAAAATTTCGTGATATTTTGATTTTTAAAATAAATATCACCTTTTGTTGGGGAAAGCTCACCACTTAATAAATTAAATAAAGTTGTTTTTCCAGCCCCATTTGGCCCAATGATTGAGACAAAACTCCCTTTTGGAACATTAAAATTCAGATTCTGGATCACACAATGTTCTCCAAAAGTAATTGAAAGATTCCTACATTCTAATAGGTTTCCCATCTCTCATCCTCCACCTTTATTACCGATTATTTAATAACAGGAGGAGACATGTTAGTCTCCTCTTGCCTTTAAAATGGTTTAACCAATGTGTATTACCTTATTTATTTTGAATAGGTGGCTCCGTTTGTTCCTTGGTTAATTCTTTTATAAGAATAGGCACAGGATGGTCAATCCCATCTTGTCTTTCCAGCTTAATAGAATAGAGACTTTGTAATGCTTGATGATCCTCTGGACGGAATTTCATGATTCCCTTTGGAGTGTCAAACTCCATTCCTTCCATTTTTTTAATTAATGTATCTGAGTCAGTTTTTCCTTCAGTCTTTTTTAAAGCTTCAACAATAGCAATCGCTGCTGTCATACCACCGGCTGTGAAAAGGTCCGGAATCGTTTCTTCAAATCGTTTTTTATGTTCTTCAACTAACCAATCATTTATTTTGTTATTAGGCAATGTATGGTAGTAAATTGCAAAGCCTTCCATTCCAACAAGGGCATTCATCGTCTTTAGAGATGCAATATCGGGTGCAGCGGTAGATATCTTAATTCCATGATCCTCAAGTCTCATGTCTTTTAGTTGCTTCCATGGGGAGTTTGATCCAGCCCAGACGATATAGAGATAATCTGGTTTTGAATTGATGATGTTTTGTATATTAGCAGTGAAATCTGTGGAGTTAGCATCTGCGTATTGTTCATTAATGACCTTGGCACCCAATTTTTCAGCTCCTTTTTTGAACGCCGCAATACCTTCTCTTCCAAAGGCATTATCCTGAGCAAAAGTCGCAATCTTTACCCCTTCACGGGAAATGGCATTTGCCCCTGCAAGAGCATCTTGTGATGAGTTTCTCCCTGTTCTAAAGATATAAGGATTCCAGTTCTCCCCCGTAATACTGTCTGCAACAGCAGGTTCAACTACCATAACCTTTTCATATTCCTCCGCAAGTGGTAATACAGCCAATGTATCACTTGAGCTAGAAGAACCGACTAAAAAGTCAACTTCATCCTCCTCTAAAAGTTTTGTTGCCTTTTTCACTGCTACATCTGGTTTTGTTTCTGTATCTTCAACAATAAATTCAATCTTTTTGCCAGATACTTTATTGGTACCATCAGTTGCGTAATCTAATCCAAGTTCAAATCCCTGAACCGTTTGTTTACCGTAGCTTTCAAGCGGCCCCGTAATAGAAGCCAAAACACCAACCTTAATACTCTCATCTTTTGAACTCGTTTTTTCATTAGAACAAGCAGCCGTTAAAAGAAGAGATCCAATCATACTTCCAACCAGCACATATCTGCTCCAAGTTTTTTTTATACTAATCATGACAATTCCCCTTTCAAACTTTATAATTCATTTCTTCCTTACCCCTATATTCCCTATTATCCCTTCCATTGAAGAACTGTGGATGCCCAGGTATAGCCTGTACCTGCACTAACCGTTACAGCAATATCGCCTGGTTTTATCCTTCCTTGCTTTGCCGCAATATGTAGACCTACACAAGGATCCAATGCAGACATATGCCCATAGTGGTCTAAGTAAACGGTCTGTTCCTCCTCTAATTCCAATGAACTCAAGAGGCTCATAAACATTGATCTTTTTGTATGAAGAGGAAGAAGTAGATTAATATCTTTCGTTGATAATCTACTTTTGTTCAGAGATTGACGAATGACAGTCTCAAAGTTCCGAACTGAAACTGGGTCGAGACGCTCCTTCATACTTTGAGGATTAGGTACATCGATATAATGCATATTCTTTTCAACTGTTTCAAAGCTAGTAAAATACTTTGAACCCCCAGCTGGAACAAGAACATCCTCGTGAAAGGAGCCATCAGTCATAATCGAGCTTTCTAAAATTTCACTTTTAGTTGCCCCTCTTTTCACTAATGCTGCACATCCACCGTCTGCAAAATTAAACATAAAGCGTGAACGAGGGTTTTCATAATCTATTATTTGAGATTCCTTACATCCTCCAACTAATAGAACTGCTTGAATGGTTTTGTCAGATTTCAACATATCCTTGGCTACTTTTAATGCGATAGGAAAACAGGAGCTAACATTCATGATTTCAAAGGCATAAGCATTTTTGGCCCCCAATTCGTGCTGTATTTTTGGGGCAATCGGCCAAACATAATAATCTTTATGAGGGCTACCGAAATATATTAAAACATCGATTGACAATGGATCGATTTTTTCCAATATGGGTCTAGCTGCCTCTATGGCTAAATCAGATGACTGCATCGTTTCATCTGCCACATGCTTTTGATATAAACCAAACTTCTCGATAATAACATTCTTCGGAATTCCAGTTTTCTTTGATAAAAAAGCAGCTGATTGTATCTCTTTAGGAAAAAATGTATTAATCTCTTCAATTCCTATATTATCCATTAGCTTCACTCTCCTTCATAAGGAACCTTCATCACTGCTTTGCCAGTTAGAACTAGTTCATGTTTTTGATTTTTACATTCGGTTAATAGCTGTAGAATTCTCTTTTCTTCATTATATTTTTGTACTGTACCCGTTGCTGTAATCGTATCTCCGATAAAAACAGGAGCCTTAAAACGAAGACTTTGCTCCATATATACTGACCCTTTACCTGGTAGGTACATTCCTAGTAATTGAGATAATAAACTTGAGGTCAGCAATCCATGTGCAATGCGCTGATTAAATCTAGTATTCTTTGCATATTCACTGTCTATATGGATTGGATTGAAATCACCACTTAGTCCAGCAAAAAGAACGATATCTGCTTCAGTTATTGTCTTACTACATGAAGCCTGCTGTCCTACAGAAAAGATTGACATCCTATTGAACCTCCTATCCTTTGTCTTCCTATCTTCAATCATTGTGTGATATAGATTTTCTTTACTGATAATGGGTCATAGATATAGCATTTTTAAGTGAAGACTTTATCTTATGACTTAATGGCAAGGAGAGTCTTTTGAATTTTCCCAGTGGCGTTTTTCGGCAATTCATTTAAAAATTGAACCCGTTTAGGAACTTTATATTTTCCTAGGAAGCGCTTACAATGTTCAGTAATATCATCTTCCTTCAATACATGCCCATCCTTTAATACGACAAAAGCAACTGGAACCTCTCCCCAATAGTTATCCGGAGTTCCAACAACTGCACACTCGCTTACTTCATCTAATTTGCCAATTACTTGTTCAACTTCTAAAGGATAGATATTTTCTCCACCAGATATAATCATTTCTTTTTTTCTTCCAGCAATGAAGACAAAGCCCTCTTCATCTGTATACGCAAGATCACCTGTATAAAGCCAACCGTCCTTTATTGTTTCCTTTGTTGCCTCTGGATTTTGCCAGTATTCCTTCATGACATTTGGACCTCTAACTATGAGTTCTCCTACTTCTCCTGTACCAACCTGGTTTCCCAATGTATCTACTAGCATGAACTCACAATACAGGGCAGGTTTTCCTATAGAACCTATTTTTCTACGCGCATCTTCCTTTAATAGTAAAAACACAGTTGGAGAAGTTTCAGTCATACCAAATCCTTGACCAAATAAGAACCCCCCATCTAGGAAAGCTTTGATGATACTATGGGGACAAGGTGCACCACCATTGTAGAACCAACGTACGGATTTAAGATTCGTCTTTTCAAAGGTTGGAGAGTTCAGTAGTGAATGATGAATCGATGGTACTCCCATTACTATTGTTACTTGATACTGTTCGATCATAGCTAGGACTTTTTCAGGATCAAATTTACCCGGAATTACAACCGTACCTCCAACAAAAATGGTAGGAAAGGCAAATAGTCCAATGCCTCCAATATGAAACAGAGGGAGCAGAACTATGGAGCGGTCATTTGAAGTTAAATCAAGTGGGATGGCATTATTGATTGCGTTCCAGAACATGTTGCTTTGAGTTAATACAGCACCCTTTGGTTTCCCGGTTGTTCCAGATGTATAGCAAATAATGTAGGGTTCGTCTTCATTGATTTCGTCGAAGGCATATGATAACTGTTGGACCTCATTTGACAAAGCTTCGATCTCAACCACATTTTGGATTGGAGTTTTCTTTTTCAATGAGATTCCCAATGAATATAAAGGCTCCTCGGCAAATAGTAGTGTAGTTCCACTATCATTTAATTGATAGACTAATTCATTTTCAGTTAAGCGAATATTGAGTGGAACAGCAACACATTGTATTTTTGCGATTGCAAATAACAAGAGAATATATTCCACTCTATTTTGAGATAGGATCGCTATTCGATCACCTTTTTGAACTCGAAGATTTTGTACTAAAATAGCAACAGTCTGATTAATTTTTCCATTTAATTCCTTATACGATATTTCTTCTGTTTCTGAAATAATTGCAATACGGTTTGGATTGATTTCAGCATGCTTTTCAATCCAATACGCAATACCTTTCATAGAAGGTCTCCTTTCTTTTATTAAAAGATTTTGATCAGATATAACATCATTTCTTTAATCCATCAAATATTAATGTCATAGCTGCTTCAAATACTTCTTCTGGTAAATCTTTCTTTTCCCAATAAACCCACCTCATTCCTAAAAATTGACCAATGGACATTAAACTGTAAGCAACCGTTTCTTTGTCAATCTCTTTAAATTCTCCTGCCTCCATTCCAGCAGTTAAACTCTTTAGAAAGCCACTGGCAAGCTTAGAATAATACCATCGATACAACTCTGCATCTACAACTACCGCTTGTTGAACAATACTGTATAAGTTAGGTCGATTTTTTACCCAATTAAAGAAGGCATGAAATCCTTTTCTCTGTGCATCTTCAAAGTTTTTTGCATGACTCATTTCTTCTTTGATGGTTAAACGCAGTCCCCGATTATACTCACGTATTAGTTCATCGAAAATATCCTTTTTGGATGGGAAATAGTTGTAATAGGTACCATGTGCAACTTGTGCTTCCTGAGTAATGTTGACAATAGATGCCTCATAGTATCCCTTCTGCCCAAAAATTGTTTCTGCAGCCTGTAACAGCTTTTCCCTTGTCTCAAGTCCTTTTTTTGTTAGATTAAATTGATTTGTTATTAATTTTTCTGACACCTGAATCACCTCTTATTTTCTTATTATATTTAATATTCAGAAATCTTCAACCAATATTTTCCTACACATTTCGACAATCTAACAAGATAAAGGGACATTTTCACTGTCCCAAATGTAATTATTGGTACGGGTTTACACAAAAAACCGTTGGACAGATTTCCCATCCTCGGTTTCCAAAATTTCCTTTTCCTAAATCTGAGTCGCGTCAAAACGGTAAAAATCTATTTCCTCAATTTCTCCATCTCTCATTTCCTAGATACCCCCATCTTCAATTGAAACGGCTGGCTCTTATACCAACTATATACATCCTGAATCGTGTCTTTGATAGAAGACAAAGTTAACATCCCGAATGGCTTTTGATGAATTGGTTTCAAAAAAGCCTATTGTTTCCTGATCATCTTCACGGTAACCAGAGCAGGAAATCCATGAATGGACCCAACTGATGATTCAATAAAAAAATTCATCACTTTTCCAAACGGATTTGGCAGTATTTCCGGTCACTTCATAAATTTCATCAAGGAGGCCGCTCATCGTCAAATCCTCTTTGGTCATCTTTGGTCCCTTTTGGTTTTTCAGCTTCCTTATGAATGACCATTCTCTTCCGATTTTTTAACTTTTTGTCCTTCATTTCCCTTATGAAAGACCATTCTCTTCCGCAATCTCAACTTTTTGTCCTTCATCTCGCTTATGAAAGACAAAACTCTTCCGCAATATCAATATTTTGTCCTTCATCAAATCAAAAAAAGACATTCCACACTTAAATTTTCAGTGAAATGTCTTTCTACCCACTCATCGAAGTAAACAAAATATCTACAGAAACTTGATTTAAACACTAATAGCAATTTCCATAAATTTTGCCAATTATTCTACTACCTGCTCGCTCTGTTCCATCTCTTTCATAGCCTCGGCCACCTTCACCATCATCGAACATTCGATTCGCTTCTTAAAAATATCACAACTAAAATCATAAGTTCCATTCAGGGAGCCGGTTGCGTGCAATGCATTCGCTGGGCAGCCACCGCTGCAATACAACTTTGCCCAACAATCTTGGCATTCTGGCTTAGTATAGCAGTTGCTCTCTTTAAATTTGCCATGCAACTCAACGTTTTTGATACCATCCCAAATGTTACCCATACTATATTCCTCGTCCCCAACAAATTGATGACAAGGGAAAAGCTCACCCCATGGAGTAACAGCAAGATATTCCGTTCCTGAGCCACATCCTGTTATCCTCTTTTGAATACATGGACCTTCAGAAAGATCCAGCATGTAATGATAAAATGTAAAGCCGTTTCCTTGTTCATTACGCTTTAGCATTTCCTTTGCGAGGATTTCGTATTGATTATAGATTTCTGGAAGATCCGCCTCTGTTAAGGCATAAGGCTCACTAGGATTACAAATTACCGGTTCCATTGAAAGCTTGTCAAAACCGAGATCTGCGATATGAAAAATATCGTTCGTAAAGTCAACATTGTTATGTGTATAGGTTCCGCGCACATAGTATTCCTTGTCCCCACGTTTTTCAACAAATTTTTGGAACTTCGGAATGATGTAGTCATAACTGCCTTTTCCATTCACCGTTTTGCGAAGCCTATCATGGACCTCTTTTCTTCCATCAATACTTAAAACCACGTTATGCATTTCCTGATTCAAGAAATCGGTCACTTCATCATCTAGCAACATGCCATTCGTGGTAAAAGTGAAACGGAATTTCTTTTTATACTCGTTCTCTTTGCTTCTGGCGTATGCAACAATCTGCTTGACCACTTTCCAAGCCATGAGTGGCTCTCCACCAAAGAAATCGATATCAAGATTGCGATGATGCCCTGAGTTTTCCAAAAGGAAATCGATAGCTCTTTTTCCAACCTCATAACTCATGATTGCACGGTCTCCATTGTACTTCCCTTGACTGGCAAAGCAATATTCACAGGAAAGATTACAAGTATGTGCAACATTAAGGCAGAGAGCTTTTACATAAGTCTTGCGCTTCCTTAAGTCAATCGAGAGATCCCTATATTCATCCTCTGTAAACAGCTGTCCATCCTTTATTAATTCCTCAATATCTGCGATGGTTTCACGTATATCCACTTCAGAGATTTGGGAATTATTCACCTGCTGTTCAAGCAATCTAGACACGATTTCCTCATTTGGGGTATTCTCGAAAATTGCAATGATATCAAAAGCGAGATCATCTACAACATGCACGGAGCCACTGTAGGTATCGAGCACAATGTTATATCCATTAAGTTTATATTGATGAATCATAATTAGTCATTTAACTCCTTTTCAAAAAAATTGCCGCCCACCTAAGAGTAGATGGGCGGAAGAACAGTTACTATCTGTTCAATGAGTTTTCACACTTCTGATTGGCAACTCCACAAGAAGTTTTGCAAGCAGACTGGCAAGATGTCTGACATTCACCGCAACCACCGTGTTTAACAGTATCAGTTAGTTTACGTGTACTTAGTGTCAAAATTCTTTTCATAAATCTCAATCCCTTTTATAAATTTTCATGAAAAATAAGGTCCATTTTCCTTATTTTCATTATTCCAGGGTAATTTTAACACTTTGTAGTTTTTCTTCTGCCTAGACGATGTGATGATTCTGTGAAAAATACGGATATTTGGATAAAAAGAAAGGTGACTTTTGGTAAAAAGTGTGGATTTTTTTCAAATTGAAGTGTTTTGTGAGCCAAATGGGTTAATATCGTTTTATTAATTGTGCTTTTTCATAAAATGAACTCGTTTTGAAGTATGATTTTGAATTTGAGTTCGGCTGATTTATGTATTTCCGCGGGTTTTATGGATATATCCGCGATTTTTTCAATTTATCCGCGATTATTTGATTTTATCCGCGATTTTCCAATTATATCCGTGATTATTTGATTTTATCCGCGATTTTCCAATTATATCCTCGATTATTTGATTTTATCCGCAGAAATGACCATTTTATCCGCGATGGCCATTTCCCGTTAAATCCGACTATTATTATCCACGTTGACCATTTCCCGTTATATTCGACCATTAATCCAGATAACCATTTCCCATTATATCCGACCATTAATCCACGATAACCTTCCACGTTATATCCGACCATTAATCCACGATAGCCATCCCCCTGCAGTTTCACAAACATCTTATCCACCACCCAAAATCGGCCACAAAAAAACGTGAATCCCCCACTGGAATTCACGCACCACCTCAAAATATAACAAACTATAATATAATTACCCCTCAGTAACCTCGCCTGTTTCCCTCGGTATAAAGAAACTAACAATAATAGTAATAAGGCTAGTAAGCAATGCAAATAAAAATACATTTTTCATGCCCATGTTAATTGTTACAGCTTTACTAATAATGACCCCCATTATGGTTACCCCAACTGAGTTCCCAATGTTTTTCAGGAACATTTGCAGAGAGGTTGAAAGGCCTTTAATGTGAAAACCTGCAAATTCCTGGGAAGCAATGGTTCCAGTTGCAAAGAGTAAACCAAAAGCGAAACCTTGAATCCCTAAAATTAAGAACAAGACCCAATACCCTATATCCTGAATAAACAAATATAGCGCTAAACCGGATATAGTCGTAAGGAAACTTCCTATGATAAATAGTCTTCTATATCCATATTTTATTATCCATTTACCGGCTGGAGGGCTTCCAAACATCCAAGCTATAGAAATACTTAGGAGGATGAGTCCACTCATGTAAATACTCACATCCTTACCCTCCTGCAAGTATAGTGGAATGAAGCTAGAAGTCGAGAAAAATGATAAAGTATAAAACATCATAAATACATTTGATGTCAAGATTCCTTTATTTTTTAATAAGGTAACAGGTAAGAATGGCTCTTTCTCTTTCCTTTCTACCAAAATAAAAATAATCATTCCAATAACTCCAAATACTACGTACCAGAATGGATTCCTTACATTTGTAGCTAGCATAAGAAGAGTGATTGATATTCCGAAAAGAAAGAAGCCTTTGTAATCAATATTCGTCTTTTTAAATTCTCTTTGCTCTTTATATGGAATGAGGCACAGAATTGTAAGGATTCCTATAGGAATATTAATAAAGAAGATCCATCTCCAAGTTAGTTCTTCAACAAAAAATGAACCAAGTACTGGTCCGATGATGGATGACAATGCCCAGATTGCGCTAAAAATTGCTTGGATCTTCCCCCGCTTTTCTATTGTAAATAAATCTCCAACAATAATTATTGCTAGCGGAACCATTCCTCCTGCACCCAAGCCTTGAATCCCTCGATAAATAATGAGAGTAACCATTGAGTTAGCCATTCCGCACAGGATGGATCCAATGGTAAAGATTACTACCGAAACAACTAATAATATTTTCCGACCATACATATCTGAAAGCTTTCCATAAAGTGGAACAGTCACCGTACTTGCTAACATATAGACAGAAAATATCCATGCAAAATATTCCATTCCGCCAAACTGCTTTACAATGGTCGGGCTGGCTGTTTGCATTATATTTGAATCAAGTGCTGATATGAGGGTGGTAATAACAAGCCCCCAAAACACGTACATATTTTTTTTCATATAAGCCTCCTATTTGATACTCACAGCTGTAGAATTCCCTTTTTTTTACACTCAAAAAATATATCTTTACTATTATAGCAAAATGCAACTACATTTTTCTATTTTTATATATTGCATAAATTACTATTATTTGTTGGAACCAAATTATTCTTCGTGTATAAATACATACTTTCCATCATTGCCAACATATGATATAGTAAAACAATAATTAAATAGATTGTCTTGGAGGAGTCTGTCACATTTGGGATACTTATGCCCATTTGTTGCAGGCTCTTTTTGTGTTTTAAAAAATACATTCCAAAAAAGGAGGATGTTACTATTAAATCCAAATGTTTTCAACAGATTCTTATTACTTTTACTAATAATGTGGGAAAAATATAATTACAAAGGAGTGATGAAATTTGAGTATAGAGGCTATCATTGCGATTGGCATTTTCTTTATAACTTACGGATTAATTATATCTGAAAAGATCCATCGCACCATTGTCGCGATGATTGGTGGAGGCTTGATTGTCTTTTTCGGCATTGTTGAGCAAGAAACTGCCCTGCACCATATTGACTTTAATACTTTAGGATTATTAATCGGAATGATGATTATCGTCAGCATTACTGCAGAAACGGGTGTTTTTAAGTATGTCGCCATTTGGTCTGCAAAAAAGGTAAAGGGAAAGCCATTGCACATACTTGTTGCATTATCCCTTATTACTGCAGTTGGTTCTGCCTTTTTAGATAATGTGACAACCGTTTTGTTAATGGTTCCTATTACATTTAGCCTAACAAGGCAACTAAACATTAACCCTATTCCATTTTTGATTTCTGAAATCATCATGTCTAATGTCGGTGGAACTGCGACGATGATTGGTGACCCCCCTAATATTATGATTGGTAGTGCGGTCCGTTCGCTTACCTTTGGAAAATTCATTACCAATTTAGCACCTGTTGTCGTTGTATTATTAATTGTCACGATTCTTTTGTTAATTGCTATTTACCGAAAACAATTAATTGTAGATGATACTACGAGACAAAGAATTTTAGAATTAAATGAGAAGGATGAAATTAATAATGTCTCTCTAATGATCAAATCCTTGGCTGTCTTGTTTTTAACAATCATAGGCTTTTTCTTACATCAGCTGATTCATGTTGAGTCAGCAACTATTGCGCTCATTGCCGCTTTTATCCTACTACTATTATCTGGTGAAAGCTATTTAGAAAAAGCATTAGAAAAGGTTGAATGGACCACCATCTTTTTCTTTGTCGGTCTATTTGTTCTCGTTTCTGGACTTGTGGAAACAGGAGTTATTAGTCAAGTGGCCACTTTTGTTATAAACTTAACAGATGGTAACTTAGTCGCAAGCTCATTCCTTATTCTATGGCTTAGCGCTATTGCTTCAGCCTTTGTCGATAATATCCCATTTGTTGCCACCATGATCCCTTTAATCAAAGAAATGGGCCAATTAGGAATTGATAATCTTGAGCCATTGTGGTGGAGCTTATCCTTAGGGGCATGCTTGGGTGGAAATGGTACCTTAATAGGGGCCAGTGCCAACTTAATTGTGGCAGGACTTGCATCAAAAGAAGGATATAACATCTCATTTATTAAATTTCTTCTTATCGGGTTTCCATTAATGCTCGTATCGGTTGTTATATCCATGGTGTATATATATTTAAGATATTTGTAATGGGAGGGATTGACATGAAAGGTCTTAGATATGTGGTTGATACTGACGTAATTGACCTTCAGGAAAACAAAAGAGATGAAGATATAGAATTTATTATCATAATAAAAAAGCAAGAGGTTAAGAACGCATTGCATCAAATTAGGCAATTCTTTGAGAGTGATGAAATTTATACAGATATATTATTCTATACCTATCAGAATCACATACAAATTATTGTGAAAAAGGATTCCTACCTTACCTTCGTTCTTGGACTATTTAAATGGAAGCTATTAAAGAAAATCGAGTGGATTGAAAATTGAAGATTCTAACCTTCAAATATCTGTAATATAATACGAAAAAAACGACCTCCATTTGGGGGTCATTTTTTCTGGATATCAAGCCAATAGAGTCTACTTTTCACAGGCTTTCCCTCCGTATACCATCCGCTTATAGATCCCTCCCATAAAAATCATGAAAGCATGATATAACAGGTGGCAAGTAAATTTTTTATATTTAAATTTAATAAGATGCCGTTTAACAAGAATGGTGTCCAACGCTATTCTAAAAATAAAATTGCCCACCTTTGAAATCGAATGTTTATATATTAAAAGGAAATTACTGACCAATGAAACAACAATTGAATAAAGAGGGGCAAGGAGAAAATGCTCTCTCCAAGAATGGAACCAACCATATCCAAATTTGAACTTTCTATTTACTGCGAGAATGAATAACATGTTCACATTCGTCGCCATTGAAATCAAAAATAATGAGGTAAACATGACAAAGGGGGTTCTCCGTTTCAAATGCTCATACCATATGTCACTAAGGGTGAAAAATATTGGCAAAAAAATCGAGGTATATATCGTTCTCCACCAATTTTGCTTGTATATTCCAATTCTCAAAAAAAGGGTCTCCACTGCAGCAAAATAGAGAGTAAAAAGGCATTTTGCCTTCCACCCCCAATGCATAGAGGTGATAAACAATGCGGTAAAAGGAACGAAAATGGCTTGTGAAAAGATTGCTCCTAGAATATTATTTAACTCTTTATTTTTAATAAAAAATGCCTTATAACGATAGCCTCTAAATACATTTAAAACAATATATTCAAATAGATAAGCCATTCCAATGTTTGAAAAAAGGAGAACGAACAGTCGCTTTCGATCATTACTTCGATAAAATGAAAATGCTAGTAAAACAGAATGAATAAGAAGCAAGAATATAAATGGATATTTACTCCATTTTTTATGTCGTCTCATGCAAAGCCTTCCTCCTGCAAAAAAGACAGTTTGATTATTGGTTTCCCTCTGCTAGATGAACCGCCTTTTTTTCCAATTTGTAAACCCACTTATAATATCCTAATAAGATCAAAAATAGGATTGGATCAACTATGACGGCATACATAAGGTTCCACCATCCGTAATGAAAGTATCCCCAAGGCTCTGGCAATAATGCAATCCATTCGTATATTAAAATAGCGATTACCCACAAGAACAAATACATTAGCTTTTTCCATCCACTAGACTTAAAAGGAAACCAATTAAGAAACAGCATATTCACTGGAGGAATGAGTAACATATGAGGGATCAGTCCCCTCCAATCGATTTCTTTTTCAAAATACCAATATCCGTGATATTTAAATTCAATCAAGACATCAAAAATGACCTGAAAGGCGACAGTAAATGACCAAATGTGAACAATTAGATTTCCGGTTAAGTTTTTATTCGTTTTAAACGCAGCAAAATTAAAAATAATAACAGCAATTAGAAGTCCAATCATAGAATTATCCTTTTTTAGGTTTAACTTTCCCAAATGAAACGACACTATACCCCTAATATGAATGAGCTTACTGAATCCAGAGCTTTCTTAGGTCTACATGGCCATATAATTGATAATGAACATCTTTAATCATTGGATGAAACATGCGATTCCGAAAAGGATGATGGGTAAAAATAAGCAAATGTTCATCACGTATGATATCCTCCACTCGATCAATCCATTTTTCCCTTGCATGAATGGTTTTTTCACTCTTCATTTCTTCCAGATACATTTCTATTGTTCTTAATTGCTTTTTTGGAAAGAACCTTCGAAAAATTAATGATTCGTTTAGAAATGCACCAATAAAAGAAAGGTGAGTGTCTTCTGAAGCCACTTCCCCTAATGAAAGAAGATCCGCATCTTCTTGAAGCTCGGAGGAATATAAGTCCCCCATCTTAAATTCCTTTAGATTAAGTTGAAGTCCATATAATCTCGCTTTGTTTTGTAACCACGTACATTCTTCTCTTACTATCGGGCTATCTGGTATATATAGGTTAAGTGGCTCTCCTTGATATCCAGATTCATCCAGGTTCGCTTTGATTAAATAAGATAATTTCTTTTTGGGAACCGATTTTTCAAGAAAAAAGCTTGACGCCTCTACTAAATCTACTCTCCCCAGGTCATTCCACATTTCCTGCATATCCAAAAGATGATAAATGGCCTGGCGAAAAGCATGTTGTTGGATAACTTTTGCTTATTAAAATTAAAAGCAAGAAAGCGAAAACCTGTCTCGTTTCTTTTCAATGCGTTCAGTTCTGAATGGTCCTCCGATTGGACAATATGAAACGTTTCCACTTGAAAGTCTTCTCTAGGTACCCTCCAAAATTCAATCTCATCTATAAACGGACGTTCTGAGAAATAATAATCAAATGCTTCTAAAACAAACTTTTTTCCCGTCCGTTCTTTTAACTTAAATGGACCTGTTCCTATCCATTGATATTCATCAAATGGAACATCATCAGGAAGAATCGATAAATTTGGAATACTGATATAACGAAGGAAAAAAGAATTAGGCTTCTTTAATCGAAATTGGATCACATATCTAGTCGGGCAGTATATTTCCTGAATATCTTGGACTAGCCAATAATAGGGTTGTGTCGGTTGGTTGAATCTTTCGAAAGAATACTTTACATCCTGACTTGTCATGATTCGTTGGTGGTGAAACATCACTCCTTTACGCAAATAAAACGTCCATGTCTTTTCATCCTCACCTAATTCCCAATGATGGGCTAAATGGGGCCTAACTTCATCCACGCTAGAATCATAGACTGTGAGCGTATCACCTAAGTGTTTCAACAAAGATGACTCAAATGAGACGGAAGTATAGACTGGGTCCAATGTCGTAATATCACGCGTAATGATTACTCGCAATGAATCACGATTATCCGTATGGATGTGATGCCCAAATAACTTTTCAATTTCTAACCTAGCATTTGAAAACCATGATTTTGGAATTGGATATTGCATTAACTGAAAGAGATCATCAAGCTGATCCCGTTGAACTAGGTTAGTAACCAACTCCTCGACCTCCGATTGAAATGATCTGTAAAAATGAATCTGTGATGAATTCCCCCTCCCCTTTCCTGGAAAATATTCAATCAATCCAAGCTCTGAGAACCTTTTCAGCTTTCTCTTTATATTTTTTATCGTACAAAACCATATGGGCTCTAATTCATGTAGTTTAAAATGTACACGCAGATCTGCTTCCCTATGAAATAAATGAGCACGTAGCTGATAATAGGATAGGTCTTTCATCTAACTCCTCCTTAAAAGGGGACATTTCTAATTACATATTACCCTTTTTATCCCCTTTTTTATAGATAAAATAGGAAGGGAAGGAAGGGGTTGGAAAGATGTTAAAGGAAATGCATCCTAATATACGCATTCGAATCTATATCTCATTTTTAAGTCGAGTGATTGGCTCCATGGTTTTTCCATTTATGGCGATTTATTTTACAAAGGAAATTAATGCTACGGCTGCTGGCATTTTATTAATGATTCAAATTGGCATTCAATTTCTAGCCAGTCTATATGGGGGATTTCTAGCCGATACGAAGGGAAGAAAGAAAATGATGGTTTTAGGGGAGTGGTTAAAGGTTGTGGCATTCATTGGCATGATATTAGCAAATTCTCCTTGGTGGACCTCTCCTTGGCTCATGTTTTTCATGTTGCTCCTTATGAGTATCTCAACTGGCTTCATTAATCCAGCAGCAGATGCGATGATGGTTGACGTTAGCACGAAAGAAACCCGAGCTTTCATGTATACAATAAATTATTGGGCCGCAAACCTTTCACTGATGCTTGGTTTAATGGTAGGAGGGTGGCTATTTCAAACCAATTTTTTTGAGCTGTTGATTGCTTTATTATTGATCTCTTTTATTACCTTATGGATGACTGCGACATTGATTCATGAAACCTATAAAATAAAACAAGAATCCCAAGTTCCGACTTTTGCTTTAAAACCCATCTTCCAAAGCTATTGGTCGGTTATAAGAGATATTCCTTTTATTTTATTTACATTAGGTGGAATTGCCATTATGTCCATTGAATATCAGCGAAATAATTATATCTCTATTAAATTAGCTGAGGAGTTTCATACCAGAATCGTATCATTCTTTGGAATGGGTCAATTTTCTTTGGATGGGGTCAGACTTTTAAGTATATTAACGGTTGAAAATACGCTCTTTATCGTGTTATTTTCAACCGTGATCGCTCGATTTGTGAGAAAACAACAAAATGCAATAAAGCCAATAATGTATGTTGGGTTTCTCTTTTTCGGGCTAGGATATGCGATGATGGCGATTTCTAATCAGCTTTTCACTCTCTTTTTATCGGTGATTATTTTATCCATTGGAGAATTGCTTTATGTCCCAACTAGACAAACCATTTTGGCTGAAATGATTGATGAGTCAAAAAGGGGTACCTATATGGCTTTTAATGGATTCATTTTTCAAATTGGAAAAATTATTGGAAGTGCGTGCATTATTTTTGGAGAAGTCTTTCATGCCACTGGTATGGGTGTGTTGTATATGGCTTTTGCTGGATTAGGAATAGTACTATGTAGTATGGGAACTAAAAGATTTGCTAAAAAGAATTTATCTATTCGATTGAGTTGAGTATTGTTATAGTTTATAGGTTAGTCATTTTAAATTAAAGTGTAGGGGTTAAGAGGTGTCTGGTTAAAACTGACTGACATCTTTTGAGCCCCTTTTTTATTCATGGTAAGAACCAATCTGCTCCTATTTTCTTTGAGTTAGATTCAAATAGGATTACTAATATTTTAAAAATTTTAACTTTTCTGTTGACTTTGGCATTTAATCCCTTTATAGTAAAAATCAAAGTTTATTATCCCTATCAATTTTGTAGGATTTAATAAACCAAATAAGGAGGTATTCATATGTCAAATAGTCAAGAATTTCGTTCTGAAACCAAAGCCATTCACGCTGGTCAGCAACTAGATCCTACAACGTTATCTCGTGCCGTACCCATTTATCAAACCTCATCATTTGGTTTTCGCGACAGTGACCATGCAGCAAGTTTATTTGATTTAAGTGAAGCTGGATACATTTACACTCGAATTGTTAATCCAACAACCGATGTTTTCGAACAGAGAGTGGCTGCTTTAGAGGGCGGAATTGGAGCATTAGGAGTGGCATCCGGCCAAGCAGCAACTACCTTTGCTATCTTAAATATCGCTTCATCAGGAGATGAAATTGTTTCTTCAAGCAGCTTGTATGGTGGGACCTATAATCTTTTTTCTACTACTTTTGCAAAGTTTGGCATCAAGGTTCATTTCGTTGATGCGGAGGATCCTGAAAATTTCAGAAAGGCAATCACACCACGGACTAGAGCAATTTATGCTGAAGCCGTTGGGAATCCGAAAGGCGATGTCTTAGATATTGAAGCTGTTGCCAATATTGCCCATGAAAACGGTATTCCATTAATCATTGACAACACGGTCCCAAGCCCATATTTGCTCCGACCAATTGATTTTGGAGCAGATATCGTTGTCCACTCAGCTACTAAATTTATTGGAGGCCATGGGACTACAATTGGTGGTGTCATTGTCGATAGTGGAAAATTTGATTGGGCGGCAAGTGGAAAATTCCCTGAATTAACTGAGCCTGACAATAGCTATCACGGACTGAAATATACCGAAGCTGTTGGTGCAGCAGCTTATATTACAAAGGCACGTGTGCAGCTATTGAGAGACCTTGGCTCTGCACTATCACCATTTAATTCCTTTTTACTCTTACAAGGCTTAGAAACCTTGCATTTACGACTGGAACGTCATAGTGAAAACGCATTAAAAACAGCTCAATTTTTAGAAAAGCACGAGTTAGTCGATTGGGTAAGCTATGCAGGCTTAAGTAGCCATCCATCCCACTCTTTGGCGCAAAAATATTTACCAAAGGGTCAAGGGGCTTTATTAACCTTTGGTGTAAAAGGTGGCAAAGAAGCTGCAAGAAAACTTATCGATTCTGTAAAACTATTTTCTCATTTGGCCAATATTGGCGATTCAAAATCACTGATCATTCACCCGGCGAGTACAACCCATCAACAGCTTTCTGAGGAAGAGCAACGCGCATCAGGAGTTACACCAGAATTAATTCGACTTTCTGTCGGAACAGAAGCAATTGATGATATATTAAATGACTTAGATCAAGCTTTAAAAGCAAGCCAAGAAGTGGTCTCAGCTACCTCTATTTAATAAGAACACTTTCTTAAAGATGTTTTGGGATTCATGAAAATAATAGTGATAAAATTGAGGCTAGGTCGTTCTGTTTGGTAGACCTAGCCTTTTTACTAAAATACATTTATTAAAAAGGCAAAACTTATTTTTTTCTTTGGATACTCCAACTAATCTACTTCATGATAAAATATGTACTTTCGGTAATCTTGGAATTTCCCCTACTAATTGATCAGTTTGCTGGGAGAAAATTTTCACCTTTGTTTTAGCATAAAGTCATAAGGATATGTAAAAAATTGTTTGCTAACCTAAAAAAAGACTAATAATGGGATTTTCCAATTTGAAACTGACCAAAATTGGCCCTTTTTCATATATGTGGCAAAAAAATTGTTAAAAAGTTCTGAAGATAAAACGTTTATTCGCGAAATTATTATATTTATTCGCGAATTCCGAGATTTATTCGCGAAAACCAAATATTTATTCGCGAAAAATGAAATTTATTCGCGAACCCTAATTTTATTCGCGAAAGGCTGTGGTTATTCGCGATTTTTCACTTTTATTCGCGAAAGGCTGTGGTTATTCGCGCTTTTTCACTTTTATTCGCAAATATTTTCAGCTAAACAACACGCCACCCACTGCATATTTTCGATTAACATTCGCTTACGTGGAATATTTTCTGCTTACCCCTACCCGCCGCAAACCACTTCATATTTTCCCTATCGCTATTATTACCTATCTCCACGAAGCCCTCCAACCCTTCATAAGATTCTCAAATACTAAGATTCACCTAATCCCAAGTCTTACTTTTTCCACTTACACAGATATTCACAAAAATGCCGTCCAATTTAACAAAAAACCTTGAAGGAAATGAAATGAATTCATCTCCCCAAGGTTTCAATTCAAAACTAAACTTAAGTTAACTCCGTTTTCATCGTCTCACGACCGAAGAAGGCTACGGCTAATACCCCTATCACAATACTTACACAGAAGATTGCAAAAATGATACCGATGGAAATGCCACGCCCTACGAGGGAGCCGACAAGTAGTGGTCCAAGGATGCCACCTACCCTACCAATTGCAGCGGCCATACCTGCTCCAGTTCCACGAATCACTGCAGGATACTGCTCTGGTGTATAGGCGTATAATGCACCCCAAGCACCGAGGTTGAAAAACGATAAAAGTATACCAGAGCCGATAAGAATGGCTGTTGTTTCTGCATGTCCAAAAACAAGAGCTGATACTGCAGTTCCTAATAAGTATACAATAAGAACAAATTTTCGACCTACCCTTTCAATTAGCCATGCTGCAGTAAAATAGCCAGGTAATTGTGCAAGCGTCATAATTAGAACATACTCAAAGCTTTGGATCATACTAAATCCCTTCATAACCATCACACTTGGTAACCAAAGGAACATGCCATAGTATGAGAAAACAACGGTAAACCAAACGACCCATAAAACAAAAGTTGAGCGAGAGTACTTTTTTGACCATACTTCTGTAATATTTTGAATCATTGTGCGCTTCTCCCCTTGTTTTGGCGAGAATGCAGGCGAATCTGGCAGTTTTAGTCTCAAGTAAAGGGCATAAAGCGCTGGAAGGGCACTAAGAATAAGGGCAATTCTCCATCCAAATGATGGAATGACAAAATATGAAATAATTGCAGAAAGCAACCAACCTACTGCCCAAAAACTTTCTAACAGAACAACAATTCTCCCACGGTCATTAGCAGGGACACTCTCTGAAACTAAAGTCGATGCAACGGGTAACTCTCCTCCAAGTCCCATTCCAATAATAAAACGTAAAACGAGGAAAATCCCTAGTGATGTTGTGAGCGCGGAAATTCCACTAGCTAGTGAAAACATGAGCAATGTAATGACAAAAACATGCTTCCTTCCGATACGATCTGCCCATATTCCGAATAAAAATGCACCGACTGCCATTCCTATCGAATTCACACTGCCTATCCATCCCATCTCTGAAGGAGTTAAATTCCATTCTGTCTTTAATGCTGCTATAATAAAGGATAGCATTCCCACGTCCATCGCATCGAACATCCATCCGAACCCGGCGATTCCAAGCATTTTTCTTTGCGAAAATTGTTTACCAGTCAAACTGATACCTCCTTTTCTCAATCGTCTAATGTCTTTACATCTGTCTTTACTTGTTTACTATAGACGTATCCCTATTAAAACTCAAGAAAAATATATTTATTTTTTGGTATTTATTCTAAATGGAGGAACCGTAAAATTGAAAAGAATTCTTCTTATTATTCTATTCCTGTTAGTTTTATATACCTCATGGCCATTAATTGAAAAGCAAATCAATCATTCAGATTACGCTCAGGATTATCAAACAATGAAGTCTGAGATAAACACCTTGATAGAGGATGCAAATCTGTCATCAGCAATCGAAACCATATCCCATTCCATTAGAGAAGTAATTCGCAAATTAGATGTTCCAATTGAAAATTTGGGAAAAGATGGCGATCAGCCCTTAAAGACAGTCGAAAAACCCAACTTAGAAACACCTGATCAACATGTATTTTCCATTCATAACATAGAGCTTGGGGATTCAAACCTTGAGGTAGAAGAAGAAGTGGGGAAAGCAAAAAGAACCTCTTCTAATGAATACGGAACAAAATGGTATACGTATCATCAAGACTATCAAAACTTCATGATGGTTTCACTTGATGAAAACGGAAAAGTAAATGGTTTGTTCACAAATCAAGACTTGATCTCCTCTTCTACTGGAATTAAACTCGGAACCTCCAAAAATAGCGTTAATAAAAATTTAGGCCAGCCAATTACTAAGATACGGAAAGGATTAACCTATTATCAAATAGATGGGAAACAAGAATATGACACGTACTTGTTGGATGGAAGCTATATAACCATTTTTTATGACCAACACCAAAATAATACGGTCGACGCCATCCAAATCATCAAGGAAGAACTTGAAATGAATAAGGAAGGGTTTTATGGAAAAGCAACTAGCAAATTAAGAGAAGGTCTTGAGCTTCAGCTTTTTGACTTAACCAATGCGGCACGAGTCAAGCACGGTTTAAAGGCACTCACCTGGGATGATCAAGTAAAAGAAACTGCTAGAGACCATAGCAAGGATATGTCTGTAAACAATTATTTTAGCCATACGAATTTAGAAGGAGAATCACCTTTTGATCGAATGGAGGAGGATCAAATCCGATATACTCTTGCAGGGGAGAATCTAGCATACGGCCAATTTAGCAGCATCTTTGCCCATGAAGGACTCATGAACTCTCTTGGTCATCGGAAAAATATTTTACAAAAAGATTTTCGGTATTTAGGAGTAGGCGTTGCTTTTAATAAAGAATCAATTCCTTATTACACTGAAAACTTTTATACCAAATAATTTTTTAGGAAAAATGAAAAAAGCGTCCAAAGCTGGACGCTTCTAACATATATCTCAAACTTTTATGTCGCGCCGCCCTAAACGTAACGCCATAAATAGTTTAAGTCTCCCCCTGAATGAACCTTGGAATAACAGGTGTATGGTATACACTTGTTACTTCCCCCCATCTTGCAATTGTTAACAAACAAATTTGATTTTCTTAGTTAACGAATTGATAAAGTGCGAAACCCCATCTTCCTTATTAGAAAGGGTTACCTCATCGCAGCAATTTTTTATTTCTTGATGAGCATTCCCCATCGCAGCGCTTCTTCCCACAATTTTAAACATAGATAAATCATTTTCGCTGTCACCAATTGCAGCGGTATGTATGAGATCTATGTTTAGCTTCTTGGCAAGCAATTTTAATGCTTTCCCCTTTGAAACATTCCGATGTTGTATTTCAAAATTATTAATATGAGATTTTACAGCAGATAAACTATTGTATTGTTTGAATTTTTCCAAACCTTTAGATAACTTCTCTTTATCAAAAGAGTACGCAAGAATATTGAAAATGTCAATACTTTCACCTAAAAGTTCTTTGTGAGATTCAATGAAGGAAAATCCTGTTTGACTATATTGCATTTGTGCAGCATTCTCCATCTCTACTAAACTGATTTCTGGATTAGCCTGGTGAACTTGCTCCATCTCAAAGGCTAATTGCTGAGGTCCATTCTTTGGAGAATATATGAATTCATTACTAGATACTTCATAATAGTAATTTTCTGTTTCAAGCCATTCCAAAATATCAATCGCCTCTTGATGGTTGATTGAAACAGAATGATACAACTCTCCATTAGGTTGATGTATCGTAGCTCCATTTGCACTAATAATCCAAGTTTTGAAATCGGTATCTTTTAATATAGCTTCAACATCAAAATGAGCCCGACCTGTTGCAACAACTATTTCAATTCCTTGTGCTTGTGCATTTTTAATTGCATCTAAATTCCTTTTGCTAATCTTTTTATCTTCATTCAATAATGTACCGTCTAAATCTACAGCAATTAGTTTTACCACATGATTCATCTCCTAATCTCAGGTGTTAGCTACTATTAACTCAACATTGTATTTTATCAACAGGTCCATGAATTCATTTGAAGGTTCTCTATCTGTTATTAAGATATCTATCTCAGAAAGGCCAGCAAAACGAAAGTAGCCTGTATTTTCAAACTTTGTATGATCAGCTAGAACAAATACTTGTTTGGCTTGTTGTATTATTTTTCTTTTAACTACCCCGTCCTCTTCATGGGCAATGGTTAATCCTTTTTCAGAAATGCCAACAACCCCTATAAAGGCTTTATCTACATTGTACTGGGAAAGAGTTTCCACAACGGTTGAACCATATAGAAAACGATGCTCCTTTTCTAAAATCCCACCTAAAAGATGAATATTCACCTGAGGATTAGCGGATAATACTTCAGCCTGATTAATAGAATTTGTCAGAACAGTACAATCCATGTTTTTGATTTGTTCCGCACAGGCTTGGACTGTAGTTGAGGCATCCAAAATGACCCGATCGCCCTCAGAAATTAAAGAAGCAGCTTTTTTCCCTATAATTTTCTTTTCATTTGAAACGAATTTAAGACGGTTGGTGTAGTTCTTTATTTCTATTTTACTTTGTGGAAGAATTGCTCCTCCACGTGTACGTACTATAGCTTTATTTTCTTCAAGCTTAACAAGGTCTCTTCTAGCTGTATCTCGTGATACATTTAGAAGCGAACAAATCTGTTCAACAGATATTCTTTGACTCTCCTTTAAATACTCTAATATGGCTAGTAACCTTTCCTCTTGATACAACAATCTCACCCATCCGGATGCCAAATACCATTTCCTGGATGGTGCCTGGCACCTATTTTTAAGTAATTCCAATTACTTTTAAGTTTATGTAAGTAATTATAATGATTATTCGAATGGTTTTCAACATGTTTATGTTGTTTAATTAGATTTTTTTTGCTTTTTTCTTAAAATTTGATTGACAGTAGGAAAATTCGACCATATATTGGTATTATTATAAGTTTGCATGCGAACCTAATGGTGATGATAGGAGCATTTTTTATGGAATTAAGTCAAAGTCCCGGATTTTTAATCAATAAATTGGCTCATATGATGCAAGTCGAACTTGAGCATCGTTTAAGTAGTTATGAGGTAACATCGTCCCAGTGGGCAGTATTAGCCTTGTTGTGGAAAAAGGAAGGCCTCTCACAGGTAGAGATTCAGCAAAGGTTACGTTTGGAAAAAGCTACAGTTACAGGTCTTATCCAAAGAATGTCCCGCTCCGGGTTAGTATTCAAGAGAACAGATAAGGCCGATAAACGCATTCACCGGATCTTTTTAACTGAAAAAGGGAAAAGCTTAGAGGAACAACTCATTCCCCAAGCAAAATGGGTTAATGAGGCTACATTGAATGGGTTCTCTTCAGAACAAAAGGAGACTTTAATGAAGTTGATTTCAATGGCGATTCGTAATCTGGAAGGAATCGGATAACCTACTTCTTATGTAATTTTGAGGTGCCTGGAAGGTGCCAGGCACCTTCCAATTATTTCCTGTATCCACCGCTATGTCCGTGGTGATAGCCTTGACCTGGATAAAAACTACTGTGTCCATGATGATAGCCTTGTCCTGGAAAATATCCTCCATGTCCGTGGTGATAACCATGACCTGGAAAATATCCCCCATGTCCGTGGTGATAGCCTTGACCTGGATAGAATCCTCCATGTCCATGGTGGTAGCCTTGACCTGGAAAATATCCTCCCTGTCCATGTTGAAAGCCGCCGTAACTTGGATATTGTCTTTCCATTCCCTTCGCCTCCTTGAATGATTTCACAATAGTGTATGTCTCAAATTCAAGGAGGTTTAGATTCTTACCTATTTATAGAAATTGTTTTTGGCCAAGCAAGTTCCCAATTTCCATTATCCCTCTTTATAACTGGGCACCTATGCTCTCTAATTGTTCTGAAGGAAAAATACTTTTCCCTTTTTGTGAATTTTGGGCAATTTGATACATCGCTTTAGCAACCGTAAGACCTTTAATGGCTCGAAATTTTCTAAGTGGTCCCTGAAAAAGAAATGATATTCCTCCAAAGGCGACCCCTGCTAATTGTTCACCCAATCTAAATTCGTCTCTTTTTCCTAATAAAAGAGATGGTCTTATGATTGATATAGACTCGAGTGGGATCTTTGACAATTTTTGCTCTAGTTTCCCTTTCATTTTAGGGTACCATAAAGAGGAATTTGGATTTGCATTCATAGAGCTAACGATTAGAAAATGCTTCGCTTCTTTTTCATAAGCCAATTTCGCCATATGTAAGGGATATTCAACATCGACCTTGTACATTGCTTCTTTTGTTTTTGCTTTTTTTATCGTAGTTCCTAAACAGCAGAATACGTCATCCACAGCAAAATAATCCGCAAAGAGTTCAAGCTGATTAAAATCCACCTCTACTTCTTTAAGCCTTGGGTGCGTCATATGAGTAGTTCTTCTGACAATAGCTATTACCTGTTTGTATTCTGAACCATTTAAAAGGAGCTGAAGCAACTCTTTTCCAATCAATCCAGTTGAACCCGCAATCAATGCTGTTTTTCCATTCATAATTAATACTTCCTTTCATAAAGGCGCCAGGCACCATCCAAATATTGGATGGTGCCTGTCACCTCATGTTAAATTCTCTTTATACGCCTTCTGAATGCAATTGCTAAAAAAATGGCTCCTACCGTAAGACCAAATGTCATCCCCATTTGGAAAACAGTCATTAATGATTGGATATCCAAGATAAACGAAATAAAACCAATGAAGCAAAAAACACTAGTTATGTAGAACGAAACTCTTATCGCGAAATTGAGTCCCTTTCCCTTATAGATCATTCCAAGAAAAAAAGTAGATAGGCCTAAGAACAAGCTCCAAGCTAAGATATTCATAGCAAAGGAAAATGACAATGGATTAAACTGTACAAAATTCTCTAAATCACTAGTTACTCCAGCATTTAATTTTAATCTCACAATACTAAATTGCACAAAATAGTTTAAGCAAGCTAAAATCATAAATCCAATTCCAAAAATGTTACTTAATCTGCTATAGATTTTCTGATTTGTTTCTACACTTTCGTGAATGCTGCTTAACATCACCATGTAAAAAATGGTTGAGATAAAAGCGAATAATTGACTAAAAGTATAAAGGTCAATAAAATTCCCATCAACCAGACTGATAAACTGCTCCAAGTGATCATATTTCGGAATCATATAATTACTAATTAAAATTCCCATGCTAATCCCGTACAATATCCCTGTTAGAGTAAATAGGATTGAACTCCAATAGCCTATTACGTACAGATGATTATTAGAACCCTTTTTCAATCTCTCACCCCCCGATATGGTGTATTGTACCATATTCGCTAGGAAAGAGGTTCTATTTGTTGTTCTGAAGGTGGGCTAATTCACCTATATCCGATTCCTCCCAACCTTTGCAAACATCCACCCATTCAATGGCAGAAGAATATTGAAATAATTCTTCAATGGTCAATTTAATGGCGGAATTTGTACTACCACATGCTGGATAAACCGTATCAAATCTTTTTAAAGAAACATCCAAATAAACAGCCAGTTCATTCTTTAATCCAAACGGACAAACCCCACCGATTGCATGTCCAGTTTGCTCAAGAACCTCATCTGGTGACAGCATTCTGGCCTTAAAACCAAAGGTTTGACGGAATTTTTTATTATCTATTTTTGCATCTCCTGCAGCCACAACTAAAATCGCTTGGTCAATCTCTCCTCTAAATGAGAGTGTTTTAGCAATTCGATGAGGAATAACCCCAATAGTTGCAGCGGCTTGATCAACCGTTGCGCTTGATGATTCAAATTCCATCACATCATTTTCTCTGTTCCATTTCTTAAAATGGTTTTTAACACTTTCTAACGACATCTTTTACATCCTTTCCCAATCGGTTTTATGTAGTATGATACCATAGTTTTCTGAAAAAACAAAAAATCTTTGAAACTATGTTCATTGGACATACTTAAGGATGTGAGGATATCTACAAATGAACGGAGGAAGTAAGCATGACGAATGAAAATGAAATTTCCTTACAAGAAAAAGTGGAAAAGGCTTTTCAAAATACATGCGGTTCCTGGGAAAACTGTACGCAGTCAACTATTCAGTCATTCTTACAGGAATGCTTTGAAAATAATATAGATCCACAATTCTGTATGAGTTGGGTGGAAAAGCATAGTGGACAAATTCCAGAATGGTCAGAGGTATCCATGGTTTCCTTGGACTGGATGAATCAGCATACCTCATCCTAGGTGCCAGGCACCATCCAAAAAATGGATGGTGCCTGGCACCTATACCCGAACCTCTCTAGCCACAAACTTTACGCGCTGAATATAAATCAGCCTTAATGATAAGCCTATCCCCGCGGCAAGTAATCCTATAGTTAGTCCAATCCAGTAACCCCTTGCCCCTAAATCGAGGTAATGTGAAAGGAGGTATCCTACTGGAAGGCAAATAATCCAATAGGCAAATAAAGTCATGACAAAAGCGATATTCACATCTTTATACCCTCTTAAAGCAGCCTGAGCTGTAACCTGAATTGCATCAGATATATGGAAAAACAAAGCATAAATTAAAAAATGCGCAGTTAAATTTATAACGGCAGCCTCATTTGAATAAAAGCTTGCCACCTCATGACGGAACAAAACGATAAATCCACCAGCAAAAAGAGCAATAAAAACCGAAAGATAAACTCCAAGCCAGCTATAAGATTTCGCATCTCGATAGCGTCCTGCCCCCACTTCATATCCAACGAGAACCGTCTGCGCCATGGAAACACTGAGAGGAATCATATAAAGAAACGAAACAATATTCAGGGCAGATTGATAAGAAGCTATTGTTTCTACACTATATTTACTTATCAATAGCGTGACAACAGCAAACATACTCGTCTCAAAAAATGCGGAAAGACCCATAGGAACGCCTATTTTCAAAATTTCCTTACATGGTTCGAAAGAAAATCTCCTTAAGTTAGCAAATACTTGATATTTAGAAAATGGCTTCTGCTTATGAATAACGTACACAATCATTCCAGTAATAACCCAATAGGTTACAGAAGTAGCAAATCCAGCTCCTCCCCCACCTAATTCAGGGAACCCAAGTTTTCCAAAAATCAATACATAATTTAAAAATAGATTAATAGGTAACGATAAAAGTAAAATGACCATGACAACACGCGTTTTACCTAACCCGTAAATAAAGGATCTTAATACATTAAAAATAAATAAAGGAATAATCCCAAAACCAAGTCCTACTAAATACTCATGTGCTGTTTCTTCAACTCTCACATCAAGGTTCATATACCCCAAAATAGAATTCAAAAATATGGCCCCACAAGCAATAACTAGAATAGCTATCAAGATTGCTAATAAAATTCCATGAGTAACAGCAATAGTCACTTCTCTCTTCTTTCTTTCTCCATATCGTTGAGCCACAATCGGAGATACGGCCAAAAGTATGCCACTTAAACCAGTAAAAACGGGATTCCAAATCGATGCCCCTATGGCCACTCCTGCCAGGTCAGCAGAATTATATTTACCCGACATGATTGTATTAAAAAAGACCATTGAAAACATCCCAAGCTGCGTAACTAAAATCGGAAGTAACAAAATAATGATCTGATTAATTCTTTCTTTTAACGTAAAGGTCTGATTCATGATGACGGCTCCTTGAATATTTGATATTGTAAGAATTGGTATTTTTTAAAAAAGGTTATAATAGATGAAGCTTATTTTGCCCTTATAATAATATTTGATTTTTTCATTATAACAAAAAATTCCGGCTATACTTTTTACACTTTGGTAAACTAAAATAACAATATGTAATTTTTTTAGAATGAATTGACAGGAGCAATTATAGAAATCAACCCAGTATTCATTCGTTAAACCCATCAAATTAGTAATAGTACCACGAAAAAAGGAGGATGACTAGTTGGAAAGAGTAAATACTCTGTTTCGAAGAAGAATTGATTTTCCAGAAAATGAAGAGATTATTTTTGAAATGCTTAATACGATACTGGAAAAAACCGCCCTCTCCATCCCATTTGAGAACCTATGTATCTTTGAGAATGAAAAAAGGGAAATCAATAAAAGGAATCTGATCGATAAGCTTTTTTATAAGAACCAAGGTGGACTTTGCTATGAATTAAATACAATGCTTTATTACTTTTTGCAAGAAAATGGGTTTGATGTATCCCTCATCCGAGGAATTGTCTACAATCATTCAACGAATAGCTATCCAGTTTCCGGGAGAACTCACATAACCATTCTCTTAAATCATCAAGATAACGAATATATTGTTGATACTGGATTTGGTGGGAATCTTCCTCTGAAGCCTGTTCCATTAAATGGGGAGATCGTCAATTCTTTTAATGGAGAATTTCGAATTAAAAAGGTAGAAAGCGAGTATGGAGACCACGTTTTAGAGATGAAATTGAGGCATAAAGATACAGACTGGAAGATAGGATATGCCTTCCAAGCTAGCCGTCCCTTAAATGATTTACAAGAAGTGAATGAGGTCCAACAAATAATCCACGACCATCCACATTCTCCTTTTAATAAAAACCCCTTAGTAACTCGCCTGACAAAAGGAGGCAACATTACCTTAACTGATACCTCTATTACACATTGGCACGATGGAAAAATGGAGAAAAAGGAAATTCATCGAAATGATTTTAATAACTTAGTGAGTCAGTATTTTCAATATGGACTTCTTGAAAGGGATTAGCCTGATAAAAGCGAGGTTAGATGGCACCCTCGCTTTTATTATTACCATTCAATTCATAGTAACGGACATCTACGACTTTATTTCAGCCATTTTTCTTTCCAAGTCTTTTCAATCTCTTCAGGTGGAAGTGGGTGGCTAAAAAAATAACCTTGTCCAATCACATCAAACCGTGTTAAATAATCCTTTTCAATTTGTGTTTCAATTCCTTCAATCACGACTTGAGCATTAATACTTTTCCCCACACTTATAATGGCAGCTAGGATAGATTTCATTCGCTGATTTCTCATCACATTTTCTAAAAGGGATTTATCAATCTTAAGAGAGTCTATTTCCACTTCTCTTACGACATTTAAGGAGGAATAGCCTGCACCAAAATCATCGATAGCAATTTTTACCCCTAGTTTCTTCAATTCATTAATGATAACTGCAGCGTCTTTAATATGTAACATGACGCTTTCTGTAATCTCAATTTCAAAATAATTTGGATTAATTCCTTCCTCTTCAATAATCTTCTTCACATTTAATGCAAAATCTGCTTCTTTAAATTGTCTACCCGATGCATTGACGCAGATGATCACATTTGACAAACCTATAGATTCCCATTTTTTCATTTGGCGACATGCCTCTCTAATCACCCATTCTCCTATTGGTATGATCAAACCCATTTCCTCTGCAATGGGAATGAATTCAACTGGAGAAACGTTTCCAAAGTCTGTTTTCCACCGAAGAAGAGCTTCAAAGCCAACAAGCTTCCCAGTTTGAATGGCTATTTTGGGCTGATAAACCAAACTAAATTCATCCTGATCGAGAGCCTTTTGAAGAGCATACCTTAATTGATGTATTCTAGATATCTTTTCATCCAACTCTTCTGAAAAAAATTGATAATTGTTTTTCCCTTTTTCTTTTGCAGAATACAAGGCTAAATCTGCTTGTTTAATAATTGTTTCAATATCACTAGCACATTTGGACGTGAATAAACTAATTCCAATACTTAGGGTTACCGTAATCTCATGGTCATGAAGAATAATTGGCTGGTTCATTTTTTCTAAAATGTGTTCAGCAATATAACGAGTTTCCTCCTTAGTTACATTTTCTAAAATGATGATAAATTCATCCCCACCAATCCTTGCTATTTTATCATTCATTCGAAGGGACTCTCTCATTCGACTGGTCACAAGTTTTAAAAAGAAATCACCTGCATTATGTCCTAAAGTATCATTAATCGCTTTAAAATCATCAAAATCAATTGTTAGTACCGCAAAGTTCTGATTCTTATCACCTGATTTTTCAATTAAGGATTTCAATTCCTTATAGAACCAGTGGCGGTTAGGGACACCTGTTAGTTGATCCGTATAGGCTAAATCCCTAATTCTTCTTTGATGACGCTTTTTTTCAGTTATATCTCTTGCAATCAAAAAGGAGCCCTTTAATTCGCCACGTATTTTTATTGGGATGGTGCTAATATCCATAAAAATAGGAGCTCCATACTTATTTATTATTTTTTGTTCAACCCGAATGGCTTTTCCTCCAAACACTTCTTCAGATCTTTCAATTACCTTTTCTAAATCATCAGCAACAAGAGAAAGGAAGGATTTAGCTCTTAGCTCATCCTTTGTGAATCCAGTAACACTCTTCGCCTTAATATTTGCATCGATAAAGTTTCCTCGCTCATCCAACTCAAGGACAGAATCTAAATTATGTTCAAATAAGGAACGATATTTTTCCTCCTTTTCCTCAAGTAATCGTGTTGCTTCTTTTTCTTTTGTTACATCCGTAGCTATCCCGTACACTCCGATTACTTTATCGCCTAACTCAATTGGGACATTTGTTATTTTGACGTGGAGCCTTTTTCTGCTTTTATTTACTAAAACAATTTCGTAAAATTGGGGCTCCCCTCTGAAAGCCCTTTGAAAATATTGATTTGTAACTTCCTTATAATCCTCATCAATCACATCGTGAAATGTCATCTTTGAAAGGTCTGCTTTTGAGTAACCTAACATTTCGAATAAAGCATGATTGACGCTCGTTAATCTTCCTTCTTTGTCTAAAGAATAAACACCATTTGGATTATGAGTAAATAAAGACTGATAACGCTGCTGGCTCTCCTCTAATTTCTTTCTTAACAGGTTTTCTTTCGAAACTAAATGATAAAGACGCTCAACACTCTCTTTTTCCACTATGGTACTAGGTATTGAAAGTTTTTTCGTTAAAAGGATTGAGCTTATGGTAGAAATAATTCCGATTATTGTAGCGAGGATTAGTAGAAATGAATTTTGTAATTCAAATGACATCTTTGAACTCCTTAATAAACTTTTGGATATAGTGATTATGCCCTAATGTATTGGTAAAAATGTCTTGAGGCCCGCTATTTCCACAAAAAAGAGAGCTATTTTGGCTAGCTCTCAATCAAAGTTCATTCTATTCTTGTTCTTTTTGATTAGGTATGACACAATTCCCATCCGCATCACAAATGGTACCCTCTGCTCCAGCTCCGGACAAATCTTCAAAAATCGGCTTAGGATTTTCTTCCTCCCACACCTTTTGTAGGGCATTTGCAAAGGTTTCAGTTGGCTGTGCTCCTGAAATTGCGTATTTTTGGTTAATGATAAAAAATGGTACGCCTGTGATTTGATATTGTTGGGCAATGGATTCATCAATTCGAACATCATTTGCATAGGCTATTTCATCCTCTAATGTTGCAATGACCTCCTCACGATTCATGCCAGCTGATTCAGCAATATCTGCCAAGACTTTATGATCGCCAAGATTAACGGATTGTGTAAAATATCCAAATAATAATTTTTCCGTCACTTCTTTTTCTTTTCCTTTTTCCTTGGCAAGCTTTGCTAAACGATGAGCATCAAAGGTATTGGTTGGCTTCATTGTTTCAAAGTTAAAGGTTAGACCAACACTTGCAGCTTGACGCCCAATATTTTCATTGGCCTCTTTCGCTTGTTCAATACTCATACGATATTTTTCTGCTAATGCCTCATGAATGGATTTCCCACTATACTTAGGGGAGTACGGATCCAGTTCAAAGCTTTTAAATTCAATCTCAACAGATTCTTTATGAGGAAACTGGGAAAGGGCCAATTCTAACCGGCGCTTCCCAATATAACAAAACGGACATACAAAATCGGACCAAACTTCAATTTTCAATTCAAATCACCTCTTTAAGAGCATTAACCCCATGATACCATACACAGAAACAAAAACCTTGATCAAATGCTCGCGAAATTGTATAAATGAGTTTAGTGTATGGATAGGTTACGTCTTAGGCAATCTTCATCACTTTACCAAAGGGCGCCTTCGGAACGAATTCTGTTGGAACTAACCAACATACCTCATAGTCAATCTGTAATTCATCATGTATAAAGCCTGTTAAGTCCGTAATATAAAAGAGGGAATCAATTTCTTCCTCTTCTCCCCATTCCAAAACTAGAGTATAGGATGACTTTCCATGAGTGTAATATTTAAGTTGCTTGGATTCCGTAATCGGGGTTACAGATCTTATTTTGAAATCAGCTTCAATTAATATCGTGCTCGGACTCAATTCTTTAAAAAATTTCACAATGTCAGCGATTAAATTTATATTTGTTTCATTAGTTGAAGTATCCACTGCAAGAGCGATTTTCTTCCCTTTTCTTTCCTGAACCATCTTTAAAAGATTTTTATGCCATTTCAACCTCATCATCCCCCTAACTTTTAAGTCACAAAAGTTATTATGCTCCATATGACCTTTTGTTCATGTAAGAAAGTCTTCTGAGGAGGGAAATTTGTAAAGATTATTTATTACCATTGCATAAACGTTGATTTTCCATTTCCTGTACTTAATTATTCTCTTCATTTAATAAAAAAATTTGATTGGTATTAGCAACTTTTGAAAGAACTACTACTTGTATAAATTAGTTCTGAATGAAATTCAAAATATATTCGAAATTAAATATTAATAATTACCAATTTACATTGTACGATTGGTCGATTGTCAAAAGAGAAATCGAATTTTTCATCCACCTATTTATATAAATTATTTCATACATTTGATATTATTTAACTAAGGACTACCAAGTTAAATTATTAAATATCGAGGTGGACTTTATGTCAACATGGCTTGTTGCAGTGATTATGATATTCTCCATTCCAATTATTGCTATAATAACTGATCATCTTCAAGCACAGTCTAAACTCAAACATCAAATCATTAAGGATCAATTAGAGCTGGAGAAGCTAAAACAAGAAAACTATCTTATTGAAACTGAAAAGATGAGACTCGAGCTAGAAAAGATGACCCAAGACTCTCCAAAGGATAAGATATAATTAATATAGTTGCTTATCTATAGTTGCTTATCTTTCAGTTCTTTAAAAATTGTGATAGATGAGATATTTTCTATATTTTATCTAATCCTCTCATATTAATTATTTCGCGATATCTCAGGATACTCGCGATTTATTTTTCTTACTCATAAAAAAGAAGAGAGCCATTCCATAGAATAGACCCTCCACTTAATCTTCTATATGGAAAAAAGATTCCTATACTTTCTCAATTGCGTCCTTTGCAAGCTGGATTATGGTCATATCATCCATAGGTGGATTATGAAGACCTGCTCTAACATCACGGTAATAGCGTTGAAGTGGACTTCTCTGAGAAAGGCTACTAGCACCTACTGTTCTCATAGCGAGATCTACAACTTTAATGGCATTATTTGTAACAACCATTTTAACAGCCCCTAATTGTGGACTCATCAGTTGTCTTTCCGCTTCTGACGACTCATCCCACTGCCTGGCAACCGAGTAAAGGAATGAGCGCGATACAAGAAGCTCCTTTTCCATTTCTCCAATCTTTTGCTGTACATTTGGCAAATCGATTATGAACCCTTTGATGCTATTTGGAGAATACCTCTTGGCAAACTGAATACTGTAATTTTGTGCAGCCTGTGCGATACCTAAATAACAGGCAGGAATATGCAGAAGCCATCCACTTGCCTGCATGTTTCCTGGTTGAATGGTTTCTACAAGATATTTGAGCTCTATTTCAACATCTTTTAATACTAAATCATGACTCCCCGTTCCGGTCATCGCAATACTGTCCCAAGTTTCTTCGATTTCTAATCCCCTGGTATCACGCGGAATTAAAAAGCTACCACAGGTTTCGCTATCTTTAATGGAAGCACTAACAAGAAAATAATCTAAAATAGGTGCCATAGTTGTAAAGACCTTACGTCCATTAATGACCCATCTATCTCCTCTTTTTTCCGCAGTTGTTTGTGGTCTCCCTCCCCTAGTTGGACTCCCAGTTGCCCGCTCAGAAGCTGCACTATTTGTTAATGCTCCTTTTTTAACCTCTTCACAAAACCAATGAAATAAGGTCTCTTCCCAAGGTTGTTTTTCTCCTAAGTTTTTTATGATCCCTAAATGCCAACCGATTGATAAGGCCGTGGCCCCATCTCCTATTGCGATTTGCTCTTGAAGCTGCACAAACTCTAATAGTGAGATTTCCTTACCGCCATACTTCTTCGGTACGGTTAAAGCGGTATATCCAGAATCAATCAGCTCCATCATATTTTCGAATGGGAAGCCTTTCTCTTCATCTATTTTTGCTGCTCTTTCAAAAAAATTCGTTGACAAGACCTTCATGATTGCTAAGCGTTCTGCCATTGTAGCTGTATCCTGAAAATTCATTTAATCACACCTTATGATTTCTTTTTAACCGATTATTATTTTATTAATATTATTATCAGTGAAAGAAGGATTTTGTTCAATCATTGATTTAACGTGTTTTCATTTTTAGCATAGGTTTGAAGTGGAAGGCGGCAATCACAACTTAGAAAAATATCGAAAATAGAAAAAAGTGGCTGACCTAAAAGCCATTCTTTTAGGGGCAGCCACTTTTCATACCGCTTTTACACGTAAGTGATTCCGATAACTTGGTTGCTCTTTCCCTAGATAGGAGGATAGAGAACCTTCATATACAAGTTCTAATTGTGGTGACTCCTTTATATCATTAGGTGTCACTAGAGATAAAGGCTTGTTTTTGACTAGTCTGATACCACTTTCTTCAAGAACAGATGCGACAAATTGGGAACAGAAGTAGGCGTTTTTACGCTCAAATTCCATATTTAGCATAACCGCTACTAACCCAATAAGGTTATAACGATAATGATGCTTATGTTTGTCCATTTCATCGATAATTCTATTTATTTCCTGAAATTGCTGATCTGTGAGGGAACAGCAATAGATCGCACATTTTGCCTTCTCAAATAAACCTTTTCTAGTGTTTTCTCTAACAAAGCCGCCAATAAATGGGTTTCTCTGTTTTTTCCTTCCGAAGCTATATACTTCTTGTAACTGTTCATCAAATGCAATGGAAGCATGATTCAAAGGTTTCTTTGTATATAATTTAATCATTCTAGTAAATATTGTCCCCGTGTCAGTGAGTAAAATATATACTTTCCGTTTCATCCAAATATCCTCCTACTAAAACATGTTTCTATTTTCGTCTGAAAGTAATTACTTCAACTTTTATCCTCAATCTCATCATACAGGGATAAAAAAAAAGGATAAACAATCCAGAGTTTTATTTTCACTTAAGACCTAAGTCTTAGAATTGATGCAACCTAAGGATCATTGAAATAGTGAAAGGCATATTTTAACTTATGACGGGAATTATATCAATATCGGTTACAATCATCTTTTTCACCTGTATAATACTATGATTGATAGGACTTAACAATGGAATATATTTTAATAGATTGATAAAAATTTATAAAATTCCATAAATATTCATTTTTACACAAATCAATTTCCACTTCTTGTATAATCAGATATATGGGATTTTTTTTAGAAAGGAGAAATATTTATGACAAATTTTGCTGCACTTGTAGTTAATAAACTTGAGGATGAATTTAAAGTTGAGGTTCAACATAAAACAATTGATGACTTACCTGATGGAGAGGTTTTCATTCGTGTTCACTATTCTGGTGTGAATTATAAGGATAGTCTTGCCGCCATTCCAAATGGAAATATTGTCCGTACATATCCTTTTATTCCGGGGATTGATTTATCGGGAGTTGTGGTCTCTTCTAGTGATCCACGTTTCAAAGAGGGGGATGAGGTGCTTGCTACCAGCTATGAAATTGGTGTTTCCCATTTTGGGGGCTATAGTGAGTATGCTCGCATCCCAGCTAATTGGGTCGTACCTCTTCCTAAAGGACTAACATTGAAGGAAGCGATGGTTATTGGAACTGCTGGTTTTACAGCGGCCATGTCGGTTCAAGCCCTTGAGGATAATCAAGTTACTCCTGATATAGGTCGGGTACTTGTCACTGGGGCAACTGGAGGAGTAGGTAGCTTTGCTGTATCTATCCTATCCAATCTGGGATTTCAAGTAGAAGCTAGTACAGGAAAAGAAACTGAACATGAGTACTTAAAGAATCTTGGTGCAGCTTCAGTTATTTCCAGAGAGGAAGTATATGACGGGAAAATCAGAGCTCTTGGAAAGCAAAAATGGGCTGCAGCTGTTGACCCGGTTGGAGGTGAGCCGCTCGCTTCCTTACTTAGCCAAATTCAGTACGGAGGTTCAGTTGCAGCCAGTGGATTAACAGCAGGTACCAATTTACCAACATCTGTCTTTCCATTTATTCTTAGAGGGGTTAATTTACTTGGAATTGACTCTGTTTATTGTCCGATGGATAAGCGTTTAAACATTTGGGACAGACTTGCAACCGACTATAAGCCTGATCATCTTGAAAAGCTCATTCAACAAGAAATTACCCTGGAACAGTTACCTGAAGTACTCCCAACCCTTCTTAAGGGTCAAGCTCGTGGAAGAACAATTGTAAGACTATAATCAGACCACTCTAATAGCAGAGGATGTCTCTATGGTGCCATACACCAAATGAGACATCCTCATTTTTACATGAATATTCTAGCTACTCAGCCATTTGTCAAAGAATTTTTGATAGCCTTCCTTCATTACCTTGCTTGAAAAGGCTTCAAAGGCGTAGGCTCTATTTTCTTCTGACACCCTTTTTGGAGTTGCAGCTGCCATATTTACTAACTCAAACCAATTATTTTCATTCCCAGAGAAGGAATGCTTTGAACTAATATGGTCATAGCAAGGATGCTCTGGCTTCACTACGATTTTTCCCATAGCTAATGCTTCGGTTAGTGGCATGGCAAAGGTATCGAATTTTGAACAGCTCCAATACACCTTTGCTGTATTCATCAATTCAAAAACCTCATTCTGAGATAAGGCAAAATGCAGCTTTATATTAAATGGAATCTCATATTTTTTCATACTCTCACGATACCGTTCTCCCCCGAAAACCATAAAAATCTCTTTATCAGGGTTTTGTCTAGCATACTCTAGAACTAAATCTGGACGTCTATTTTCTTCATCTCTTCCAATCCAGAGGATGCGATTGTCCACAACTTGATTGGGATCAAAATACTTTAATGCAAGTTGTTCATTGAAGCCGATTGGGATGACCGTTACATCCTCCACACCAAAATTCCGTTCCATCTCCCTTTTTAAAAACTCCGTTTGGACAATGGCCTTGTTTACGATGCTATAAAATGGCTTCATCATTTCGTAGCCTGTTAAAGCTGGATCTGGAAAGCTGTGGGGAAAAAGAACACTATTTTTGAAAAACATATTTAAAAAGGTGAAACCTGATACAGTATAAATGATGTGTTCAATCTTTTGATTATAGATTTGATCAAGAACGATATCATAATTGACAAGATCCCCTTTTTCATGCTCATAACCAGAAATCCAATCATAGGAACTAACATGACGCTCAGGTGAGATAAAAACAATCTCAACCCCTAATTCAGCTCCTATAGCCTTTAACCGATCAGCAAACACTCTCGGTCCTTGTGCTTCACTAAATTGGATCTTCCTCATAACTAAACCAACCTTTTTCATAATTACCCCCTACAATTCCTATCCATTTGTTAATCGTTGTAATTCTTCCCCACACTGTATAATGGTAATGATTGTTTCAGATAATTCCCTTTGAAGCTGTTCTACAGTCCATTTTCCTTCATTTTTTTCTAGGTCATTTTGAATTAGAAGTAACATCCAGATGGAAAAGGCACTAGAAAAAAGATGGTAATTTCTTTTAAAAGAATGAACATCCAGATGACTACCAGAGTCGTTCCTTATTTTTAGATAATAATCCAAAAAATAATTTCGTGCATCATGAGACATTGTTCTTGGAAAATCTGGATGAGCAAGGTCTAACATGTGATACAAGTCCCAAAAAGGCAAGTTTAAATGGGCATGCTCCCAATCGAGAATATATATCTGATTTTCTACTAATCCATAATTTCCGAGGTGTAAATCACCATGGGAAAGAACGAGTTGATTAGAAAACAGGTTCATTTGAAGGTTTTCATAGATTTTTTCGATTAGGTTGTGCTGAATAGCTAAGCTCCGTGTCAGCTTGAATACTTTTTCCTTTTTCAACTGAATTTCTGCAATAATCGTATTTATTGAAGGCTTATGACCCATAAGCGGGAAACTAACTAGACCTTCTGTCGGATATTGATGCCACCACGCCATCCATTTTATTACAGCTCGAACTGACTCTTCGTTGAACACATGCTGCAAGCTTCCAATATCCTCTAATATTAACCAGCTTCGTGATGGGTCTTCGTTTTGCGATTTGGCAAGAATCTTAGGATAAATATCCGGAAAATCAATTAATATATTCTCCTGTATCCATGCTTCCTTTCCTATTTGAGTTTCATTCGTTAATGGTTTAAAAATATAACTCTTTTTGGGCGAGAGATAAAATCTCTCCACAGATTTCCCATTCGTTCCTTGATAGATGGTTTCTTTTTTCCATATTTTTTGATCATCTAATAAACCATTTTGTAAGACTAGTGAAGAAAGCAAAAGTTGATTCCTCCCCTACAGATTTTTGTTGGGGTTGGTAGTGACCCATTCATTCCCCTGTAATCCAATAGGTCTCACCAATCGCAAGAACCTTTCGTTGTTCTACACTTAACTGAAGTCTGTTCCATTCTTCTAGAAAACGGTTCAAGGCTTCTGGGCCTGTATCATCTGCAAGTCTATATGCCCCATAATGCATTGGAATAAAGGTTTTTCCTTTCAATTCCAAAAAGGCCTTGATCGCATCCTCTGGATTAATATGAGAGGTGGCCATGAACCATTCCGGCTCGTATGCACCTATTGGCATTAATACAATATTAACGGTAAACCTCTCTGCTATTTCCTTAAAGCCTCTAAAATATCCTGTATCTCCAACAAAATATACAGACTTTTCTTTATCTAGATCTTCGATGATCCACCCACCCCAATGGGAGGTATTCGTATCTAATAAGGATCTTTTTGTCCAATGCTGTGCAGGAACAAAGGAAAGAATAAGTTTTTCATGAGAAAAATGATCCCACCAGTTAGCCTCGATTACTTTTCGATAACCTCTTCTTGTAAAAGCTGATTTTAACCCAATCGGAACATAAAAGGTTGGTGAACCCTTTAATTTTCGAATAGACCCAAAATCGAGGTGATCATAATGGCCATGTGAAATAACGACAATATCAATTACTGGTAGCTCATGGATTGGAATTCCAGGTGGAGTTTGTCTTGTTTGAACACCCATCCATTTTGCCCAAACAGGGTCCGTTAATATATTCAATCCTTCCATTTGAATAAGAAAGGTTGAATGACCGATCCAAGTAATGGAAAAGTCCTTTCGATTATTACGCAGCCTATTGATTTGCTTATGCTCCGCTTGAGCTATTTGAACAGATAAATCCTTTTTCTTTGACTTTCTCTCTTTTGACCAGCGTCGCATATCTGAGAATGTTTTCGTGTTTTGTATGTTATCATAATTTCTATACCTTGTTCGCTTCATTTGATATTTCTCCTTAGTAGAGGTATACGCTGCTTGGGATGCAGAAAACTCAATCTTAACAATTAATGATTTCTGATATATAAACAATACCAAATTTTAGAGTGGAATAAAAAAAATAGGTCTTGTTACTCTGTTTTTTTGAAACATAAGAGCTGACCTCGATGTGAGTGTCAGCTCTTAATAGAATGGAACATATTCTTTACTGGTATTTATGTGTTTATCCTCGATTTTTTCGATATATCCGCGATTTTTTCGATATATCCGCGATTTTTTCGATATATCCGCGATTTTGCTTATTTTTCCGCGATACGCGATTCTAGACCGGTAACCCGAATATATCCTAAGTACTCTCCATTATTTTTATGGAATTTGCATACACCCAACCGCTCGAAGAATGCAAAAGACCTATATCCGCGCGATTGGTGATTTTATCCGCGATTTTTCCGATTTATCCGCGATTTTTCTTATTTATCCGCGATACGTGATTCTAGACCAATATCCCGGATATTATCCTAAGTACTCATCCATTTCTCCCAATAAAATTAGATGTAACATACCCTAACATCATCGAGAAGGCCTGCCCCGCACCCTTTCCTGGCTCAAACCCTTCTGGGGAGAATACAAAAGGATCTTCTATTGCAAACAGACCTTCAATTGGTTCACCCTTTTTATTTAAGACTCTAGCAACCTCATCAATCTGAAAATAGCTCGAGTGGACCTCTGGATCAAATTCGATTTCTATTGCATAGAATGGTGGGTTTTCAATTGGTGCAAGATTAGGATTAAGTAGCTTTTTATTCCCAAAATAATTTTCGTATTGGCTTGCACCTCGAAAGTAATCCTCATCCTTCCCTTTTCGAGCAAAGCCATTAAACCTCCATGCAGTAGTTGTGAGTTGTTCGGTCGATATGTGAGTCCTTCTTCCTAGCTCTATTAGCGTACTTCCTTGTTGGATTTGAAACTTTTTCAAAACCAACCCTTTCCTTCTACACTCCCTATTAAATTGGTCTAGTCCTGTTTGATCAGTGATAAGCCAAAACTGAGCGAGGCCCTTTACTCTTTTACACAAGTTTTGCAAGACAATTTGTTCTGGGGCTGCCTCATTCAAAAACCTCTTGGCCTGGTTATCCACTATGTAACTATTTGGAATCCCTCTAAAAACCTCCAGCAATTCACGAAATTCACGGTTTACATCTAGAACACCTCTTTTTCCATTAAGTACTTCAATATCTGGTTGAAAAAGAGAACCCTTATATAGCCCATTCACCATTGATGTTTGTCTGAAAATCTCCATTAATCCTTCTGAACTGACAATGACCCCTTTTCGAGCTTCGAGCGCAAACTTCTGTCCTCCTCTTTCAACAATAACTCCACTAACTTTCCCCTGGTGGAATACGAGGCGGTGAAGGGAAGAAGACAGCCAATACTCAATGTCCAGGTCTTTTATTGTTAAAAAATACCGTATAAACATTGAAAAAGCAGAAGGAATTTTTTTCCCCAACTTCATGGATTGCTTGAATGTAGATAGCCTTTTCCATTTGAATGATACTGGCCACCATGTTTTTCTAGTTCCCTTATGACTAGATGGTTCTTCGCCATTGACTAACCCATCGATTGATTCCTTACTCCATATCCTTAATACAAAATCTCTTATTCTTAAAGTCCTTCCTCCTGTTAAACCTCCAAGTATCTCAGGGTAATAATCGGGATAATGGCGTAGGAGTTGAAAGCGAACATGGCGTGTGTATTTTTGTAAAAAGGCAATCATCTCTGGACTACGATATAGGAAATTTTCAGTAATGGTTTCATTATTATTACATCCATTAAAACTATTAAGATATGCCCTAGCCCTTTCAAAAGAATCTCCAACCCCCACCTGATGTCCATCATAATTATTTGGAATCCATATCTCCCCTTCAAATCTCGGCCAAATTTCACAATAATGCTCATTCTTCCCAATGATTAGAACTTCCATTCCATTTATTTTGGCTGTTATGGCAGCTGTCAAGCTTCCTGCATCAAATCCAATCACGATTACATCATAGCTTTTGTCCCATTTTTGACCCATAGATGCCTGCACCCCTTAACGGCCTGTTAAAGTGAGTAGTTTAACGGATGGTTTTCCATTACAGTAATTTACCTTTTCATCTCAAGCAAACACGAGTATGAATAACCCTTTTCCTATTCTATTCCTTCCGTGTTAGTTATTGACCAAAAAAAATCCATGGATTCTTGTTATCATCCATGGATCCTGTCTATATTGACTGGTTTATTATATTTATTAATTTTCATTTCTGGACTTACTTCATTCACGTGATTGAAGTTTTCCATCCATTTCAAACATAATTCAGTTGCCTTAGGATCAAATTGTGTTCCTTTCCCTCTTTCCACCTCTTCGTAAGCCTCCTGCCATGACATAGAGGAGCGATAAGGACGCTTACCCGTCATTGCTTCTAGTGAATCAACTAATGTTAACACACGTGCTAATAAAGGAATTTCCTCATTTTTTAACCCATACGGATAACCCAACCCATCCCATCGCTCATGATGAAATAAAACCATGTCTTTAATCTTTTGATTTAATGATGAAAATGGATTTAATAGGTCCACTCCATAAAGTGGATGACGTTTAATTTCTGTATATTCCTTTGGATCCAGCTTACCTTTTTTCGTTAATATGTTCTCAGTAATATTTATCTTTCCGATATCATGCAATAAACCACCAAGTTCAATCGTCTTCATTTCTAAATCATTAAGTTGTAAATACTCAGCAAAAGAAACTGCCATCTTGGTGACCCGGTAGGAATGAAGAAGGGTCAAATCATCCTTTTCCAATAAATTCTTTAAAAGTAATTTTAGTTCGTTTGAGTTCCATTCTGCCATAGTTGTCCATCCTAAAAAATAAAGTGATAACGTTTGCATATAAATCATATCAGAAGAACATAACAAAATAAAAGTAATTTGATGAACACAATATGAATTTTTTCAAAATAAGTATTTATTATTTAAATATGGTGAAAAAAGGTAAGATTATTATTGCTGCAGCCAATACCATCACCGCAATTGCACCCACCTTGTTTTTTTCCTTCCAAATTGAAAAGGAAAATCTAAATGTGTAAAATGTTAGCACTAGGAAAACAAAAAATAAGACTACATTCATTTCTAATCTCTCGTTTCTTTTAAGCTAGGTAATTTGGTTTGTTCACCGAATTCCCCCAACCTAATTTTGACACTCACTTCGATGTCCATTTCTGGATAGCTTTTCATCCAATCAAAATCCTCGAATTCTTTAATGGTCTTAAAATACTTTCTAGCTTCCTCCGATAAGGAGAAAGGACACGCCTTGAACTCTTCCTGGGATTTTTTTATAAACTGTCTATAGATATTATTCAGACTCTCGGTTATTTTTCTTTTTAGAATCTCACGGTTCTTTTCATTTTCAGCATAATCAACCATTTCCGGATCTGAAAGGACCTCAACAATTAAAGGTATTTCTATTCTTATTTTTGGTTTCGATCCTCTTAAATTCATTTTCACCTTGTTTCGCTCTTTTTTTATTACCCTCGTTGATATTCGTTCTTTTTCATTAAAAGGGTCAGGAAATGTCGTTAATACGTCATTAAGGTCGGTTGTTTCATCTAAAATACCGGCGATTCTCGTTTCTTCACCATCTAATGTTCCTATCATCTTACCTTCTTTGAAAACAGCTGAGCCAAAAAATTGAGTTTTGTTAGCCTCACCTTTAGTAGGTAACTGTCCCGCTATGTATTCATCTTCATTTTCCGTCTTCGTATCTTCCCTAATAGCCGACGTATATATGGATAAATATAAATCAGCATCCTGTTCAGTGATGAGATAAAAGCGGTGTAGATCTGAGTCTGGAATCATACCTGTTTCTACCCCACGATTAATCATAAATTGAAAATACTTATGTGGCCTTGTGTCAATCTTTGGATTATTTTTATTCAAATATTCAGATGCATTTTCCTTAGAAACAGCTAAATGTACATCCCTTCTAATTTCTCTATCCTTAATGGTGTCATAAATAATTTTTATAAAATTCTCGTCCCTGGCCATTTCTTCAGATACAACAATAATCCTAAGTAAATCATAGATGATTTCCCTTGGAATCATTGAATTGGCCGTATTTCTTGCAGAAATATAATCATTAGCCGTAAAGGTTAACGTTTCCCTTGCCGGTTCATTTGCGGTACCCCCTATAAGCGATGAGCCGACCTCTGGATTGGCAAATAAGTAAGTTACTTTTATTTGACCTTCTTTCTCTGCTTTATCGATTCCTATCCCAATAACATAGGATAATTCTTCAATTTCCCTTTTATCCCAGCAGCCAGTAAGAATCCCTAATAATAGAATAAAACATAAAGATAAATTACATATTCGTATTCGTTTGATCACGCTTAAACTCTCCTTTTACTTTTGCAACAATCCATAAGAGGAATGGAAAAAAAAGAATCATGGGAGATAGGACATTCAACAACTGATTTCTTAAGACATAGGTGGTAAATGCCGGCGTTTCAGGAATCATTCCAATGATAAAAACTAATGCTGACAAGGCTGGAATGACCTTTTCAAAATTCTTAATCCTAAATATTCCTCCAAATAGAATAGCACTAAAATAGAGATATGCGGAAAAACGAATAAAACAGGTAATAAGCCAAATTGGAAAGAAAAAGGTCTCAACATTCGTTAAAAAATCCCCAATCGAAATATAGCGAATTGCTTCATGAAACGGGTAACTCAACATGGAAATTGGGATATAATCAAACATTAATTCATAAATCAATAATGAGCCGCTTAATTCAATAATGACTAAGCAAAGAACAATCCAGGTTCCTTTTTTATAGTCCTTTGTTGATGACATCAGTGGTACTACCAACCCGAGATAAATAAAATCCAAAAACATGGAGGATTTTAAAAAGGATTCCTTTATAATGGTTTTAACCCCTGGACCAAGGATGGGGAAAATCCGATTTAGTTGTGTATTTTGTAATGCCAAAAATAATGATAGAGCAAAGATTATTTTGACATAAAGTACAAGCATCCATGCTACAGAGCTAATATGCTGGATTCCTTTCTTGGCAGAATAAGCACACACAAGAATTAATGTACTGTAGACCGCTGCCAAGGGTGTTTTTGTAAAATATATATTGGTAATTATGTCCGCATAACCTCTTGTGTCAATAATTATGGCGTACGTTCCAACCAACCAAATACCACTGGATAGAATAGTACCAATATACTTTCCAAACAAATGAATGTGAACATCGTGTAAATTTTTATCCTTGTAATTTGTGACAACCTTTACTAATAAATATATTGGTATGACACTTAGAATCCCTCCAATGATTGGTGCCATCCAGGCTGAATTTTTCATTTTATCATACAAAAGTGCCGCCGTGTCATCTGATAATTTCGAACCAATCATGAGTAACACTAATGCCACATATTCGCGAATTCCTATTTGACCCTTCTTTTTATTCATTATTTCTACCCTTTTTTTCCATGTCTTTTGGTTTTAAAAAGCCTGGTCGATACACTTCATTCGTTAATAACCTCCGTAAAATCATCCCTCTCGAGGAAGCATATCTTGGAGTCATTGGTGCAAAATATGGGACTCCGAACGATTTTATCGTCACCATATAATGAAGACCCATTACGAATAAGGCAACCATTCCATAAATCCCGAATATATTTGCTGCAAAAATGAAAATAAACTTCATCACTCGGACTGCATAGTTAAAGCTTATATCGTTGATGGCAAATGAGCTGAGTCCACCCAATGCGACTACAATAATAATTAATGGACTGATAATATTTGCTTGAACAGCAGCTTGTCCAAGGATTAACGCCCCTACAATTCCAATCGTTGGCCCTATCGGTGTTGGAACCCTCAGTCCGGCCTCACGGATGAGTTCAAAGGCTAATTCCATAATTAAAATTTCAATAATACCAGGAAAGGGAACCTTCTCCCTTGAGGCCGAGATTGCAAAAAGTAAATCAGGTGGAATCATTTCAGAGTGATAATTGGTAACTGCGATATAAATGGCTGAAGAAAAGACGGAAATAAATAGAGCAAATCCCCTTAATATCCTTGTGAAGTTGCCACTTGCAAAGCGAAGATAATGCTCTTCGGGGTTTTGATAAAATGACCAGAAAGTAACAGGCAATATGAGACTGGATGGTGAATTATCCATTAACAGGACAATGCAACCCTCTTCTAAAAAGGCAGCAGCGCGGTCTGGTCTTTCTGTATTTAGGATTGTTGGAAAAATAGATAATGGCCGGTCCTCAATATATTGTTCCAGCATACTAATATTGCCTATTGAATCTATGTCTATTGATTTTATCTTCTTCTTCACGTTTTCTAGTAATTGATCATTCACCAAATCACGAACATAGACAATATATAAATCATTCCTTGCCCTCTTTGAAACGATATTCGTTTCGACCACTAAGTTTTCATTCTTTATTTTCTTTCTTATTAAAGAAATATTTGCTTCAGGATTTTCAATAAAGGATTCCTTTGGGCCTCTCAAAGTTATTTCATTTTCTGTTTTTTCAATCGACCGACTTTGCATCCTAGTCGTGTTAAACGTATAGGCAGTATGATCACCATCAACTAATAAAACTGTATTTCCTTTGTTGATAGCATTTATAACTTCCTGAATTTTTTGGACTTCATCGACCGTTTGGACAGTAACTATATCCTTTATTTCTTTATCCTTTACTTCATTTAGCAAAAGTGGTCTAATCACACCATCTTCCATCTCTTTGACATCAATAATCGTGGTGATAAAAATAACAACTGCTCGTTTTTTCAACCCATTTATTTCTATTTCACGAAACTTCACATCCACATTGTCTGGAGAATGATATATTTCTTTAAATGTTTTTAGCATCTCATCGATATGAACAGATATCGGCTGTTCCTTTATTTGGATTTCTTTTTGAGATGAGGCTTGAGGGTATACAGGATTCTTAATCCACTTTTGAATGAATTTTGTCAATTTTGTTTTTCCCAACTCTCTTGCCCCCTTTTTTCTCTAAGCTTTTCCTGAACTTATTCTGCCACGGATTTTTTTGGATATTCGACAAAAAAATAGAAAAACACAAAAAAACCCTTATTATTCAGAGAAATTCATCTTTCCTCTGAAATAAGGGTTTTCTGAAATTAATATATATATCAAATTTTACAATTGGAATTTTCCAATTTGTGTATGAAGCTCGTCTGCAACCTTCGTTAGTGACTGCGCAGATGCCGTAATTTCTTCCATAGAAGCCAGTTGCTGCTGAGATGAAGCTGAAACATTTTGTGTACCAAATGATGCCTTTTCCGCAACCTCTCTCACCATTTGGGCTGAAGATACTACACGTTTCGTATCATTTGCCATACCTTCAACTGCAGAAGATACTTCTCTAATCTTTTCGGTTACTCGGTCAATACTAGATTGAATTTCATTAAAGGAGGTTCCTGCTGTATTGACTAGCTTAATGCCACCTTCAACCTCATTTGTTGTATTCTCCATGGAATGAACCGCTTTATCTGTTTCAGCTTGAATAACTGCAATTAAATTTGAGATTTGTTTTGCAGAATCAGCTGATTGTTCAGCAAGCTTGCGAACCTCATCGGCTACGACTGCAAATCCACGTCCATGCTCTCCAGCTCGGGCGGCTTCAATTGCCGCATTGAGTGCAAGTAAATTCGTTTGTTCAGCAATACCAGTAATAACATCAACAATTTGTCCAATTTCCTTGGAATGATCACCTAGACCTTTTACAACCTCAGCCAATCCATTTACACTTTGATGAATCGAATTCATCTGATTAACCGAAATTTCCAACGCCTTGTTCCCTTCCATTGCCTTTTCAGTCGCAATATTTGCAGTCTGTAATGAATCCTCGGAATTAATGGCAATTTGGTTAGAGCTTTCAGCAATTTGTTGAATGATTTCAGCCGTTTCTTCTATACTTTGTACTTGGTTTTCCGCTCCAACTGCCAATTGCTGAATTGTCATTGTCACTTCCTCTGTAGAGCGACTGCTCTGTTCTGAACTTGCTAATAGTTCTTCTGCTGAAGATGCCACCTGTTCAGATGTAGATTGAACCTGTTTTACAAGACCTTGTAAATTGATAACCATTTTATTAATGGAAGCTGCTAATAGTCCAACTTCATCCTTCGTATTCTTTGTTTTCACCTGTTCAACCGTCAAATCCCCTTCAGCGACACGATCTGAAAGTTCTGTCAGTTGATTCATCGGTCTAATTTTGACTCGTAGAATAAGTAAGTTTGAGATCATACTAATAAGTAGGATAACATTCATGATTAGAGTCGTCTTAAGGAAAAGACTCATTTTCGAATCTGTTTTATCTGTTTCTTTCTCCATCCACGTATCTAATTTTTTTTGGAATTGATTCATATTGGTGTTAACTAAGATCTTTACACTTTTATATTCACTACCATAAACAATTTCTTTTGCTGTATCATATTGCTGGTTGCCAACTTCATCGATAGCCTCCTGATTCATTTTCTTCAATGTATCATTTGCTCTAGAAGCATTATTCACTACCATCATTAAATCCTTCGGTGCATTTAACTCTTTTAATCTTGCAATCGTTTTCTCCGTTGTCTTTGTTTCATTAATTTCTTTCAAATAAGCATTTAAGTATGTCATTTCCCCGTATTGTACATAGCTTCTAATTTCATTTTCCAGGTAGTCAGAGGTAGAAGCTAGTTGATCCCCCAGTTTTTGCAGCTCCATCCGGTTCTGAAAAGCAGCTGTACGATTGTTGATAGCTTGATTCAAAAAAAATAGATTAGTAAAAGTAATAAAGGTTAAAACAAGTATGATTGCAGTCATCACTCTAATCATAGATGAAATCTTCACGGCTCTTCCCCCAATTATCTATGTAATTAATAGATATTTTACTATAAATACAAATATCTGTCATAAAAATTTGTGAGCGTTACCATCCTTTACTCAAATGATTTACCCGTTTGATTTACCCAATTATAATTTTTCCAGAGATATCCATAAAATTTCTTTAAAAAAAGGCAATTGAAATAAATGAAATGTCCAAGCTTTTGTTATCCGTCAACATACTATATTTTGACAGGATTGCAAAATATCTCTTTTTTTATTTTGTTTACACTTACCGGTTTTCTTTGCTTTTTGCGGTCCTGTGAATTTGCAAGCTGGAGGTGATATTTATGGGCTACAGTGGTGGTGGCGGAGGATACAACAGCGGATTCGCTTTAATTGTTGTATTATTTATTTTGTTAATCATTGTTGGTGTTGCTTATGTTGGTGGAGGATACTAAACTATACTAACTTAAATGTTTGCCTAGTACCAGTTTGCTTCGAGAGGCGCCCATTTTTACATGGGCGCTTTTTCATGGTTTATTTCTCTTATTCAAAGAAAATCTATAAAAGACTATATATGTATGACAAATATTTTTCCGTTTAATGCAAAAGAAATTCTACCAGTTTCCTCAGATATTATTATGATTAGTGCATCTGTTTTTTCTGATAACCCAATTGCTGCCCGGTGCCGAGTTCCAAGCTTCCTTCCTATATAGGAAGTTTCTGTAAGAGGTAAAATGTTAGCTGCTGAGATAATCAAGTCGCTTTTGATGTATAAGGCTCCATCGTGAAGAGGATTTCCCGGATAAAAAATCGTTTCTATAAGAGGAACGCTGATTTTTGCATTTACTTGTATCCCATTATGGATGAATTTTGCAACAGAATCCTTTCTTTCAACAATAATTAAGCCACCATGTCGCTTTTCGGATAAGCGAAAGGCTGCATTTGAAAGAGTGGAATATTCATCCGTAAAAGGAGACAAATAAGATTTCAAATAGAAGGAAGATGCTATACTTTGTGCCCCAACGACTAGTTCTAGTAATTTTTCCATTTCCCCCAATATACAGCAATTTTGATCTTCCAAGGTTTTGGAAATTTCTGAGGTTTGTGTATGGATATTTAACAAGTAGCTTTGCAATTCCTTTTTATATTGCTGATTATCCATCATTTTTTCAATCCTCACATGATCTTTACTGTTAAGTTCTCCATATTCATCATCCTTATCCAAACGCTTAACCATCTTTTCACTCCCATATATCTCGAATATTACCACCCATACTTTTTTAAAAAATAACAACACTAAATCATGTATTACATTACTGTCAAAGGAGGCAATTCCAATGGGTAAAAGAAAATTCAGTATGCTTATCGCTTCCTCAGCATTAGTATTAGGTCTCACAGCATGTAATACTAACAAAGCGATGAACACAGATAATAATCGACCAAATATTTTAAATACAAATGATCGAGATAACCAAAACAACCGTATTATGAATAACAATCGTGGCTTTGGTGTCAATAACAATAATAATGGTGCCGATCCAGATGGGCCACTTACAGAAGAGTACAATATTAACAATAGAGACAACGATTTTGATATCAGTGGAAAACGTTACAATCGAAATGGCATGTTAAACATTTCAGACGCAAATACGTCTCTTTCCAGTAAAAGCTATCCTCACACCAGACCGGTTCTTATACAAGAAGCGAAGTATCAATTTGTCCGAGTAAATCCTGAGGATCTTCGTAAGTTTGGTAATCTTGGTTTTCAAGGAGTGCCTAACCAATGGCAACCAAATACACAACAGAGACAGGTAACTCAAGCACCAACACAACAGAAGCAAACAACACCTGCGCCTAATCAAAATACAGCCACTAAAAAGCCTGATACAACAACTACTTCAAAATCAATAAGTCAGGCAGCACAAGAGGTCATAAATTTGACCAACGCTGAGCGAAGGAAGAATGGCCTTCCTGATTTGAAGGCCGATACACAGTTAGGTGGAGTGGCTCAGAAAAAGTCTGATGATATGCAGCAAAACAACTACTTTTCACATACTAGTCCAACCTATGGTTCTCCATTTGACATGATGAGAGACTTTGGAGTGACTTATAAGTCCGCAGGGGAAAATATTGCACAAGGACAGCGGAGTCCACAAGAAGTCGTGAAGTCCTGGATGAATAGTGAAGGGCATAGAAAAAATATTTTAAATCGTAATTTCACTCATATCGGTGTCGGATTTGACCAAACAGGCTATCACTGGACACAAATGTTTATAGGAAAATAAATAGAGGAATAAAAGGAAAGAGGAGGGCATTGGTCGGAGGCTCTCCTCTTTCAACTAAAGTGAGGTCTTTTTATCATGATTAAAAAAATATGGTTATTTCTCTTTCTTTTCCTTACTTTACTCACTTGTTCAGGCCATTCTCAAGGTTTAAATCAAGTGGAGATTTTTGATTTGGAAAAAGGAAAAGTGATTAAGACCGTTCCTGTTAGCCAGGTGACCCAGAATGAGGCTGAAAAATACTTGAAAGGCATTAATCGCATCTATGTTAAATTAAACCCTATACCTAAAAAGGGGCATATGATTAAAATTCCTTTGGAACCGCAAGTCCTAGTAAAAAACCAATGGATGGAGTCCTATGTTAATGAAATAATTATTGTTTTCCCCATTAAAGAACAACCATATTTGATGTTGTTTGATGATGAGAACAATTCGCATTTTTTGTATTTTGAGGGAGATACCAAAGCGTTACTTAATTATCTTCATTCCGATCCTAATGGTCAAGCCATTTCACAATAGTATTGTACTCAGAAATATAGATGCCTGGCACCACTTAATTTATTTAGTGGTGTAGGCATCATATTATAAAAGTGTATTCCATATCGTGTAAAGAAAATACCAAAAAAGCCTGGATGGCTATCCAGGCTTTCTATCATACTGATTGAAATATTCATTTTGGTCTAAGAAATCTCCGCCAACTTCGATTCTCTTATTAAAGCTTCTACCTCATCAAACCTTCCTTCATGAAGCAGTTCAACTATTTTGCTTCCAACTACAACTCCATCACAATAACGAGTCATTTCCTTCACTTGTTCAGGTGATGAAATACCAAATCCCGCTAATACTGGAATTGGACTAATTTCCTTAAGCTTTTGTAAATATGGGCAGACGCCATTTTCAAACTGATTTCTGGACCCTGTAATTCCTGTAACAGTCACGGCGTATAAAAAACCTTTGCCACGACTTGAAATGGCTTCAATTCTCTCCTTTGAGCTGGTTAAGGTAGCAAGTCGTATTAGCTCAATTCCACCCCGTTCAACCTCTGGTGCAAGCATTTCTTCCTCTTCAATAGGGAGATCTGGAATAATGAGTCCATCCACACCTGATTTTGATGCATCTTCAATAAACTTATGAGTTCCATAGCTATAGATAGGATTTAAGTACGTCATAAGAATGAGAGGAACAGCTACAATAGGTCTAATATCCCTTAAAGTATCTAATACCCCTTTTAAGGTCGTTCCTTGCTGCAGTGCCCGAATTCCTGCTTGCTGAATGGTTGGACCGTCCGCAACAGGATCGGAAAAGGGAATCCCGATTTCAATAGCGGTAGCCCCGCATTTTTCCAAAAAGACGATTCTCTCCATTAAGGCATGGAGTCCTCCATCTCCCGCCATGATGTAGGGGATAAAGGCTTTTTCGTTCCTTTTCTTCAAATCACGAAATACTTTCTCCAAACGATTCATCATCTATTCTCCCCTTCTAACTTTGCTTTGATTGCCTGAACATCCTTATCACCACGCCCTGATAGACATATGACAAGTCCTTCCTCCTTATTCATCTTCGGTGCAAGCTTAAGAGCAAATGCAACCGCATGGGCACTCTCTAAAGCAGGAATAATTCCTTCCAATTTAGACAGCAATTGAAAACCCTCTAGCGCTTCTTGGTCGGTGATTGAATCATAAGTAACACGACCCTCATCATGTAAATAGCAATGCTCCGGACCTACTCCTGGATAATCTAATCCTGCTGATATGGAGAATGCCTCTTGTATTTGACCTGCTTCATCCTGCAACAAATACATTAATGCTCCATGTAATACCCCTGGTCTACCCTTTGAGAGGGAGGCAGCATGTTTGTCTGTGTCAACTCCGAGGCCTGCAGCTTCCACTCCATACAAGCTTACCCCTTCATCTTTAATAAATGGATAAAACATCCCCATGGAATTACTCCCTCCACCTATACAAGCTACAAGCGCATCGGGGAGTTTTCCTTCTTTCTCTAAATACTGTTGCTTGGTTTCTTCACCGATGACACTTTGAAAATCACGTACCATCATAGGAAATGGATGTGGACCCATTACTGAACCTAAAATATAATGGGTATCATTGACATTTGAAACCCAATATCTGAGAGCCTCATTACATGCATCCTTTAATGTCCTGCTTCCGGATGTGACACTCACTACTTTCGCCCCTAATAACTCCATTCTAAAGACATTTAGCTCTTGTCTTTTGATATCCTCTTCTCCCATAAAAACAATACATTCGAGGTTTAAAAGGGCACATACAGTTGCTGTTGCCACTCCGTGTTGTCCAGCTCCCGTTTCTGCAACAATTTTCTTCTTCCCCATACGAACAGCAAGAAGTGCTTGCCCAATCGTATTATTAATTTTGTGAGCACCTGTATGGTTTAAATCCTCTCGTTTAAGATAGATTTTAGCACCTCCTGCGAAATTTGTTAAATTTTCTGCGAAATAAAGTGGTGTTTCTCTACCTACATAGTCTTTTAACAAAGTATGACATTTATGATGAAATTCTGGATCTTGTAATGCCATTTTATAAGCTGCCTCCAATTCCATCACAGCAGTCATCAAAGTCTCTGGAACAAATCTCCCTCCATAAATACCGAAATGGCCCTTTTTATCTGGCATTGCGTATGTGTTCATCGAACTTCCTCCCTTTGCACCTTGTTTGCTTTTTCAATAAAAGTTTTTATTTTTCTAAAATCCTTTTTTCCGTTTGTTTCTACCCCACTACTAACATCAACCATATCAGGCTTAACTCTTATAATTGCTTCATCTACATTATCTTCGTTTAATCCACCTGCTAAGATTATTTTTTTTCCTTCTCTATTAAAATCCTCTAAAAGGTCCCAGTTAAATGACTTTCCGTTTCCACCACGGTATTTCTCCTTAGGGCTATCAAATAGGATGTATTCACAAGGATAATTGAGTGCATTTATGAGGTCATGCTTTGAAGCAACACTGATAGCTTTTACAACAGGGACAGAAACCCTATTACAATATTCCGGCGTTTCATCTCCGTGCAGCTGAACGATATTAATTCCTGTTTCCTTAATAATATTTTCAATGGTTAATAAGTCTTCGTTTACGAATACCCCAACCTTTAAGAGGCTTTCTGGTAATTGATCTATGATTGCTTTTGCTTGTTCTATGGTTATCCTTCTTTTGCTTTCTGCAAAGACAAATCCTAAAGCATCAGCTCCAGTTTCGACAGCAAATCGGGCCGTTTCCATATCCATAATTCCACAAATTTTTACCAACATTAGGCTTGCACCCCTTTGAGAGGTATCTTCATTTCCTTCAATGCCTTCGAGACATTTGGATGAGTCATAAATGCTTCACCGACAAGAATACCATTTGCCCCTGCTATTACCACTCTTTCAACATCTTCTTTTGTTTTAATACCGCTTTCACTAATAAGAAAAGCACCATAGTTCTTGATGTCACTCGCTAATCGTTCAGTCGCTGCCAGGTCAACGTGAAAGGTCTTTAAATCGCGATTATTGACTCCGATTAATTGATTTCCTGTTTTTAGTACTCGTTCAAGCTCTTCCTCATTGTGAACCTCCATTAATACCTCTAAATTCTTGTCTTGTGCATATTGATAAAGGGTTTTCAGTTCCCGATCATCTAAAGCCGCAGCAATCAAGAGAATAATATCTGCCCCAGAAGCATAGGCATATTCTATTTGAATTGGATCAATAACAAAATCCTTACATAATATTGGTTGATCAATTACCGAACGAATTGCACGCAGATCATCAAAGCTCCCTTTAAAAAAAGGATAGTCGGTTAAAATAGAAACAGCATCAGCTCCCGCATTCGTATAAAATTGAGCTTGTTCCGTTGGATCGAGCGAAGGATTAATATCACCTTTAGACGGTGAGGCTCGTTTAAACTCCGCAATAATAGAAATTTCCGTAGCTTTTGATAGCTTCTTTATGAAGGAACGGTTCTTTCGTTCTACTACAATCTCAGGCTTGCCATCCTTTTTCAGTTTATTAACCTCAACCTTTTTTTCAGCAATAATTTTATCTAAAATTGTCCCCATTTATCTCACTCCTAGTTTGTAGCCTTTGCTTTTCTCTACTAATAGCTCTAATTTCTGAAGGGCAGCACCAGAGTCAATGATCTCCCCAGCAAGATTAACTCCTTCTTTGATGGATTCAACCTTTCCATTTGCAAAAATAGCGACTCCTGCATTTAGAAGAACGGTATCTCTATAAGGACTCTTATCTCCCTTTAATACCCTTAATAAAATATCTGCATTTTCCCTTGCATCCCCACCCCGAATTTGTTCGTTTTGAACAATTGGCAATCCGACCTCCTCAGGATGGAGCAACACTCTCTTGATTTCGCCATTTTCTAATAAAGCTATTTGGGTTTCTCCCTGTAAGGAGGCCTCATCCATATTCCCTGATCCAGTTAGGACAACCGCTCGTTTTCTACCTAACGTCTTAAGTACTTCAGCAAACATGTCAATCAAATCACTTCGGTAAATCCCAAGTAATTGCGAATCGAGATCCACTGGATTGGTTAGAGGTCCAATTAAATTAAAGGTAGTAGGGATACGTAAATCCATCCGAACCTTCATAATTCTTCTTAAATTTGGATGCACATGTGGAGCAAACAAAAACGCAATCCCGATTTCCTCCAATAATTCTTCAATGGCTTCCTGTGAAAAATCCAACGAAATTCCTAGGTATTCCAGAACATCCGCACTTCCTGTCTTACTCGTGATGCTTCTGTTCCCGTGCTTCGCCATTGGAATTCCTGCACCAGCAATAACAAAAGCTGAGGTGGAACTGACGTTAAAGCTGCTTGATTTATCCCCGCCAGTACCACAATTATCCATAACATTCGGAATTTTCTTATTAAATTTTAGAGATTTACTTCTTAATGCATTTGCAATCCCTGCTATTTCCTGTGCTGTTTCACCCTTCATTTTCAACCCAATCATCAATGCAGCAATTTCACTATCAGAAACCTCATCAGCAAAGATTTTTTCTATTGCCTCTCTCATTTCCAATTCAGTTAATGATTCCCCTTCAGATATACGCTCAAGATAATCCCTCATTTTTATTCCCCTTTCCTATTTCGTTCAAGAAATTTCTTAGGATTTGCTTTCCTGTTTCTGTTCCTACTGATTCCGGATGAAATTGTAATCCATATAATGGGTAATCTTTATGCTTCATTGCCATAATTTCCTGATCATCCATCGATTTTGCCAAAACCTTAAACCCACCTGCAAGTGTTTCAGGCTTAACAATTAAGGAGTGATAACGCATGACCCCAATTGGCTGTGATAAATACTCAAAAATATAGGAACCTGTATGAGTCATCTTAGAAATCTTCCCATGCATAACATTTCTAGCTTTTTCTATCGTTGCCCCAAATGCATAGCCAATCGCTTGATGGCCTAAGCATATTCCTAAAATTGGGATTTTCTTATATAACTGCTTGATGACCTCAATACATATACCGGCATTCTCTGGCTTACCTGGACCAGGTGAGATAACAATGGCTTCTGGTGCAAGTTCTTCTATTTCAGAAATCGTCAAATCATCATTTCTTTTTACGACAATCTCACAACCAAGTTCGCCTAAATATTGATACAAATTAAATGTAAAAGAATCATAATTATCAATTAGTAAAATCAACAGCTATACCTCCAAAAACGTTTTTAATTTATGAAGTGTTTCCTCGTATTCCTTCTCTGGAAGGGAATCATAAACAATTCCTGCTCCACCTTGGATAAAAGCCTTTTGATCCTTGATTAAAGCTGTTCGAATGGCAAGAGCAAAATCCATATTACCGTTAATCGAATAATAGCCAATGGCCCCTGAATAAACTCCCCTTTTCTTATCCTCAAGCTCATTAATAATTTCCATTGCTCGAATTTTGGGAGCTCCAGATACTGTTCCTGCTGGAAGACACGAGATTAAAGCATCTATCGGTGATAGTGAATCCTTTAACCTCCCACTTACTTCGGAAACGATATGCATGACATGCTTGTATTTTTCAATTTCCATATACTTTTCTACTTTAACAGAACCAAAGTCACTCACTCTGCCTATGTCATTCCTCCCTAAATCTACAAGCATCCGGTGCTCCGCTAACTCTTTCTCATCTTGGAGGAGCTCTATTTCAAAATGTTGGTCTTCCTGCTGTGTTTTTCCTCGCGGTCTGGTTCCGGCAATCGGGTTCGTAATAATCTTTTCCATATTCCCTTTAATTAGGCTTTCTGGTGAAAAGCCTGCTATCACATAATCATGAAAATCCAGATAATACATATATGGGGTTGGATTTTTCACCCGTAAATTTCGATAAAAGGAAAAAGGATCCCCTTGGAAATCAGCATTCATTCGCTGTGATAATACAATTTGGAAAATGTCTCCTTCCAAGATATGCTCTTTCGCTTTCTCCACCATCTTGATGTAATCCCCACGTTTGATGGAAGCTTCATAGGATGAAATGGTAAATGGTGGAGCCTCTAAAGGATCAATTGATAATATTTCAGCCTTTCTTTCTAAAAGACGTTCTGCTAATTGTTCGATTGTTGTCGTTTCATTAAAAGGAACAGCAACTAAGTAAACCTTCTCCTCTAAATGATCAAAAACGACTACATCCTCAAACATCATAAAATGAACATCTGGTACACCCAATTCATCTATCGGAACCTCTCCAATGTATTCATAATCCCGTATCACATCATAACTTACGTAGCCCACTGCCCCTCCAATAAAGGGAAGATTAATATCACAAAGCTCTGTATTCACCGGGATTTTTTTCTTTAACACTTCTAATGGCTTTTCATCAAGTATTTCCTTTCCTTGCGCCTTTAAAATTTCCGTTTTTCCATTGATCCCCTTTAATTCGAAGGTCGGATTTACTCCGATAAAGGAATACCTTCCTGTGTTCTCATGCTTCAAGGAGCTTTCTAGTAAAAACTTTTTCCCTTTTAGCCTTTGGAATATGGAAATTGGTGTTAAGGTATCCCCTTGGAGTTCCTCCACAAGAGCTTTCTTTTCATAGGTTGATCGCCCCATATTTCTTTCCCCTTTCAAATAAAATTTGGTAGAAAATAAAAAATCCTCTATATACACATAAAAACTGTGCATATAGAGGACGATTAATCACCGCGGTGCCACCTCATGTTGAAGCAAAAATACATGCTTCCACTTTTCGGGTACTATAGACGAGAATAGTACAGTACCGATTCCTGCACTTCGATTTCCTTTCACTCTACCCATACCCTATCCCAATAACGGTGGAATTCCGTGCTTCCCTACTAAAGGTTCAAGAAGCCTCTCGTAAGCCCATTCCAATGAATTCCTTGTACCGGTTCTCACCCAATCCGGCTCTCTGCAACAATGACTTTTCATTGTACTCTTCTTACTCGACGATTTTTGATATTATTTTTTTATAAACACAAAAAGGGCCCCCATCCAAAAAAAAGGACGAGAAACCCGTGGTGCCACCTTTATTAGCTAACATTAGCTCACTTTAAGGATATCCTTGATTTACTTGGAGTCCATGGGATTCCTTTGTAATCTTTAATATCCGTCTCATATAACGTTGAGACCACTCGCCAAGGCCTACTTCCTTAAAGGGTTCGGTTTGGGGCTCAGAAGTCCATTCACCTAAAACGAATCACTGATTTGCACCATCCATCAGCTCTCTTTAAATTCCTTTTTAAGCTACTCCTCTTCCTCATTGCCATTTTTATTAATGAAATCATCTTAATTCTTATTCCAATGATTGTCAAGATAATTCCGAATTTTTTATACTATTTTAAATAACAGGATTTATTTATAATAGGCTTTCTCCAAGCTTTCAAGCCACTTTTCCGCAAGCTCTTTTACCGCCAATATTTCTTCGATGGCTTTTTTATTTTTCCGATCGTGAAACATAATTTGATTGGCATAGAGAACAGAGACTTTTTCTTGTGTACGTTCAATTAATTTGACCTGAGAGCTCTCCTCTATCAAACCCTCTTGTACTACACGAAAAAAATATCCTGTATATCCGGTTTCAACCATTCTACTCAACAAAGAATCCACACCATTGTGCTTAGAGATTTTATCGCAAGGAATTCTTCCTTGTGTAATCTGTACAATGGTTTCTCCAATGGAATATGTATCTCCTATATAAACATCCTTCTCCAGCATTTCAGTCACACATAGATTCTCCCCAACAGAAGGAGGTTCGAAGCTTTGTTTAAATTCATTTTCCCATTTAGCATAATGTTCGAAAGGATAGACGCAAACGGCACGATCGGCTCCACCGTGATATTTATGATTAGCAACATCATCATCGATAAATCCTTGCTTTCTTAAGAAGGCAGATTGGACCCTTTTTTTATTGATTGCTGATTCTTCGTTTTTCCCCTTCCAGATAACATTTTTCGGCATCCCTATACTTAAACTAATAATTTTCCCCATATATTTCACCCAGTTCAATAGTATTCAAACCTTCACCTATATTTTAACTTTACTTCATCCATTTGCCAATTACTACGAAAACTGAATTCCAAATAAAGGATTCCGTTTTATTCATGAGTTTTCGTCATTTGGTTCATATTAATCATATGTTTACAAATGGATTTTTTATTTTTGAAATGCTCCCTGGAAATTGGATAATAATCAAAAGGCAGGTTTGAAAATGGAACATATAGAGAAGTTTCAATCCAGTAAACCAATGAATAAAACCGATCAGCAATCAAGCGGAAAATCTAAAGGTGGAAAATTACACGGGAAATTTCTTGTCATTGCGGCATTATCCTCTATTCCTCTTGTTATGACCTTAGGAAATTCCATGCTCATTCCTGTTTTGCCTTCAATGGAAAAGCATTTAAATATTTCTTCCTTCCAAACAAGTATGATTATTACCGTATATTCCATCCTAGCGATTATTCTAATTCCAATTGCAGGTTATTTATCTGACCATATTGGAAGGAAAAAGGTAATTATTCCAAGCCTTATATTGACTGGAATCGGGGGATTTATTGCAGGATGGGCGGCATGGAAGATGGAGGATGCGTATATGGTAATATTACTTGGAAGAGCTTTACAAGGAATTGGCGCTTCAGGTGCTTTTCCCATTGTACTTCCTTTAGTGGGGGATTTGTATAAAAATGAAGAAGAGGTAAGCAGTACCCTCGGAATCATTGAAACATCCAATACCCTTGGTAAGGTGTTAAGCCCTATTTTAGGAGCATTCCTAGCAGGAATCATCTGGTATATCCCATTTTTCTCTATACCCATTTTTTGTGCTATCTCTTTATTGCTGATGATTTTCTTTATAAAAAGTCCAAAATCAAAAGCTGAATCAATTCCCTTTAAGCAATTTATTAATAATATAAAGAAAATATTTGTCCATAATGGTAAATGGTTATTCGCAATATTTACCATAGGGGCTATTTTAATGTTTATCCTATTTGGGGTTCTTTTCTATCTTTCTGATGTTTTAGAGAAGAAATATGCAATAACCAATGTAAAAAAAGGCTTATTATTAGCAATTCCCCTTGGGGCTCTTTGTCTCTCCTCCTTTATTACAGGAAAAAAAATTAAAGAAAATAAAATTTTGATGAAGTGGATTACCTTTTCAGGAATTGCATTGCTTTCAATTTCAACAGCTATTTTAAGTTTTTCGGACCAACTTTGGTTCCTTCTTGGTCTGTTTGTCCTTGGTGGTATTGGCATTGGCGTCAGTCTTCCTTGTTTAGACGCATTAATTACCGAGGGAATCGAAAAGGAGCAAAGAGGTACAATTACCTCAATCTATAGTTCAATGAGATTCATTGGAGTAGCTGCAGGGCCTCCAATCATGGCAGTTTTAATGGCAAAAACAGAGAACATATTGTTCTATATTCTTTGTGGATTAGCGGCATTTTGCGTCCTTCTAACCTTGATATCCATCAAACCAGACAAAAAAACCTCATAAAACCATACCAAAGCCTCAAGCTTTGGTTTTTTCCATTGCAATAAATTCATTCAATTTTGACAATGGAAAATAAATGATAGTAAGATGTATCTATACCATTTTTTCTATTTTTATGGAAATTAAAGGGGAATTTTGAATGGAAGAGAATCAATTATATCTTATAACCGCCATTACCTTTTCTTTTTGCTTTTTTTTAGCCCTTTTCCTTGGTAGTAAAATTGTAATAAGAAAGCAAAAAGTAGTTAAAAATTTACTTCTCCCTATCCTTACTTCTATTTATATATTTTCTCTTATCTTTTTGTTATTAAAAACTGCTGGGGCAAGTATTAATTATCAATTATTTTCGATGAAGATTATTATAGATTTCTTAATACACACGGGAATGTATATTATTCTATTTCAATTTATCTATTTTGATAAGAAAAAGGAAGGTACATTAAAAAATTTTCTCATATGCTTTGGATTAGTAGGAAGCACGATAGCAGTTGCCCAGCTTTTGTATTATCAATATTTACCTGGACTAAACTTAAATTATTTAAATCTATTATTATCATCAACTCTCTTTCTTCTTTTGGTTTTTCTGTCCATTCGATTAATTCAATTAATCTACATAGATATCATGGTGAACAAAAAGAATCCACCGCTATGGATTATCCTTTCCTCCTCCTTCTTCTCTAGTATTTCCATCGTTTTTGGAATCTTGGAGGTAATAAAAAGTGTCAAAGGAGATTTCGACTATTTATCTGTTACGATCGAGGTTTTTGCTATTCTTCTCTTACATGTGATGACAGCTATCTATAGTGAAAAGCAATTTTATGAAAAACAATCTGAGTGGATTAAAACAAAAAAACGTCTATATTATCTTGCCTATCATGATCCTTTAACTAGGCTATCGAATCGGCGAGAAATTTTTGAAACAATGGAGGACTGGATTAGTAAAAGTAGGCCATTTGGGGTCTATTTCATCGATTTGGATCATTTTAAAAACGTTAATGATTTATTAGGCCATGATGTGGGTGACCAATTGCTTATTCAGATGGGGAATAGAATGGACCAAATGATAGATAGAGCTGATATTGTCGGTAGAATTGGTGGGGATGAGTTTATCATCCTCAAATCAAAGATAAATGAATCCGAATTACCATCATTTGCAGAAAACTTAATTGATTGGATTACTGCTCCCATTTATTTACATGATCAAGAAATGATTGTGACAACGAGTTTAGGTGTTGCCCATTTCCCTAACCATGGTACAAGTGCCATTGAATTATTAAAAAGAGCAGATATGGCTATGTACCAATCAAAAAGCGGTGGAAGGAATAAGTTTTTTATCTACGAAAGAGAGTTAGACAAAAAAGTCCTGCGCTCCTTTCAGCTTAAAGAGGATTTAAAGCTTGCATTAAAAAAAGAGCAATTATCTCTCCACTATCAGCCTAAGGTTGATGTGAACAATCAGAGCATTAATGGTTTTGAGGCCTTACTCCGGTGGTACCATCCATCTCTAGGAAATATACCTCCTGCTGAATTTATCCCATTAGCTGAAGAAACAGGGATTATTATCGAGATTGGAAATTGGGTATTACATAAGGCTTGTAAAGATATTGTCAAAATGAACGAACAATTAAATCGAAGCTTTAAGGTATCCGTAAATTTCTCAATTAAACAACTGATCCAGAAAGATATTATTGAATCTATTCAAGAAATTCTTGAAATTACAGAAATCTCACCGAATTTATTAGAATTAGAAATTACAGAATCAGTTGCTTTGGGAGATTTACAGGCTGCAATGAAAACTTTTAAAAAGATCCAGGAACTAGGTGTACAACTTAGCATCGATGACTATGGGACTGGATATAATTCTTTAAGTAACTTACATGAATTAAGAATTCAAAGATTGAAAATTGACCGCTCTTTTATAAAAGATGTGAGAAGCAATACCCATTCAGAAACAATAGTCAAAACGATTGTCGCCATGGCTACACATCTAGGACTCTCTATTACTGCAGAGGGCGTTGAAACGTTGGAACAATTAGAATTTTTAAGTCAGATAGGCTGTGATGAGGCTCAAGGATTCTATTTCTCTAAGCCAAAACCGTTAGATGAGTTAATAGAAATGATTAGCTAAAGGTTTTCCAATTGGCTTCCTATTGAATAATGAACAGAGGGCTGCCCATAAGGTCACCCTCTGTTCATTTAGTTAGATTGATAGATTTAGTTTCCTTTTAAACGGGGCTTTGTTGGATCACAATTTGGCTGTTTTACATCTGTCGTTTCTGATAGTTTAGTTAAATAATAGCATTCCTCTCGCATCATATGGTCAGCCATTAATGGTGCGAAGATCCCCAATGCTTGTGCGCTCAGTTCCAATTCTTCCATTTCATGAAGGAAATTCATAAATAAGGCCATTTCCATTGATGTATCTTGATTAAAACGTGATAAAGCTGGAAAGGAGTGTAGGTTTGTGCGAAGATAACCTGTCATTTCAACTGCTTTTAAATAAAATGCCTCGAAATCCTTTGTAAATTGGTCACTTTTCATTTTGATTTTCTTTTCTATTCGATCCATATTATCTGATATTGCCCCGGCGTGTCCCGCAGCGTCTAAAAGCCAAATTAAATGATGATGAAGCTCGTGAACCTGTGGTGGAATCTGCCCTTTTCTCACATATTGTAAAATGCGAAGGTATTCCTCTAATTCGTTTACCATGTGACTGATGAAGGTTGGACCTAGATGAATCGTAATTTTTCCTAATAGCAGCCTTTCTACTATACTCAATTTAAATTCCCTTAGTTTTAATGCCTCCTCTTCTGCTCTTTTGCTTAGTTCCATTAAATCATTGACGTCGACACGCCCAAGCAGTTGATCAAAGGTTTGAATGAAGTAGGTTGCATTTTGAATGTCGTTCATTTCTTTTGGAGAGAGGGAATCATGGATAAATCTTGCATGATCCCCTAAAATTTGAAGCCAAAATTTATGTTCAAATTTTGCATATTTTTCAAAGCTCATTAAGCTTCTTCCTCCTTTTTAATGCTCTTCTTTTAAATTTATCGATTACCCGTATAGTTTATGACGAATAAATTGGAGGATTAGTGGATTCTGAGGGCCTTATGATGATGAGTTTTTCAAATTTTGAAATGGAGGTCTTGTATATTTTGTTTTTGAAATTCCTTTTATTTCCTCCGTCAATCATTTTTGCTTCTAATGGTGTAAAACGAAAAAGCTAACCCCCACATTAAGGGAAGTTAGCTTTCTTAAAACTAGGATAATAGTCTTTTCTTAAAATTTTTATTGGGAAACTGGCTTTTTCAAAAATCCCATCAATAAAGCTCCAACTATTGAACCAATAACGATTGCAACTAGGTACAATAACCAACCACCATCTACTAATGGAACGACAAACAATCCGCCGTGTGGTGCTCGAAGTCCAATATGGAATGCCATGGAAAGTCCCCCTGCTACTGCTGCTCCAATCATGACAGATGGAATCACGCGAAGTGGGTCACCTGCTGCGAATGGAATTGCACCTTCAGTAATAAACGATAGACCCATGATGTAATTTGTTGTTCCTGCATCACGTTCTTCCTTTGTAAATTTATTTTTGAAGATGGTAGTCGCTAAAGCAATGGCAAGTGGAGGAACCATACCTGCTGCCATAATTGCAGCCATTGGCTCATACACTCCGTTTGCTAATAATCCAGTACCGAATACATAGGCCGCTTTATTAATAGGGCCTCCCATATCAATTGCCATCATTAATCCTAGAAGAATACCGAGTATAATTGCATTTCCTGTTCCAAGTCCAGTTAGCCAGTGAGTAATTCCTTCATTTAATGCTGCAACCGGTTTATTAATTACAAAATGCATTAATAGGCCCGTTATTGCAATCCCTAATAAAGGGTATAATAAAATTGCTTTGATTCCTTCTAATGAAGCTGGAAGTCCTGCTAATGCTTTTCTTAATCCAACAACCACATATCCTGCCAAAAATCCTGCTACTAACCCGCCTAAAAATCCTGCACCACCATTGGCAGCCATCATACCGCCAACCATACCTGCTGCAAATCCTGGACGATCAGCAATACTCATGGCAATAAATCCTGCTAAAACTGGAACCATTAGTGCAAATGCATTCGTTCCACCAACGGTCTTTAGGGCCTCTGCAAAGACATTATAGGATGGATCATTTGGATCTGCCGATTGGTAACCGAACATAAAGGATATGGCAATTAATATCCCGCCACCCACTACAAATGGAAGCATATTGGAAACACCATTCATTAAATGCTTATAAATTGTTGCTCCAATCCCTTTTGTTGATTTTTGCTTAGTTTCTTTAGTATTAGCTCCAGTACCTTTATAAATGGGAGCATTTTGCTTTATAGCAGAATCAATTAATTCCTCAGGTTTTCGAATGCCATTAGCTACTGCGGTTTCAATCACATGTTTTCCTGAGAAACGTTCCATTTCTACCTTTGTGTCTGCAGCAATAATTACAGCCACAGCTTTTTCAATTTCACTAGGGGTCAAAATATTTTTTGCCCCACCGGAACCGTTCGTTTCAACCTTAATATCAACACCCATTTCCTCTGCCTTTGCCTTTAGAGAATCAGCAGCCATATACGTATGGGCAATTCCGGTAGGACAAGCAGTAACGGCAACGATAAACGGACGATTTCCTTGAGGGGTGGATAACCTTTCTTCCTCCATTCCATCATGTGAATCAATAATTGCCAGTACAGCTTCAGCACTTGTTGCCTTCATTAGAGCGTTTCGAACACTTGGTTTCATTAGGATGGAAGATAAGCGTGATAAAGCTTCTAAATGGGTATTATTTGCTCCCTCAGGTGCTGCTATCATGAAAAATAAATGTGACGGTTGCCCATCGAGCGCCTCATAGTCCACCCCTCCAACTGATTTTCCAAATACGATAGCAGCCTGACTAACAGCAGATGTTTTTGCATGTGGGATAGCAATTCCATCTCCAACTCCCGTTGTGCTAAGTTGCTCCCGTTTCATGATTTCTTCCCTATATTGATTGCGATTATTCAACTTCCCAGCTTTATCTAGTACATCTACTAAAGCATCAATTGCTTCACCTTTATTTCTGGCATTCATGGAAAGATTGATTGTGTCTCGTGTTAGCAATTCTGTAATTCTCATCGTACTTCCCCCTATATCTCTGTAATTTGTACTTGAGGTATTAATTCTTCTACTCTATCCTTCGTGCATAAGCCAATTGAAAATGCTGTTGCACTGCCTGTTGCTACACTATATCGAAATGCTTCTTTAACATCCTTCGTTTTTGTATACTGTGCGAGAAAACCTGCAACCATGGAATCACCAGCACCAACAGAGCTTTTCACTTCGCCAACTGGAGCGCTAGCATAGTACCCTTTCTCTCGATTCATGAAAATGGCCCCGTTTCCAGCAAGGGATACGATGATATTTTCAGCCCCTAAATCGACAAGTTTTCTACAGTAAGGAATAGCCTCCTCCCAATTCGTAATCTTTGTATTGAAAAATTGTCCCAATTCATGGTGATTCGGTTTGATTAGAAATGGTTTATAGGAGAGAATACTTTTCAATAAATCTCCTTCTGCATCCACCACAAATTTAATATGATTCTTTTGACAAATACTTAAGATTTCTTTGTAAGTATTAGGAGGCATGGAAGATGGTATACTTCCTGCAACCACCAATAAATCCTCACTTGATAATGAGCTAATAAATAATTTCAGCTGTTCAAAATCTTCATTACTAATCTTGGGACCGGTAGCATTTATTTCTGTCTCTTTTTCACCCTTTATTTTCACATTAATTCTTGTATCCTCTTTTACACGAATGAAGTGAGTCACTATATCTTCTTTTATTAGATAGCTTTTAATAAAATTCCCTGTAAAGCCTCCAATAAAGCCACTTGCTAAACTATTCACTCCCAACCTCTTCAAGACACGGGAAACGTTAATACCCTTTCCACCAGGAAATTTTGTATCCTTTTTGATTCGATTCAGTTCCCCTAGCCTTACAGAATCTAATTCAACCACGTAATCTAGCGAGGGATTTAACGTTACGGTATTAATCATGATGTCACAACCTTTATGGTAGTTTTGCTGGAGTATTGAGCTTCTAGGTCACTATCTAGCTCATTTGTAATGATTGTTGCCTCGTGAAGCTCGGCAATTTTCGCAAAGGAAATTTCGGAAAATTTAGAGGAATCACTCACCACAAACACCTCACGCGCTAGAGAAACAGCCACATTTTTTATCATCGCCTCTTCTTGATCAGGAGTTGTATAACCCATTTGTGGGTGAATTCCATTAACTCCTAAAAAGCATTTATCAAATCGATAAAGCTCTAAGCTTGATAAAGCCCCTCTTCCAATAAGTGCTTTCGTAATTGGCTTCGCATACCCGCCCAATAGGTAAGTATGTATTCCCCTTTCGATTAAGGCATTGACATGAGTTAATCCATTAGTGACAACTACGATATCCTTTGGAAGGTATTGAATCATTTCATAAATAGTAGATCCTGCATCCAAGTATATACAGTCACCCTCTTCAACTAGATTTGCAGCATATTGACCGATTTTTTGTTTTTCTTGATTGTTTTTGACTGCTTTTTCAGTCATGCTTAGCTCTTCTAATTTTCCCTGCAGTCTTGCTGCTCCCCCGTGGATTCTTTTTAAATACTTTTCCTGCTCCAATTGTGTTAAATCGCGTCTGATTGTGGATTCTGAAGTATCAGTAGCTTCAACTAATTCTGCAATCTTAACAATGTTTTTTTCTTTTAGTAATTGTAAAATGATTCGATGTCTTTCAGGTGTAAGCAATTCATCACTCCCTAAAAAAGATTAGTTTCTTATTTATGGTTTCAGTCTACTGTAAACGATTTCAAAAATCAATCAATTTCTTTCAAAAATATTCAATTTCTTTCAACAGCGTTCACATTTTTGAAAGATTTTGATTGTTTCTTGACTGCTTTTAATTATTTATTCACTAAACCACATAAACACATACAAACTAATACTCACCTTCAACTATCAATTTGCTTTGGGGTGAGTCTTTTTATGAATAAATTATTATTATGCTCAAATAATATAATGGAACTTATTTAATGGATGAACCTTGCTAAGGAGTGAAAAGAAGGATGGAAGCAAATAGAGTGAAACAAATCCTATCATCATCTGCTGACGTAGAAGTAAAATATAATGGTGCATCGGTCTGGATTGACCAATTAAATGAGGATGGTAGAACAGCAACTGTTCATCTAAGAGGTCCTCTTGAGGAAAGAACCATTGTTGAAATTGATGAACTAACCGAATCCTGAATTATTTTATTTACGAGTGCTAGTTCAATATGATATCATCAATATATTGAGTATTATATCTAACTAGATACTACATATTGTGTAATTTGTTATTCGATCTACTTGTCTCATTTTTTCCCGTTTCTAAAATGGAACGGGATATTTTTTCTAAAAATTACCTAGAGTCAGGAAATTGGACCAAACTCAATCTAATAAATCAAAAACTAATCCTAAAAAATAGAAAAGACACTATGTTGATGATAGTGTCTTTTGATCATAAATGATAAATATTTATTCCATCATATTTTCGTAAAAATAATGCCAATCAAGGCCGACAATACTCCAAATACTTGATATATTTTTAACCGTTCTCTATAGAACCAGCAGCCTCCTAAGATAACCACCAAACAATTTAAGCTGACAATTGGAAAAACAATGCTGGCGGTACCTGTATTTAAAGCGAAGAAATACATCCCATAACCTGTAACACTAAGTAAACCAACAAGTGCTCCAATTTTCACCTCAGATTGATTCCATTTCTCTTTTTCTACTACACTATTAATTGCAAGATATGTTGTACCCGCACCATACATGCAAATCAATGTATCGATGGAGTCAATGTGTAAGTAGGTAGATGTTTTCATTAGGATCCCGAGAATTCCAAATGAACAAATAGCTAGGATCACTCTAATAAGCCAAGAACCATAATTCTTATTAGCAGAAGTACTAGATGAATACTGAATTACTAGAGCAGAACCAAGGATTAAAACAATCCCAAACCATTGAATAAGGGTAATCTGCTCGTGAAAAATAAACGCAGCACAAATAATCGGGAAAATGGTATTTATGCCGATCAATGGTGCCGTTAGACTAGCTGGTCCCACATCATAGGCCTTTGTCATTTGAATATTTCCAATCGCATTTAAAATACCAATCAAGGCTCCAATCAATACTGTTACTAAATTTAAATCTGGTATCCCTACCATCATTCCATAACCAATTGATAATATAAAAGCAACAAGATAAAAGAAAAACTGAATATGAATCTTTGAAAGCCCTCTTTCTGTACACCACTTAAAAATCATATTATTCGTACCGAAGCAAAGCATTGTGATAAATGCAGCTGCAATCCACATGATGATCCTTCTTTCTCTGATTAATCCCATATTATTCTAATACCAGAGAAATTATTTCACAATACTTTTTTGGTATATTTTTACGAAATTGTAATTATCATTTCTTTTGACATTTTATCATCATAAATGTAAATGGTGGTTTATTCTCCATATTCTTATGCGGCTCAATAATTTTCGAGAATTCTATCAATCCATATTTTCCAAATTCCTGCTTGATTGAGTCAGAATCATAAAAAAACATTTTTACTCCATCCATTATCTCGAAATAATCTTTATCCAGTTGTTTGCCCTTTCCATACATAGGGGCTTCCTTTGATATAGTTGTAAAAATCAAATAACCACCTGGTTTTAACTGGTTATAGCAATCCTTAATAAACTTTTCCCTATCATGGTGATTTAATAAGTGAATCAATGCATAGCAAAATATTCCATCATAAAGTTTGTTATCAAAAGGCATGTCGATTACTGAACCATGAAAAATATTTATATTCATCCCATTTTGTCTTGCCAAATCAATGGCTGTTTTTGAAATTTCAATACCTGTTACATTTATTCCTTTATCAAGAAAAACCTTTGCATTTCTACCATATCCAATACCAGGAATCAATATATCCTTTACTTTCTTTTCAAGGAAAAACTCACTGGTCCATATTGCAGAGTCTGAGGGTTCAAAGCCCCACATCGTTTGATTTTCAATAAAACTCGATTCCCAAAATTCTGTCATGCCTTAGGTCTCCTTTTCAAATAATGTTCCTCTTTCCTAAAAATCTATTGTTAATAGGATTAAAATTTTAATTGTTCAAATTTGTATCTTCTACAATTTTCCACCTAAACATAGCAATATTATCGCATATTCATGACTTCTTAACATTAATTTAAAAATCTATCTGTAGAGAAGACTCAAAAAGCCCCTTCTTAAATATGGAATAAATTAAATGATTAATGGTAAGCTTACCATTCCACGGTAGAGCTAGAAACACGCTTAATTCCCCTTATGGATGCTATTTTTTCAATTAGCGAATGCATAGCGAGGTCCTTATTTTTCGCTTCAATCATGATGTCAAAATCATGATTAAGTTCCTTTGCCATTTTTAAGAAAGGCATGATGAATTCCAAAGAGACATAATCTGAATGGGACCGAAAAGCAGTATCCGATTTTGGTGAAGAGATATGGACCTTTGGCAGGAGATTCCTATTATGCCAGGTGTGGAAGATACTCTCTAGGTTTTGGGATAAATCCACCTCTCCTGTATTTGCCATATGGTGATGGTAATCAAGAATCAAAGGGATATTTTCCTTTTCACACGCTTTGAGGGTTTCCTCCACGTTATACGTTTTATCATCGTTTTCTAGGGTCATATGCTCTTTTATATGGATGGGTAATTTTTTTACATTTTCGTGAAAACGTTTTAGGGAAGTGGTCTTATCTCCATATGATCCACCAATATGAATATTGATGATTGCTTGTTCTGTCACTCCCATTTCTTCTAGCATGGCATAGTGGTATTCCATATCTTTCACTGCATTTCGTGTCACGTTATCTTTTGAACTTGTAAAAAGAGTGAATTGATTAGGGTGAAAACTGGGGCGTATGTTTCCTTTCTTTATCAATCGGCCGAGCTCCATCCATTCCTCTTTGAAAGGTGTAACAAAGTCCCATATCACTTCTGGATGAGTGGCTAGAGGGACAAGTGAACTAGAGAAACGATATAAATGAATCTCATGCGCCATGTTATAGTAAAGAATTCTTTTCGTGTGAAGGATATTTTGTGCGGTCACTTCCTTGAGCTTTTCCATCCGCTCGGTTTTAGGAAGTGCAGAATAACGAGCAAATGTTAAGGATTTTGAAGGGCTAGCGTCCCATAAAGCTACTGCATTTGCAACATAACCAAATCGAATTTTCATTATTTGACCCTCAAATAAAATATTTTTCGTGTGAATCGCAATGATTTCTACCCTTTATATATTGTTCTAAAGGGGAAATTTTACACAGGAGGTTCGTATTCCTTTTTATGGAAGAATACTAAAAAATCATTTTTTCATAAAGATTACTTACTGATTGCCAGGCTTCTAAAGAAAAGAAGGTTGCCAGCATCGTAAAAAAAAATGCACAAACCTCAATGGTTCGTGCATTTTTTTTACGATAGCCATTTTGCGAGACCAAATGCCACAGCAGCTGCCAGTCCACCAACGATCATCGTTTGAATAGCATTCTTTCTAGGAGATGCTCCTGTAAATTTCCCTTTTATATACCCAAATACAAGTAGAGCAACCAAAGTGATTATCACAGACATTTTTAAGGCTAATGCCGGTTGGGGAATAACCATGTAAGGAAATAGTGGGATTAATCCTCCAACGATATAGGATATAGCAATTGTAATGGCACTTCTTCGCGCCCTATTTGGGTCAGGCTTCTCAAGTCCTAGCTCAAACCTCATCATGAAATCTACCCATTTATCAGGGTGGTTTTTCATCGTTGCCGTAATAGAATTGATTTGTTCCTCCTCTAACCCATACTCCCTAAACACCTCAGCTACTTCTTCCTCTTCTCTTTCCGGAACTTCAATAACTTCCCTTCGCTCTCTTTCCAATTCTGCTTCGTAATGCTCCTCTTCCGTTTTTCCAGCCAAGTATCCGCCAAGTCCCATGGCAATAGACCCGGCAGCAATTTCTGCTCCACCCGCAGTCAAAATTAAGCCTACGGAATCAACTGCTCCTGACAATCCTGCAGCTAAAGCAAATGGCACGGTAAGTCCATCTGACATACCAATCACAATATCACGAACTAAATCGGAATTCGTAAAGTGTTTTTCTTCATGCATATGGTCGTTCATTGTTTTTCCTTCTTTCTCAATCACTCATTCGTTTAAACGCTGTAAATGCCCATCATTATTAATATAATATACAAAAATAAAATTACACCTTTGAAAAAGGTAAAGTTATAAGAACAAGAAAAGGATTTTCTAACCTGAGAAAGGAATCATTATCCGTGGAACTATACTCAATTTCTTACGTCTATTTATGTTAAAGGAGTGGTTTTATTGAAAAAATTAGCCATTTTCATTCTTCTACTAGGAACTCTCGCTAGCTGCAAAGCTCTCCCCATAAGGACTCATGTTGAAATTGAATGGGTAGATTTTATTAAATGGAATGGAAAGGAATATAACGGAATTTATACAGCGGAATTGGCTGATGAAAAATCTATTGGGGGAAAAATTGGAGAAGTCAAATTTAAAGTTGCAGACAATATCTTTGACACACATTACAAAATAAAAAATGGTGACGCTGCGTTTCATGAAAAAGGAACAGAAATTTATGAAATAAAGGGATATCCAGATTATATAGCCGTGAAATCCCCAGATAAAATAAATGGATATGCTGTATATTATGATATCGATGAGTCAGAGTATAACTGGTACTTCAAACAAGTTCCACTTACAAAAGTAAGCCAAATTGAAATTTACCAATTGATGGTTTCTAATGAAAACAAAAAGGTAAGTGAATTGAAAACGAATAAAGAGGTCGAACGCTTCCTTCAACTATTAAAGAACAGTCGAGAGAATCCAAACTTCGAACCAAACATGGAAAAAGGTGATCCGACCTATTATGATATTCTATTATATACGGATGGACCTATTGCATATAAATACGATCTACAGTTTGATGGCTTCACTTATTTTTGGCATCCATGGGATACGAATATCTTATCTAATGATATTAATAAATTTATTCCATCTAAGCCATAAACCTTATCTCCTTCTTTTTATCCACTTGATTAAAATGAAGGTTAAGACTAAATATATCAAAATGACGACTCCAAGGGTAATCATTCTTTCCTGGGTTGAACCATCTGCTAACAATACTGGTCCTAAACCAAAGAAGGTTACCCCTAAGTAAAGCAAAACAAAAATGGTGGAAATCAACCATTTCATCTAGAATCACTCCCGATTTTTCCCATACAAATCTTTCCCCTTTTCTATAGAGTATACAAGGAATCGTATAATGGTACTTTGATAATTAAAATACCATACATCCCACTTCTTTCAAGGTATGTACGGTATCGCCATCTTAGGGCTCCATTTAATATAAACGTATAGACAACGACTGAGATCACCACAAATATGACAAGCCCTAAATAAATCATACCTGCTATAGCACCAACATACTCAAGAGCCAAAGGAACAAAAAAGGTAATCTCACCTAATATCATTAAGAAAAGTCCAAAAGACCTTTTGCTCCTATCAAGGTTGAGCTTTTAAGCTTCCTCTATATAAGAATCCTAATAAAAGAACTACAATTAATAATACCGGTGTAAAGATAAGACTAGATTCTAAGCCATATCCTGCACCATTCCAAATGTTTTTATCACTGTATATTACAGAGAAAAGTGATTCGACATCTTTCCCTCCATTTCTAAATCCAAATATGGAAGACTGTAAAAAGTTCATCAAAAAGTGAATTCCAATTGGCATCCATAAACTTCCTGAAAACACTCGGCTTTGGGACATTATTAAAGATAATAGGAAGATATTCACTATTTCGATAAAAAGAAACTCAAGGGGCTTTGAAAACGAATAAGGATTCAATAGATGGATGGCTGCAAACAAAAGAGAGTTTGTAATTATTGCAGTTTTTACCCCATATGCTTCTTTATAAAGTCCATAGAAGTACCCACGAAACAGCCACTCCTCCCCAAGCCCTACGATTAGAAATAATAAAGCCTGACTGATTACTAATTCCATCTTAAAGGAATGGTCTTCTAATGTTACTTTTCCACCAAGTATCATAATAGACATTGATATAGCAACTACAATGGAGATAATCATAAGCCCCATAAAGATATTACTGATAGTGTGACGATCCCTCCAACCTACAACCCAGCCTTTCTTTCTCTCAAACAATAAATACATAGTGAAGGCAGTTAATCCTAAACTAATTGGAGTTAGTAACTCCCCACTCTCTTTTTCATTTAATACACTTTGTGTAAAACCGTTTAATATAATTATTAATCCCAAAAGCAGAACCACACTTAAAATTGTTTTACCAATAATCCCTAATAATTTTTTATTCACCCTTCTTTTCTCCCTTCACTTTCGATAATCTAATAGTAAGGGAGAATAGTCATAATTTCTTAGTGCATTAAGTAATGAAGAAAGTCATAAAAAATTTTTTCATTAAAAAGGTCCATATCTTTGATGACCAATAGTAATCAAAGATACAGACCTTTTTATAGACATAAACTCATTGTCTTATTATATTAGATTTTCCTTTTGAGCCTTAAGAATGGCTTCGGTGCGGTTGGCAACCTCTAGCTTTGCATAAAGGTTTGAAATATAGTTCTTTACCGTTCCCATTGAAAGATATAGCTTTTCTGCAATATATTGGTTGGATAATCCGTCTGCTAAGCACTTTAGAACCTCTAATTCACGCTTACTCAGCTTATATTTATCGACCATGTCCCCTTCCCCTTTTGTTCCTGCATGATGAATATAATTAGTGAACAAGGCCTTAGCAACCTCTTGAGTAATTAAATTTCCACCATTTGCGACCACACGAATCCCCGCTACTAGGTCTTTCGTGTCAATTGCTTTAAGAAGGTATCCTTCAGCCCCAGCATGTAGTGCATTTATCACAAAGTCCATCTCCTGGAAGGTTGTAAGGACAATAACTTTCACATCTGGATGGTCTTCTTTTATCCTTTTTGTTGCTTCGATTCCATCCATTACCGGCATATTAATATCCATTAGTATAATATCCGGTGGGTCTTTTTCACATTGTCTAACCGCTAGTTCACCGTTCTCTACTGTTGAAACGACCTCAATATCAGGCTCAATGTCTAATACAATTTGTAAACTCGAACGAATCAGTTCTTGATCTTCAGCAATTAGAATTCGAATGTGCTCCATCTTATCCCCCCATTGGTATCTCAAATGATACAGCAGTTCCTTCACCTAACGTGGAACTGATTTGGAATTTCCCTTTAAGAGATTCTATTCTCTCCTTCATTCCTTCAATACCGTATCCCTCTTGAATGGAATCTGAACCAGTTCCATTGTCATCAATTTTTAATATTAAGTGATTGTTGTTAGACTTTAATGTAACAATAATTTCAGTGGCATTCCCATGTTTTTTTGCATTTGTGAGTGCTTCCTGTAAGCACCTCAAAAAGACAAGTTTCGTAGACTCTGAAATATATACTTCCGGATGATCGCTTTCGACAAGTATTCTTGTCCCCGTTTGATTAGCAAACTCTTCAGCTGTTTTCTGAAGCAACTGATCAATAGGAAGCCTTAATTCATTCATTGCCATATCATGGACCGTCTGCCTCAAACGTTCTAAATTTCCCCGGCTAAAAACAATTAATTCCCCTAGTCTCTTCTTGGCATTCACTGGGTCTCGGTCCATCAGAGTGTGAACGGCCTCCATCGCCACAATCGATGCAGTCAAGGAATGACCAACTGTGTCATGCAGTTCCCGAGACATCCGGTTTCTCTCTTCCAATAAGGTCACACGCTCAACCTGATAGATATAATGCTCTAGTTCCCTATTTTTCTCTTCGATTAAGCTTAGACTTTCAGCTAATTGATGCTTTTGTCTAAAAAATACCCCAAAGCTAAATCCAAATGCGGAAAACAAGCATAAATTTACGATCTGATTACCTAAAGCATTCCAATCAAGACCACCCATTATTTCTAGAGTAAGAGGAAACACTATACAACAAATGGGTACAATCCAGTAGTAAAGTTTTTTTGTAGATAAATAGCTGATGACAAATAGTGGGATGTAGAAATAACTAGTAACATTATTTTCCTTTGAAATATATATCATGAAAAACAATACAAATCCTATACTTAGTATAAGCTCAAAGGTAATAAAGAGTTTAGGCTTAATATTCTTTGGTAAATAGAATAATTGTGGGGCTGCATAGGCAATTAAAGCTAAAGTGAATATTAATCCACGCTGCTCCTCAACAGTTAAGCCATAAATATAGGCAAGACTAAGTAAAAATCCTATCAACCGGAGACCTACTACAAACCAATCTGCCCATCCCCAATCACGTCTTAAATGTAAATCCATAGAACCTAGTCTCCTTTTTTCTATCGATGGTAAACATAGTAACCTCAAAAAATACTGAAAGTTAAAAAAAATCTATTATTTAACCAAAAAGATACCACAAAGATGAAAAAAAGGGAAAGTTATTCGTGGATTTTTGTCTAAAAAGAAACAGAAGAGGCTAAGGATATGATTCCTTAGCCCGTTTACCCACGCATTGATAAAATTAAACCTTTTACAATCCCATATAAGAAAATGTATGTAATTAATCATTTACTTCTTTAGTTTTATAAAATGAGATTGGCCAACAAAAACATTCTATGTGAACATTTGTCATAAATAAAAAACGCCCGTGCCTATTTCATAGGAATCACGGGCATTTCTTCATATTTCGTAAAGGAAGTCACTTTATGAATCTCCCAAATTACTTAGATCATTTTCCAAAAACTGCTGAGTATAGCTTATATCCACCATCTAGATTTTTCGCCTTTATTCCATTTTCATCTAAAATACGTGCAGCTAAATATCCGCGTAAACCAACCTGACAAGATACATAGATGTCCTTATCCTTAGGTACCTCGTCTAGTCGATCACGTAAATCATTTACAGGAATATTAACAGATCCCCTTATTGCACCACGTGCTACCTCTTGCGGATCCCTAACATCAATCAAATATCCGCCATTTTCAACAATCTGATCAATTTCATGCCATTGAATTGTATCAACTAAGCCTTCCATGATGTTTGTTGCTACATACCCCGCATAGTTAACTGGATCCTTTGCAGATGAAAATGGTGGTGCGTAAGCTAGTTCCAAATCAGGTAAGTCTTGAACCTTTAGACCACCTTTTATTGCTGTAGCAATGACGTCAATACGCTTATCAACTCCGTCTTTACCTACCCCTTGAGCACCATAAATCTTTCCTGTCTCTTTATCAAAAATAAGTTTTAATGTAAGCTGAGATGCCCCTGGGTAGTACCCTGCATGATTGTTTGGATGAACATGAACGACCTCATAGGGAATACCGATTCGTTGTAATGTTTTTTCATTATTACCTGTGGCTGCAACAGCTAAATCAAAAATTTTGGCAATCGATGTTCCCATTGTACCTTTGTACTCTGCTTCTCTACCATTAATATGGTCTGCGACTAATCGACCTTGACGGTTAGCCGGCCAAGCTAGAGGGACGAAGGTTTCAAATTCATTAATATAATCCTTAACCTCGATAACGTCTCCGACAGCATAAATGGATGAATCGGAGGTTTGTAAATGACTGTTCACTTTAATTGCTCCACGTAAGCCTAGCTCAAGCCCTGCATCCTTCGCAAGTGAGTTTTCAGGTTGAACGCCGATAGCTAGAATAATCATGTCTGTATCAATCACTTTACCACTACTTAAACAGATTTGTTTCCCCTCATTCTCAAATGATTCAACTCCATCATCTAAGACTAGGTCAATTCCTTTTTCTAGAAGATGGGTTTGAACAATTTGTGCCATTTCGTAATCAATAGGAGCCATTACTTGATTGGATCTCTCCACCAAAGTAACCTCAACCCCTCGTTCCACCAGGTTTTCTGCCATCTCTAAGCCAATAAACCCTCCGCCTACAATGACTGCTTGTTTTGGCTTTACTACATCTACATATTTCTTTATTTTGTCTGTATCAGGTACATTTCGTATCGTAAATAATGCCTTTGCCTCTTCAATACCTGGAATATTTGGCCGAATAGGCTTCGAACCTGGTGATAGGATTAATACATCATAGGATTCATCATATTCTTCACCAGTTTGAACATTTCTAGCTGTAATCTTCTTTTCATCCCGATTAATTTTAACTACTTCTGTAAAATTACGAATATCAAGGTTAAAACGATTCGTCATCCCCTCTATGGTTTGAACTAAAAGCTTATTTCGATTTTGAATCACCTCACCAATATAGTAGGGTAAACCACAGTTAGCAAAAGAAATATATTCACCTCTTTCAAACATCACAATATGGTCTTCTTCACTTAATCTTCGTAAACGAGCTGCAGCAGAAGCCCCTCCAGCGACCCCACCAACAATTAAAATTTTCTTCATTTTTTAACCTCCCCATAAGTTAATTCTGTACATTTAATATACCTATAGGGGTATTATATAGCACATATATAAATAATAAAAGGCTTTTTAAAGTTTTTTTATTTTTTACCTGTGAACTATGAATAATAAGTGTCATCTTTAACTTCAAATCAATTACTTAAATAGAAAAGACTGAATTCTATTTGCTAGATAATGCACATAGAATCAGTCCTAATCACGATAATATATTAGGTTTTTTTACTATTTTTATTATATCCATCCCTTGACCGATATTGCTGTGGTGCCCTTGTTGGGTAACGTACAGGAAAACTAAACATATGGACAAGCTGTGTAAATGGAATGGATGCGAATAAGATAAACGACAAGATCACATGGACCTTAAATAGAGTGGGCACGCCAATCATTAATTCTGCCTGGGGATTTAAGGTAAATAGGCTTCTAAACCATGGGCCAATGGATAATCGGTATTCATATGCTCCAACGGTTGTATTGTATATAATCGTCATATAAGTACCAAGACTTGCAACTAGTAATAGCCATATTATCGTAAAATAACCTCCAAAACTCGTATGTTTGCGAACTCTTGGGAAAAAAAACTTTCGAACGAGTAGGACAATCAAGCCTAGTACAACCATGACTCCCGCTAATCCACCACCAACTATAGCAAAGAAGTGATAGGTATGATCATCTACACCAATCGCGTTATAAAATTGAAGAGGAATCAGCATACCCATGACATGTCCCAAAAAGGCAAAAATGATTCCATAATGAAAAACCATTGACCCAATACGTAACCACTTTTTCTCAAAGATTTCTGTGGATGGTGCTGTCCAGCTTTTTCCGCGAAAGATAAACCTATAAAATGTTGCAATTACAAGGATGGTTCCACATATATAAGGAAATACCGTCCACCAAAATAGTGCCTCCATCACAATTACCCTCCTTTAGCGATACATTAATGGATAAGGTAGCTCATCCAAATCTGGTTCTTCAATTTCGCTCTCTAGCAAATCCATTTCATTATCTAAAGGTGCTTCAAAAACAAACATCATTAATACTTCAATGACTTTGTAATAAGGGTTATTGCTAGGAAGATAATTTAAGATTCGTTGAAGCGCAAACCCTAGGCGTTTGGCTAAGCTTGCGATTTTCTCTTCCAATTCCTCTGGCGCTACGGCTAACAACTCCAATAGCATCGGAATATAATCCGCAAGTTCTTTTCCTTCATAATCATATCCAGCTTCTACAATTAACTTTTGTAATTGAATTAAGGCAGCCCCACGCTTTTTACTGTCCCCTACTTCTTGTGCAGTTAAATATAAATTGGTTTTCTGCCTATGATCAAAAGTATCAACGTATAATTCTTGCAACTCTTGAATGGGCATTTCATATAATGGTATGATTCTTTGGATCACCTCTGACCTCAAGCCCTCCGATGTGATCGTCTCATTTACAAACTCTTCAATTTGATTGCGTTCTTCCAGAAAATCTTCTCCAGGATAATCTAGTATCCGTGATAGGATAATTAATATCGCTTTTTCATCATTAATCATTGGCTTTCACTTCTTCCAAATGGATGGGTCACCATACCTTCAGGTGGTGCCAATTCTTCTATACTGCATGCGCCGTATTTATAATGTAAATCCTCGTCCATTTCACGACGTCCTGTAGGAATCACAAATCGTTCATTATATTTTGCAACCGCTAATAGTCGAGACATTTCCTCTAATTCATCCTCTGTTGTAGTTGCCTCTTGCAGAAGCTTACTCTTCTTCAGCTCATCCATGCCACCAACCGTTTTTGCCCTCATATGGATTCGCATGGCAGCCATTTTTAACAGCACCTTTCTGACGACTTCCGTGTCATCTGCAGTTAATATGGAAGCCAAATACTCAAGCGGTATCCTCATTTGATCAACAGCTGGTATATAACCATCTGGACTTAAGGATTGCTCATTAGTAATGTGATTCATGATTGGACTTAACGGTGGAACATACCAAACCATTGGCAGAGTTCGATATTCTGGATGTAACGGTAAAGCAATTTTCCACTTCATTGCCAGCTTATAGACTGGAGATTCTTGAGCGCTTTTTATCCAGCTATAATTAATCCCTTGTTCTTGGGCTTTCTCGATGACTTCTGGATTAAAGGGGTCAAGAAAGACTGAGAGCTGGGATTGATACAAATCCTTTGGGTTTTCTACTGATGCCGCTTCTTTAACCTTGTCTGCATCGTATAGAACGACTCCAATATAGCGAATCCGACCAACACAGGTTTCAGAACATATAGTAGGTAGTCCAGCTTCTGTTCGCGGATAGCAAAAGTTACACTTCTCTGCTTTATGAGTATTCCAATTATAGTAAACCTTATGATAGGGACAGCCATTCATGCAAAATCTCCAGCCCCTGCAAGCATCTTGATCCACTAATACGATGCCGTCTTCATCCCTTTTATATAACGCACCTGATGGACAGGATGCGACACAGGATGGATTGAGGCAATGCTCACAGATGCGTGGCAAATACATCATAAATGTCTTCTCATATTCCAAGGTGACATGTTCTTGAAGCTTTTGCACGTTTGGGTCCATTGGAACAACCTCATTACCTCCTGCAAGGTCATCATCCCAGTTCGGTCCCCATTCAGGCTTGTCCATATATTCACCGGTAACCATGGACTTTGGCCGTGCAACCGGGAGGCTATCACCTTTTTCACGCCAATGAAGATGCTCGAAATCATAGGTCCATGGCTCATAGAAATCCCCCAAATCTGCCATATTTGGATTGAAGAAAATATTAGCAAGCTTGGATATGGGACCACCTGCTTTTAAATGGAGCTTTCCATTTCGTAAAACCCAACCGCCTTTGAATCGTTCTGTATTTTCCCATTGTTTTGGATAACCTACACCAGGTCGGGTCTCGACATTGTTGAACCACACATACTCCATCCCAGGGCGATTTGTCCAAACATTTTTACAAGTTACAGAACAAGTATGGCAGCCAATGCATTTGTCTAGATGCATAACCATTGCCACCTGAGCCTTAATTCTCAAGCCAATCGACCTCCTTAAGCGGCCTAATTATTGTTAGGGTATCCCTCTGGCTACCAGTGGGTCCATAATAATTAAAACCGTAACTCAACTGAGAATATCCGCCAATCATATGGGTTGCTTTTGGAAATATTCTCGTCACACTGTTATGTGTTCCGCCCCTCGTTTTATTTATCGTATTTCCCGGAACACCCATGGTCCGATCCTGAGCGTGATGCATGTAAACGGCACCGGGAGGCATCCGATAGGTCAGAACGGCCCTCGCAACCACTACCCCGTTGCGATTGTAAACTTCAATCCAATCATTATCTTTTATTCCAATGGAAGCAGCATCCTTTTCATTCATCCAGACAACCTGCCAGCCTCTAAACAATTGAACCATTTGTGTTGTATCCGTAAACATCGTATGAATACCCCATTTTTGATGAGGGGTCATATATCTTAATGTAATGGACTTTCCACTGTTCTCAATTTCCTTTTCGTTTTTAATAAATGGTCCTTTTGTAATCGGTGGAATATACAGAGGAAGACCTTCACCAAAATCAAGCATTACCTCATGATCAAGGTAAAAGCTTTGTCTTCCCGTAAGCGTATGCCAAGGAATATGATATTCTTTATTCACTGTAAAAGGAGAATAACGACGATTATCATTTTCGAGTCCGCTCCACACAGGTGTTGAAATGGCTGGTCGTGGTTGAATCGTTAAGGCATCTAATGTATAGTCTTCTTCCTCGCGACCTTCAGAAATATGACTAAGCTTCTTCCCTGTCTTTTGTTCCATCGATTTCCAACCCTCGACAGCCCTCTTACCATTGGTTGCACCAGACATTAGGAGGATTGCGTTAATCGCCTTCCTATCCGTAAATAAGTCAGGATATCCTTTTCCAATACCTTCATGCTTAGATGGTCCTAGGCGATCAAGCAATTCCTTATATACCTTATCACCAGGTATTTTTACCCCCTTTGTGCCATAACCATTTTTTACGTTCGGACCTAGTGTAATCCACATATCGAATACATGTGGATAATCTCGTTTCACGAAATTAAAATTCGGCATCGTTTTCCCTGGGATTCCTTCTACCTCACCCTTTCGCCAATCCTTCACTTTTCCAAAGGGCTGAGCAATTTCATTAATGGTATCATGGGCTAGTGGTGACATCACCACGTCTTCCTGAGCAGGTAAATGCTCCTTCGCAAGGTCGGAAAAGCTTTTGGCAATCTCTCTAAATGCATCCCAGTCACTTCGCGTTTCCCATGGCGGGTTAATGGCCGCATTGAATGGATGAATAAAAGGGTGGAGATCTGTGCTGCTAATGTCATGCTTTTCATACCAGGTGGCTGCCGGCAAAATAATATCCGAAAATAGTCCAGAACTGGTCATTCTGAAATCCATGCTGACAAATAAATCGGTCTTCCCTTCAGGTGGAACATCTGAAATCTTTACATTTTCCGGTTGCCAGGAGCTTTCAGTATCCGTTAGTAAAGAATCTTTCGCTCCAATTAAATGCTTAACAAAGTATTCATGTCCCTTCCCACTATCCCCTAGCAGATTTGAACGCCAGTTAAAAAAGACACGAGGAAAATTCCGTGGATCATTCGGATTTTCAATCGCAAAATCGATTCTTCCTTCTGTCAGTTGTTTGGCAATATAATCAATAATCGCTTGGTCGTCAGAATTTTGTGATTTTGCTTCCTTCATTACGTCCAAGGAATTTTGAGAAAACTGAGGAAAGCTTGGTAACCAACCGAGACGTGCTGAGAGAGCATTGAAATCAGCCGGATGCATATTGGAATACTTACTACCCCACTCGGTATTTTCTTCATTTTTCTCATATTCATAGCGGAACTGCTCCGTAACAAAATAGAAGAAGGATGTCCCATTCATTAATCTAGGAGCCTTCAACCAATCATTCGCAAAGGCAATCTGTGAAAAGCCTTCTAGTGGTCGGACCTTTTCCTGACCGACATAGTGGGCCCATCCACCGCCATTCACCCCTTGTGATCCAGTCAGTAAGACTAGATTTAAAATGGATCGATAAATTTGATCACTATGATACCAATGGTTCGTTCCCCCGCCCATGGCAATCATTGATTTACCTTTCGTAAGCGCAGCATTTTCTGCAAATTCTCTGGCAACTTGAATGACGTGTGCTTTATTTACTCCGGTAATACTTTCCTGCCAAGCTGGGGTATAGGGCTTATCAGCATCATTGTAGTCAGTAGGGTATTCTCCCTGAAGCCCTCTGTTAACACCTGTATGGGCAAGAAGTAAATCAAAGACCGTGGTAATTATCCGTTCCTGACCAGATTTATCCTTTATTTTCTTAATCGGAACTCCTCGCTTAATCATTCCACCATCTTTTTCACCGAAGTATGGAAATTCCACCACGGCAACCTCATCAGAATCATTTATGAAGCTAAGCATCGGTTTGATTTCTGAACCATCCTCTGCGGATAAATCCAAATTCCACTTATTGCCTTGATCCCATTTATGCCCTTGACTTCCATTTGGAACGGCAAATCCCTTTTTTGCCTCATCCCAAACGACGGTTTTCCATTCGCCAAGTTCATGCTGGTCGGATATATCAGACGCCCTTAAGAAAGTGTCCGAACGGTATGTATCTTGTTTTTTGGATAGAGTCACTATAAATGGTAAATCTGTATATTGCTTAACGTAATCAGTAAAGTATGGAGTTTCTTTATCAACGTAAAATTCTTTTAAGATGACATGTGTCATGGCCATTGCTAGAGCACCATCTGTACCAGCTTTAGCGGGTAGCCACATGTCCGCAAATTTTTCATATTCGGCATAATCTGGACTAACCCCAACGACCTTTGTACCGTTGTACCTTGATTCCACCATGAAGTGAGCATCCGGAGTCCTCGTTTGTGGAATATTTGTCCCCCAAATAATAAAATATTTCGTATTGTACCAATCCCCACTCTCTGGTACATCCGTCTGGTCACCCCAAACTTGTGGGGAGGCTGGAGGCAAGTCAGCATACCAATCATAGAAGCTTAGAATTGTTCCCCCGATTAAGGATAAAAATCTTGCTCCCCCACAGTAGCTCACCATAGACATGGCTGGTATTGGACTGAAGCCTACGACGCGATCCGGCCCATATTTTTTTATGGTGTGGATTGTAGCAGCTGCAATCATCTGGCAAACATCTTTCCAGCTACCTCTGACAAAGCCACCTTTTCCACGGGCATTCACATATCGGTCCCGTTTTTTAGGGTCAGTTACAATATTTTCCCATGCTTCCACTGGATTATTGGCCCTTTGAACCTCATCCTTCCATAAAGCATATAAATCGCCTCTCACATAGGGGTACTTCACTCGTGTAGGACTATAAATATACCAAGAAAAGCTTGCGCCACGTGGGCATCCCCTTGGTTCGTATTCTGGAAAGTCATCACCTGTCGAAGGATAGTCCGTTTGTTGCGTTTCCCATGTAATGATTCCATCCTTTACATGGATTCTCCAGCTGCAGGAACCAGTGCAATTCACTCCATGGGTGGAGCGGACAATTTTATCAAATCCCCAACGGTTTCTGTAAATGGATTCCCAATCACGAGGCCTAGGGTTCTCTTCTGTCCAACCATCATTAATTCGTTCTCCGCGAACAAGGTGTTTAAGGGAGTGTAGTAAATTATTTTTCTTCTTCTCCATTGATGTCTACCCTTCCTTTCATAAGCTCTTTTAATGGATTGAAATCCTCTCCTATTATTCGATATGAGTCTATTCCTGAATCCAATTCCGACATAAAGATTTTCCAATTTGGTGCATTTGCGGCTACTAGTATCAGTCGTTGTAATGTATTCATATCATTGATAGCATAGATTCTCTGAATCATTTCACCTGTTATCCTTCCAAATCTCATTTGGAGCAGGGCAATTAAATCTTCTCGATCATCTACTAGCATTGCATCAGATTCAAATGAAAACATCACCACACCCCCAAGTTTAAAGTTTGATCATTTTATAATAGTCATTGATCAGCTGTGATTTACATTCTTCTGCTGCCTCCAGAAAGAAGCGGGAAATCTCTTCATTTGGTTGAATTGCTTGGTCAGAACTGATTTGCTTTGTAAGCTTTTGAGTGAATTCAGTAGAATACCTTATTGTGAGTAAAAAGCCATGCTCATTTTTGGAAATCGTCCCATGAACATCGTATGGATGAATATGATAGGTTGAAAAAGCTTCTACCATACTTTGATACAAGGCAGGTGCAGCATAGCGTAATAATCTTTCCTCTATCCCTTGTGAACCACTCATTTTTATCACCCTTTACCTTTTCATCCTAATTTTTCCTAAATATTGTTAGTTATTCGCTAAAAGTTTATTCATTTCTTCTTCATTATGGATTTCATCGATGACAATAAGGGTATCGAGTAATGTCAGCATTTGGTCATTGGGAGTTTGGGAGTGCAGGCTTGTCTTCAAGTGATCCACAATTACTCTCATGAGATCATGGTCGCGTGTAAGCTGATGAATGGTTTTTTGCAATTCCGGCCTTTCCTCCACTAAATCCTTATATAGGCCCTCCTCCTCTGCCTCAGCATGCTTCAATGTTCGCGATTCCCAATGTTCAATGGCGATTTCTGCGATTTGTAATGCCCTCTCCTTTTCACGTTTTTCTAAGCATTTTCTAAATAATTTATTTAATTCTCTCGCTTCATTTAGAGCAGCTTCATGGATCGTTGAGTGTGCCTCTTGTTTTTTTAAACTAGGTCCTGTCATGTTCCTTCTCCTTTCAAAAGATATATAAATAGAGTTAATGGTTACTTACCTTCATCAGCCTATCCATTATCCTTTTCAATAAACTTCATCCTTTGGATTTTATGAAAAAGAAGAAAAAAATGAAGCTATGGATTATTCCACAGCTTCTTTCCCGTCTTTATTTACTTCTGTTAAATCATTTAATAATCCGAGATAATATTTAACATCTCCCACATCATTTTTTATTTCATTGATTGTTAATAACCCTAAATATTCTTCTCCATTTTTTCTTTTATTCCATATTTGCCCTTGCCAATATCCTTGCTCTTTAATGGATTTCCACATTTGCTCATAAAAACTTTGATCATGCTTATCAGATCGAAGAATATTGGGATTTTTCCCAATTACTTCATCTGATTGATACCCTGTAACCCTTGTAAATGCCTGATTCACCTTTTGAATATAGCCTTTGATGTTTGTAACCATCATGCCCTGACCAATATTCTCCATAATCTTTGTTTCTAAGCTTAATCTTTCTAAATAATACATCCAAACAATAATCACAAAGCTAGCCAGAGCAAACATGGCAAGAGACATAAAACCTATGGCATAATGCCCAGTGATATTGAATACCATCGAAAGAACAAGCGGTGGGAAGAATCCACCTAGGCCACCCATAGCAGAAACAATCCCATTCACGATTCCTGCTTGTTTTGAAAAGTAATAAGGAACAAGCTTAAAAATCGTTCCATTTCCTATTCCTGCACAAAAGGCAACGGTCAAGCATCCAATCGTATACAAGGTGATTGTCGGGGAAAATGAGAGTAGTACACCAGAGAAAGTCAATCCTCCAAAAACAAACAGTAAAATGAGAAATGGATTGAATTTATCCCCTAGATAACCACCTATTGGTCTAAAAATGGTAGCGAGAGTGATAAATCCAGCCGTCCTTAACCCTGCATCGACAGAGGTTAAGTTAAAATTCGTCACTAGGAAATTAGGAAGATAGACTGTAAAAGCGACAAAAGAACCAAAGGTAATAAAATAAAATAAACTTAAAAACCAAAGCTTTTCATTCTTATAAACACTCTTTATTTGTTCAGACAGTGGCTTTGAAACTCTAGGTTCTTTACGATCTCCAAATAAGAAATTTAAAATGGCAAATAGGATAATTGGGATTAGAAATAGCCTTACCGTGTTTTGCCACCCAAAATTATTGGCCAGCACAGGGGCAGAAAATGAAGTAATCGCTGTTCCTATGTTCCCAGCCCCATAAATCCCGTTCACAAATCCATGTCTTTCCTTTGGATAATATTTAGGTAAAGAGGTAACTCCAATGGAAAAAATCGCCCCTCCCATTCCAAGCAAAAATCCCCCAATGAGTAAATCCATAAGTGAATCAGCCACACTTATATAAAAGACAGGAAATATTAATATAATAAAACTAATAAAAAACAGAATTCTCGCACCAAATCGGTTGGTCCAATAACCGATAAAAATCCGCATGACAGAACCTAAAATGACCGGAACAGCGGTAACTAAAGCGACCTCGTTTGCCGAAAGTGATATATCCTCTTTAATTCTTGGCATTAATGATGAAATAATTACCCAAATCATAAAGCCTACCACCAGGCTTAAGGTTTGCAGAGGTAGTTGCCACTTTTGTATACGCATGCGCTCATTTCTCCCTTCAATGTGGTAAATAAAATAACGTATGATATATGTTTAAATCTTCATAATGAATAAACTTAGCCGTCTATTCCTTTTAGTTTTAGAAAAATGTGCATATTCATACTCATTTCCAATTAATATTTTCCATCCCATTTGAGAACGCTAAGGGCAAATGGGTTAAGGGAGGGGTGGTTTTATGCGAAGGATTTTAATTGTTTCCATACTACTTTTTATTAGTATTTCATTTTTTTATGAGCACACTCACGCTTATTCTAAACATGAACCTATAAGAGGGATCTACATAAATGCTCCCAATACTAATAAGACAGTATTTAATAAATATCTTTCATTAGTCAAACGAACTGAGTTAAATGCCATGGTAATTGATATGAAAGATGATGACGGGCATTTAACCTTTCTCCCGTCTAAGCATTCCTCTTATTATAAAGTCAGTCACCCCTATATCACTAATCCGAAAGCTCTTCTGCACACATTAAAAAAGAACAATATTTATCCGATTGCTAGAATTGTTACCTTCAAAGACCGGGTGTTAGCAAATTCCCGCCCAGATTGGTCTTTTCAAACCTCTAGGGGACTTTGGAAAAATTCACGGGGGGATTCCTTCACGAATCCATATTTACGCGAAGTTTGGGATTACAATATTGGGATGGCGATAGAAGCAGCAAAACTCGGGTTTAAGGAAATTCAATTCGATTATGTTAGATTCCCAGAGAGATTTGAAAAATTTGAGCATACCCTTTCCTACACAAAGAAACCATTTGATGACAACCTTGACCGCAATAGGGTGACTGCCATAACTGAATTTGTTAAATATGCTCGAAAAAAACTTCAACCTTACCAAGTAAAACTTTCAATTGCCACCTTTGGCATTGTTACCGTGATACCGGAAGCTCAGGGCATTGGACAAAATTTCTCTGAAATAGCAACGAACGTTGATGCCATCTCTGCCATGATCTACCCAAGTCACTGGACTGGTATGAAAGGAATCAAAAAGCCTGACCTAAAGCCATATGAGACCGTTCAAAACTACGCCAAAAAGGAAAAAAAGAGATTAAACAAGCTAGAGAATCGTCCAATAACTCGTCCATGGGTCCAGGACTTTACCGCCTCTTGGCTTGGAAAGGGGAATTATAAACCATATGGAAAGAAGGAAGTGGAGGATCAAATCCGTGCCTTACATTCACAAGGAATTGATGAATTTTTATTGTGGAATAGTTCCAATAAATATACAACGGGTGTGGATTATACCCCTTATTAATAATTTCAGGTGAGAAGGCTTGCTCCTACTTCTATTTAGAAACAGGCCTTCCTTTAAGTTGGAGTCCATATCTAGTTTTGTGGACAAATAACCACACAATAAATATTCCGATAAAATCTTTCAAGAGGTCAGTTACAGAAAATGACCGAAAAGGGACAAAAATTTGATGAACTTCATCCAATATTCCATAAATAAGGGCAAATATCACTGCTAAATTGTCACTTTTTTGGTTTAATATACGTAAGGTACGGAAAGCGATGAGGATAAAAAGATAAAGTAAGCCAAATTCAACAAGGTGGGCTAGTTCAAAAAACGCACCTATGACAAAAAGAATCTTTTCATCAATCGTATTAGAAAAATGTTCAATCGATGAAGGATCAAAATGGCTTGATTGAACCCAGATTAACCCCAAATACAAGATTGGTAGGATCCCTATAATAATATGCCTTATTATGTTTTTCATATTCCCTAACCCTTTCTGCTTGGAAGAGGAAATGTATTTTAATTAGTAAAATCATTAATATTCATTTCACCCAGCTTACATTATTTCTTGAAATATCTTAGGTTGGTTACGGTATAACGGGAAAAATCTTTTATCAGCCTTTTGACCATAGTAAGTTTCCCATTGATTGACTAAATTTTTGTATACCTCTGGGATATGTATTTTTTTTCCTATATAGAAATCTAACAGCCCATCTGGATTAAACCGATATTTAAATTGGAAAAGAGAATCTCTATTCTGTACACCACCATTATGTAAGGCACTATGGCCTCCTCCTAAGTGAAATGCTTTCAGTCCATTTTCTTTTCCCCACAGAGCAAGCCGATGAAAAAGGTAAGGGTTTCCGCCCAAATTTAAAAAATCCTTATTAGAACAACCAAGATGATAATGTAACCTTCCGCCATCATGTAGACATAATGCTGCAGAAATCATATCACCTTCCTGGTAAACAGCACCAATTAAAAAGTGATTTTGAAATCCTTCTAATAACTGAAATAGATAATCAGTTGAGAAGTATGAATATTTAGAAGCCTGTAACTTATCCATTGTTTCTTTGTATAAACGATAAAATGTTGTAATTTGGTTAAAAGCCTCTTTCCCCTGAAAAACAGTAAATTCTAATTTATTGTTTTTCGCTTTTTTCATATTCCGTTTATGATTTTTATGGTAAGAATTTACTATTTCCTCTTCATTCTTACATAAATCTATATATACCGTTTCCCTGTCAAAGCTAACCTCCATAGTATTCTCTAAATGATGTTGATTTTGAAGAAGGGGATGAAACTTTATGAATTCACATACTATATTTTCCTTCTTACAATACTCCTCAAATGCAGACCTAAATCCAAAAAGAAGCTTATCATCCTTTTCATCATATAGAGGTCCTCCATAGCCATATGATGGGGTTGTAATGTCATAATACACAGTGGTACATCTATCATTACTGGAGCCCGAAAATAATTCAATTCTTCTTTTTATAAAGACATAACATAATTTCCCTCCATATTTTCTATCTTCATAAAAAAACAAATAAGGATCTCCATCACCTAATCCTTGACATACATTTGAGTAGGCTTGGTGATAAAAGACATCTCTCCTTTTCAAGAGATTTAACTTTTCTTCCCATTTTTCTTTTTCCTGATATGAAATTACTTCGTACATAGTGACCCCAGCCCTTTTTTAGATTTTTCCAATTAAACTTCATCTTTCATCTGACTACAATCATAAATAGACTGATTTTTCCGAATTAATCACCATAACATTATCAAATTTTATCATGATTGATCCTTCAATGTAGTTACCAATGTTAGGTTCATTAATTATCCCTCTCATATTGTTTATTATGTTTTTCACATAATTTTGACCTACACTATGCGCGTGGAGATATCCACCGCCAAATCTAGGATTTATTTCAGAAATAAGATATCCCTTAGATGTTTTAAAGCAATCAATATCTATAGGTCCTATTAATTCAAGCTTCCCTAAAACTCTATTGATCAATTGAATTAATTCCTCATCATAAACAGCAATTGATCGATCTGTCTCGCCAGCCCTCATTCCTAGTTTTTTCTTACAAAAGATATTTGTAGTTCTTTGATTAATCAAATCTACATAGCAATCAACTCCATACTCCTCCCCTTCTATATACGGTTGGAGAACGATCTCTTTATTCTCCATAAAAATCTTCTTTAATTCGTCAACAGTATTTATTAGAGAGATTCCTATACTCGCACTTCCAGTTCTAGGCTTAGCAATGAGAGGATATTTTATATAATCTCCTTCTATTGCCCTCATCACATCTCGAAATTTGATGAATGTTGGCACAGTTGGTATATGATTCTTTTCTAGAATTTGATGCGTTTTATATTTATCAAAACATGTTTCAACAATTTCCTTATCAGAGACAATAACTTTAATGTTTCCCTTCTCAAACTCTTCTTTATGCTCAGACAAAAGGGTTAATTCCGGGTCAATTAAACTTATTATTGCTTGAATGTTATATTTTTTACATAGTTGTCTAATCTGTTTTAAATAATCCGGATGAGTAATTGGAGAGACTGTTTCTGCAATATCAGCAAATTGCAAGGCAGGTGCCGATGATTCACAATCCACTGCCACAACCTTACCACCAATTTTGCTTAATTCCTCCTGAAAATAGTTTAAGAGCTTAACCCTTCGACCTGCGCTACAAAATAATATATTCAAACTATCCCTCCTTAGAAAATTTTCAAAATACATATAAATCCTCGTTGAAAAAATCTTTCAATCTTTCTTTTTTTCGAACAATAAAGTATTCATTATTATCTTTGGCAACTATTGCTGGCCTCTCCTTAATAAAAGGAGGATTAAAAACAATTGTATAAGCGCCAACATTTTCAAATACGATAAAATCACCTTTCTCTGGAATAGCATCCTTTACTTCATGTGCTAAATAATCTTTTTCCATACAGGTGTACCCTACGATGTTATAGCTCCCCTGATTGCGACTTTTACTCTCTTTATGAATCATTTTCATGGGCAGGTTTTTCTTATGCATCGTTGGCTTAATATTATGCACACTTCCATCCACTAGAACGAAATGATGATCCCTTACGTTTTTCGTTTCAATAACCTTAGTAATAAATTGAAATGTATTAGCAACCATCGAAATGCCCGGTTCAATGATTAAGAAAGGCTTGAATGACCTATTGTTAAATTTTGAATTCATTACTTCACAAATTTCTTCAGCATAATTATCGAAGCTTGGTGCATTCATTTTAAATGTGGAGGGTAATTCGCCATAAAACCCACCACCGATATCAATGTATTCCAATTCTTCAATATATCTTTCTGCTAATTCACAAAGCTCTTCTGTGATCTTTCTGTATGTTTTTGCTTTTCTTGCAGTAGTAGAAAAATGTCCATGTAATCCAACAATTTTAAGATTTTCTATACTTCGAAGTTGCATGATTGCAGACTGAAAACCTCCATTTTCAACACAAATTCCAAATCTGCTAACTTCATAGCCTTCTTGAAGTGGGCTTTTTCCATCCTCGGAAAGGTCAAAATTTACCCTTATTCCAATCTTTACCCTTTTATCCTTATTTATAAAACAATAATTTTGAATATGTTCTATTTCATAATGGGAATCAATATTTAGGATACTTTCATTATCTAAAGCTGTTTTGATATCTTCATAATTCTTTAAAGGTCCATTAAAAATAATTTTTCTTGGGTCCACTCCGATTTTAATAGCCAAATCGTATTCTAATCTTGAAACGACTTCTGCATAAGCACCTAAGTGCGACATCTCTTTACATAGAAAGGGTAAATAATTTGTTTTATATGAATATCCAATAATTAAATGTTCATATCTACTTTTAAAGGCATCATTAATTTTCTTAAAGTTTTCATGTAGTTTACTTATTTCAAATAAGAAGAAAGAAGAACCGACTTTGTTATCAAGCTCCTCGGCCTCATGATAATTCAATAACATTTTTATTCCTCTCTTTATTTATAATTTTTACCTACATAGGTTGGAACAGAATAATTAACTTCTACTTTACTCTTGTTTATTAATTTTCGTAGTTTTTTTGTAAGAGGTTTTTCCAGATAATAATGAATAATACATCCGCTTACAAATGGAATGACCATAAGCAGAAAAGCAATAATATTAATTGGAAGAGACTTTAAAAATGTTGAACTTACGATGATGCAAATGGCCGACATACAAGTAGTGTGGGTTAAATAAATAGAAAAGGAAGCATCTCCAATAAATTGTATTACTCTAGGGATTATCAAACTTTTTTGAAGGTCAACTGAGGCAATACCAATAATAAGCAAAATGGACGACAAGGATGTTAATACAGGAAGAGAAATATCAATCAATTGATTCTGAGTATTAATCCAGGAGAAAGGAAATCCAGCAAATCCTAAAATGATGAAAATAATAGATATATATATATTTAGGGTCTTTTTCGTAACAAGATAAGCACAACCAACACCAGCCAAAAATATCAAATTTATAGGATTAAACAGGAAATTTATTAAATAATTTGAACTGCTGATTATCTTCAAGCTAAATGCAGTTGATATCAATGCCCAGGTTAAAGGAATTCCTATGGAAACAAGCTTATTTTTATAAAAGGCAAGTGAGAATATTAAATAAAAATAAACTGTATGCTCCAATGACCAAGCTACGCTTAAAATAGGGTAATCCTGCTTAGGAAAAAGGAGGAAAGACATTACAATATTACTAAATTGTCTTTCAGTTCCATTCCCTAAACTTGGAATAATGAAATATATAGGCAAAATGAGAATTGTGAGTACCCAATAAAGAGGATAAATGCGAATCAATCGATTTGATAGATAAGGTTTAATCATACTTTTATCACTAAGTTTCTTATGATAAATGTAATACACCATAAACCCTGATAGTGCAAAAAAGTAGTATACTCCACCAGACTTTGTAACATTTGTTAAATTCAGAAAGTTCACATGGAAATAAACCCTTATAAACGCTACTATATGAAAAAACATGACAAATAGCGGAACAATTGCCCTTGAAAGCTGGATTAATTGTAAATATTTTTTCACCCGTTTCTCCTCTTTTCCACTAAGCTTTAAGAAATTGTCTTTTTGTTATTCCTTCAAAATGAACGTTCTCTGCAAAGTACTCTATTACTTTACTGTCTATAGCCTCGTCAAATTTTCTAGCAAAAAATTGATTATCGTTAACTATTAAATCAATATCATTCGAGGTTAAATTTTGAGGAGAATTCCGTTCCCCTAACGTTTCACCCCATTTTAAAAAATATAGATTATTATTTAACACCCTATCTTTATATGGAGAGTTCATAATTAAAGTTTGAAAAAAACTTTCATCGGGTACCAATGAATTTTTAAAATATTGATAATACCATTCATTGTTCTCTATAAACTCTACGATGTATTTCGCCACATCTAAGGGTATAGTGAACCACTGAGATCCTTTATAAAAATGATATTCCTCCGGCCAGTATCCTCTATTGGGTACAAGATTTATTCCCTTGCTAAATAGATAAAGGAATACCTTTCTGAAAATTCTTATTGGGTGAATAGAAGTGTATCTATTGCGGGTCATCTTAGGCCAATTAATATTCATCAAACCCAATTCCTTACCAGTTAGTTTTCTATAGGTCATAAATATTTTATTATCACTTTCTTTTAGAAAACTTTTAAATCCATTTTTAACCAATAAATCCTGTCCGCTTCTTAAACAAACATAATCATAGGATTTATTTGATTTAATTACTTCTTTTAATAGAAGAAGGGTTGCATCAACCTGGGAAATATCACCCCATTCACAGCTAACACATTGTTTAAGAACTGTAACATGGGGGCTTTCCACTATTGCTCCATTCATTGAATGATATGCCTTTTGATCGATATGTACATAAACATCCGCCTGATTTTCTGAAAGGAGCTGCCTAATAAAACGATTCAGTTGGTCTGGGTTTTTATGTACTTGCAAGATCATTGCTGTTTTTAATAGGTCACTCATGATAATTTTTCCTCCTAAAAATAGTTGCATCTGAGCAAATTATTTTATCTTAGCGTTCCCTAAAATAACTAACAGTTTTTGATTTTTTAATCCTAACCTCCGTGTTTTGTAGAGCTGATGGTTCATTTCGAAAAAATCATAACAAGCAATACCATCGTCAATAACCAATTTACGTAATTCGTTATAAAGAACAATATAAATAAAAAATATATAATTTTATAACTATATTTCACGTTTGTTCTTTATAAAGAGCTAGTCAATGATTTTTTTCTTTTACTCATACTTATACCTATTATGAATCATATGTCTTTCTTCTATCACACTGGGGCTCGATATGCTGGAAAAAAATTTGATTGAGAAGGGATAAGGTGATTTATCTTACTAATTTCAATTAATTCCCGATATGTTTCTTCGTTGAATATTTGCTTTCCTAAGTAATATTGGTAGTCATTATGATTAGAAAATGATGCTTTAAATTTATACAAGCTATCACCCTCCACTTTTCCTCCCCCTAAATGAAGAGCCTTTAAACCGAGAGATTTTGATAGTTCTATCATTGCATCAAATAATAGATTATTAACTCTTAAATGGAGATAGTCAGATCTAGATGCCCCTAAATGATAATGAGCATACTCTTTTCCATAAATGAAAAGAATGCCTCCAATTATTTCTCCATTACATTTTGCTAATAGTAAAACTGTGTTGCTTAGGTCTGTTTCTTCCATCTGGCGAAAAAAATAAGATGCAGGAAAGTAGTAAAATTGGGAGGCCTCGTTGCGATCCATTGTTTCATAATACATTTCAATAAAGGCTTTTATTTCTTCTTGCTGCGTAGACTGAATAATTTCTACTCCTTCTCTCTTTGCCTTCTTTATATTTCTTATATTTTGGGAAGAATAGTTATTTCGGATTTCTTCTAATGTGGGGGTTAAATCAACAGCAGTAGTCATTCTAATCTTTTCCAATTCCATGATATTTTTCATGTATTTCACGTTATCTAATACAGGATGGAAGGTAACTGTCTCTGTAACAATACGTTGACTCAAAGCATATTTTTTAAATTGTTTATAAAACAATTTCAGTAGCCAAGGGGATCCTTCTAAAATTGGACCTCCATATCCATACGGTGTAACAATATCAAAGTAACCTTTTTTTAACTCAATCTCCCTTTTAATAAATGGATAAAAAACCTTTCCATTTTCATTTTCAAAAAAGACTGCCTCTGGAACTCCCTTTTGAATTTCAGCAAAAAGACTTACATAGTTTTTTGAATAATAAATATCTAAGTTGCTGAACATTCTCGTAAAGGAACTCCAATCATCCCCGCCTTTTAAGACTATAAATTGATACTTTTTTATTTTGTATTGTTCCTTTGTTTCAAACACTCTTAATCCACCTCAATGGTTTAATAATATTATGGCCTCCCTAGCAAAAATAAACATACAATAGTTGCGATTGATAAGCCGGGAATGACCGGAAGATATCTAAATTTCAAATAGCTAATAACAGGAATCAAATATGAATATACAATTGAAACAAGCAATAACAATATTGGCAGGGCTTTCAAGGTTAATATCACATAAACTAAATAGATTACTGGAACTGTAATAAGAAGAATTGGGACTAATAAAATAAGAAGAATCCCTCTGACCAAACTAGAATGATGAACTTTTTTTCTCATATAAAGATTCAAACCAAATAATCCAAAAAGAAGTGGCAAAACAAAAATATAGCTTGACCCTTTTAACCAAATACTAGATATTACCGATAATAATAACCATCCAATAAAGGCACCCATCATCAAATTGGACCAATTTATTTTTTTCAATAAAAAAGAATAAACGATAGTAATCAAAGTGATTTGAATGATAATAATAAGAAGAAATAGAGGATTACTTACCGATAAATTTGTTTCAAGAAGCCAGATTCTATTGGGTGCTACTATTTTTATCGTATCCATCATAACTTCCCCTAGTATGTAGGATGTAGCAGCAATCCCTAAAAAAATAAAAAAGCTAACACATGTCTTTAAAAGTGTTAAACTTCCCATTTTATATCCATGGATATATGTTAACCCAAAAACAATTACTGTTAAAATCATAAGCGGTAGCACAAGAGTATCTGAATATGTTATTACTTTATGACCGATTATATTAAAAAAGATTTTGTTTCCGTCCTTTTTAGCTACTAAATTCATATTCCCAAAATGCTTCGCAAGATGAAGCATATTATCCCCCTGTTGTTGTAAGCTTTCAATGCTTAAATTTTCAACTGTATCTTGAGAAGTATGATAGCTATTTACCCCTTCGAAGAAACCAAAGTTTAGACCATACATACCTGCATTCTTAAATACTGTTAAATCTGTGTCGTGCGGAGTATTTTTATATAGATTGTATAGAAAGGAATGGGCTAATGGATTAGGAACAGCTTTTACATATTCAGAAATAAGTCTTTCATTTCCTTGATTTGTTTCAAATAATACAGATGGACCACCGTTGCCCCGTGCTTCAAAATTGAAAACCAATCCAACCTCTTTTGCCCATGGATGCTTTTGTACAAAGAGTTGTGCCCCTAATAATCCTTTTTCTTCTCCATCTGAAATAAATATTATGATATCATTCTTTAAAGGCTTTTCATTTTTTAGAGCTCTAATAGTTTCGAGAATTGCTGCAACACCTGATCCGTCATCCGATGCTCCTGGACTATCACCCTCAGAATCATAATGTGCTGATATCATGATTGCTCTTGATGAATCCTTACCGGGTATTTTGCCAACAATATTTTCAATCTTCCCCTTATATGGACCTCCCCAAGCAGAAAATACGCCTTCTTCACTTTGTATCTCAGGTGTTACTCCTAAATCTGTAAGAGTTCTTACAATATATTCTTTTACTCTTTCATGTTCCTCTGATCCAAGTGGATGAGGCTTATTAGCTATGTTTTTTACATAATTCATGGCCCGATCAGCTGAAAATAAGTCCACCCTTCTATTTTTGTGTCCAACATCAGGCATTGTGAATTGCAACAAACTCATCCAGATAATAATTATAATAAAAACAAAAAGGAAAATAGCAGAAGTAAACTTTTTGGGGAGAGAGGCATCCTTTTCCATTGTAACCCTCATTTCACATTTTCTTTAATGGTTTACAGCCCATCTAATGTTCATTTCATTAATAGTAAACTCTATATTTTTTATTGCTGGCTCGAGATAAAGATGGAGATTTCCTTCTAATTCATTTCTTGTGAAAACAATGATCCATGTGACGATCAATGAATACAAGAAAAGCATTTTTTCTTTTGGACTAAATGAAGTTTTATTTTCTTTGTCACCAAGAAGTAAGTGCTCTATTTCAAAATACGATAGCTTAAGTTGTCCAAACAATCCAGCCAAATCAACCCACTTAGGACCAACCCGAGTATTTCCCCAATCAATAATATACAGTTTTTCCTTACGTTCATCCCAAATCATATTATGACTATTAAAATCTCCATGCTGTAGGGTGTAATCTATTTCTGGACAAATCCAGTTATATATTTCTGAATCAAAAATGAGTTTTTCTAAATTCCTAATTAATTCAATAGTTTTAGAGGAATATTTTAATTGTTTCATTCTTTTATAAATTAGTTGAAATAACCTTTGATTTGTTTTTTTTCTATGAATACCTGTAAATGAGTGCAATGCAAAGATTGGATGATTAGGATAATTTTTATTCGTTAATTGAAATTCTAGGTTAAAATCCGGTGTAGGAATAAGGTGCTTTATTTCACCAAATTGTATAGAATTAATAAGTTTACTAATACGAACAACTTCTTTTAATACTTTTCCTTCTATTTTAGGTACCACTCCATCGATTTTTTCCATTGTAATTAAAGCAAGACTTACCGATTTTCGTTCAATAATATTAATAATTTTCGGTGTTATTAATCTAATACTTTCATAATTCTGATATAACTGATTGTAAAACCACTTTTCGCTCTCGAAATTAGAGAGAATTGTAATTTTGGTTAAATATGTTTCTTCATTTATTTTATCAGTATGTTCAAAACATCCTAAGTTTTGTTCACCTCCTAAATAAATATAGTGAGATTCAACGAGATTGTTTGTGAAAAGATTATTTTCAACATTATTTAGGAGTAAATCCGGAGGTGTTATTTTCTGAAGGCCTTTATATAAAATGGTGGATGCTGAATTGATTTTCCCTAAATTTCTATAACACAGTGCTAAATACAGATAATATTCAATCCTTTCTGGAAGGAGTTTAATCAATTTTTCCCCTACAACAGAAGCCTTCATCCAATCCTTTTGTATACAAAGACTTACGAATCTTTTTCTTTTCAGCCAAATGTAAAAATAAATGATGATTGCATAGAAACCTTCTTCTAAGAGAATTTTCGTTGATTTACGGATAATGTCCATCCCTCATCCCCCCCCACATTACAATAAATTATTCATGTTTTAGTTCTACACTGTTTGTCTTCGATTTATTTAATAATGACCTAAATAAATGCCCAATTTCCTGTAATTCTTGCGTCTTCATCCATTTATTCATGCCAAGATAGATGAGCAAGCCTATAATGATTTGGATGGTAAGTTTCACCAATTCGTAGCCCGGTATAATTTTCCCACCCAAATATACCGTGATTCCCATTATGAGTGAAATGATCAATGGGACAGATATGTCTTTCAGTTGTTCCAAAGAAGAGTAAGAAATTTCTCTTTTAGAATAGAAGCTGTTAATCCAAAACGAGACAAATGAGTCAATAACAGCTAAACTGACCAATCCTATCACATTAAGCCTTAACCAAATAACTGTTATAATCATAATAGTTAACGATAACTTTTTCAAAATACTTATAAATAAATAAAGATCCGACCTTCCCTTTACCTGCAGAATATTTAAATTAATTGCATTTAGGGGATAGAGCATACCAGCAAAACACAAGAGTTGAAAGTAAACAACCATGGGCATCCATTTCCCCCCAAATAATATATGTACTAGTGGTTCTGCTACGGATGCTAATCCTACCATGACTGGAAAATGGATAAATGTTGAAGTTTTAATAATCTTCCTAAATCCGTACTTTAATCTTTCTTTCTCATTCTGAATTTTGCTTAATACAGGATAGGTAACACTTTGTAGAGCAGAAGTTATCGATGCTGAAGCAACATCATTCAGTTTGGAAGCATTGGTAAAATAACCAAGCTGAGTGGCAGCAAAAAAGCGTCCAATGATTATGTTATAAATATTTGAATAAATCGTTGATAGTAATCCAGCAAGCATAATTTTTACACCAAACCCAAATAATCTGCGAAATGACTCCATATTAAAACCTAAGGAAGGCATCCATTTAACAAATTTCCATAAAAGAATTGATTGAATCGCTTGCATAGAAATAGTTTTAATAACCAGACTCCATACCCCAAATCCTACCATTGCAAACACAATTCCAAACGTCCCTGAGATCAACCCCGAGATGATATTTATTTTAGTTTGAGTTTTAAAATCAATTCTTTTAATCATTTGCGCTCTCTGAATAATTCCCAATGAATTAATAATAATTCCGATTGATAGAACCCGTAAAATTAATATCAATTTTGGTTCATGAAAAAAAGAACTTATGGCTGGAGAAAGAAAATATAGACATCCATACATCACAATTGCCATCAATAAATTAAAATAAAAAACAGTGGAGTAGTCCACCTGTGTCGTATTTTGCTCACGGATTAGGGCTTGGGAAACTCCACTGTCAATAATTATATTCGATATCGAAATAAACACGACAATCATTCCAATCAAGCCGAAATGCTCCGGTAATAATACCCTTGCAAGGATGATTTGGATGATAAATTGTATACCTTGATTTGCAAATAAATCACTAAAACTCCAAAACAGCCCTTTTACTGTTTTCTGTTTTAGTGATCCCTCATTTTGCATAGAAATAACCCTCACCTTTTTTCATTTAAATTCGACATTACTTTTTAATCATCTCTATACAGGCATTTTCTTATACCTATCTAAATAATAACCAATTGTATTTCTGATCCCTCGTTCAAACTCCGTTTCGGCGTAAAACCCTAGCTCATTTCTAATCTTTGAATCATCAATAGCATATCTAAAGTCATGCCCAGGTCGATCTTCCACAAATTCAATCAGCTGGTGATAGCTATCTATTTCCTTATTATTTTGTTTAAGGGGCACTAAACTATCAAGAATATCACAGATTGTGTGTGCAATTTCAAGATTTGTTTTTTCATTATGCCCCCCGATAAGATAGGTCTCTCCGGAAATACCTTCAAAAAATACTTTTTCTATTGCACGACAATGGTCTAGAACATACAGCCAATCACGTATGTTGTCCCCGTTTCCGTAAATAGGTATCCCCTCTAACGATAAGGCTCTTCTGATAATCGTAGGGATTAATTTTTCGTCATGCTGACCTGGCCCGTAATTATTTGAGCAATTTGTTGTAACGACATTCAATCCATACGTATGAAAATAACTCCTAATCAAATGGTCAGATGAGGCTTTGCTTGCTGAATAAGGGCTATTAGGTGCATATGATGTTTCTTCGGTAAAGAAACCAAATTCCTCTAAAGTACCGTAAACTTCATCCGTAGAGATATGATGAAATCGTGATCCCTCACAACCAGGTTTATACTTGCTTACTCCGTCCATCCAGTATTTTCGAGCAGTCTCTAGCAACGTAAAAGTACCAATGATATTTGTATCAAGAAATGACTTTGGATTTTCAATAGAATTATCTACATGAGATTCTGCCGCAAAATGGATAACCCCATTTATTTGGTATTGTTCAAATGTTCTTTCTAGGAGCTTTTGATCACAAATATCCCCCTTTACAAACGTATGTCTAGGATGTGACCATACCGATTGGAGATTTTCAAGATCCCCAGCATATGTTAATTTGTCAAGGTTAATTATTTTAATGTTTTCGTGTCTTTCTAATAAATAAGAAATAAAATTAGAGCCGATAAAACCAGCCCCACCCGTTACCAGTATGTTCATCGTCTCACTCCATTTTGTGTTTGCAACTTTTCTAACATCAATTTGTGAATACCTCTTCATTAAATGGTCTTAATAGTATTCCCTATTACTAAGTCTGTTATTTTTTCAATCTGTGTACTACTCAGTTCACTATATAAAGGGAGACATAAAACTTTCTTTGATATATCCTCAGATATGGGACAAGATTTCCTGCTTGTTATATAGGATAGCCGATTTAAAGATGGGTAAAAATATCTCCTTGCTACTATTTGATGTTCTTCAAGATTTTCTTTGATCTTTAATAAATCTTCCTCTGACTCTAAAATAATGGGATAATAGCAATAATTATAGGAAACATCATTCGCAATATATGGTCTGGCGAAGCGGTTATCAAGCTGCAAATCATACATTTTGGAAGCTTCTTTTCTTTTTTGAATAATTTCCTCAACGTACTTTAAATTACATATCCCCATAGCTGCATGAAGCTCTGAATTTTTTGCATTTATACCAGCAAACTCATAGGAATCTCCCTCAAACCCAAAGTTCCTTAATCGCTTAAGTATATCTCCTAGTTTTTTCCCTAAGTTATTGATGATTGCTCCACCTTCCACTGTATGAAAAAGCTTTGTAGCATGAAAGCTTAAAATGGAGAGATCCCCATATGTTAGAATTGATTTGCCTTTATATTTCACACCAAATGCGTGTGCTGCATCATAAATGACCTTTATCTTATGTTTCTTTGCAATGGTTTCTATTTTTTCAACTTCACAAGGAATTCCGTATACGTGTGTTGCTAAAATTGCTTCTGTATCTTCCGTGATAGCTTCCTCAATTTTATTTGCATCAATACAGAGAGTTCTAGGATCAATGTCAACAAACACAGGTTCACAATTCTCCCACAAAATAGATGTTAATGTAGCAACAAAAGAAAATGGTGTTGTAATTACTTGTTTTCTGATGCCTAGTGATTTTATAGCGAGCTGAAGGGCCATTGTTCCATTACTGACGTAGGTTAGGGATGGAACGTGCAAAAATTCCTCAAGCATTCGTTCAAGTTCCTGTTCAATTGGTCCATGATTGGTAATCCATTTCTCATCCCATATTTTTGATAATAAATCTTGATATTCACCGATTGGAGGCAGAAATGGCTGCGTAACTGGTATCATCCATATACCTCCCATGGACTAAATTATATAGGTATGTTCCATAGTCATTTTTGTAATGAATCGCTTGAGACAGTACTTCCTCAGTGGAAATCCATTTGTTTCTAAGACTAATTTCTTCTAAACAAGCAATCTTAAAGCCTTGACGTCTTTCAATAGTTTCCACGAACTGACCTGCCTCCAAGAAACTCGTAAATGTCCCGGTATCTAACCAAGCAAAACCTCTACCTAGAATTCCCACCTTAAGTTTCTTTCTCCTTAAATATTCCTGATTAATATCCGTAATTTCTAGTTCTCCTCTAGCTGATGGTTTTACCTGTTTTGCAATCTCAATGACCTCATTATCATAAAAATATAAGCCTGTCACAGCATAAGGAGACTTTGGCTTTTCCGGTTTTTCTTCAATGGAAATTGCGTTAAATTCTTCATCAATTTCGACAACTCCAAATCGATGAGGATCCTTAACTTGATACCCAAATACTACTGCTCCTTCTTGGATTGTTGAAGCATTTTGTAAAAGAGGCCGAAAACCAGAACCATAAAAAATATTATCACCTAGTACTAAACAAACCGTATCATTCCCAATAAATTTCTCACCAATAATAAAAGCATCCGCTAATCCACGCGGATGCTCTTGAATGGCATATTCAAGCTGAATGCCCCATCTTTCACCATTGCCAAGTAAATTTTTAAATAACGGGACATCTTTCGGAGTCGAGATGATTAATATTTCCCTTATGCCTGCAAGCATTAAAACAGACAAAGGATAGTAAATCATAGGTTTGTCATAAATTGGCAATAATTGTTTGGAAATGGCTTGAGTAATCGGGTAGAGCCTCGTTCCGCTTCCACCAGCTAAAATTATCCCCTTCATAAAATTTTTTCCCTTCAATTTTTATATTGTTCATCTTCCCTAAGGTCCCTTGACATAATATATGTATTTTCATCAAGTTCACCTTCTATTTTAAGTTTAAATTTTGTAGCTAACCCCAATGATGCTTGATTCCTTTTATCGATATGAGATTTTAGAATTTCCATCCCTTTTTCCTTAGAAAAATCTATAATAAATTCAGAAATTATATTACCTATATTTTTACTTTGATAGGAAGATAGTAGCCCAATTGCATTAATAAATACTAATTTATTTGTAAAGTCATTTGCATATAAAGAAACAATTCCAATATCCTTTTCATTATCCGTAATAACAAAATTATAAGCATTTTTTATTAATTTATTGGCATAAGTCTTAATATCCATCCCTGGTTGTCTTGGAGTAAGAAAAGCAGATTCAATGTTATTGAATATTGAAATTAATCGATCCAAATTCAATTCACTATAATCCAATTCTATAATCCCTAGTTGCCTTTTCTTTAGCATCTTTTCAATTTTTTTAAAACTAGTAGTCTCTACTTTCATTTTGAATTCCCCCTTTTTCTAATAAATAATTACATAACAAGATACTGTTACTCATTTTAGTTACTAAACAAAAAAACTTTAATTGCAGCCATTTTTGTATAAGCTTTTGGAAAAAGGCATTTCGAATAAAGCTTTATTTTTTCTCTTAAGGATAGTTCTGCCAAATTTTCTTTGAATCTTTCTTCCCTTATCAGTTTTAAATCTCCTTTTATTATGGCAATCTGAAATTCAAAGATTTTTTTTGCTTTTTCTATTTCTTCAGTGAACTTTTGATTTGAATATTGATTAAAGTTATCAAATAAATCAATAAAGCCCTGACAATGTGTAATTTTTTTTTCAATTGAGTCATTCTCTTTTATCCAGTTTGATGTAGCCGAACCTCCTATGCCAAAACGATAGACACTCATACATTCATTCATGTAATAAGCATATCCATGGCTTGACGTAATGAGCTTGATAACATTATCACCAACAATTGCGTTATAGCACCAATCTGGAAGATCCTCCAAAAGGTGTTTTGGATAAAGATATGAAGCTGTGGGTATATAACCCAATAAAGCCAGCTCTCCTGCAGTATATTGACAGCTTCTATTAAAATAATATTTTTCATTATTTTTCATCCAAGGGATTACCGACCTGTCATTAATCTTATTTTTATCTTCCACCACGATACCATTATGAAAACATAACGTGCAATCCGGATTATTTTCCATATAATCTACTTGCTTTTGAAGCTTGTTCATATCAATCCAATAATCATCCCCCTCGCATAGGGCAATGTATTTTCCTTTAGAATTTTGAAATAATCTCCTCATATTTTCGGCAGCTCCAACATTCCTACTTGATGTTATGACTCTAATCAGATTTGGATATGATTTTGCATATTTTTCAACAATTTCTCTCGTGCAATCAGTACTACAATCTTCACCAATAAGAATTTCATATTCAAAATCTGTTTTTTGATGTAAAAATCCTTCTATTGCATCAGAGATGTATTTTTCGTGATTGTAAGTTATGCAGTTAATACTTACTAAAATGTTCATCAACAAAATTCTCCTTTAATAGAAGATACCTTTAAACCATATTAAAAATGTCATCATATATTTCAAGTAATCTCTTATAATTTTGATGTTTATCGTGCAATTTTAATGCTTTAATTCTTGCATTTTTTGATAAATTCAATGCAAGCTGGTCGTTACCAAGTACTTCACATGTATAGTAAGCTAGCATATATGGAGCATCCGAGGGATATATAAATCCTTCCTCCTTATGCTTTAGTAAATCGGATACTCCACCAACGTTCGACGCAATCGAAGGAACGCCAAGAATCATAGCCTCTCCTAAAGAGTTAGGACTATTTTCAATAGTTGAGGGACAAACAAAAGCATTTGATAATAAAAAGCGTTTGCAAATTTGTTTTTCGCTTAATATTCCAGTAAAGGTTATATGGTTTTCTAAGTTATATTTCTGTATTAATGTATTAATATATTTACCGTAGCTCGATAATTTCAATTTTTCTAAGAGTGATTTATTTCTGGTAATGTCCGGCCCCCCAATATATAACCTAGCTTTAGAAAAACGTTTTAATATTAATGGTAAGGCCTCAATCATAAAGTGTAATCCTTTAATTGGATAAGTGCCTTGGCTAATAAATATTGAATATCTTTCACATTGATTAATATCCCATTTATTCTTATAAAATTCACTTCTTAAAGTTTCATAACAATGATAATACTTCACATTATTATTAATAAATGAAAGACATGCTCTATCCCAAGTTGTTCTGCCAATTATATAGGAAGCTTTCTGTAACGTCTCAATTTCATATTTTCCTCGTTTTTCAAATTTTCTTTGTTGTTGTTTGATATTATCCTGCTTAATAAAATCTCTTATTGTAAAAGACCGCTGAATATCAACAGGTAAGCCCAATGTATAATGTTTAGAAATTATTGAAACAAGACCTTGGATTGAGATCACACATTTAATGTTTCTTTTTTTACAAATATTCACTATCGCATGGGAATGATATAATTCAGTACCAAAAATATGAACAATGTCTGGTTTCACTTGTTCAATGATTTTTTCAGAAAAATGGTTATTCCATTGATTGTCTTTCGAAGTAATACTCGGAAAAGTGAAATAATTAACTTTTTCTCCATTGATGAAATCAATACCCTCTGCGTCATTTTTAGGAAATGCGATATTTAGATGAATATTTTCATTATCAGAGAGCAACTTTGCTATATCTATAAGCCATCCCCCAAAAGGAGAAATCTCTTCTTTAAGAAGAATACTAGCTTCTGGTAGAGATATATTGGTAATCCATAACAATTTCATATCAGTGACCTCTCAAATAATTTTCAAATTTAACGTTTTTTCCTCCAAAGATGATCAATGTGTATAAAAATTCATTATAAATCAGTAATTGGGTATTTATTGAAAACATAATTACTAAAAAAATAACCAAAACAACAAATGTGTTTTGGCTCGATTCTCTTATGAACATATATAAACTAGTTGTTACAATAATGACGAATATTAACCCGAATGCGACCAACATAGCCCCCGTTGTACTTGTATTATGAACTGTGGAATATGAAAATTGAGTTTGCATTACATCCTTTACGGAATTTGCCAAGGCCTGTATTCCACTTCCTAAAATTGGACTATCCCCCCATAATTTTAGGTTTGCTAATATAGCCACCATTCTCCCTTGGTAAGAAGATTCTTTATTTGTAAATTTATCCACTGTGTCCGTAAACATGTAAGAAAACTCATAACTTTTAAAAAAGATAAAAGTGATTGATAATATTAAAAATAAAACGCTAAGAAAGTATATTTTTTTATTTGAATTATTTTCTGAATCATAATGGTTTTTGCTAACAAAATTGTAGGCGACAATTATGGATAGACTTGTAATATATCCCGCAGTAGAGAATGTGCTGAGAACTGTTATACAGAGGATCATAACTGTAAGGGGAGAAATTTTATTCTTTTTAAAAAATAGTTCAAAAATTAATGCCATATTTAAAAAGAATTGATAAACCCCTGGCTCTCTATATATCCCAAAATTCCTGTAATATATTGGATTATTAAAAACCACAGAAAATCTCATATTAATAAAAGAAAAACCTGCTTCATTAGTAAATACCGGAGCAATAAAGCTTGGTAAACTAAAAATCCAAGGTCTTATTAGATAAGTTACTATTAATGAGTATATAGCCAAAAACAACATTACCTTTACATAGTAGGTAGCGAACTCTTCAACATTTACTATGTGAATAATCATATAGCCAATCAACAAACATATTATTATTTTTATATATCCACCTGAAAAATTTTGATTAAATAACATAGTCAAAAGTATTAAAACACATAAAGTTAATATAATTATTGTGTTGCTCTTATATACCAGTTGTTTTTTTAGAACAATCCGATAAAAAAAGACTATACCAATAATAAGAAAAATATAAATAATGGTTTGCCCTTGTCCTTTAAATAGGATTGACGGAAAGGTTTCATTATTATAATAGACAAGAATAAATACAACAAAAAAGGATAACCAACTAAGGTTTTTATTTAATATTCCCTCACTATTTATTATCATTAACAACTTCTCCATAGTAAGATAAAATTATGCTACAACTCTGCATAGTTAAAAATAACTTAAATTCAACTTTTTTATTTTGTAAGTACTTTACATTTTATCATTTCAATAATTTTTTTTGACTGTATAAGACTATTCTTGTTCTGTAAAATAAATCTACGAGCATTATCCCCAAATTCTTCAAGTTCTTGTTTAGGCTTATTTAATATTTCTATCATTTTATTCTTTAAATCTACGATATTATTGTATTCTACAAAATACAAATATTTATGATATTCATCTGGAATACAAGGAATTTTCGTTGTTAAAAATGGAGTCCCTGAAACCATGTATTCAAAGGTCTTTGAAGGAAAGGAAAAATGAGTGTATTCATCCTTTGGGTTTCTTGCATTAATCAATAATTGTGCCCTTTTCTCATATTCAAAAACTATATTTCTTGGTTTAAATCCAAAATATTTAATTCTTCGATCTGATAATGACAACTTCTCAATATATTCACGCATATCTCCATCACCGAATATCCAAAGTTCTAATTCCTGATCCTCTATTTGATTAAAGGCATCCAATATATTTTTTATTCCATACTCATATGATAAAGTTCCCGCATACATAATTGCTTTACTTCTCGTAACAGAGGATAGATCCAGATCGTTATTAAAAATCCCCTCCATTACTATGTACGGCCTCCCTAAAGGATTTACTTTTCTATTCATAGGTTTTGTAAATAAGATATACCCATCAAATTGATTTTCAACAAATTGAACTAATTTATAATATAAAGGAAGGATAGCTTTTTTAAACCAAATCATATTTTTTTGTCTAGTTGAAGTTAAAATATGTCCAGAAAGATCTGTAAAAATATTCACACGTTTTATTCTGAATAATTTTGCTGTGAGATAAATTCCTAATGATAAAGGAGTGTAATTAAACGGAGTTAATACGACCTTTTCTTTAATCATACGATTCTTCCAAAACCATCTTAGAGTAACACCAATACCTTGCAAAAATGATATTAACTCCTTAATAAAAGGATAATTAATATTGGATAAATGATGAAGAATCATTTTCTCATTTATTATTGTGCTTCTGCTTTTATATCTAAAATTAGTTCCCCTAGGATAGTATGGTTCTTGGTTTAAATAGTATATTTGCATATTAACATCCTTTAATTCTATGACCCCATTTATAAATGCCTTTTCAAATGAGTATTGTGCAACTTTAAAAGGTAATCCGCTGTTCTTAATAACAGAATCGGACCATTCCTCTTCGCAATAACTTCCAAAATACAAAATTTCCATTTAAAACACCTTCATATGATAATATTAAGCATGATAATTTAAACATTGGTGCATTAACTGACATAATTCATTAGAATCGAATGCATCAAAAAACCATGCCTTGTCGTAGCCATTAACTATTTCTTTTGCGAATTCTGTTTCTGCGGCTAAAATTATCCCTTTATGAAGTTTAGCCTCTAAAAGGGGGTATCCAAAAGTTTCAATAAATGAAGGGAAGATTAATACGGATTTAGTATAGAGTTCAAATACATCATTTCTTTGTTTAGTACCTTCAAACAAGATAGGCAGCCTTTCATCTTGTATACGCCTGTATAAATCACTAATGAGTTCGTTTTCATTTCCGTTTAATGTAAATATCACTTTGAATTTTTTATTTGTCATATTTACGAGCTGACTGCAGGCATCTACAATGATTTGATGATTTTTATAAGCAAGACCACTTGCTGGATAAAAAAAAGTGGATAATGATTCTTTGGTTGGCTTAAACATATTATTTATTTTAATATTGATTGAAGGAGGTATTACATCAAATTTTCTTTCGCATACTTGAGCTTTTTTTGAACATGCAACCTTCATCCATTCTGTTTGAACGATTATTTTATTCGCCTTTCTAATTGAATGAATTATTTTCCAACCAATAATATTTTGATAAATCCAAAATAATTTGTTTTCTTTAAGTGAATATTTATAATTTATAAAAGGTAGTGGTTGATGTACATACAGAATCTGTTCACATTTCACATTGGGTACCAGAATATTTTGTAGTGATACAACTTTATCCACTTTATACTTCTTCACTAATCTTGGTGCGATAAATTTATCAAAAAATATCCGATGTAACCAACTGTTTTTAATCCAAGGAAAACGTAAAACGTTAATATTAGAAGTTTCTTTAAGTTTAGGATTGCTAAGTACAAAAAACCAGGTTGTGTTGTGACTCTTTTTGGCTTCAAAATAATAATCGTTAAGGACAGATAATGCCCCACCACTCTCCGCAGGAACATCAAATACCATAATTTTCATTCTTTTAAGGCCTCCCCCAAACAACCCTATTCACAACCCCCACATAACTCTGAATAACCTTCACAACCTTCTCCGAAACATTAATATCCCGATAATCAGTAGCTAAACAATCCTGTTCTCCCTTATTCCACATGGCTCTCGTCAATTCCACCGCCTGCAAGATTTCTTTTTCAGTTATTCCACCAATAATCACCGTCCCCTTATCTAATACCTCCGGACGTTCGGTTGATGTTCGAATGAGAATTCCAGGGAACCCAAGAATGGCTGATTCCTCAGACAGAGTTCCACTATCGGATAGAACGGAAAAAGCATTTAGTTGTAAATGATTGTAGTCAAAAAATCCAAATGGCTTCAGCTGACGAACTAATGGGTGGAAAACAAAGCCGCGGTTTTCAATCATTTGCCAGCTTCTTGGGTGGGTGGAATAGATGACTGGAAGCTGATAGGTTTCAGCAATTCGATTAATGGCATTCATTAAAGAAAAGAAATTTTTCTCATTATCGATATTTTCTTCACGATGAGCGGAAACGAGGAAGTATTTTCCCGCTTCTAAACTTAATTCTTTTAAAACCGAACTGTTTAAAATGCGCTCCCTATTTTTATGAAGAACCTCTGTCATCGGAGAGCCAGTTACAAAGATATGTTCCTTTCTGATACCCTCGGACAGTAAATATCGGCGGCTATGCTCAGTGTATGGTAAATTTATATCGGAAACATGGTCAACAATTTTGCGGTTAATCTCTTCTGGAACATTCAAATCAAAGCAACGATTGCCCGCCTCCATATGAAAAATAGGAATCTTTAAACGTTTTGCTGCTATCGCACTTAGACAGCTGTTGGTATCACCTAAAATCAATAGAGCATCAGGTTTTTCGTGCCTTAGAATATTGTAGGAGGCCGCGATGATATTTCCCATTGTTTCTCCTAGATTTTCTCCAACCACACCAAGAAAATGATCCGGCTGTCTAATTCCTAATTCCTCAAAGAAAATATCATTTAAACGATAATCCCAGTTTTGGCCAGTATGAACTAGGATATGATGAAAATATTGGTCACAAGCCTTTATCACTTCAGATAAGCGAATAATCTCCGGCCGTGTACCAACAATTGTCATAACCTTCATTTTTTTCACTATAGTTAAACCTCCACAAAATAAGTATCCGGTTTTTCAGGATTAAAAATTTCACATGCCCAGAATAATGTAATTACGTCTACATCTCCTGTATTTTCAATTGAATGGGTATAACCAACAGGGATGTCGACAACCTCAGGGTTTTCCCCATTTACCCTATACTCAATTACTTGGTCACTATCAATCTTTCGAAAACGGATGACAGCCTCCCCTTGGATAACAAGGAATTTTTCAACCTTTGTATGATGCCAATGATTTCCCCTAATTACACCTGGTCTTGTTTTTGAGATGAAAATTTGACCCATACTTTGAGATTTAATAAATTCAGTCAACCATCCTCGATGATCAACGTTTTTCTTTAATTTATAAGAGAAATTATCCTCTTCTAGATAGGATAGAAAGGTACTATATAACGCTCGGTCAAAGGCATTCTCTAATGAAGGCATCACCAAAGATTCCCTGTTATCTTGGAATGCATATAATTTATCAGATAGCTCACCTAAAGTGATTTGATATGATACAGGGACTACACAAAAATCTCCTTCCTTCGATTCATTCCCTTCTAATGAATGAAGAAATTCTTCAATAACATCGTCTATATAACATAAGGTAAGCAATGTCTCTCGATTATGGATTTGGACTTCCTTATTTCTTGAAATATTGTGGCAAAATGTAGCCACTACACTGTTATAGTTTGGCTTGCACCACTTTCCAAAGAGGTTTGGTAGCCTATACACTAAAATATTTGCACCTGTTTCTTGACCATATTTGAAAAGTAGCTTTTCACAGGCATTTTTACTTTTCCCATAAGGATTTTCTTGATTTGCCTGAATTGAGGAGGTAAATACGATAGGTGAATTATTTTTATGCATTCTCAGCAATTGCAATAGCTTAATAGTAAAACCATAATTCTCCTTCATATAATCATCTTCATTCTTCGGACGATTCACTCCAGCTAAATGATAGACAAAATCACATTCCTTGGTATATCTGCTTAATAAAAAGAAATCTGTATCCTTATGGACCTCCAAAATATCTGTATATCCTCTATTTTTTAGCTCTACAATTAGGTTTTTACCTACAAATCCCCCTGCTCCGGTTACAAGTATTTTCATAGGCTCGTCACCTTTAAATTCGTCAACTCTTTTTGAATGTAGTCTAATTTAAGCAACTTTTCTTTAATCTCATCAATGGTCAAAATTTGTGTATTATAAGAGTTATATTCTTCAGTTGACAATTTTTTGTCTCCTTCTTCAAAGTACTTATCATAGTTTAAATCCCTTTTATCTGAAGGAACTCGGTAGAACCCCCCTAAGTCCTCTGCAACTAAATATTCCTCACGAGTTAAAAGAGTTTCAAACAACTTCTCCCCATGTCGAATTCCTATGGTTTTTATTTCATTTTCTGCATTGAAAAGCTCAATTAATGCTTGTGCTAAATCACCGATATAACAAGCAGGTGCCTTTTGTACCATAATATCTCCTGCCTCAGCGTGCTGAAACGCAAAAATGACAAGTTCCACTGCCTCCTCAAGGCTCATTAGGAATCTTGTCATTTTAGGGTCGGTGATGGTTAATGGTAATCCACTTTTGATTTGTTCTACAAATAGTGGAATGACTGAACCACGCGAAGCCATTACATTTCCATACCTGGTTCCGCAAATAAGGGTAGTTTCTTGTGATATTGTCTTCGATTTTGCGACAAATACCTTTTCCATCATTGCCTTTGATATCCCCATGGCATTAATAGGATATGCCGCCTTGTCTGTTGATAGGCAAATTACCTTTTTAACGTCGTAGGCAATCGCAGCTGTTAGTACATTATCTGTACCGAATATATTTGTCTTTACCGCTTCAAGTGGAAAGAACTCACATGAGGGCACCTGCTTTAGAGCTGCTGCATGAAATAAGTAATCTACATTATGCATCGCATTTTTTACACTGGCAAGATCTCTAACATCCCCTATATAAAACTTGAGCTTTTCATTTTGATATTTTTTCCTCATATCATCCTGCTTCTTCTCGTCACGCGAAAATATTCTTATTTCTTTAACCTCAGTATGAAGAAATCGTTCCATGACTGCATTCCCAAACGATCCCGTGCCTCCTGTTATTAATAAGGTTTTATCCTTAAACAAGTGCAAACATCCCCCTTAACAATGGTTTAATAATATCTGAACTGTATCTTTAATATCAAAATGATATTCTAAGTATCGTCTTCCATTCGAACCCATTTGCTTTCTTAAATCGACGTCATTAACTAATGTTCTAGCATGTTCAATAAATAATTCTATATCTCCACTTTCCAACCAAAGACCACTATTCGACTCTAATAATATTTCTTTTAAATCAGTATTCTTATCAGTTGCTGCAAGAATTGGAAGTGAGTATTCCATATATGCTGTTAATCTAGAAGGGATGTTCGGGATTGTAAATCTTTTATCTAAAAATATTAATCCCACTTCCGCCCTTTCTAATAAAAGATCATATTCATTTTTTGGAAGTGAGTTTATCAAACAAACATTTTTGGGCTGGAAGGTCTTTATATGGTTTTCAATTCTTTCATATTCAGTACCTGAACCAACAATCATTAAAAAACCATTTTCAATTTTGTGAAAATGGTCTACTACTTGTAATAAAAAATCGATTCCTTGTGGCTTTCCTAAGTTCCCTCCATAAACAAATAATGTGGATTCCTTTGAAATATGATATTTCTCAAGGAAACGTGCGTCCGACTTATATAATTCCTTCTGCACAACAGGTTCAATCGCATTTGGGAAAATTTCTACCTTACTATGATTGATAAAAGAATTATGCTGTAATAAATATTCAACATTTCCCTTTGACATGCAGCCTATTGTATCTGATACTTCGTATAATGATTTTTCTTTTCTTCTAAAATATCTCCATATGATTCCTTTTTCCTTTATCATATTTATATCCACTGCATTTTGTGGAAATATATCCTTTAACATTAAATAAGTTTTGCTTCCTTGTTTTTTTAAATACTTAACCACTGATGCAAACGTGATTGGAGGTGTGGAATATAAGACTAAATTAAACTGAATATCCCTTAGGTACTTCTTTATTGCTCTTAAATACTGTCCCTCAATCGTTAATGTAGAAATTCCCTTTTCAATTATATTTGTTTTCGTAATATTTCCCGTCCTTACCTTTAGAAGGTGGATATTATCTATTTTTGTAAATTTTGTACGTACACTTGATCTTCTTTCTCCAGGATAAACAATATAAACATTTACTCCTCTTCTAGCAAGTTCACGAACGAGATCGGTATAAATTCCTCTTTCAAATACATTATCCATATTGGCTAATGTTAAAAATAAAAGGTTCAATTAATCCACCTGCTTTAATGTCATGGATATTTTCTATTAATTACCAAAGGTATTTTCAAAAAATGCAAGAAATTTGTTCCTAATTCTCATTGGCTCTTCTCTTTGAAATTTTTCTCCGTTCAATAGAAGTTCTGCATTATTATTAAAATAAGCGGACTGCTTCACTCCAAATTTCCTTATTATTACTTCATAGGCCTCTTGAAGGAAAAATCCTCTTGAATGTATATTATGGGCGTCATTTGCGACAAAATGAGCTAAGTGATGTTCCATCATTTTTTCTGAAAAGTTCTTTATTTTTTTACCAAAATGGCCGATGATACTCCCAGATGTAAGTTGCGTTAATGCCCCTACTTGAACCAATTCAAATAAAAGACTGGGATTTTCATGGAACATCATATTTCTCTCAGGATGAACTAGAATGGGTGTGATGCCCTTTAACAACAATTCATAAATAACATCTAAGGTGTAATCTGGAATTTCCTTTGATGGCAGCTCTACTAGCAAATATTTACCCTGATTATCAAGTGTTAGAACTTCATTTAAATCAAGAGTATGAAAAATCTCCCGATGGATTCTTAACTCTTGACCACAGTGCACACTTAGAGGAATTTTCTCATTTTGAAGAATTTGGTTTAGAGAACGTACACCTGCTAAAATTTCAGTCTTTGTATTTTCATATCGTCCATTCATATGGTGAGGTGTAGCAAATAGATGAGTAATTCCTGTCATTACTGCTTGATTAGCCATTTCAATCACATCAAAATAATTAGACGGACCATCATCAACATTGGGGAGAATATGGCAATGAATATCGATCAATTTAGAAACCTCCTTTTCAAAATCCACATTCAAAAAGAAGAATTATTGACTATGAATAGTACTCGCTACTCCCAGTCTCCACTCCGTTAACTACTACACCAAGTAGCTGAGACTTAGCTTTCTCTAATAATTCCCTTGCTTTCAATGCCTGATCAATACGGGTTTTTCCACTCGCAACAACCATGACAACACCATCGCATTTATTAGCTAGAATTTGAGGGTCGGTGACTGCTAGAACGGGAGGTGTATCATACACAACATAATCGAAAATCTGATTCATATCTCTCATTAAGGTTTCCATAGTCTCTGAATTTAAAAGCTCAGATGGATTTGGAGGTATAGGACCACTTGTTAGGATATCTAAATTAGGAATATAGGTATTGGAGATGGCTTCAAGCAAGCTTATTTCCTTTGTTAAAACATTTGTTAACCCATCGATATTGCTGGTATTAAAGGTTATATGGATGGTTGGCTTTCTTAAGTCTGCATCAACCAATAAAACTTTTTTTCCTTGTTGAGCCAGAACTATGGCAAGATTGGCTGCTGTTGTTGACTTTCCTTCAGAGCTTTCTGGCGAAGTAACGATTAAGGATTTTAATTCCTTATCTACAGATGAAAATTGAATATTTGTTCGAATAAGCCGATACTGCTCAGATACTGGTAGCTTCGGGTGGGTATGGGCAATTAAATGAACACCCTTTTTATCTCTATGTTTTCTTCTAAGTTTCAAATGATTGCACCCCCATACTATTTTGGGTTGCTAAATTTTTTTTACCTTTCAGCTGCCCTACATTTTGAATGGATCCCAAAACAGGAAGACCTATATATTTTTCCACATCATCACCATTTTTTAGTGAATTATCTAAGTAGTCTAATAGGATGGCCAAACCCATTCCTGCTAATAACCCTATAATCATAGCGATACCAATATTTAAGATTGGATTAGGTTTTATGGGCATTGGGTTCTTTTTTAATTCTGCCTTGGCGAGAATACTCACATTATCAACATTCATAATTCCTTGAATATCTCTTTGAAACGTTTCTGACACAGTATTGGCAATTTCAACTGCCATCCCAGGATTTGTATCTTGAACGGTAACCAAGAAAATTTGTGAATTCTCCTGACTACTGACTGAAATCTTTTGATTTAGCTGATCCACGGAATCCGGTAATTCCAACTCTTTTATCACTGTCTCTAGAATGGCAGGACTCTTAATAATCACACTGTACGTATTTATAAGATCAATATTACTTCTCAGTTGAGTGATATCAACCTGATTTTGCGAATTTTTTTGATTTACAAGGATTTGTGTTGATGATTGATAGATTGGTGTCATTAAATAGAAGGAGATACCTCCACTAACTAACATTGCTAATGATGTGATCAGCAAAATTAGCTTCCAACGTTTCTTAAACACTAAGAAAATATCACTTAAGCTAAAAGTGTCGTCCATATTGACCTCCTGCACATTTTAGTCATGTATGAAGAAATTATGTAAAGCATACTATTTGGTCCGATTAACCATATTCTTAATAAACATAACTGTTACTTAGTTTTGTTTTTTCAATTGATCATACAAAACTTCAAACAATAATTGGTATCCCCAATTATTAGGATGGAGATAATCATTCGATAAAATATCAACTAAAAGAATATGATTAGATTTTATTTTCTCGTTCATACCACTAATAATATTTATATACGACCATTTGTTTTTATTTATTAATTGCTCAGAAGCCTTTACATAATCAAGGAAACTAAGATTTATACTATTCGGATTATTACTATTAACTATTGGATTAGGAGACATCATTAATAATTTTGAATTTGGAAGTCCTTTTTGTATTTTTGACATGATATCCTCTATATTTTTTTGAGTTTGCTTTAAATTGATTGATTGAGAATAATCATTGATGATTGAGTTCTCGAAAATAACGAGATCAGGTTTTTCTGCAATCATCTGGTCTATTTTCTTACTCTTTAATAAATCCACAGTCGAATAACCCTCAAATCCAAAGGTGTAGAGTTCTATTGAATTTAATTCTTGATATTCGGCTTTCAGCTTGCCCTTTAATAATTGTGGCCATGTATTAGAAATACTGGTGGCTCCGGTTCCGGCAGTAATATTGCTTCCAATTACTGCAATACTAGCTTTATTTTGTGTAATTGCTTTATATCGTAAATAATCAACAAGTGATTGGGATTTATTATTTTCTGGGCTCAACATTTTTTTCAAAGCAGCCTTATCTAAATTCTCCTTCTCAGTGAATTTTTCTGTTGTCTTTCTTCCTTCAATGCTTGCTTCAACGGTTTTATTTTTCCAATGTAAATGACCCAAATATAACCCAATCATGCAAGTGAAAAATATTAAAAGAACAATATATTTTTTCATTTTTCCTCCATTCCCTTGAAATTGTTCAATTATTTGAGCCCAAGTGATTTACTGATCTGGGCGATCCTTCTGCCACTTAATAAATTCAATCAATGTTTTGTACTGCTGGATTTGATCCTTGTTTAATCCTAATTCCTTTAACTCTATGACAAAATCAATCCATTCCTTCTCAATATGGATATGAGAATCTAATTCAGTTCCGGTTTTTAACAATGTTATAAGGTCCGTTTCCAAGACTTTTGCTAACTTTTGAATGACTTCTAGTGATGGATTCTTATTAATCCCTCGTTCAATATTACTTAAGTAAGATTTCGATATATTTGCTAGCTTAGAAAGCTGAGAGAGTGTAAGCCCTTTTTTTTCTCTAATTTCTGCGATACTTTTCCCAATCATTTGAATACCTCTTTACTCTATATTACGAGTATTTTCTTTTATGATTATCATCACTTTCCTCTCAAGAATAAAATGTTTCTAAAAAAGACATTATGGCTTTAGATTTTTTTTGATACAGTTAATTACTCTCATTTGTTCCTCATGGGTCATATTTGATCCTGATGGTAAACAAATACCCGATAAAAAGAGCTGTTCTGAGGTGCTTTCTCTCTCGTCATGTTGAAAATACCTTACATCTTTGAAAAGTGGCTGAAGGTGTAATGGTTTCCAAACTGGACGTGCTTCAATATTCTCCTTCTCAAGAAATGCTAAAAGCTCTCTTGAAGTGGCCGCAGCCTTCTTTTCATCGATGGTTATAGCTGTTAACCATCGATTGGAGAAGCTTCCCTCATATTCTGGCATGAATGATAGTCCTGAAAGACCATCTAATTCCTCTTTATATTTTTCAAATACTGATCTTCTAGCATTCACTCTTTCTTCTAAAATCCCTAATTGTGCACGACCTATCCCAGCCAATACATTACTTAATCGGTAATTGTATCCAAGCTCACTATGCTGATAATGGGGGGCTGGATCCCTTGCTTGAGTGGCTAAAAAACTTGCCCTTTGCAGTGCTTCCATATTATTTGAAACAAGCATACCACCTCCAGAGGTAGTAATGATTTTGTTCCCATTAAAGGAGTAAACCCCAAAATCCCCAAAGGTGCCACTAGCCTTTCCCTTATAGGCTGCACCTAGTGACTCGGCAGCATCTTCAATAATTGGAACATGATATTTTCTACAGATAGGAATCAGCTCATCCATCTTAGCTGACTGTCCATAAAGGTTGACAATGATGACTGCCTTTGGAAGCTTCCCATTTAAGGAAGCATCTCTAAATGCATTTTCTAATGCTGTTGGGGACATATTCCAGCTTTCTGGTTCTGAATCAATAAAGACCGGCTCTGCACCTTGATAAAGAATAGGGTTTGCTGTTGCAACAAATGTTAAACTAGAGCAAAAAACCGTATCTCCTTTATGTACACCTAATAAAATAAGAGCCAAATGAATAGCAGCTGTTCCTGAACTAACAGCAAATGCTTTCTTGACTCCAACATAATTTGCTATTTCCCTTTCAAATTCCTCAACATTCGGACCCAATGGTGCAATCCAGTTTGATTCAAATGCATCATCGATATATTTTTTTTCATTCCCGCTCATATGCGGTGACGAAAGAAAAATTCTCTTATTTAATACCGTATTAACCAAGTCATAACACCACCAAAGTCAAATTGTTTATCCATGCTCTTCTCTTCTTTTATTCACTGTACCCGTAAAGGATTCCATTGTAACATTTTCAGTTTGATTTACTCCTTCAGATTTACATACCTTAATCAATGTCAACCAAAGGATTCTAATATCCAATAAGATTGATTGATGATTGACATACCAAACATCAAGTTCAAATTTTTCTTCCCAAGTGATTGTATTACGTCCATTAACCTGTGCCCATCCTGTGATCCCTGGTTTTACAAGGTGCCTTTTAGCCTGTTCTTCTGAATACAATGGAAGGTATTCCATTAATAAGGGTCTTGGACCAACTAAGCTAAGATCTCCTCTGATTACATTGAATAATTGTGGTAGTTCATCAAGGCTATATTTCCTAAGGAGTTTACCAAAGGGAGTCAATCTTTGATAGTCTTGTAATAATTCTCCCTTACTATTCTTTTGTTCATTCATTGTCCGAAATTTGTAGAGATAAAAAGGCTCACCGTGTAATCCAGGTCTCTTCTGTTTGAAAAGAATGGGATTGCCAAGTTTTATCTTTACTAATGCCCCAATGACTAGTATTAGTGGACTTAACAATATCAACAAGATTAACGCTGCTAATAAATCTAAGATTCTTTTCAATCCTCTCCCCCTTACCTAGAAAAGAAGAATTTTATGTTATCAATATATAATTCTGTCACTATGCCAAATAGCCATTTGGATTATTGAGTTGCCATCGCCAAGAATCGATGCACATTTCTTCAAGAGTCTTACCCGCTTTCCAACCAATTTCTTGTTCAGCCCTTGTTGGATCTGCATAACAGATTGCAACATCCCCTGGTCTTGGTTTAGAAAATTGGTAGGGGATTTTATTTCCTGTAGTGTCTTCAAAAGTAGATACTAATTCTAGAACACTATAGCCTCTTCCTGTTCCAAGATTATATGTATGAACACCTGTCTGTATCATATTTTTTTCAAGAGCTTTTATATGTCCTATCGCTAAGTCAACTACATGTATATAATCCCTCACACATGTACCATCTCGCGTTGGATAATTATTACCAAAAATAAAGAGCTCTGGATATTTTCCTAGAGCAACATTTGTAATATAAGGCATTAAGTTGTTTGGAATCCCCCTTGTACTTTCACCAATCTGTCCACTCATATGTGCACCAATCGGATTAAAGTATCTCAATAAAGTAATACTCCATTCGCTATGACTAAAATACAAATCCTGCAAAATCTCTTCAATAAATAATTTCGACCTACCATAGGGATTCATAGCTTTAAGAGAAAAGTCTTCTAGGATAGGCATCCTTTCAGGTGATCCGTATACTGTTGCCGAGGAACTGAAGACCAGATTTTTTACGCCATATTTTTTCATAATCTGACATAGAACAATAGTGCTCATTAAATTATTTCTATAATATAATAGTGGATTAGTAACAGACTCCCCAACTGCTTTAAGACCAGCAAAATGAATGCATGCTTCTATTTCATTTTCCACAAACACTTTTTCTAGCTGATCTTCTTCTAACATATCAATTTGATAAAATAGAAAATGACGTCTTGTTAAATTCTTCACACGTCTTATTGCCTCTGAACTACTATTTAATAAGTTATCGACTATAACTAGCTCATAACCGGCATTTAAAAGTTCTACACAAGTATGACTACCAATATAACCAGCACCACCTGTTACAAGAATGGCCAAAATATCACCTCAAAAATAAAATTGATAAATATTTTAGATTTCTCATTTTATTTTCTTTTTGATTCCCTATTTAATCGAATCTTTGGTCAGTAAAGTTTGAAGATAGTCATGCATTTTATTTCTAAGGTCATCTCTTTGAAGAGCCATCTCAATGGTTGTCTTAATGAAACCCAGCTTCTCTCCGACATCATATCTAACACCCTCAAATTCAAAACCATATACCTCTTCAGACTGGTTCAAAATAGAAATCGCGTCTGTAAGTTGGATTTCTCCCCCTTCACCAGGCAGTTGCTTGGCAAGTATTTCGAATATTTTTGGATCTAAAATATATCTACCCATAATTGCCACATTTGATGGAGCTGCTTCTTTTTTAGGTTTTTCTACCAAACTATTAACACGATATATATGATTACCTAAATGAATTCCGTCAATAATACCGTATCTATGTACCTCTTCTTCTGATACTTGCTTAACCCCTAGTATGGATGCTTTGATTTGATCATACTGGTCAATCATCTGTTTAAGACATGGTTTTTCAGATGAAATTACTATGTCATCCCCTAAGAGAACTGCAAATGGCTCATTACCAATAAACTTTCGTGCACACCAAATGGCATGGCCTAGACCTTTTGGTTCTTTTTGGCGAATATAATGAATGTCTACTAAATTGGATGACTTTTTAACCTCCTCTAAAAGTTGCAATTTCCCTTTTTCAAATAAATTCTGTTCCAATTCAAAGGAGTGGTCAAAGTGGTCTTCTATTGCCCTTTTTCCTTTCCCAGTTACAATAATGATATCTTCAATACCAGACTCTATAGCCTCCTCGACAATGTATTGAATAGTAGGTTTGTCGACGATAGGAAGCATTTCCTTAGGCATGGCTTTTGTTGCTGGAAGGAAGCGTGTCCCTAACCCTGCAGCAGGAATAATCGCTTTTCTAATCTTCATTGTTTCAGCCCTTTCTAGCTTAATATCTTCATTTTTGCTTCAGAAGCCTGACGATCATTTGCTAATTCTACCACCCATTTTCTTATTGCTTCTTTATCTAATATCGAATAGGTAGTAATTATTTTTTCAATCTCTTCTATATAAATTTCTCTTGACCTACCAATATATATATTTGGGTAAATCTGTTGTTCATATATTTCATCTACATTTAATAATTCTTCGAACATCTTCTCCCCTGGTCGCATTCCAATATATTGGATTCCTATATCTTCAATATTATTGCCTGATAGTGTGATTAAATTTTTTGCTAAATCGACTATTTTTACGGGTTCCCCCATATCCAAGACAAATATCTCTCCACCACGGGCAAGGGCACCTGCTTGTATGACCAGCCTCGATGCTTCTGGAATCGTCATAAAGTAGCGAACCATGTCTGGATGTGTTACCGTAACAGGACCACCTTTTTCAATTTGCTTAGTAAATAACGGGATAACACTTCCCCTGCTCCCGAGTACATTTCCAAATCGAACTGCCACAAATTTTGTTTCACATTGCAAATTGATATGTTGTATAATCATTTCTGCCAGACGTTTTGTTGAACCCATGACACTAGTTGGATTGACTGCTTTGTCACTTGAAATCATAACAAACGTCTTTACATTGGCCATTTTTGCTGCATTTGCCACATTCTTTGTTCCAATAATATTGTTTTTTATTGCCTCCTCTGGATTCCTTTCCATCAGTGGCACATGTTTATGTGCAGCTGCATGATAAACAACATCTGGCAGATATGTATTCATGATTGATATCATTTTTTCTGAATCTTGTATGTCAGCAATTTCGGGTAGAAACTCAATATTTGTATGCTTATATTTTTCTTTTAATTCCATTTCGATATTATATATGCTATTTTCACCATGACCTAGAAGGATAAGTTTCTTAGGATTGAAATTGGATATCTGTCGACATATTTCTGAGCCAATCGATCCCCCAGCACCTGTTACTAAAATCACTTGATTTGTTACGTATTCTTTAATGCCGATGTTATCTAATTTAACGGGCTCTCTCCCAAGTAAATCTTCCACCTTAACATCGCGTAATTTATTGACCGTTAACTTACCTATTAATAAATCCTCGAAATGTGGCAGTATCTGTGTTTTGGCTTTAGTCTTTGCACATTCCTGGAAAATGAAATTAAGTTCCTTCCTATTTAACGATGGAATAGCAATGATAATATGCTGTATATTCATATCATGAACAATATCAGATATGTTTTCTTTTCCACCAACTACAGGTATCCCTAAAATATCTAAATTTTGTTTTCTTTTACTATCATCTATAAATGCTACTGGCAGTAGTTCAGATTTATTCCTTCTTTTTAATAATTGTCGTGCAACCATGGTACCGGCCGATCCAGCACCTACAATTAACGTTCTTTTTTTGTTTAAATCCCTGAATAATACCTGATCACGAAATACTCTCCAACAAAATCTCGATCCTCCAATCGACAACATATGTAAAAGCCAAGTCACTATGAGCAGTCGATAGTATATTTCTTCAAAAGCAATTTGTTGAATGAGGGCAGCAGTTACAATACTGGCAGTAACCGTTTTAAAAATAATTGCTAATTCTCCGATACTCGCATATTCCCATGCCTTTTTATATAAATGAAAATGGATGGAAAATATATAATGGCTCGTTATTATTGCAATACTGCTTATCATAATAGAATAAGTCATAAAATGAGTAGCTCCATCAACAAGGAACCGTCCAATAAATATACAGGTAAAGATAATGAAAGTATCAATAATTAGAAAAAGTGAAAATCTCTGACGATAAGTCACCTACCTTCCTCCCTTTCTTGTATCTAATAAATAAAAATATTTTATTGTTTATTTTAAAAATAAAGGAATAAATTGGGGAATTTATGCTTATTCATTCCTTTATTTTTAAATATGGGGCATTCAACCCCTCCTCACACCACACTATCGACGACTTGCGTCTAAGGTCGTAAAACCCACAGCATGGTCGAGTGCCTCTTTTGATATAGGCAAAGAGACATCACCTAAGATAAAGAATGTCTATTATAACGAAATATATGTTCTTCATATAGAACAGCGAGGGTAAAAAAATTCGTCCAATATATTTGTATTCTCTAATCTCAAACAAGGATGTTCTATATTAAGAACGGAATATGTAAAAAAATATTGAAATATTTTAAATTATGATATTATGTTCAAGTTTTGTCGTATATCATCTGGAAAAATCTGCTTGTAATCTAATATTAATTCTATATAAAGAACAAGTCAATATAAATTTTCCTATTTTTTTGAAATTTTTGTAACTAAGTATCTATTTCGGAGACTTATTTTGTAAACAAGTCTCCGTCTAATTTACTAGAAAAGTATAATTTGTGATAGGCAGTCTATATTAGTATTCTATTTTATTTTATAGGTGAAACAACCAAACAAATAAAGGTCCCACAACTGAACCTATAATGGCACTTAATGTCATAGAAACAGAGCTCATGGAAGCCGTTAATTCACCATATTCAAAGGCCTTTGATGTACCAAATGCATGGGAGGCACTTCCAAACCCAATTCCCTTCCCTAGGTCACTTTGAATATTCGCCCATTTGATCACCAATGGTCCCAAAATAGTTCCAGTGAATCCTGCAATCATTACAAATGCAACCGTCAAGGATGGAATTCCTCCAATTCCAGATGATACCTGTATGGCTATAGGGGTTGTCAATGATTTTGGCACTAGTGATAATATATGGGCACGTTCTAGTCCAAAAACAATAGAAAATAAAAAACCGCTCAATAAAGCGGCTACCAAACCTATAATTACACCACCTAAGATTGGTGCAATATGGGATATTAATACTTGACGTTGCTTATATAAAGGATAAGCCAACGCAACAACCGCAGGACCTAAAAAGGATTGAATATATTTTCCACCTACCATAAAGTCATGATAGGAATGGTGACTGATGATTATTAAAATAATAATGATAACTGTCGTTGGTAATAATGGCATGAAGAATGGCGAAGGATACTTCATATACAATATCCGCATAGATAAATAAATCATCACAGTTATTAAGATAATTATGAATGCGTAAAATTCTTGCTGCATTCCAACTCCTCCCTTCTCTTAAGCGCCTTTCTCTCTAAAAATTGACTCGTTTTACCAGCTGCAATCATAGTGATTATCGTACTAGCGATAACAATTAGGATCAATAACCCACCTTGCAAAGAAAGAAGAGAAGGATGATTCATAATTCCAACTGAAGCAGGAATGAAAAACAAAGGCAAAAAGGCTAAAATAAAACCCGCTCCATCTTCAACCCACTTCTCAGGAATGATCTTACTCCAGAGACAAATCAATAACAAGATAAAACCGATGATACTTCCCGGTAATGGAATATGAAGTTGCTTATGTAGCCATTCTCCTATGAATGAAATGATAAAAAGGAAAAAAATTTGTAAAATGATTCTTATTATTTTCATGGCTTTTCTTGCCCTATTTAAAGAACAGATACCCCTCTTTCTATGAAAATATGATATAAAACCTATTAATGAATAGGCAAATCAATAAGTATTTTTCCATTTTATCATATCTCGAATATTTTGGATAAACTTTCTATTTTTGAAAATATGATTCTAGGGCTTATTTTCCTCCAAACTGAAACTAATAGATTTTACCTTGGCGAATCCATTTTGTAGCAACCCACTTCTCGCCTTTTACAACAGGGACACTGCTATGCACGGACATACGATCCACTTGACCCTTGCTATTCCCATAATGGAAGTATACGGCAGTACCTTTTTTAGGGGTGATAGAAAGACCAATCTTCGGAAAAATCGTTTCACCGCCGGCTTCAACATCATTTAAATATATGAGCACAGTCCCAACTCTTTGCCCACCCTTATTCATATCAACCTTATTTGGAGGGAAGTAATCAAAATGTGGCTTATATTCCTCTCCTATTCGATAATGGAGCACCTGAAGTCCTTCACCATTTGGAAGGGGATGATCTGTCATTTCAGCAATCCTGTTTTCAATTCTTGTAATGAGGGGATTTTCATTAATCCCATAATATGTACCCTCGCTCGTTCTTCCTGGTACTTGAATTTCCTTCCCTGTATCGGAATCAATAATAGTTGAAGGCAACAGACGATTTCTTGAAAGGGAAATTAGTTCATCACATTCCTCGCCGCTCAATACATTGTCCAGGTAAGTAATAAACGGCCTTTCAACTCTCATCAATACTTTAATATCTCGGTCACTTGTATGAATCATTTTCCCCTTACAATAAATGGGAGGGTGTTCATAAACATATGGACTATGTACTTTTTCATTTGTATTAATCGTTTGATTGCTAACTATTCTCAATAAGGTAGAGTAGGAAAAATTAGCCTCAAAACCTTTTTTTATCATCGCTTCGACAATTGATTCCGGATTTGCACCATTTGTTAATGTTTGGACAATCCAGTCCTTTAGTTCATTTGAAATGTGAGTGATCTTTATTTTTTCCATCAACATCTTCTCCTTGCGATTGAAATCAAAGTAAGACAGAAAGGGATCCCCTCCCTCCACTGTCTCACTTTTCCATTATTAATTAATAAAACTATTTTCTCGAGCCACCATTAACCTTTAATAATAAGGGTATCCTCCATATGGATATGGTGTTGGTGTTGAATATGGGTATGTCGGATATGGATAAGAGTAAGGATATGCACCGTATCCTACTCCCGGTGAAGTAATCGCTCCAGCCGTCAAGCCTCCAAGTAAACCTCCAACAAATGGTGCACCAAGTCCACCATAATGTCCTCCGTGGTGTCCCCAATGGTGTCCGCCATGATATCCACCGTGGTGGCCGCCATGATATCCACCGTGGTGACCTCCATGGTGTCCGCCATGCACTGGTCTATAATCCATCACACTACTCACTCCCTATCCTAAGTTTTCTTTGCATACTTCACCTTATGCAGGATAGTAGTCCAAGGAATGGGCGCAACATTTGTCTAAATCAGAATCTTTCCTTTATTCATTATAATATAACATAATATTTTCTAGCCTTCGATACCCTCATCTCCTTAGTATTTTTGACTTTTGTTTCTAAGATGGTATAATTTGTAAGCAAGCATAATAATGTAAAAAATTTACATATGTAAAAGGAGCGAAACCATGGCTATTGAAATCTATATGATTTTTAACGGAAATTGTCGGGAAGCTGTCGAATATTACTCACAGGTTTTTAAAACAGAGGAACCAAAAATTATGACCTTTGGGGATTCACCACAAAATCCTGAATATCCTTTACCAGAAGATGCAAAAAATTTAGTTATGCATGCAAATTTAACAATTGGAGATCGAACGATCATGTTCTCAGATACATTTCCAGGCTCTCCATTTGTTCAGGGAAATAATATTTCCCTCACATATATGAGCAAGGATATAGACGATATTAAATCAGTGTTCAATAAATTGAAAGATGGCGGGAAGGTCGAGATGGATTTGCAAGAGACTTTCTGGAGCAAATGCTACGGCAATCTAACCGACAAATTCGGAATCCATTGGCAAGTTAGTCTTGAGTCAGAGCAATAATGAACCAGAAAGCCAAACCTTGTGGGTTTGGCTTTCTGGTTCATTATTTTTGTCTTTCATTAGCTCGATGAAAGACAATTTTGCTTGAATAACGATTTTTGCCCTCAATTAACCCAATGAAAGACAATATCTACACCTGTCAAACGATTTTTCGAGAGTATTCTGTTGATCATTGTTACTCTTCTTTTTTTACTTCAATAGTTCATTTCTACAGAAAATTCATCCTTTAACCATTTTTCTGCCTTGAATACATCATTTGAAAAGACTCTGTCCTTTTCTATCGAAGGAATTCTCTTCCTCCCTTCCTCATACACCTTTTTCGTGATTGGTGCCATTTTTTCAATTCCTCTTAACTCCACAGCCTGCATAGCACATATGGATTCAATGGCTAGTACTTTTCTTGCATTTGTTATTATTTCGTAAGCATGACGGGCGGCAATCGTCCCCATGCTTACATGATCCTCTTGATTCGCAGAGGATGGGATGGAGTCAACGCTTGCTGGATGGGCTAGGGTTTTATTTTCGGAAACTAGAGAAGCGGCACAATATTGTAATATCATCACACCTGATTGAAGACCTGGCTTCACGCTTAAAAATGGAGGTAAATCATTTAGCTGAGGATTGACAAGTCGCTCAATTCTACGTTCTGAAATACTTGCTAATTCTGCCATAGCTATACCTAAAAAATCCATTGCGAAGGCAATCGGTTGACCGTGAAAGTTTCCCCCAGAAATGACATTTTTTCCGTCGTCAAAAATTAACGGATTATCTGTTGCCGCATTCATTTCGATTTCTAGCTTTTCTTTTACATAATTTAGTGTCTGCCATACGGCTCCATGCACCTGAGGAATGCAGCGAAGAGAATAGGCATCCTGAACTCTTATTTCCCCTTGCTTTGTCGTAAGCTTGCTATCCTTCAATAGCTCACGCATACGTTTTGCAACGGCGATTTGTTCCGGATATCCACGTGCAGTATGAACCTTCTCATCAAATGCATCAATAATCCCGTTAAGCCCTTCCATTGTCATCGCACTTATGGCTTCTGATTGAAAAGCAAGCTTTTCCGCTTCTAAATAGGCAATTACACCCATTGCCGTCATTGCTTGCGTTCCATTGATTAAAGCTAGCCCCTCTTTTGCTGTTAAGGTAATCGGGTTAATTCCTTCTGTCTTTAAAGCAACATTTGCTGGAATTCTCTCATTCTTGTAAAATACCTCACCTTCACCAAGTAGTGGGAGAACCAGATGGGCTAATGGTGCTAAATCACCGCTGGCACCAAGTGACCCTTGCCGAGGAACGACTGGATGTATTTTTGCATTCACTAGCTGAAGCAGCCTTTCAATGACTATTTTTCTTACGCCTGAATATCCTTTCAGCAACGCATTTGCCCTTAACACCAACATCGTTCTGGAAACAGACTCTGGAAAAGGCTCTCCGACTCCACATGCATGGGAATGAATTAAATTCAGTTGTAATTCTTCCACGTCCTTTGGGTCAATCCATATATCACTGAACTTCCCGAATCCAGTCGTTATTCCGTATACAATCCTATTTTCATTCACAATTTGTTCTACTGCTCTCCTACTTATTTCAACTCGCTTTAATCCTTCGGTCGAGGCAGCAAGCTTTTGACCGTCAAAAAGAATACTTCTCATGTCCTTCATTGTTAAGGAATGACCTGTCAATATGACCATCGTAATCCCTACCTTCTCACCACTTTATCGAACTAAAGGAAATAGAAAAAAGGGAGCTATACTAGAAATCTTTTTGATTTCAAAAGTACAGCCCCCCTACAGTCCCTATCCATTCGCCAATCAAATACCCACTTCATAAGCAACACTCACCTTTTTACACGAAAATACTGTCTTATTACACCATATGCTTCCTTACTCAAACAAATTATTAACTTCTTAAAAAACTTTTCAAATGAAAAAAACACATAAAAATACACTTTTCATGTGTTTTTCTCATACTTTTTATATTACTTTGTTCGTTATTCAACTGACTTTAATGCCTCTACCATGTCAATTCTTCTTAGCTTCACGTGCATGACAAGCATGACGAGAAGGGAGAAAAAGAGTGTAAGGATTCCAGAAAATAGATAGCTTGTCCAATGAATATTAAGACTCATCATTAACTCGTCCATCTCAACGGTTGCAATGACGATTCTATGAAGATATATTCCCCCAATAAAACCAAATACCATGCCTAAAAGGGTTAACAGGATATTTTCACGATAGACATACATCGTAATCTCAAATGGATAAAACCCAAGAACTTTAATGGTGGAAAGCTCTCTTATTCGTTCAGAAACATTGATATTCACTAAATTGTATAGGACAACAAAGGCTAGGATTGCTGCACATCCAATGATTACGATTACGACTAAATTTAGACTATTCATCGTCTCATCCATGACTCTGCTACTGACATCCATAAAAGAAACGCCTAAGACCGAGTTCGTTTTCATAAGCCTCTCAGCAAATTGATCCTTCCATTTTTCATTAGAGTCCTTTAAGATTAATAGCTCTGCGTTAGAGTCAGCATTTTCATGGAAGGTAGCTTGATAATAGTTAGAGGTCATATAGATAAAATGACCAGCATACAATTCCGTGATTCCCGATATTTCAATTAGTGCTGCCTCTCCATCTTCATTTTTCATTTTTATTTTGTCCCCAATGTCTACATCAAAGAGTCTAGCCAATCTTTCCGTAATAATTGCGCCCTTATCTGACAGCTCTAACCTTTGATGTTGTTCACGAGTACGTAATGTAATATAGGAATCCCAATCCTTCGTTTCCTTTGGAATGAATAGATTAACCGTTTGATTATTTTCCCCTTTTTTCAACGCAGTCAATGATTCATGATAAATACTTAAATTCGAAACAACATGTTTGTCATCCAATATTTCCTTGTATTTTTGATAAGCAGATTCTGTCATTTCTTTATCTCTTGCAACTAAAGCATCATACTTAAAGATTTCTTTATATTGAATTGGAACGATATCATTAATTGAATCTCTTAACCCAAATCCGGTAAACATAAGAGCCGTACAGCCCATCACACCAAAAATGGTCATAATCATTCTTTTTTTATAGCGAAACAAATTACGCGCGGTCACTTTGCTAGTAAAATTCAGGTGTTTCCATATAAAAGAAAAGCGTTCCAACAAAATTTTCTTTCCATTTTTAGGAGCCTCAGGTCTCATTAATTCTGCTGCATTCATGCTAAATTTAGGTCTCGCTGCTGCATATACAGCAACCGTTGTGCAAAGAAAGGCTACCCCAACAGATAGCAACATTAGTTTTGGGTCATAAGAAATAATTAAATCTGGGATATTATACAACCCTCGATATGCATTGAAAACTAACCTCGTAAAAAACTCGAAACCTAAAATGATACCAACCAGAGATCCAATCACACAAGCTAAGGTCCCATAAATTAAATATTTGGCAATACTATCTCCATTACTATATCCAAGTGCCTTTAATAACCCTATTTGAGTGCGACCTTCATCAACCATTCTTGTCATGGTCGTTAAACAAACAAGAACAGCAACGAGAAAGAAGAGAACAGGAAAAATGGTTGAAAGGGACGTTACACGGTTTGCATTGTCCTTGAATTCGGAAAAGCCGTTGTTGTAAGTACGATCAAGAACATAGTATTTTGGCAATTTCATTTTTTCGATTTTTTCTTTTGCCTCATTTATCTCTTCTTTTGCCTTTGTGAGCTTTCTTTCCGCTTTTGGTTTTTCTTGATTAAATAGGGTTATATTTTTTTTGTATTCAGATTCACCTTCTTTAAGTAAATCCCTTTGCTTTTTAAAAATCGCCAAACTTTTCGACTTGCTTTTTTGATACTGTATTTTCCCATGGGCAAGTTTTACCTTGGCCTGCTGATAGACTTTTTCCTGTCTTATTAATTCCATTTCCTTGCTATGAATCATTTTTTCCTTTGCTAGTAGCCTAGCTTTTTCCTCTGATAGTTTCTCCTTTTCATTATTAAGCGCTTCCTGTGCTGCATGGATTTTTTGCAATGCTTCACCTATGAGTAAGCCAGCTTGTTCAAGAGCCTTCCGCTGTTCATCAAGTTCTGTTTGCTTTTTAGCTAGTTGCTGCTCGCCTTTTTCCATTCCAATTTTTCCATCAGCAATTGATTCCTTAGCATCAGACAGTTTTATTTCTGCATCATCTAATTTTATCCTACTATCATTTAATTTTTTTTCGTTGGCTTGTAGCCTTGCGTATGCAGCTGCATACTCTTCTGTTAGTCTCTTTTCACCATTTTCCAGCTGTTTCTTTGCGTTATCTAATTGCTCTCTCGCTTGTTTCAAATGTTTTTCTTGGTTGGCTAATTGCTTCCTGCCTTCCTTCCATTCTTGTTCAGCAGTATATATTTCATCTTTCGACTCTTTCTTTATTTTCGATAGACGTGCTTTTGGCTGCGACTTAATTGCATTTTCAACGTTTGCCACATGCTGGTCAATAAGATTACGATAATTCTTCGAGTATGCATCCTTGTGCCCTGTATTGTTATACACAATGGATGCGACTGTATATACCTCCATATCAAAGTCTGACTCCATAATCACTGCAAAAGCATCAATACTTCCAGAACTAATTGTGCTGCTCCCACGATTGGTTTTATCAATAAATTTACTTGAGGATACAAAGCCTACAATTTTATAAGTGGATGTTCGAAAAGTATCGGTAAATTCACTTCCGTCATTTTGGACAAAAGTAATTTTATCACCAATTTGATAAGGATCCCCTGCAAGTATGTCATCAACTACAATTTCTCCTGATTTTTCTGGCATACGACCTTTCTTAATTAAATATTGATTTGTTTTTTGCTCTTTGCCAGGAGTTGAAAAAATTTTCATTACTAAATTGGAATCCTTTAAAATAACATCGGCTGTATAGCCAAATTCAAGATTTTTAATATTGGAAAGCCTGTTAAGTATTTTTACGTCGGTTTCGTCAAGACCATAGGTCGATTGAACTTCCACATCAGCTAGTTGGTAAGTACGAAAATAATCATTTGCGGTAATAAGCATCGCTGGTCCAACAGCTTTTAATCCAACAAAAGTTGAAACACCAAGCATAATTAGAATGAGAATAGAAAAAAATCGACCCTTAGAATGTAAAATTTCACGTCGAATATCCTTATACAACGATTTTTTCTTCATATCGGCTACCATTCAATGGTTTCAATTGAAACCGGATCTTGATTTTTATGTATTTTACGTACCTTGGCGTTATTAATTTCAATCACCCTATCCGCCATAGGGGCGATTGCTAAATTATGTGTAATAACAATTACTGTGGTCCCTGTCTCTCGACACGTATCCTGCAATGTTTTTAAAACCGTTTTTCCTGTTTCATAATCAAGTGCCCCTGTAGGCTCATCGCATAATAATAATTTTGGACTTTTTGCCACAGCTCTTGCAATGGCGACCCTTTGCTGCTCTCCCCCTGAAAGTTGAGCAGGAAAATTGTCCACTCTATTTTCTAAACCGACTTTTTTTAATACCTCAAAAGCATCTAATGATTTTGAAGATATTTGTGAAGCAAGCTCCACATTTTCCTTCGCAGTCAAGTTAGGAACTAGATTATAAAATTGAAAAACGAATCCTACATCGGATCGGCGATATCCGGTTAATTGCCGAGCATTATAACTGGCTATATCTATTCCATCGACAATCACTTTTCCCTCATCACAAGTATCCATCCCACCAAGGATATTTAATACGGTAGATTTCCCTGCACCCGAAGGTCCAACAATCACTACAAATTCTCCTTTTTCAATCTCAAAACTAACTCCATTATTCGCCACAACCATACTTTCACCCATTTGATAACGTTTATAACATTCAGAAACCTCAACAAATGACATGTTCAAACACCTTATTTCTTATTATTAAAGACTTAGATTTTGCTCCACTATTTGCTTTTGTGTTTATCCTATATTATTTTGATTTTTTAATTATTTTAATATAATTATAATAGAATCATTCAAGAATTGACAGAAGGGTTCCAATCTTCCTTAGAGCAAAAAGTATGAAGGCAATCTCGAGGCAGAATGGCCAATTACGATGTTCTTCTTTTAATTGATAAAAAAATGGACACTAATTATGAATTAGTATCCATTTTTTTATCATTATTTAAATTGAGTGATTACATTAAAGCCATACGTTTTATAGTTCGTCATATCATTAAGAACATCAGTCACGTCATCAAGAGCAATTTCTCTTGAAACAAGGGACCTTGGGTTTAACTTTCCTTGTGCAATTAAAGATAATAAGCCATCATATTCTGTACGAGGATTCCCTAAGCTTCCTACAATTTCTAGCTCCTGAGCTGTTATCGCATCTATTGGTAGGCCGGCAATCCCAGCTTCATTATGTGTGGTTAAACCAATTTGGACATGTCTGCCACCCTTACGTAAGGAAAGAACAGAGTTTAATATTGTTTCTTGAATTCCCAGAGCTTCAATGGATGCATGAGCACCACCCCTTGTTATTTCCTTCACTGCCTCCACGACATTAGCATTTCGGGCATTTACCGCAGCTACTGCTCCTTCCTTCTTCGCAATTTCTAATTTTGCATCATCGACATCTACAGCAATAACTTGTGCACCTATTGCATTTGCCACTTGTACAGCGGAAAGTCCTACCCCCCCTGCACCATGAACGACAAGCCAATTACCTGGTCTGACGTTACTGCGCACAACGCCATGATATCCAGTCATATAGCGACAACCAATGGCAGCTGCTGTGACTGCGTCCACTTCATCAGGAAGAGGTACTAAGTTGAAATCACCATTAGGGACCTTTACGTACTCCGCATATGCACCATCATAGCCAAATCCAAAAATTTGGAGATTATCGCAGCGATTAGAATGACCACTTAAACAGTTTGCACAATGTGAGCATCCTTCATGGAAAGGGGTAGTCACCCGATCACCTGGGCGAAAGTTCTTTACCTCTTTTCCTACTGCTTCAACTACACCACCCATCTCGTGACCAGGAATAATTGGAAGAACCGGGCTTAATCCAAGCCATTCCCAATCACCCATCCAGGCATGCCAGTCGCTTCGACATACACCGCTTGCTTCTATTTTAACAATGACATCATGAGGCCCTGGAGTTGGATCTGGTACATTCCCAATCCTTAATGGTTTTCTGTGTTCAATGATTTGTGCTGCTCTCATTTAATCTTCCCCTTTCAAATATGTAGCATATTTACTTATCAAAAACCCTTACTTTCTATCAATATTCAGACCTGTCCCCAAAAATGTTGAAAATATATTCCTTATCAAATTTTGTTTTGCTAGAATTATTGGCAACTTTACGCCAAAATTTGATTTGGCTGACACTCTCCAACAACATACAAATTAAGGATGTCATCGCAATGCAAAACATGATGACATCCTCTAAACTGTTTCTATATTAGTAATCTTCTATTCTACCGGAACCTTCGTACCGATTACTTCTTGTAAAATATTCGCAAGCACATCTTCTGGGATTCTTAATCCTATACCGGATGGGTCTAGTTGGACGGCTGGGATTAATTGTGGAATCAGAGCTGAATCAATATTGTACTCAGAGAAATCAGCTGGTAAGCCAATGTCATTGCGTAATTCTGAAATTACTTCAATACATTGAGTAAGGCATTCCTCAGGTTGATTAGAAGGGCTTCCCACCCCAAGTGCTAGAGCGAATTCTCTAATCTTACCTAAGTAAAGTGGTGCAAGATGCTTCATGACAGTAGGTAATAGGGTAGAGATAGCTAAACCATGAGGAATTCTAAACTTGGCACCAAGTGTATGCGCAATATTATGAACTGGGTTTTCACCAAATGTTAAGGTAAAGCTATGAATTCCCATGGTACTAGCCTGAAGCATATTAGAGCGGGCCTGGACATCGTCCCCTTTTGCCACAGCCTTTTTTAAATTTTGAACAACAAGTTTAATTGCTTGTAATGCTAATGCATCTGTCATCGGATTGGCCTTTGAAGTAAAATATCCTTCAACAGCATGTGATAGAGCATCCATTCCCGTAAAGGCTGTTACATACGATGGCAGTCCAACTGTTAAATCCGGATCCAGAATAGCTATGTCTGCATTAATATAAGGGTGCAAAAGATTACATTTTACTCCAATCGTTTCATTAAAAATAACCGCAATTGGAGATACCTCCGCACCTGTCCCTGCCGTAGTTGGAATTGCAACATGTGGGATGTCGATTTCAGTCGCTGCTGGCCATACTTCAATCACATTACCCTTCAAGGCTAATTCAATATTATTGACCCTTTTATGAAGGGCCCATTTTATCCCTTTAACCGTATCTAATACACTTCCTCCCCCCAATGCAATCATAGAGTCAGCATTACAGGCCTTATAATATTGGATACCGTTATTGATATTGGAGGATTTGGCATCCTGCTCAATTTCATCAAACACACCTGCTAGCTGGATTCCTGGTACATTGTCAAAGAGGTCTATGATTTGTTGTGTCAAGCCAGCCTTTGTCAATCCTTTATCTGTAAAGATGACCGGCCTTTTTCCACCTAAACCTTCTATTAAATCTGAAACTAATATTCTCGTACCTGCTCCTATTCTAAGGGAGGTTCGTTGAGTGATTTCAGAGTAAGATGTAATCTTCATATTCTCACCTACTTGGAAAGTTTTTCACTGCAATAAATATTTTTAGAAAATACATGTATCTCTTCTACTAAAATAATAATTTTAGAGCAGGTCGTTGATTATTTTCACTTGTTAACGCTGTATGGATATGCTTGATCTCCGTATATTCGTCTAATACGTTCTTACCTAATTCACGACCGACGCCACTCTGTTTATATCCCCCGAATGGAGCATCATTCCGGAACATATGCCAATCATTAATCCAAATGGTTCCTGCCTTGATTTTTGAAGCAATTTTATTTGCCTTTACTAAATCACGAGTCCAGATCCCGCCAGATAATCCATAGATTGTATCATTTGCAATTTCTATTGCCTCTTCTTCTGTTGAATACTTTATAACTGATAAAACCGGTCCGAATATTTCCTCTTGAGCAATCCTCATATCATTATTGACATCTGCAAAGATCGTCGGTTCAATAAAATATCCTTGGTCGAGACCAGAACCTGTTGCCCTTTTTCCACCACAAACTAACCTTGCCCCTTCTTCCTTACCAGATTCTATATAAGAAAGGATGGTTTCCATCTGTTGTTTGGATACAACAGGACCCATACCTGTAGCTGGATCTAACGGATTACCTAGTTTGATAGTGGAAGCCATGGCTGCTAATTTTTGTAATACCTCTTCATAGATGGATTCATGAACTAAGAGTCGCGTTCCTGATTCACAAACCTGACCAGAGTGGAAAAATACTCCAAACAAAATACCAGGAATCGCAATCTCCAAATCTGCATCAGGTAGTACAATGGCAGGTGCCTTACCTCCTAATTCAAGGGTAACCTTTTTCACCGTCCCTGACGCTTGCTTCATGATCCTTCTGCCAACTTCAGTAGAACCTGTAAAGGCAACCTTGTCTACTTCCGGATGGGTTACTAATGCTTCCCCGATGGTTGAGCCAGGTCCTGTAATGACGTTAAATACACCAGGTGGAAGACCAGCCTCAATCGCTATCTCTGCTAATTTCAATGTTCCAAGTGGGGTGTTAGAAGCTGGCTTAACTACTATTGAATTCCCCATTGCAAGGGCAGGAGCAATCTTCCACATCGCTAAAATTAATGGAAAGTTCCATGGAGTGATGGCTGCTACAACACCGATTGGCTCGCGGATGATTTGATTTCTACTAGGTCCTAATGCCGAAACAATAGGCAAAGTTTCAACATATTGATACTTCAATGCAAGGTCTGCTGTTTGTTGAATGGTTAAAACTAACTGTTGGATATCCGCACCACCCAGTTTGCGAATCGTCCCACCTGAGCTAATCGCTTCTAGGTAAATAATTTCATTCGCATGCTCGATAATTTTTTCAGAAAATCGTATGAGAACTTGGGCTCTCTCAGCTGGCGACTTCCCGGACCACACTCCTGACTCAAATGTGTCTCTAGCATTTTGTACAGCTAAATCCACCTCAGTTGGCGATGCCTTTGCAACTTTTGCTGCAACTTCTCCCGTTGCTGGATTTATTACATCAAAGGTTTCACCACTACTTACCGGTGTCCATTGACCGTTAATAAATAATGGAAATTGCTGAATCATTGTTTCCGTACTCATAAATAAAAGCACCTCCTAATATACATTACCTTCCTATTCAAAAATCACTTCTGTTTTATATAATTCTTCCAGAGTTTTTCCTTGTGCTCTTTTTAAAATTTCCATTCTGATATTTAATTGCTTCATCATAAAAGCCTGGCCATCCGATTTTCTTACACCAAACGGGCTGATTTCTCCATCCCTCATCGTTTCATTCATTTCAATGGCAATTGGCATTAATTCTCCAAGTTTATTTAAGGCATATTCCAGCATATTTGAATCCTCAGAAATCAGACGTTGTAATAAGAATGTACCAAAACCGATATGTCTTGACTCATCCCTTTTAATATTCGTAATTCCTTCTAGAAGTCCAGGTAGTTTTCCGATATTTACTAAGCTCTCATAAAATGACCAATAACCTGTTTCTGCTAATACTCCTTCAGCAAACATATTGTAAACAATTGCCGCATCAGCAATTGCCTTCGGAGATTGATCATGTAAAAGACGCCCCATTGTTTCTGGTACGATTTCATCAAATAGTTTCCGATAAATTGGGGAATGCAAATAGTTCAAATCTCCCTTAATTCCGATGTTTTGTAAAAAGAGATTGAAAAAATCAGTATGCTTCGCTTCTTCAAATAAGAAGGTGGTTAAGTACATTTCCTCTTCAAAATGGCCTAATTTTGATACAGCATGGATCATAGGAAGAATATCATGAGTAACTGCTTCTTCCGCACTATAAAAGAACGCAATCAATTGTAATAAAGAGTCTCTTTGTTCATTTGAAAGTGACTCCCAATCTGCTTTATCCTTACTAAAATCAATGTCATTAGGGTCCCAGACTCCAAATTTTTTTGCCTTTTCATATAGTTTAAATGGTAGAGACTCTCTGTTTATCCCCTTTTCACTTGTTGACACGTAATAGCGCATAATCATTCCCCCAGTGGATTAATATGAAGGTTTGTAGAAAAAAGAATTCCATTATACTTCTCTAAAAATACCTGGACTATCACCTCCTTAAATTTATGGAAGCGTTTACATACAACGTGGTGGAATAGGAATGAATGTTCATTCCTAAAATTACTTTAGCATTTACAAGCCTTCGCCTTCATTGTATTTGGGCTTTCTTATTAATATGCTATCAATCAACATTTTCTTTTGGGGTTCATACATTATTTTTGCATTTCAAATGTGGACTATTATTTACGATATATGTTTATTGAATGATCAGAGGTGTGGCATAAAATACTTTACTAGTTAAGAGGTTTCCAATTTTCAAGGTTTAAGTGAAGAAGTTTGTAGTAGTTCGATGGAATCAATCATTAAGATTAGTTGATTCTAGGATAATGGTAATATTTGGATATTGTACCTGTTCCTCATTATAGTTTCATTGCTATTTCTTGTCAATCAAAAATTTCAACATTTTTACAATTACCGGACATTAGAGGTTGCGAGGAGCTATTTCGTCACATCATTATTTTTTATAGCATCCCATCCCGATTGCAAAAAGAGCCTCATTAGCTCAGGTGTTTCCTGAATTTCTCCTGCCTCTATTCTTTTAAAGAATGCTACATAGGCCCCATAAATAATGGCAATTAACGCTTCGCTTGGCATATAATCACGCAAATGTTTTTGTTTTACCCCTTCTTGAATGGATACATTTAGAAAGCTTTGAAATTCTTGAACAATGAGGGTACTAGATTCATCTAAGTAATTTGCATGATTGTGAGTTTCAATAAAAATAAAAGCCGTTTTATTATCTTTAGCGAACTGAATTAAATTGTTCATAATATGAAGATACTTTTCATATGTAGAATTAGTGGTAGGGAAATTAGAGAGAATAGAGTTGGATAATTTTTTCATATATACTTGATATACTTTATTGACAAGAGCTTCTTTGTTAGAAAAGTAACGATAAATCGTACCTGTACCAACGTTTGCTAATTTCGCGATTTCAGGGACATTCGTGCCATGGAATCCCTTTTCCGCAAAAAGGATTAAGGCAGATTCAATAATTTTATCTTCTTTATTTTCAATTCCCATCATATCCCTCCTTCGTACTTAAGGATACTTTCCCGTTTTGTAACTTGTCAATGAAACTAGCCTATTCCATTTGACTCATTATCATGCTTAAAATTTCCCTATCAGAAAAAAAGAAAAGCAATTCTGTTAAAAGGAATCACTTTTCTTTTAATTATATTTTATTTATTTAAATCTTTAGAAGAGAAAAATCCAGGAAGCAATTCATTAATGGATGTTTCTAGCACATCACCCTTCAAATTGGCTAAGAGTATTTTTGTCTCCTCAGTAGAAAACTCAGCGATTACTTGTCTGCAAGCTCCGCATGGGGACACCGGTCCTTCTGTATCACCAACAACAGCAATTGCCTTAATTCTTTTATGGCCTTCCGATACTGCCTTAAATATGGCGGTCCTTTCAGCACAATTGGATAATCCAAAAGAAGCATTTTCTATATTACATCCTACAAATACTTGATCATCATCTGTAAGAACAGCTGCGCCAACTTGAAACTTTGAGTATGGGACATAAGCTAGATTTCTACCTTCGATTGCTTTATTTAATAGGCTTTTCATATCCATCATGATTCATCTCCATTTTAGAATAACCTTTAAAAGTTTATCTGAAATTGAAAATTAATATGCAGAATTTGATTGTTGGCCCTTCATGATAGCAACTCCTGAACTTGCACCGATACGAGTAGCGCCAGCCTGAACCATCTTCTCTGCATCTTCTAAGCTTCTTACCCCACCTGATGCCTTAACACCAATTTCTGGTCCAACTACTTTTCTCATTAGAGCGATATCTTCAGGTGTTGCCCCACCTGTTGAAAAACCGGTAGATGTTTTCACGAAGTCGGTTCCCGCTTTAACAGCTAACTCACATGCCTTCACCTTTTCCTCATCAGTAAGGAGAGAAGTTTCAATAATAACTTTTGTTAACGCCTTTCCTTTAGCTGCATCCACGACTCCTTTGATATCCTGTTCAACTAACTCAAAATTTTTATCCTTCAATGCACCAATATTTATCACCATATCTACCTCTGTTGCCCCGTTTTCAATAGCATTCTTTGTTTCAAATGCTTTTACTTCCGTAGTGGTAGCCCCTAGAGGAAATCCAATAACAGTGCAAACCTTCACTTCAGGAGTATCCTTTAATTGTTCAGCAGCAAACTTGACCCAAGTTGGATTCACACATACAGACGCAAATAAGTTTTCCTTCGCTTCTTGAGTTAATTTTAATATTTCCTCCTGTGTTGCATTAGCCTTTAGTAGAGTGTGGTCAATCATTCTTCCAAGATTCATATTGTTTGCTCTCCTTTTCATATGTATTCATCATTATGTTATAGAAATGCTTTTCCCTTATATCTTTACTATAACAAGTTTTTGAACAAACGTAAATTCTTTATTGAACAAATGTAAAAAAATATTGTCAGACGACTGACCATTTTTATAAAAATAGCTGCTTCATTCGAAGCAGCCCCCCTACTCCTTGTCTAAAAGAAACTGAGCAGTGAATTGATCAGTAATCAGCACATTTGCATATTTCCCTTTCAATGCCCCATTAATACCATTAATTTTGTTCGCACCACCAGCGACAAGTATCGAGTATTCTTTCTTCCTTAATTCATCTAATTCAATCCCAAGGGTTCTATTATTTAAATCCTTATTGCAAATATCTCCATTCATATCAAAAAATCTTGAACAAATATCCCCAACGGCATTTGGGTATAACATCTTAATATCATCTTCTGAAAAATATCCAAGTTGAAATAACAATGACTCATCTTGAACTGGTCCTGTTGTAAATATCGCGATGTTTGCTTGCTTTCCAAGCTCAAGAATTGTTCGTATATGACGATCTTCCTCCATAGCTTGCTTTACTAATACCTGGTCAACAATAGCCGGAAGAGGAAGGTGAATTGGTGTTGTATTATATGCCTTTCCAAATAAGTAGAGTATTTCAGAAGCATACGTATTTTTATTAGAATGGCTAATTCCACCCTTTAATTGAACAACCTTCACATTTTTTACATACTTTTGCTTGAGCTCAACGGCAATATGATAAAGGGTTGTACCCCATATTATGCCAATAATATCGTTGTCACTTACAATCTGGTCTAAATAGTCAGCAGCCTTTTCCCCTAAATAATTTTTGATGATATGGCTTTCATACTGGGGTATCGTTGCAATAATTGCCTTTTTTAGGTTAAACTTTTTCTCTAATTGTTTTGCAAGATTCGTGCTATTTTCCATGGGATTTGTTATTTGGATTTTTACAATTCCTTCACTCTTGGCCTGTTGTAAAAGCCTTGAGACAGTAGGCCTTGAAACTCCTAACTTACTAGCAATTTGATTCTGATTATAATCCAATAAGTAATATAACTTTGCTGCTTCAATGATTTTCTTTAATTTTTCTTCCTCCAATGAGATCACCTTAGCTGTAAGAGAAAGGTGTGATAGCTGATTTGAAAATTCAAAAAGGAACCTATCCTCTCTCTCAATCTTTTTTTAACATTTTACCATGTTTTTTTGATTACCTTATCATTGTTCGTGAATATTTGATAAATCTTTAGGAATTCTATTATCACATTTTTACCTTCTCAGGAATGGAGAAACTCTCCAGCAATATTTTCCATTTCTGAATTCATTACCTACAAACAAGGATGTCATACTTCCTACGGTAATAATACATAAAGCTGAAAATAGGAAACTTTTCACTCCTAATACCTGAAGGCCTAGAAGAGCAATTAGACCATCTATTAAGAAAATCAACACTCCTATATGAATGGAAGTTGCTTTTGAAATAATACTTGCAAGTAAATCCGTTCCTCCAGTGCTTGTCTCATATCGGAGCATAAGCCCCACCCCAATCCCTATTATCGTTCCCCCTAACAAGGTGCTTATTAATATGGGAAGATGAAATTGTGTTTGTAACGGCGCAAGCCAATCAATGAAAAATGAAGACACAATTAACCCTTGAAAGCTACTGAAAAAATATCCCCTTTCCTGAAACCATGCATAGATGATTAGAGGAATACTAATGACAAACATAGTTAATCCTGTCTGACAATGAAAATAATAATGTATGATTAAAGCAATTCCTACCATTCCCCCATCCAATAGGTGATGAGGAACCAAAAATCCATTAATTCCAATTCCAATTAAAAAACTTCCAATCAAAATAGCAGCATTTTTAATAATAATCATTCTCACCTCATTACTTAAAACAAAAAGCAGGAGAACATGTCTTTATATAAATATTTTTTATATCAGTAAAAAATTCACTAGTACATCTAATTAAGGAAAATAATTACACTAGATTCAAATTTCACAAAAAAAACAGCGCCGCATTTAGCAGCGCTGTTACTTTTTATTTGCCAGATCACCCTGAAATTTGTCGAGCATTGTCACAGCATCAATTAAATGATTATTAAAAATTTGCCTTGCAGTCACAAGCAATTCCATAATCATTGGGTCCCTTAGGGTATAGGTTACCCGGTTCCCATCCTTCGTACCATAGACAATATTTTTATTTCGTAATATGCTTAATTGTTGCGAAACTGCAGATCCTTCATCTCCAACAAGGGCTTGAAGCTCATTCACATTTTTATCGCCTTCAGCCAATAATTCAAGTATGCGAATTCGAAGCGGATGGGCAAGAGCTTTAAAAAAATCTGCTTTAAATCGTTGGAGTTCTAAATTCATTCGATTCCTCCGTTCTTAAGATTTTGCCAACACTTTTTTGGTTCGAATGATCCTGCCTGCCTCTCCAGGTAAATTGGATAATTGGGTACATTCTTGGAAAGCAAAATGTTTGCATCCAAGGCATTTATTCTTTTTAATATTTCTCAATGCAAAATTAATAGCTTCCCCTGTATGTTCAAAGAATTGACCTTCCCCTATTTCATCATATAAACCGGTTCTCATCAACACTGCTTTAGGCTGTTCCTGTAGACCAGAAATAATAACTAAACCTCCATGCTTTTTAAAATCATGGACAATATCAGATAAATTTGACTCACCAGAGGTATCCATATAAGGGACCTTTCCCATTCTCAGTATTAATACTTCTGGTCGATGATTGATAATCCCCATAACAGAGCTTTCAAACATTTGAATGGCGCCAAAGAATAATGCTCCTTCAATGGTGAAAATGCTCACTTGCGGACAATCATTACCCGCATCAACAACCTGTGATCTTACTCGATTATTATCAAAAGGATCAGGAAGCCCTTTTGCAACGGTAAGAATATCACTCATACGTTTCACAAACAGTATAGCAGCTAAAACTAAACCAACCTCCACTGCCGTTGTTAAATCGGTAAACACCGTCAGCAAGAATGTAATCACTAATACGAGAGAATCACTCGTTCTCGTCTTAAGCACATGTGAAAAATGCTTTACTTCACTCATATTCCAAGCAACAACCATCAAAATAGGCGCCATACTTGCGAGTGGTATAGACGAAGCCAGTGGTGCAAGCAGTAATAAAACAATCAGTACTACTATACCATGAATAACGCCAGACATGGGAGAGGTTGCTCCATTTTTAATATTAGTAGCGGTTCTTGCGATAGCTCCTGTTGCAGGGATACCACCAAAAAGAGGAGTAATCATATTGGCGATTCCTTGCCCAATCAATTCTTTATTACTATTATGCTTCGTTCCAGTCATCCCGTCCGCAACCACGGCTGAGAGTAAGGATTCGATCCCACCTAGCATCGCAATGACAAACGCTGGGCCAATCAATGGCTGGATGACATCCCAAGACAATTCCGGAATATGAAAGTTTGGTAGTTTATTAGGAATATCACCATAGGTTGAACCAATCGTAGCCACTTTATCCGGGAAGAGTAGAGCTGCAACAAGGCTTGAAACCACTAGTCCAATCAATGGACCGGGAACTTTAGGAAATATTTTTGGAGATATTAGTATGATTGCTAAACTGATTATCGCGGTCAATATACTATAAAAATTAATTGTATCAAAATGAATAATAATTTCTTGCATATTCTTAATAAACTCTTCATGCTTTTCTATATCACTTAGACCAAAAAAATTGGCGATTTGGCCCGTAAAGATAATCACTGCAATTCCCGAAGTGAAGCCAATGGTTACAGGTTTTGGAATGAATTTAATTAGAGAACCTAATCTTAACACTCCCATCAGGAATAACATAAAACCAGCCATAATACCTGCTATTAATAGATTCTCATATCCATATGACATGACAATACCCAATAACACAGGGATAAACGCACCGGTTGGACCACCTATTTGATATTTGGAACCACCAAAAAGAGATATGAGAATCCCGGCAATAATAGTCGTGTAGATTCCATATTCAGGTTTTACTCCTGAAGCTATGGCAAAAGCCATTCCAAGCGGGATTGCAATAACACCTACAATCAAACCTGAAAATAAATCTTTTTGGAAATTCTTAACGGAGTATCCGTTATATCTGTCAAAAACAAGCTTACTCAAGACAAATCCCTCATCTTCACTTTTGTATCTTTGAATTTTTGAATATACAAAGCATTATAATGCAAATGAAATTACAATGTCTATAAAAAATTCAAATATATTTCATATTTTCATAAATCGTGACCATCTTTATTAAATATGGGTCTTTCATCTCTATAAAACTCAATACCCGCCTATTTTCGACAAATTTTTATAATTAATAGTAGGAAGGCGCTTTCATTTGTTATATAATTTAATATGGTGATTATCACGAATTTTTTAAAAAAGGGGGCTAGAAAGTGAATAGCCAATTAAAACAATTAAGCGAAAGTCTCCCAGTTATACAAAAAATCTTCCCAGATGATGCATGTTTTGTACTAGCAGATATTGATAAAGTGCTTGAATATCTTCCTGGAGAAAAGATTGATATTAAAATCCCAGTTGGAGCACCGATTGAGAATTTTAAAGGGACTGTAAGCTATGAAGCATATGAAACAGGAAAAACCTGCAGAGAGGAAAGAGGGCCAGAGCTATTTGGAATCGCCTATATTTCCACTGCAACCCCAATTAAAGAAAATGGAGAAGTCATTGGTGTCATCTCAGCGATTGTTTCAAATGAAAGGTTTGATACACTTAGAAGAGGTGCCGTTGAATTAACTGCTATTAGCGAAGAGTTATCTGCAACTTCAGAAGAAATGACCAAATTATCTGATGTAACGGCGAGAGATCTTCAGTCACTTGCAGAAGAATCCAATATGATTAAGGATGAAGTGAAACATATAGAAGAAATCCTTGATATCATCAAAAAGACCTCTATCAAGTCGAGGATCCTTGGATTAAATGCTTCTATCGAATCTGCCCGTGCAGGAGAAGCAGGAAAAGGATTCGCAATTGTTGCTAGTGAAATAAAGAAAATGGCAGATAACAGTAAAGAAGCAATTGAGGGCATTGAACCTGAAGTAAAAAGAATGGTAGAAAACCTAGAAAAAATAAATGCAACGGTTAATGACCTTTCTTCCCAAACAGAAGAACAGTCTGCAATGATTGAAGAGTTTCATTCCTCCTTTGAACACCTTGTTCATATTGCATCTGCACTTAGTGAAAAAGCTAATTTAGAAGAATAATATCATATAACTAGAGTGATATGCTTTTATCTATTGAAACTAAAAGATGGAGTCCATATCGCTCTAGTTTTTATTTACAAGAAAAACCGTATCCCACCTCGAAAGCCCTTTAATCTCCTAGGAAATCTCAAAATCTCCAGCCTAGTATATCCATTTTATATCCTTCCCATTTTATATGTTTTTTTTCACAAAGATGTAATAGTGAGTGAGGTTAAATATTCAGAATTTCCTTTACAAAAAAACATTATACTAGTAAAATAACAAAATGTTCTCTTTGACAAAATTATTGCGTTAGAATCACCAGGAGGCTTTGCATGATATTATTTAGAAAGAAACCTATTAGCACAAATGAACAGACAAGTTCTTTAAATAAAGTATTAGGAGCCTTTGACTTAACTTTACTAGGTGTAGGCGCTATTATCGGAACGGGAATCTTCGTCCTTACTGGAGTTGCGGCCGCAAACTACGCCGGTCCTGCTCTCATCCTTTCATTTATTATCGCTGGTCTAGCATGTGCTTTTGCCGCATTATGCTATTCTGAATTTGCCTCAATGATTCCTCAAGCAGGAAGTGCCTATACTTATAGCTATATAGCATTTGGAGAAATTATAGCTTGGATTTTAGGATGGGATTTGATTTTGGAATATGGACTCGCCTCTTCCGCTGTAGCTAGTGGATGGTCAGGTTATTTTCAAGGTTTATTATCTGGATTTGGCATCCATTTACCTAAAGCCATATCAAGCGCCTTTAACCCTGCTAATGGAACCTATTTTGATTTACCTGCAGTATTAATCATTTTGCTCATCACTTTTGTCCTAACTAGAGGGATTAAAGAGTCGACTAAGTTTAATAACTGGATGGTCTTTATCAAAATTGCAGTTATTGTTCTTTTTATCGTAGTTGGTGTTTGGTATATTAAACCAACGAATTGGACTCCATTTATGCCATTTGGTTTTTCCGGGGTATTATCAGGCGCAGCTGTAGTAGTGTTTGCTTATTTTGGATTTGATGCCGTATCATCAGCTGCTGAAGAAGTAAAGAATCCTCAAAGAGACCTGCCGGTTGGTATCATTTCCTCCCTAGCTATTTGCACAATTTTGTATATTGTTGTTTCTTTAATTCTTACCGGAATTGTCCCATTTGATAAGCTAGGTGTAAATGCCCCTGTTGCATTTGCGTTATCATATATTCACCAGGACTGGGTTGCTGGATTTATTTCTCTTGGTGCCATTGTTGGCATAACAACAGTTTTAATCGTTATGATGTATGGTCAAACAAGACTTTTTTATGCGATATCTAGAGACGGTCTTTTGCCTAAGCTATTATCGGAGGTACATCCAAAAACTCAAGTCCCTGTAAAAAGCACATGGATTACTGGTAGCTTAGTGTCTTGCTTTACAGGTTTAGTTCCATTGGATAAACTAGCAGAATTAACGAATATCGGAACATTATTCGCCTTTTCAATGGTATCTCTGGGGGTAGCTGTCTTAAGGAAAACTAAGCCTGAATTGAAGCGAGGATTCAAAACACCCTGGGTCCCTGTTATACCTGGATTAGCAGTCATTTTCTGTGTTTACCTAATGCTACAGCTCCAGGCATTTACTTGGAAAGGATTTTTAATATGGCTAGGTATCGGGCTAGTTATTTATTTTAGTTATGGATATAAACATAGTCATTTAAATAGAGAAAATATTGCCATAAATGATACGAACTTAAATGAAATGAATATTGAAAAGGAAGCCTAAGTTTACCTTCAGGCTTCCCTTTTTTTAGACTACATCATAACCTTGATCATCAATAGTCTCTTTAATTTGATCTATTGTCACTGCATCTGCATTAAATTCAACCTGAACTTCCCCTTTTTCTAAGCTCACACTGACCTTCTCTACTCCATCTAATTTACCAACACTTCCTTCCACTGCTTTAACACAGTGTCCACAAGACATGCCATTCACTTTTAATGTTACATTTTCCATTGTCTTTCCTCCATTTCTTACTATCTATTTTATATATAGCATACCCTTATAGGGTATGTAAAGGATTTTATCTTCTACCTCCCAGTAGCTTCTTTATAGCAACTCTCCTATTTAATGTCCAATTTTTTCATAATTGTTAAGAAAAATATTTGATTTATTGTCGTACAAACCTTCCCTTTTGAATATTATGGTACAACCTTTAATGTTTCAGATGGAGTGATCATATGAGTGTTATTTTAAGTTACATATTTCTAGGACTATCTTTAGCCGCACCAATCGGTCCAATTAATGCAGCGCAATTGGATAAGGGGATTAAACAAGGTTTTATGCATGCTTGGGTTCTTGGCTTAGGTGCTGCACTTGCCGATGCAGTTTATATGCTTACCGTCTATTTAGGAGTTGTTCACTTTCTAGAGACTCCATTTATGAAAACCTTCCTCTGGTTATTTGGCTTTTTTGTTTTAATTTATACCGGTGTGGAAAGCTTATTAAGCGCAGGAAAATTTATTTCAAACAATAGGAACAAATCTGACTCAAAACTGAAGTCATTTCTATCTGGATTTTTTATGTCCATCTCCAATCCACTTACAATCCTTTTTTGGTTAGGAATTTATGGATCGGTGTTAGCAAAAACAGCATCTGTCTATGCAAATGGGCAGCTTATTATGTATAGCAGTGCAATTTTTATCGGGATTATCACTTGGGATATCTCGATGGCTGCCCTTTCATCAAGCTTTCGAAAGCTACTAACAACTAAGCTACTTACGATTATTTCCATCCTTTCTGGGCTGTCAATGATTGGCTTTGGACTGTACTTTGGTTATGAAGCATTTAAGCTGCTTTTTTTGAAATAATCTTCTCATTCGTGTGCTTGTCTCAAGTTTTTATAATTACATTGATTTTAAGCCAAACCATTCTCTGTATCACATTAATTTGTGCTTTAAGAAGGAATTGGGTTTAAGTTTTAGTACAACTTGATAACGGATTAGGCTCTCTGCGGCTTAAAACTATGTCTTTTTTTCAATACCTTCCGCATCACAAAAGCCACTACTGTGATAACTATTAAGAATAACAGACTTATAAAAAATCCAGGTCTACTTGTTTTATCAAATATAGTTCCGCTCACAGCAATGAGAATAAGCAATATTCCAGCATTTTTTTTCATTTGATCAAATCCTGAAAGCTTTAATAATTTCGATGAAGTAATTAGTGTTAGGAGCCAGTTATACAAAAGCATCAAACTTGCAGCAGTGGTGATATACTCATAAATCTTTCCTGGTATTAATAAAGCAAGAATAATGGCTGCTACCATCCCTAAGGTAGTAATCCCCATAGCATAAGGGGCCACCTTTAATTTTTTCCCTTTTTTTGCAAAAATAGAAGGTGCATCTCCATCTTCAGCTAATGTGACCAGCATGCTTGTAATAGCAAATAAAGAGGCCACCATCGTCGAAAATCCGGCGATAATTAGTGCACCATTGAAAACATGGGGAACAAACGCAATATCATATCGGTCTAGCGCAACAATAAATGGGCTTTCCTTTGAATTAAATTTATTTATTGAGGTGATAGAAACCGCAATACCAATGGATAGGATATAAATAATTGTTAAGAGCAAAAGCATCATTTTTCCCGATTTAGGCGCTTCCTTTGGCTCCTTTAATCTTGTTGCCATTATTCCCATAATTTCAATTCCACCGAACGCATAAAAACCAAAAATAATGGCTGACCATAATCCTTTGTAACCATTTGGGAAATATCCTTGTACATCATTCGGCAATTGAAAATCTTTGAAGGATCCTCCAAACATACCAAAAAGAGCTGCGATTGCAATGATTAAAAACATAACAATTGCGGCTACCTTTACGACAGCAAAGATATTTTCCATTCGTTCGAATCCTTTTGTTCCAAGTAAAACAACCCCAATTCCTAAAACTGCATATCCCGATGCAAATATCCAAAGTGGAATACTCGGAAACCAAAAACGAGAAAAAATAGACAAGGCTGTTAATTGACTCCCCATAATGAAAAGTTCTGAAGACCAATAAACCCATCCACTTCCAAACCCAACCCAACGACCAAATGCCTTCTTTGCATATGTACGAAATGAGCCTTTTTCCGGGTGATCTGAAGACATTCTTGCTAATGCATCATACACAATATATGTACCAATGGCTGCTAAAACAAAAGCGATAATAACGGATGGTCCAGCCATCTGAATAGCAATACTGGAACCTAAAAAAAATCCTGTCCCGATTATACATCCAATTCCAATAAGGGATAACTGCCACCATTGCAATTTCCCTTCTCCACTCTTAGATGCCTTTTCCATTCTCTAGCCTCCCAAAAGTTTTCAATAATAGTTATAGTGTGGGAGTTTTACATGGAATTTATGTTAGATAATATTTCATTAACAATAATAAAGTGAAACTGCGATCAGTGGGGGTTTTTCGATGCACGGGATGTGCTAGTGGCGACGTTGGCACAGGACGTGTTGTATTTAGTCGACTTCATCTCCCACTGATGGTTAGTTGAACCAATCAGGCTCAGATACAGCCATGTCCTGTGTCCTTCGCCTGACTAAGACATCTATCGCTCGTCGGACCTTTATGGGCAGCTGATCCCCCACCTATCTTCTTTGAATAAGCAAAATCTACTGCCCGTTAAGGCAGGATAAACTTAAATATCAGCTATTACATTTCTCATAGCCAAGCACCCATAAAGATTATCGTTTGACTGAACCCTTCACTTTTTCTATACTTATGGAATAATTAACAAAAACAAAAGAGTTATTCAATTGAAGGGATGATACATTTGAATATAACAGGGCATAGTGTTGAAAAAATCGAAGATCCATTTGGAATACTATCTGGTGAAAGATATGAGTTTTATTTACAAGTCGAGGTTCCGGAAGACGACGAGCTTTTTTCCGAATTTGGTTTAAAAGTTAGAGTACTTTATATCATGGATGAGAAAGGTATGCGAATATCTAATTATCATATAATCGAAAATAATACAGATAAAGTTCTGGATTTTGAATTAGAGGAAGATGAAGAGTTATTGATTGATAATTACTGCAGGCAGAATATACCTAATGAAGAAGAGTAGAGGTCATCTACTCTTCTTTCATTAGGTATGTCTTTTACGCTTCTATTTCTTTTCCTTCTTCAATGATATGATACATTAAATGGGCTAGATGATGAATTGGACTATATTCTTCTTCCTCTTCTTCTCCATCAAGTTCCTCTTGAAACTCTAAATCATTTAAATGTAATGCACAAAATTGATAAAAATCCTTTAGCTCAAAGGAATAGCAACCAATGGGTTCTTCTTGATCCTCTTCATAATGCAGAACTAAATAGGATTCATGATCGTGGCTATCAATTGCATCAAAAAATACAAAAAACCCGATATTTGTATCAAGTTCAAAGAGATGACGAGTACCTCCTTCGGTCAATTGATTGAAATCCTCTTCACTTAATTTATTAATTTTCATTGCTTCCACTTGATCTTCCTGGTGGAAATTAACGGTAAATGCCTTCATACCCATTCCTCCAACTATGTATTCATTAATAATATTAAGAATCAGCCTTAAAAACTGTTTATAAACTACAAAGAGGCTAACCTAGAATTTTATTACCTCAGTATACAATTAGCACTAACGCCAATTATGAGTGTAATATTGATTCTAAGCAGCCTCCTGGAACAATTATAGCTTCGTTACATTGACAGCTTGTGGACCACGATTTCCTTGTTCAATGTCAAAGCTTACTTCTTGTCCTTCTTCTAAGGATTTAAATCCTTCTGATTGTATCGCAGAGTAATGAACGAAAACATCTTCGCCACCTTCAACTTCGATAAAACCAAATCCTTTTTCTGCATTAAACCATTTTACTTTACCAGTTGCCATTTCCATCCTCCTAAATCAAAAAGCTAACACAGTGAATAAAAATATTCACATTACTAATATGACTAATTTTTCATTTTTTATAAGCTGATTTTATCGATTTCTGTTTCGATTTCTTTTTCTTCCACGATCATAATTCTTACTTCGATCTCTCCGATCTCCTCCACGGCCTTTTGAATCCTTATCATATCTTGGCTTTTTCGATCTTAAAGGCTCAACTGCAGTTAATTTAACTGGAGTTGCGTCAGGTTCTTTTGTTAGGAGCTTTAAGGCTGAAGCAAGTAATGTTACTGAATCGGTATCATCTAACAGGTTTTCAGCAACTTTCTTGTATTCCGAGTAATCGCCTTTTTCAATTGTTTTCATTAATAGGTTTATTGTAGCTTGTTGGTTTCCTGCCAATACATCTCGATATGATGGAATAGGTTTTTTCGTGATCCGTTTTTTTGTAACACCTTCGATGATTTTTAAATGATCCATCTCTCTAGGAGTAACAAAGGTATAAGCCTGTCCTTTTTTCCCTGCTCTTCCGGTTCTTCCAATACGATGGACATAGCTTTCAGGATCCTGAGGGATATCAAAGTTATACACATGCGTAACACCACTTATGTCAAGACCTCTTGCAGCCACGTCAGTGGCAACCATGATATCGATGGATTGCTCTTTAAAGCGTCGTATTACCTGATCACGTTTTGCCTGTGGGATATCTCCATGAATACCCTCTGCAGAATAACCCCTTTTAATTAAACCTTCGACCACTTCATCTACACGTTTTTTTGTTCTTCCAAAGACAATAGCGAGTTCAGGGGATTCGATATCAAGCAATCCACAAAGGACATCAAACTTTTGCTTTTCATGAACCTCAAAATAATATTGTTCAATATTAGTGACCGTCATTTCTTTTGCTTTTATTCTTACAAGCTCAGGGTCCTTCATAAATTTCTCAGCTAAATTTTGAATTTTTCTTGGCATGGTCGCTGAAAACAAGAGCGTTTGCCTATCTTCTGGTATATCACTTAGGATTCTTTCAATGTCTTCAATAAATCCCATATTGAGCATTTCATCTGCTTCATCCAATACAACCATCTTAATATTGTTTAATCTGATTGTTTTTCTTTCAATATGATCGATTAATCTTCCTGGAGTTGCCGCAATGATTTGTGGTCTATTTTTTAATGCGCGAATTTGTCGGTTAATATCTTGACCACCATAAATAGGTAATGTTCGTATACCTTTAACCTGTCCAATTCGGTTTAGCTCTTCTCCTACTTGTACGGCAAGTTCCCTTGTCGGAGCAAGTACGAGACCTTGAATTCCTCCGTCTTTCAATACCTTTTCTAGAAGCGGCAAACCGAATGCCGTTGTTTTACCAGTACCTGTTTGTGCCTGTCCAATCATATCTTTCCCTTTTAGTCCGATTGGTATGGCTTGTGCCTGAATTGGAGTTGGCTCCTCAAATCCCATATTTGATATGGCCTTTTCTAGTTCCTCACTAAGACCAAAATCTGAAAAAGTTGTCAAATTGTTCTTCCTCCTTTAAATAAGCTCCATCTTCCTATGGAAAGTCCCAAATTACGGAAAATTCCTATATATAAATGCAATTGTTCTCACAACACAATATTAGTATTTCAATAAATGATTTAATTTACAAACAAATTCTTGTGAAAATATTGCAAAGAAATGGTTCAAGGTAATTTATATATTTATTTATATAATTTTTAATAAGTATGCGATTTAACAATAAAAAAAGGTGATGCAAATGACATCACCCTTGATTGAATGAGTTATTAACCTTTAATTACGTTAGCAGCTTGTGGTCCACGGTTTCCTTCAACGATTTCAAAAGAAACAGCTTCGCCTTCTTCTAAAGTCTTGAAGCCTTCAGTTTGAATAGCGGAGAAATGAACGAATACATCTGTACCTTCTGAAGATTCGATGAATCCAAATCCTTTTTCTGCATTAAACCATTTAACTTTTCCAGTCATGTTTACTTACCTCCAAAAATTGTTCACCATAAGCATTGCATACATTAAACCAAAAAAGTCGCAGCTACTTGAATTGGGATCGAATAAACATCGGCCCCTATCTTTGCAGCTACGACTACTTATCCAAGAATATATACCGACTTATTAGCGTTACTCTTCATGATAAAGAAAACTTTGCATAAAGTCAAGTTACTAGGTCCAATCAAATGACAGAATCTCAATTTTTTTTGTTTTATTTTGATTAACCATAGCCTCTATTACTCTTTCGATAAAAACCTCTTCTGTCTTTACATCATATCCTAAATATCGACATAAATGGATATGAGGATTTATTTGCTTTGCATGCCTCACTTTTCTTTCAATTTCTTTCATTAATAGGCCAGTAAACAGTAGATAAGGGACGAAATATATATTTCTAGTGACTTCTCTCTGAATGGTGTCCTGTTTTAGAACATCTTCAAAGCTGGGCTCTGCAGCATGTAAATAACAGGTCTTAACAGAAGAGATCCCAGACAATTGTTGAACTAAATGGGCAATTTTTTGAAAATCACGAGCAGCATCCTCATCGGTACTCCCTCTTCCAATTAATATGACTTTAGACATTGGTTCAATCTGTTCAACCTTAAATGACTGCTTAATCCTTTCAATCACAATTTCAGCCATTTTTTCATGCACACCAATAGGTTGTCCGTAAGTAACCTTTATAAAGGGGAACTGACCCTTTAATTGTCTTATTTCATGGGGTATGTCTACTTTTGCATGGTTAGCTGAAAAAAGTAGCAAGGGAACCACTGCGATATGAGTAGCCCCTTTTTCAACACATGCTCGAAACCCTTCTCTGATTGAAGGGGTGGCAAGCTCTAAAAAGCTGATTTCGTGAATGTCTGCCGGTATCCTTTTTTGGCATTTTTCAATAAAGGAAATCGCCTCCTGAAGGGCCTTTGGTAGGCGACTTCCATGACAAACATATAGCACTGCCTGCTTCATTTAAAGCGCCTCACATAATTTAGCCTTTGTCTCGAGGGCATCCTCAAACCATTTAATTTTTTCACGATAACGTACTACCTCGCCAATAATAATCATACTTGGGTTTTCAATCTTTTTTTCTTTTACGATATCTATTATATTTTCCAGTGTCCCAGTTACTGTTCTTTGAACGTCTGTTGTCCCCCAGTTTACAAGAGCAACTGGTGTATCTTTGCTTTTCCCGTTTTTTATTAATTGATCTTTAATATAAGGTAGATTGCCTACCCCCATATAAATAGCTAATGTATCCATTCCATTCGCTAGGCTTTTCCATTTTTCATCTTCTTTTTGATTATCCTTCAAATGTCCTGTAACAAAAGCTACGCTTGAGCTTAGTTCTCGGTGAGTGACAGGAATTCCAGCATAAGCAGCTGCTGCGATCCCCGAGGTTATCCCAGGTACAATTTCAAACGGGATACGGTGGTTAGCTAATGCTTCCGCTTCTTCACCCCCACGACCAAATACGAAGGGGTCACCCCCTTTAAGTCTTGTTACAATCTTTCCACTCTTAGCATATCGAATTAAAAAATGATGGATGGTTTCCTGCTTCATGGTATGATAATGAGGTAATTTCCCACAATATATTAACTCCGCCCCTTTTTTTGCATAGGAGAGTAATTCTTTATTAACTAGACGATCATATAAAATAACATCCGCTTGTTGTATACATTTTATCGCTTTTAGTGTAATTAAATCCGGGTCACCTGGACCTGCACCAACAATATAGACCTTACCCATTGTTTTCCTCCTCTCCATGTTGGGCGTTAGGATGATTTCACTTTGCTTTTTCTCATCCAGCAACGTTATTTTCTTGTTCATATAATACGTAACCAGTCCCATTGGCAATCCTTCTTTTTTCATACAATGATAAATCAATGATTTCTGGTTTTTTAAGAAAGTATTGTTCTAATTCATACTCAACTTGTTCAAAGGCATTTTCGTCTTTCTCAGCCGCAACGACTACCTTTGTTATATATTCATTTGTAATAACCTCAAATCGATATAAGTACATCATATTCTCCTTATGCAGTTTGTAGGATTTTGTCTAATGCTTCCTGCAGGGATTCTAAGCCCACGCGTTCAACATAGTTAAAAAATGCTTCATTTGGCAATTTTGTATTTTTAAAATGAAGTAATAGATTTTTCACGACTGAATACAGGTGCTCAGCTTCGATTTTCCCTTTTAATTTTTCATTTAATTTCCCGTCATCCTGAAGGGTTCCGCCTACATAAATTTCAAAAGCTTCTACCAAGCCTTTATCTTTTGATTTCATTTTTATCCCTTGAAGACCAATATCAGCTATTTGACGTTGACCGCATGAATTTGGGCATCCAACCATATGAATTCGAACGGGGACATCAAGGGAAATTTCTCGATCTAATCGGTTGGCTATTTCTTTCATTCTTTCTTTTGTTTCAACGAGGGCAAGATTACAATACTCAATTCCTGTACAGGATACAGAGTAGCCGATGAAAGAAAGTGGATTGACATTGTATTTTTTTAGTAGATCCTCTGCAAGAAGGGCATCCATTTTTTCATTAGGAATATTAGGGATAATGAGATTTTGAGAGTTGCAATTTCGTATTTCACCATTTCCATATTTCTCTGATAGGTTTGCAAGCTCAATCACATCTTCAGCGGTTAAACGCCCTACTGGAATGTTTAATCCAACATAAGACAGACCCTCTTGTTTTTGCGGATGTACCCCATAAAAATATCCTGCATTCCATGTCTCCCTTACATCCTCACCACTTGGTGGTAGATCAACATATTTCAATAGCTCTTCCTTGAACTTCTCTGGTCCCCATTCAGCCATTAAAAATTTCAAACGAGCATAATGACGCTTTTCTCGGTAGCCGTAATCACGGAAAATCGTCGTTACAGCTATAGCCACTTCTTTTACTTGCTCAGGGGCAACAAATACGTCTACTTTTTGTGCAAGGTACGGTCGAGCGGATAACCCACCCCCTACGATTAAGTGGAACCCTAATGCTTCCTTCCCATTGATTGCCTTTTTCGCAGGGACAAAGGAAACACAATTGATTTGAGAATTCGATGCATTTCTTACGTTAGCGCTGATTGAAATCTTAAATTTCCTTGGAAGGTTTGAAAAATCCTCATTCAATTGGAAAAACTCAAAAACATCTTTAACCACTTCTGTTGTATCAAAAAGCTCATCCTGATCAATTCCAGCAAGTGGATTCCCAACAATATTTCTTGTAATATCTCCACAGGCACCAATCGTTGAAAGACCGACACTTTCTAATCTTTTGTAGATGTCAGGAATTTGATCTATAGTAAGCCAATGAAATTGGACTGCTTGACGAGTAGTAATATCATATACTCCTCTTCCATAATCCTTTGCAATAGAAGCAAGCACACGAACCTGTTCATTTGTTAAAATTCCGGAAGGCACGCAAACTCTCATCATAAAATAACCATCTTCTTTTGGCCTTTGTAAGTATAGACCCGCCCATTTAAATTTATCCCATTCTTCCTTAGGAATTGAGTCAAAACCATTTTCCGCGTAATATGGAATATCTTGAAGAATAGACAATCCATCCCTCTCAAGCTTCCATTTTTCAGTTGAATTTAGCTTCTCATTATTTGCCCAGGTTTTCGTGTATGCCATTATATCTACTCCTTTATATTCTCATTTTAGCCTCCTGTGGGCTAAACCCCTGTGCGAGCATTTTTCATCGAATGATTAAATCCAGCCTTTTTCACTTAAAAATTGAGTTACCTGTTGTACACATTCCTCAATGGAGAAATCTTCAGTGTCTAAAACGATTTCTGGGTGAAGCGGCTCCTCGTAGGGGGCACTAATCCCTGTGAAGTGAGCGATTTCTTGTTTTCGCGCTTTTTTGTATAAGCCTTTAGGATCTCGCCGCTCACACTCCTCAACAGAGCATTTCACATACACTTCGAGAAACTCATCTGCTTCCACCAATCCTCTTACCACATTACGATCCTCCCGATAAGGTGAAATAAAGGCTGTCAAAACGATTTGTCCGCTTTCAATTAATAGCTTAGATACTTCTCCAATTCTACGAATATTTTCCTTTCGATCCTTTTCATCAAAGCCTAAATCCTTATTTAATCCATGACGAACATTATCACCATCTAGAACGAAGGCTTGTTTTTCACCATCAAAAAGCCTTCTTGCCAACGCATTAGCCACCGTCGATTTTCCTGATGCCGAAAGACCGGTAAACCAAATAATAAAACTATGATGTTTGTTTCTAACCCTTCTTTCTTCTTTTGTAATTGATGTGTCATGCCAAACGATATTTTGGACCTTCCCGCTCAAGCTAAATCCCCCTTAAAATGTTCCTACCTCTTGTTTTAGTCCATTAATCAAAACCTCTACGACTTCTTGACGACTGAAAGTACTAGGAGGTATTTCTCCATTTCTTAACATCTCTCTCACCTTTGTACCAGATAAAATGACATGGTCTCTTTTATCATGTGGGCAGGTTTTGGTTGTGGCCATGCCCTCGCATTTTTGGCAATAGAAGCTGTGCTCAAATTTCAGTGGTTTAATACCAAGCTCCTCTTCCTTAAATTGATCAAAAATCTTCTGTGCATCATATGTACCATAATAATCTCCGACTCCGGCATGATCACGTCCAACTATAAAATGAGTACAACCATAATTTTTTCGGACCAATGCATGAAATATCGCTTCTCTTGGCCCTGCATAACGCATAGCTGCTGGAAATACACCTAAAAACACCCGGTTTTCAGGATAGTAGTTTTGTAGCAGAACCTGATAGCTTTCCATTCGGATATTTGCGGGTATGTCATCTGATTTTGTCTCTCCAACAAGTGGATTTAAAAAGAGTCCATCGACTGTTTCTAAGGCAGCCTTTTGAATATATTCATGGGCGCGATGAACCGGATTTCTTGTTTGAAAACCAACAATAGTTTTCCAGCCCTTTTCTGCAAAAATCGCTCGTGTCTCCTGAGGATCAAAGGTGAATTCTGCAAAAGGCTTTGCTGGTCTTTTTACTAGTGTAATTTCTCCTCCTACATATACATCCCCGCGTTCAAATAGTTTTTTTACTCCAGGATGAGCTAAATCCGTTGTTCCATATACATTTTGGGCTTCCTTCCACTTATCAGGTATATATATTTCTTCAACGGTTATCGCACCGTAGGCTACACCTTCATGGACAAGGCGTACTCTTTCCCCTAGCTTTATCCCTTTCACTTGCACTTCTTTTACAGGCAAAGTAATTGGAATACTCCAAACGGTACCATCCTGTAACCTCATCTGGTCAACTACTCGATTGTAATCCTGTTCCTTTAAAAAACCATTAATTGGACTATAGCCACCTATAGCGATTAACTCTAAATCACTTAAGGCCATGGCATCAATTTGGATTTCTGCTTCCAAGGCTTGTAGCTGTTCATCTGGATGATATGCTTGAACAAGCACTCCACCATGCGGTAATAGACTCATTCTAATTCCTCCTTTTAATATACAAATAGTAGGCTATATAGTTAAATGCCTCCACCATCTTCATAGATCGATCGCTTTTCTTCATTAATAATTCTTAATAGAACATTTCCACCTAAAGCTGCAATAATGACGCAAAGTGGAATGATCACGGAATAGACATCAAAATCTAAAAAGAGCTTGACCAAAAAGTATGAAATGGTTAAAGAAAAGAGCGGTGAGACAATCCAAATACTAAAAATCTTCTTAACAATACTCTTTTGTAAAATACGACTTCCATTCTTAGCCATTCCAATCCCAATAATGGATGAAGATGTGACTTGTGTAAGTGGAACAGGTAATCCAAAAAGTGAGCTGATGATGACGAGACCAGCACCTGTGGATGAAATCAAAATACCCTCCGTTTTTTCATATTGGGTAATCTTTTTACCATTCGTCTCAAGGACGCGTTTCCCTAGAAAAGCCGCACCCAATGCGACAAATAGGCCACCAATCCAAGTACCGTTTTCAATTGACAGGAGCCCTGCTGCTACGAGCGGACCTACAGCATTTGCTACATTATTCATTCCGGCTGAGAAAGCTTCAAAAAAACCTGCGATGATTAAGATGTACGTAAGGGAGTGATGTTCAAACGTATGGCCTTTCTTCCTCAATAAAAATAATCCTTTACCAAGCAGCCAGGTGATGAAAAAAGCAGTTACAGGAACTAACACCCAAAACATCATAATGGTTAATAATGAGTCAATAAATAGAACCTTGTAAGCAACTCCTATTCCAACAACCGCGCCCACTGTTACTTCACTCGTAGATAACGGGATTCCAATTAAATTGGCCAAAAACAGCGAGCTTGTAGCGGATATGAGAATAATTATGACCACCTTTACCGAAATCATTTCCTGTGGAATGATTCCCGAGCTAATCGTCTTAACAACTTCACCCCCACCTAAAATGGCTCCAGAAAATACACCAATCGAACAAATAATTAACGCATTTCGCGCATTTTTGATTGCACCTGAGCCGTAGGCAACCCCCATTGATGCGGCTGCACCACTCGCACCAATATTCATTGCAAAAAACAAACTGATGAGGATGCCAAAAACATTAAACAAAGAGGTTATCCTCTCTTAATGAAGACCACATTCAGTCTTCCCTTTTCCCTTCCACCTACCTGCTCTCATATCCTCTTCATAAAATACCGGTGCAGTACAATGAGAACAACCTATGCTTGGATACCCTCGATCATGTAAAGGATTGTATGGAAGATTATTTTTGTGAACATATCTCCACACATCCTTCCATGTCCAATGAATCAGCGGGCATACTTTAATCGATTGAAATTTAGGGTCTAAATTAATGAATTCAACCTCTCTTCTTGTTTCCGACTGCTCTCTCCTAAGTCCAGAAATCCATGCCTTTGCCCCTGATAATGTTTCTTTTAATGGAGTCAGCTTACGAATTTGACAGCACTGATCAGGATTTGTTTCCCATAAATTTTTCCCATAAAGCTCACTCTGTTGTTGAAGTGTCAATTCAGGCTTCTTTAACACAATATTTAATTGAGGATATTTTTCTTTTACCCTTTCAATAGTTTCATAGGTTTCTTTAAAGTTAACATCGGTATCGAGAAAGACAATTTTTGCATTTGGGTTTACTTTGGAAATTAGATCGATTAATACAATCCCTTCTATACCGAAACTGCAGGCATATACGATTTCCTTTCCGTAGTGCTCGTATGCCCAGCTTAAGACATTCATTGCTCCTTTAAAGGTTTCGTCTACCTCAAAATCCTCCGTTGGTTTTACCCATTCTTCGTAAGTAAGCATGTTAATCATCCTTTTGCATTCATTTTCAATAAACCAAAATCACTTCTCTGTGAATCAAAAAGAGACGCCCCAACCATGTGAAAAAAATATTTCTCATGGTTAGGACGCCTCTAGTTTTCTAGTCAGCATCTCACCCTTATTTAAGCCTCACTTTTTCGTTCTTCTCAATTTGAATCACATTGCCATCTTGGATTATGAGTGTAATTGATCCATGACCCATTGAATGTAACATCTCTCTTAATTTAGGAATAACATGATCCAATTGGTCATCTTTCCCTAGCTTTTTGACCACTCAATTTCCTCCCACCTATCTTATCCCCGTGGACAAACTTATTAAGGTCTATCACCTGAATAAAAAAATCCTTCCATTTGGAAAGACCTGTAGGCATATACCTTATCTTTCAAAATGAATTATTCATTTTGCTGGAGTTAGCACCTTGCATCAGCTTGTAGGTTGCCGGGTTTCATAGGGCCAGATCCCTCCACCACTCTGGATAAGTTTAATTATTTTATTATTCTAAATAATATCACATATTCCATTGATGTCAACCCTAGTATTTCGATAGGAATTTATTTTTTTAAAATCTCTAACTAAAAAAGAGCACATAATTGCGCTCTTTTAAGTAAATATTAATTAAATCTCAATCTCAGTTATCCATTGATAATTTTCTTTCAGCTGCATCAACAGTATGTTTCAAAAGCATAGAGATGGTGACTGGGCCGACGCCCCCTGGTACTGGGGTAATTGCAGATGCCTTTTCATAGCAAGACTCATATTCCACGTCACCAATATTCCCCTTGTTATAACCGGCATCGAGGATAATGGCACCCTCTTTTAGCCACTCGCCCTTAATAAAATTTGGTTTTCCCACAGCTGCAACCACTACATCAGCCATTTTCAAAATCTCCGGTAGATTTTTCGTGTAGGAATGACAGGTTGTAACCGTAGCATTTTCATTTAGCAAGAGTGCTGAAACTGGTTTTCCTAATATTGGGCTTCTTCCCACAACTACTGCATGCTTTCCTTCCACTGAAAGATCATAATGCTCTAATATTTTCATGATTGCTGCTGGTGTACAGGAAGGGAAAATGCCAAAACCTAGTGCAGTTTGACCATAACCCCAGCTTGTTACTCCATCAACATCCTTTTCAAGCGCAATCGCCTCAAATGCTCTCCGTTCGTCAATATGACTTGGTACTGGATGCTGAAGGAGGATTCCGTGCACACTATTATCTTCATTTAATTCATCAATGGTTTTTAATAAAGTCTCTGTCGTTGTATCGTTAGGCAAATGGATTTTTCGAGATATAATACCTAGGCGGTTACATGCATTTCCTTTCATTTTTACATAGGTAGCTGATGAAGGGTCGGCTCCTACTAGAATCGTAACTAAAGAAGGTTCAACTCCTTGTTCCTTTAATCGTTCAATCCTTACCTTTAAACTGTCTTTTACTGCATTCGATACTTTGTTTCCATCTAAAATCAATTTTTCCATTTCTTTCACTCCCCGGAATTGGTAAAAAGAGACAGGGTACCCTAATCTCTGCCCAGACGACCGGCTATTCTTGAACGCAGCTCCCCTATGGTTTATTCCATATTGTCGTCAGTTACTGCGAATCCCTAATTTTTTTCTACTCACATAATAGCATAGAGCACATATATTTCAAGATTATTTCAAAAAATTGTTCGTCTTTTCAGATATATCAAAAAAGGCCGACTCAATGGTATGACAGGGAACATTCACTGTCATTACCAATTGGGTCAACCTTATCGTCATGTATTTGGACATTCTTTTTATTCTGCACAAAACCTAAAACAACGAAAGCCCTACCTCTCTTTCATCAATACGGCTCCTAGACCGCGCCTCTTAGAATCAGGTTCTCTAATAGTTTCAAGGAAAAATACTCATTGATATATTGGGGTTATATTACGTGTATAAAAGAGGTTTGTTACAAAGTGGGTTAAAAATCTCTGGAAACACACAAAACTATACAATCTAAAGAGTAAAACTATTTATATATTTCTTCATGATGATATTATTCAAAGTCTAATATCCAAACACAAGAATTATTATTATAATACTTTTTTTCTTATTTGTCTATAGAACTTTTAAAATTATTTCTCTTCCATTGAAATTGTTGCCGTTTGAATGGCTATTTCCATTTCTTCTTTCATGATTTGTTCCATCCTTCGGTTCCATCCGAAGTAATCTTTTAAAAAAACTATAACCTCATCCTTATACTTTTTGACAACGTCCAAATGAAATAATAAATCTCCCGTTCTTCGACTAAAAAAGTCGACAGGTGTGACAACCATTTCTTCTTCAAGACCATACTTAAGCTTGGCAAAAAGGAGGATAGGCAGTTGGTAACGGTCAGCTATATCCTTTTCGCAAGCGATTATTTTGTACAAAACGCTAACATTTGAACCATACTTGATCGTTAATTGCCTAGCCTCCTCTTCTGTTAGCCCAATTGAGATGCCCTTTTTTGTATGGACATGTAAGTAATCTTTGAACCCCTTTGATCCACCCACATTTCCTCCAGAAATGGGAAAATGCTTTGTTTTACAGTTAGGATAACGTCTTCCATTTTCCTCCTTAGATTTTTTAACAATCAAATCAACCACTTCTTCTGACATTTTTCGATAACCTGTTAATTTTCCGCCTGCAATTGTAATCAATCCAGACCTCGACTCCCATATTTCATCCTTACGAGAAATCTCGGAAGGCTTCTTCCCTTCTTCTGAAATGAGCGGTCTAACACCTGCCCAACTCGATTCAATATCATTTTCATCCAGATGAATACTCGGAAACCGCTCATTTATTGCTTGTAAAAGATAGATTCTGTCCTTTGAGGTTACCTTTGGATAGATTGGATTCCATTCATAAAAGGTATCTGTTGTTCCGACATACGTTTTTTCTTCGCGAGGAATGGCAAACACCATCCTTCCATCATTTGTATCAAAGTAAATTGCCTGTTTTAAAGGAAATCTAGACTGAGAAAAAACTAAATGCACACCCTTTGTCAGGTTTAGATATTTACCATGATTTGAGCGGTCCAATTCACGAATGGTATCCACCCATGGACCAGCAGCATTAATAATATAGTCTGCATAAATCTCATAAATCTCATCAGTTAGTTGATCCGATACTAGAACTCCAACTAGCTTTTCGTCTTGATAAAGCAGCTTTTCAACCTTTGAATAATGGACTGCTGTTGCCCCTTTTTCATTAGCTGCTTTTATTACTTCAATGGTTAACCGAGCATCATCTGTCCGATATTCTACATAATATCCTGCTCCCTTTAAACCCTCCTTATTTAATAGTGGCTCACGAGCTAATGTCTCATTCTTATTGAGCATCATTCTCCTTTCAGACTTTTTTACCCCTGCTAAATAGTCATAGATTCTTAATCCGAGGGAGGTGCTCCATTTTCCAAAGGTTCCTCCCTTGTATATGGGTAAAAGCATCCATTCTGGTGTTGTGACATGTGGGCCATTTTCATAAACAATCGATCTTTCCTTTCCAACCTCCGATACCATTTTTATTTCCAATTGTTTCAGGTAGCGAAGTCCCCCGTGTATTAACTTTGTAGAGCGACTGGATGTGCCTGCAGAAAAATCCTGCATTTCAATTAGAGCCACCTTCATTCCTCGTGTAGTCGCATCTAAAGCAATACCTGCACCTGTTATCCCACCCCCAATAATGATAAGGTCATGCTTTTCAGACTTTAATTTATCCACAAAAGCCTCGCGATTTTTATTAGAAAAATTCATGATCCTCCTCCCAACATTGCGCCTCACTTTGTAAATGTATGTTGGAATGGCAAAAAAATGAAAAGAGAACTCCTTTCCTTTTACAGGGGATGTTCTCTTCTTATGGGACCCAATTATTTAAAGACCATAGCGGCATGAACAGCCTTTTTCCAGCCAGAATATAAAAGCTTTCGTCTCTGCTCATCCATTTCTGGAATAAATGACTGTTCTATAACCCATTGCTTAGAAATTTCAGCTTGATCCGTCCAATAACCGACTGCGAGGCCAGCTAAATAAGCGGCACCAAGTGCTGTTGTTTCGTTAATCTTTGGTCTTTCTACCGGAACATTCAATAGATCTGCTTGAAATTGCATGAGGAAATGATTCGAGACAGCTCCTCCATCAACACGCAATGTTTTTAGTTCGATTTTCGAATCAGCTTCCATTGCTGCTAAAACATCCTTTGTCTGATAGGCTAATGACTCCAATGTTGCTCGAATAAAATGCTCCTTTGTTGTACCCCTGGTTAAACCAAATACGGCACCACGGACATCGCTATCCCAATAAGGTGTCCCTAAGCCGACAAAAGCTGGGACGACATATACGCCATCGGTTGAACCAACCTTTAATGCATATGCTTCACTATCCTTTGCCTTCTTTAGCATCCTTAAGCCATCTCTAAGCCACTGAATGGCTGAACCAGCAACAAAGATACTTCCCTCAAGGGCATATTCTACTTTTCCGTTTAACCCCCATGCAATCGTGGTAAGCAAACCATGCTGTGATTGAACTGCCTTATTGCCAGTATTCATAAGCATAAAACAGCCGGTGCCATATGTATTTTTTGCCATCCCCTCGTTGAAGCAAGCCTGGCCAAATAGCGCTGCCTGCTGATCCCCAGCTGCCCCTGCTATTGGTATTTCCTGACCAAAGAAATGGTAGGAGGCTGTTTTAGCATAGACTTCTGATGATGGTCTGACCTCTGGAAGCATTGACTTCGGAATACCTAATATTTCAAGCAGCTCTTTATCCCATTCAAGCTTATGGATATTGTACAACAAGGTTCTAGAGGCATTAGAGTAATCGGTGATATGGGCTTTCCCTCCTGATAACTTCCATATCAACCATGAATCAATCGTTCCTAACAAAAGCTTCCCTTGTTCTGCTTTTTCACGGGCTCCTTCCACATGGTCAAGAATCCATTTAACCTTCGTCCCTGAAAAATATGGATCAATGAGTAAACCCGTCTTTTCTCGGAAAAGTTGATTATACCCTTTCTCCTTAAGCTCCTCACATATTTCATTCGTCTGCCTTGATTGCCACACAATTGCATGATAGATAGGAATTCCTGTTTCCTTGTCCCAAACGACTGTCGTTTCCCTTTGGTTGGTAATCCCAATACCAGCTATCTGCTCTGCCTTTTTTCCAGACTCGGTTAGCACTTCAGCTATCACGGATAATATGGATGCCCATATTTCATTGGCATTATGTTCTACCCAGCCTGGCTTTGGGAAGTATTGCGTAAACTCCTTCTGGGCAATATGGACAATCTCCCCTTTTTTATTAAAAAGAATTGCCCGGGAGCTTGTTGTTCCTTGATCTAATGATAGAATATATTTTTCCACCATATACCACCTCCAGTCAAACGTATACTTTTATTATATTGCAGAAGTTGGGATTCTTCCTATAAAAAAACGACTTTGCCTAGTGGCAAAATCGGTAAAGATGAAAAACTGTAACATTGAATTCATTTCTATGCCTGCTTTCGTTCCTTTGTTTTTGCTGTCGTTCTTTTCCTTGTCTTTGTTTCCTTTTGGGGCTTTGTTCTGTCAATAGAGGCCTGAAGAGCAGCCATTAAGTCAGTAACATTCGATTTAACCTCTTTTTCAGCAGATGTTACCACCTCATTTCCAGTTCTCTTAGCTTCAATAAGCTCAAGTAGAGCCGTACGGTAATCATCCGTATATTTTTCCGGTTCAAAATCGGTGGTTAATTGGTCAATAAGCAATATCGCTGTGTCTAATTCCTTTTTCGTCACTTTATCCTCTGAAGGAACATTTGGAACATCTCCCGCCGATCTAACCTCATCTGGATAATGGATTGTTTCCATGACTAATGTGTTATTATAAACTCGAATTACAGCAAGCTGTTCCTTCGCACGAATAATGATTTTGGCGAGACCGACCTTTTCAGACTCCTCTAATGCCTTTCTTAGCAAGGAGTAGGCCTTTCCCCCACCCTCATGGGGAGACATATAATACGATTTGTCGTAATATATAGGATCAATTTGTTCCATTTTTACAAAATCGATAATCTCTACAGCCTTGTCTTCATTTTCCTTCTTTAACTTTTCTAAATCTTCTTCATCAAGAACGACAAATTTCCCTTTTGTATACTCATATGCCTTAACAATTTCATCAGGTTTAACTTCTTCCTCACACGCTGAACAAATCTTTTCATACTTGATCGGTGCATGACATTTCTTGTGAAGTGTTCGAAGCTTTACATCCTTGTCTTCCGTTGCAGCATGTAGTTTTATTGGAATATTAACAAGACCGAAGCTAATGCTTCCTTTCCACATAGTATGCATACCATTTCTCCATTCCTACCTTATTTCTTCTTAATTTATGTAAACAATTGCGAAGCATGTATTTCAACATTTGGTAGAGGAGTAATCTTATCCTTTGGGAAAATTAATTGAAAAGGAATTGAGAGGATTATGAATGATGAAACCTATGCTGCCAAGTTTATCCTTTGATGTCCCAAGAGGGAAAGATTGGTTTTATGAAGTAAAATATGATGGTTTTCGAGCAATCCTACACTGGGACAAAGAAATTCAATTAATCAGTCGGAACGGGAAATCTTTACTTGAAATTTTCCCCGAAATGAAAGAGTTCCTGGAAAAATGGGCAGATCAATTCAAACCATTTTTACCCTTTGTATTAGATGGAGAATTGGTCTTTTTAGAGAACCCCTATAAAGCAAATTTCGGTAATCTGCAAGTAAGAGGAAGAATGCGTTCACAAGAACGTATAAGAGAAAAGGCATTCAAGGCTCCCTGCATGCTATTAATTTTTGATGTATTAATGCTAAAAGGAAAGTCGACAAAGGAAATGACCTATTTAAAAAGAAAGGAAACACTAAAGGATTTTTTTCAGTCATGCTCCCTCCCGTTAAAGCCTAATAACAATAGTACGCAGTTACTTCAATTGATCCCATTTTATAACCACTTTGAAGAGATTTGGGAAAAAGTCATCTTGAATGATGGGGAAGGAATCGTCGCTAAACGGGAAAATAATATATGGGAAGAGGGAAAGAGAACCACAACCTGGATAAAATATAAAAATTGGAAATATGTTTCTTGTTTTGTGACTGCCTTTGAAAAAGCTAATGGCTACTTTTATGTTGGGGTCCTTAAGGAAGAACGAGTTCTTCCTATTGGTGCTTTTCTATTTGGTATAAAGCCTGAGGAAAAAGATGCACTATATTCAATCATAAAAGAAAATAAGTCAAAGGAGGATGACCAATTTATTTATGTAGAGCCCGGAATATGTGTTGAGCTTAAATATTTAGAGTGGTACCAGGAAGGAATGCGTGAACCCCATTTTGATCGCTTTCGTTTTGATTTGAAGCCCAAGGATTGCACCTTTGATAAAATGTTTCAACAGCAAAAAAACCTTCCACAAGATGTGGAAGTTACTCATCCAGACAAACCATTATGGGAAAAGCCCGCGATTCGTAAAATGGACTATATCCATTATTTAAGAGAGATTTCCCCTTATATGCTCCCATTTTTACAGGACCGCTTGTTAACAGTCATTCGCTACCCACATGGGATATTTGGAGAAGCCTTTTATCAAAAAAATAGTCCAGATTACGCACCAGATTTCGTCAAAACACATATAGAAGATGGGATAAACTATTTGGTTTGCAACAATATTAAAACCCTTCTTTGGCTCGGAAATCAGATTGCCTTTGAATTTCACATTCCTTTTAAAACTATATCAAGTACTGGTCCCAGTGAAATTGTTTTTGATTTAGATCCTCCTTCAAAGGATGCCTTTCATCTTGCAATAAAGGCCGCCATTTACATGAAGGAGGTTTTTGACCACTTGCAATTAATTAGTTTTATCAAGACCTCTGGAAGTAAAGGTCTTCAAATCTATATTCCTTTGCCGGAAAACCGATATACCTTTGATGAAACTAGATTGTTCACTTCCTTTATTGCGGATTATTTAGTCTCAAAGGATCCTGATTCTTTTACAATTGAGAGATTGAAAAAAAATCGAGGCAAACGCTTGTATGTAGACTATGTTCAGCATGCGGAAGGAAAAACCATTATTGCACCATACTCCCCAAGGGGAAGAGAAAACGCAACAGTAGCGACTCCACTCTTTTGGGAGGAAGTTAACGAAAAGCTAACAATCGATCAATTTCAAATTCCTATGATGGTTAAAAGAATTAATACTGAAGGAGATCCCTTTCAATCGTACTTTCAGGTAAAGGAAGAACAGAATTTTGATCCGATATTGGATTTCTTGAAAAGAAAGTAGAAGTCTTGGCCGTAACGGACCCTCGTTCCGTTATCAATAATAAATTGCCCATTTTTGGGAGCTTATCAGACTCACGTTCCGCTAATAGCCAAAATTCAGCCCTTTTCCTACTATTTTTTTACCAATAGCGAATTCTCTGTCCGTTAATTTCGATCATTGGGTTGTTTTTACTCAAATAATGGAAACCTTGTCCGATAAAATCATACCACCGAACTTCCCAATTCAAAAAGTAGCCGATTTTTAAGAAAAATCGGCTACCATATCAATGAATTTACATCCATTTAGAAATATAGTCTTTTGCATCCTTTTGTAATTCAGCATATCTCTCTTCCTCAGCAGCAAATAGGAATTTCTCTCCCATTTCAAATGCTTCAGGATGTTCTAAATTAACTTGAACAACGACTTGATACATGTAAGTGGCATTCCCAATTAGATCAATTTTGTACTTTCCTTCGTTATCGTGGACAACACAACGAACCTTTCCTCCATTATTATAGACCTGAATCGGTTTCTCCATTTCATTAATCCCCTGTAAGCAAGTAACTAAACTAGAGGCAGACATCGCAGTACCACAAGCATTGGTGAAACCAACACCTCTTTCAAAGGTTCTGACATAAATATGTCCATTTTCAAATGGTTTTACAAAGCTCACATTGACACCATCTGGGAATAATTCGTTTGGACCATTAACATATTCACTTATTTGTTTCTGTGTCTCAGATTGAATAACATCTGTATCAACAATCGAAATCAAATGTGGGTTAGGCACGGCTACTGCTGTAAATGTCAGTTCATCGGATAGACGAGTAATCTTTTCATTCATTAAAGTCTCTTGATCTAATGACAATGGTAGATCATTTAATCGAAAAGATACTGGGGATATTTCCACCTGATAGGTTGGAATTCCAGGGAAAATATCTTCTTGTTTTTCCACTTCAAGGTCTGCCCTCATAGTTTCAATAACTGCAGAATCCTTCCCAAGGAGCTCACAAACATACCTAGCAACACAGCGTAGGCCATTCCCACACATAGAAGCTTCTGAACCATCAGAGTTAAAAACCCTCATTCGACCATCCGCATGATCGCTCTTTAAAACAAATAGAATCCCATCCGCTCCCAATTCAGTATTCCGATTACATAAGGCCTTTGCTAAATCCGCACATTCCTTTTCCGAAAAAGCATAATCATTGGTTATTTCATCGATTAGTAAAAAATCATTTCCAGAACCGTGACATTTTGTTATTTTCAATTGCAATTTTAAACCCTCCAACGTATTGCATCATTCAACTTTTTTCAGATTACTATATGGTAAGATTGCCATATTTTTTAGGAATGTTCAATAAAAGCTTACCAACAAATTAGAATCAATTAATATAAAAAGGAAGCCCGCGCTTTTTCGTTGAGCTTCCTTTACCTCACTATTTTTTTCATCTAATGTTCTCTGTAGCAAAAATATTTTGCTACTAATCCGAAGAGAATCAGCCTTTCTTCGTCTGTTAATCCTTGTTGGATAGTCAAAACAGGAGTGTTTGCATCCTTAAAATACCTTTCCCATTCTATTGGCATCCAGCCCTTTTTAAGAAGAGCTAATTCTAAGTCCTCATATCGAATCCGAATATCTGTATAAAAAGGCTCCTTTGAGATCGTCCATATTTTTTCCTTGAAACACCAGGTTTCCTTTTTTCCTTTTTTTTCCGTTTGTATAATTGAACCAATAGCTTGTCCTATAGGATTCAATAAATTTATTTCCCTTTTATTAACATAAAGAACAGCCAACAATTGTTGATTTTCATTATACAAACCATATTTTTTTGGAATTAGCTTATCAACAAAGTAGGGCAAAAACCAACGAAAACTTTTAAAATTCATATCCTTAACTTCTCCAACCATCCTTCCGTTTGGTTCAAATAGAACCATTCTTATGGAAGGGGCTGGAAGGAAGGAAAGGAGAATTTGAGACTGATTGAAAATGGTCAGCTTCTTTTCTGTCTCTTGTATCTCATCAATTTCCTCATAACGCCTGCTTTGTCGCTGATAGTTTTGAAAACAGATAAAACTATAAACAATAAAAGGAATAGATGCAATGACCAACCACATCTTCGAAGGAAACTGAATAATTCCAATCAAAAATAGAATAATTGGTAACAACGATACTAAGCTTGCATTCAGTGACATCATGGCCGATAATCGATAATATTGCCGAATATTCATAACGTATACTCCTTATGAAGGGAATCCTACTAAATATTCTATTAACCTACGCTATGAATATGATTACTTTAGGATGATTCACTGTCATAATAGTGATTGAATTTGATCCTTCATTCTCTGGGCATCTTGATATCCCTGGTCATATAGACTTTGTAATTTCTTTGGATTTCTCTCCACTCGGCCTACTTCAAGAGGAACTTGAGGTCGAATGATTAGGACATTTCCTTTCTTTTCTTCCTCCTCCAGGTATTCAATTGTCTCATTATATTTTCGATAACGATTGGCAAGAGCCATCTGAAGCCCGGAAAATTCAGGATACTTCCTTTTTACTAAATATTGGAATCTCGATGGCTTTTTTCGGTATCCTTCATTTCTAGTTAAAACAACAATATTTTTTTTATTTCCATCCTTTTGTGCTTTTTTTATTGGAATGGGATCACTGATTCCACCATCAAGTAATTTTTGATTTTGAAATTCAACAATTGGAGCAACAAATGGTAATGAACTTGAGGCCTTCATCACCGTTAATATGTCATTCCCATAATCTTTTTTATGAAAATAGGCAGGCTCTCCCGTTACAACGTCCGTTGTTCCAATAACAAATTCAGCAGGATTCTGTTCTAGCAGCACATCATAATGAAAGGGCACTAGCTTATTTGGAATCTCACCAAAAATAAAATCCATCCCAAAAAGCTCTCTATTCTTCCAATAATTTTTCAATGACAAATATCGAGGATCCGACACGTAATCAATATTGACCGTTTTATTTCTTCCCTTTTGCTTCGAAAGGTAGGAGGCCGCTACTCCAGCGCCTGCTGAGACACCAATCACATAAGGAAAAAAGATCTCTTGTTCAAGAAAATATTCAAGGACACCTGCTGTATATACTCCTCTCATCCCTCCACCTTCAAGAACTAATCCGAAATCATGTAACACAATAATCTCCCTTTCTATTTTCAAATACTATTATATAAGCATAATAAGATACCTGTTCTTTTACAAGTTTTTGAAAAGAAAAGAAGGCCAACCAAATTGATCAGGTACCCTCGCACCCCTTTTGGTCAGCCACATAGTATATACAACAATTATACTGCTAATTCTTTTTTTCTAAAAATAAGAATGCTAGAAACCAGTAATATGACCATTCCTACAATCGCAATGATTGATGCTATGAATGTCTCTTCAGGCCAGGATCCCTTCATTAAGAATTCACTCGTATAGTTCAATAACTGAGCTGGACTCCATTCCATTACTGTGGATAAAGAACTTGAAACAATATTCAGGATTAGAACAACAGCTAGTGATAAAAATGCAACAACACCTGGCGATTTCAAGAAGCTATTAAAGAAAATGGTTAAGGTAACCACCAATGACAACCAAATACCGTAGATAATAAAGCTATACAGAAAATCTATAAATGGAATCCAATCAAATAATATTCCTACATAATACCATGAGACAATTAACCCTGCAAAGTAAGATAGAAATAAAAGAATAAGTCCGCTAGCCCATTTTGATGTAATAAAAGAAGTAAAAGATACTGGTTTGACCAAAATGAGTTCAACCACTCCGCTTTTTCTTTCACCTGAAATGGTTCCCATAATCGTTAGGACAATAATTAGAACACCTAGCATATCGTATTGACTTAAGCTACTAAAAAATACCTCAGCAGGTGATGGCTCCGGCATTTCAAAAACTGCCCCCTCTGGAAGTCCCCCAACAGAATCTAGTATTTGTGGCATATAATAGGTTGTTAGGGGCTCTGAAGCACCTAATAGAATAAAAACAATCGGTACCCAAATCAATTTAAAATTACGAATCATCTCTAATAGCTCTTTATGTAAAAGCGTAAACCATTGCCTCATTTTTGCACCACCTTCATAAACACATCTTCAAGACTGGTTCTACTAAGCTCAAATTTTATTAGTGGCCAATTATTCACTATAATTTCTTTTAAGAATGCCTGTTTTGCCTCTTCTATATTAGTTACAATAACACTGCATCTGTTTCCATCAATGGTATAGGATTGAATTAAATGGTGATCCTTAAATTGATCCATAAACTTCTCAGCTTTGTCTTGTAGAACAATGTCGATACTGGCTTGCTGGTGCTTTGAACGAAGCTCCTCCATAGTACCTGACTCCACGATTTCACCCTTATGAAGGAACATAATTTCATCACACACTTCTTCAGCATCATTTAAAATATGTGTTGAAAAGAGCACGGTCGTTTCCTTCTTTAACTTTTCAATTAATTGTAATACCTCTCTCCTGCCAAAAGGATCCAAAGCAGAAACTGGTTCATCGAGCATCACAAGCTTCGGCTTATGAATAATCGCTTGTGCGATTCCGAGACGCTGCTTCATCCCACCAGAGTATTTTCCAATTCTTCTATTTTTTGCTTCAAGAATCCCAACGAGCTCAAGTAGCTCTACAGTTCTTTCCTTCGCTTCTTTACCTGGAAGTCCAGCAAGCTTCCCAACATGCTCCAGAAATTCCCTTCCCGTCATCCACTCATAGAAGACAGGAAACTGTGGTAAATAACCGATGTATTTTCGGAGGTCGTCTCCCTTTTGAATGCCATCAAAAATAATCTTACCTGAACTTTGCTTCATCAAACCTGAAAGCATTTTTAAAATGGTTGTTTTTCCTGCACCATTTGCACCTAATAATGCTATGCATTGCCCCTCTTCAAGTCCGAAAGAAATCCCTTTAATGACCTCATTGCTTTGAAAGCTTTTTTTCAAATTTTCCACATGTATGATGGTCATTATTGATTTCTCCTTCCAAATAGGAAGTAAATAATGGGTCCAATAATATTAATAAAGATGATAACTATTGCCCATACCCATTTCGGTCCATTTGCCTTGTCAATTCGAATTAAATCAATGATTGCGACTGCAAGCAGAATAAGCTGAATGACTACTAAAGGCGCAATGAGCCCCCAATTGATTGCCTCTAAAAATTCCATTTGAATACCCCCTTTTTACATAAAAAGACTACTCTAGTAAAATAGTCCTCCAACGAAAGATAATTCCATTTTAATAGTAAGTTAACCACTTGTTAAGCTAAAAAGTTAAATAGAACACCTAAAAAAGGAGGTTGATTCAAACAGACTCAACACTCCTTGAACTTAATGAATAACTCGAAAGACTAGTGGTATTCGATATGTTTGACCATCGTATGCCTTTACTGCGGCAATGATAGTAAAAATAAACGCTAATAATCCCACTACCCATATTAATATAAAACCGATTAGAACTAGCATTAATACAACACTAATAACAGAATATACGGCATATGAAATCAAAAAGTTTAAATACTCTTTACCATGATAATCAATAAATGGAGAATCATCTTTTTTTATTAACCATATTATGAGTGGTCCGATAAATGCAGTAAAAAAACTTACTACATATATAGCCGCTGCAATCAATCTTTCATCCTGAGATGGCATCATTTCTTCCCCCTATTTAATAATAGCTTGCCTTATAGCTATTTTACGTTTATATTTGGTAAAAGTTTCATCCAAATTTCAATGTTTAACATCCTATTATATTTCTTCCTACCCTTATTATGCTCTCATGGTTCTAGGAATTCATCCTTTTTTTGTTCTTGTTTGGGACAACTTGAATACAATTATATATCAGAAGCATTTTAAAAAGGATGATGTGAATTGATGTCAAAATTTGAAGCGTTTATTCTTGGAATTATTCAGGGTTTGACGGAGTTTTTACCGATATCAAGCACTGGCCACTTATATTTAGGAAGACATTTATTTGGACTGGATGAAGCAGGACTTTTCTTAGATACGATGCTTCATGTTGGTACATTACTTGCGGTTCTTGTTGTATATAAAAATGAATTGCTGCAAATTATTAGGAATCCTTTTGGGAAGCTATCCCTTTTACTAATTTTAGGAACATTGCCTGCGGTGGTAATTGGTTTACTTTTCAATGACTTATTTGATACGATATCGAAGACGGGTGTTACAATTGGCTGGGAGTTTTTATTAACTGGCTTAATCCTTTGGGGTGCAGATGGTATTAAAAACGGTCATAAGAAAATGGTAGACATTAAATATGGCGACGCCCTTTTCATCGGTGCGTTTCAAGCAGCGGCCATTTTCCCTGCCGTTTCTCGTTCTGGACTTACCATAGCAGCTGGGCTTTTTCGAAAGCTTGATCGTGAAACTGCTGCCTACTTCTCCTTTTTGTTATCGATTCCTGCAATCGCAGGCGGAATCGTTCTTCAGTTTGGAGAGCTCTTTTCCGGGCATGTAGAAGCAATTAGCTTTGGCAGCTTGTTGATTGCTACCCTTTCTTCCGCTCTGTTTGGATATATGGCAGTTGTTTGGATGATTAATTATTTAAAAAAGCGTTCACTTAAAATTTTTGCCGTATATGTTTGGATTTTAGGAATCCTTATTATCACCCTCCAACTGATTGGCATCTTTTAAATTTTTTTCGTTTTAAAGGAGGAGTAACTAATTGAAAGAAATTATCCTATCCATTTTTGATTATCTTAATCAACTTGGATATTGGGGAATTGCCCTCGGACTTATGATCGAAGTCATTCCTAGTGAAATTGTTTTAAGCTATGGTGGATATTTAATCAGTATTGACCAAATCAACTTCTTTGGTGCTCTATTTGCAGGGGTTATTGGTGGTACATTAGCACAAGTCTTCCTTTACTGGATTGGATTATTCGGTGGTCGACCATTTTTAGACCGGTACGGAAGATACTTGCTTATACATAAAAGGCATATTGATGCTGCAGAACACTGGTTTGATAAATATGGGACGGTAGTCATTTTTACTGCAAGATTTATACCCGTTGTTAGACATGCAATATCGATCCCGGCTGGAATTTCAAAAATGCCACTTTCTAAATTTATTATTTATACGGTTGGAGCAATCATCCCTTGGACCATCCTCTTTTTACTTTTAGGAATGCAGCTTGGAGATCATTGGCAAGATATTAAGGAATATGCAAGACCATATGTAATGCCTATTATTATCATTGCTATATTATTTTTCACCATCTATTTCCTATTTCAAAATTGGAAAAGAAAAAGAAAATAAAACTCTTTCCGAAAAAACTCACCAATTGGTGAGTTTTTTAATATGCACAAATACAGACACATATATTTTAATAATGTTATTTAATCTCTATCGGAAAGGGGCTATTATGACGAATTATTTATTAAAAAATGCCTACGTCTGTCCAGTTACCTCAAAGCCTATCCCTCATTGTGACGTCCTAGTAGAAAATGGAATTATCAAAAAAATAGGTCCACATATTCAGCCTGAATCCAGTTTACATAATATTTCTCATCTAGAGGTCATTGATTGTAACAACCTGTTTCTGTTTCCTGGCTTTATTGATGTTCACACCCACCTAGGTTTGTATGATGAAGGCACTGGCTGGGCAGGTAATGATGCCAATGAGACGGTTGAACCAATGAGTCCTCATGTTCGCGCGATTGATGGTGTATATCCATTAGACCCCGCCTTTACTGATGCAGCAAAATACGGAATCACAACGGTTCATGTAATGCCAGGAAGCGCAAACATTATTGGTGGCACAACTAGCGTCATTAAGACCTATGGGAAGAATATTAATAAGATGATTGTTAGGGAAATAGCAGGATTAAAGATTGCCTTTGGTGAAAATCCAAAAAGGATTCATAGTCATGGGAATAGTGATTCCATAACCCGAATGGGGATCATGGGAATGCTAAGAGAAGCATTTTATGAGGCACAGATACTAGACGATCCTCATTCTCTGAAAACTGCTTCTCTTATTTCAGCATTAAAAAGAGAAATCCCTGTTAGAGCTCACGCGCATCGGGCAGATGATATCATATCTGCCATAAGGCTCGCAGAAGAGTTCAATCTAGACCTAAGAATTGAGCATTGTACAGAAGGCCATTTGATTGCAGAGGAACTGGCTCAGTCCGGTTTGAAGGTGTCTGTTGGTCCTACTTTAACAAGAAGATCCAAGATTGAACTAAAAAACAAGACATGGAGGACCTACCAGGAACTTACCAATCATGGGGTGGAAGTATCTATTACAACAGATCATCCATACGTTCCCATTCAATACCTTAATGTTTCTGCAGCCATTGCCGTAAGAGAAGGATTGTCTGAACAGAAGGCGATTGAAGGAATCACTATTTTCCCTGCGAGAAACCTAGGGATTGACTCACGACTAGGAAGTATCGAGGAAGGAAAAGATGCCGATTTAGTACTATGGGATAATCATCCATTTCACTTTTCTGCAAAACCAAAATGGACCATGATTAACGGTTTCATCGTGTTTGAAAATTTGTAGAATATTGTCCAAGAAAAATGTAAAATAATGACGATTTATTTTAAAAAAAATCTACAAAAAAGCTATTTTCTTTTGAAAAAAATTTTAGTATGATACGTAAGGGAAAGAATTATTTTATTATAAAATAGTTTTATAAAAATGATAAATAAAAGTAATTGGGAAGGCAAATGGTGCGCCACCAGCAATACTGGTTCTAGTGGGTTCGATTCCCACCCCGAAATTTTTTTAGTAACATTACAAAAAATTTCGAGGGTGGTTCTAGGCTGAAGGTAGTAGAATCGGACTGCCCTTTATTGTGGAGGGATTAACATGCTCATAAAACGTGATCTTCATGATTGTCACGCTTTGTACGAACTTATAACGCACCCTGATGTCTTCCCTTTTGTGCGCCAAAAACCAAGATCATATGATGAATTTCTATTTATGACCAAACAAACGATTGAAGCTGAAGAACGTGGAGAAGTTATCTCGAGGACCATTCTGGATGAATGGGGAGCTCCTATTGGAACGATTAGCTTATATGATATTGAGAATGGTGCAGGATTTTTAGGCACTTGGCTTGGAAAGGAATATCATGGGAAAGGCTACAATCAAATGGCAAAGGATTTATTCTTTAAAGAGCTATTTTATGAGTTAGATATAAATACCATCTTTATGCGAATTCGCAAGGTCAATATCCGCTCTCAAAAAGCTGCCGAAAAACTCCCTTATGTTATCCAAGCAAATGAAACAAGAAAATCAATTTATGATCAATTAAATGCAGGTGGATGCTTATTTAATTTATTTGAAATTCCAAAGGATTTATATACTCTACATGTCCTACGAACTGGAAATGATCAACAAGAGGATTCACAATTGTTAGAGGCTTAATAAGGTATACAACAAAGGTGTCTGGCTCATACCAGGCACCTTTGTTATTGTGACTGTTCGTTTTAAAGCTTATTGATCTTTCCTAAAACATCTTTTCCACCAGTCACAGGTATAACACTACCAGTAATAAAGCTTGAATGATCATCGATTAAAAAAGAAATCACTCTTGCAATATCTTCTCCTGTTCCTGGTCTTCCAATAGGAGAATCAGTATCCAAAACGTCGATGGCCTCCGTGATATCCCCTTCCTTCCACTCCCCTGTAATATCACCTGGGCAAACCATATTCGCCGTAATTCCTTTACTTGCTTCTTCAAGGGAGATTGTTCTTGTTAATGATGCTAAACCGGTTTTTGCCGCTGCAAATGCCGAGCGGTAAATCCATCCTGGGGCCGTTTCCACACGGTCAAATCCAATGGTAATAATTCTTCCCCATTTTTGTTCCCTCATCTTCGGAATAAATGCCTTACACAGATTGAAAACAGCATTAAGATTTCCGTTAATCAAATAATTCCATTCTTCGAGTGAATAATCAATCATAGGCTTTCTTTCATGTATGTATGGTCCAGCATTATGAATGACAATATCAATCGTTGGTGAGATTGAAAAGGCTTCTTTTATGACTCTCTGACAATCCTCCAGGTCCGCCAAATCCCCTTGAATAATGAAATTCTTGTTTCCATACTCATTTGTTAAAAAGTTGGCTAATTCCTTAGCCTTATCCTCACTATTTCGATAATTTATAATGACGGAAATACCTTGTTTGGCCAATTGAATAGCGGTTCTTTTCCCGATTCCAGCGGCTCCTCCCGTTATTAAAGCGGTTTTTATTTTCACAAATGATAACCCCACCATAATTAAATTTTATTGTTCTTTAAATCTATACTAAGAAGAACATCACATTTATGCAAATAATATGCAGTTTTTTATGCTAAGGGAAATGTTCCCCTACAGAGAAAGTTTCCATAAACATTAGCCTTAGTAAATGCATAGTATGGATACAAAGAAAGGATGGAAAGGAGGAACCATGTTGTTTCCCTGGAATCTATTTCCCTTCCATAATAATAATATACAAAAAATAATTAGTGAGATGAAGCCGGAAGAGATTGATCAGTATGTAAAGGATTTGATGAAAAAAGCCTTTCAGGGTAACTTTAATGGAATGGGAAACCCTGAGAATTTGTTCAAGGGATTTTCCCCTATAAACAATCCAAATTCTAATGAAAACGATCATCATTCATCTTCGAAAATTCAATCCTCCGTTTTTGAAACCCATGATTATGTTTATGCCCGTATTCCTATAAAAAATGAAGAATGGCTACAACAGCTGCGTCTTTTTCATACTTCAAATCAATTAATTATCGAGCACATTCCAGAGCTTGAGGACCGGCATACCATTACCTTACCTGCCATCGTAAAAAGAAAAGGATCTACGGCTCAGTTCAAGGAAGGGGTGCTTGAAGTGAAAATCCCCAAAAATATTGATATGCAATATTCAGAAATTGACGTTAAAGAAATATATTAGACGTCAATTTCATTTTTTATAAAAACAAAGGTGCCAGTACCACAATTCTTTATCTTGTTTCAAGATACATTTTTTGTGGTGTCAGGCACCTTTTAACTGATTATTAATTTTGGCTGTTTTCGTATAGATTGTTGCTTTTATAACCGCAGCCTGAATACACTCCGCTTTCCGTGGGCGAGCGGTGAGCCTCCTCGTCGCTACGCTCCTGCGGGGTCTCACCTTTCTCGCATTCCCACAGGAGTCTACGTGTATTCAGGCTGCTAAGTCATTACTCTCTACTTATTTATCATCAAAATAACAACAAACTTTGAGAAAACAGCCTTAATTTTCTTCTGGTTCACTTGGAGTCCCGATTACAAACTCCTTCTTTGGCATGGCGTGCATGCCCTCAGCTGTGACATGGGATATAACGTAATAGGTCCCTTCCTTTGAAAAGTCCTTCTTCAGAGTATAGATGCCATCATGGTCATGCTTAACTTCAATTTTTTCATGACTTTCATCTTTTGCTCGCCAAATTTCAAATTCAACCTCATCTGCATTCTTTACCTTTTTATCCCCATAGGTTACCTTTGCTTCAAATTGAATAGGGTCATTCATGTTTGTCTTTTCAGGATTGACCGTTAGTTTTACGTCTAAAAATTGAGGTACTGCCTCTTCGTTTTTTGCTTTATTGCATGACGTTAATAAAATCAATAAAAAAATTGAAATCATCACCATTGCGCTTTTCTTCAACTCAAGCACTCCTTTAATCCGCTACTTTGTTCATGTAAGTATGTCAACTTTTGTTTAATCAATCGTTGGCAAAATTATTTTAACACAGGTTCCTTTCCCAAGTTCACTTTCAATTTCCAAGTCTCCTCCATGGAGAAGAATGATTTTTTCAGTGATTGCAAGACCTAATCCTGTCCCACCGTCTACTCTTGTTCTTCCTTTGTTTACCCGATAAAAACGTTGTGTTAACTTTTGTAAATCTTCTTTTGGGATTCCACACCCCGTATCCATCAATTCGATTATACAACCTTTTGGATGTTTATTAAGACTGATGGTGATTCCACCAGTTTTTGTATAGCGAATGGAGTTATCCATCAAATTTTGTAATACCTGCTCCAATCTACCCTCATCCCCATTGATAATAATATCAGGGTCCAATTCAAGAGTAAGTGATAATCCTTTTTCTTTCATAACAAGGGTATATTTCTCAACTGCATCCTCAATAAGCTGTGATAAAACAAGAGGGAAGAAGATGAGCTTAAATTCATCCGATTCCATTTTAGTCAGATCAAAAATATCACCAACTAGTCTCTCCATTCTCCCTGCTTCCCTATGAATCAAACGAAGATACCTTTGGAAATCATCTTCCTTTATCATTCCAGATGTTAATGCTTCACTATAACCCTTAACATAGCTGATAGGCGTTCTTAACTCGTGAGAAACATTAGCCAAAAACTCCTTTTTCCGTTCATCTTCCTTCTGGATGGAAGCAGACATCTGATTAAATGCTGCACCAAGTTGACCAATTTCATCCTTTGAGTCAATATCAACCCTAGTATTATAATTTCCTTCAGATACCTTTTGTGCAGCAATAGTCATCTGTTTTAATGGTCGAGTCAATTTATGTATTAATTTTGTTCCAAAAAACAAGGAGATTACAAGGAATAAGACCGCAGCAGCTAACCATAATATAGAAAAATCCTTTGTGACCTCGGAGATTTTTTCTAATGGCAAGTACAAATATATAATCCCCTCAAGTCTATTTTCATCAAGAAGCGGGATAATGGTCGCAACAATTTTTCTATCAAACCTTTTCTCATAGCCCGTCTTAATAATAGACTCTCCGTCTAGCAACTGCTCCCTTTCCTCCGGTTTGATTAAGCTTTGATAATCTATATCAAACGGAAGACAAGCGCTAAGCTCTTTAGGGTTATTCACCATAAATATTTCTGTGTCTGATATTGAATTATACCATTCTACTTTTTCTTTCAAATCCTTTGTTAACGGACCACCTTGATAATTATGGGCAATACGTTTCCCCTCATCTAATAAGGTATTTTCCGTCTTTTCTACGTAGAGCTTTTCATAGAAGAAATTCGATAATAAAAATGAGAAGGCAATAGTGATGAAAATGGATGCAAAAACGGTCATCCATAATTTTTTGGATAAAGAATTCGGACCTAAAATCATTCCTCAGGCACCTCAAATTTATAGCCAATTCCCCAAACGGTTTGGATGTACTCCTCTATTCCGAGCTTCATTCTTAATGTTTTGATATGGGTATCAACTGTTCTTAAAGATCCATGGTAATCTATTCCCCATATACTTTCTAAAATTTGTTCTCTGCTTAAGGCATGTGTCTTATGTTCGATAAAATAGATTAATAGTTCATACTCCTTTAAAGTTAAAGGGATGGCCTTATCTAAGACCGTCACTTTTCGAGCCTTTTTGTCGATAGTAATCTTACCCACCTTCAGTATATCCTGTTCGATAGATGGATTTCCGGTTCTTCTTAATACAGACTGAATTCTTGCAATTAATTCACCTGGACTTAATGGCTTAACCATGTAGTCATCTCCACCAAGCTGCAAGCCTCGAACTTTATCCCATTCTTCTCCCTTAGCAGAGAGAAAGATAATGGGTACCTCGTATTTTTCTCTAATTCTTTCACATACTGAAAAACCATTCTCGTTTGGCATCATAACATCTAATATGATGAGATCTATCTTTTCATTGTCAATTAATTGATACGCCTCTGTTCCACTGGCAGCCTGCAAACAGTGAAATCCTGAGTTTTCTAAATACATTTGAATTAGATGACGCATTTCCTCTTCGTCATCTACAATTAATATAGTAATTGAGTTCATCTCTATTTCCCCTCTCTTACGATTAATTGAAATGGACCTTTCCCTACTTTAATCGTTTTTTTGATTGTCAATGATTTGGGGTCCACGATATGGATATCGTTGCTGTCATAACCAGCAACAATAATTTCATTATGAAAAATGAGCATCTCAAAAGGATTTGCCCCTATTACAATCGATTTCATCTGTTTCCCATTAGAATCTAGTTTAAGCAAAGTACTGGAACCATGACTTAGTACAAAAATATTTTTATTGTATTTTACAAAGTTCACAGGCATGACAGGCGCATGGATTTTTCTTATTAGCTTGCCTTCATCATTATAGACATGAATATTTTTTTCAGGCTCGAGTCCTTCTCCATGTCCGCCAATCCAAATCTCATTTTTCTCCTCATCATACATAGCACCAGCTGCAGATGGATGGATATTTATTGTTTTGATAGGTTTTTTCTTTTTCAAATCGATGGTTGTCATTTTTTCCGATGAATAGCTAATAATATTTAATTGACCTTTTTCTTCATTTTCTAATAAGGTTAGAGGATTTCGTTCAGTTTTCACATCAATTATTTCTTTTCCATTGATGCTAAAAAAACGTACCACATGGTTGAACTGGTCAGAAAATGCAATTTCCTTTTGATTATTGATTAACTTTGCGTTGACAATTCCTTTCCCTGCATCCCAGCTCTTTATTTTTTTTCCTTTTTCTAATGAATACAAGTCAATCGTGTCAACCTGTTTGCCATATAAAAGCAACGTATCCCCATCAGGAAGGATTAGCCCACCTGAATAGGGCTGACTCATTTTCCATTCGGTCACCTTTTTCCCATTGGCCAGATCGATAAAACTAATACTCATATCTTTAATATTAACAGTAGCCAATACCGAGAGATTTCTTGAAATTTTCGAATAGGACTCGCTTTGGCAAGCAGATAATAGGAAAATAGACATTACTAAGAGAATCTTCGCAACATACTTCATGTACCTTTTCTCCTTATAAGAATAATTCTATTTTAAAACAATTTAACATGGGACTGTGAGAAAAATGTGAAATCTGGATGAATCTTGTCATAAGATCCACCCTAACAGTATAAGGCTCTCATTTCAGCGAGATAAATAGATTATTGTTAGCGGTTAGAAATGGTAGGATTTCTATCTATATTTCATCCATTAACTCTGTATGAAGCTGAATAAGTAAAAGCTTAGTATTTAATGAAAGAGTGGAATTCAAGATCCTTTTGACAGCAAGGAAGTATTTTTCAGCTGAAGATTTTCTCACTCTTGGATGAGAATTTTCATCTTTTAACTCCTTTAAGATGACATTTTTTAACACGGATTCATCCGTTCCTTCCTCCATTAGCCGTCTATTATTCCAAAGCAAACGATATTCGTTTAGTAAAAATGTATAGTCAATCATTTCATTTACTCTCCTTTAATTGATTACAAACAGCAACCAATCTGTCTTTTTACATAATTTAGATCTGTCTGGCAAAAATAATTAAAAAAGAAAGGAAAATGACTATGACAACACCCTATCGATGTCCGAATTGCAAAACTAATCGGAGCAGATTTAATCTCATTAAGCAGGTACCACAGTCAGTAAAGCTTGATCCTCAAACAGGAGATATCCTGGAGGAGTACTCAAATGAGCAATTAAGTCCTTTTCATTTAGCATATAAAGGGCCTGATTATCGTATTCAATGTGGAGCTTGTGGTTTAATAGAGGATGAGCGAACATTTATTAAATTTGGGGAACAAAAATAGAGTTGATAAAGTCAAAGAATAAGAAAAAAAGAAATGGGTGCTGCTAAGTGCCAGGTATCTTTGCAGCCCCATTTATGATTCTCCTAAAAAATCATTTTTTTCCAAAAATGTGATGGAATCCACCTTCCATGGATCTATAGGTGAAAATCTTACTAAGTGAACATTCCCCCTATATATCCTCTTCCTTTGCCCCTTAATAAACCATTCAACCACAACAGGTACCTCAAGATATATTTCATCCTTTAAATCCTCAATCGGTAATTCTAACATACTTGATATGGCTGCATTTTCTATATTAGGTAATATATTTTCCCATTTTATTGGCTGTAAAGAAATGGGAGTGACAATTTTCGGATCCTGCTGCTTATAGCCAACGATATAAGCACTTATCACCTCATACGGACTTGCATTGGCCAAGTATTGTTTAAGCATACCTGAAGCTTTGAAAATCATTAACATATGAGATGGATCCATATAATTATGGCGATGGGTCGTACTTCCGTAAAAGTGTATACAAAAGTGACCTGGGAAGTTATTAATTAATGCACCCGCCCCATGAGGCATTCCATGCATGGAGGCGGCAATCCGTTTCTTATTATGGATAACAATAATTGCCCGTCTTTTCCAGCTCCAGCTGCCGTTGTATATCCTTTTCATAATGGCAGTATCCTTTGCAGTTAGAGGTTGTACATCCGCGTGCTGGCTTCCTGCTCGTCGTTGTACTTGAAACTGTTTCCCTGTTTCTAAGTCCCTTACAATAAATTTTGAATACCTTGGCAGAAGTTCATTGACTTCCTTCCATGGAAGCATTTCTGCAGGTGCTGGTTTCTTCACCTTAGCTAAGCCATCTGTGCAAAAGAAAGAAAAGAAAATAATAATCGCCATCGATAGATTCTTCAAATGATAACACCTACTCTATTTCAATTATTGAACCCATTCTTTTTTATCAAGAAGAAATAGACCAACAGATGAACAATACAAGTAGAGTGTCCCCTTTTATGAGGGGTAGAATTCACAGATTTTCATTTTATATGAACATTTTATTCATGTATATCATTAATCCTTCAATTTATTTAATAAACGCACAAACTCTGCCATTTCATCATCCGAAAAACGTTTTAACTTTGAATAAAAATATTCTGATTTCTTTTCACCAAATTCCTTAATTAAAGATTTTCCTATGTCTGTCACGATCATATCAACTACTCTACGATCGACTTCAGACCTTTTTCTTTTTAAGTACCCTTTTTTTACAAGAGAGTCTGTAACAGAGGTAATATGACTTGCTGATACATTTAATATCTTTGACAAATCAGATGCCTTTAGTGATTGATTCCGTGACAGAAGCTTTAATATTGTAAATTCACTTTGACTTATTTCCTTCCGAAAAATGGTATGAATATCGTGCTTCAATATGCGGTAAACTGTTCTAAGCAGTTGCTCAAGCTCAAAGATTTGCTCTTGTTTCAAATATTATCTTTCCCTTCAAATAGAAGCCTCAAATAGTCTTGAATAAGAGGAATTTCCTATCCTTCCCCTCTTTCTAGCTCCTGTAATTTGCTTTCTAGAATGCTCCAGTCTATGCCTTCACCTATAAAGACTAAATTCAGTGGATAGTTCATATTTTCCTTCATATATAAAGGCATTCCATAGGAATATTGAAATAAATATGGAACATTCGAATGAGGAAACTTTATATAGCCTTTTATACGATAAATGGTATCTGGTAAAGATTTTAGAAACTCTTCAAAATCCTGTTGCTGGACGGAATGTTGGAATCGGTAAACAAAACTACTTAAATGTAAATGGAGATGAACATGTGATTGCTGCTTTTCGCTTTTTCTATTCCATCTCATCCCCTTCAACTTTTGCAGAGGTACTTTTGCAAAAGTTGTCAAAATAGTTGTAGCGTATGTATTAACTCCTTGTATTTCCATCACAAGTTTTCCTTGTTCTGATTCAGTTAAGCAATCAACCTTGTTAAGTAAAATTAAATCTGCATGTCTAACCTGTTCAAGTAAAAGCTGCTGGACTTGTGGGCTAAATTCTTTTCTTTTGCTCCACTGAAGGGAATCAACGAGCGTGACAATCCCTCTAACATCTAACCTGTCTGCAAATAACGGGGATAGAATGGCGTCAAATACCTCAACGGGATGGGCAGCACCAGTCGTTTCGATGTAAATAACCTCTGGTTTATCATTCATTAGCAAACCTTGTAGCTGTGATTCCAGCTTATCCTGTATGGTGCAGCAAATACAGCCATCTAGTAATTCCCTTAAAGTGATGTCATCATCCTGAACAGCATGTGAATCAATGGATACCTCTCCAAGCTCATTCATCATGACCGCCACTTTACGTTCATCCTTCTTTTCCTCCTGTAAAAGATTTTTTAATAAAGTCGTTTTCCCACTGCCGAGAAAACCTGATAGTATATATATTTCCGTTTTCTTTTCCATTTTCTCTACCCTCTATTTCGTCATTACTAATAAATTTTCATCTTATACCTGAGAATACAAAATCACTTCAGAATAAAAGACTTGCCTATCGCATCCTCCAAGTTTAGAGAATACCTTGGACATCAATAAGCAAGCCTTTAAAAATCATTGATTCATTTGTTTTTTTAATACTTCAGTCGCCTTTTTCAATTGGGTATCATTTTTCCTAATTTTCTCCCCTAGCTTCTCCATGAGGGCTAGAGAATCTTCACCCGTTAGAATACCATCTGCTTTTAATTTTTCATCCTTTTGGAATTGAATTACAGCAGCTTTCATTTTCTCATCAAAGTAACCATCAATCTTACCTGGTTTGTAGCCGATTGCTTTGAGCATTTTCTCAGCAGCCTTAATTTGATCAGAAGAATCCGTTACTTTTAATTTTGAATCAGGGTTAATATATGGTATCGAGGCATAATCTGGCAATGATACCTTATAATCTGGCTCAATTCCCTTTTTATGAATCCAATTCCCACTAGGTGTTAGCCATTTTTCAGTAGTAAACTTTAAATTAGAGCCATCATCAAAGTCTTTTGCATTTTGCACTGTACCTTTACCAAATGATTTCTCACCTACTAATGGAACCCCAGCAGATTGCGAAACAGCACCTGCCAATATTTCTGAAGCACTCGCGCTGCCTTTATCAATAACAACTACTAAGGGAATTTTCGGATTGTTATTGGTTGCTTTAATTTCCTCAATATTTCCTTTGCGGTCCTGAATTTTCAATACCGTTTTCCCATTTGGAACAAATAGATTGGCGATATTTACGGCTTGATCTAATAGTCCACCAGGATTTTGTCTTAAATCAAGGATGACACCCTTCATTCCTTTATCCTGTAATTCATTTAGCTTATCAATTACCTCTTTTGAAGTATTTTCAGAAAATGTGGTAATCTGAATTTTTGCTATTCCGTCCTGAAGCATTTCACCATAAACAGTTTCAATAGGAATGGTATCGCGAACCACTGAAATGGTCATGGTACCCTCTGTCCCAGGTCGCTCGATGACTAAAGTAACCTTGGTTCCCTTTTTGCCTCGAATCAACGTTACAGCTTCTGTTGAGCTTAAGCCTTGTAGGCTTTTACCATTGACCGAGAGAACCCTATCCTTTGGTTTCAAACCAGCCTTTTCTGCTGGTGAGCCTTTTAATGGAGATACAATGGAAATATTTCCATTTATCTCTTCAATTTCTGCTCCAATTCCTTCAAAGGATGAAGAAATGGTTTGATGGAATTTCTTAGCTTCTTTTTCATCCATGTAATCTGAATATGGGTCATCAAGAGATTCTACCATTCCGTTGATTGCACCATTCACTAATGTTTTCTTATCGACTTCTTGATAGTAATTTTCGCTAATCGTATCATAAGCTGAGTAAAGCTTATCAAATTCACTCCGCTCATTGACAACCTTAACTGCTTCCTCATCTCCAAAAGAGAGAGCAACAGCTGTTATACCTGCAGCTAAAAACACGACCAAAAAGATCAGCATGATAAAATGAAATTTCTTTATTTGGATAAAGCCGGACCCGTTCTGAGAAGTATCTTCATTTGTTTTTTCAATGTCCAAATCTTTCACCACTTTTCCCAATACTTATGCTAAAAATTCTCTAAAGATTAGAATAACATTTTCTATGATAAAGAGAAAATGTTATGATTTTTTATAAACCTCTTAAGAACGACTAAACTGTTCAATTACCTTCATTAGTTCGTCGATAGCCTGGTCGCCATCCCCTGATTTAATGGCATTGGATACACAATGGTTGGTATGCCTCTCAAGAAGATTCATCCCTACCTTTTTCAATGCATTATTGACAGCTGTAACCTGAATCAAAATATCGACACAATATCGATCTTCATCAATCATTTTTTGCAAACCACGTACCTGACCTTCAATTCTTTTTAGTCTAGTAATCATTTGTTCTTTTTCTATATCTGTTCGAGGAACGATTGGATTTTTCTCTTCTATATTTTGATCATGACAATGTTCCATTCTTTCACCTCATTTGACCGAAAAGTTTGGTAAAAAGCCCGTACTCATCATATTTTCTCTACGACTTTGAAATACTCTTCCAACGTTAGATTTCTCTCGAAAATATCTGTCGCCGCTTGAATCCCAACATAGCGAAAATGCCATGGCTCATATTGATACCCTGTCACTTGTTCTTTTCCCTTTGGATACCTGAGGATAAATCCAAAACGATGGGCATTGGCAACTAGCCATTTTCCTTCTTTTGTATTCCCATAACTCTCTGTTAAATCATAATTTACACTTGGACTTGAAATGTCCATTGCTAGCCCTGATTGATGCTCACTAAATCCTGGTATAGCAACTGCGAGAACTGCTTTTTTTTCACCTACCCGGTTCACCTCTGCAGAAAATACTTCCTGCTGTCTCTTATAAGAACGGTAACCTGAAACGCCGAAAAGTTCAATATTTTCTCTTTTTGCTTGTGCAAACATTTTTTCTAATGCCCTTGAAGCTTCTTTTCGTAAATAGCTTTTTTCAATTTTTTGATCGCCAAAGGGGAATGGGACATTCGGTCTCATTAAATCTGCTGGTATGTAGCTACTTGGAAGTGCATATTGTTTATTTACTAATGCTACGATGTTACTTGGATTCTGAATTACCTTTTTGCCATCCACCATTTTAATTTCATTAAAAAATGCAGATTCAAGAGTAAGCTTATCTTCTTCCATACCTTGCGAAGAGTCGCTTTCCTCATTTTCTTGCCCTGCTTGTCCATCATCTTTATCATTTGAGCTTGGATTACTACGATCATCTGTGTCATGTGGTACAGCATTTTCATCCGAACTAGATTGATTTTCCTCATCCTTTTGCCATGGCATTTTATCCATTATGGCATTCCATTGACTACAGCCTGATAATAAAAACACCAAGCAAAGCGAAAGAATGTATGTTTTCTTCATTGTATTCTCACCTGTATCCTTTTCAAATGCAATATTTTTATTTTACCACTATTCATTGGTGTCTGAAACTGATTTTATTCATCGGGTCTTGCCTTCATATCCATTCGTGAGAAGTTTCTATACACTTCAATCAATCTAGTTAGCCTACTATGCAAAAAAAAGAGGCTGACTAATGAAGTCAGTCTCACCACTAATTATTTATGGTTTAAAGCTGTTTCTAGCGCTACTTCAATCATGTCATTAAAGGTTGTTTGTCTTTCTTCGGCAGTAGTTTCCTCACCTGTTAAAATATGGTCACTCACTGTTAATATAGACAATGCTTTCCGACCATATTTAGCTGCGAGCGTATAAAGCGCTGCTGTCTCCATTTCGATAGCTAATATTTGATATTTCGCCCATTTTTCAAGCTCGCTATTATCGTTATAAAACATATCAGCTGAAAAAACATTTCCCACCTTAAGGTTTAACCCTTTTTCAACCCCAAAATCATAGGCCGTTTTCAAAAGTTCAAAATTTGCCGTTGGTGCATAATCTACACCGCCAAATGTCAATCGGTTCATCTGGGAATCTGTTGACGAGCTCATTGCTAATATCACATCACGAACCTTCACATCCTTTTGAATAGCTCCACATGTTCCAACTCTTATTAAATTTTGGACATTGTAGCTATTCATCAGCTCATTAATGTAAATAGAAATAGAAGGAATTCCCATACCTGTACCTTGGACAGAAACCCTTTTCCCTTTATATGTACCTGTATAACCAAACATATTTCTTACTTCGTTATAGCATTCAGCCCCTTCTAAAAATGTTTCTGCAATGTATTTTGCTCGAAGTGGGTCACCTGGCAATAATATCGTTTCTGCAATTTCATTATCCCTTGCTCCAATATGTACACTCATCTATTAACCCTCCGTTATAAAAAAATGAATGTTGCACAAAAAACTATAACATAAACGTGGGAAACAGAAAAATTAAAAATGGAAAAAAACATACTTTGTTAACAAATGGGGATTCTAATATTAGTTTCACTCATGAAAGAACTTATTGTTAAATGAAAATAAAATGGGTGAAAAACGGGGGGGTAATATGGGTAAAAAACATCGAAACAGAATTAATTCACCTAAAAAGAATAATCATATTCCTGCAGAGGATATCGTTGCAGAGCATGAAGCTCATGCAAAGGAGCATTCTGCAAAACAAAGAAAAAGATAAGGAATTATAAAGGACTGTCCCATAAAGAAGAGTTATCTTCCATTTAGGGACAGTCCCTAGTTAACATTTTAAACATTAAATATTTTGACTCTTTTAAACCTAATATCACCCCTATGAATAGGACTCAACCACTCTTTTCATTTTATCCTTCATGAAGGCCATATCCGCACTTGTTATTGTTACTCTTACTTTCGTTTCATCTATCTCAAGAGCTTCCGCAAGAAATCCACCTAATCCCCTTGCGCGACGGTCAACCTGCATTAGGAGTTCAATTTCATTAGCTGATTTCGGGAAGAATACAATCTCTAGCTCATCTAGTCTTCCTCTAAATGGACCTGATGTAGGGACAAATTCAAATTCTTGAATAAATGGGAATCTTCCACGAAGGCGATATGGAGCCTCCTCACACTCAACCTCTCTCAGACGAAATCCTAAATCGGATACAGCTTGTAAAACGGCTGACATTAGAGGATTAGGAATAATTTTTAAATCATCCTTATCACTTGGATCCACTGCATTACTAATATTTAGCCCTGTTGATACCCAAATCTTAGTCCTGCCAATTGAGATCGGTGTATCTATTGGTAAAAGAAAAGAGAAGGGAATCTCTTTCAGTTCATTAGGTTGGATGGTAAACGACTCAGCAATTCGAAATCCATCGATTAAACCTGTAGCAGTAAATTTTTTATCATCCATTTCTTTAATATAGGTCGTATGGAGAGATAAATAGATAGATTCTATATGCTGCTCAATATTCCCTCCTCGAACTTCGATAGCACCTTTTACAAGTTCTCCTGGAACTACAGATGATGACTCAAGTTTTGTATCGACCTTTGCTGAACCAATTCCGACGCTAGCAAATATTTTATTAAACAATGACATATTCTTCCTCCTACCTTCTTGTTATGACTCGAATGAAATCATTTTTTACTTCTTCTGCATTTTCATAAGGATAGGAGGTGAGTAATAGTCTTTTAATGACATTTTTCCCATCCATTGAAATATCTAATTCCTCCTCCCAACTCTTCTCTTTCGTTTTTTCCCTTATTTCATATTGGGAATAGAGAAGAAATAAGAGGAAATGACCAAGAGCATAATAATCGCTTAACGGAGTTGCTAATTTCCTGACATCCTTGAAGTGTGAAACACTCCATGATTCTTCCTCATATTTTGCTAGACCAAAGTCAATTAATTTCAATTCATTTCCAACTACCATTACATTTGGAATACGGACATCTCTATGAATAATTCCCTTTTGATGGAGATTACTTATTAAAGAGAAAAGCTCTAATCCAATTTGAAAGGCCTCTTTTTCTCCATACACTTTTCCTTCCTGAAATATCAATTGCTCGAAGGTCTTTCCATTAATATATTCCATGGTGAAATATGGAATCTGATTATAGATACTTTGTTCAAAAACTTGAGGGTAACCAGGATGTTTCAGATTACCTAATAGGTTAAATTCTTGTTCAAATGCCTTTCTGCCCTTCTTCGTCAGCCTTTTATGGAGTCTTAGTGTTTTTAAGACAACTTGGATATCATTTTGATGATCAAAAACTAAATAGCTAATTCCATAACTACCCTTACCTAAACATTTTTGTACCTCATACCGTTTCTCTATTCTTTCACCACATTCAAACTTTGTTTCACATATATCTGATACAGCGATGACAATAGCTTTGAAGAAGTATTTAAGCATTCGCAAGATTAACTGCTAAAAAAGCTACTAAAAAAGCTTCCACTTTTATATTTATGCTTATGCTTATAATGATGATGCCCCAAGTGACCGTATTTGTGCGATTTATGATGCTTCCATGCATCACTCGAGCTTAAATGTTTATGGTGAAGTGATTCTTTAATAATGGATTTGATTATTTTTTTAAACATGGATTCGAACCTCCTTTTTTATAATAATCATACGATAATTACTTCTTTAGGTTTCAAACTTTTTATTACAATTTATATCTTTCTAATCAATTAATGGTTTACCTCATCTAATAATAAAAAATGACGAGTGAATACCCGCCATTTTTCTCTATATCAATCTTCTTCCATTTCCTCATCAATGATCGATTTTTCTAATAAATATTCAAATGTAATATCGGCGAGCTCCTCGACTTCCAACTCGCTAGGAACGTATCCCCTTTTTAAAAGCTCTTGAAAGAAAAATTCTGCAATTTCTTCAGTGTCGATGATTACTTCAATTTCTCTCACAGCACCGCCCCCTTTTTTCAAATTGTATGACCATATCCTACTTTTCATGATAATAACAGGAAATTCCTGCAAAATATTTTCATATTTTAAGGCTCTATAAAAATTGAATGGTGATTTCCTTTCCGTGAGCTTTAACAAAGCCTATTTTAAAAAAACAATTTAGTCATTTTTGTTGGGCTCATGCATAAACATGGACTATGAATAGTAAATAAAGCAGCTTATTCGTGGAAGGAGTCGTTCTAAATGAAGAATTTAATCGAATCACTTGTTGAAGATGTAAATAATGAAGATGGGGTTTTCATTCAATTTTTCACCGGACTAACCAACCGTATGTTTCAGGCAATTATCCTATTAAGTATTCCGCTATTTATTTACCTTTTTTGGGGCCTACATAAAATAATGCCTTGAAATTCTATTTAATGTTTTGCAGGTTATGCAAAATCATCTTCATCACACGAAGATAATCATCATCTTTAAAGGTTTGATATAAAAAATGATAATCATTATACACATCTAATAGGTGATTAATATATTGATATTTTTCTTCCTTCGAAATCGCCGTTTCCTTTTCAACCTTTTGTATGGCAGGCAGCTTTTCTGGAACATCAAAGGGAATTCTCTTTTTGTTTTGACTATCTATGATACCAAGCTTTCTTATAAATGTATCCGCGTTCTCGGCATCAGCAATGAGGGTTATTTCCTCTTCCCCAGCTTCCAGCCATTCACCATCATTTATTCTAGACATTTCATAGATGACATCCTCCCAAGCATCCTCCTTGTAGCGCCATATCTCTGTTCGGAAACCCACTATTTTAAATAAGTCCGAACCATATCCCTTCACTTGGACAAGATCTCCAAATATATATTTATAGACAATATTAATATGTTCCTTTTCAACTAAACTAGCATCATATTCAGATAGTTTTTTGAGGCTTGACTCAATATATAGTCCTGCACTTTGATTAATTTCATAAACATACATGCCATCCAACCATTTCACATCTGTCACTTTTCCAACAGTACCATACATTGTGATCACGACCGTATCACCGACTTTAAATTTCGGTTTTTTCCTTTTCTTCGCCATTTCCTCCATCCTCTCAAGGTTAGCCGTGAATTATGATACGATATTATATGCATCGCAAAATTATTCGAACCATGGTGATAGCACATCCGAGAAAAATGGGGGAAAATAGCCATATTATTAATTAACCAAATGGTCCTGTAGTTTATCCTTCGTTTAAATAGATGTCCCAAGCCTCATCAAATATCGCCATATTATTTAAATATGGACCGTTAAACTCGAGGTAAGTACTTATTTCATCGTAATTGGATGAATTCTTTGGAAACCCGTGATCAACAAAGGCATCATTGGCAAACTGGCTGATTGCATCCTTTGGTTTTGGATGCCGATACTTCATAAGAAAGTGATAAAAGGATTTCGTCATGATAAAAAAACACCTTTCCATATCAAACGCTAATTTTCTCAAAAAATATTTATTGTTACTATATCTGAAAACTAATTATGCGTCCACTCGAAAGGTAAATTAGAAAAAAAAGAAGCTGCCTCGCCTTCGAGTACAGCCTGCTTTTCTATATAATGGGTACTTCATATTATTTTTATTGCCAACGACCATCCTGAGAAAGTTCATAAAGCGCTAAAATAATATTAAACATTAATATGGCAACGGTTATTGGTACTGCAAAAAGCCAATTTTTTCCGAACTTTTCTTTAATGACTCCAACATAATACCCACAGAAAAATAATGCAATCATAGCAGCCGCCAGCATAATAATAATTACTAATTTCATTCTTTTCTCCCCCAAACTCTCATACTTCCCTGCACCATATAACTTATAATTATTATAAAAATAAAATAAATAGTGTTTGTGAAGAAAGAATGAACAAATTGTGAACTATTTTCCCCTATATCCAGTTTTAGGTAATATCAAAATAATTTCTTTTTAAAATTCTTGGTGTTTCCATTAATTGTTGATAGTTTACTTGTTTAGCAAGGTTTTTCGTGTTAATTAACATTAATTGCTCTTCAATTTTTTTAACAATTCCCTCAGGTTGATAAATCATTTCACATTCTAAGCAAAAAACAGTTGGTGTTTCAGTGATTTCTATTGCCCCTGAACCATCCGGAAGCTCCCAAAATACTTGACTCTCACCATCTTTAATATTTTGACTCTGACACCATTCACAACAAGTGACCATACATTTCCCCCTATATGAGTCATTTCAACTATTCGTTGATTTCTCTTGCAAAGTATCTTTTGTTTGCTGTGCTAAAAATTTCTTTTCCTTTAACTCATCCCGTTTATCCCTTTTATTCTTTAGTGACTGATGATTTGGGTCGTTTTCATAAGATTTTCTTCTTGATAAGCGTTCTAGATTTTCCGGTACAAGATTGAATTGCTGATCGTTTAGTAAGGATGAGATACCAATATTAGATCTCTTTTCGTCCATTTGAGGATATATTTCTTTAAAATAACCATCCGCCTGACCTGAAACATAGTTCTCTGGCTCAGGGTATGTGGTAATTACCCCTTCAAAATTACGGAGAACCACCTTATCCGGACTTTGTGATAGTAAATAATTCGGTTGTAATGCAATTTTCCCACCACCACCTGGTGCATCGCAAACAAAGGTCGGAACCGCATAGCCTGAGGTGTGGCCTCTCAAGCCTTCGATAATTTCTAAGCCCTTTGATACCGGTGCCCGAAAATGGCTAATTCCTTCTGACAGGTCACATTGGTATATATAGTATGGACGGACCCTTATTTTCACAAGATCATGCATGAGTTTTTTCATTATTGGAACACTGTCATTAATTCCAGCAAGGATGACTGATTGGTTTCCAACCGGAACCCCGGAATTTGCGAGCATTTCACATGCCTTTTTCGACTCCTCTGTAATTTCAATGGAGGTATTAAAATGGGTATTAAGCCAAATCGGATGATATTTTTTTAATATATTGCAAAGGTTCTCCGTAATTCGTTGCGGGAACACAACCGGCGCTCTTGTACCAATACGTATGATTTCAACATGATCGATGGCGCGGAGATTTTTTAAGATATATTCTAATATATTGTCATTAATAAGAAGGCCATCCCCACCTGAAATGAGTACATCCCGAACTTGAGGGGTCTTTTTAATGTAATCAATCGCTGCATCCAATTGCTTTTTCGGCACTCCCATTCCGATTTGACCAGAAAACCTTCTCCTCGTACAATATCGGCAATACATGGAGCATTGGTTGGTGACAAGAAATAATACGCGATCTGGATATCGATGAGTTAATCCAGGAACAGGTGAATCTTCATCCTCATGAAGTGGGTCTTCTAAATCATATTTCGTTTTATAAATCTCCTTCGAAATTGGAACAGATTGCTTTCGAATTGGGCAACGGGGGTCATCTGGATTCATAAGGGATGCATAATATGGTGTAATATTTAATGGAATGGTTTTCGTGGAAATTCGAACACCTTCTTCTTCCTCTGGTGTTAAATGGATGACCTTTTTTAAATCATCTAGAGTTCGAATAGTATTGGTTAACTGCCATAACCAATCGTTCCATTGTTCCTCTGTGACATCCTTCCATAATTCAATATCCTTCCAATGGCGAGACGGTTTATATAAATCAAATTTCACTTGTATTCCTCCCCTTTTAAGCAATCACTCTGAGTCTGTGATCTATAAGATATTGGAAAATAAAAGGAAAAAAAGATCACACTCCTATTAATCATTAATGCAAGTAATATGCCAACGTTCATATTTTTTTCAAAAAAGGGGAGAAAACAAGAATACATTAATAAAAGGAAGAAGAATTTACTCCAATGCGAATGTTTTTATCCAAATTAATTGATGGTAAATGCCGATTATTCAGCATAGCTTAAAGAATATTTCTTTAGTTTATATTGCAATGTTTGTCGTGGGATTTGGAGAATTTTTGCTGTGTGGAGAACATTTCCTTCCGTTATTTCCAATGCCTCTTGAATGATTGATTTTTCATATTGCTCTATATTCTTTCTAAGTGGTACTCGAACCTCATTTGATTCTTTTCTCCTACTTAGTATGGTTCCTTTAAACATATTCGGCAAATCGTCCTCGATTAAAATTGTTTGATCACTTACATTCATCATATATTCAATCGTATGCTTTAATTCTCGGACATTCCCTGGCCATAAATAATCCATAAACATTTGATGGACTCCTTCATTCACTCTCACCACTCTTTTATTTAGTTTTCCATTAAACTTTTCAATAAAATGATTGGTTAAACAGACTATGTCATCCTTTCTTTTTCTTAGTGGTAGCAGTTCAAAGGAAAATACATTTAAACGATAAAAGATGTCATGTCGAATCTTTTTCTCTTCAAGGGCTTGCATGGGGTGTATGTTCATGGCTGCTATGACTCTTACATCAACTGAAATATCTTTCGTACTTCCCACCCGCCTAATAATCCCATCCTCAAGCACACGAAGCAGCTTTGCTTGTAGCTCAACCGGCATGGCATGGATTTCATCTAAAAATAATGTTCCACCATCAGCTAATTCAAAAATTCCCGGACGCTCTACTGCACCCGTGTAGCTTCCCTTGGAGGTTCCGAATAAGATACTCTCCAATAATGTTTCAGGAATTGCCGCACAGTTTTGTGCAATAAACGGACCGTTAGAACGATTGGAAGCATGATGGACTCCTTGAACAAATAGTTCCTTCCCAGTCCCGCTTTCTCCAAAAACAAGCATAGATGAATCTGATTTGGCCAGTCTAAAGGCTTCTTTTTTAACCAAATTAAAGGCTGGATTAACTGATATTAGGTCATCTAAAGTGTGTCTTAAACGAGCCTTTGGATGGTTAGATTTCTTTTGCTTCACTTCCTTTTGTAAGTCTAATAGCCTTTCCGATAACAATTTCATTCTTGAGTAATCTTTTGCAATTTCCATTGCACCAACAAGCTTCCCTTTCACAATTAAGGGGATGGTCGTATTAATGGTTTCAATCATTTTTCCGTGTACATTCAAATATGATTGTGCCTGGTTATACAGGGCTGTTTTTGTTTGGAGAACCTTCAATAATGTGCTTGTTTCTTCGTCGAGTGATGGAAAGACCTCCAAAACAGGCTTGCCAATCACTTCCGTTACATCCATGCCATCATGTGTTGCAGCCACTTCATTGTAATAGATGGTTCTTCCTTTCGTATCAACGACGTGAATCCCTTCATCAATTCCTTTCAGAATGGCTGTTAATACTTCCTTTGAAATATCATCTAACTGTTCCTTCAAGCATCCTCACCTATCCTTTTTCACTGCCGAAAACAATCAATTCCATGCCGAAAATTCAGCATTAACAGCAGATTATTTCGATAAGTCCTTGACCCAAACATTCATGTTTTCAAGTTTGTCAAAGATATAGCAATTGTTCATTAACCTTCCTCGATAGCTATAGCCTAGCTGATGTAATGCTGCATTCATCCCAAATGAAAGTGCACGTGCAAGGGAATAAGCATAATAAATGCCTTCATGGACTAATTCTTCCTCAAGCTTTAATAGGAGTATTTTAAGTAACCCATGTTTCCGATGCTCTGGCAAGGTTGCACAATCGGTTAGTTCGGCATTTTTATAAAAGACATTCCTTTCAGCAGATGCTGAACAAACGATTTTTTCACCATTTTTAAAGGCGAAATAGATCGTCCCATTATCAATCGTTTTTTCAATGTATTTTGGATCATGAAGTGGAGTTGGATAGATTTCAAATACTTTTTGATAAAGGGTCGCTAGGGGAATAGCATCCTGCTTTGATATTTTTATTAATTGGTAATCCTTTGGAACAGGTTGGTGCTCGTTTGACTTATCTAGCTTTTGAACATTCTTTAAAATTTTATCTTCTTCTATCCAATAAATATTTGTCTTCCTCTCCTTCGTTAAGTATTTGCAGAAAAGGTAGGCATCTGAACCAAGAAAATAATGATCAATCACCCCTTCACACTGATACCCATTTTCTAATAACGCATGATAATCCTTCCTTCTACCCTTAATAATTAGTTTTTGCACTTGTTCTTCATGAGCAATTTTTTCAAAAATATAAATGACATGATTGATATTCCCCTGATAATCATCTAACCTTAATCTCTTATTATAGGAATCAATAACCATTTTGATCGAATATTGTTTGGTAGAGATATCTTTTTGTTTCATCATATCTTTCAATTTGTCTTCCACCTTTCTAAAGTTAATAGGAAAAAAGAGGCAGTCCAAATTACTGCCTCCATTTCATGATGACCTATCTATTATTTTGTCTACTTAGATACTCCACACCATTTTATTATGGTTTGTGCAATAATCTTTGCTGATGTAAAAAGATCATCAAGAACGATATATTCATTTGCATCATGTGCGACCTCTGTCACACCAGGGCCAAACACAACGACAGGTATACCGCCTACATTTGATAGAATTCCTCCATCTGTCCCCCATGGGGATGCCTCAATAACAGGAGGCTTATCTAAAACCCTCTGATAACTTGAAGATATTACCTCCATTAAAGGATGGGTTACATCAAGATTTCCAGGTTGCCACCGTCCTCCAAACCATTCAATCGTAGGGGGATTCTCTTGTAGCCATGAATCAGTTTCACCAACTGAAAGGATAGCTTCCTGCATTTCCTTCTCAGCAGCTTCCATCTGTTCATTTGGGGCGACCCCCATCCTTCCTTCTATGAAGGCAATATCCGGAACTGAGGATGGCCATTCCCCACTATAAATTTTTCCGATATTAATAGGGATGGGTATAGGAGTATCTTTGTATAATGGGTCTGTGATTTTAACGTTTCGTTTTCGCTCTAATTCTTGTATTTGTTGAATGATTTTAATCGCCTTCTCAATTGCAGATACCCCTTCATATCTTGTTCCACCATGGGCAGATTTCCCTTTTACTGCAATGCGAAACCACATGGACCCCTGTTGTTTCGGAAACAATTTCAATTTTGTTGGCTCTGGGATAATCGCCCCATCTGCTTTATAACCCCTTAAAACAGCTGAAAGTGTGCCTGCACCACCACTTTCTTCTTCAATGACGCTTTGAAAAATAACGTCTCCCTTTAATTTAATATCGGAAGAAATGATGGACTCGATTGCGAGAAGTAAGGCCACAGTCCCTCCTTTCATATCGGTTGATCCGCGACCGTATAGCCTACCTTCATGAATGATTCCACTAAAGGGGTCCTCCTCCCAGTCCCCCTTATCTCCTTCTGGAACTACGTCAATATGACTGTTTAATATAATCGACTTTCCTCCCCCAGTCCCCTTTAATACTGCAACAACATTCGGGTTTCCTGAAAAGTCATCCCTATCAGAACGAAAGGCTGGGTGCCCGCTTATTGATTTCTTATCAATTTCCCAAATATCTAATTCAAGCCCTAACTGTCTACATTTTTCAATAATTACTGCTTGGGCTTTACTTTCATTTCCCCTGACACTACCTTCTTGAACAAGCTTTTTTAACAGACGTAATCCTTTCATTTCGTGTTTTTGAATCCATTGCTTTACCCCTTCTTCATAATCCAACCCTGGTCAGCTCCTCAATTAATATTAAAATATCTTTAATGGAAACTTATGATTTAATTATCATTGCATCAAAAAGAAGCCAGATTCTTAATGAGTAAACTCACAGTCAGTATGATTTTTAATATCTACTAAACTATGTGGCTCAAATATTTCTAAAAGATGCAGTCCGGTTTTTGATACTGAAAATACCGCCATATCTGTAATAATTAAATCAGCACTTCTTGTGGAGGTGAGTGGTAAGGTGCAGTTTTCTACGATTTTCGGCTTCCCATCTTTATCTAGATGACTCATAACCACAATAACCTTCCTCGCCTTTTGTGCAAGCTCCATCGCTCCCCCCATTCCAGGAATTTTCTTCCCTGGAACGATCCAATTCGCTATATCCCCAAACCTGCTCACCTGAAGTGACCCTAGAACTGTCATATCAAGGAATCCCCTTCGGATCATGCCAAAAGCTATTGCACTATCACAATAGGACGCAAAAGGGAGTGTTGTAACAGGATAGCCACCCGCATTACATAAATTTTCATCTTCCATTCCCGCCATTGGGCTTGGTCCCATTCCCAAAATTCCATTTTCTGCATGGAAGACAACGTTCATATTGGGAGATAGGTGATTAGGAATTAGCGAAGGGATTCCTATACCTAAATTGACAACCATCCCATTTTTTATTTCTTCAGCTGCTCTTTTTGCCATTCTATTGCGAATATCTACTCCCATGCCCATTTCCAATTAACTCCTCTTGATGGAATGATATAATTTACAAAGACACCTGGTGTTACAATCTCCTCTGGGTTAAGATGGCCAATTGGAACAATTTCCTCCACTTCAGCTATCGTTATATCTCCAGCCATTGCAACGAGTGGATTCGTATTTCTTGCACTCTTGTCATAAACAAGATTCCCATAGGAATCTGCCTTTTTGGCGTAAACAATAGAAACCTCGGCTGTTAGAGCAGTCTCTACCAAAAATTCCTCCCCTTGAAGTTCAAAGGTAGGTTTATTGCGAGCGACTACCTCATTATCCTTTCCTATATCTGTTAGGATTGCTGCTAGTCCCACCCCTCCAGCTCTAATTCGTTCGGCCAATGTTCCCTGAGGTGAAAATTCCACTTCTAGCTTTCCTTCCGTCATTAGCTGCCCTGCTATAGGATTAGAGCCAATATGTGACGCAATAATTTTTTTAGCTAGCCCTTTGCTTACGATTTTCCCAATCCCAATATGAGGAAATCCAGTATCATTTCCAATTAATGTAAGTTCGCAAATCCCCTTTTCAATAATGGCATCTATTAATGTGGGTGGAGAACCGACCCCACCAAACCCTCCGAACATTAAGGTCATACCACTATGAAAATGAGACATCGCCTCACTTAAGGTGACAATTTTTCCAAATGGATTCTCCGCCATTTATGTTTCTTCTCCGTTCGTTTTATTTATTTTTTCTTCAAATTCTCGAAATGCTTTTGAAAGCAAATTCACTAACAAATCTAATTCTTGAAAGGTAATATTTAATGGAGGTGCGATTAATACGGCATCTCCATTGATTCCATCAAGACCTGCTCCTGCCGGGTAAAGGATTAATCCATTTCTTTGGGCAATTTTAATAATCATTTGCGTTACTTGAAGGTTTCTCGAGAAGGGCATTTTTGAATGAGAATCCTGGACAAATTCCATTCCAAGCAATAATCCTTTGCCGCGAATATCTCCAATAAAAGGATATTGATTTTGCAATTCCTCTAGCTTTTCTCGCAAATAACTACTTTTTTCCTCAACCTTGTTCAAGATATTATTTTTTTCAAGATATTCTAAAACAGCCAATGACACGGCACATGCTTGTGGATTCGCGCTCAATGTGTGGCCACTCATAATCGATTTTGACCCTTTAATGATAGGCTCCATTACTTGATTGCTTACTAGTGTGGCTGCTATTGCCGTATAGCCAGCTCCCATACCCTTGCCTAATGTGACGATATCAGGTAAAACCCCCCAATGCTCACATGCAAGCATCGCTCCAGTTCTTCCACATCCGGTCATGACCTCATCTGCAATAAATAGAATGTCATGCTTTTCGCAAATTTCCTTTATTTCTTTGTAATAGTTTTTAGGAGGAGTAATCGCTCCACCAGCTGCTCCAATCACTGGTTCGGCAATAAATGCTGCAATATGCTTAGACCCTATTCTTTGAATGACAGAATCCAGCTCTTGAGCGCATTGTAGACCACATGTATCAGGGGCCAATCCGTATGGACAGCGATAACAATAGGGAGGGTTTATTACAGGGAATTCTTCTAAAAGGGAGACAAATCGTTCCCTTCGACCAGGATGACCTGACATGGATAGAGAACCTAATGTAATTCCGTGATAGCTAACCCATCTAGATAAAACCTTTGTTTTTGTATGGACACCACGTTCCTGCCAGTATTGAATTGCTATTTTCATAGCGGTTTCTGTAGCCTCCGAACCACTATTGACGAAAAAGCTCCAATTTAAGTCACCCTTAGTAAGTTCAGACAATTTGTTTGCAAGTCTTTCTGCTGGTTCACTTGTAAACTGGGAACGATAAACAAAGGATACCTTTTTCGCTTGGTTATACATCGCTTCGATAATTTCCTCGACACCATGACCGATATTCGCTGTTATGGCACCCGATGAAGCATCTAAATATTTGTTACCATCCACATCAAAGAGGAATACCCCCTTACCATAATCAACTTTTGGATAAACCCCTTCTAAATCTGGTTTTATTAAATATGATTGGACCATGCCCCTCCCCCATTCATTTAGGAAAAAACGTTGCTATTTTCAGCTCTCAATTCATTGTATGAGTAAAAAAAGAAATCTTTCTTATGGAGTTTTGAAAATTAAGGAATACCTACCTAAATAAAAAAAGGAACTGAGCTCTATACGAGTCAGTTCTTTTTCTATTATAAGCATCTATTCTTCTTGCTCTATGACGATTTCTGTCCTTTGGCCGTTCGCTTTAACAGTTGCCATTGAACCGATTGGAATCGTTGCCAGAGGTTGAACGTGTCCAAAGTTGACGTTCGCAATAACAGGAATATGTTGTAGTTCTGGTTTTGAATGAATGATTTTTTTGATAGCCTCGTCAGTTACATTCGAGTCTTTTTGAAAGCGACCAATTAGTACAGCCTTGATATCCTTTGCATCTGGTAATTGAAGAAGCGATTGTAAATCCCTTTCAAAAACGAGACTATGGGACTCGTAATCATCTTCAATAAATAGAATGGCATTCTTTAATGACGGCATATACTCCGTCCCCTGAAGCAAATTCATTGTACAAAGATTTCCACCAATAAGCCTGCCGCGGGCCTCACCTTCATGAATCACTAAGTATGAATCTTGCTCTATAAATTCTCGCTTCTCTTGATCTAAATACCAGGGATCATCACTCCAATGGGAGGATGGTTGAATTTCGTATGGTGCATCGTTCGTCAATGCAGTTAGGAAGGATTCCATGGTGTAATCCAGACCATATTTCACCCCAAATGTAGAAAAAAATGGTCCCGAATAGGTGACTAAACCAGTTTTACGATAAATGGCAAGGCTTAAAGCAGTAATATCACTATATCCACAAAACACCTTTGGATTCCTTTTGATTAACTCATAATCAATTGCATTTAATAGTTGATTGGAATTATAACCACCTAAAACGGTTAGGATCCCTTTAACATTTGGATCCTTAAAGGCATCATGTAAATCTTCTACCCTTTCATCAACGGAAGAACTAAAAAATTCATCATGCTCAAAAATATGAGTCCCATATGTAACTTGAAAGCCAAGCCCATGTAATCGCTCTGTTGCTATTGTTAGCTGCTCGTCCTTTATAATTGCAGCACTTGTAGATGGAGCAATTATTCTGATTTCATCACCTAGCTGTAATTTACTTGCAAACATACTTCTCCCCTCACATTCTATAAGGTTACACATGGATATTCTTGTATTCTACTTTTGAATGAATTTTATTAACAATATCACGGGCAATCCACACGCCACAAGCACTTGCTTGAGCTAAGCCTCTCGTCACACCAGCACCATCTCCACCAACATATAATCCGCTAATCTCAGTTTCAAAGTGATTATTTAATTTTGGGCGAGCAGAATAGAATTTTGCCTCTACACCGTAAAATAGTGTATGTTCCGAGGCTAGACCTGGTGTAACATGATTTAATGCCTCTGTCATTTCTATTAAACTTTTAAGTGTATTATATGGCAAAACGAGACCTAAGTCACCAGGTACAGCTTCCTTCAGGGTTGGTTCAATAAAACCTTCCTTGATCCTTTTTTCAGTTGACCTTCGACCTTTCAGTATATCACCGTATTTTTGAACAATCAGCCCACCATTGGATAAACTATTTGCAAGTCTAGAGATTCCATGGGCATACTCATTTGGTTTATCAAACGGCTCTGAAAAGCTATGTGAAACAAGTAAGGCAAAATTGGTATTCATACTCCCCAATTTCGGATCCCGATAAGCATGACCATTGGCTAACATTGTTCCTGAATGATTCTCTACGACAACATGTCCAGATGGGTTGCTGCAGAATGTTCTTACCCTTGTGCCAACGGATGTATTATAGACAAATTTTCCTTCATAAAGATGCTGATTGATTTCCTCCATGACAATATTAGAGGTTTCAACACGGACACCGATATCTACCTGATTGTTTAACATTTGCAGTCTCCGTGATTTCATCAGCTTTGTAAGCCATACAGAGCCATCCCGGCCTGGTGCAATAACCACCTTTTCTGCTGTTAATTCTTCTTTAGATTTCAGCTTAATTCCAGTAATTTTGAACCCTTCCGAATTCCTCTCGGTTAATAGATCCTCTACTTCTTTTTTATAAACCATATCAATCTTTTCTCTTAAATACTCATAAATACTTTTCATAATCTCTAAGTTTTGTTCCGTCCCTAAATGCCTAACTTGAGCGCGAAGCAATTTTAATCCAACTGCGTATCCTCGATGTTCGATATCCTTTACCTCAGGTGTTAATGGATTGGTAATGGTTTTTGTTGCCCCATGCTTCAGGTTGATTTCATCCACATATTTGATTAAATTAACAACGGTTGAATCGGGAAGGTAGTCTGTCATCCAGCCACCAAATTCACTGGTGATATTAAACTTTCCATCTGAGTAAGCTCCAGCACCTCCAAAGCCATTTGTGATAGAACACGCTGGCAGGCAACCAGCAAATTCTTTTCTACCTGCAGCTGGTGGGCATTTTTCAATCCTTTTTTCCAAGATTGGACAATTTCTTCTATAAATATCATGACCTTTATCAATAAGCAGAATATTTGCTTCCGGTAATTTTAATGTTAGTTCATAGCATGCAAAGATTCCTGCAGGACCTGCTCCAACAACAATCACATCATAGTTAGTCTTCATCCGTATTCCCCCAGAACGTAATTCTTCGTATTTTTACCTCATCCTTTTTAAGCATATCATAAGTTTTTCCTTTTGTCGATTTAAAACACGAACTATATAAGTAAATATAATATTAACGTTCGTGTTATCACTTGTGAATCTTCATTTGCTTCATGCAAAAATGACCATACTCTGTTTTGATTGTTTGTATATCCTTAAACAATCATAAACGAGGAGCATGGTCTTCTTTTTTCGCTTTTATTGATTATAATTTCCCGTAGCAGCTTGCACCAATAATGATGAGTAAAATAAATAATACGACAATCAGTACAAAACAATTTCCTCCAAATCCACTATAACAAGGTTGTGCGTATCCAAAACCTTGATAACATGGATCACATCCACAAGAACCATATCCATATTGCATGCATATATCACTCCTTGAATAACATTCATTTCGATATTAGCTTATGTTATAGGTACTTGACCTGCATGTGTATTTGCCTAAGTAAATAATAAAAGCGAAAGCCGACAGATGGTCATTCCATTTCTGTCGGCTTTCGCTTTATTTTTCATTAAATAGCTTTAAATACTCACCATAGCCTTCTTCTTGAAGCTTCTCCTTTGGTATAAATCTTAACGCTGCAGAATTCATACAATATCTTAGACCTGTTGGCTCAGGTCCATCATCAAATACATGCCCTAGATGCGAATCGGCTGTCTTTGATCGGACCTCTGTGCGAATCATAAAATGACTTTTATCCTCTTTCTCAACAAGCTCCTCTTCATGTAGTGGCTTGGAAAAACTTGGCCATCCACAACCAGCATCGAATTTATCCTTTGAGCTAAACAGTGGTTTTCCTGAAACGAGATCCACATATATACCTTCGCGAAATTCATTCCAATATTCATTGCGAAAGGGTGGTTCTGTTCCGCTATTTTGCGTAACATGATATTGAATTTCAGTAAGTTGCTTTTTCAAATGATCCTTATCAGCCATTTCTTTCACCCCAATATTTTTTAGTAAAGGCCTCTCTCCCTGATCCCGTATGATAAGATTTATATCTTAAAGGATTTTTCTTATAAAAATGCTGGTGATAATCCTCCGCAGGAAAAAAGACTCCCGCTTGAAGGATCTTGGTTGCGATTGGCTTTCTAAATATTCCGCTTTCTTCGAGTTTTTTCTTTGATTTTTCCGCTGCTTGCTTTTGATCCTCATTATGATAAAAAATGGCCGTTTGATAGGATGAACCTCTGTCGTAAAATTGACCCCCTTCATCCGTTGGATCAATTTGCTGCCAATATATTTCCAATAACCTTTCATATGAAAAGAGTGTAGGGTCAAATGTAATTTGCACCGCTTCATAATGCCCTGTTTTATCAGAACAAACCTCTTCATAAGTAGGGTTTTCTTTATGTCCACCGGTGTAGCCTGAAACCACTTTAATTATTCCAGGCTGCTCATCAAACGGCTTCACCATACACCAGAAGCATCCACCAGCAAATGTGGCTAATTCATAATTGTCCTCCGTCAATTGATACGCACCTCCATAGTAATAACCTTTTGATATTCCCACTATAAATTATATGATAACAGTAGTAATTTTCAAAAAATCCAGCTTTACTAAACCTCCATCAACTTTCATACATATGTAATATATTTCGTTTAATTATTAAAGAGAGGGATGTGTATGAACAAAGAATTACCTCTATACGGAAAGATTCGTTTTTTTCATGCCGCTTCTAACAGAGACAAGGTTGATATATTTATAAACCGCTATCGAATCCTACAGAACCTCCCATTCAAAGAAGGAAGTCGTAATCTTTTCCTTCGCGCTGGAGTTTATCAAGTAGAAGTATATGAAACATCGAAACCATCCTTCCCCTTCATGAGGAAAATAATATTTATTAATCCAGGGAAGATATATACGATCGCCTTATGTGAAGGAACGGAAGAAGTTGATCTCCTTCTCTTTGAACATTCGACAAAGGTTCCAATTGGTGAAACAAAATTCCGATTGATTCATCTTGCAAATAATCGTCAAGCTATTGACTTAAAGGCAACCTATGGAGACGTTGTTTTTTCAAATATTCATTTTAGTCAATCCACTAATTACTTGGGCCTAACCCCAATGATGGTTGATTTAGAAATAAGAAAGTCTGGAACAAAAAGGATCCTACTCCCACTGCCAAGGCTTTTATTTAAACCAAATCGAATCTATTCTATTTTTTTATTAGATTCTCAATTGGATGATACAAAATTTGAAGTACAAGTACTTGAGGATTACCGAGTCAGATTCCCATAAGAGACATTTAAAGTAAGGAAAGGCATACCAACACTTATTTGATTGGTATGCCAAATGTTAAATTGATTTCATCATGAAGTAAATCAAATTTATTTACCTGTACTCGTAAATCGCTTTTTAGCTTCATATTTTGTAACGAAACATAAACCTGTTCCTCTTGAGGTTCAATAATTACCCAATCAGGTAGTTTATATTGTTGGGCAACAAATTTCAATACATAAGATACCGGTAAGTGCAGTTTTCCTATCGATATCGATTTTTGCTTAAGCAGTAAGTCTCCATTACTCAACGCCTGTGGCTCAAAGGTTAGCCTTAATTGAACATCCTCTCCAAAAAAGCCAAGCGTTCCATAAAGCTCCACTTCATCCCTTAAATAAACCTCATAGTCAATAGCTCCTTTAGCTTCCTTTTTTATATAATAATTGATGACTTTATTTAAATCATCTTTATTGGTTTCGACTGGAAATGATACAAGACTTTGTTTTTTGGTATTCACCTTGACCTGTTGTTTAGAATCTGAAGGAACCAAGACCATGATAATAAGAAAAAGGGTGATAGCAATATTTATCCCTAATAGTAGAAAGAAAAGCCCTTTCCAATGATTTCTCATTTCATTAATATGCCTCACTTCTGGATGTGACTTTTTTATTAGCAATAACAGCTAAAGCTTGATCATCCAGCTGCTCATAGATACGATTTGCAATCAGTTCATAGCCTTTATCATTGGGATGAAAGTAATCTTTATACAATAAATTTTCCTCGTTTTCCTGAAAAATATCATCAATTTCGACAAAAAAGGATTGATCAAATTCGGAAATAATCATTCTACTCGTCTGATTCCAATCATTAAGGATTGTGTTCATTTCTTCAACATTCGAAAACCATTGACTAAAAGGATTGTATAATCCAATTAAAACAATGACTGCCTCTGAATTTTCGTTTCGAATCAATTCAATCACTTCACGAAGGTTTTTTTCATAAGTTACTTTTTCCTTATCAAAAGCTTGAATCTGAAGATTAGTCAGATTTTCCTTCACGACCTTCATAATGTCATTACCACCCATTGTAATAATAACCATATCTGATTCATGAATCGCTTCCTTCACTACAGGCTTAGCTAGCCTTTGTAAAATTTGTGAGCTGCGATTTCCCTTGACCCCGAAATTTGAGAAGGTGACCTTATTTATCCCTTTTTCTTTCTCAAGACTTTTCTCTAAGTAAGGCAAGTATCCACCGCTCTTTGTACTATCACCAATACCCTCAGTCAAGGAGTCACCAATAGACACAACCTTTAGATTTTGAGGTATAAAATCGTTTGGAATAGAAGATTTCCCACTTACCGTTGTTTCCTTAAATTGAATGAAATTTTCTTTATCAAGTAAATGACATCCATTTGTGAATGTTAATATAAAACCTACAGCAAGAAGAAAGGTGAATGTCTTTTTCATCATTTTCACCTACCTTTACAAATATAAATATTATATCATCTGTGTTTCTATTCAATAGAGTGTAAATGATTCCAAATGAGGGTAAAAAAATAGACCTATGGTAGGTCTATTGCAAAGCTTCAATATCATTCAAGATAATTTTAAATGGAATTTTATTAAGTCCAGTATAATATTTCACTATGGTTCCGTTTTGATCGACTAAATAAAAATCCGTTCCATGAATGACTTGGTCTTCATTTTCTGGTTTTTTTACCATCGCTTTAAAATTTTCCATAGCAAATTTCTCGATACTTTCTTGGGAATAGCCTGTTAGGAAATGCCAATTTTTAAAATTAACACTAAAGCTTTCACCAAATTCTTTCAATTTTTCCGGTTTATCAACCTCAGGGTCAACGCTAAATGATACAAATTCAATATTTTTAATGTTCTCGTCCTTAACCATTTGTTGCAGCTTTGCCATGTTAGAAGTCATCGGGAGACAAACATCGATACAAGTAGTAAAAATAAAATCTGCCACCCATACTTTTCCCTTTAAATCTTGAAGTCCAAATGGATTTCCATCTTGATCAGTATAAGAAAAGTCATCTTTAATCGGCCAATCTCTTTTATCCTTGATTTCCTTTTGGCCACATGCAGAAAGCAACATTGCCATCACGATCAAAATGCTTGCTAGTATTCTAATTTTCATCCGCTTCACCTGCATTCACTCTTGGGTTATATCGACAATAATTTTAACAAAGGATTAAGAAATTTAAAAGAAAAAGGTTTAACAAATAAGTGACAACAAGGAATCTATCTCTCTATCAACCATTAATTAACGGAGAAATTTCGGGTAATATCAAAAAAGGCTGTCCAGGAATGAGACAAGCCTTTGATAGGATGTTATTCAAAATAATACATAAAGCCTATGGCACCTGCACCTGTATGGGTAGAAACAATTGGTGTTGTATAATCAATTTCAACCTTGTCATATCCAGTCATTTCAAAAATGAGGTTCTTTAACTTGTTGGCGAGCTCTTGCCCTTCAGCGTGTGCAATTCCAACCCCTTTTATAGTCTTCCCTTTGACATCCTCAGCAAATTGCTTAGCTAAATATTTTACTACTTGGGTGTGACTTCTAACAGAATGTACAGGGTTATAGACGCCCCCTTCAAGCGAAGCAATCGGTTTTATGTGTAATAACGAGCCGATTAATCCCTTTCCTTTGCCAATTCGCCCACCCTTAACCAAATTCTCTAAAGTATCAACCACAACGAAAAGTTTTGTTGCTGTTCTCACTTCATTGATTCTTTCTATAATCTCTTCAGAAGATTTTCCATTGAGAGCCATCTTCGCTGCTTCAATAACCTGAAAGGATAGGGCCTTTGAAATAAATCTTGAATCAATTACTGTAACTTTTGCTTTCGACATTTGTGCCGCTGTTTCAGCTGATTGCACCGTTCCACTCATACCACCTGTCATATGAATAGAGATGATTTCATATCCTTCATCTGCTAAACGATCATACAGCTCTAAAAACACTCCAGTAGGGGGCTGTGAGCTCTTGGGTAGTTCTGATGCCTGTCCCATTTTTTGGATAAATTCTACTGGAGTAATATCTACCCGATCAACGTAGGTTACTCCATCTATATGAATAGATAATGGTACAACCTCAAGATCATACTTTTCAATTATCTCATTTGAAAGGTCTACGGTTGAGTCGGTTACTATCTTAATTTTCTTCATTTCTTCACTTCACTTCCTAAAGTACATTAGCTATATTATACATGTATTTACTTATCAAATTAAAGAAAAGAAATGACTGAATATCAACTATTTATTAATTTCTTATAGTTTTATTTATATTAAAATAAATTATTACATAACAGCCATTAATAAATAGGGAGCCAAACTATCCATAAAAGATGTGTAACAAAGACGATGGTATATAGAAATGCCGATATCCAGGATAATAAATGCAGCAAATTTGTTTGAGGCAAATTTTTATAGGAAATGAGTAAAAATAGTGAGAGGGATAATACCATTTTTATTGTTAAAAAAAGAATAGGATGTATTTGAAATAGATGATTCATCAATGGGTTTTCTTCTTCAATAAGACTTTTCAACAAACCCAAATACGTTGCCAAGGAATCAAAAATATTTAAAAAGCCAACATAAAGTAATATTTTATTCAATTCCTTTCACCACTTACAATCATACCCAAAAAGGGATTTGGAAATATTTCATTTATTATTTTTATCATCTCCTCATTCATTCTTTTTATGAGTATATTTCTCTTTTTTATACTTTATATCTCTTGTAATACAAAAAAAGAAGCTATCAAAAACGACAGCTTTCTTTTTCAGTATTATTTAGTTTCAGTTGCAAATTCGTCTTCTTCAAGCTCCCATTCCTTTTCCTTTTTTAACCTGCGCTTGTATACGATTTTTGACAAGTTAATACTAACTTCATATAGGAATAGTAGCGGAACTGTTACCATAAAGTCAGACATAAATTCTGGTGGGGTAATGACAATTGCGATGATGACAAGAACAAAATACGCGTATTTTCTTATTTTTGTTAGAACATACGGATTAATAATTCCCAGTGATGTTAAGAACATTACAACAACTGGTAATTCAAACAGCACTCCGAATGGTAAGGTCATATTCATTATAAATCGGAAATATTTTTCGGCGGTAAAATTTGTGACCATCATATCTCCGCCTAAATCAACTAAAAACTTTAAGACCATTGGGAAAATAACAAAATATCCAAAAGCAAGTCCCACGACAAACAAAATAAACAATGCGGGAATATAAGATAATGTAATCTTCTTTTCGTGTGGTTTTAATGCAGGCTTTACAAACAACCAGATTTGTAAGGCTAAAATTGGGATTGTTGCGGCAATCGCAATCACTGAAGCAATCATAAAATAAACCCAGATGATGTCACTAGGACCTAATACGATCAGCTTTACATCTAAATCCCTGACCAACCAGCTATATATGTCCTTAACATAAATAAATCCAAGGACAAAAAATACAATAAAAGCAGCAACAGCAACTAAAATTCTATTTCGAAGCTCATCCAGGTGTTCAACCATATTTAACTCTTTATCTTCCATAATTCTCCCCTGCCAATAATGCTCATGAATTGAAAGAAAAATAAGGTGTAAGATCACTCACACCTTATTTAGTCACATTCTTCTTTTCATCATCTAGTTCTTCAATTACGTCACTCGTTAATTCACGAGTAGATTTTTTAAATTCACGTAATGTTTGACCAAATGCACGACCAATTTCCGGTAATTTCTTAGGTCCAAATATAATTAATGCTAGAATTAGTATTAATATTAAACCTGGAATTCCAATGTTCGAAAGCATGTTGAAACATCCCCTTACTATTCATCTAATGAATCTAACATGATTATAGTACGTTTATCACCTATTGGGTAGTGAGATTGCACCAATGTTCATGAGATATTCACATCTAACAGAAAATTCTATCTTTTATGAAAAACTTTTTATGTAATTGTGCAAAAAAACTACGGTAATAAAGTATCAAAATCATTTTAACATAAAGGAATATTAAATCAACAAATTAAAAAGATTACTGTCCTTATTTATTTCTGTAAAGGCAAATTTCTTTCTTTCCATTCTAGCAATTAGGGAGCCATAATCCTCTTTGCTTTTTAGTTCTATTCCAACTAGTGCTGGTCCATTCTCTTTATTATTCTTTTTTGTATATTCAAAACGAGTAATATCATCATTCGGTCCAAGTACTTCATCAAGAAATTCTCTTAATGCTCCTGCACGTTGTGGAAAATTAACAATAAAATAATGCAATAATCCTTCATACATTAAGGAGCGTTCTTTAATCTCCTGCATCCTACCGATGTCATTATTGCCCCCACTTACAACACAAACAACAGTTTTTCCCTTGATCTCGTCTCGATAAAAATCAAGGGCTGCAATTGGCAATGCCCCTGCAGGCTCCGCTACGATGGCATGCTCATTATAAAGTTCTAAAATGGTTGTACATACCTTGCCTTCTGGTACTACTACTGTATCTTCCAAAAGCTCTGATAAAATGTCATATGTCTTTTCCCCAACAATTTTTACTGCTGCCCCATCAACAAAACTGTCAATCTCTTCAAGAGGGGTAACTCCTCCTGATTCAATAGAGGTTTTCATTGAAGATGCTCCCTGTGGCTCTACACCAATCATCTTTGTATTTGGTGACACACTCTTCATATAAGTGCTTAATCCTGCCATCAAACCTCCGCCACCGATGCTCGCAAAGACAAAATCAATTGGCTCCTCACAATCATTTAAAATCTCAACAGCAGCTGTTCCTTGTCCAGCAATAACCATCTCATCATCAAATGGGTGAATAAAGGAGGAACCTTCTTTTTTACAGTATGCTACCGCTTCGTTATAAGAATCATCAAATGTATCGCCAACTAGAATAATATCCACATACCCACGACCGAACATTTCCACCTGACGAATCTTTTGTTTAGGAGTAGTTGTTGGCATATAAATTTTACCCTTTACGGCTAAGTTTTTACATGCGTATGCTACACCTTGTGCATGATTCCCTGCAGATGCACATACCACCCCATTTTTCAATGCTTCCTCGCCTAAAGATTTCATAAGATAATAAGCACCACGAAGCTTAAAGGATCTAACATGTTGTAAATCCTCTCTTTTTAAATACACGTTGCAGTCATATTTTTCAGACAATCTTTCGTTTTTTTGCAACGGTGTATGGGCAACGATATCTTTAAGCTGTTGGTATGCAATCATGACATCCTCTAATTGCACCCATTTCTTTTTCAATACCTTCTGTTCCATACCTTCACCCTCATTTCTACCCGTTATAATTCTGTCATTATAACACTTTCATCGCCCATTACAATGAAATTTATTTAAATTTTATTATTTTTCTCTCAATTATATCAAACTATTTTTTATTTCATTTAAGAATCACTTCTAAATAAAAAAACGGGACTAATAAGGTTAGCCCGCTTCCATAGTTATCATTGATAAAATAATGAATAATCCACTTATTTATTAGAAATAATTTGTTGAACCTCTTTTGCTAATTCATTTAAGTCCTTATGTTTATGTATTTCTGCTTCAATAGGCTGGCAGATTGTAACGGTAATATTTGCTGGCTTGATTAATCTTCCATTTCTTTCAAAAACTTCAGATGTTCCTTTAATTCTTACAGGAACAACCGGAACCTCTGCCCCCCTTGCTAGTCTAAAGCTCCCTGATTTAAATTCTCCAATTGGCCCGCCTTTGCTTCTAGTACCTTCAGGGAAAACAAGTATGGAGTGACCCTTTTTGATGATATTAACGCCCTCTCGAATCGAACGAACGGCCTGTCTTGGATTGGCACGATCGAGAAAGACACAGTTAATTGCTTCCATCCAAGAAGAAATGATCGGTACCTTCTTAACCTCAATCTTGGATACAAATCCAAACGGCTTTTCAATAAAGCCAAGTAAAACGGGTATATCAAAATCACCTTCATGATTACACACAAAAACAACTGGACCATCAGGAATTAATTCTTGATTTTGAATCGTAATATTGGAACCTGTTATTCTCATAATGGTTCGTGACCATCTTTTCGGCATGTCATGAATCATCCTATCTCTTTCTGCAACAGGAACCTCTTTATTGAATTTTTTCATTTTCGATAGAGTTGGTAGGCTATATATTAAATAACCACTCATATAAAAAAAGCAAGCTAGTAATCTAAGCATGTAAATCCTCCGGTAAGTATCCAATGATTATTAATCTACTAAATTAATAATCATGAGCTGGGTTCTTCTTTAAAAGAGAATAAACAAGTCATTTTGACTTGACTTGTTTATTCATGGCATTTAGTTATTTTTTCTCATAGACAAGAAATTCATAATCAAATGGATTTTTCTCATTCTTAATCCCTTTTTCGGAAGAGATTAATTTCCATTCATCCATTTTGATTTCAGGGAAAAAGGTATCTCCAGGAAAGGCTTCATGAATTTGTGTTAAATATAATCTGTCGGCAAAAGGAAGAACCTCCTTGAATATCTCAGCTCCGCCAATCACAAATACCTCATCATTTTGTGCTTTGTTAAATCGAAGTAATTCATCAACGGATGACATAATTTGACATCCGTCCATTTTGTAATCTTGGTTTCTTGTCATAATGATATTTTCTCTTCCAGGTAATGGGCGACCAATGGACTCATATGTTTTCCGTCCCATAATAATGGGATGGCCCATCGTTACTCTTTTAAAATATTTTAAGTCCTCAGGCAGATGCCAAGGAAGCTCGTTGTTTTTACCGATTACCCTATTCTCATCCATTGCCCATAATAAAGAAATCAAACACTGACCACTCCCTTAATATGAGGATGTGGGTTGTAATCCACTAATTCAAAATCTTCATATTCAAATGAAAAAATATCTTCTACCTCTCGATTAATTTTCATTTTCGGAAGTTCTCGAGGCTCACGTGTTAATTGTAAATGAACTTGCTCAAGATGATTTTGATAAATGTGGACATCACCAAATGTATGGATGAATTCACCAGGCTCTAAATGACAAACCTTAGCGATCATCATCGTTAATATAGCATAAGATGCAATATTAAAAGGAACTCCAAGGAATACATCTGCTGAACGTTGATATAGCTGGCAGGATAGTTTCCCATCTGCAACATTAAATTGAAATAAACAATGACACGGAGGCAAGGCCATCTTTTCGATATCTCCTACATTCCATGCATTGACAATCAACCTTCTAGAACTAGGATTTGTCTTTATTTGGTCTATTAGCTCGCTAATTTGATCGACAGTTTGACCTTCCGAACCAGTCCAAGAACGCCATTGATGACCGTAAACCGGACCGAGATTTCCATTTTCATCTGCCCATTCATTCCAGATCCTAACCCCGTGATCTTGAAGGTATTTGACGTTTGTATCACCGTTTAAGAACCAAAGTAGTTCATAAATGATAGACTTTAAATGTAACTTTTTTGTTGTTAGAAGTGGAAATCCTTCCTGTAAATCAAATCTCATTTGATAGCCAAACGTGGAAATGGTCCCAGTTCCAGTACGATCCTCTTTTTTAACTCCATTTTCTAGTACATGCCTGCATAATTGTAAATATTGTTTCATTCCTCACACACCTTTAAGCCTATTCATCCTATCTATTTTACCAATAGGAAGGAGAAATTACACTACTTCTATTCTATTTTAGAGATTTAATAAATTTATAAGTTTTTGGTGCCTTCTCTAAAAGTAGTTCTCTATATTCTCCTCCTAGATAATAAAGGGCAAAGCATTCCGCAAAATATTCTTCAGGAAAGGAAAGAAAATAGGTTTGACCAGGGAAGAGTAGATACTTTTCCTCCCCCCAAATATTTAGGAAGCCTTTTTGATAGCGGATATTATTAAATACATGTCGATCGATTGAATGAGCAAGCTCATGGAGCTCCAGATTCACTGATCCATGGTCCATTCCCTTGTTACTATATCCAATCTTGACTAAAACTGTCTTAGACCCACCGATACCAGGAACATCATCCCAAGTATGTCCACCGATATAGCCCCTTGGTGAAACCCCTTTTAGATGTCTTACTGTTGGATTATCCGTTAATTTTCCATTAAAAAGCTTTATGACAATCCCTTTATCTTTAATTTTTGTTAATAGCGTTGTGGGTAGACGATCAATTCTTGAGATTATTTCCGCTGCCTTAGTGGTCTCAAATTCATCCTTAGGTAAAATGATGATTTGATCAAGGATTCTATGAGATTTGAGATTAAGTAGGCTTTTTAAATCAGAGGTATCATCCATTTCCCCTAAGTAAATATCGGGACTAGTAGCTTGAGACTTTCCAAGTAGCAAAAATGAGAACACCATTAGTCCAAGGATGATTATCGATTTACGCATAAGGTATTCCTTTCTATCTAAAGTAACCAATCTTTTAATCTATCTAAAATTATATCATAGGCTGGTTACATAATTAGTAGGAGCCTTGAAGGGAATATTATGAGAGTATTGTAATATTCTCCACACAATCAATAATAAGCAAAAAAACAAGGGCATATCCCTTGTTTATCTTCCTTTGCTAACTCATCCATTTTGGCGGGGTATTTTTCCCCCAATAAATAGAACCAAGCTCATGATGGGTTTCAAAAGCATCATGGTAAGTATGATAATGGAAGTTATACCAATAACCTTGTTGTGGTGGATGATCTCGTCTCACATGAAATCTCATTATATCCTGGTTCTTCTTCATGTCTGTAATATGAAAAATCCTTTCGGCGTTCCCTTTCCCGGGTATTTCAGAAACAGCTAAGTATTTCAAGTCTCGTTCAGGGAATTCCGCAACCGCTTCCTTAATCGCTGATTCTATATTTGGAAAAATAATTTCCTTAAATTCATCATGAATAACCGGTTTAATTTTTTCACCGAATTTTAAGTATGACTGATCTTCAGCCTGCTGAAAAATTTGACTAAGTATAACCTCCTTATTAATCTTTTCCTCAGTGGAATAACGTTCTTGCTCCTGATAGCTTGGATTAATAACCTTTTCTTCTAAAGCATCATTCTTAGGTAATTTATTCGCATTTCCATTTTCAATAAATGATATTTGTGTTGGGGTAATTAATCCAAAGGTTAGAATCGATATTAATACAACAAGTGATTTTCGAATCCAAATTGGCATTATCTATACAACCCCCTCACTATTTTATCAGAGATGATTTCTTCAAAATTCCACTTTTTTCAATTTGTTTGATTGTTTGAAGTAATTGCTCCTCTGGTTGAACAAGGGCCATTCTGACATACCCTTCTCCCCATTTCCCAAAGGCGACTCCTGGAGTAACAACGACTTTTGCTTTTTGGATTAAATCAATAGCAAATTGTTTGGATGATTGATAACTTGGAGGAATCTCTGCCCAAACAAACATTGAGGCTTTTGGAGAAGCAACCCTCCAGCCAATTTCATTTAATCCATTAACTAATATATCTCTTCTCTTGCGGTAAATTTTCCGGTTCTCACTTAAAAAGTTCGACTCATCCAAAAGGGCATTTGTTGCTGCCGATTGTATTGGGAAAAATACTCCATAATCGATATTTGACTTAAACTGATTAATTGCATGAATCATTTCCCTGTTTCCAATTGCGTAAGCAACACGACAGCCTGCCATGCTAAAGCTTTTTGACAGGGAATTCAATTCAATCCCAACCTCCTTAGATCCCTCGATCGATAAGAAGCTAATTGGTTTTTCATCAAAGTAGAGCTCCGAATAGGCAAAGTCATGAAGAATAATTATGTTATGCTTATTAGCAAATCGAATTGCTTCTTCAAAAAACTCTTTTGTAGCCAAAGCAGGTACAGGATTTCCAGGAAAATTCAAGATTAGCATGGAGGTTTTATCAAGTACATCCTTTGGAATCTCCTTTAAATCTGGAAGAAATTGATTTTCCTTTTTTAATGGCAGAGGATATAAATTGGCCCCAGCCATCGCAGCACCAGTTGCATAGGCAGTGTAGCCAGGGTCAGGAACTAATATATAATCACCAGGATTACAAAAGACCATTGGTATATGTACAAGTCCATCCTGAGAACCCATTAGCTGTGATACTTCGTGTTTCGAGTCTAAGGAAACCGCATAGTTACGAGCATAAAAGGTACTCACTGCCTCCAAAAATTCATAGGTTCCAGTTAAGGAATAGCCATACATCTCTGGATTATTTGCATATTTACTCACTACCTCAGAAATAAAGGTTGGTGGAGGAAGGTCGGGACTACCAATACTTAAATCAATGACCGCATTCCCCGCTGAAATTTCAGCTTTTTTCATTTGGGTTAATTCCGAAAAGATACTCTCTTGAAAGGCATTCATTCGGTTAGCCAATTTTACCTTCATCTTTTTTACCCTCACTTAAAACCATATATTCAAAAACTATTAATCTAATAATATACTCACTTTACGAAAAAATTCAAAAATAGTTTCATAATTTTATTAATTTTATCGTAAATATAGGTAAGTTGATTAATACTTAGGAGGGAATCAAAATGGAATGGAATATTCTTTTTATCATTGCAACCTTTTTATTATTAGGGTATTTTGTTTACCTTTCTATTACTGATTGACAAATTGTTTTTCTATTTTTCAATCACCCCAAAGTGAAACTTTGCAGATGGTCTAGTATAAACGTCAAACCCAAATCTCTTGAACCGCTCGCTTCTAAAGTGGTCCTTTAATACAATTCTACCTTTTGACACTCTTTTTGCTTCTTGAATCAACTCTTCCGTTAAATCAATATAAACTGCAAATCTTCTTAATCCTTGTATTCCGTCAGATTCAATGATTTGATCCTCAAACATAGGATCGAAATACACGCAGTCAAAGCTGTTTTCTTCCAGCGATTTTAGATATTCAGTTGATAATTGATGAATGACCTGGATACTCCTCATTGCCTTATTGATACCAGTAGAATTAGAGTCCCATTCTTGTAAGCCATTGGCTACTATATAAGCTAAATAGGGATTTCCTTCAACTCCTACCACTGAACCCTCATTTCCAACCTTATATGCTGCCACAATACTGTCTGAAGCTAGACCTAAGGTACAATCCAAAAACCGCTCTCCACTTTTGAGATTACATGCCTGTAAAAATGGGTCGGGTTCTCCCCTCATAATTCTTTTTACTCGGAACATGGCTGAATTTGGGTGGAAAAAGAAGGGTTTACTCCCACCAATTGGATACATTTCTAACCGGTCCTTGCCAACCACGATACAATCGTCATTTAATAATTGTTGAACCGCTTGAATCGAGTTTTTACGCCTTGAAACATATTCAATCTTTAGTTCATTTGCCATGCTTTTTGCCTTTTCAACTAAGCGATTATTTGTTCTTCCTGCTGTTGTGATAAACATATAGATCCTATCCTTTTTATTTGATAAACCATTTTTATTTTATACAATTTTCACTTCAAATAAAAAAAGGACGTCCATTGAGACATCCTTGATTTAGTAATTTTTTAACAATATGTTTCTAATGCATGAATGACATTCTCCATTATTTCTTCCATAGAATGATCCTCAATATCGTGACGGTGAATGAAATGAACGACTTCCTTTCCTTTTAGAAGTGCCATTGACGGAGATGAAGGCTCTATTTCAACAAAATATTCACGCATTTTAGCTGTTGCCTCTTTTTCCTGACCAGCAAATACCGTTACTAAGTGATCAGGTTTTTTCTTCGAATTTTGAAGAGCCTGATTTACTGCAGGTCGTGCAAGACCAGCAGCACAGCCACAAACAGAATTTACAACTACTAATGTTGTACCATCAACGTTTTCCATGAATTGTTCTACGTCATCTGCAGTAAAGAGCTCCTTAAAGCCATTATTCACCAATTCTTCACGCATAGGTTTAACCATCTGCTTCATATATTCTTCATAAGCCATTGACATCATGAAAAACCTCCCTTTTGATTTCTTTGTTAGCATACAATATATAGGCCTTTTAATGCAACGAGTGTGACCTTACTAGTGAGAAGGTAATCTTTTTTTACAAAACATGACATTTTTCCCTACCATTCTACTAAAAACTTCTTTATGATTAAAATGTATTATATTTTCAAAGGAGTAAATATGTTTAACAAGCGGCGGATTCATTTAATTATATTTTTATTATGCCTTAGTGCATTATTTAGTGTTAGTTACACCATTGTAGAATTAAGTTTTTTTCAAAATGATAGAGTTAAAGCTAATTCAAAAATAAGTGACTCTGCTCTTATTAGCCCACAACCATATAAATCTATGGCATTAGCAAATAAGAATATAAACATTAAGCAAAATTTCAACAAATACACTCAAAATATTTATTTGACATTTGATGACGGACCTAATCAGCATACAAAAAAAATCCTTCATATCCTCAAAAGGAAAAAGACCACTGCAACCTTTTTCATGTTAAATGATAATATATTAAAAAATAAAGAAATGGTTGCTGCAGTCAACAAGGCAGGCAATTCCTTAGGATGCCACGGTGTGTCACATCGTGTTGACCGGTTTTATCAAACAAAAAAATCACCGTTAGTGGAAATGAACACTTGCAAAAAATCAATTCTTAAAGCAAGTGGAGAGGAAACCCTCTTAATTCGGGTACCATATGGGAGCTTTCCTAATCTCTCACCTATTCAAAAGAAATATTTAGATCATGCCGGATTTATTATGTGGGATTGGAATGTGGATAGTGAAGACTGGCTAAACAAAAATAAATCAGGAAAATACTTAGTGAATCATGTAGTGAATCAAGTAAAGCAACTTAAGAAACATGACATCACACCAGTAATATTGTTACATGACACGGAAATCTCTGTAAAAGCGTTGCCTAAGCTAATTGATAAACTTCAAGCGATGGGCTATACTTTTCAGCCAATAAATGAACAGATAAAACCATTGCAATTTAGTCCGAAAAATTAAGCCATTTCGTCAAGATGTTACCATTACGTTCAGGTTTTACAACCGATTTGTATTAGTGTATGGTTTTTCTTGATGAATGGCTTATTGTTTTAATGTTTGTGTACATTTTTGAACAAGCTTTAGGTTATTGGTTCTTCCTTGACTCAAGAATTTGCTTCCAAACTGATCCTCTTGCTTCTTCCCCATGTTCAATACGCTCAATAGCAAGCTTTATTTGCATACTCACTTCAAATTCCGGATCATTCTCAGCAGCCTTTAAAGCAGGGAGAGACCGTTCATCACCAACTTCATACAAATACATCGCAGCCCTCCAACGTACAATCTTGCTTGAGTCCTTTAAAGCCTGCATCATCTCCTCCATTGCTTCGGTAAATCCTAAATCCGAAAGACAATCACCGGCAGTCCTACGTACGGAAACACTTTTATCCTTTAATGCTTGATAAAGGTAGGGAAGCACCTGCTTATCTTTAATCATTCCCAAATATACCGTTGCTAGTCTACGAATCGATGCCTTCTCATCTTGTAAAGCCTCAGCTAATACCGGTAAATCCTCGATAACAGGATCCTCCATCCTTTCAAGTAATTGAAACCTCACCAGCCAATCTGAATGCTTGAAACTTTCAAGGTCTACTTTCATCAAATTCCCTCTTTTTATTATGCTGGCTTGTTTATCTCCCTTTGCTTGTATGACAAGTTCTCTTAATCTATCTGGTGGGTAAGTAGCATAAAGCTCCTCAACAACTTCTTTGCCAATTTGCTCAAAATCTCCATAACGGATTCCAAGCTCCTGCCATTTCCTCATATAAACGACATTATCTCCTTCGTTTGTCGCTTCCTCAACTGCTGCTGTATAGGCCTCTGATAAGCCAAATCGCTTTTCTTCCTGTCCATTTATTAATTTCACTTGATAGGGAATCCCCTTAAATATTTGAACAAAAACCTTTATTTCCCCATAATGCTCATCCAATTGTGAAGGAGATTGAACTTCTTCAGCCTCCATTCCAAAGGCGGACCTTACCTTTTGTAGAATTTCCCTCCAGTCAAATTTAGGATTTCTTTCAACTGCTAAAAAATCAGCAACATGATATACTCCCTTGACTCCTTCAATTTTTAATATTTCTCGAATTACTTGTGGTGCACCCTCACTAGAGGCCTTTTTATAGTTATTACTCTTCCCTTTTGGAAGCTCTTCATCTAAATTTATTTTCATTGTATTTGGACTAGGAGTTGGCTCGATGGATATGATTTTCATTGTATCTCCCCTTTATATTGAGATTAGAATTATTTTAACATAGACCCCTAGAGCGTTCATAATTGGTTGCTCAAACCCTTCTTTAAACAAAGGCTCTGTTAAACTTGAATGTTGATTTCCGTTCCAGGCGCAAACGGTTCGCGGGCGTGACGGGGAGCTTACCTCTAGCTAACGCTCCTGCGGGGTCTCCCCTGCCCCGTTTTCCCGCAGGACTTTGAAAAGGCTTCATTGAAAGCACACCGCACGATAAAAATGCTTTAGCATTTTTAGAGGACATTGAAAAGGCTTCATCGAAATCACACCGCACGATAAAAATGCTTTAGCATTTTTAGAGGACATTGAAAAGGCTTCATCGAAATCACACCGCACGATAAAAATGCTTTAGCATTTTTAGAGGACATTGAAAAGGCTTCATCGAAATCACACCGCACGATAAAAATGCTTTAGCATTTTTAGAGGAGTCTTCGCACCTGAAACGTAGATCAACATGTCTTAATATCAACAATGAGCATTAACACATTCTAAACAAAAAAGGCATGATTTCTTTAGACGAATCATGCCTTTTTATTATTTATTTTCTGCTAGTTCAGAAAGATAGCTCCATCTTTCAATTAAATATTCCAGTTGGTTATTTAGCTCTTGTTCCTCTTTCATAAGGGAATGTGCTTTTTCAAAATCACTTCCTGTATTGCTCATTTCAAGAGAAATTTGCTCAAGTCTTTCTTCAGTTTCTGCGATTTTATCCTCTATTTCTTCCCACTCAACCTTTTCCTTATAGGACATCTTTTTCTTTTTTGGTTTTTCTGGCTCAGGTTGTTTTTCTTTCTTGATCTCTACTTTTACTGTATTTTTCGTATTTTGCTTTTCTAGATATTCACTGTAGTTTCCATAATAGCTATCAACCTTTCCATTCCCCTCTAGAATAAGAAGCTGTTCTGCCACTTTATCTAAGAAATAGCGATCATGGGAAACGGTTATCACAACCCCTGGATAATCCTCTAAATAGTCCTCTAAAACGGTTAAGGTTTGAGTGTCGAGATCATTAGTTGGCTCATCAAGCAGCAACACATTCGGCTCTGACATTAAGATTTTCAAAAGATAAAGGCGGCGTTTTTCACCACCTGATAGCTTTCTAATTGGCGTTCCGTGAGTATTCATAGGAAATAAGAAACGTTCTAGCATTTGTGCGGTTGAAATGGTCTTCCCATCAGACGTATGGATGACCTGTGCGGTTTCCTTCAAATATTCAATCATTCTCTTGTTTTCATCCATATCCTCATTTTCCTGGGTATAGTAGCCAACCCTTACTGTCTGACCCATAATGAGCTCGCCATCATCGAGTTGGAGCTTCCCGGTAAGAATATTTAATAAGGTTGATTTCCCTGTCCCATTCCTTCCAATAATCCCCATTCGATCACCTGGTTTCACGAGAAGATTAAAATGATTTAGGATGACCTGATCACCGTATCGTTTACTTGCTTCCTTTAGTTCAAATACTTGTTTTCCAAGTCTTGTTCCACTCAAGGAAATATCCAATTTTTCTTTTGATTTCACATTGGAAATTTGTTCATCTAGTTGGTTAAAACGGTCGATTCTAGCTTTTTGTTTTGTTGATCTCGCTTGAGCTCCTCTCCGAATCCACTCAAGCTCTCTCCTAAATAAGTTCTTCCTTTTTTCCAAGGTTGCAGTTTCATTTTCTTCCCGAATCGCTTTGGCCTCTAAAAAGTCTGCGTAGTTTCCTTTGTAACTATATAAATTGCCGCCATCCAATTCAAAAATTCGATTCGTGACCCGATCGAGGAAATAACGATCGTGTGTAACAAGGAATAGAGCACCCTTGTAGCGACCTAAATATTCCTCCAGCCATTTCACTGACTCATAATCCAAGTGGTTTGTCGGTTCATCCAGTATTAATAAATCAGGTTCTAGAATGAGCACCTGTGCTAAGGCGACTCGCTTTTTCTGTCCGCCTGATAGTTCACCAATTTTCTTCTCAAAGTCTTCAATACCTAACTTTGTTAAGATTGTTTTTGCATTTGTACTTGCGTCCCATGCATTAGAAGCATCCATACGACGTTGCATTTCGAATAACTGTTCTTGAATCTCTACGTCATCAGGCTTCTCATTGATCTTTAGCATGGTATTCTCATAATCTCTTAATAGCCTCAATAAAAGAGCCTCTCCCGCAAACACTTGCTCTAGTATGGTTAAATCCGGCTGAAGTTCAGGTTGTTGTTCAAGATAGGCCATTTTAAAATCCTTTGGAGCCACAATTTCACCTGAATCCTGAAGGTCCACTCCAGCAACAATCCTCAGTAATGAAGACTTTCCTGTTCCATTTACCCCAATCAACCCTACTCGTTCCTTTTCCGAAATTGAAAAGGAGATATCATGAAAGAGCTGTTTGTCTCCATAGGTTTTCGTAAGGTTTTCAATCGAGATTGTTTTCATACTCACCATTCCAGTCTTTATAAAATTCTTCTAAAAATATTTCCATGAAAGCATGGCGCTTCTCTGCAATTTTTCTTGCAGTTTCTGTGTTCAATCTATTCTTCAGCTGTAATAGCTTCTCATAAAAATGATGAATCGTAGAGGAATTTCCTTCCCGATATTCAATTTCAGTCATGCTTTCTCGTACAGAAAAAGAAGGATCATAGATAGGGTTACCTTTTTTTCCACCATAAGCAAATGCCCTAGAAATACCAATAGCACCGATGGCGTCCAATCTATCAGCATCCTGAACAATCTCTGCTTCAACGGAAGGTAATAAGCTCTGTTTTCCCCCTTTAAATGAGATGGAAACAATGATCTCGATAATCCGTTCTTTTATCTGTTCATCTATTGGTAAATCGTCCAAAAAAGAAGATAATCGCCTTTCTCCATCTTCTATCGAATGAGTTAATTTCTCATCGGGGATATCATGTAAGATAGCTGCCATTTCAATAATAAAACGGTCTCCCTTTTGCTCGGTTTCCGATATATAGACAGCATTTTTCCGGACCCTTTCTATATGAAACCAATCATGACCTGTTGGTTCATTCCCTAATGTATTTTTTACAAATTGTTCAGCTGCTTGAATAACTCTATCATTCATAGCCAATCCAACCTTCCCAAAACCTTCTCATATTTTAACATGAAATATTGATTTTACCGAAAAAAAAGAAAGTGCCGCTTTGGCACTTCTCATTTTAATCCATTATACCAGGAAATTCCCAAAGTATGTTCGCCTGCATGAACACCTATTGTCGCACCTAGAGGATAACAATAAAAATCAATGGTAGGAAAGATTTTTTTTAACTCCTCCTTCCATTTATTGGCCTCATAATCATGGAGACCATATAATAAATATACTTCTTTAAACACATGTTTTTCCCATGAGTTTCTTAAATATTGAACAATTTTCTCCTTTGCCTTTTTGGCGCTTCTTACTTTTTCTTTAATACTTAATGCTCCATCCTCAATCGAAATGATTGGTTTAATATTTAATACACTTCCGAGTAGAAATTGTAATCCTGATAATCTACCGCTTCTATGGAGTTGTTCTAAGTCACCAACAAGTACAAATGCCTCATTCGTATCTCTTAAGCTTTCAATCTTCTTCTTAATTTCATCAAGATTTAAGCCTTGTTGCAGATATTCCATGCCTTTTTTAATCTGTACTGAAAGTGGGTAGGTTAATATCTTCGAGTCTATTGTCATAACCGGAATATCCACTAGATTTGCTGCCTGCACGCTAGAAGATACGGTACCACTAAGTTTAGCAGATACTAGAATTGAAATGATTAAATCATAGTCATCTTTAAGGTTATTATATAATTTGATAAAAGCTCCAATCGAAGGCTGTGATGTTTTAGGAGGAGTCTGAACCATTTTTAATTTGTCAAAAAGGTCATATGGTGATAAATCAATGCCATCTAGGTACTCTTCTTCATCAATAAGAATGGATAATGGAATCGTATAGACATCCGGGTGATTTTGTAATTCTTCATCCATGAATGCTGTACTATCTGTAACCCACGCAATTTTCTTCATGAAAGCTCTCCTTCAAACAGGGATAATTTTATTTATTTTTACCATCGACAGGATCATAAAATCAATCATATGGATAAAATCGTCCATTTGGTCTTCATAAATGAGCCTGTTAAAATCTATAGTCACTTCTTTCTTAATCATATTGTCCTCTTGAAAGGGATTTAATATCATTTTATGTTGATAGGTTCGGTCCATACCCCAAACTTCTGTTAATGCTTTTGCAATTCCTTCATGTAATTCGAAATCATCTTCATGATCCACAGTAAAAATAATGGAAAGAGTGCAGCCTGATAACCTTTCTGATTTCATTGACGGAAGAAGCTCTGATGCTAAATTTTCCAAATTAGCATATACTCTGACAGTACACTGCGCTGTATCTTTTTCCTTCAGAGTAAATGTAAGTTCGAAACTCCTTGATAAAGAGGATAAATTTATTGAATCGTTACGGCCAATGATACATATTTCTCCTTCTAAATCACGATCATATAAAGCTCCTTCTAGTACAACCTTCATGTTCTCAAATGCAGTAGGATCAAACATGCTAACACCCCTCATTGTAAAGAAAAATCTTCAAAAAAATGATTAAAACAAGCCTACTGCGTTTCCTGATTCGTCCACATCCATATTTAGAGCTGCTGGTCTTTTTGGGAGACCTGGCATAGTCATAACATCCCCTGTTAAAACAACAATAAAACCTGCACCAACTGAAGGCTTTAATTCTCTCACAGATACGACAAAGTCAGTAGGCCTTCCTAATTTTGTAGGGTCATCTGACAAGGAATACTGGGTTTTTGCCATACATACTGGCAAATTGCCCCAACCATTTCCCTCAATTTCGAGCAGTTGCCTTTTCGCCTTTCTTGAAAATTCCACACCTACTCCACCATACACTTTTTGCACAACATTCAGGATTTTAAATTCAATTGGATCCCTTGGTGAATATAATGGCTTAAAGTTATTCTCTGTATTCTCTATCGCATCAAGCAGCTTTTTAGCAAGCTCAATTCCACCTTCTCCACCTTTTTCCCATACTTCTGTAATGGCAGCTGGAATTCCTTCTTGCTGACATAGACCAAATAATGTGTTCACTTCATCCACTGTATCTGTAATAAACCGATTAATTGCAACAACAAATGGAAGCCCAAAGCTTTGAATGGTTTCAATATGCTTCTTCAAATTAGAGAACCCATCCTTTAACGCTTCAACATTTTCTTTTCCAAGGTCTTCCTTCAGTACTCCTCCATGCATTTTTAATGCTCGGATGGTAGCGACAATGACTACAGCTTCCGGCTGGATTCCTGCTGACTGGGCCTTAATATTTAGAAACTTTTCTGCCCCTAAATCAGCACCAAATCCAGCCTCTGTTACAACATAATCTGCCAATTGTGATGCCGCATTTGTAGCAATGACACTATTACACCCATGAGCGATATTAGCAAATGGACCGCCATGTACAAGGGCAGGGGTATGCTCAATCGTTTGAACAAGGTTCGGTTTAACCGCATCCTTTAATAAAAGTGCAAGCGCACCTTGTACGCCTAGATCACGTACCGTTACTGGCTTTTTATGAATATTATAGGCAACTACCATCTTTGATAGTCTTTCTTTTAGATCCTTTAAATCATGTGACAAGCATAGTACAGCCATAATTTCAGAGGCAACTGTAATATCGAATCCATCTTCCCTTGGGACTCCTTGAAGCGGACCACCTAATCCAATAACCACTTTTCTTAATGCACGATCATTTAAATCTAAGGCCCTTTTCCAAACAATTCTGCGCTGATCTATTTGAAGTTCATTCCCTTGCTGAAGGTGATTATCAATCATTGCTGCTAGAGCATTATTTGCTGTCGTTATCGCATGAAGATCTCCAGTGAAATGGAGATTAATATCCTCCATTGGAAGAACTTGTGCGTAGCCCCCACCTGTCGCTCCGCCCTTGATTCCCATTGTTGGACCAAGGGAAGGCTCACGCATCGCTATCATTGCTTTTTTTCCGATTCGATTCAGGGCATCCCCTAAACCAACTGTAACAGTAGACTTTCCTTCACCAGCAGGGGTAGGATTAATTGCTGTTACTAAAATGATTTTTCCAGACTTTTTTGTTTTCAAGCGATTGAGAGCCTCGAATGATAGCTTAGCTTTGTATTTTCCGTAAAGCTCAATATCATCCAATTCTAAGCCTATTTTTTCAGCTATTTCAGTAATCGGCTTTAATTTTGCTTCCTGAGCAATGGCAATATCAGATTTTACTTCTGTATGTGTCTTCAACTATGTTTCCCCCTCTTTTATGCCTCCGTAGTACTTGTCTTAATATTGCATGATTTGTCGAATCTTATCAATAGAAGTTATTTAAAATTCGATTTCATTTAATAATTCACTGTTTTCATGAATATAAGATTGCGACTTAAAAAAAACGTCTATATAATATTAATAATCTAAAAATTCAAATCAAGGGGATGATTTTTTGCCAATTAAAATACCGAAGCTTCTTCCAGCCAGAGAGATACTGGAGTCTGAAAATATCTTTGTCATGGATGAGGATCGGGCTAATACACAAGATATTCGACCGTTAAATATCTTAATCTTAAATTTAATGCCAGAAAAGGAAAGGACTGAAACACAGCTTCTCAGATTGCTAGGAAATACCCCTTTACAGGTAAATGTATCGTTTTTAAAAACAGCATCCTATCAATCTAAAAATACAAGTAAACACCATCTTGAGCAATTCTATACTTGTTTTGATGAAGTATTTCATCGTAAATATGATGGATTAATTATTACTGGTGCACCTGTTGAAATGCTTCCTTTTGAAGAAGTAGATTATTGGGAAGAGCTGAAAACAATTATGGATTGGTCTACTACTAACGTTACCTCCACCTTACATATTTGTTGGGGGGCACAAGCTGCGCTATATTATCACTTTGGGATAGACAAATATGAGCTTTCAAAAAAATGCTCAGGAGTGTTTTCTCATACGGTATTAGACCGCTCTGAAATGCTGTTACGTGGCTTTGATGACATTTACGATGCACCTCATTCGAGATACACGGATGTTTCCATTGAAGAAATCACATCCAATCCAAATATTAAACTACTTTCTTCTTCTGAGGAAGCAGGTCCATTTATCCTTCTTGCAGATAAAGGAAAACAAATTATGGTTACGGGTCATTTAGAATATGATGCTAATACACTAGCTGAAGAATATGAACGCGATTTACAAAAAGGCATTGAAATCCATATGCCTCAATATTATTTTCCTAACAATGACCTCAAACAAAAACCATTGAACCGATGGAGATCACATGCCCATTTACTTTTCTCTAACTGGTTAAACTATTATGTATATCAAGAGACTCCATATGAATGGGAATAATTTAATAAGTTGATTGTTGCATCTTTTTGCAGATAAAGATATCCTCGAGCTATTCTGGTCGAGGATATTTTTTTATCTTATGAATCTTTCTCTAGCATAAACACCCATAAGAATGCCAATGCTTGCTTCAATGAAACTGGTAAGTTTTCAATTGGAAGTCCTTCACTTTCACGTTTATAGACTCCAAACTCGCTAATTTTCTTTAATCCATTTTCGCTTGCTAACCTTTCAAATTCCCATGGCATCATCGTGTTGCAAACTACCTTGTCACCATACAGCCTTTGATAACTATTGATTCTAGGTGCTGAAGTAGGTCCAAGAATTCCAACACAGGCCCTTCCGTTTGGAATCAAAATTCTCTTGATTTCCTCAATAACCTTAAGTGGGCTCTCTGTCCATTCTAGGGAATTAATGGCAAGTACTGCGTCGAAGGATTCATCAGGAAACTTCAAAGACCCAATGTCATCCTTAACAAATTGGGAAGGGTGACCCTCATTGATGATCTTTGCCTTTTGAATCATATCTTCTGATACATCAACCCCTACAACTTTAAACCCTGCAGAAGACAATTTCAATGAGCCATAGCCGTCCCCACATCCTAAGTCACAAACCTTTGCCCCGGAAATTACGTATCTTTCAAGGAATGGTATGATATCCTTTCTACTCCCGGATTCCCACATTTTCCTACTTCGGGAGTTCCAATGATCTGCCTGTTGGTCCCATAATTTTTCCGCCTCTTTTGTCCAGTTAAAATCCTTCATTCCTAACCTACCTTTTTCACAATTTAATCACAATCAATTCATTCATAATAATGTACTCTAGAAGATGCTATCCCAATTAATTCGTTACAAAACTTAAAAATCCTTGAATGAATATCAAAAAATTGAGTCATGATATAAATAAAAATTAATAGAAGGGGAATAAAGGATGAATCAAGAAACAATAATAGGTGTGATTCGAAATCACCTAGGGCAAATTATTAGTTACCAAACCTCTGAAGGAAGGATTATTTCCTACAGAAAGGCTGTGCAGGAAGCTGAAGAGGGGATTATCGACGGGCAGTATTTAAACGACTCATCTTATGACTTGAAAAGTATATACTTTGATTAGGCTCCAATATATTTGAATGTTGATTCCCTCACCAATCCACATGGTAGATAATCAACAAATACAATAGAGCTTACTCTAATTAAAGAAGGGTGCCCGGCAACACATTCCTTTGTGATTACCAAGCACCCTTATAAATGGCCCGTATAATATTTCTGTTTTTCATTTAATTATTTTTATATGGTTAGTCTACGTTTCTATTTTGGATTTCTCGGAGCGCTTGAACTCGAGATTCATCCTCTTCGAAAAATTGTAAAAGGTCACCGATGCGATCAATGGCATTCCAGCTAAGATGATGCTCTATACCTTCAACATCTCTATATATATTCTCTTTCTCTACACCGATCACAGTTAAAAACTGTTCTAATAGTTCATGGCGAAAAACCAATAGTTTTCCAATTTTTCTTCCCTTGGTTGTCAGTACTAATCCTCTATATTTTTCATAAACTAGATACTCATCCTTATCAAGCTTTTGAACCATTTTCGTTACAGACGAGGGATGAACAGAAAGGCTTTCTGCAATATCTGATACACGTGCATATCCTTTATCTTCAATTAAATTATAAATTTGTTCAATATAATCTTCCATACTAGGTGTCGGCATCCCTAATCCTCCTAAAAAAAAGCACAATCATCAATAAAAAGTTTACTATACTAAAAAAAACTAAACAAGAGAGGATTGTTTTTTTACCAGAGAGTTCAATTTTTTTACCTATATTTAATCAAAGGACAATTTAACTCTTCCTTCAGAAAGGATTAGTTTTGCGTTAAATACCTTGTCATCCTTCTTAAATCCGTTAATCACATCGGTCTTTCCATCTGAAAGAAGTTTTTTTATATTTACTTGTGTTATGGATTTCCCCATGATCTTCTTAGAAATAGTAAAATCACATTTTGTTTTTTGGTAATTCGTACATCCATAGAATGTACCTTTATCCACCATATGCCCATCACATTTTATACATTTCCCAAGATTTACAGACTTTCTCTTCCGCTGTTTTCCTGGTACAAAATCATCTTGATCTACATTTGTGAACACCCATTCTGAGGAAGACTTTGAGGTAATACTTATTAAATGGGTAATCATTTTATTCGTTTGATCCATAAACTGCTTAGGAGACGCCTTGCCTTCCGATATTTCTTTGAGGCGTTGCTCCCATTTAGCTGTCATTTCTGGAGAGGCTAATATTTCATCTCCAATAGCAGTAATTAGAATTTTTGCCTTTGCCGTTGGATACACAATATTTTTAGTTATTGTGATATAATTCCTATCCTTTAGCATGGTTATGATTCCAGCTCTTGTTGCCTCTGTACCTAACCCCTCCGTTTTCATTAAAACCTTCTCAAGTTCTTTATCTTCAATGTATTTCCCCGCGGTTTTCATTAAGGTAATTAATTGTCCCTCTGTGTATCTTTTAGGAGGCTGTGTTTTACTTTCTTTCACATCTACCTTGGATACCTTACCTTCCTCACCAATATTCATTAATGGGAGGATTGGTTCCTTATCCTTATCCTGTTGTTTGATTACCTTTTTCCAACCTTCTTCTACTAACACTTTCCCTTTAGAGATAAAACTTGCTCGCCCGTCGACAAGCGTTTGAATGGTTGTATACTCGGTAATTGATTTTTCATAATGTGCGGCTATAAGACTCTTAACTATAAGATCATAGATTATTTTTTCATCACTGCTTAATTTTTCCAAATTGGGAACCTGCTCTGTTGGAATGATGGCATAGTGATCGGTAACCTTCTGGTCATTCACATATCGTTTGTTGTCCTTAATCGATTGAATCGGTAAGGGAAATAGATCCTCATATTCCTTGATTTTCCCTAGTTTACTTAGGGTCTCAGGAAACATTTCTGCTTCACCTTTTGTAACGTGCCTTGAATCTGAACGTGGATAAGAAACATTTCCCTTTTGATAGAGCTTCTGTAGTACATCAAGGGTTTTCTTTGGTGGAAATTTATATCTCCTATTTGCATCTGCCTGTAATGTAGATAAATTATATAGCAGAGGTGGGAGATAATCCTTCTTCTCTACTTGAATATCAGCAATTTTTGCTGGTTTCTTTTGACAAAAGGCTGCAATTTTTTCAGCCATTTCTTTGGAATGAATTCTGGATTCTCCATCTTTCTCCCATTTTCCTTGATAGGTTTTTCCTTCTATATTAAATTTAGCTTGTACTTCCCAAAAAGGTTCTGAAACGAATTGTTCAATCTCCCAATCCCTTTTCACAATCAAGGCAAGTGTAGGTGTTTGCACTTGTATAACTCTTTCTGGGTTATTTACAATAATAATTTAATTGTCATACCACAAACGCACTATCTAAAGCTATAAGTCTATTAAAATATTTCACCCAAATCAGTCATTAATGGTTTATAATAGATTACATAAAAGCTATAAACAATACTTCCTCACTCGCTGAATCTAAAGAAAATAAATTAATACAGTAGGAGGACAATTATATGAATTTATATGTTGTAAGGGAGTACAGTATCACTGAATCAAGTGGTGGGTATGAAAGTGCAGTAAGAACAATTGGAATAGGAATGAGAAATCCTAACACAAACAATATCATCCCTTCGCCTATTACTAATTTTATTAAAACAATGTATAGAAATAAAGGCAAGTCTATAAGTAGCCAACGTAACAGTGCATATGCAATAACAAGGTTTTTAAACTACATAATCAATCAGATAAAACAAAAAGATAGTTATTTTATGCATTTAGAAAATGAGGGGATAAGTGGATTAGGGTTAATTCATGGTTCTAAATATATTTCAAGCTTATCTTTACGAGCAAGGGCTGGGGAACTTTCCCCGGAATATGTTAATGATCAAATGAGATATATCATTAAATTTTATTATTGGCTAAAACTTCAAAAGATTATTGATGAGGATTTTGAAATTACTTATAAATCAATAAAACGTGGACAACGTGAACAGTTAGTGGAAGTTAATCCTTTTGATGATATAGAGCTTGGAACTATATTTGTTGGAAGAGATGAAAGAGTGAAAAGTATGTTATCTGATTTCGGAGTGAATAGATACCCACTTACAATAAAATTAATAAACATTGCCAGAAATATTGCACCAGATATTGCATTAGGAATTTGTTTTCAGTTCTTTGGGGGACTAAGACGGTCAGAAGTAGTTAATTTAACACGACAAAATATCAAAAAGCAAGGAAATGGATTGATCTTAGAAATAAGAGATAATCAAAAAGTACTCTTCCCTAACATAAAAAATACATCCCATATACAAGTGAAAAACCCAAGAAACCAGTCACTTTTAATGAATAGCCTATTGCTAAATATATATAAGGAGCATTTAGAGAAACTTGAAATTCTTGAAAAGAAAGGTGTTTATAACAACCCACATTATTTGTTCGTATCTGAACGCACTGGGTTACCTATAACGGGAAAGCAATATCATTCAAAATTTATGAAAGTGAAAAGTGCCTTTTTAAAGGCATTAAGCAAGGAAGGAAATATAGATGACTATTCCCTGTTAGCTGAAAATAGTTGGTCAACACATATTGGTAGAGGGATTTTTACTAACTTTTTGCTTGATCTCGGACTTAATCCTACTCAAATAGCCATTGCACGGGGAGATAGAGACATCAACTCTGCTCTAGCCTATGTTGATGAAAAAACGGCAATTGAAAATATGAAAGTGGCTATTAATACTATTCGTGAGGCTTATGATAATAGAGTTTCAACAATTGACACAGCTTATTTAGAAAAATGGAAAGAGGTGAACGATAAAGGACATGGATAAGGAAATATATCCAAGATATGAATTGGGTAAATTACTAAATATTACGTACCAAACTAAATTAATTCATGTATTGAATGAGTATAATATTAAGCCTATTTCAAAAGATACACATAATATTGAGTATTATAAAGCAGTTGATGTAGAAAATTTACTGAAAATACAAAGTGAACTTTACGAGTATTATCAAGGAAATTTTGTTACCTATGATGAAGGAAAAAAACTAGGGGCTAGTGCCTATGATTTAACTTTATCTAATCCAAAAGAGCTACCGATAATTACAAGAATAAAAAAGTTTTATAAAAGAAATACAGTTTACGAAAAAAACTTATTAAACGAAGTATTGGAAAAAAAGGCGCTATTAAATACAACTTCCTACTATACAACAAAAGAGGTATCACAACTATTCCAAATCATACATATCGAAAAACTTTTAAAAGAAAACAATATCGAGCCGATTGTTATAGAAAATAAAAGTGGATATTTCTATCGATGGGACAAAAAAGAAATTAATGCCTTATTAAAAAAACGGGAAGATTTATATCACCATTATGATCAAAATTATTTAACTTACAAAGAAGTTAGTAAGTTATTAAACGTTAAAATGATTAGTTCGCATGTGATAAAGAAGAATAATTTAGTTACAGAAGAAATACCTTCACTTATTAAATTTAATCGTTTTACAAAAACACACGTAGCTTTTACAAAAGCATCGATTTATGAATATTTGCGGATAAGGGAAAAAAAGAAAACAGAAGCAGTTCTGAAGGACAAGAAAAGTAAGAAAAAAAATTTAAATTTGAAGGAAAAAAAAGCGAACGAAAGAAGCGAAATTCTCCAAGAAAAGAACCTGAAAAAAGAGCATATTCCCTTAAATGATATAGGTAAAGTTTTAGGATTATCCAAAGCACTTGTGGTGGCCGTTTTGCAAGAAAATGACATTACACCAAAGCATATTATCAATAACGAAAAGTGGTATCCAAAAGGTGCGATTTACAAACTTAAAGAAACCCAGAATAGTCTGTATGATAAATTCGAAAAAGAGTGTATGACATTTATCGAGGTACGCTCTTTAAACATAAGTACAAAGGCTGTTCAAAATTTTCCCGTTATAGACGCTCCTAGAATCATAAAAATAAAGAAATTTAAAAATTCAAAAGTCGTTTATCCCAAAAACAGTGTTGAAGAATATATGATTCAGAAGAGAAAAGAAGAACTTCAAAAGGATATAATTAAAGACATCACGATCCCTTTTGCTACTTTTGAACGTTTGATTTTAGCGTTAGAAGTTTCCTTTTCAAGCGATGCACCATTAACACAAAAATACTGGTTTTCCTATGTTCGTCAAATATTAAATAATACGAAGGGAAATAAACAATCCGTTAAGAAGCAAGTTATTCGCTTGGTTTCAATAAGTGAATTATTAGCGAGTATAACAAAATCAAAAGAGATATTCTCTTACTCTGCAAGAGAGTTAAATTTATTATTATTTAATCATGAAGTATTTCAGGAATACCAGATTACTATTTATGCCTTTTTTAATGCCATTAATAATGAAATGCCACTTCCTGTAATAGATTTGAGCAAAATAAAAAATCCTAATGAGGTAAAAAGAAGAAAAAAGATGAGTAAAAAGGAAGTCTACTCCCCTACCGAATTTATTCAGTTGCTAGACTATGTTAAAGATGTCGAGCTGCACAAACAGGAAGCCATTAATGATGTTCATGTTGCATTAAATAAGAGAAATAAATATAAAAAGTACGATTCAGCATGGTTATATGTTTTACTTCACATGAACAATGGATGGAGATCATCCGATTTCGCTTATAATATCCCACGACTTGATTTACCGGAAAAAATTAATAATATCTCTGATTTTGAGAATATTGATTTAAGTTCAGATGATGCCAAGTATATGGTTATTCAGCTTTCTAGTAAATTGCAGTCCTTAAAACATTCTAAAAATCAAAAAACAAATTACTTTTTTTGTTCTGATGAACTTATATTCCCTCTTGCCAACGCACTTATTATTTGTGAATTAAGGACAAGGTTACTGGGATTAAATAATCAACATTTAATTGATTTTATGAATGAAAAAAATGAAATGCTTAAAGGTACTCACGATGCTTTTTTTGCTAATTTTAAAAAGAACTTTAAATTTGGTTCGTTAAAAATGAATCGTACCTTTATTGGTCTAATGACTGATGTAGTTAAGAAAAAAACAAATAGAAATCCATTGGAAATATCTAAATTCATTCGTAATCATTCAGATCTGGATACGACAAACACTTACATTGACATTCCGCAAGAACAGTTAGATTATATCGCCAGTCAGCTATTTGATAAGGGATACTTCGGATATACTTATGATTTATTTACGAAAGTATTGCTTGGATCATCCAGTATGCATCTAGATGATTCCTTGAATAAATCAGTTTTAATAAAAAATATATTTGGTGATATTTATGAGATTGAAAACTTAGCTAGATATATTAATATTCTTGAACAAGAAGATGAAGATCTCCTTCATTATTTAAATGGTCATTCAGAAAAAGAACTTCAAGAAAAAATGCTTTTATTGAATCTTGGACAACTCCCAGCTAAAGAAGCAAACTATCAATGTATTTATGGAAAATGTATATTCCTAGAAAGAGACTGTAGTAGATGTCCGTTTGCTGTTCCTCATTTTTATGCGTTAACCAAAATTGCTGCAAACATGGTGAAGCGACTAAAAGAATATCGGGATATACATGATAACTCGATGTATTTGGGAGAAAAGGTAAGAATATCCAACCTACTATTTTCCGATCTTTTAGTTTTAAGCCATGCTAAACAAAAATTTGGTGAAGATGTTTTAAGTGCCTTTATTAAGATAGATTACAACGATTTGAAAGAAGAAATCAGTTCATTGCCAAGCCCTTACGAATATATAACAATAAAACGAGGTTAATATAATGCTGAATATAAAAAAAGAAGATTTTGAGCAACTTGAAGTATTAGCGAACGAAGAATTTGATCTGAAACATTCAATCTTACAGGCGAAAGCTGCTTTATCAAGATACTCCACTGAAAATCAATTTAACCATTGTGAATTTAATGAGGATACTTGGGCTTTACATGATGAAACAGAAAAAACAAATCGTTATATAAACTATGAAAACTTGTCAGAAATTTTGTTAACAAGGACAAAATATGATTTAAAAACTATTGTGAAATGCTGGGCAGCTACTTTAATCGACAAAGGCCTATCAGCAGGAACTATAACAGGCAAAGTAAATGGTCTTTTACAGGTTGTAACAATATCTAATGGTTTTTCAAAGGATTTTTTCGATAGCTCTATCGAGTATATAGAAAAATCAACTTTCCGACCACGTTTATCCCTTTGCAATGCTGTGTTAAACTTTTTTGATTATTTTCCATATGCCGATGAAGAAGGGATTTATACAGAAAAAATTTGGGAGATTAAATCCAAGACTGAGAAAAAGAATGGAATAAGAGAACTACCTAGTTCTCAGGACATTTTAAAATTTTCATTGGTTGTGGAGGATTATTTTAAGACAAATTTATCAGATGAACATTATCGAAAATATTTTTGTATTTATCTTTGGTGGAATTTAACAACTATTATTCCTTTGAGGATTTCGGAATTCTGTGATATTAAAAGAAATAGTTTAGATGAAGTAGATGATGGTTTTTTATTAAAACTACCTAGAAAAAAACAAAACAACCGGAGGATACAAGTAGTTGATTCTATTTTGATCCCCAAAAAATTAGCCGAGGCAATAAATGCATACAAAGATTCAACTATAAAATATGGCAATTCCTCAACTCTAATTTCCTATTTATCCTTGCCGTTCGGGAAGCAGTATTTGGATCAAAAAATTGATTCCGAGTCATTTGACTCAAATATATTCTCGTACATCTTAAAAGACTTCTATGATGAAATAGTCTGTAAGAGATATGGCTTTAAAATTATGGAACAGGAAGAAGTGAAGGTTGTTGAACATAGCCTATCACTTAACAAAGTGATTAACAGAAAAATTAGACCTAACGATACAAGACATTTTGCCTTTTTAAATCTTATGACACAGGGTTACCATCCTGTTGAGATTGCAAGATTAGGAGGGCATGTTTCCATCTACTCTCAATACCACTATCATCAACATCTTGAATATTGGGTTGATTCGGAAGTAATGGAGTTAATGCTCAAATTCAACCTAAATCGAAATATAGGACAGCACACAAAAGATATTTTTGATGAAAAAGAATTTAAAGAGAGATTTATTCTAAGACCTTCGGAAAACAAAGAAGCTCATATCCCCTTGAGTATTGGATATTGCACAGATCCTAATCAAAACTGTAAGGTGGAGGACCATGTCTTTTGTGAAGCATGGCGTATTACTTTTGAAGAATATAAAGAAAAAGCTGATATCATTATGAAAAAAATGAATGAAAAAGAAAACGTGACAAAACAACTAATCTTTAACTTGAAAAATCTATATCACATTGCTATTAAAGGATTTAAAAATGATCTGTATTCTGAAAAGAACGTCTTATTTAACCGAGAATTAATAGAAACTTCCAAACAACTAAAGCATTCCTTACACCAGTTAGCAATGTTAAAAGAAAAGGTGACTATCAATGAGTAAAAAGGGCCGGAAACCTAAAATTTATCCTCAAGAAATTATTGATATTATTATATATCAGTATCTTCAACTGCATAAAAATAATGGCTTGATTAAGTATATGGATATTTATCGTTTTTCCAAAGAATTATATGAGAATGGAGAATCTACCTATCACTTTAGTGAGGATTTTTGGAGAAAACAAGGAAGGCAAGGAAGAGAAGCAATTGATAAGGCAAATGAAGTTATAGAACATACCGTATCCCTTTCAACGGAAGAAGATGAGAAAGTTGTGGATTCTATTGACGCAGTAAACAAGTTCTTTCAGGGTAAAGAGAGCAATAAAGAAAAGCTTATTGGTGCTATTCTTATCAACGAAAATAAATTAAAAAAATATATACAAAGAAATAGAAAAATTACAGCAGATCTTGCAAATCGAGACAAAAAGGTTACTTTATTAGAACAAGAAAACCAACTTCTTAAACAAAGACTAACTGAGTACGAAGAACTCTTTTTTCAGTGGCTTGACGCTAGCAGCCATGAAGATACACCTCTTATTAACATAATAACAACAGGCAAGTCTAGGAATAAAATTGTTCAACATTTATTTGATACCATGTTCAGCGAAAATCCTGTTAAGGGCTATGAAAAATTTGAAGATTTCAGAAAAAATAAAAGAAAAGAACAGAATACAAACACTAATACCAGTGTTGTCTCATTTAGGGAGAAAAAAGGGAACACTTTGATCGAAGATTTAAACTTATAATACAATTACAAGTTCCATTTGAAATGATGGACACATATGACATTTGCTACTATCAAAGTTCAATGAGTAAGTCTCCTTTATTAGGGCAGAGTATTCCCATAATTACCCTGAAATTGGAGGGCAATAAGTGAAAAGGTATTTAACAGGGATTGTAATGGTAATTGCAGGATTCATACTCCTAATCATTATAAAGGGAAAAGACTTTAATGAGGTTGAACAATCATGGGTGATTAGCTTATTCCTTCTTAATATTCGGAGTTATTTATATCGTATTTAAAATGATTCGTAAGCGATAATCCTTCTTTATAGTTACTTTTTTTAAAAAGATGGGAAACCGTTATATTGGTTTCCCAAAATGGCTTCTAAAAATCAACATTAAAATTTAACAGAGCCTATAAAATAAATTTTATAACAATCAATTTAACTCTATTTCTATACCGTTAATATTTACTGTTTCAATATTTGATATATCTAAAGGTAAAGAAGATAAAAATTTAACTGTAACCTTTTCTTTCTCACTAAAACTCATCAATGAATCTAATATTTGAACACTTCCATCCTTCATTGTGACACTTGCTACTATTTTATCTGAATTATTAAACTCACCATTTCCATATAAAGTTACTCCTAATGGTGAAACTGTAACACTATTTGCCACCCACGATCCAAAGTCTTTGTTAAAATCTAATTTTTTTTCTTCACTAATAGACTCGATTTTAAACGTAGTATTCCAGTTACCTGTTGTGTAACTCCCATTAGTTACAAAATCTCCAGTTAGTTTCTGCTTATTTAAATCGACATTGTCTATGTCAAATACGTATTCAACAATTCTTTGTTCGTTTTTTGTTTGATCTGAATCATCAATTTCAAAATAAATGGAAGATGATTGAATTTCGTTTCCCGAAGGATCAACTAAATAAAAATATCCATGATCATCGATATTGTCTTTATTCCATTTTGTTTGAATGTGAAGACGACTATCAATGATTCCTATATTAGAAATATGCATAAACTTTATTTCTGGAAGAGTAATTTCAGTTTTATCTGGCTTTAAGACAGTTAATTTTCTTTTCTCATTTAATTCTTTTATCAACTTCCCTCCAACACCTGAAATATTTTTTGAATCCAGTGTTACCGTTTGTGGTGTATGGTATTTTTTATCTAAAAGATTTATATCAACCTCAACATCTTCAAATGTTTGTTTATTGCTTAGGAAAGAGTCGATATGAAAGTTTAACTTTTTACCTTCAAAGTATTCGCCTCCGTTAGCTTGAATTCTTAATGTGGCAGTATTCGTATTCTCATCGAAATTTACAATTTGACTATTAAACATATGGCCTTCAGTCAGTGAGTAATCATAAATATCAAGGGTTTCATCTATTCTATTTCCAGTCAAATCTTGCATTGTAACATAAATAACAGCCATTTCATTGTCATTCATCGCAGCAACCACTTCCATTTTGATCCCATCACTTTCAGTACTGGTTTCAATTGGTTGCAACATTAATGCAATTTCAGGACTGACTATAGCTACTAAATTATTAAAGCTTGGTATACTAGCTGCTGCTACTCCGGCCGAAAAAACTACAAATGCAGAAGCAACTAAAGGAATCATTAACCTTTTAAATTTCCTTTTTGGTTTTTCTGACTTCGCCTTCATCACACCAAGTTTTACTCTCTCGTGTAATTCATTGGGAATTTCAATTTTTTCTAATTCTTGTTTTACTTTATTACTCACAAATATCAGCCTCCTTAAACTCTTTTCGAAGTTTATCTAATGCACGATATAATACCGATTTTGCTGTACCAAGTGGAATCTCTAATACCTCTGATATTTCTTTAAACGTAAAATCTTGATAAAACCTTAATAGAACAATGCTCTTTTCATCCTCTTGTAACGTGTCTATCAAATCTTGTAATGATAAGGTAAGGGGAAAATCTTCATCATCTGAACCAACAAACTCTTCAAACTCTGGGAATAATTGAACCACTTTCTTATTTTTTTTAACTAAGTTAGTTGCACAGCTTATAGTAATTTTCATCAACCAAGTTTTGAAATACTCTGGTTTTTTTAATGTATGTACCTTTTTGAAAGATTGGTATGCTACTTCTTGAACAACATCTAAGGCATCTTCTTGATTTTTCACATATACAAAAGCCATGCGATAAATGTCCTTTTCATATTTTTGGAAAATTTCCAAAAAGGCTTTATCGTTCCCCTTTTTAGCCTTTTTAACTAAATGTATAATCGTAATTCACCCTCTCTTTTTTGGTCATATATCTATTAGACAATTTAAAGCTCCATTTGGCTTAAAATTTGTAAAATTTTTTTTAGTAAAAATAAAAAAACGCCTATAATGGCGATTTAAAGAAGATAACATTAATTCTAACTGGTTCGGTTGATGTAATTACCTTTTCAATTGCTTATCAAGCAGATGCAATAACTTTTTTAAACACTCTCATTACGTATAATTTTTTTACTCGATAATTGCTTTGTAAATAAGCTCTTACGTAATAATTTGAGAAAAACAACCTACGATACTTTTCGTCTTCATAAATCCTTTTAAACCAACCTTGCTGTTTTAAAAGTTCAATGTTTTTGTCAATTTTTCTTGTATTTAAACCTGTATTACTTCCTTATAGGAATGAACCTAAAAAGTCAAATAAAAAGTCAAACAATGCTAAACAACTCCAGAACTAGAATTTGTCTCTTCAATTATCTCACTTCAATATGGCGTGTAGCTGTTAGTGAAAAAAACGAAAATAAATTGCAATAAGATAATTAACTGCTACAAAAACACAATAAATTTTATATAAAGCAGCAAAAAAGCCTTTTTCGTTTCGATTGAAAATTAAATACCCAATAGACATTACTAAAACAATTATGTACAAAGGTGATACTGCAAGGGTTGAATATGTTTCTGCTAGAGTCATTTTCATTTTTCCTTTTTATTTTATCATTTAAAAATTTCAATATTTTTATACTATCCTGCTCCGTTATTTCAATAAGAAAAATGCGTCTCCATCTATCATAGAAACGCCTTCGTCAGTTTTATTCAATTAATTACTCAACAATAACAAGATTCCCAACATATTGAGCATTCCCTCTATCAGTTTGAAGATTTACCTCAATCACATACTCGCCTTTTTCTTTTGGTAAATAGAAGGAAATGTTATTAACTTCTAAATCTAACTTTTTTTCATTTTGCCAAACCGAAACACTTAATCCTTCGGTCTTAAAATCTGCGTGTTCAGAAAGCAAATCAACTTTTTCCCCTGTAATAAAGTACATTGGTTGTTGTTTTTTTGCTAACGCTAAAATATCCTCCGTTTCTTTTTCGATTGGGTTATTACCTTCTCCACGCCAATCAATATTTGCTTCTTCTAATTCCTCTGATTTCAAATTGCTGTTACTAGAAAGATTAATTGCTGGAGGGGAGAAATCATAATTTTCACCAATACAACCTGTTAATGAAAAAACGACAAACACTCCTATAATCAAATATAAAAAAACTTTCATATACTTCACCTCATTCATATACTACTACTCACTGAATTCTTTGTATTCATCAATGTATAAAGTTACATAACCACAATTTGAACAAACGGCTGCTTAGGTTTTGCAATACTTTGTTAAATAGCCCTTTCCCCTTTTTACTTATTTAATTTCGTACATACCGCCCTCAACATTAACATTACAATTTTTTATCATTTCATTTTGACATTGATTACATTTCATTTTTATACCAACTTTTGTTATTAAACTTGGTTATTTTTTAATTCGAATAATTAATTAATGCAAGTTTACATTTACATTTTCCAATAGATAAGGTCTTTGATTATATTTACAACAATTTTGCATTCATAATTCGGATAAGTGTTAGTTTCCCTAAACGTTGCAATAATACCATACCCAAATTCCGATTCCGCGTTTATTTGAACAAGATAATATAGACAGGGTTCTACAAACTACCGATCTTAAAGTACATATACAGTAGGGAATCATCACTTCGTATCGCTTATATTGTTGAGAACTAATACTATTCTTCATAATTAGGATGTATATAGCCTAATTTAATCCCTTTGGTTACGGCTTCTAAAGAAGATGACACATCCAATTTGTCAAAAATATGTTGAATATGGTTTGAAACTGTACGTTCACTTACAAAAGCAATGGAAGCAATATCTTTACGCTTATACCCATCAGCTAGTAATTGTAGAATTTGCTTTTCGCTGTCAGTCAATTCCTCTACATATCCGGAGGACTTTGGAAAATAAAAAGTACCTATATTAATCTCTATTAAGATTTTCAATAATTTATCTGGCATAATATTTTTATTAACAAAGCCACTTACCCCAATCTTTCTTGCTTCATGTCGATAAACGGGGAGATCATAACCTGTCAATATAACTACTTTCGTCTTACATCCACTATTAATAATGGTCTTTGCCAACTCTAAACCATCTTCATTACTTATATTACTCAAATTGATATCAATCAAAGTAATGTCAGGTCCAAACTTTTCTATTGCTGATATGACATTATCGATATCTTGTATAATAGAAAAATGATCTACTTCAGGATAATCCTCAAAGGCTATCTTCAAACTTTTTGCAAATAGAGCATGGTCATCGATTAATAAAATATTGATAGGAATCATCACCTTTCATGGGTATTTGAATACAGACACTTAAACCAGTAGAATCGTTATTCGAAATAGTCATTTCTCCGTTTAATAAGAATAATTGTTCATTGATAGAATTAAGGCCCTTATGATGATTAGAACCATATTTTCTATATTCATTTTCCTTTAAGCCTATTCCATCATCCGATACTTTAAGTTCTACTATTTCATTTTCCTGTTTCAATGCTACCGTTATCTGTGAGCATTGGGAGTGCTTTATTGCGTTTGTAACCAGTTCCTTTAAAATCCGATAAACAACAAGATGGTAGGGATCAACCAAAAATAAATCTTTCTTGCAATTGAAAATAATATTTATCTCTCCATTGCCATATTTCTGCTCTAACGTTTCCAATAGATACCCATAATTTTCTTTTAGAGTTAGTGTCTTTAATAAAGTTGGATGGAATTCTTCCATTTGTTTTCGTATTGAATGATTAAGATTATCCAAAGTTTCAAAAATGATTTTTCGAACTTTTTCTTTATCTGATTTATTTATCATATTTTTTATGGATAATATATCCTGTAAAATCTCATCGTGTAAAAAATTAGATATATCCCTTTTCAGTTCTTCTTCTTTCACCACTTGCATTACATTATGAGCATAGAAATTCTCATGGGACATTTCGGAATTTTCATTTTTGAAAAGAGTGCCTTGCAGGTCTTTATACATTAATATAAACCGAAGTAATACTATCAAAAGAATCATGTGAATGATGATAAAATAGCTTATTACATTGAATTGAAGTAACAATCCAAGAGAAATAATGTTACTTAAAGCGAAAAGGCACATCACAATAAGATTTGTTTTCTTAAATGGAGGATATGCTCCCACAACTCCTTTGTTTTTAAAAGCAATAGAATGAATACTAAATAAAGGGAAAACAATTATGATATACCATCCAAAATTACTAAGATATTCCGACTTGTCTGCAAAAGCAAAGGCGTATCCAATAAATGAAATAAAAATAATGAGACCTGTTTTAAGAAAATGCCTTTTTTCACTAGTTAAGACAAAAGCAATTCGTTTTCTATGTTTCAAAAATAAAAAGGTAATACAACCAGAACTCAAAATCCACTGAAGTAGGAAAAGTACAGCAAACAGTCTTTCATTTATCAGAAAGGATATTAACGTCAACAGACATACTATTGTTAAAGTCCAGTCTGTTGTCTTTTTATATGTATAGGTTGTGTCCTGAAAAAAGAAATTGAGCAAAAATTGAATGGATTTATACAGGATCACAACGCTAAGTAATGTGCTTAGTGTGTAAAAAGTGCTGCTTTCGTCCAATAAAAATAAAAATTGCCATGCTACCAAAGATAATAAATTTGTAAATCTTGATAGGGTAATATTCCCTTTTATATTTTTGAAACTAATATATGCTCCATCAACGATAATTAAGGATACAATGATTAATGGTATTAACTTTTCCGTTCCCGTAATGATGTTAATTGTATATTGATAACATAAATACAAGATAACTAGAATTTGATTAAGCAAAATAAAAATTTGCTTTTTCTCATAGGACTTTTTCATAATCGTATTACCTCTATTCACTTTCTAAAATCATTATACAATCAATTTTTTAAAAAAGCTGATGCACATTCTCTGTCCATCAGCAACTTCCTTAACTCTAATTTGTAAAAATAATTTTATAACAAGCTCTTTTTGTTACCATATAATAAACGATGTAAACAAGGGTAAAAATAAGCACTGCTATCAATATAGGAAGTATAAAGGCACTATTTCTTCCTAGCAGATCATCCATTAGAGCTGATTTGTAGGCTATTAAAGCAAAAATACTATGTGTGACACCTAAAACATATGGAATGCTAAACAAAGCCAAAATCTGTTTACTAATTATTTTCTTCATCATTTTTTTGTTATAACCCATCCGTTTTAAAATCGTAAAATCATCTTTATCCGACATCATACTAGAAATATTGTGGAAGTAGAGTATACTTCCCGTTGCAATAAAAAAGATAATGGTAACAAAGATAATCAGCAAAAAAAGTGAACTGTTCTCTTGTATAATGACTTCATTTCTTTGATAACTACTTGCAAAATAAGGATCATCTTTAAATAGTGGTACTAAGTTTTCATAAACCTCTTTGTTATCCCTCATATTCTGTCCGTCAATACTCATTATCGTTTTTTCGGGAAGCCCAAAAGTCTTAATTTCTTGATAAAGAGTATCTGAGATAATTAGCGTTGCAATGCTATTTGCAAACCCTATTGGATTTAATAATGTTGTATCTTTTATATTCACTTCTACGTTATGATCAGATGATAGATTTAAAGTATAGATATTACCTTGATCCGGATTCCCTTCTTCCGGCCGATATTTAACTAATACTGCCTCATCATCTTTCAGCTTTTCGAATTTGGCATCTTTTCCTTGAAGCTCCATAAGTTCTTTATAATCTGATTCGGAAATCAAATCAAAACCCGGTACTATCTTTGCGTTGTTCCCATCCTGTACTTCCTTTGCCTTATATTCGGAAGGTAAATTGTCCGAAAGGGATGTTACTTGTATAATAGTTGTTTCGCTGTGCTTCATATTTTCAACACTATTCGTCCCCTTCACTATTTCAATTGCCTTATTAGCCATATCTTCATCTTCTACTGGAAATTCAATAGCTGATGGTATAATACGTTCTGTAGCTGCTACTGGGTAATAAACAGAAAGCACAGTTGAACCAAAAATTGATAGAGTACTGGCAGCTAATAAGGTTAATAAAATTAAAGTCTTGGCCTTTGATCGGATTTTATATTTGAAATTTGGAAGGATAATGATATTCATTTCCTTGTAAAGCCAGCTTTTTCTTTGCTCTAATTTATGGATCGCAAAAGGTAAAAATGAATGGATAAAGAAAATAGTTCCAACTACTACTGTTAACATAGTCAAAAGTGCAATTGGTGAAAATCCAATCGTTGTCCATAATGATTCTTTGCCTCTTGTAATATCAAAAGATAATAGATATCCAATAATCATGAACAACAATCCCATAACGGAAAGACTCATCCTGATTTTTATTTTCTTTTCCTCGCTTTTTTCCATGCGAACCAAAGTTAAAACAGAGCTTTTTCGAAGGACAAACCAATTTGAAAAAAACAATACAACTAACACAGCCAGTACAAAAGTTAAAGTAAAAAGAATTGCGTCATAATTAAATAGTGGAATTGCTGATGTTTCAATTTGTAATTTTAACGCCCTGACAATGACCTCAACAATGCCTTTATGAAGAATAGCACCCATTACAACTCCTGCAAGTAGTGAGCCTAAGCAAATTAATATATTCTCAATAGTTAATAACCTTAACATACTTGATTTTCTATACCCTAAAAGAGAGTAAACTCCAAGTTCTTTCATCCGCCTTTTCATGAAGAAAGTGTTTGAATAGGACATATAGAATAATACAAATGCCATAACGAAAATAGCAACCGTTCTCGACATGGTTTCCACTCTGCCATCAGAGGATATTTTCTCCATAATAACATCGTTCATTGCAAAAGAAATAAAGGAGAAAAACACCATTAATACAAATGCAACAGAAGCAAAGTAAAGGGAATAGAAAGAAAAATTCTTTTTCAAATTTTTATAAGCTATTGTTAATAATCCCATTTATAAGATCCTCCTATTCATTGTTGACCTCAATTCTAGTAACTTCATCTAATATTTCCTGAAAGAATATATTCCTCTTCCGACCATTTCTCTTTAATTCATTTATGATATTTCCGTCTCTAAACATAAGGATTCGGCTTGAGAAACTGGCTGTGTAAGCATCATGTGTCACCATTAAAATGGTGGTATCCAGTTCCTCATTAACCTCTTTTAATTTGTGTAATAATGCTGTTGCAGATTTTGAATCTAATGCACCAGTCGGTTCATCTGCAAATAGAATTGAAGGCTCTTTAATTATGGCTCTAGCTGCAGCTACTCTTTGCTTTTGCCCACCAGAAAGTTGATTAGGATACTTCGATAGTTGTTCTTTTATTCCGAAGCGATCTGCTAAACTATTTATGGACGACTCAATTTCTATTGGAGATTTTTTCAATAATGTAAGAGGAACAGCGATATTTTCCTTAACTGTTAAACTATCTAATAAAAAATATTCTTGAAAAATAAAACCTAAATGTCTTTTCCTAAAATCAGCAGCTTTTTTTTCATTCAGTTTATTAATGTTCACTCCATTGATTACAATATCGCCACTTGTTGCCCTATCAATAGTTGATAGAATATTTAGCAATGTAGTCTTTCCCGAACCTGAAGCTCCCATAATTCCAACAAATTCACCAGCTTCAATATCAAGTGACACATTATTAAGCCCAGCCACCTGATTTTTGTTATAATTTTTAATTACATTTCTTGCGGATAATAATGGTTTCAATTCAATTACCCCTTTCATGTGTTTACACGATTAGTTTAAAACTTATACTTGAAAGGGGCATGAGTAAAAAACGCAATTCTCAACCAACTATAAGTGTTAGTATTAGGACTACATATTTACAGCACTAAGGATATCTCAATATAAAAAAGCTCAATTTCTCGATTTTAATACTGAGAAATTGAGCTTTTTCATTACTCTATAAATGCGCCCTATAGTTGAATATGAAATTACATTATCTAATCAGAAATACTCTGTACTTAAACCAAGATATATCAATACCGAAACAACAATAAAACCAAAAAAGAATAAGCCTTTATTAAATGCAGACCAATTTTTCATCCATCCCCATCTTTTTTTATCGGTATCAAACCAAAAGTAGTCGGCGAGGACAGCTAATATAATTATTATGAGTGGTATAGCAAAGCTCATTAATATCCCTCCTTGTATTTGTAAACAAATACGTAATTAGTAAGAATAAGCACCTGTTAACTCAGAGAAGAATGCACTAAAACTGCTCCCCAATATAGGAAACTCATTGTAAAATGTAGTTAGTGCTTTTGGTAATCTGCTGTAAAAATATATTAATGCTAGTCCTATTAGTATGTGTATGAAAACAAAAAGGATAATACTCATATACTCACCTCTAAATAAAATTATACCATTTTTACCCAATTTAGAATATAAGAGCTTCTTCAAGAATATGGCCATATGCGGAGGGACTGATTTTATGAATATCAATCAAATTTGTATTACAACTATAACATATTTGATTCCCAATACTATGTTTTCTGTCTTCTATAATCAGAAGGTTTAAAGTGGTAAAAAGTATGTCAGGATGCTGCAACCATTATAAAAAAGAGAAAAGCAAATGAATAACACATTCGTATTCCACTTTAGATTCTAATCATATTAATTTTCACTTTTAATCTTTTGCTTTTCAGGAAACTCCATCTTCCAACTAAAATATTCGTTATCAGGATTTTTTTCATATCGTAAATTAGCATCAAATTTATTGCCTTTTTTACTCGTTAATCCTTTAACCAAAACGAATCCATTTTTTAAAAGGCTTTTTACCATTGTTTTTGTTGGTTTCTTTTTCATTGATGCTAAGTATTTATCATTTTTCCAAATAACAAATTTACAGCCATTTTTCCAGTTACTACATCCAAAGCCTTTCTGACCTTCAATAATTCCATGCCCACAAAGAGGACATTTTCCAAGAACCTCAATGGTTTTCTTTTCGTTTGATACTTCATTAATAATGATGTCTTTTTCATTTTTAATTGTTTTAACAGCATTTGTTGTAAAATCAAAAATTAAATTCAAGAAACTTTCCTTAGTAAACCTTTGCTTTTCAATATCAGACAATGTTTTTTCCAATCTACCAGTGAATTCTAAATCAAACAAATCCTTTACTGGAAATGTTTCAACTAATTTTCTTCCTAGTTCCGTACAAATCAAGTTTTTATTTTGAGTAGTAATATAGCCGACATCTTTTAACTTTTTTATTGTTTCGGCTCTTGTAGCTGGCGTACCAATGCTATAACCACTTAAAATGGCAGCCATCATTTCCTCACTGTCTTCAACCTCTTTGTCTTTACCCTTGCCGCATGTTTCCATTACTCTTAATAATGTTTTTTCTGTATGATGCTTTGGTGGTTTCGTCACGTGAGAAGTCAATTTATGATCTATAATACTAACAATCTCATCAATATTTACTAGAGGCAGGATAGTATCCTTAGATTCAATTTTCTCTACCTTTTTCCATCCCTCAACCAACTGTACTTTTCCTTTTGATATAAACAGACCTTTAATTTCATCAGAATTAACTTTAGTCATTATTTTCGTTTCCTCATGTTCGGCAATCGGCATAAACTGCATAATAAAGCGATTTTTGACTGCATTATAAACAATTGCTTCATCCCCTGATAAGGATTTAGGAATTAAATACGTTGGAGTAATCGCACTGTGACTTTCTACTTTAGAATTATCAAAAACCCGTTTCTTTTTCGCAAATGTAATTTCATTTTCATATGGCAGTCCTTTTTTTAGGTTGTTAAGTACCTTAGCTGCCTTATCCACTAAACTTTCTTCCAATACTACACTGGCAGTACGTGGATACGTAATATATTTCTTTTCATATAGAGATTGAGCCACTTTCAGGACTTTATCAGAAGTCCAGCCTTTATATTTACTTGTTATAAAACCTTGTAAATTCGAAAGGTTAAATAAATATGGGGGATATTCTTTTTTAAGTTCAACTTTTTTATCTAAGATTGTGGCTGATTGATTAATTAGAGCTTGTTGGATTAATTCCAAAGTTGCTTTATTCTTAAATTTTTCCTCTTCATCTTCCACATATGTCCCTTCGTACTCTTTACCATCTTTTGTTTTAAATGTAGCAGCTAATTTAAAATAATCTTCAGGCACAAAGTTTTCAATTTCTTTATCACGATCATAAATAATTTTTAACGTTGGAAGTAGAACTCTTCCAATGTTCAATGCCTTTCCAGAACCCTTCTGATACTTCAATGTGGCCACAGATGTTAAATTAATGCCAATGACCCAATCAGCCCACTGACGACCAATACCAGCGTCTAGAAGGGGTCTCATTTCCGTATTCGGCTTTAAGTTTTGAAGTCCTTTTAACACTTCATCTGGAGTCCATTCGTTCAGTAATAAGCGATAAACTTGTTTTTTTGTCTTGAGATTATAAATAATCGTATCCCCAATAACTTGTCCTTCACGATCATAATCAGTAGCCGAGATTACTGTTTCTACATCATTTCGTTTGATTACGTTGTATATAATTTTTAACTGCTTTTTAGCACCAAGATCTTCTTTGTCTTTATTGCGAGGATCGCTTTTTACTTTGTATCGAAAATTGGAAGGAATAAAAGGGAAGTTTTCCATTCTCCATTTCGCCATTCCCTCATCATAATCCTTCGCATCATAAAGTTGTAATAAATGTCCAAAAGCCCAAGTAACAATATAATCATTTCCTTCAAAGTACCCATCTTTTCTATTTTTTATATTTAACGCATCCGCAATGTTTTTTGCGACGGATGGCTTTTCTGAAATAATTACACTAACCACTATTATACCTCCATTTACCCTCTTTTCGGGGAGGGAGTCCCATGTATTTTTACATAGAAATTAAATCCGCCCAAATAAAATTGGGTGGAATTCGTACAAGCTATATATATCAAGGGGAGTTGAAAAACGCCCGAAAATTTAACGGATACAATTGCACCCTACCAACAGAGAAAACATCTCGAAACCCTTTATTCTGCAGAAGCAAGCTATACAGTCTGGATGCATTCATGCCAACAATCCAATCTGCACAGGCTCTAGTATAAGCCTCATAAAATAAATTTCTCGTTTCTTCTTCCTGTAGTAATGATGAAAAACCTTCTCGTATGGACTTTGCTGTAAGTGAAGAAATCCATAATCTTTTCATAGGCTTTTTACATTTTGTCATGCGAATGATATTTCGTATGATGAGCTCTCCTTCACGCCCAGCATCTCCTGCATGAATGATTTCAGTGACATTTGGTGATTGTATAAGGTTTTTTATTATACTAAATTGCTTGTATTTATCTTTGGTTACCTCGTATTGAAAGTGCGCTGGTAACACTGGGAGTGAGTTAAGATCCCACTTTTTCCATTCTTTATTATATTTATCTGGACCAACTAATTGACAAAGATGACCCACGGCCCATGTAACATAAGCACCATTCTGAAAGATTTCATTGGGTAGAATTTCGATATATCCTTGATGCTTCTTCATTTTAAAAACGGAGGCAAGGGTTATTCCTTGATCAGGCTTTTCCGCAATTATCAGTTTCATTTTCATACTCCTTACATTAGTATGCAAAAAATATCATACTAAAATAGTATATAGGCATATATAAACTTATAACAAGGAAAATTCTTTTTGGGGGCATATTTCTAAAGCTATTAATCATCACATCGATTATTCCATTCAATCCTATTTAAGATTAATAGAAGCAAAATTGGTAAAATTGGATTTATTTTTGTTAAAATTCTGAAGTAATTCTAAATGGATATGGGGTTCTAATTTTGGGGATGGGTAACACGAAGGTTCAACCAAGATATGTCATTCCTAAAATAGACAATCACCTCCAATTCTTTCATAGTATCCTCCTACCGATAAAAAACAAAGTATGGATTGTTCCTTCTATTTTACGTAGGTATTCATCCTTTTTAGCGGTTTGATGAAAGGATTATTGTTCAAGTCTATTTATTTTTAAGGGTACCATATTTTCATTATTGAAGGTATACCAATTTTCCTTAGAAACAATGTTAGATACGGTTAAAATTAAAGATGGGATTTTCTCAATATTAAAGACAATTGCTCCAATCCATTCACCTATGACCATAAAGGATTCACCATGGGCAAATAACTGAAGCTGCTGTTCCATCTGGACGATTAGGTCAGCAATTACTTTTTTCAAATCCTCCTCCATTATCAAATGGGGTGAAAATCTTAATATCCATTCCTCACCAGCAATCAAAAATCGGTACATACTCTCATCCCTTTTCTATGTCATCAATGATAAAAAATATGAAGCCATATTCAAAAATATGATTGTATAGATTTCCTTCACAACAAATACTAATCTTGATCATCCACTACTCTTTCAATCTGTAAATCATTGTTATAACGTAAATCGATTAACTCTTCCTCCACTTTAACAAGTGAACGAAGTGGATCAAACGGGTGAATCATCACAATTTTCCCTATGGATCCATTTGAAAGCTGTACATTTTTTCCAGCCAAATTATCCATCATTTTATAGAGAAAGATTAACATGATGTTTGGATCAAATTTCCCAAAAGCATGGTTTTGCATATCTTTAATTACTTCATATAATGGCTTCGCATGATGGTAAACACGTGAAGATGACATTGCATGAAATACATCAGCAATGGATACAATTTTTGAAAACCGATGAATTTGATCCCCTGATAGACCAAGTGGATATCCAGCTCCATCCTCTCTTTCATGATGCTGTAAAGCTACTAATGGAATGGTCATTGGTAATTCCGGAATATCTCTTAATAGCTCATAGCCAATAATTGTATGGTTCTTCATTTCATTATATTCTTCTTTAGACAGCTTCCCGGGTTTATTTAATATCTCTTTTGGGATTCTCGATTTCCCAATATCGTGTAAAGTAGCTGCAATCGTTAGTTCATTGATTGAATCCTTAGGCATCCCCATCCATTTACCGATAATGGTTGCAATAATTCCAACACTGATGGTATGTCTATAGGTATATTCATCCTTTGATTGTAATTCATAAAACAGATGATATATATGTGGAATCTCAGCTGCTTGTTTAATTGAAGGAATAATATCTTCCATTATTTCAGATATTGGTAGATTTCCTCCATCACCTACAAAATTAAATATTTGTTTTACCGTTTTTGTTGCTTGATTGATTTTTTCCCTAACTTCTTTCAAATTAATTTGGTGGTGTACAATCTGGGTTTGGTCTAAAAACCTATTTCTTTCTGTCTTCCTAAATGAATCAAGTAATTTATCAATCTCCTGGATGCTAAGAAAGGATGGCTCATTGTTATGATTATTTACTTTTTTCGTTTTCATAAATATCACCTAGTATGTCAATAATTGTATACTAATAAAATAATATCAAAATTTAATTAAAATATAAAGAAATTTCTGAAATTTTATTGATAAAATTATTTAAGGAAAATTTTTAATCATGTAATTATTAGGGAACATTTATGGAAAAATATACTTATTTCCTTGACTGAAGGCCTATTTTCATTGTATATTTATATCATCATTTATTAATATATTCCGCTATTTCAAAAATATGGCTTATATATATTTAATTAAATGATAATATACTTACTTAGACACATAAGAGGTGTCTTGATAGGCTTAGGAGGAAATGTTATTATGCAAAACGGTAAAGTAAAATGGTTCAACAACGAAAAAGGTTTCGGTTTTATCGAAGTTGAAGGTGGCGATGATGTATTTGTACACTTCACTGCTATTCAAGGTGACGGATTCAAATCTCTAGAAGAAGGTCAAGAAGTTTCTTTTGAAATCGTTGAAGGAAATCGCGGACCTCAAGCTGCTAATGTGGTAAAACTGTAATTATTATAATAAATAACTCGGCTGGCAAAATTTTTTGCCAGCTTTTTTATTTTTGAAAGCGATATCATATATAAATTTCTTTTACCCCGCAAAATTTCTTTTAAGACAGTCTCTGTCCATAGCACTTTAATTTTTCACCTATGGTACATTGTGTTATACAAAACCGATGAGCATACCTTCTCCCATTTTCAACTCGATGGTATTTATGTATAAAACAGCTCTCGCAAAAATAAGTCATGATGTGGTCCATTTCTTCCAGTAGCTTCTTTCTATCCAAGATCGTCTCTCCCTTTTAGATGATCAACATTTTGCTGTTCACATTTTTCCCTTCGAGAGCCTGGGTAGCTAGTTTGTCAGCCTCTTTATTGTCTTGACGTGGAATTGGAGTATATTTTGCATGAATCCCCATTTCCTTCATTTTTGCTTCAATTCTGTCAAGCCATCGATTCAAGTTATCTTCATAGCATGGCCATTCACCTTCTAATTGCTTTAATACAACCTGAGAATCGCCCTTAAAGTCACAGGACATATGGTGGACCCCAAGCTCTTCCAACAAATTCATTGCAAAATAGAAGGCAGCATATTCAGCTTCATTGTTGGTATCCATTTCATGTATAAGCTGATTGGCTCTAATTCTGTATTTTTTTCTCCCTTGCTTATAGTAAATAACAACGCCTAATCCTGCTTCAAATCTTGACTTATCAAAACCTCCATCAAAATAAATCGTGACATCATGAGGCTCCTCTTCCACTTCAGCTAAAAGCTGCTTTAATTCCTTTGTAGTCCAAGAAACTCCTTTCTCGTCGTAATAATTCAAATCGATGGCCTTACCCGATTTTTCAATTTCTAATCCTGTCTCCAAGGCTAATTCAGAATCTAGCCAATCAGATGTGAACCATACATTTTGATTCCTATTTAATTTATAATTCCATTCAATTTTATATTTCATGTGTACAACACCTCTTTCGCTCGGGTAGCTTTTTTGGTTTCTTCTTTTCCTTTTAAATTATCTGTTTAATCTTCCATTTTATGATACACTTACAATCATAGCATTTTGGCACATCCACAATACCTATGTATTTAATTATTTTTAAAAAAGAATACCAAAAACATATAATGAATAATCACAGGAGGCTTGCCGCTTGATTGAAGTATACATTGATGGAGCGAGTGCAGGAAATCCAGGTCCAAGTGGTGCAGGGATTTTTATCAAAAAAGATGGGAAAGTAGAAAGATATTCAATTCCCCTTGGTATTATGAGTAACCATGAGGCTGAATTTCATTCACTTATTCATGCATTAAAAATTTGTTTAATAAATGGATATCGAGTAGTATCCTTTCGAACAGATTCAGAGCTTGTTAATAGGAGTATGGAAAAGGGATTTGTAAAAAACAAAAAATATTTTGCCCTGCTAGACAAAGCAATGCAATTATCAAAACAATTCGATCTCTTTTTTATTAAATGGATTCCTAGTATAGAAAATAAATCAGCAGACGAACTTGCACGGGCTGCGATAAGAAAAAATGAAGAGGGGAAATGAAAATAGTGAATAAATCAATAATTGCCGATATTAGCTTATTATTAGTTGCTCTTGTTTGGGGAGCGACTTTTGTTCTCGTTCAAAATGCAATCTCTTTTTTGGAGCCATTTTCTTTTAATGGAGTTCGTTTTTTTATTGCAACCTTATTACTTGGGGGTTGGCTTCTAGTTTTTGAAAGGAAACAGCTAAAACTAGTCAATAAAAAATTGATTATTTCTGGGGTTATTATTGGTTTTTGGCTATTTGTTGGATATGCTACCCAAACTTTGGGTCTCCTTTACACCACATCTTCTAAAGCTGGTTTTATTACAGGATTAAGTGTTATATTAGTACCATTATTTTCATTCCTGTTATTAAAGGTTCGACCGGGAAGGAATGCAGTAATCGGCGTACTCATTGCAACTTGTGGATTATATTTTTTAACCATGACAGGTGCTGCTTCATTAAATATTGGAGATGCCTTTGTCCTTATATGTGCCATCGGCTTTGCACTTCAAATTATTTTCACAGGAAAATATAGTGCCAATTATCCGTCATTGCTTTTGACTGTTGTACAAATTGCTACAGTTGCTATCTTTTCTTCTCTTTTTGCCTTCATCTTTGAAGATTGGAGGCTAGCATTAGAGCCAACGATCTTATTTAAGTCAGATGTGTTTTTGGCATTATTTGTTACAGCCTTTTTTGCCACTGCCCTTGCCTTTTTTGCACAAACAAAGTTTCAACAGTTTACTACTCCAACAAGGGTTGCATTGATTTTTGCCATGGAGCCAGTTTTTGCTGCAGCGACTGCCTTTATTTGGGCTGGGGAACGCCTGTCTATTAGTGCTTTATTTGGATGTCTATTTATATTAGCCGGGATGGTTATTTCTGAGCTTCCTCCAACAAAAATACCTATGTATAGAAAAGAAAGAAAGAAAAATACAATTGGCTCTAATCATTAATAAATATTCTTGATGACAAGAAAGAGCTGTCCCAAAGGCGAAGGTGCCAGGTACCATGGCACCTTAGGTGTCAGCTCCTATATTGCAAGCAGTTGTGTTTCTTTAACAAACTGAATGGCTTGTCTGCGATTTTCTATTTGATTAGAAATTAACATTTCAAGTAAGGAGATATAAAAGCTCCCATCAAACTTTCTCTGGGCTTTTAGTGTTAATTCAATGGCTGTGTTTGTCAGTTCGTCCGAAGCATTTGTATAACGCTGCCCAAAATAAATAAACCCAACCGAATCCTCACCAAATATAAAGCCTTTACTTTCTAAATGGAGTAAATATTCTTCTACTGTCTTCAAAGCTTCCCCTTCCTCTCAATTTGCCGATTCATTTCCTATTAAATCTTACTTTAAAAAGGCTTGATTTTCTATCTTTTTTTGTCAAAAGGTGTCCTAGTGTACCCGTTATTATTCCAAGTATAGCTCCTCCAACTACTTCTTCTGGCTCATGTCCAAGCATTTCCTTCAGCCTTTTTGGGGACTTTTCCTTAAATTTTATGCTTTCCTCTTTATGAACCTTTTCCATAAGCTCATCTAAATCATTGACCTTTAAGGTTAATTCACCAGTCTGTCTCCTGATACCTTGTGCATCATACATTACAATTAACCCATAGATTAATGAGAGGGCAAAATCGATTGTTGGAATCCCCCTCTTTAAGGCAATAAATGTTGTTAATGAGGATACTCCTGCAGAATGTGAGCTCGGCATTCCACCTGTTTGGAAAAAGAGACTAGGCTTCCACTTACGTTCCTTCATAAAATGAATGGGAATCTTTAATGCCTGTGCAAGACCAATACTAATTAACGCTATATATACACCCTTGTTCATTCCCTCACCTCTACCTTAGTTTAGGAAAGATTAATTGGATTATACTCATATGTTGAAAGGGATTTTTTTGTATGATTCGAGTATTTCAGGTAAAACTTTAATCATATGGTGACATGTTTATTGGAGGAGGTGGAGGCATGGGCCAAAAGAAAAGATCCAACAGGGGGACAAAGGCAGGTGGAGTCAATCCCCAAGGATATGGTCAGGATGCTGAATTTTCTGAAGAACCAAAGAGCAAGCTTGAAAATGCAGCTAAAAAGAAAAACACTAAATAATCGACGGGGATAGGCACCCCTTGAGCGGCCTTCCAAAAGCAAAGGAGTCAGGCACCGATTTACTCTAAAGGCCTGGCTCCTCAACTTGATAATGATTTACACAATTGACTGATGGGTTTCTAATAGTCGATGAAGTCCGCGAAACTCCACCTCATTAAATTTATTTGTTACCTTTTCATAATTATACTTATAGGTAGCTTCTTCTAAGGAGCATTCAATTGGGACATCACATTTGATTTCCGCTAATTTTCTACTTAGATATAACATATTTAAATCCTGTTCAATTTTTGCCTTTTGTGCCTTGGTTAACTGATCGAGATTTTCAACAATTCCATCTACATGCTTGAACTGCTGTAACAGCTTTAATGCCGTCTTTTCTCCAATACCTCTAACTCCAGGATAGTTGTCACTTGTATCACCCATTAAGGCCTTTAAATCAATCATTTGAGCAGGATGAATCCCCTTTTCTTCTAAGAAGCTTTCAGTTGTATGAACTAAATAATTCCCAAACCCTTTTTGTAAAAGGGCCACAGATATATCTTCATCTAAAAGCTGTAAAATATCTCGATCCCCTGTTAAGATCTTAATATTTGCTTTTCCTCGATATTTTTTGGCAAGAGTACCGATACAATCATCAGCCTCATAACCTTTCAAACCTATGTTAGGAACATCAAATGCTTCTACTACTTCCTTTACTAAATCAAATTGCGGAACAAGTTCAATTGGAGGCTCAGATCGATTCGCTTTATAATCTGAAAAAAGCTCCGTTCTAAAGGTTTTACTTCCCATATCCCAGCAAACGACTACATGGGAAGGACCGAATGATGAAACAGCTGTTAAAAAATGCTTGACGAATCCATAAACACCATTGGTAGGAACTCCTTTTGAATTGAACATGAATTGGCCAGAAACAGAAGTAGCAAAAAAGGCTCTAAATAATAATGCCATCCCGTCAACTAACATCAATGATGGTTTTTGAACATTTTCCAAAGCTATTCCCCCTACTATTTTGCAACATAAGTTCAATTATAACATGTAGGTCCCACTTATGTGGTTGGTAATATACACTATGGAAATATTCTTCTATATTTAATCATACATTATTTTGGGGCTTCGCCCGTTTCAACCACGTTTTCTTCGTAAGAAATCCAATCACTGAAACTTCCAATATATAGTTTTATATTCTTAAATCCTGCTGCTTTAAGAGCGAGGTAGTTTGGAGTGGCTGTTACACCTGATCCACAATAAACAATGACCTGACTCGATGGATGAATATTGTTAAATCTATCTTTCTGTTCACTATTATTCTTGAAATTTCCATCTTGAAAACCATCTGTCCAAACCTTATTAATTGCTCCCGGGATATGTCCTGCTTTTTTATCAATCGGTTCATTCAATCCTAAGTAACGATTTCTTTCCCTTGAATCAATTAAAACGACATCAGGTCTAGGATTTTCAACAATAGACTTTACCTCTTCAAAGGTTGCTAGCATTTGTGGTTGAAAATTAAAACTTATATTCGTTTTTGGATAGGATGGAATAGACTGTTCTACAGGATAATCTGCCCTTTTCCATTCGGTAAATCCTCCATTTAGAATATAAACCTTGTCATGTCCCACATATTTCATAAGCCACCATAACCGTGATGCAAATGCTTCCTGACCTCCGTCATAGGCAATGACAGTCGTATCACGATCAATTCCTGATGACTCTAATAATGCTCGAAAGATTTCAAAATTAGGTAGTGGGTGTCTACCCCCATGTTTTTCAATCGGACTAGAAAGATCCTTTTCTAAATCAAAATAAACAGCTCCTGGAATATGCTCCTGAAGAAACAAATTTTTCCCCTCTTCTGGCTGTCCCATATGAAAGCGACAATCGACAATTCTAATTTTCTCTTGACTTAAATGTTCCTTTAACCATAGACAATCCACAAAATCATTCATTTTTGTTTCCCTCCACTTTTTAGACCCCCAACAATTTCCACAGCCATGTGTTTAACTGAAGAGTAATGTCCTGACCTTTTGGTAAAGTTTCAGCTTTTTCAAGTAATAAGATCTGTTCATTTTCTAATAAATACTGGAGTTCATCTGCTCGTTGAACAGAAATAAGCAGTTGATTCCTTTTTGCATCTACTAACTCATTATAATATTTATTTAATCCCTCTACATCAGTATTTATAGGGTTCTTTATATGAACGAAAGAAAGATCCTGATAATGAACGATTTCTCTTGCAATCAGGAACGACCTTAGTGCATAAATTAGTTGCTTTTGCCGTCTATCATTCAGGCTCTTTGATTGAATCTCTCTTAAATTCCTTGTACAAATAGAATGATAATGCATAAAGAGCGAATATAAGGAATAGTTTTCGATGATCAACCCTTTTAATTCCTCGGCGAAGGAATAGTTGTTTACGTAGTAAATTGGCGATTGGATCCATTCGAATAAGCTAGGATTTGATTTTCTAAAAAGCTTTAAGGTCTTCATTAAGTCCCATCCAACAGCATCAAAAGGCTCTTTTTTTTCAATTACCTCTCTAGGTTGATTTAGTGAAAGATATCTACGAAAGTCATTATGTTTATAAATAAATCTTATGTCATAATCAGAGGAAAGAGATTCCATTCCCCAAGCACGGCTTCCCGCCTCGCAAGCAAACAGAATCTCTATATCCATCTCCATCTCTAACTGTTTTAGCCAATGAATCATGATCAAAATCCTTTATTAGAAGTTATTGATTCTTTTTAGAATTTCTTCAAGCTGCTCAATGGAAATTTCATCATTTATTGCAGCAAGCATACCTTGATAAAATTCATTACATTGTTCCTGCAGATCATATTTCCAATCATTGAAGACTTCTTCAAGTTGCTGACTATAGTACTCGTTAAGCCGATTCGTACCCTTTTGGAGGTATTGGTCAGTTGGAAGGCTAAGTGTTCTTTCTAATTCATCACTACAATATTTTTTCTCATTTTTTTCAAAGAATGCCTTTGGGTTTTTAAAATAGCTTAAAGCCTTTTTGAACAAACCACGATCAAGATCTAAGAATGCAGATTCAAATGGAATGCTTTCCATTTTATAAGGTTCGAACGCGCGAAAGAATAACTCTTTATTGACTTTTAAGGCATCTCTACTGGTTGACTCATGGACCTCCCTAATTAATACATTCATAAACACTTCAATACGAATGGATGTTGCTCTCAATTCTTGAGCAAAATCAAAACCAAAGCTTGTTAGAAAATCTTCTAGAGCATTGTTTAGGGCCTTCTTCAGATTTCTTCCATCATCCTTTAAAACGGAAGGGTTGAAGGATTCCCTGAAGAAATCATTAAACCGGAAAAATACACGTTGTTTAATATAATACACTAATTCGCTAATCTCTTGACTTAAACGATTTTGCAACAAGTCAAAAGATTGATTTTCTACCAAATCTCTTATAATATTTTGTTCATTGGTTAATTCTTCAAATTTTCTTCTCTTGACCTCCTGATCTTCTTGAGATGAGGCAATAAATGACTTCAATTGATGGACGGAGCGTTGCCATTCGGATTCTGCAGCTTTGATTGTCACCAACATTAATTCTTGATTGATAAAGGAATAAAATTGATTCTCAAAATCATTGATTCCTGAAGATCTTGTTTGCAATTTTTCTAGCTTTTCTTGAATTGCTAGTAGACTTGAGACAGGATATAAATGCGGTTTTCGAATTCCATATTGGATCAGCTGATCTTCCACATAATTCATGACCGAACACATTTCCTCTTCGTCATTTGCTAGGTCAATGGCGTTAACAATGAAGAACATTTTGTCCAATTCAAAGGAATCCTTTACCCTTCCTAATTGAATTAGAAATTCACGATCTGCCTTTGAAAATGCATGATTATAATATGTAACAAAAAGGATAGCGTCTGAATTTTTGATGTAATCAAAAGCAACCCCTGTGTGTCGTGCATTAATCGAATCTGCCCCTGGTGTATCAACAAGGGTAATCCCTTTTTTCGTCAATTCACAATCAAAAAACACCTTAATTTCTTCAACTAGGCATGACTTTTCTTCCTTAGCAACGTAATCCTTAAACTCTGTTAAATCCGTTTCAAGCCATTCTCCTAATTTCAAATGATAGGCATCAAATCCCTTTGAGAACGCTGTTAGAAACGCATAATGAGTTTTTTCATTCGCATCAAAGTCTTGGGAATTCCTCATGATAGAATCGATTAAAATCATCGACTCCTCAAAATTTGTTGCCTCCATTTGGAATACAGATAAAGAGCGATTCACATCCTCAAACAGAGCTGCCTCATCTTTTATTTTTACCAGTACACTTCCGTGTGGATGGAGTTCATCGACTGGCAATATTTTATTAATTGCTGCTGTTGTCGGATTTGGAGAAACTGGCAACAGCTTTTCTCCAATTAGAGCATTTGCAAAGGATGATTTCCCAGCACTGAATGCTCCAAATAAAGCCACTGTAAATTGCTTATGTTCTAAACTCTCTGCCTTTTGTGTGAGTACAGAGCACATCTTTCGGAAACCAGGTAAATCAGAAAGCTCATTTGCAGTTAATTGTAATCTCTCTACTAATCTTTCGCTCTCTGGGGCTTGATTCCTTAATTGTAGATTTGCGTCTTCCTCCCTTTTATTCCAGCTTGATTGTTTTGATTCTTGAAAATCTGTCTCCATTTCCTCAGTTAAATATACAACTTCAACCTCGGCTGTTTCAGCAAGCATTTCGTTCTTTTCTTCATTAGAAACAACTTCTTCATAATGTCCTGAAAGAAGCTGCTCTAGTTTAATACGAATGGCTGTTTGCGCACCAATAATGGAGTCTTTTTGATCGAGAGCCTTGATGAATTTCCTTAAGTGATTATTTTCCACTTCGATAGTTTGCTTTTCTTCTTTATTATTATTAAATAATATATCAATATACTGTTCTTTAATCCTTCTGATCCTATTCCTCGCAACCTTCTTAATTGCTTCACTAACATCATTTGTATAATTTAATACATATTCCCCAGAAATTTTCGCTCCAGACTTTACATTTTCAACTAATAAATCCTCTGAAAAGTCAACCATGAAGCCTTGAACTTCAGTTAACAATGTTGGATGATGAATGTGGTTATTTTTAAGGACCTGATTAAACAGCTCCTTTAGATGCCACTCTATTTGAGTTTTCACTTTATCCTGAAAGTCTGCGTAAAATTTTTGCAGTCTTGCTTGTCTTTCCATTTCAGTTTTTTGTTTAGAAAATAACAGTCCAACCTTAAAATCCGACTGAACAGCTTGAAGATAACTTTCTGCGAGCTCCCGTGTCTGAAATGGCATTAAGTAAGCATTCTTTAATATCTTATCAATCTCCATCTCAATAAACTTCTCTTTTTCCATTATTTCATTTTGCAAGGTCTCTAATTTCTCATTATTCTCTTTAAAAAACTTCCGAATAGCCTCCGGTTCCATTTCTGCTGTAGAAAGCAGCTGGTCAATACGTTCTAATTCATGCACATCCCCTTCAGACACAAAGTCTGCATGCTCTTGAGTTAGCTTCTTTAAGGAATGAAACACTGAAATGGGCAGAATTTCCTTCCGATTGGATATAGCATTATGAATAAACGTTGTTAATTCGGAAAACTGATTGTATGGATGACTTTCCTCCTTTAGAGAAGTGTAAAAGATATATGCTGGTTTCACTCCCCATGAAGCAAAGGATTCGCTTACACTATTTTGAAATTCCTCGAATCCCAGTTCCTCCTCACGATGCTTATCAATTTGGTTGATTATTAAATATACTTCCTTCCCTGCCTTTGTTAGCTCCTTTGTAAAGAGGAAATTCAATTCGGATTGGACATGATTATAGTCCATGACATAAAAGACAAGATCCGCTAAATGCAAGGCAGATTCAGTAGCAATCCTATGCGCGTCATCTGTAGAATCAATTCCTGGAGTATCAAGAATAACCGCTTCTTTAGGAAGAATATTCGTGTTGTGACTTATTTCAATTGATTGAATTTGGTCCCCGTCCTTACAAAAGGATTTGACCTTTTCAAAATCGTATGGAGCTGGATAAAGTCTTGGGTTCCCTTCTTTAAAAAATACCTTCGCATACTCGTCACCAATTTTTATTTTTACAAGATTTGCACTCGTTGGGATTGGACTTGATGGCAATAAATTTTCCCCAACAATTTTATTAATCATACTTGATTTACCTGCGGAAAAATGTCCGCAAAAAGCAATCGCAAATTCACCATCGCTTAATTTTTTTCCTAATTGCTTTGCTTTTTCGGCGGCTATGGCATTATGATTATTTTTAAAATAATGATAAGCTGACACCACTTGATCTAATAATTTCGTCGTATCTAGTTCGCTTATTGTTTGAACCATCCGTATACCCCTTTGACTAACAAAATTAATTCCCTACATAAAAACAGAATATTAAAAAACTTTTCTCACCATACTTTATTCTAATGGATTTTGCTTGTAATTCCTATCATGAATTTTCATCTTTATAAAAGCGAATGGACACATATAAAAAAAAAGCCGACTCCGTCTGGAATCAGCTAAGAAAAATTATTTTGAATGAATTGATTGGGGTTTCATTACATTGGAAAGAACATGTTTCATGACTAGAGAATATGCAACGACTGTACTGATAATTAGAGCAGCTAACATATGTAACACCATCCTTAACTAATTGAATAGTGAGAATAATTTTCATCTTCAATTGGATTTTATCACGAACGATAATCATTTTCAATAAACTTTTTTACATTGCTAAATCCGTTTTAACAATCTTTGCAATACCCTTTTTTTAGGTATATAAACAGACCCGTACTCTGTTAATCGCCTCAATGCCCTTTCCTCGCTTGGTATTCGAACACTCAAAATCACGAAGTTTAATAGGGTAAATATCAGCGCAGAATAATAAGCATTAAACATCAAAGGAATAAGGAGAAATTCAAGGGTGACAACGAGATAATTGGGATGCTTAAGAAATCGGTATGGGCCCCTCTTAATAACACTTGCCTGTGGAAGAACAAGGATCTTGGTGTTCCAAAAGGACCCAAGTGAAACAACTACCCAGATCCTTACGATTTGCGTAAGCAAAAACAAGGATAATATTAACGGCCAGACATGTGAAAGTTGTTTTTCACCTATCAGTACCTCTAGACTAACTGTTACTAAGAACAGAGCATGGACCGCTATAATAAATGGATAATGTCTTTGTCCAAACTCTATTGCTCCTTGCCTTTTCATGGATAATTCATTTTTTTTAGCGATTGCTAGTTCAATACCTCTTTGAAGGAGGATAACCAATAGAAATATAGCAAATAGCAAATCTACTCCCACCTTAATAATAGTAGTTCTGAGCTAAAACCTGGACCTAAGGAAGTAACTAATCCCATCTCATTAGATTTACCTTTTTCCAAAAATCTCTTTAATACATAAATGACTGTAACGGATGACATATTTCCGTAATTTCTCAATATATGGAGGGAGTCATCTATCATTTCTGAAGGAAGACTTAATGTTTCTTTGTATGCTTCTAATACTTTTTTTCCACCAGGGTGAGCAATGAAATGATGAATATCTTCTATATTAATATGATAGTTATTCAAGAATTGATTAACATTAGGCTTTAACCATTTTTCAATTATGGAAGGGATATCTCTTGAGAAGATGACAAATAGACCTTCCTTTCTTAAATCCCAGCCCATTACATCAAGTGAATGTTTCATTAGAGTTGACTGAGTTGTAACGATATTAGGGTAGCACTTCAATTTATATAATTCATCTTTATTAACCTCATCTCCTACGATAAGCGAGCACGCAGCACCATCTGCAAAAAGAGAACTCCCTATCAAATTGCTTTTTGAAAAATCATTTCTTTGAAAGGTTAAACTGCATAACTCAATACATAAAACCAAAACCTTTGAGTTTGGAAACGCCTTACAATATTCAAATGCACGGCTAAGTCCAGCTGCACCGCCTGCACAGCCTAAACCCCAAATCGGTATCCTTTTTGTATGCTCGGAAAAAGGAAGAACATTCATAATTCTTGCTTCCATACTTGGAGTGGATATTCCGGTACTAGAAATAAAGAAGATCGCGTCAATTTCCTTACAGAGGATTTCCCTCAATAAAAAAGACTGGTTTTGTAAGCAATTTTGGATGGCTTGAGTTCCCAGTTGTACCGCTGCTTCGATGTATGCCTTGTTTTTTTCTTGAAAAGAATGATCTTCACGATACCAATCTAATGGTTTTACAAAATATCGTTTCTCGATACATCCATTATGAAATACAGTTAATAGCCTTTCAATATCCTTGAAAGAACTAGAAAATAGCTCCCGAGCAAACTCTAAAACATCCTCCTGTTTTAATTCATAAGGAGGACTTGCTTCTGAGATAGACAAAATGGTGGGCATTGGTCATTCACCTAGGATTCTTTTTCCTTTTATACTGCTCCTTTTTGCCATAATTATTCCTCTTCCTTTTATGGAGATAGTAAAAAAATAGGGGTTGTCCCAAAATGGAAAGGTACCTGATACCTTTCCTTTTGGGACAACCCCATAACGTTTTGAAGGATGTTGCTGTGCAATTACTATTATATTTTTTATTAGAGCATAATTCATTATTTAATCATTACCAATTCTTTTTTGGAATTTTCCAATCTATGATAAATTGACACTATAAATTTTTATTGGAAAATTTGTTATTAATGTCAATTTTTTTATTTACTTTTTTCAATTATGTTACACCGATGAAATTGAAGTTATGATAAGATAATTGGTAAGAAAGTAGGGGGTAAAATTTCATGACACTATCAAAATACATAACAGATATACTAAATGGAACAATTGAATCAGTAAAAGCTGTCCTCCCTTTTGAGGTTGCTGTTGAAAAACCCTCTTTATTCACCCAACCTTTTACCCAACATTCAGTCGGTGTATTAATTGGTATGACTGGTGATTTAAGAGGAAGGATCATCATTAATGGTGAGGAATCAATTTTCGGGAAGATTGGAGAAGGAATGTTCGGTATGGCGCTAGAGGGCGAGATGCTAGAATCCTTCGCAGGTGAGCTCGGAAATATGATTGCAGGTAACCTTTCAACTTCCATTTCGGAAAAAGGATTTGAAATGGATATTACTCCACCTACTGTATTAGTCGGGCAAACTAAGGTTTATGGTTTCGAAAAGGCCTTTCGTCTTCCGATTCAAATGGAGAATATAGGTGCTCTTGAAGTAATACTAATGATTGAAATGAAATAAAAAATTAAAGTGGCTGTCTCAAATGGTGTCTGCACACCCGATGAGACAGCCACTCTGCCTTCCCAGATTGGTGGCCGTTTAACATGGTCCCTCTTTTTCTGGAATCATCCCCTTTTGTTTTCATGATTCCATTTTTATTGATGGTTGTTTTTCTGATTATGAACCTCTATCCAAATTTTATTCTTCACAACCACTCCGCAATTCTTACAATTTACTTCACTATTATACAGGAGTCTACATTGATCACAATAATACTTAAACATTTTACCCACTCACTTTTCAAAATCATTCCGTTGGATATTTTATGAAAAATTATTATTTTAGTGAATGGTTTATCTGCTAATTTGTTCACTATATTGTCATAATCTATTTTTTGACTTTTCCAAATACTGCATTTAATTGGAAAATATATTATATTCGGGTAATGTACACAAACTCTAGGAATACCAAGGCTTTTATGATGATGATTATTCAACACTTCACAATTTATTCACATTTTGGAATCCGTTTTTGTGATATTCGTCACTGATATATCAATTTATTACTATTACCATAGTATTAAATTGATTAATGAACAATTTGTGAAATACCTTAAACACCAATGGAATCTTTTGAATTGTTAGGTATTATGAAAGTGTAATTATTTATTTATTTAAAAAACATGAGGGGAGTGTAGAGCATGGTGAAAACGGAACTTAGCAACAAAACAAAGACCGAAGTTGAAGATAGTTCCAACTTAAAAGGAACTATGGCCTCCGTTTTCTTATTAGGGTTCTTCCTAGTAGCGGTATGGGTTGGAGTTTACTTCTTATTCTTGGATCGTTTTTAAGAAATAGAAAGGGGAAATTAAGCTATGCATATGCATAAATTTGAAAAAATATGGCTTATTTTCGGAGTAGGCGCCCTTCTAGTTTTCCTTACTGTACTTGGAGTAAGCGCATTCTATCTTGGAAATCAGCCACCTAGCTGTTTGAAAACAGTCGACCCAGAGAAAATCGACACAACAGCACCATTCGATAAACCTGGTCTTCATAAAGTGGAAGGAAAAGAGTGGGATTATGAACTTGTCTTTGTAGCACAAGCATTTGCTTATAATCCTGGTAATGTAGAGGTTCCACTTGGAGCTAAAGTAAAGGTAATTGCAACTACTAAGGATGTCATGCACGGATTTGAGGTTGCTGGTACCAATATTAATATGATGCTTGAACCTGGATATCTCAGTGAAATTGTTACTACTTTTGAAAAACCTGGTGAATATTTAATTCTTTGTAATGAATACTGTGGTACTGGTCACCACATGATGACTTCAAAAATCGAGGTGGTTAAATAATGCTTAGCCCAACAGCTAACCCAAAAGTTGACCGCCGTGATGGCAAATTAGCAATGGCCCACTTCTATGTGGCATTTATTGCATTAGCGTTAGGCGGTATTGCCGGACTATTACAAGTATTAGTCCGTACTGGCAAGGTAACCTTACCTGCTGGAATTACTTATTATCAAATATTAACCGTTCACGGTGTTATCTTAGCACTTGTCTTAACTACATTCTTTATCTTAGGTTTTGAACACTCAGGCGTTAGCCGTACGTCCGGTACATATTCAAAAGGTCAGCGTTTAGCCGGATGGATTGGCTTTTGGGTCATGACAATCGGTACAGCAATGGCAGCTGTGATGATTCTATTAAATGAGGCATCTGTACTATATACTTTCTATGCACCATTACAAGCACATTTCCTTTACTACCTAGGATTAACACTTGTCGTTGTTGGTAGCTGGATTGACGGTGCTGCAATTATTATGGGTTATGTAAGATGGCGTAAAAATAACCCAGGTCAACCTAGTCCATTGCTTACCTTTATGGCTACTGTAAATACCATTTTATGGGATGTTGCTACTTTAGGTGTTGCAGCAACTGTATTAGTTCAATTACTACCATGGTCAATGGGGCTCGTTGATACCGTAAACGTTGGTGTCAGCCGTACATTGTTCTGGTATTTTGGACACCCACTAGTATACTTCTGGTTACTTCCAGCCTACATGGCATGGTATGTCATTATTCCAAAAGTTATCGGTGGTAAAATTTTCTCAGATTCATTAGCACGTATGTCATTTATCTTGTTCTTATTATTCTCAATCCCAGTTGGTTTCCACCATCAATTGTTGGAACCTGGTATTGATCCAGCTTGGAAGTTCTTACAGGTTGTATTAACATTCTTAGTTGTTATTCCTTCTTTAATGACCGCCTTCTCATTATTTGCGACATTTGAAAGATTCGGTCGTTCAAAAGGAGCAACTGGTCTATTTGGATGGTTTAGAAAACTTCCTTGGGGAGATGCTCGATTCACAGTACCTTTCATCGGTATGTTAGCCTTCATTCCAGCTGGTGCTGGTGGTATGGTCAATGCATCTCACCAAATGAACCAAGTTGTTCATAATACTATTTGGGTTACTGGACACTTCCATTTAACTCTAGCTACAGCAGTAGTTCTTACTTTCTTTGGAACAGCTTATTGGTTAGTACCACACTTAACTGGACGTACTTTATCAAAGGCAATGAACAAATTAGCTATTATCCAAGGTGTTCTTTGGGCAGTTGGTATGACTTTCATGTCAGGAGCCATGCACGCAGCTGGATTACTAGGAGCTCCACGTCGTTCTGCATTCTCAGATTACGCTGCTTCTGCACAGGCTGCTGATTGGGTTCCTTACCAAATCGCTCAAGCTGTTGGTGGATCAATCTTATTCTTATCTATCATTCTAATGCTATACATCTTTGTAAATCTTGCATTCTTCGCTCCTAAGGGTGAACAAGAATTCCCTCTTGGAGAGGCAGAAAATGCTACAGAAAAAGCACCAATGGTATTCGAAAACTGGAAGATTTGGCTTGGCATTACAGCATTACTTATCCTATTTGCTTACACGATTCCATTTATTGACCTTATTCAAAATGCGCCTCCTGGAGCAAAAGGATTCAAATTGTGGTAAAAAACGGGCTCCCAACTTACTGTTGGGAGCTTTTTTTGCTTATTTATTTAGATTATATAGCCTACAACTGATATAATCCTTTGTATTTTGTTTCTAAATAGTGGATTAGGTATTTTGAGTTTAATCCCTCACCGGTTGCATCGTGCAATATTTCCAATGGCTGTTTCAATTTTCCATATTGATGGATATTCTTTGTAAACCATTCTTTGATTGGTTTTAGATTTCCTATCTCCAATAATTGATCGAACCCTGGGATATCCTTTAATAGAGCATTTTTAAATTGAGCTGCATACATATATCCTAAAGCATACGATGGGAAATAGCCAAAGCTCCCTCCTGCCCAATGGACATCTTGAAGAACACCCTCTGCATCTTTCATAGGTCTAATTCCTAAATAGTGTTCATATTTATCATTCCAGATTTTCGGGATATCCTTAACCTCGATCTCATCATTAAATAATCCTAATTCCATTTCATACCGAATAATGACATGTAAAGGATAAGTTAGTTCATCAGCTTCAATCCTAATTAAAGACGGCTTTGATTCATTTATGGCAAAATAATAATCATCTAATGTAATCCCATCAAACTGTTCTTTTGCGTATTTATTTAACAAGCTATAGTTCTTCTTCCAAAAGGAATAATTTCGACCAACAAAATTTTCAAAGAATAGGGATTGTGACTCATGAATCCCCATAGAGGTTCCAGCACAAAGTGTGGTTCCTATTAAGTCGCTTGAAATATTTTGCTCGTAAAGGGCGTGTCCCCCTTCATGAATGGTCCCAAATACCGCAGTTCGAAAGTCATTTTCATCATACCTTGTTGTGACCCGTACATCCCCTGGATTTAGGCTAATTTCAAAAGGATGTATCGTTTCATCCAGTCTTCCTGCAGCAAAGTCATATCCCATTTGATTAAGGATTTCTAAGCTAAAGTCACGTTGTTGATCCTTTGGAAAAGTTTTAAATAGGAAGCTAGTTTCAGGTTTTCTGTTTCCATTTGATATTTGCTGTACTAACGGTACTATTGCATTCTTAAGCTCTCCAAAAACCTTATTTAACAATTCTACAGTTACACCAGGCTCATATAAGTCTAGTAATGCATTATATTTGTTCCCTTTGTATCCATAGTAATGAATGAAACGCTTGTTAAAATCAACAAGCCTCTCTAAATATGGTCGAAACATTTCAAAATCAGAATTTGCCCTTGCTTCCTCCCAAACGCTTTCAGCCTTTGATTGAAGGATGACGTATTCCTTATACTCATTTGCAGGAATTTTCTTATTCCGTTCATACGTCTTTTTACAATCCTCTACTAACCCTTTTGTTATTTTCGAAAGTTCTCCAGCAACTTCTTTCTCCGATAGCTTTTCTATGTAATTTGCCATTTGATCAGAGGTAGACATATGAAATACTTCGGATGATAAAACACCAATGACTTCAGAACGTTGATTAATTCCTTTCTTTGGGGCTCCTGTACGTAAATCCCAATAGATGAGTGATAATGCTTCATTATAAGAGACTATCTTCTTTACGTAGTCAAAAAACTCTTTTTCTATTTTCTGAATAGTGTTCATAAATGCATTGCCCCTTTTCATTTGGATTCATATTCCATTTTAGCACACAATTCAGAATTTAGGTGCCAGGCACCATCCAAAAAATGGATGGTGCCTGGCACCTATTTTATTTTTTACCGATTGAAACTTTCCATGTATCGGGTCCTTCTTCTAAGTACTCCCATGTAAATTGATCTTCTCTCTCTACCATAAATTGATAACGTAATGGCTTTGGATCGTGATCGTTTACAAGTAGCATGTATTCACCGGATTCTAAAGAATCAAATGTACGGAAAATGGTTGGGTGCTTTTCCTTAGGCGGAAAGTCTGGGACGATTACTGTTTGTGCAAATTCTTTCATAAGTATTGTTCCTCCTATAAAGTAATAATTCCACCTCATTATATTCTCCTATTCAAGAATAAATAGTGAAGCACGTCACATTTCAATTCAATATTTTTGCACCAATTTTTCCCAATAGATCAATCAACTTCTTTATCAATCATATGGTTGAGAATGAGAATCATAAATTTCTATTTCTATGATTTAGGTCACAACATTTCCAATAACACCTTGATAAAATGAAGAATATCAGGGGACCATATTTGTAACTGTGCTTATATTTAAATAAGAATCACTGTAGAATCTAAAGAAACACCATTACATATTATTGTTGAATAGGTCACCATCGTAGGTTTTATTTATAAAGGAGGATGAAATCATGAGTCAAAGAATTGTGGAGCTAGATGTTCGTGAGGACTTAAAAAATAAATTAGAGCCCTTCCAAAAAATTATGGAAGCTATTTCTGATTTAGAGGAAAATGATATATTTATACTTCACGCTCCATTTAAACCTGTTCCTCTTTTCGCTGTTCTTAAAGGGAAAGGCTTTACAAATGAAGTAGAAAAAATAGAATCAAAGCATTGGAAAGTTACATTTACAAAGCAAGGGAGATAATCGAATGTTGCTAGATAACCGCGGACTTGAGCCGCCACAGCCAATGATGAGAACCTTAGAAGCGCTAAAATCCCTTGGTGATCATGAGGAATTGACGATTATTAATGATAGAAGGCCCATGTTTTTATATGAGCAGCTTGATGAGCTAGGCTATAAACATCAAACAGAGCCACGTGAAGATGGCAGTTATCAAATAATCATAACTAAATAAAAGGGTGAGGCTTAAATGATTCCACAAAGCAAAGGAAATGAAACCAATATTAAGCTGCCATTTTCTTTTATTTTATTTGGCTTACTGGCTTTTATTTCTTCACAACTGATCCTACTGATGAATGGAAATAATATTATTTCAGGAAGTTTTCGGATTCCTCCTATATGGTCGGCAGCCCATTTATTCATTCTAGGATGGGCTGTAATCACAGCAATGGGCGCTATGTATCAGCTGGTACCTGTTGCATTCTTAACACCGATTTGGAGTGAAAAATTAGGCTTTGTTCAATTTTTAATTACAGCAGGTGGGATACTTTGGTTTACCCATACCCTGTTATATGCTCCAGAAACAGCATTGCTTCCAGCAGCTATCACTGTCATCGGAATTCTTTTATTTTTATTTCAAATGCTGATGACGTTAAAAAAGCAGCCTACACCTAATATCCTAACTCTATTTGTTGGAACTGGTTTAATCTCATTCTTTCTAACAATATTATTAGGAATCACTCTTGTAACGAGCTGGAAAACGGGTTTTCTTGGACCTCATTACCAGGCAATTTTTAAAAGCCACATTTTGTTAGGTTCAACTGGTTGGTTTTCATTACTCATTTTTGGTTTTTCATATAAAATGGTTCCCATGTTTTCCTTATCCCATGGTTTTTCAATGAAACCAGCGAAATGGGTATTTTTATTCTATTTTGCCGGTTTAGTCACGATGATATTAGCCTTTTTTACCAATGAGGATGGACTAGTATTAGCAGGGCTTATCTTGTTACTCCTTGGATTTTCTCTATTTTCAGCTCATATCATCCATATTCTTCAGAAGAGAGTAAAGAAAATATTAGATCGTCCATTTACCTATGCCCTATTAGCTATTTTATTTGGATGGCTCATTCATTTAATTTCTGTGATTGTTGCCATTTTCGGGGATTTTGCTCAATATGCTGCCCCACTTCTATTATCCTATTTTTACTTTTGGATTGCCTTTAGTATTATTGGATACTTGTATAAAATCGTTCCCTTTCTATGGTGGACACATAAATATAGCAAGGATATTGGAAAGAAGAAGGTTCCTGTATTGAAGGATATGATTAATGACAAACTAGCCCCGCCGCTCTTTATTTCCTTTATTATCGGGACATTACTAGTAGCTATGTCAGTTATAATCAAGAATTTAACTATTTTTTATTTGGGACAAATCATATTTTCTTTGGCTGTTCTAGTCTTTAGCATAAACATAGCTTTAGTATTAAAAAAATAAGGAGGATTTCTACTGTGGAAGAAATCATTAATAAAATAAAATCTCAATTAAAATTTGTATTAGATCCAGAATTAGGAATTAATGTGGTTGATCTTGGTTTGATTTATGATATTTCCGTTTCAGAAGATGGTGTTGCCCATATTACGATGACGTTAACTACCCCAGGTTGTCCACTTCACGACAGCATTGTTACAGGTGTCAGATACTCTGTCTTAAATGTCGAAGAAATTAAAGACGTAGATATCAATTTAGTTTGGGAACCTGCCTGGAGCCCAGACAAAATGAGTCCCGAGGCAACTAGAATATTGAGATAACAGGAAAAGGAGAAGCCAATTTGTGCTTCTCCTTTTTTCGTTTATTTAACTTTTGTCGGAAGAACTGCTTTTACTTTATCAATAATCCATTCGTCTGTATTCTCTTCAAGCAGGATATGAACAATGCCTTTATCCTCGCTACTGCGTATAAGCCTACCGACTCCCTGCCTTAATCTTAAGAGCATATAAGGCAAATCAACTTCTATAAATGGCTGATCATGCCCCTCTCTCTTTGCCTCAAATACAGGATCATCCGGTGGAAATGGCAGTGAGAAGATAATCACATTTTGAAGGGAGCTTCCAGGGATATCTAACCCCTCCCATAAATGAATCGAGCACAATACAGACGCTTCCTCATTTTGAAATTGAGACACGATCGTACTAATTTCAGCGTCACCTTCAAAATAGATAGGAAAATCAGCTTTCCCCTGAACATAGGACTTAAACTGATATAAATCATCCCTATTAGAAAATAATACGAGCCCACGTCCACCTGTATGCTTCAATTGATTCAACGTATACTCCATTTTGCTCTCTTGATTTTCCTTAATAAAGCTAGGCATTTTGATGACCATATTCGCATCATAATCAAAAGGTGAGGCAACAGAAAATGATAGATAATCTTCAATGCCTAAGCTACCAGCCATATATTCAAAGGATTTATTTTCTGAAAGGGTTGCAGAGGAGAAAACATATGGTTTCTTTTGAGAAAACACCTCTTTTCTGAGGATATCCTCAACCATTCTTGGCATAATTACCAAGGTTCTTTCCTCTTTATCCTCCTCAAACCAAATAATTCCTTTTAATTCACCAAGGAAAAGGGAGAGTGAGTAGGTGATTTGGTCTAAATGCTCCTCCACAATTTTTAAATCATACTCATTAATCACGTACATTTCACTTTCAAAAACAAGCTCTTCTTCTAGTGAAGTTAATTTTTGAAAAAGCCTTTTTGCTTGCGTTAAGAGATTCGATGTTTTTACAATCCTTTTTTTATCTGAGCCAGCAGCCTCTAACGCTTGGTTAGATAGCAATTGAAAGAAAGATTCATTTTCATAAATCGCATCTTCAATTAGATGTAAGGTGCTTTCTCTCACATCATTTGATAGTAGCTTCGTTAGTAATGATTCCATTGTCTGCTCGGATAAACGGTAGGTTAATGCCTTTTGACTCGCAAATTCCAGCAAATGTCCCTCATCAAATACGACACACGATGCTTCTGGAAGTAAAGGAAGCTGTCCCTCTCTCCTTCTTGAATCCTTTGTCCAGATGTGCTCCATATAAAAGTCATGGGAGCAAATAATAATATCTTCAGCTTTACGATAATAATCTCGATGTAAGGTCATTCCACAACGATGTCTTCTATCACACATAAAGCAATCCTGTAATGAATCCCAACCAATCTTTTCCCAATGCTCATCAGTTAATTCCGGATAGTCCTTCCTATCCCCATACCGGCTAAACTGCTGCATGGATGCGCCTTTATGAACAAACTCAGGTAGTTGTTCATATACAGAACTAAATGTATCATCCAGATTCACTGTATTGTCGAGCTTGTTTAAACATAAGTATTGGTCTCTTGATTTAGCCAAGCGGACATCTATCTTTAAATTCAATGCTTGCTCTAATTTTGCAATGTCCCCTTCTTTTTTTACAAGCTGTTCTATAAGGGTTTCATCAGCGCATGCAATGATAGCGGGTAATTTCTTGAAGCGTGCGTAGCAAATAGCATAAAGTAAATATACAATTGTCTTCCCCGTACCTACTCCAGCTTCAGCAAAAATCACCTTCTTCTCCTTAAAGGCATTTTCTAGCTGATAGGCCATAAAAATTTGTTCATCACGAAGCTCAAATCCAGCCTCTGGTAAAATATCATAAAATACGTCTCCAATCCATTCACTTAATTTATCGAAGAATGAATCAGATGGTGCAATAGTAAATGGTAGTTGATTTAGCATGTAAACCTCCGTAATAAGAATGAGAAAAAACTGGCTGCATAACCAGTTTTCTTTAAACTATTATCATAAAAAGGAGTGAGTCGTCTTACTTTAAAGAAAAGAACTTTGCTTTTCATAAGGAATATGATTATTTTCTTGGAGGTCTTTTACCCCAATACTGATAATAATCTGTTTTAATAAAACCATTGAAGAGCTTTCTTTTCTTTGTTGCCTGTCTTCCGTACAATTGTTCAAATTGTTCATTTGAGGTCAGCATGTAAATGGACCAAGTATCTAATGGCGCAAATGCTACACCCATTTCTCTGTACATTTTTTCTACAGTTGCTTGGTCCCCGAGACGCTCACCGTACGGTGGATTTCCGACAATAACACCATATTCTTTTGTAGTAGTAAAGTCTTTCACTTGCATTTGCTTAAACTGAAGCATGTCTCCAAGACCAGCCTCAAAGGCATTTTCACTCGCAATTTTTACCATCCTATGATCAATATCACTACCTGTAATATCTAGTTCTTGATCATACTTTGCTAAATTTTCTGCTTCATCCCTTGCCTCATCCCAAACCTTTTGAGGAATCCAATGCCAAGCCTCAGACACAAACTCACGATTAAAGCCAGGAGCGATATTCTGGCCAATAAGCGCTGCCTCGATTGGAATGGTACCGGAGCCACAAAATGGGTCAACAAACGGCCTATCAGGCGTCCAATTCGTTAATAGAACAAGTGCTGCTGCCAAAGTTTCCTTTAGAGGTGCTTCCCCTTGACCAGCACGATAACCCCTCTTATGCAAACCACTCCCGCTCGTATCTAAGGTTATTAGAGCAATATCTTTATGTAAAGCAACCTCTATTCGATATAACGGTCCATTCTCTTCAAACCAGCTTACGTGTTTATAATGCCTTTTCATCCGCTCTACTACTGCCTTCTTAACAATTCCTTGGCAATCAGAGACGCTAAAAAGCTTGGATTTTACTGATTTTCCAATCACGGGGAATTCGGCATTTTCCGGTAAATACCTCTCCCACGGAAGGGATTTTGTTTTTTCAAAGAGTTCATCAAAGGTAGTGGCCTTAAACTCACCAACTTTAATCTTAATTCTATCAGCTGTTCTTAGCCAAAGATTTGAACGAACAATTGCTGATTCATCTCCAGAGAAATTGATCCTTCCATTCTCAACTTGACAATCATAGCCTAAATCTCTTACTTCTTTTGCCACAATAGACTCGAGACCCATTGCTGATGTTGCAATCAATTGATAATTTGCCATTTCTTCACCCTTATAATTCTATTTCTTCATCCCAGATTTCTAGAAAATCGATTAATTCAGAAATAATAATTGGCTTTGTAATATAAAAGCCTTGTATCAAATCACAGCTCTCATTACGTAAAAATTGAAGTTGTTTATGATTCTCCACACCTTCAGCGACTACTTGTAAATGGAGCCGATGTGCCATAGTAATAATTGCCTCAACAATCGAGGCATCTTCATGATAGACAGTTAATTTTCTAATAAAGCTTTGATCTATTTTTAAGCTATCGATTGGAAAACGATTTAGGTAACTAAGTGAAGAATACCCTGTACCAAAATCATCAATAGAAAATTTAATGCCTAATTGTTTTAATTTAACTAGCTTATCTATCGTTTTTGTAGCATTGGACATAATCATACTTTCAGTCAATTCGAAATCAATATAATGAGGATTCACATTCGTTTCGTCAATAATGTGTTTGACCCTTTTCAATAAGTCATCTTGATTAAAATACATAGCGGAAATGTTAATGCTCATTCGAATATTAGGATACCCTGCGAGATGTATTTTCTTTAAATCTTCTAACGCTCTCCCCATAACCCAATCACTGATAGGAATAATTAATCCAGTTTCTTCAGCCAACGGAATAAATTCACTAGGTGGAATGGTGCCAAGATCTCTTTGCTCCCAACGAATTAAGGCCTCCACTCCAGTTATTTTTTTCTTATCCACATCTAATAGCGGGTGGTAAACAAGGAAAAATTCATTATTCTCCAATGCTTTTCTCAGTTTCGTTTCCATTTGAAAATATGTAGTTTCATTTTCATGAAAATCCGAATGATAAAATTCATACTTATTTCTTCCCATTGACTTTGCCTTATACATGGCTTTGTCAGCTTTTCGCAGGAGTTCATCCTTCGTTGTTCCATCATGGGGATATAAACTAATTCCGATACTTGTTGAAACAAAGATTTCCTGTTTTTCTAGTATAAATGAATCTGTTAAACAGTCAATAATTTGCTGCGCGTGAATCTTTGCTTCCTTAGGATGCTTAATATTTGTAATGATGATAACAAACTCATCTCCACCAAGACGTGCAATCATATCTTTATTTTTAAGCAATCCTTGAATTCTTGAGGAGACACTTTTTAAAAGCTTATCACCTAAATTATGGCCAAGGGTATCATTGATATACTTAAAACGATCTAAATCCAAGAAAAGGAGTGCTAATTGCTGCTTATGAGTTTTCGCGGTGCCCAATAGATTTTGAAATCTCTCATTAAAGGAATATCGATTTGCTACTCCTGTCAGTGTATCAATATGAGCAAGCTCCTTTAATTGTTCCTCTGCTAGTTTTCGATCGGTGATATCAGAAAAGACGGCAACGAAATTTGTCACTACCCCATTTTCATCCTTAATAGAACTAATATTGATCCACTCTGGATAAATTTCGCCGTTCTTTCTTCTATTCCAAATTTCTCCTTTCCATGTACCGAATTTATGTATATACTCCCACATGTTTTTGTAAAACATTTTATTATGAATTCCTGATTGTAATATATTCGGATTTCGACCAATAACCTCTGCTTCAGAATAGCCCGTTACTATTTCAAATGCAGGGTTTACTGATATGATTTTTCCACGTATATCAGTTATTAATACCCCTTCACTCGTATTTTCGAGTGCCTTTTCTGCTAGTTTAAGCTCAGTTATTGAGTTTTTTTGCCTAGACATATCCCTAAACACAATACAATAGTTTGTAACAAGATTTTCATTAGTGTTAACGGATTGGACATTCATCCATTCTGGATAAATGACCCCATTCTTCCTAGTTTTCCATACCTCTCCAACCCATTTTCCATCTTGCTTTATATGTAAAAGTATCAACTCATATTTGTGTTTATCAACAAATAATTTAGAAAAATGAGTCCCAACAATCTCATTTTCTGAGTATAATGTAACCTTTTGCGCCCAGGGGTTAAGAGAGATGATATTGAAATCACGATCTAATATCATAACTCCCTCTTGCATATGTTCAAATATCACAGTAGATAATGATGAATTTACATCCATCAAATCATTAAGTAGTCTATCACCCATAAGCGTATCCCCCAGTGAAAATCATTCATTATTGATCTTAGGACGTTGGTATTATTCCTTATTATCTATTATATAGTGAGTCTTAGTTTCAGGGGGAAAAAATTAAGGCTAAACCGGGAATATTTTATCATATAATTATGTTTTAAATAATCTTTAGCATAAATATTCTTATAAAACAAAATAAGACTCCCCATCAAACAGGAGAGTCCTCGATAATTCTATACTATTCTCATTAATAACGTTCTGTAAGCCATGTTTTGTACCATTGTACTACAAACGACAAAAGTCTTGTACTCCGGTGGCAATCATCTATCTACAGATTGAAAAATCAACCTGTCCTTCTCTCTCGTTCATTTCCTTAGAGAAGGTGCCCCTACCATAATTTGGGTTTCTCGCTCGCGGGGTTTACCTCGTTCCACCCTCTTTATTTCTAAAGAGGCTACGTCACTGTGGCACTTTCAAGGTATTCACACCATATCCAAATGGACTTAGGCATTTTCCCTGCCGTCAGCAAAGACGAATCCTTACTGCCCTAGCTTATGACTTCGCTAGGCACGAACACTACGAGCATCTCAGCTCGTGCGAGCATGGACTTTCCTCTACAATTCGCATAAAGCTCTTTGCAGCGATTACCCGAACGTGATTAACGACTACTAAGTTAGTATACGCAACTAGTATATAAAAATCAATAGGTTTTACTCGGTAATAATATCCAATCAATCATATAGTTTATTACCGAATACATGTTTTTCTAGATTAGACAATCGCATTAATATATCAAAGTTTGTTGTTCCCGCAGCAGCTGTTTGTGAGGTCGGTCTCTTCGAAGATTCCTCCATCTGCTTTTTTAATCGCAGATTTTCTTGCTGCAGCATCTCTATTTCTTGATGTAACGTTTCATAGTCTTTAATAATTAAATCTAAAAATTTATCTACTTCTTCTTGTTTATAACCACGGACAGCTGTTTTAAATTCCTTCTCTAAAATATCTTTAGCTGTCAATTTAATTTTATCCGAAAGCATTCCAATCACCTCAGTAAATCACCAGTCATCATTTTTATTTTTTCAAAAATTAATGTATTTGTCAATTTTTCTTTCAATTATTTCCCCATTCATTTTCTTCCTCAACCAATACCTGTAAATCATAAAAGGAAATTAGTCTAACTTCATAATCAGCTTCATTCCTCTCACCGTATTCCTTCGCTGTTTGAAAAAGGTATTTAGGGCTTCCTTCCTTTTCTTCATCGTAAAAAAGGATGAGCAAGTCACTTTTTTCGATTAAAAATTGATTTTTTATTCGAAATTGCGAAGGGCTTTCATACTCTTTTTTTGTGATAGAATCTACAAAGTCTGCTTTGCTTATCACTGATTCATACAATTCCTTATTTGCCTCGCTCCAATTTTTTTCTTGGTTTAAAAATGGAGTAATAACCGCAAGCTTTAAATCAGAATATCCTTCAATTTGTAAATCAAAGACTACCTCTGCAGTCCAAATCTCGGTGCCTAGCTGACCGCTGATAATGACCCATTCTAATCCTTCATCTAATAAAACTTCTAAATTTCTTTTGATGGCCATTTTTATAAAGTGAATACTTGGATGATTTTGTTTAAAAATGCCTAATTCTTGTGCCTTATAACCAGATACTAATGCAATCTTTACCAATCTATGTTCTAGCCTACTCTCTTATGTATAGTTTCTACAACACCATGCTATCATAAACATGACGGTTTTTACACCTTCATATGCATTATAGAACAATTTTTAAGTAAGATAAAAACTTTAAGCCCACAACATGTCCATAGAAAAGGACTGATTTAATAATCAGTCCTTGGTCTATTAGTAAATTTTATCTTCCAAAGAACGGATAAGGACTAGCTCCTAGTCCAGGAGTAGGACCAGGCATAGGTCCAGGGCAAATAAATTGTTGGTTAGTCACTTGATTTACCGCAGATTGAGTATGCGGAAAAAAATGTTTGTGTTGGAAATTAATGTGGTTGACAGTTGTTGTATGTGATGGATGGATGTGTGGCACCACATTATTAATAAAGTTATGATTTACACAACATTTCGTTGGATGAACAATTGGTGGACATACATTTCCAGGGAACCAAGGCATATTTTAACTCTCTCCTTTCCTCATTTCGTATATTTCCTACACTAACAAGCTATGAAGAAAGGGAGTATCTTGTACTAAACAAAATACCTAATTTTACATATATTAGGATAATACAAGCATTTCGTTTAGTTTTTAAATTATAGTAAAGAATAAAAACTATCCCGAAGGCTTGAAAATAAAATCACCGTTAAACAAATGAGGACAAAGAACATAAAAAGAACTGCTTTATACATTACATACATCACCTATATTTTATTTACTAAATTACCAATTCAATATTCTAAACTGATAACTTAATACTTACAACAAGGAATATATGGCATTTCGTGAACGTTCTATGAAGTATCTTGAATCTATTACTATTTTGTCTATAGCTTATCCTTTAACCGGTTTAATTTGCCTTGTAATCTATTAATTCTTTTCTCATTATCAATTTTTATTCTCAAAGTTTTATTAGACCCAACATTTTCATTTATTTGAAGTAATTTGTTGGCGTTCAAAGCATATGAGAGTGCTTTACTATATAATTTTTCCCGATGCTCATAAATTTTGGCTAATTCTATGCAAGCCTCCACATGAATATCCGTACCGTTTTGAAGGGCAATTTCTTCCCATAGGCCTTTTGCAATATCCCAGCTATGCTGCCGTTTATACTCTAGCGCTAAGGCATGCTTTGCCTGGGTAGAGATGGCTTCTGTTCCCCTAGCAACCTCAGAAAGAACCTCCTTTGCAGCTGATATTTCTCCGAGAGAAGCATACCATTTCCCAATCTCAAATTTTTCGGTGGAGGTTTGAGATTGATCAAGCTTTAATAGTTGAAAGGTAAGATGTGTATAAAGTGTAATTAAGGATAAAATATCGATTTCATTATGTTTCATAATTCCGAGCATTCCATCAGGGTTTTGATTCTCTACAAAATCAAAATAAATCATCGGGGCTAGAAATCCAGGAACATCATCCTCTCTTTCAATTCCTAAAATTTCCTTCTCCACAATGGATAGCTTTAATCTTTCAAGCCTATGCTTCCAAATTCTTCTTGAGGCATGATATAAATCAAAATGACCAAAGGGAGGTAATTTAGGAACGTGCTCCCTAATAAGAGTATGTCTAGTCTTTACCTGAGGCCAATCAAATGCCTTTCCATTATAGGTCACAAGAGTTGTATAGTCGATTTCCTCAAGAAAACTATTGTAAAATGGCACCTCCGCACCTGGATTAGGTAAAATATGCTGTTTTAAGATAATCTGATCCCCTTGTACACTTGCTTGACCTAATAGAAATATCGTATTTCCTGTTCCCCCTCCAAGACCTGTGGTTTCTGTGTCAAAGAAAAACAGGTCTTCAGGGCGAAACCCTCGAGCTGAAAGGGGATGATCAAAATCTGTTTGATTCCATGCATGAATCGCTGTAAGAAAATCACGAAATTGATATTTCCCATGCTGTGCATCAAGAGGGTATTTAACCTCCTTTACTAGGCAATAGGATCCATCGAAGTAATAGGGCGAAACATTTTCCTTCTGCCACTTCTCTATATATGGAATACCAGAAATGGACTTTTTCTCATCTTGGCCTTGCTCCATGCTTTTGTTCACAACTTTACTTTCATCATTTTGTGACAAATGAGGCCTTAGTCGATTTAGCTTTGATTTGATGGACATACCCTTCACTTCCTTTAAAACGTGTACAATACAAATTTCTCAGCCATTAATTAATTGGTCTATCGTTAATAAAACATCACTTTTAACGTTTTTGGAAATCGTTTCTGTCCCGATACAAGATGGGCATCCATGCTGGCATTGACATCTCCTGATCATTTGTTTAGCTTCTTCAAGAACCATTTCCATATGATCAAAAAGCTTTTCGCTGAGTCCGACACCTCCAGGATAGCTATCATAAACGAAAATAGTCGGTCTCTCATTATGGACAGCCTTCACCTGTGGAACAACATGTAAATCCTTTGAATCACACATGACAAATAGTGGAGCAATATGTCTTAGCGCGTGAGCAGTCCCCATCAGTGCAGATTGCAGCCTTTCCTCACTAATGCTGGATTCAGGATCATCCATATGAAGTGATATCCAGGTAGAACTCGTATGAAGCTCTTCCTCTGGTAAATGGATTGGGCCAGAACCGATATTTTCATGTGTTTCAAACTTGATTTTCTTAAAGATCGTTGCTTTAGCATTCACGCTAACATCCCCATAGCCAATCACAGACCTATTTCTTTTCCTCCATTTGTCTTCTTCAAGCACTTTCAACTGAACGGCAAGATTAGCATCCGTGTAATAGTCCACATCTACTTCCCTCACAAAAGCCTTCTTCTCTTCCCAATCTAATTTTTCCACTTGATATTGGATTCCCTGGTGTAGATAAATGGCCTCTTCATGAAGGAGAGTCATCGCAGAGAAGCGGTCCATTTCACCGATCACCTTTGCTTTGGCTACATTCGACTGGTCAATGATGACCACATTTTCTTGAGAGGCAGACCTTAGACTAATTCCATGAGCAGGAAAGGAGTCATTTATCCAATACCACTTATCTCCGTTCTTGAATAACACTCTTTCCTCAGTTAAGTATTCGAGTACCTCTTCCGTCTCAAACGTTCCAAATTTCTCTCCCTCTTTAAAGGGAAGCTCATACGCAGCGCACTTCATATGATCAATTAAAATAATCAGATTATCCGGATTAATTCTTGCCGTTTCAGGACTGCGTTCAAAGAAATAATCTGGGTTAGCAATGATATATTGGTCCATAGGACTAGAACTCGCTACTAATATGACTAACGATTCATCCTGTCGCCTACCTGCCCTTCCCGCTTGCTGCCATGAGCTAGAAATTGAACCGGGATACCCGTTCATAATGCAAACTTGAAGCTGCCCAATATCAACACCAAGCTCTAATGCATTAGTGCTTACTACACCATATATTTCACCCGTTCTTAACCCGCTCTCGATAGCTCTTCTTTCTGTTGGCAAATATCCACCCCGATACCCTCTTATGGATTTAGGACCCAGCTGGTGCCTTACAAGCTCTTGTAAATAGGTAAGTAAAATTTCTACCCGTACTCTACTTCTTGCAAAAACAATCGTTTGAATTTTATTTTTCAAAAATTGACCTGCAAGCATTCTCGTTTCAAGGGTCGCACTTCTACGAACATTTAATTGTTTATTAACAACAGGTGGGTTATAAAAGACAAAATGCTTCCTTCCACTTGGTGCCCCATTATTATCAATTAGTTTCATTTTCTTTTCCGTTAGATTTTCTGCAAGCTCTAATGGGTTGGCAATTGTTGCCGATGTAAGAATAAATACTGGGTCACTTCCGTAAAAACGACAAATCCGTTTTAGCCTTCTAATAACATTGGCCACGTGGCTGCCAAACACACCTCTATAAATATGTAGTTCATCAATCACGATATATTTTAGGTTTTCAAAAAGGGAAACCCATTTCGTATGATGGGGCAAAATGGCCGAGTGTAGCATATCTGGATTCGTTATGACAATGTGTCCTGCCTTTCGAATCTTTTGTCTTATATTTGATGAGGTGTCCCCATCATAGGTATAACTATTTATTTCTAAGCCAGCTTCATCAATCAATTCATTGATTTCCGTTTTTTGATCTTGAGCTAACGCTTTAGTTGGAAAAATATATAAAGCTCTCGCATTTGGATTATTTATGATTGTTTGCACAACAGGCAAATGATAGCAAAGGGATTTTCCTGAAGCAGTAGGAGTAACAGCAACAAAGCTTTCCCCCTTCATCGCACTTTCAAAAGCAGTTCCTTGATGGGTATACAATTGGGTGACTCCTCGCTTTTGAAGGGCAAACTTTAATTTTTGATCAATTTTATCTGGAAACTCGACCATTCTTGCTTCTTTTTCAGGAATGGTATGCCAATAAACAATATTTTCATTTAATTTTTCATCTTCTTTTAAAAGACGAATCACATCTTTTAGGCTTTGTCTAACTTTCATCTTATTCACCCCATAAAAACTATTTTACCGAATAAACGTTCGTTTAAAAAGAGCTTTTCTCCCTTTTTCTTATCCAATAAATTTTCTTGCTTTTTTCACAGTCGATTTTGACAAATAATTTCATATAAGAAAACATAAAAGCAATTCCACCTCTTATTTGTTACAATAGGGATATTCATTTTACAATTAATAATTCAGCTTATATTTTCGAGGTGAGATTATGAATCAAAATGAGATTAAAAAGGTTCTTTCCTGCTTTTCTCTTTTTAAAGAACTAAATGATGAAGAGTTAAATAAAATTGTTGATATATCTATTTCAAGAACATGGATTAAAGGCAATCATATTTTTTTACAAGATGACCCGATAGAAAACGTCTATTTCATTCACTCTGGTAAAGTGAAAATCTATAAGAGTGATGCCAATGGAAAGGAACAAATCGTGGCGATTCTTAAAAAGGGAGAAATGTTTCCTCATGTAGGGTTCTTTCGAAAAGGAGGTTATCCTGCCTATTCTGAGGTGTTAGAAAACTCATCAATTGTGACTGTTCCAATCGCTCAATTTGAAACGGTGCTCATTCATAATCCAGAGCTATGTATAAAGGTTTTCAAAGTTCTAGGGGAGAAAATTGTTGAGCTGCAGGATAGACTGGAAGCCCAAATATTAAACAATACTTATGAACAAATTATTAAGCTATTGGTTAGATTGGGGCGAAAGGATGGAATGAAAAAGGAAAAGGGAGTCATTCTGCTTAAAAGTGATTTTACTAATAAGGATTTAGCCAATATGATAGGGACAACGAGAGAAACGGTTAGCCGTACCCTTACCAAGATGAAAAAGGATCACTTACTTGAGGTTGACGGGGAAGGAAATCTCATTTTTCAGCCTGAAGATCTTATGGAGGAATTATTTTAAAGTAGATTTCAAAATCAAGCCCCACGTTTTGTTATTTTTCTCCATAGATTCGTTTTTTTGAAAGAAGATTGGACAATTGCTCCGTGTACGTTGAAAAAACCAGCCCTAAATGAAAGATTTTCTCTCCGATTTAGGAATTTGAAAACTTTCATCTTGGACTGGTTTTTATTCATATTTCGGATTTTCTCTCCATAAACTCTCATTTTAAGCTGGAATAATTATCAAAACAAAAAATTCTAACCCATGATAAATTAATTCATCTGAAGCATTTCCTTCATATCTTCCTCTGCCGTTCCAATTAACTTTAAGTTAAATGTATCTTGAAGAACCTTCATCACACCTTCAGAAATAAATTCAGGTGGCTTAGGCCCAATACGGATGTCCTTGATGCCTAAACTAAATAGTCCTAAAAGAATGGCAACCGCTTTTTGTTCAAACCATGAAAGAACGATGCTTACCGGAAGCTCATTTATTTCACATTCAAATGCATCAGCTAATGCCTTAGCAATTTTAATAGTTGATCCTGAATTATTACACTGCCCTAAATCAATATAACGAGGAATCTCAGTTCCGGGAACCACACCGTAATCCACATCATTAAAACGGAATTTACCACATGATGTTGTCAAAATAACCGTTTCTGGTGGTAACGAGGTCGCTAGTTCACGATAATATTCTCCCCCTTTACCTGGAGCGTCACAGCCTGCAATGACAAAGAACCGCTTAATTTTCCCTTCTTTCACAGCCGCAATTACTTCAGGTGCAAGTCCTAATACGGTTTCATGATGGAAGCCTGTTAATAGTGTCTCATCAGATTCAATATTTGCTTCAGGAAGCTCTAAAGCCCTCTTGATTAATGGAGTAAAATTATCATTTTCTATTTTTCGGACATTTTCAAGTCCAGCTACCTCATATGAGAACATTCGATCTGCATAGGTTCCTTTGATCGGCATGACACAGTTAGTTGTAGCAAGAATCGCTCCAGGAAACTTCTCAAATAATCGTCTTTGGTCGTACCAGGCTTTTCCTATATTTCCTTTTAAATGTCCAAATTTTTTCAACGCGGGATAGCCATGGGCAGGAAGCATTTCCGAGTGAGTATAGATATTAACACCTTTTCCTTCTGTTTGCTTCAAAAGCTCCTCTAAGGCAAATAAATTATGGCCTGTAACGACAATGCATTTACCCTCAATCCTATTTTGCGATACTTGTATCGGTTCTGGAATCCCAAGATGTGAAGTATGGGCTTCATCCAATACCTCCATCATTCGCACTGCAGAACGTCCAACCTTCATCGCCATATCGATATGTTCTTGCACATTAAAGTTAGAGTTTGTTAAGGTCATATACAATGCCTCATGTGTAGTTGTATCGACAAATGAATCAGTAAACCCTAATTGATAGGCGTGGGTACGATAAGCTGCAATCCCCTTTAATCCAAAAATAATCGTGTCTTGGAGGCTAGCAATCGTTTCATCCTTCCCACAAACTCCAACTACCTTGCATCCCCCTGTCGGCGTTTGTTCACATTGATAGCAAAACATCCAATATATCCCCTCTTTCTCTCAAATTACCTTTAGAATACAATTCAACTCGGTGAGAAATCGTGATATATATCACACTTTTTACCAATTTCACTAAATTTTCACAATTGATTAACTATATTTAAATTGACTAACAATCATTAAACTTTTGCATAGAATATATGGATTCATATAGAGAGGAGCGAAGAGGATGTCATCTAATCTTCCTGGAAATTCAAACTATCCAGAAAGTTCAAAGAAAAACAATGACCATGAACCTTTTGGCGATTTAATGAAAACAATGAATGGTTTTTTTCTAGAAAAACCAGTAAAAGGCTTTTTACAGTCAATTGATGAGTTTTTTAAAACTCCTTTTCCTTTTCAGGGTTTTGCTGTTGATCTAATTGAAAAAGAAAATGAATATATTGTTCAAGCAGAGCTCCCAGGTGTGAAACGGGAACAAATCCATATAGATGTATATTCAAATTATGTAACCATTTCTGTCAACTCACAGGATATAATTATTGAAGAAAATGAAAAAAATTCATATTATTCAAAGCAGAAAACAATACAAAAAGCTAGTAGAACCATTTCTCTTCCCCATCACATCAATGAGAAACAAGTGAAGGCAACCTATCAAAATGGGTTATTGTTAATTAGAATTCCTAAACAAAAAGGAAAAAGAATACCAATTGGTGATGAATAATTCTTTCTTAAAAAGGAAAAGGCAGGTTTATCCTGCCAATTTTATTTTCACCTCAATTATTTAACTTCACCTGTTCTAATTTTGTCTCCCGCTTAATAAGTATTCAACACCTACACTTTAAACATTCCGCCGAATCCTTTCACCATTGAAGAAACCTGCGTAACCGCGTTCATCATTTGACCAGCTGTGTCAATCATCTTATTTAAATCTAGTGAACCATCCTGTGCTTTAAATGAATTCATAATAGATTGCATTCCTGAAGGTGGTCTTGGATTCAATGAATTCTTTGGATACTGATGAAAATTAGGAATGGAGTTCACGGGTGATTGTTGACTGTATGGATGCATATCTGCTGGTTGTAGAGGATTTGAAAATATGGATTGTTGATATTCTTGTTGTCCACCGTATGAATGGTACGGTGAAGGATACCATTGCTGTTGATTTTGTAACGGACCAAAGCTCTGTGGACTCATCCCAAATGGATCCTGGCTCTGCCCCCAATTTGGATTCACGCCCCAATGTGGATAAGAGGAAATTGGAAATGGATGCTGTCCCATCCTTTGTAGAGATGTATTAAAATGATTTGGTACATATCGTTGGGGATTTGTGTAAATTGGATGATAAATCATATTTGGATTAAACATGGACTAATACCTCCTTATCTCTTTACTACTTCAAATTATGAATCATCATCCTTTAAGGTGAATCAATCATTTAATTTGCCGATTGTCGAAATATGTTGTATTTTGTCGAAAGTCTCAAAATTATAAAAACGAAAAATAAAGACAATTCGTGATACGATTGAATTGAACAATAGGTGCAACCTCTATCATGGTCTTGGTTTTGGAGAATGAATGAATTTAACTACATTTCAAAAAAACGCTTAGAGGGGGAAATAAAAGATGAAGGTGAACGAACTAAGGGAAAAGTTTTTAAAACGTAAAAATTTCGAGGCAGAAAGTGTTAATCAATTGCTAGATTTCGCCAAAAAAGCGTACGTTCTGGGGGATATTTCGATCAAGGAATATCGAGAACTAACTAGAGAATTAGAATCACTAGGTGCTAAGGTGCCAGATGGTGAAGAAGAATTCTCTGTTTCACACAACTAAGGATACACAAAAGCAAGAAAGTAATGAACGCATCCATCCTTTTGGACAAGACAATTCCAAGATGGATGCATTTTTTATGCTTCTATATGTTCCAACATTATTTTATAGATATATTGAATACTTCTAACATTATTCAAAAACCTCGTACGACTTGTTTCTGGGTAAAAGCATTGAACAGAGACCATCTCCATTTGATCATATGCTGAATAAATTTGGTTCATATGAATATTTCTAGGTTCCCATTCTCCAATGAATTGAGAAGCTAATTCTTTCCATTTGTCATTCACATCCTTCACCTCATCGGCAAAGGGTTTCACCTCAAGCAAAAAATCTCCTTTTATTCTGCTATCCTTCACTTTTTCAAATTGACTTAATATCGTATCGGTATATTGAAGTAATTTATGTGTGACAACGAATAATGATGAACGATTATCCATCCGAATGATCCTTCTTTCAAAAAAATAAAAGTAGCTCGAAAACTGCTTAAGCTACTGAATAACCTTAATTATAGAAAAACTAAAAACCAAGTTCAAGCTTTAAGCCTTGGGGTTTGGCAGATTTACTCACATCATCTAATCCTGTTAATGGGTTTGTCTTCCTAATTTTTTCTAATTTTTGCAATTTGATATCCAAATCAGTTAATCTCTTTGATTGGCTATTTAGACTTTTTTTGCGGGTTGTTGAAAAATTGAATGTCACAGATTGTTCTAATTCATCCAATTGATGTTGTAAGTCTGTCAGCATCAATAGAATCTCCTCTTTTTGAACTAATGGATCTTTCATTTTCAAAACCTCCTAATAGCTATTTTTGATAGGTAGTCAGCTATCATAGACTATTATTCGCTCCTTAAATGATGCTTCCTTCTCGTATGACAAAACTAGAAGTAATTCGGCAAAGAAAGTTGTTTTTCACGACTCTTTCCTCTTTGATTCGACATGAATATTAAGAATGAAAAAGAAAAGTATTGAACAAAATAAGCTTCGGAGGTGTTAATAATGGATAATAAGGAAAAAGAAAACAAAGTTCAACCTAAAAATATTGAAGAAACTAAAGCAGGCTATGGTGATAAAAAAATAGAAGGTCCTGACCGTCCGTCAACTTAATCATTAAGATAAAGAGAGGACAAAATCCTCTCTTTATTATTTAATTAATAGCACCATTATTTGACCAGCAAATTTTTTATTCTTATATACCATCGCAGCTGTTTTTGTTTTTGTACATACCAATTTGTTAAATGTATGGGTTGAATATGCTTGACCTTAGGATTTTTCCATCTTCTTAGGATTCGTCTTTTTTTTGACCAATCATTCCACTTACCCAAACGATGTTCAATCACTGGAAAAGTCGTTCTTAAAAAGGGGGTGGATCTCTTCGGAGGATTCTTGAAATATTGCTCATAATCATGTCTTGATCCTGTATGAATCGTACTATTTGCAAACTGAATAAAGTCTGAATATAAACTTGGCGAAAAGAGGATATCGGCTAACCTTTTCCCAAGATTAATACGCTTTGTGACGGAAGTAAATCCATTCACACTTGCACCGTATAATTCTCCTTTACAAGTTGGAAGTAAAACAGCACTAAAATGGAAAGAATCTTGAAATGAAAAAAGGAAAGTATCAAATACATTATTTTTATAAAATGGATGTTTAATTATCGGCTGCTCAATAACATTTTGTTCATTAATAATTAATGCAACTAATAACCTCATTTTATTTCGTTTACTCCAAAACTCCATCCATTCCCTTTCCATAAAAGAAGAGACACGAAAATATTTTAACAAGTGAAACATTGGACGGTTTCTTTTCGTCGAATAATGATAGAGCAACAACTGTGGGTAAGCATCCTGAAAAATAAGCCAATTTGCTCTTTCATATGTTAAAAATAATTTTACTCTTCTATTAGAATCAATTATTTTGGGATACCATTTCCCTTCTAAATCACACATATTCCAGCCAGCATTCCGGGAAACCATACTAGCTAAAAATGCCCATTCAATCTCAGGATATAGATGATAAAATTGAAAGTAGGCATTGGTTCTTGAGATATTATCCATATTTTTAACTTGCATTTTTCTACTTATTTCTGTAATAATGAGTATTTCTGAATCCGTTAACCTAGGATCATCTGTCAAATTAAGTTCCACCGGGCATCAATCCTTGTACAATCTATTACTTTATAGTTTGTAGATCTAGGATTTTTATTCAAACAATAAAGAATGACATCTGTTATGATAGTTATAGCTTGTGAGGTGAATTTCCATGAATTTTCGATACCCAAATGGAAAAAAATATATCTCAACTAAAAATAGACCTTCACTGAATGCATTTAATAATAATGCAAATTATGGTAACAGAGGGATGACATTAGAAGAGGATATTAATGAAACGAATCAGTATTATTTAGAGCAGGGAATTGCTGTCATTCATAAAAAGCCTACACCTGTTCAAATTGTTAAGGTTGATTATCCGAAAAGAAGTGCTGCTGTCATTAAAGAGGCATATTTTAAACAGGCTTCAACTACAGATTATAATGGGATTTATAAAGGCAAATATATTGATTTTGAAGCAAAGGAAACAAAGTTTAAAACTTCCTTTCCATTAGCAAATTTTCATGAGCATCAAATTAATCATATGAAATCAATTCTATTGCAAAAAGGGATTTGTTTTGTGATTCTTAGATTTTCGACAACAAATGAAATATTCTTATTAGAGGCAGAGCATCTCCTATCTTACTGGGACAGAATGAAATCCGGTGGAAGAAAGTCTATCACGAAAACAGAAATTGAAAATAATGGACACTTTATTTCTCTTGGATTTCAGCCACGGATTGACTATATTAGAGTAATAGATTATCTTTATCCTCTTAATGAATAATTTTTTAGTGGTAAGAATTGAAAGGAATGGTTTATATATGACTCAGAAATATCAATCAAGAGAGGAGCGTCGAAAACAGCTTGCTCGAGGGCCAAAGAAAAAAGCAAGAGGTAAATCAAAAAATATTTTCATGCGAATATTACTCATTCTTATGACCCTTGGAATTATTGGAATGGTTACTGGAGTAGTCACCTTTGCAATATATGTTAAAGACGCCCCAAAATTAGATGAAAAATTATTAAAGGACCCAATCTCTTCAAAAATATACGATAAGAACGGCAAATTAGTTACTGAGATAGGAAAAGTAAAACGAGATTATATCGATTATGATGACATCCCTAAAAGCGTTGAGGATGCTGTTCTAGCAACAGAAGATGTTCGCTTCTATAAGCATCACGGTGTCGATCTTATCCGATTAGGTGGAGCGGTTGTTGCCAATGTGACAAGAGGATATGGTTCTGAAGGTGCCAGTACTATTACCCAACAGGTTGTGAAGGCATCCTTTCTAACTCCAGAAAAGACATTATCGCGTAAAGCGCAAGAAGCCTGGCTATCATTTCAGCTCGAACGTAAATATACAAAGCAAGAAATCTTTGAAATGTATGTGAATAAGGCCTGGTACGCTAGTGGTGGGCATGGAATTGCAACTGCATCTAAAATATTTTTTGGGAAAGACCTAGATAAATTATCTCTCCCACAAAGAGCTCTTTTAGCTGGTATCCCTCAAAGTCCAGCTAATTATGATCCGTTTAGGCATCCTGACTTAGCTGAGAAACGACGTAATATCGTTCTTTCCTTGATGAATCAGCATGGATATATCTCTAAGGAAGAAATGGAAAATGCGAAAAAGGTTCCCGTGGAAACAACACTAGTAAAAGAAGAAAAACGTAAAACATCTAGTGATATCCCTTATGATTCATTTATTGGTCAAGTAATTAATGAAGTTGAGAAAAAATATAAGGAAGTTGATGTATTTTCCGATGGAGTAAAAATTTACACAACTCTCGATACAGACGCACAAAAATACGTTGAAGATATGCTTAACTCAAATGATATCGTCCAATTTCCAGATAATAAAATGCAAGCTGGAATTACCTTGCTCGATACTAGAACGGGAGAAATAAGAGCAATTGGTGGAGGAAGGAATCAAAAGGTTGATTTTGGATTTAACTTTGCAACAGATTCCAAACGTCAACCAGGTTCAACCATTAAACCTATATTAGACTATGGTCCAGCCATCGAGTATTTAAAATGGGGAACTTATCATGCTTTAGAGGATAAACCATACACTTACTCTACAGGAACACCTATAAATAACTGGGATAATTCTTACAAAGGGATTATGTCTATGCGAACAGCGCTAGCCTTATCTCGTAATATTCCAGCTTTACAGGCTCTACAAGCAGTTGGCCTTGACCAAGCACAAAAATTTTCTGCTGGTATTGGTATTCCATTTAAGGATATGCAAGAGGCTTATGCAATAGGCGGTATTGGCGGAGAAGACGTTGGTATCACTTCACTGCAATTAGCAGGTGCATATAGTGCTTTTGGAAATAATGGCTTTTACACAGAGCCTCATTCAGTCGTGGAAATTGAGTTGCGTGACGGAACAAAGCTTGATATGAAGCCAGAGTCAAAAGTGGCCATGAAGGATTATACTGCGTTTATGATAACGGATATGTTAAAAAGTGCAGTAACCAGTGGAACAGGGACAATGGCCAATATATCCGGTCTTCCATTAGCGGGAAAAACGGGTACCACAAACTTCCCTGCGGATGTTAGAGCAAAATATAATATTCCCGCAGGTGCTGTTCCGGATTCATGGTTTGCAGGCTATACAACAAATTATACGGCAGCTGTATGGACCGGTTATGAGAGTCAAACGAAAAACTATTTAATAGGAACTGAACAAAAAATTGCTCAATTATTATTTAAAAATTTAATGACTCATATCTCATCTGGAATTGAAACACCAGATTTCACCATGCCAAAGTCTGTTGAAAAGGTAAAAATCGAAAAGGGAACACTTCCTGCTAAGCTTGCTAGTGAATATACACCTAGTGATCAGGTCATTTATGAGTATGCCGTTAAAGGCCAAGGTCCGAAAGAGGTTTCAGTAAAATATGATAAACTTGAAGCACCTAATGGATTAAAAGCTGATTATGATGAAGCTTCTAATTCAATTGCTGTAACATGGAAATATAAGAATAAAGATGGAAAAAATGTTAAGTTTGAGGTAACCGCCTCACAAGATGGTGGAGCAGAACAAAAGTTAACAACAACAAGCAAGAATGGATTTATTCTCGGTAATGCAACACCTGGATCAACCTATGTCTTTAAGGTTAAGGCAATATTGGATGATCAGGAAAGTGATTCGGCGTCCATAAGTATCCAAATTCCTAATCCATTAGATATAGGAGATCAAGAGAATCAATGGGATGATGATCAGGGTGATAATCCTATGGATAATGGCAATCCGAATAATCATGGAAATCCAGGTAATAACGGGAATGGTAACGGAAATGGTAACAATAATGGAAACAATAACGGAAACCCTGGTAACGGAAATTCTGATGAGGATGAACAGGATGACGCTGGGGCGGAATCATTCTTTTTCCCTGGAACATAAATAAAGGTAATTACTGGTATCCTTTGAAATATTCCATTTCAATAAATAAAAAACCATTAGTTTGGGATGAGGTTTTCTACACGAAAATCTCCCTTCTAATGGTTTTTTTATGGACTTAAGGCTATGCACTTTTGCATCTATTTCTTTAGCCTCTTCATGGCGATATTTTTTTCATATTGTTTTTGTAGCTCTTTCATCATTTCTACTAATTGGATATAAGATGGAAAAGCATACGGTCGACTTAATATATAGGACAATCTCTCCTCAATATTAACTGTGCTGATTTTCAATTCAGAATAGTCAACGGATGGATAAAGTTTAACTGGGACACCATTTACCCAGTGTAATAACTGGATAAAGATGGCAATACCTTTTTTCATGGGCTCCTGCACTATTTTCTTATCTCTAAGTTTAAAGAGTTCCTGAAGTGATTCCTTCGTTTGAGCCCATTCTTTAAGAGTTTCTTCCATATAGTTATCTATGTTTTCCCATGGATGAATAGCTGTAAGATTTACATAATAGGCAAAATCATATAAAAAAGGTTCCTCTAATGTAAAGCTTTGTAAATTCTTTTGTTCAATAGTAACTTCCTTTTGTGGAAAGAAATATCTATGAGATAATTCTTTCGGTACTTCAAATCGGTTCGGCATTATGTATAGGTCCCTCTTTCTTCTTGTTACTTTTTTTTCATTCTCTTCTGTCCCTCTCTACACAAGTCAAGTAAAGGACATTCGGGGCATTGGGGGTTTTGGGCCTTACAATGGTAACGGCCGAAAAAAATCATTCGATGATGGGTGTCTGACCATTCCTCCATAGGAACCTTCTTCATTAAGGTTTTTTCTACCTCGAGAACAGAATCCTTCCACCTACAAAAACCTAAACGTTTACTCACTCTCTCAACATGAGTATCCACTGCAATGGCTGGAATTCCAAATGCTACGGACACAACAACATTTGCTGTTTTTCTCCCAACTCCAGGTAACTTTGTTAATTCATCGCGATTTTGTGGAATGACTCCATCATATTCATCGATTAATATTTGGCATAGCTTTTGAATATTTTTTGCCTTATTGCGATACAAGCCTATCGACCGAATATCTTGTTGGAGCTCTTCTAGGGAAACGCTTAAATAATCCTCAGGAGTTTTATATTTTTGAAATAGCTGCTTGGTCACCTTGTTAACTAAAACATCGGTGCATTGGGCAGATAATGAAACAGCAATGACCAATTCAAATGGGTTGGAATGTACTAGTTCACAATGCGCATCAGGAAACATTTCACCCATTTGATCTAAACAATATCTTATTTGATTTTTATTTAACATTCAATTTGCCCCTTTGTTTATGCTTATGAAAAGAGGCTGTCCCTATGATGCCAAGCATCATTCTTAATGGGACAACCACTATTTAGAAATTATTGTTCCAACCAATTATAAAATGGAATCGTTTTTGATTGACTTGGCGTTTTCTGTTCGGTTTTCGTTCGCTGCTGTGTTTGATACTGTCTAAATTTTCGACCATAACTTTTTGCTTGTTCAATGGTTTTTATTCCATTTTTCTTCCATTCAAAAAGGATTCGATCAATATATCTAAAATTTAGTTTACCGGAAATAACCGCTTCTCTCAATGCTGCTTTAATGATAACAGGATCATGATGATCATCATCCAACCACATAGCTAAGGTTTCACATTCAAATGGGGATAGAGGTCTTCCAAATTCCTGCTCGAAACATGTATAAACATCCTTCTCCTCTTTTTGCGAAGCTACCTTTTCCATTTGTTTTTTACGTAATAGAAATTGTTCAACAAGCTTTTCCCATAAAGGATCCAATGAGTATTTTTCAAACCGTATACCTGATTCGGAGTACCCTTCCTTAATATCAATAAACCCTTTTTGTATTAATCTATGCAGCATCTCAGTACAATCTGAAACCGAATGGGTCATCCTTGAAGATATTTCAGCTGGTGTTGGGAAACCATTTCCCTTTTCTAAAAAAGAAATAACTTGTAGAATAAGGACTAATTCTTCTTCATTTAAACCCAAATCTTTATAATGTGAAATTAAAGCTCCAGGAATCGTGATATTGCCTTCCTTAAGCCAATCTATTAAATTTGTTTTTATCATACCAGACACCTCCTTAATAGTATAACATGAAGTTTGTTATGCCTGATAGAAGAATAAAAGAACAAATAGAATTCCCTTTTTTACTAAAATCTTTTATTTACAAAAAACAAAAACCCGCAAGATGCGGGCAGTTAACCAATCAAGGATATATTATTGTTTATAATATCCATTGCTGAATTTAATAAAATCTATTTAAGCTTATTTTCCACAAATTGATGGATTCTTTCTACAGCTTTTTCTAGTAATTCTAAAGAAGTGGCATAGGATAAACGTATATTATTAGGTGCACCAAAGCCTGAACCAGGTACAACTGCTACGTTTGCCTCTTCTAATATGCTCTCAGCAAAGGCATCGACTGTTTCAAAACCAGTTAACTCTGCTGCCTTCTTAGCATTAGGGAATAAATAAAAAGCACCTTGTGGTTTTACACATTCAAAGCCTGGAATGGCAACAAGCTTATCATATATAATGGTTAATCTTTCCTCAAATGCCTTTCTCATTTCTTCCACAGCATCCTGCGAGCCAGAATAGGCTGCGATTGCACCATATTGAGAAGGTGTAGTTGGATTCGATGTACTATGACTAGCTAAATTAGTCATTGCTTTAATGATTGTTTGATTTCCTGCAGCATACCCGATTCTCCACCCTGTCATAGAATGAGATTTGGAAACCCCGTTTATAATAATGGTGTTTTCCTTTAATTCAGGTGACAGCTGAGCAATGGAAACATGTTTATTATTACCATAAATTAATTTCTCATATATTTCATCAGAAATAATTATTAGATTCTTATCTAAACAAACCCTTCCCAATGCCTTAAGTTCCTCTTCGGTATAGATGACACCAGTTGGATTACTTGGTGAATTGATAATAACCGCTTTTGTACGTGCAGTAACCGTTGAAGCAAGCTGTTCAGGACTGATTTTAAACTCATTTTCTTCCAATCCTTCGACATAAACAGGGACGCCACCAGCTAGCTTCACTTGTTCCGGATAGCTAACCCAATAAGGGATAGGGATAATGACTTCATCACCCTCATCAAGAATCACTTGAAATAATGTATATAATGCGTGCTTTGCACCATTGGTTACTATAATTTCACTAGGGTTATAGTCTAAACCCTGGTCTCTTCTGAACTTCTCCGTAATTTCCTTTTTTAATGCTGGTAGACCTGCAGTTGCTGTATATTTTGTGTGACCATCATTCATCGACTTTACAGCAGCATCAATAATATGCTGTGGTGTATTAAAGTCAGGCTCACCAGCCCCTAAACCAATTACGTCTTTTCCTGCGTCCTTCAACTCTTTGGCCTTTGCTGTTATAGCTAAAGTTGAAGAAGGCGTTAATTGCTTTACTCTTTGTGCAAGTTTGATCTCCATACCTTTGCCTCCGCTTTTGAATTTACTGTATTTTGATAAAATACGAAAAAGTCTTTTCAATAATAATAGACCTTTTCCTATAGGTTCTCAATATCTTTTAGCTCTTCCCCTGTTACAAAATCAATATAATAATAATTCAACAAGTCTTGATCATTTCGATAATTAATTTCCCAAAGTGGTCGATTGTATTCTATTCCTAATCGAGTATAAATGACTTCACTTGGTTTTTTTTCATCATAAAGTTTCTGCAATGCTTTTTCCCTGGTTATCCCCTCAGATGCTCGTCGAACATAAATGTTCTCATCCTTATCAGGAACCCAAATAATCACTTTTTGACCTTTTGAATTTGTTCCAGTAATGACAGAGTAAGATTCAGTACCATTATATAAATAAAAATCATCAGTCGTTTTAAGGTCTGTTTGTTGCTCAGCAATTGAAATTGCACGTTCTTCTGCGGTTCTGACTGGCTCTACTGCCTTAAAGTAAACTTTTATCGTAATACCAATAATAATTACTATAGAAAGAGTCGTTATTAATATCCATTTTTTCATTGTTCATCACTCTTTTTTATGTACGATAGATTGTAAATACTACCTTATTTTGATCTTCTTTATCTAATGCTAAACCAAACATCAAATCTCTATCTTTTAAAGTCCGATTTAAAGCATCAACAATTTTATATAAATCCGGGCTATGCATTATTTTAACAGTTGACAAAACCTCAATCTTACTTTCCACCTGAAACCGCCTCCTACGACAATCTCCACTTGATTCATATTCTTTTTCTAAAAATTCCTATTTAAATAAAACGTTGAACTAACCATCATTATAGCAAAATGAATGTAAATTAGGTGGAATTTATTTTTACAATTTCAATCTAAATCGTGAACTGGGTAAACGGATTTCTCCAGCATTAGGGTAACCAGGCATGGATTAATTGAACCGTCTCATCGATACTTTGCTTCAATACCGGTATAGACGGGATAGATTGAAGAAATGCTTTTCCATAGGTGGTCGTTACCACTCTTCGATCAAAAATGACAATAAATCCTCTATCCTGATTGGTTCTGATTAATCTCCCGAAGCCTTGTTTAAAACGAAGAACTGCTTCAGGCAATGAATATTCGTAAAATGGATTTCCACCATTTTTTTTGATTAATTCACACTTCGCCTCCGTTATTGGCTCATCCGGAGGTGAAAAAGGTAATCGGACAATCACTAAACATGACAAATCTTCACCTGGAAGATCAATGCCCTCCCAAAAACTGCTTGTTCCAAATAGTATGGCTTTATCAAAACGCCTGAAATTCCGTGTCATCCTTGTTCTGCTGCCACCAGTGATACCTTGAGCAATAAGAATAAACTCGTCTAGCAACCCGCTTTCTTTTACTAGATTATACGTTTTTCTTAACATATCATATGAGGTAAAAAGGATAAGCATCCTTCCCTTTGATGCCTCTGCGATGGAAATGATATGTTCGGAAATGGCTGCTACATATTCATCAAGAGTCACTGATTTAATTTCTGGGAGGTCATTTGGAACAACAAGTTGAACTTGTTCCTCATATGGAAAATGAGATGGAATTTGCGCTAAATGGACTTTTGAATCCTTTAAACCTAATTCCTTTAATATAAACGAAAAGGAGTTTTTAACTGTTAATGTCGCAGAAGTAATAATCGCACTTTTCTTTTGATCAAAAAAGCGTTCCTTTAATAATCCTGATATCGTTACTGGCTGTGTATATAAGGTCGCCATGTTCTGCGGTGACCTGGTATCAAGCTCGATCCAATTTACATATTCCGGATTTTTTCTCAAGACTGTCTCTTTTAATCCTTCTCTCATTTCCTTCATTTTTTGAACTAATGACGATATTTCCTCTAAGAATGCCCTATCTCCGCCCTTTAGCTTATGTTCATTTTTCTTCATGATTTGAAGCTTCTTTTCGGTGTCACCAATTAAATCTTTTAATAAAAATGAAAACCTTTCAGCGGAATTTAATGCAGCCTTCCATTCTTTACTAGAATCAGAATCACGCAAACGATAGCTCATCCTTGTTGAAGTTGAACTTTTTACCTTAATTTTCACTGTCATGGCTAGTATTCTAAAAAAATCATCCATTTCAAGATGGAGCTCCTGCATGATTTCATTTACCTCAAATGAGTGAAGCGGAGAGGGCAAATGTTCATTCCCTTGTATAGATAATAGATTATCCAATTTATAAAGCAATTGCCTTTGTTCCATAGTTCCTAGTCGATTCAGTAACAATCTTGTTGATAAGTAATCAAATGATAAACCAAAATATTTACCAGCTGCCTTTTCAAAATGATGTCCCTCGTCGATAATGACATATTGATATTCAGGTAGAATTGGATGTTCCGAAACAAGGTCGCTTAATAATAGGGAATGGTTTGTTATAATCATGTCTGCATTTCCTGCAGCCTTTTTGGAATTTAAATAAAAATCTCTTGAAAACCATGATTTATTTTGCATAAAAATAGATTCATCGTTTTTTATCTTATCCCAATAAATCGCTCCACCGCTTGATAGATTAATCTCGTCATAGTCCCCTGTTTCAGTCTCTGTCAACCAAACGAGAATTTGCATCTTTGTTAAGGTAGTATCATAATTGTCATCATCATCTTTTAATGATTGTTCAAACCTGGCTAAGCTGATGTAGTGCTGTCTCCCTTTTAAAAGAACAACCGTAAGTGGACTCGATAGCATTCCTTCAAGAAGTGGGATATCCTTCTCGAGCAATTGTTCCTGTAATTGGGTTGTATAGGTACTGATGACCACCGGCTCACCCTTTTCCTTACTAAACAAAGCAGCAGGAAGCAAATAGGCAATAGATTTACCAACACCCGTTCCAGCTTCAATTAAGGCATGTTCATTCTTTTGAAAGGATTGAAAAATTGTATCCATCATCCGGAATTGACCCAGTCTCTTTTCAAAGCTAGGAAACGCCCTTTGAAATAATTGCTCTTTGTCCTCATCGCTTAACGGATATTGCGGCTTTTCTAAGCTAATAGGCTTACCTTTATCTTTTCTTTTCTTCAATGCTATTCCACGGTATACTTCTAGATCAAAAGGAAGGTCCTCTATTTTCGTTTCTTTTATTTGAATATATTCTTCAATTATTTGTTCAATATCACTCTTTAATCCACCTGATAGCTTTAATAATTGATGTAATGTTACGATGGGTAATTGCTTAAGGCGATCTAACAGAATGATTAATAATTCTGCCGTTACATATGAATCACTATCAGCTTGATGTGGGCGGTCATGATTTAAGCCTTCCCTTATGGCCAGATCCCCTAGCTTATAGCTATCAGCCGTAGGGATAAGAAATCTCGAAAGTTCCACAGTATCAATGACAGAACCGTAAAATCCTTCGAATCCAGCCATGATTAATTCTTCTTGTAGGAATGACAAATCAAATAATACATTATGAGCGACAAAATAGGCTCCTTCTAATAGAGAATGGATCCTGGGAGCTATTTCAGAAAATGTCGGGGCATTTTTGACCATTTGATCATTTAAACCAGTTAATTCCTCAATGAATGCAGGAATTGGTTGACCAGGGTTTACAAGCGACGAATAGGTATCTGTTATTTCTCCGTTTTCCACTACTACCGCAGCAAATTGAATTATTTTATCCCCCTTTTTTGGGGAATGTCCTGTTGTTTCTAAGTCAACTACAACATATTTGTTACTCATTTCTCACACCTCAAACAAATACTTTTTCTAACGGTAGTTATAACGGAATCAATTCTGTGCTAAAAGCTACCTTCCTATTATAAACAAAAAAAGGCTGACTCAAAAGTTTTTCACTTTCTTGAACATTTCTAACCAAAAATGTCCAAGATGAATGTGATTTTAAGTCAGTCTTTAGGATATCATATAGTGAAACTTCCATCAGTGGGGATTTTTCGACGCACAGGATGTGCTAGCGTCGACGTTGCCACAGGACGTGGCGTATTTAGTCGACTTCATCCCACACTGATGGTTAGTTGAACCAATCGGGCGTTTACGGGCAATTGATCCCCACCTATCCCACCTATCTTCTTCGAATTCTCTAAGTGGGGGTCTTACTGCCCATAACCCTGCGATAAATATTTTTTACTGTCCATTAAAGTGTGAGAAAAGAGTATTCTCTGGCTCATGATGAATTAATTCTACAATTTGATTGTTCTCATCCATGATAGCCACCTTTGGTTGATGAAAAGGTACCTTTTCTTCTGGGACAATTGCATAAGAAATGATAATCACTACATCCCCTTCTTGAACGAGTCGAGCAGCAGCGCCATTTAAGCAAATAGTACCGCTACCTCTTGCTCCAGGAATAATATATGTTTCAAGTCTAGCACCATTATTATTATTTACAATTTGCACCTTTTCATTAGCTACCATTCCTACGGTTTCTAATATTTCTGAATCGATTGTAATGCTACCAACATAATTTAGGTTCGCCTCCGTTACACGGGCGCGATGAATTTTCCCACTCATCATGGTGCGGAACATTCAGTTTCCTCCTTTAGGTCCTTTAAGATATAGTTAATACAATATTATCAATTAAACGAGCTTTGCTAAATCTTACAGCTAAAGCAATGATAATTTTGCCACTTAACTCATTTAAACTTTTAAGCTCTGGATATGAGTATATTTCAATATAATCTATGGAAGCCTTTGTATTATCCTCGATAATCTCTCTAATAATAGAAATGATTTTCTCGGGATTCCTTTCCCCCTCTTCAATCAACTTCCTTGCATCTTGTAGGCTTTGATTGAGAATAGGTGCCTTCTCCCTTTCATCAGGAGTTAGATATATATTTCTTGAGCTTTTGGCAAGCCCGTCCGCTTCCCTTACCGTGTTAACTGCAACGATTTCAATTGGAAAATTAAAATCCCTTACTAAACTATCGATAACGGCAACCTGTTGAGCATCCTTTAGCCCAAAATAGGCCCTATCTGGTAGAGTAATATGAAATAATTTTGTTAATACAGTAGCTACTCCATCAAAATGTCCGGGTCTAGACTTTCCGCATAAAACATCTGTCCGATCCTTCACTGTTACCCTTACAGACGGTTCATTTGGATACATTTCCTCTACAGAAGGATAGAATACATAATTGACTCCTTCATCATTCGCAGCCTTCTGGTCTCTATCAAAGTCTCTTGGGTATGAATCCAAATCTTCAGTAGGTCCAAATTGCAGTGGATTGACAAAAACACTAACGACAACAATATCATTTTCCTGTCTAGCCTTTTCCATTAATGCCCGATGTCCTTCATGCAAATAGCCCATAGTTGGAACTAATCCGATAGATTTATTTTTTCTTCTTTCCTCTTTAATTGCTGATTGCATGTCTCTTACTGATGTAACGATTTTCATAATTTCCCTCCGTATAAACTCAGCAAATCCTCTTCTTTCATCGTAAAGCTATGTTTTTCACTTGGGAAAATGCCTTTTTTTACTTCTTGAACATATTCATTAATTCCAAAATCACAAGCCTCATTTAAGTTAACATAGGACTTAACAAATTTTGGAACCCTCTCAACACCATAGGATAATATGTCATGATAAACAAGAACCTGTCCATCCGTTTCATTTCCAGCGCCAATTCCGATGGTCGGAATAGTTAATGTGTTTGTTATTTCTCTTGCTAGCTGCCAAGGCACGCATTCAAGAACGATAGCGAAGGCACCTGCCTCCTCACATTTTCTTGCATCTTCTATTATTTTTTTAGCAGCATCAGCATTTTTCCCCTGAACCTTGTAGCCTCCAAGTACTCCCACTGATTGTGGAGTTAATCCAAGATGTGCTACAACTGGAATTCCGGCGTTCGTTAATGCTTCTATATGTTCTAGAACATGATCCGCCCCTTCAATCTTAACGGCGTTTGCACCACTTTCTTGGACGATTCTTGCTCCATTTAATAACGTATCCCGAACAGACAAATGATAGCTCATAAACGGCATATCTACGACAATAAAGGTATTGGGTGCTCCCCTTTTAACCGCTTTTCCATGATGGATCATATCTTCCATCGTTACGGGAATTGTAGAATCATAGCCTAATACGACCATACCTAATGAATCCCCCACGAGAATAAAATCTACATTAGCCTTTTCTGCTTGCTTAGCAGAAGGATAGTCATAGGCAGTCAACATAACTATCTTTTCCCTAGCTTTTTTCATGTTTAGAAAATCAGTAGTACTTTTCATAAATTTTCCTCCCTCTTTTTCATTGCTCGTCTTTCGTTTTAGCGAAAAACGTACATTCCGGAGAGGAGATAAAACTCAATTAATTCCAAAAATAAAAGGAATCCTCAAAAAAGCCAGAAGGATTCCTTAATCATATCATTAATTTGTTTCATCCCTCTGTCCCGGTCCATTTCTTGGATCTAGGCAGATATCATATCAGGTTTTAAAAAATATTCGGTGCAGTTCTATCAGGATACCGCCCATAAAAATTATACCAGATGGTTAGAATGGTTGCTATAAATACATAAAATTTGCACAATATATTTATTGAAGCCATTATAGTCCCATTTCTCGCTGTTTTCAATTCATATTCAGAAAATTTTTGAATTCACAGAAGGGCAAAGAATACAGTCTACTTTTCTTTTAGCTCAATATCAGCAGAATAGATTAAATGGATTTTACCATTTTCGTCCTCTAGCCTCAAAACTCCCTCATCAGTAATTCCTAAAGCTTTGCCCCTTAATTCACCTGTTAGTGTACGAGCAATGATTGTTCTTCCAATGCTTACCGCATAGCTTTCCCATAAGAGCTTAATTGGTTGAAATCCACTATTTAAATATAAAATATAGAGTTTTTCAAAATTAGTCAGAACAGCCCTAATTACATCAGCCCGATTTACTTCCGTCTTTTCCTCAATAGCAAGTGAGGTAGCAATTGCTTGAAGTTCATGTGGAAAATCATCAAGCTTTTGATTAACATTAATTCCTATTCCGATAATGATTGATTTAATACAATCGGCTTCCGCTTGAAGCTCTGTTAGGATACCTGTTACCTTTTTCCCATTTAATAATAAATCGTTAGGCCATTTAATTTGCGGTGAAAGTGATGTGACCTCTTCAATTGCTTGAACTACGGCAACAGCAGTTAATAAAGTCAACTGTGGAGCATTTTGAATAGGAATCTTCGGTCTAAGAATTAAGCTCATCCATGCACCGGTGTATTTAGGAGAATGCCAAGCTCGCTCCATTCTCCCTTTTCCGGAGAATTGCTCTTCAGCAATAACCATTGTCCCTTCTTTAGCACCATCATATGCTAAGCGTTGGGCAATCTTTTGGGTTGAATCGACCCGATCCTCATAATGAATATACTGACCGATAAACTGTGTTTTCAGGCCTAGTCTGATTTCATCAGCTGTTACATTTTTCGTCGTATTAATGATTCTATACCCTTTTCTCCTAACGGCCTCTAATTCGAAGCCTTCCTTTCTTAACTCTTCGATATGCTTCCATACTGCCGCTCTTGATATTCCCAATAAGTCCCCAATATATTGCCCAGATAAGTATTCTTCTTTGCTATTTGTAAAGGCATCAAGTAACTTCTTTCTCAACTCTGATTGCAACTTAAAAGCCACTCCCTTATTGACTCTTTCTTGTTTTCAATAATTTTATGTAACACTGCTTCTTCAATCAAAGACAATTTCTCTTTTATCCAAGGTCCCGCATCTGCCTGATACCAATTCATCAAGTCTCGTCCTGACACTACTAAATCTGAATGACATTTTATCGGGAGGCTTTTGTATACCTGATTAAGATGATTGATAGAAGTATTTACCTCATTTCCTGAAACTATATTAAAAACTCTTTCAACACTATTAAATACTTCTTCATTTGCGTGATATATAGACTCAATGGTCCATTCCTTTTTCAGTCGATTTTCTAACCAGTTTAAACATTTTTGAATCCAATGAATTCTTTTTACAGGAAATTTCCATTTTCTTAAAAATGGTTCCACATTCTTCCCATTTAATCCAAGTAAATGTGTTAATAAAAGCCAAATCTCATCTACATGAAGCTCATTAATTGTCATCTCACTTAGCTTTTCAATTTCTTGTTGATGAGAATGGAATCCTGGTAGAAATTGAAAAAGCCCACTTTTTAATAACAGTTTTAAAGCGCCATTACGATTCTGACCGGATAATAGTTTTTCAAATTCTACTAGTAGTCTTTCAACGGCTATTTTCTCCAGCAAATAACCATACTGAACTAAACCAGAAAAGGTGGCTGAGTCAATTTCAAAGCATAATTGGCTGCTAAATCGAAGAGCTCTCATCATTCTAAGAGCATCCTCTTTAAATCTCTCTTCTGCCATGCCTACTGTTTTAATCACTTTATCTTCAATCGCCTGTCTTCCGAAAAAGGGGTCGATGATATTTCCTGTTTTGTCCATAGCCATTGCGTTCATCGTAAAATCACGACGCTCTAAATCGGCAATTAAGGAACGGATAAAAACAACTTCCTTCGGTCTGCGATAATCCATGTATTCCTCTTCAGCGCGGAAGGTTGTTACCTCATAGGTTTCACCTTCAAAAATAACGACCACTGTTCCATGCTCTATTCCTACATCAATTGTCTTTGAAAAAATACTCTTAATTTCTGCCGGCGTTGCAGATGATGCAATATCGATATCTGTGATCTCTCTATCAAGCAAATAATCCCGAACGGAACCTCCAACAAAATAGGCCTCAAAACCATTAGCTTCAATTATCTCCAATAATGGAACGGCTTTTAGAAATGGTTGCTTCATTTTTTCTCTCCATTAAATAGGCGTAGGTAGATTTCCTCATATTGGCTAACAATCATATCTGCAAGAAATCTTTCATGGACAATTTTAATTGAGTTTGATGACATCTCTTGTAGCTTTTCATCATTCTCCAAAATGCTTAATGCCTTCCTTGAGATGGTATCGATATCACCAAGGGGACATAGATATCCGTTATACCCATCTTCAATTACTTCCGGAATTCCACCTATATTCGTACCGATACATGGAACCCCACATGCCATTGCTTCTAACGCAACAAGTCCAAAACTTTCTTTCTCCGACAGAAGGAGCATTAAGTCACTAATAGAATATAAGTCTTCCAAACTTTCCTGCCTTCCTAGAAGAAGCACCTTTTCTCTAAGTCCTAATTCGTCAATGAGATTGCAAACGACTGACATTTCAGGACCATCTCCGATTAAAAGTAGCTTAGCAGGAATTTGTTGAGAAATTTTATTAAATGCATGAACAACATCTGTTACTCTTTTTACCGTTCTAAAATTAGAGACATGGACGACTACCTTTTCTTCATCTGATATTTCAAATTCCTCTTTTAAATGCTGTGCATCTACCCTTTTGTACACTCTTTCATCAACAAAATTAAAAATTGGTTCAATTAGCTTATCAGGCTTTATTAAATCGTAGGTTTGGGCAATTAAAGAATTTGAAACAGCTGTGACGGCATCTGATTTCTCTATTCCAAAGCGGATTGCATCTGTTAGTGAATGATCATATCCCAAAACTGTAATATCCGTCCCATGTAAGGTAGTAACGATTTTTACATTTTTACCACTCATTTGTTTTCCTAAAATCGCGCAAACAGCATGCGGAATCGCATAGTGAACATGAAGTAAATCTAAATTCTCTCGATTAATAACCTCCGCCATCTTGCTTGCTAACGCAATATCATATGGTGGATACTGAAATACACTATATTGATTTACCTCCACTTGATGGTAATAAATGTTATGGTACATCTTTTTCAATCTAAATGGGAGACTGGAGGAAATAAAGTGAATTTCATATCCACGTTCAGCAAGCATCTTTCCTAGCTCTGTTGCCACAACACCTGATCCGCCAACCGTTGGATAACAGGTAATTCCTATCTTTAACTTTTTATTCATTTTATACTCCTAATAAATCTTTATTAACAAGAAACGGCTTCTTCAGCTTAAACCCCTCGGCAAATGGAATGCCAACCTCAGTGCCAAATAATCGTTCTCTTGCCTTCACAGTTTCTATATATCCATTGACTAAAGGGGTATCGAAGCTATTCTTCACTCTCATGAATTGGCTTTTATAGGCATTAAGAGATGAAATCTTTTCATCCATAAAATCTGTTACATCAATGACAAAATCAGGCTTATGAAAGCCGTTAATCATATAATAGTAAAGACTTGTTACGCGGTGAGGCTGAAGCTCTTCCTCATCCTCGAATTTTTTTATGCCTGCAGAAAAGATGGCCTCCTCGACAAGGCGTGTGCAATTGCCGTGATCAGGGTGTCGGTCCTCTGGATAGGGTACAAAAACCACTTGTGGGCGATATTTTCTAATGACATTTACGATTTTACGAATGGCTTTATCGTTCAATAAAAGTCCTCTGTCAGGCAAATCTAGTGTTTCCCTAACCTTCACACCAAGTATCCCTGCTGATTCTTTTGCTTCTTTTTTTCGGGTTTCAACATCTCCGTTGGAAGAAAGCTCAGCATGGGTTAAATCGCAAATTCCTATTACCTTTCCTTGAGAAGAATATTTTGCGATAGTTCCTGCCATACCAATTTCAACATCATCTGCATGGGCTCCGAAGGCTAGAATATGTAAGTTCTCCATGTTCATCAACTTTTTTCACCACTATTTTCTCGAATAACTTCTCGCCAGGATAGATCTCCCCTTTGTAATCCCTTTATTAACACTTCAGCAGTGCCCATATTTGTTGCTAGTGGCACCGAATACACATCGCAAAGACGAATAAGAGCAGAGACATCTGGCTCATGAGGCTGAGCGGCTAATGGATCTCGTAAAAAAATAACTAAATCCATTTTATTCTTGGCGATTCTCGATCCTATTTCTTGATCCCCACCTAGCGGACCTGATTGAAAGCGATGGACGGATAAACCCGTTGCTTCAATTATTTTAAGACCAGTGGTTCCAGTTGCATACAAGGAGTGTTTTGATAAGATTTTCTTATAAGCTATAGCAAACCGAACAATATCATCTTTTTTTCTGTCATGTGCAATTAATGCGATATTCATAAACTTAGCCCCTTTTATTCAAGTATGTTTTCTAGCCCGTAAACAAGTGTGTCAAGATTTAATACTGTATCTACTGAAAGCTTAACACCTGACATAAATGATGCGCGGTTATAGGAGTCATGTCGGATAGTTAATGTTTGACCATCAGAGCCAAATAATACTTGTTGATGCGCTACTAATCCTGGTAATCGCACTGAATGGATATGCATCCCATCAAATTTTGCTCCTCTTGCACCATTGATGGTTTCCTTTTCATTTGGATGGCCTTGACCTTTACTTTCTCTAACTTCACCAATCATTTCAGCTGTTTTTATGGCTGTACCGGATGGCGCATCTAGTTTTTGGTCATGATGTAACTCGATGATTTCAATATCTTGGAAGTATTTTGCTGCCATTTGTGAAAATTTCATCATAAGTACAGCTCCAATTGCAAAATTTGGAGCAATGATACAGCCTAATTGTTTTTCTTCACAAATAGCTCTTAATTCATCTAAATTTTCCTTTGTGAATCCAGTGGTCCCGACAACAGGTCTTACTCCATATGTAAGAGCAGTCTTCGTATGATGCATTCCTATCTCTGGCGTTGTTAAATCAATTAATACATGTGCCGACACATTTTGAAAACAGGTTTCTATATTGGAGTACACAGGCACCTCAATATTGTGAAATCCCTCTAGATCACTTAACTTTTTTCCATCATTTTTATAATCAATGACAGCAACTAATTGATAGTTTTCTGTTTTTAATACCATTTGAACAGCTTCTCTTCCCATCTTTCCTCTCGGCCCTGCTACAACAACCTTTACCTTATTCATGATTTTCCTTCTTCCCCATCAATTCTTGTCCAACGGTTTTTGTCTCTCGTGTTGAATTTGTGCATCACTCTGTCATGTGCTTCCTCTAAATCGATATTTAAAGAATTCGCAAAACATATAGTAACAAATAACAAATCTCCTAGTTCATCTTCTATCTCTTTTTCCTCTTCAGTCGTCTTTTTGGGCTTTTCTCCATAATAGTGATTGACCTCTCTTGCTAATTCGCCTAACTCCTCCGTCAATCTTGCTAGCATCGCCAAGGGGCTAAAATAGCCTTCTTTAAATTGACTAATATACTTATGTACTTCGTTTTGCATTTCCTTCATGGTTTTTTCTGACATATTCATCACCTTACTATTATCATGTATAGTTCATGGGTACAATGAAGTAGAAAAGAATGGGTATTTCCCTTTCATGTTAGCTAAATATAATTATTATTACAAATATTTTCATTAAATGAAAGTGAGATCTCTTTCTTTTAAAAAATAGTGGATCCCGTCGTGTTGCCATTGCTATTTTTGTGCATTATAATAAATTAGCTCATTTTCATATTGTCGGAAAGAGAGGAAATTTTATGATATTTGGTATTCGATTGAAAAATACATTTTTTATTCTAATAGGAGCTGCGATTTTAGCATTTGGTCTTGTGCATTTTAATATGCAAAACAAATTAGCAGAAGGTGGATTTACTGGTATTACTCTACTTCTCTTTTTCCTTTTTAAATGGGATCCTTCCTATACAAATTTAATTTTGAATATACCTTTGTTTTTTGTTGGGTGGAAACTATTAGGTAAATCAACCTTTATATATACGATTATTGGAACTGTAAGTGTGTCCATTTTTTTATGGATCTTTCAAAGATATTCCTTTGAAATGCCTCTATATGATGATCTCATGTTAGCTGCTCTCTTTGCTGGCATTTTTATTGGAATTGGACTTGGTGTAATCTTTCGATTTGGCGGTACTACCGGCGGAGTGGATATCATTGCGCGGCTAACACACAAATATTTTGGCGTGAGTATGGGAAAAACGATGTTTATTTTTGACTTTTGCGTCATCGTTCTTTCATGGATTTTTTACTTATCCTATCGTGAAGCAATGTATACTTTAGTCGCCGTTTTTATCGGTGCAAGAGTAATTGATTTTATGCAAGAAGGTGCTTATGCTGCAAGAGGGGCAATGATTATATCAAACAGTAACGAACAAATTGCTGCGAAAATCATGGAGGAGATGTATCGAGGAGTTACCGTTCTCAAGGGATACGGATCCTTTACAAAGGAAGAACGAGAAGTATTATATTGTGTGGTTGCAAAGAACGAAATTGTTCGATTAAAAAATATTATCCATTCTATTGACCCACACGCCTTTGTATCAGTAACTATTGTTCATGATGTCCTTGGTGAAGGCTTCACATTGGATGAAAACAAAATGCCGATTGAAAGGTGATCATTTGATTTATTATATGAAGAAAGAGCCTGAATTTATCATCAGGCTCTTTCTTTATTAATCTTCATCACCTTGCATGCCAGTAAATATTAAAACTAAACGAAGTAACTCTAGAACCGCAACTGCCGCAGCGGCTACATAGGTTAATGCAGCGGCATTTAATACCTTACGGGTTTCTCTTTCTTCATCGTTTCGAATGATTCCTAGGGATACCACTTGATCCATCGCACGATTAGATGCATTAAACTCCACCGGAAGAGTGACGACCTGAAATAATACAGCGGCAGCCATAAATACAATTCCTAGTAAGAGCATTCCGCTTAATTGAGCAAAAATCCCAATCATAATCAAAATCCAAGATAAATTTGAACCTAAATTTGCCACAGGAACAAGGGCATGTCTGAATCTAAGGAAGGCATAATCCTGTTGATCCTGAATAGCGTGTCCACATTCATGAGCAGCAATGGCAGCAGCGGCTACAGAATGGCTATGATAATTTCCTGTTGATAGACGAACGGTTTTCGTACGCGGGTCATAATGATCTGTTAAATGTCCTCTAACTTCTTCTACACCTACATTGTAAAGCCCATTATCATCAAGAATTTTTCTAGCAACTTCCGCTCCTCTTAAATATGAAGAGGAAGCAACTTTGGAATACTTATTGTATGCTCCTTTAACCTTAATCTGAGCCCAGATTGGAACCAAAATGATGATAGCGAAATAAACTAGCATAATCACGTAAGCAAAATCCTCCTTAAACACCATTGATTGATTCTATTCTATTCATTATACAAAAATGTTGTCAATCTTTTTGTCCTCTAGATCGATTTCTAGCCTTTTCTCTTTGTCCCCTATATTTTTTCCATCCTACATAGGTTAATGTAACAATAATGATACTTCCAGTTGAAATCATAACCCACCAAAGTGAAGGATCAGCATCGTCTTCGGAAACTTGTGTAAATATTTGATGGAGATCAGATTCCAATAATTCTAACTCTTTCTGGCTAGTAGAGGATTCAATTACTTGTGAACGATAATGGTCGATATAATTTATTCTAGCTTCTAGCTTTTGAATCCGTTCCGCTTCAATATCCAGCTTGATACTTGGGTATATCAGCTCATATTGGGACAAAAAAGAATTTAGCTCCGAATGAAAGGTTTCAATGTCCTTTTTCTTGGCCGCCTTTCTTACTTCACCAACCGTCTGCATAATGGAATCCTCCATTTCTGCCCACATCGGTTGATATTCAGAGTTCAAAGCATCCATTATTAATCTAAATTTTGTCACCTTTTTTATTCTTTCCTCTTTCATCATATCCACGCCAGTTGTTGCCTCTAACGCCTCATCATAGAAAAAAGTCACCATTCTTAATTCATCCATAGTTAATGAATGTTCTCCCTTTATCGTCTCAAATTGATTGGAGAAATATTGAAGTAACTTTTGGGCATCCTCGTATCTTTCAGATTTAACCATTTGAAGCGACTCATCTGAAATACGATCCAATTTTTCAATAGGTGATGTAGTTTCTGCTTCAGCTGATAATGGAATTAGTAGTAGTATAATTAAAGCAAATATGGCATACTTTGCTCTCATCCTTGTCCCCCCTCTAATTACTATTAAATGTTATGAGTGGATGGACAAGGTTAGACCATTATTCTAATATTTCATATGAAGTTGAAATCTATTTTTTCTTAATGAAAAATAATATGTAATTCCAATGGAACATATACTTAACCAAAAGGTAAAGTAGCCTATGTTATGTATGTAAGAATGGAGTACTTGGTATCGTGGAAGCATAAAAAATACGTAATCAATGACATCATTATGTAATGTCCAAACACTTGCAACAACAAGATGCCATCGTTTCATCCGATAGAATGGAGCATAGAGAAGGCCCTGTATCGCCATCGCCCCATGAGAAATCATAAGCATGTAGCCAGTCCAGTCTAATTCTCCTGTAACCTTAAGAACTAGAAGATTCATCACTACCGCCCAAATTCCGTATTTAAATAAAGTAACAATTGCAAATGCCTCTATGAGAGGCCAATTCCTTTTTAATAAAAAGGCAATCAATACGAAGACAAAAAATAGGCTTGCAGTAGGACTATCTGGAACAAAGGGCAAAAAGATTGCCGGTGTCTCAGCTAGCTGCCATCCATACCAATAGTAACCATAAATGGTTCCAATCACATTAACAATCAAAAGAAGCCATAAAATATTTCTATTTGATAAAAAAGCATAAATCCAATTCATATCATTCCTCGTCTTTCTGCAATTATTTAACAAAACTATTATTTGTATTCTACCAAAATATATTAATAATGTATCAAAAATTTAAAATAACAAAAAAGCTGACGAAAAAATTCGTCAGCTTCTCAAACATGTTATTTACTTTTTACAGAAGAAATAAATTCAGCAAGCTTTTGTAATTCTTCATCAGTGCCTTTAAAGACGCCAGCTGGCATTGTTTTAATACCCTCTTTAGCTATCTTAGAAATTTCTTCAGGTTTTAATCCATTGTCAACAAGCGAAGGTGCTGCAGCACCACCTTGAAGATTATCACCATGACAAGCTAGACAGCCTTGTTTATCATAAATTTGATAGCCTTCAGATTTTGTGTCTATTTCAGCTTCTGCAACAATTTTCCCTTGTTCTTTAGCAGCTGCCCAGTCATGGTTAACTACTGATTGCCAAGTTAAGAATGTGATTGCAGCAAGTGCTAATAGCATAAAGCCAGTTGCAAATGGTCGTTTAGATGGACGGCGTTCAGGTCCTCTATCAATAAATGGAGCCAATAATAATGCTCCGAAAGCAAGACCAGGAATAACAAGTGCCCCTATTAAATTATATGGACCAGATGCATACGTATATTTAAGTAATTGATATAAGAATAAGAAATACCAGTCTGGCATTGGAATATAAGCTGTGTCACTCGGATCAGCGATTTTTTCCAGTGGTGATGGATGAGCAATCGTTAAACATAAAAATCCGATTAAGAATACCGCACCAACCATCCATTCCTTTAAAAGGAAGTTAGGCCAGAAAGCTTCCGTTTTGCCTGGATATTCCGAATAATCTTTTGGAATATTTGGCTTACGATGTTGAAGTCCAGGTACACGTGAATCACCTACAAACTTCATCCCTTTTCCTCGATGCATTTAGCAATCCCCTCCTTCTTATCGAAGTTATTAAGTTAGTAAATTTAAATTTTACAATGGTCCGGAAATTCCTTGTTTACGGATCATCATAAAGTGGGCAGCCAATAACGCAAACAATGCAGCAGGTAAGAAGAATACATGGATTGCAAAGAAACGTGAAATGGTTTGTGCCCCAACGATATCAGGTGAACCCGCAATTAGTGTTTTCAAATATGGTCCAATTAATGGAACAGAATCGATAATGTTAAGTGTAACCTTTGTTGCGAATAGCGCTTTCATATCCCATGGTAATAAATAACCTGTAAGACCAAGAGCTAGCATGATGAAGAAAATTAAAACCCCAACAATCCAGTTAAGTTCACGAGGTTTTTTGTATGCGCCCTGGAAGAAAACGCGTAACGTATGTAAAAACATCATTACGATAACTAAGCTAGCACCCCAGTGGTGCATGCCACGGACGATTTGTCCAAAAGCAACTTCATTTTGTAAATAATATACTGATTCCCAAGCATTTTTTATATCTGGAACATAGTACATTGTTAGGAACATTCCAGATAAAATTTGAATTACCGTGATGAAAAATGTAAGACCACCGAAACAGTAAACGAATGCAGAAAAGTGATGCGCAGGGTTTACATGTTCAGGAACTTCATGGTCTGCAATATCGCGCCACAAAGGCGTAATATCTAAACGTTCATCAACCCAGTCATAAAGTTTGTTTAACAAGATCTACGCCCCCTTTCGCGGTTCTGCTTTTCTACCTAAAGCTAAGAATCCATCCACTTCTTTTAACGGATAGACATCAAGTGGTGCAATTGGTGGTGTACCTGCAACGTTCGTACCATCCTTTGTATAAAGACCACCATGGCACGGACAATAGAAGTGTTCTGGATTTGCTTTGTCTTCATTCCAGTTAACCGTACATCCCAAATGCTTACACACAGGAGATAATGCAACAATGTCACCATTATCACTCTTATATACCCATGCAGTACTTGTTACATCTGATTCATACCAAGCATCAACTTGTGTAAAAGTAAAGTCAACCCGTGTCGGTTCAGCTGTTATATCAGAAATTTTCTTATCAGTTGTAACAAAATCTCCACTTGCATCTGCCTTTAATACAGGATCAACTGCAAACCGAACCATTGGCATTAGCATTCCAGCAGCCATGAAACCGCCTACACCAGTAAGTGTATAGTTAAGGAATTGACGTCTTGAAACACGTTGTTTACTCATTCATTTCCCCCCCCTATTTCTAAAGTTGAGTCCAACGGACATAATTCAACACATTATAAAACTAGGACATAACCATGATATATCAACTTTTATACAAGGTCAATACGCTACTGAGATGAAAACATGGCAAGGTTGTGTCAAAATAATCAAAAAATTATCAATCCTTCTGCCAATTTTGAATAATAAGCTGTAACAATTGTGTCACTTGATTTTCTAAAATGGTTCTTTTATACTTTTCATCCATGCTCTCTAAGGGGATAGAAGGCAACCAAATAAGCGAACCCTTCAACTGATTCTCCACCGCTTTCCAGTCACTGTCTGAGGTAATAAAGAAAATATGTTTAAATCCGTTGCTTTGGAATTGCTCCTCCCATTCATGTAAATCAGCCACTAGCTTGTCCGTTTCATTGCTTTTCAAATAATTAAATCCTTGTAGTAGAAGCATTCTTCCTTTAAATTGCTTTTCTAATTGAGGAGCTAATAAAGTAATAAATTCCCCCATCCCAACAACTTGCTTCATATCCTCCCCAAATGATACAGGGAGCAACGGTAATACAACGGTATCAACATATTCTCTTGCATTCATAAATACATCAATATCCTTTGAGTCCCACCTCAAAAACAATCACTCCTGTCAATCGAAAATGTCTTTCATTATGTTCATCATAACACATTCATCCTTTTAGAAATAAGAGCAAAATAAAAAGCCTGCTAAAAAGCAAGCTTACATTAATTATTCCCTAAATCACTCAATTGTTTAGCTAAAACTAGGAAGGCTTCCTTATCATTCCTATCTAGTGCTTCATCAATTAATCTGAGCAATTTCTCTCTTTGAAATGTTTCAATACTTTCGCTAAGAAGTCTTTCAGCTAAGATTTTGTCCTTATCACTTATCTGAAGATTTTTTGGCATATAGGGATTATCTTCTAGCACTGCAGCATATTGGTGCGCTAGGTTGGAGGCGTGAAAATTCAGCTGAATATAAATCTCCTCATCCCTATTAAGACGAATGTCATGGAAGGATTTTTCCGCATCGGTTGTCATCACGTTTTCTTTATAAAATCGAAAAGGCACTTCATCGACACAATGCGTGCTCATCACAAGACCACGAGGACAATAACCAGCATGCTCAACAAAATGGACCTTCTCCATTAATTGATCATGACTCATTAAATAATTTAAAATCCACACACATTCTCGTCTTTTTAATTGATAATGATTAAGGAACCAGCGTATGAACTCCTTCTTCTCGTTGACAGATACAGGGGTAGCCACCTTAGATTCCCTCCTCTGCATACAACTTTTTTAATTAAAGTCATCTGAAATTCTTTGTAGAATATCTAGATATTCCTCATTGCTAGAATCTAATTGAAGTAGTTTCTTAAAGATTTCGGCAGCCTCATGTCTTTCTCCTTCTTCAATTAAAAAATAACCGAAATCTTTTAAAAACTCTGGTTGGTTCTTAAAATAAGTATATGCAAGACGGTATTTGTTTAATGACTGTGAATATTGTTCCATGTTTTGATATGATATTGCCGCGTCCCAAAGAAGCTGAGGCTCTCCTTCCCCGTTTTTATTCATTTCATCCACTATTTCAATGACATCCTCAAATCTTTCCTGGCTGAGCAATAGTTTATTTAATGTTATAGCAGCTTCAATAAATTCAGGATCTAGTGCAAGGGCTTCCCTGAACATCTTTTCTGCCTGTACTTCATTCCCTAGCTTTAATGCAATTTTCCCACCATAAAAGAACAAATCCTTATTAAATTCATCCTGCCTGATTCCTTCTTTTATTGCCTCAAAGCTTGAGGCTAATTCCTCTTCCCGTTCGTACGCCTTCGCTAAATATAGATAAAGAGAATGATACTCTGGGTCTAAAACCTTAAGCTCCTCGAATTTTTCAATCGCTGTTTTATTGTAACCAGCTTGTAATGCGGTAAATGCATAGCTGAACAAGGTGTTAATTTCCAATTTTTCTTCTATTGCCCTTTCAAAATATGGTAAAGCTTCTTCAAAGGCTCCACCTGCACTATAGGCTTCCCCTAATCTCTGATTAACATTGACACCAGCAATTTCACTTTTGGCCTGCAGCACCTTTTGATAAGAATGAATAGCCTCTAAAAACTTCCCTTGTTCAGAGTAAAGCTCACCAAGTGCAAAATCGATAATGACGTCATCCTTAACAATTTCTTTTGCCTCAAGTAGTTTTTGTTCACTTACCTCATATAGTCCTTCCATTTGATAAAGGTCTGCTAATAATAAAAGGGCCTCAGGATAGCTTGGGTCATTTTTCTTGATTCCATCTAGGATTCCAATTGCTTTATCCTCATCACCTAATTCTATGTAAGTTTCAGCTAAAAGAACGATTAATTCCCCTTCCTCAGGATAAGATTCTAGCAACCGTTCAAATAATGACCTTGCTTCCTCTAAAAAACCATAGTGAAATAGCTCCTCAGCTAAAACAAATTTTTCGTCATTTGATCCAACCTGTAGAATCTGCTCATATTTTTTCAGAGCCTCCTGATGCTGACCATTTTCTATCAATGAAATAATTTTATTTATCCGGTCCATAACAATTCCTTTCTACTAATCCGTATTGAAGATTGAAGGGGTTTTAATGGTAACATGTTCTCCAAATCCTGGGCGAAACAAAACCTCTTCCCCTGATCTAATAATTGTTCCTTTATGAACAGTAATAATCAATCTATGTTTATGATAAAGAAATAACTCCAATTCTTCAATCTTTCTGACTTCACGGGCATTTTTATAAAAATTATAGCTTACCTCTCCGCCCTGATTCAGAAATGACTTTAATGGATAGATACCAATCTTTTTTAAGATATCTAGTTGAATCGGGAGCTTTTCCATCAACTCATCAAAAATCCCCGGAATCCTCTCTTTCTTTAAGATTTCCACCCATATGGTTTTCGCTTGTTGCTTCTCTCTACTATTCATATCAATAAAAATTGGAGCTAAGGGACAATTATATGGGAACAAGGCCTCTTTAATCCAACCCCACGGAGTTTTCCTTAAATCTTCTATATTTTTTATTTCAACAAAGATCACAGGGATTTTCATTTTTTTACATTTTCTGATTAAGGTTGGAGTTAATAATCTCTGGGGTATCTTAATACCAAGGATATAATCAATAGGGCTATTTAGAAGCTTTATTTTCATCTCTTTGTAGCAAGACTCAAATAAGTATTCATGATCTACTTTGAAGTAGGTTAAAAACGTGGTACACCCATTTTGAATCATTTCCTTAATAAAATAGTTTTTCATGAAAGGAAAGGATTCGTCAAGTGGAATTTGAGTGTCTAAAGTAATATGAGGAGGAGTCATGATAAATGATTCGGCATTCATTTTCATATATGTGTATCTATTAAAGTCTGGTCTTATAGCTGCAATTTTTTCATTTTTAATGAGTAAAGAAGTCTTTTCAAGACTATTGCTTTTTAAGAGATTTACATTTTCAATGATATAAGTCATAAAACCACTCCCATTCGGTCTTATGACAAGCTATGAAAAAAAACAAAAATTATTCCTTATAATGAAAATAAAGGAACCAAGCACCACATCAATATATCTAGTTTCAAAAATTGATTCTAGATATTTATGTGGTGCCGCGCACCTTACAGTAGGCTGTTAAGATGGTCGAAGAAGTTTGGGTAAGATACAGAGATTGCTTCTTTGTTTTCAAGATAGACCGTTTCTTTACTAATAAGGGAAGCAACTGCTAGCATCATGCCGATTCGATGATCCCCATGGCTTGACACCTCACCGCCAGATAGTGATTGATTGCCATAAATAATCATTCCATCACTAGTAGCCTCGATATTAACTCCAAGCTTAGTAAGTTCATTCACTACCGTATCAATTCGGTTGGTTTCCTTGACCTTTAATTCTTCGGCATCCTTGATTATGGTTGTTCCTTCTGCTTGGGTTGCAAGAAGTGCAATGACCGGTATTTCATCTATTAACCGAGGAATTAAATCTCCTTCAATGACCGTACCCTTCAATTGGGAGGAACGAATCGTTATGTCTCCACAAGGCTCAAAAATTTCATTCTTATTTATTTTCACAGAAAAATCTGCACCCATTGCCTCAAGTACATCCATAATACCAGTCCGTGTAGGATTGAGGCCAACGTTCAACAAGGTAATTTCACTGTTTGGCACAATAGCCCCTGCGACTAGAAAAAAGGCTGCTGAAGAAATATCTCCAGGAACATTAATATGTGTACCTGTAAGAGTTTGCCCACCATCTAGCTCTACTATTTTTCCCTCGACCTTTATCTCTCCGCCAAATTTCTTAATCATCCGTTCCGTGTGATCCCTTGTTTTTGCAGGCTCAATGATGGTGGTCTTTCCTCTGGCCTGTAGACCGGCAAATAATAAAGAAGACTTAACCTGGGCACTTGCAACTGGCAATTGGTATTCAATCCCCTTTAATTCACCCCCACGAACTGATAATGGTGTGAATTTCCCTTCCTGTCTGCCATCAATCAAGGCTCCCATTTCCCTTAAAGGTTTTGTCACCCTTGTCATAGGTCTCTTTCCTATTGAATGATCTCCTACAAGACTAGAAAAAAATGGCCTTCCAGATAAAATACCTAGCATTAATCGGATGGTTGTCCCCGAATTCCCAACATCTAATACCTCTATTGGTTCTGTTAAACCTTCTAAACCCTTCCCCTCAATGGTGACTTCACTATCGTTTTGAATAATCTTAACCCCGAGCTTACGAAAGCAGGAAATGGTACTTAAACAATCATCCCCCAAAAGGAAATTGCTTACGGTTGTTTTCCCATGAGCGATTGCTCCGAACATGATAGAGCGATGGGAGATTGATTTATCACCAGGAACAGAGATTACTCCAGTTAATTTATTAATATTTGAAATAAGTTCTTTTCTTTCCACACGAATCCCCCTCTAAAAGTATTTTCCACGAGTTGTCTATAAGAAGTTATGGCTCCATAGAGGTTTCATAATTGGAATAGTGCCTAATGCATTGATCAGCCCTCATGCGATCCTCTTCGGTTTGGAAGCTGATAACAAGGGCACCAATAATATCTTCTCTCGTCTCAAGAATACGTATGTTTACGATACTTATTTTTTCTTTTGCTAGGAAGCCTGTTATTTCTGAGATAATCCCTGGGTAATCGGGAATATCTACGAATAAATCATAAAAGGCTGGAATTGCGCCTTTTTCCTTTTGTGGTAATTCATCGCGAAATTGTTTTGCCTGGTTAAAGTATTGAAAAATCGCATCCTCATTCTCAGCCTCGAGCATACAAGTGATTTTTTCCATCTCTTGCTGCCATTTTTCTAACAGGTCTAGTAGTACACTCTTATTATGTAGAAGTATATCCTTCCACATGGCAGGACTACTAGAGGCAATTCTTGTTATGTCGCGAAACCCTCCGGCTGCAAGTCTAGAAACAAGCTTTTTATCCTGACTAGTTTGTTCTGCTTGGTGTACAAGGGATGCGGCAATCACATGAGGAAAATGACTGATTACCCCGGTCAAATAATCGTGCTCCTCAGGTGATAAGATTAAAAATTTTGCATTAGTCCCTATTAACCAATTCTTTAAAAGCTCAACCTTTGAAGGCTGAATATCTACTTCAGGTGTTAATAAATAAAACGCATTCTCAAATAAGATTGATTTTGCAGCGCTCACACCACTTTTATGCGAACCAGCCATTGGGTGCCCGCCAATAAAAGTAACCCCTTTATCCTTTAAACATTTCGATGCTTTGACAATTTCCGTCTTTGTACTTCCCGCATCAGTAACAATTACATCCTTCTTTAAAGGAATGGAACAAAGAAGATCGAGTATTTTTACAGCCTCATTCACGGGTGTTGAAATAATAATTATGTCGGCCTCTTTAGCCCCTTCTTCAATGGTTTGTGCAATCGTATCAATGACGCCCAACATTTTTCCAAGCTTACATTGTTCACTATTAATATCATATCCTATAACAACAGATTCCTTATGCTCCTTCTTAATGCAAAGAGCAATAGAACCTCCGATTAAACCTAACCCTATGACAAAAACTCGACCCTTCAAGGGAAAACACCCACTTTATTTTTACATAGCAACTTTAAGAAAGCGCCTTAATATGTGATAAATATTCCTTTAACATGTTTAACAAACCATCATTTTGTTCCTTCGATCCGACGGTAATTCTTACGGCAGTTGGGAAGCCTAATGCATTCCCAGAACGAACGATATAGCCTCTTTCTAACAAATATTGAAACACTTCATTTCCTTGCCTATTAAAATCAATTAATATGAAATTAGCTTGTGAAGGGTAGTATTTCAATCCGTTTTCCTCACAAAAATCATAAAATTGCTGAAGTCCTTCTCGATTTGTTTTTCTACAAAACTCAACAAAATCTTGATCCTTTATAGCTTGAGCTGCAACCATTTGACCTAGTGTATTGGTGTTAAAAGGCCCCCTTGCAGGTTCTAATGATAGGATTACCTCAGGATTACTTACACCGTAGCCAACTCGGAAGCTGGCTAAGCCATAAATTTTTGAGAAGGTTCTTAAAACAATTAAATTTTCAAACACATCAATTAAATCAATGGAGTTATAGTAATCGTCTGCGACGACATACTCATAGTAAGCCTCATCAAGTACCACCAAAGTCGTTTTAGGTACCTTGTTTAAAAATGAAATAAGTCTTTCTTCAGGGATATAGGTTCCTGTTGGATTATTTGGGCTACAGAGCCAAACCACATTTGTTCTATCATCTATAGCATCCAACATTTTATCTAAATCATGTTCACCATTAATTAATGGAATTTCTCTAATCTCCCCTGCACCATCGATAATCGCATTATGCTTATATTGAGAAAAGGTTGGAGAAGCCATTACTGTGTTATATTTCGGGTCGAGTAGAGCTCTTGAAATCATTGAAATAATTTCATCCGATCCGCAGCCAAAAATCAATTGATTAGGATTCACATGTAAAAATTCAGCTAAATCCGAACGAATATCTGTCGCATATCCATCTGGATATTTTTCAAAATCCCCTGCATTCATTAATACTTCTTTAACTTTTTTCGAACATCCAAACGGGTTCTCATTTGAAGCAAGCTTTGTTATTTCCTTTAATCCATATTGTCGCTTGACCTCTCCAATTGTTTTTCCTGGCTGGTATGGAGTTAAGGTTAATAATTGTTCTTTCCATCTCATTTGATTTTCCACCTCATTACAGAGCTTATTCGATATCAATTTAAAGCGCTAAAGTATTTTTATTTTACCATACCTATCAAAAATCGGCGAATCTTTTATTCATTTTCTAGTTTTAAATCAGGCCGTAAGCCCATTGCACCCTCTTGGTACACATGTTGTATTTCTTTTTGAGTTTGAAAGGTATTTACATGAGCCATAATGCGAATACATTGTTTTAGTGAAGCTTCAACAGGGATCTCACGCATGCACATGACTGGTACGTAGGTCCAGCCTTCAAGCGATCGAATGGCTTTCGCTGGAAAAGCTGCTGTAATATCCTCCGTTACTGAAATGAATACGGATGCTACATTATCTGGTTCTATTTTATTTTTTTCAATCATTTCCTTGATAAGTTTTTCAGTCGCATGCACAATCTCCTGTTCTGAATTCTCCGTAACCGTTGTTGCGCCTCTAATACCTCTAATCATTTACTAACCCCCTTTGCTTGAAATTCCTCAAGCTTTTTCAAAAGTAGGGTGTCCTCAATTTCTTCAATCTTTGGAACACCGATTTTTTCTAACAGGACAAAACGGACCTTTTGCCCAATCGATTTTTTATCTAATTTCATTCTGTTCAATAGCCTTTGGGAATCCAATTGCTCTGGCAAATCAGTCATAAAGCCCAATTTATTCAACCAATCCACTAACTCTTTTGTATGAAATGAAAAATCTAGGAGATCACGGCTTAATTGAATGGCAAATATCATCCCAATCGCCACTGCTTCCCCATGAGTAATACGGCCATATCCAAGTTCTGCTTCAATGGCATGACCCAGAGTATGTCCTAAGTTAAGGTAGGCGCGAACTCCAGTTTCTTTTTCGTCTTCTGAGACAATAGACCCTTTGATTTTCATTCCTTGAGAAAGAAAATAGGATAAATGCTCAGATGATAGTGTTTCCAATGAATCGATATGAGTGAGTAACCAATCGTAAAATTCTTCATCATTAATAAGGGCTTCTTTGACTACCTCTGCAAAGCCTGACCTCTTTTCAACTAACGGCAAGGACTCTAGGAAGTCTAAGTCGTAAATAACAGCCTCAGGTTGGTGAAACACTCCTATCAAATTCTTTCCTAATGGATGATTAATGGCCACCTTGCCACCAACAGCGCTATCATGAGCAAGGATTGTCGTTGGAATTTGAATGAAAGGTATACCTCGCATAAAAGTTCCTGCTACAAAGCCACTGACATCACCAACAGCCCCCCCACCAAGGGAAAGTATCATCGACTTTCGATCTAATTTCTGTTCTAGGGCGAAGGTCAATAGTTGATAATAGATGTCAAATGTTTTTGCCTTTTCACCACTAGGAACAACATAAGAGATAACAGAATCAAAGTCGGCCATTTTTTCTTCAAAAGTCGATAGATGTAATTTTGCTATATTTTCGTCAGTTATGATCAGTAATTTGGTTACACTTGGAAAATTCTTTTTAAGAAAAGGAGCTAATTTATCACTAGCTCCATGATCGATTATCGTTGGATATTGCTTTGATTGTGTATGAATGGTAAAAGTATTCATCAAAATTCCCTCGCATATTGACGTTGTTGATCAATGGTTTGCTTTAAAGTTTCGAATCTATCGGAATAAAATTGTTCAACGAGAGCTGAAGCTAATTCCCAAGCAACAACACTCTCCGCTACCACTGCAGCAGCTGGAACAGCACAGCTATCTGATCTCTCAATACTTGCTGCAAAAGGTTCCTTCGTTTCGATATCTACGCTTTGAAGTGGCTTATATAATGTTGGGATTGGTTTCATAACTCCTCTGACAATAATCGGCATTCCAGTGGTCATTCCACCTTCAAAGCCTCCTAAACGATTAGTTTTTCTAGAATAGCCTACTTCCTTCTCCCAAATAATTTCATCATGAACCTCACTGCCGGGTTTTCGAGCAGCTTCAAACCCAATGCCAAATTCTACTCCTTTAAATGCGTTTATACTGACTATGGCCCCAGCAATCTTTGCATCTAGCTTTCGATCATAGTGAACATAGCTGCCAACTCCAGCAGGCATGCCCTCCACAATCACTTCAACAATGCCTCCGATTGAATCACCATTATTCTTTGCGTCATCAATCGCCTTCATCATTTCTTGTTCTGCTTCCTTATCTAAACAACGGACAGGGGAGGCTTCAGTTATTTCCTGCACCTCTTTTAGAGAGTTGTATGTATGTACCTTTGACTGAACCCCCCCGATTTCTACTACATGTGAAGCAACCTGTATCCCTAATAATGCTAAAAGCTTTTTGGCTACAGCACCAGCAGCCACTCGTACGGTTGTTTCTCTGGCTGAAGATCTCTCCAAGACGTTTCTCATATCTCGATGTCCATACTTCATTGCCCCATTCAAATCAGCATGTCCAGGTCGAGGTCTAGTAATCTTCCGCTTTATTTCCTCTTCTTCATCTGAATTAATAGGATCCTGACCCATAATTTTCGTCCAGTGCTTCCAATCATTATTTTGAACTATTAGTGAAACAGGGGAACCTAATGTATATCCATGTCGAATTCCACCTGTCATTTGAACCAAATCTTTTTCAATTTGCATTCTTCGGCCTCTACCATGCCCTTTTTGTCTTCTTAATAGTTCCGTATTAATATCTTCAGTTGTTAATGGCATCCCAGCAGGAAGACCTTCTATAATTGTTGTTAACTGGGGTCCATGGGACTCACCGGCTGTTAAATATCGCAAAACTCTTTCCCCCTTCAACCTATTAAAGGATTATGTATCAATATATCATATGAAATAAAATAAAAATAGTAAAGATTGAAAATTCGAATCCTTCCCAGAAGCTTTTATAGTTGATTGTTGCCATTTTATCATGTTATGGATTAACGACCAACTAAGGAAGTAAATATATTTTTACAAACAACGAAGACTCATTGAAAGAAAAAAGAGCCTCATTCGGCTCTTTCTAGGATTATATTTTGCGATAAAAAAAGGTATCTTCTGTTTCAAATTGATATAATCCCGGATTAAAAATTTGCTCAGTACTGCCTACAAAAAAGATTCCTCCAGGCTTCAGAGCTGAACTGAACTTTTTATACAACCCATCTTTTGCCTCTTCTGTAAAATAGATTAATACATTTCGACATACTATGAGATCAAACGGACCACCAAAGGAATCTGAAAGGAGGTTTTGCTTTTTAAAGGTGACGGCTTTCTTAATATCTTCTGTAACCTTATAAAAGCTCCCATCCTGAAGAAAATATTTTCTCTTTATATCCATTGGGACTTCATTTAAAGAACGTTCTGGATATATGGCCTTTTTTGCACGACATAAAACATTTTCATCAATATCTGTTGCTAGTATTTCAATTTGTGAAATAGGTAAAAATTTACTTAAAATCATGGCAATAGTATACGGTTCTTCACCGGTTGAACATGCTGCGCTCCATATTTTTAAGCGCTTATTTTTTTCAAGTAGCCTTGGGAGAATTTTCTTCTCGAGCACCTCCCATCTTTTCGCATTTCGATAAAATTCCGAAACATTGATCGTCATGCGGTCTAAAAACTCATTTAGTAGCTCCTTGTCCTTACTGATTTCATTAAAAAAGTCTTGAAATGAACGAAATCCCTTTTTTTCGTATAAAGAGGTTAATCTTCGTTTCATTTGTGCTTCTTTATATTGAGATAAATCAATTCCTGTTTTCTTCTTTATGTTATTGATAAATAGTTGATAATCATCAGCCATTTGTATTACTTCTCCTCTAGTTTGATATGCATTATGTCAATTATATCGAATTAATGGAATCTCGTACCGTTTTTTATTTTTGTTTCAAAAATTTGTCATTCTCTTTTTTCAAGTATCGGCGTATCCGTTTACAAAAAAATACTTGTACAAGTGTACAAGTATTTTTCAATTTCTTTAGTAAACCCACTCACTAATAAGTTTTGAGTAGTCGACTAATTCTTCTTGTTGAAAGAATAAGTTGATTTCTCTTTCAGCACTTTCTGGTGAGTCTGAACCATGAATGACATTTTTTCCAACGGTTGCAGCGTAATCTCCACGAATGGTTCCTGGTGCTGCGTCCTTTGGATTGGTAGAACCCATCATTAGGCGTGCTGTTGCAATAACATTTTCCCCTTCCCAAACCATTGCAAACACTGGACCTGAAGTAATAAAGTCTACTAATTCGCCAAAGAAGGGACGTTCTTTATGCTCGCCATAATGTTGCTCTGCTAATTCATTGGAGATGCTCATTAATTTAGCACCAACAAGACGAAAGCCTTTCTTTTCAAATCGTGCAACAATTTCACCAATTAGATTGCGTTGTACCCCATCTGGTTTTACCATTAAAAAAGTTTTTTCCATTTATCCCACTCCTAATGACACTATGTATATGGATTGTATTTCATTAACAGTCCACGAAAATATTATCATTGTTTAGAAAATTTAGCAATATCCTAAAATTTTCGCTTGCCGATAAAATTCGCAATATCCCTTAGTGCACGTTTTGCTTTGTTTTGTGGGAGTTCTTCAACTATTCTTAAAGCCTTATTTAAATAATGATCACTAACAGCCATTGACTTTTCAATCACATCAGACTGTTTAATCAAAGAGATGATACGATCCATCTCACTTCGAGAAGTGTTTTCATGAACCTTACATATCTCCTCTCGAAGAATGGGATCCTCCATTGCATATAGAACAGGCAGGGTAATATTCCCTTGTAATAAGTCTCCACCAGCAGGTTTCCCTAACTCTTTTTCTGTTCCTGTAAAATCAAGAATATCATCAATAATTTGATAGCTCATGCCGACATAATATCCAAACTGAAATAATTTCTTCTGAACCCTCTCATCCACATCAGCCGCTATCGCTCCTAATCTACAGCTAGCAGCAATAAGAAGAGCCGTTTTACGTTTTATTCTTCTAAAGTAATCTCTAATATTCTGATCAAATCTGTATTTATCTTTTATTTGCTCAATCTCGCCAATCGTTAACTCAACCATTGTATTTGACAATATTTTATGTGCGTCGGGATTCTTAATTTCTGTCATTAATTCTACCGCTCTTGCAAAAATATAATCTCCCGTATACATAGCCACTTTATTATCCCACTTGGTATTAATAGTAGGTCTGCCACGTCTAAGTTCTGCATCATCAATAACATCATCATGAACAAGGGAAGCCATATGAATCAGTTCAAGTGCAACAGCAACATTCTTAATCTTATTAATATCATACTGGCCAAATTTTCCAGATAGTAATACAAAAATAGGGCGAATTCTTTTCCCGCCCGCTTGTAATAATTGCAAGGATGCTTGATGTAGAATTGGCGACTCAGCATGAATCGTTTCTTCGAGTGATTTTTCAATTATATTTATATCTTGATTTAAAAATGATAACATCATTTGTAATTTCATATGACTTCACCCTGATTAAAAAAATCCTTTACATTACGTACGTTATAATGGATTCCTGACTATTTGTTTTAGAAAAAATGCCTACTTTTTCCTATTTCCGTCCAAAATGGACTGCAGCTGCTCCACCGCTGTAAGGTTTATAGGTGACCTCTTTAAAGCCAGCCTGTTTAAATAATTTTGCCAGTTCTTTCATATTAGGAAAATCACGGGCAGATTCTTGTAACCAAGAATACTCTTTATAGCTTTTTGCAAATAGCTTTCCAAATAAAGGCATGATGAACCGAAAATAAAAATAGAATAGCTGCTTATAACCAAATAAGGTTGGCTGGGATGTTTCTAAGCATACAGCGACTCCTGTTGGCTTTAGAACACGATGCATCTCTTTTAATACTTGCAGATAATCTGGAACATTTCTTAATCCAAATCCAATTGTCACATAATCAAATGTTTCATCTTCAAACGGAAGCTCCATAGCATTTCCGTGTATTAATGATACTTGATCTAAATGCATGCTTTTAACTTTTTCTTCCCCGACCTTTAGCATATTTTTGCTAAAATCTAAGCCCACTACTTTTCCTGTCGGACCCACTTCATTCGCTAAGGCAATCGTCCAATCAGCTGTTCCGCAACAAACATCTAGGGCAACTTTCCCTTTTTGGACATTCATTCGATTCATGGTATCCTTCCGCCATCTAAGATGCTGTTTAAAGCTAATGACAGAATTCATCTTATCATAATTATCCGAAATATTTTCAAAGACATGATGGACACGTTCTTCCTTTGAATGCTGCATCTTTTACCCTTCTTCCACAAACGTTCTAGCCAATTGTTTATTTTCATTTAATAAAGAATGTATACTTTGCCTAAGAAAATCATTAATAAATGGAATCTTATTAGCTTCACTTTCAATCATTTCAGCCAACTTTTCAATATAATGATCAAAAACGATTATATTAGAATTTTGTTTACCATTTGAACCTTTTGTAAAAGCTTTTCCACTAGTGGACAAAAATAACTTATTGATACCATCAAAAATGATTGAGGTTCCATATTGAAGATACGTTCTTCTCTCCATTAATAACCTATTGAGAAGAAGGAAGTTTTGTACAAATGGGTTCCAAGATTGACAATGAAAGAAATTTATTATCTTTGTAAACAAGGCAGACTCAATCTTTTTAACACAATCCATCAATTCATCAATATGGTGAAAATCTTTTTGATATAGATTTATCTTTTGTTCGTTAACATCCTTTATCCCCTCAGCAAGAACTCGAATCATTTCTATATCATTATGATTAGCTAAAATTTTGTAATAGAGGCCACTATAAAAATCGCCAGCTAGGACAGTAAGTTGGAGACTTTTGTGTTCCTTATCCTCTTCTGTTTTTACTGTATCATGGGTATCAAGGGCAATTTGAATAAGCATGGTTGTTACTGCACACGCTTCTAATTGACTTTTTGTTAGACCAATTTTTTTTAGTATAGAGGTCAGTATAAGCAGCTTATGTTGGTCAATAGTAGGTGACGTTATATAGTGAAGCAAATAGGGATTTAGTACTTTTCTCTCAATTTGCTTTTTTACGTGATTAAATGTCTCTTGAATTTGCAAAGTCATCACCCTTGTTTCCCCTAAATTCTCATTATGTAATCTTGAATCAAATAAAACCAAATATTCAGCATATAAAAAGATTAAATCTTTTTATATATTAATGACACAAACACAGACTTGACAATTATATCATAAAAGCAAACTAGATGGTCGTGATTATATAAATAAAAAAATTATCATTTTTATTCATTATTTTTTTGAATCACTTTCCACTTCACCATGGGAAGTGATTATTTGAGCATTCCCTCTTATTTTGATGGCGGAAGTATGTTCAGTGAATTGGGCAACCATTACTTCACCTTTATCTAATTTTTCTGAGTGATGAAATCTTGTATCTGAACCACGGGTTAAACCAATGACATTTACTCCATCTTCCATTGCCTTTATTACAATGTATTCTCCTGTTAAATTCGACTTTTTATCCATTATATCACCCCACACACTTTTTTTTGAAAGGCTTTTCAATTAGCTCAGTTAAACTCGAAAGCCGGTACAACCTCTAAATAAAAGGCTCAAAGAAAAGGTTCTTTCAGCCTTTTATTTACTTTTATTATTTAATTAACGTTAATATTTCCGCTCTAGCTGTGGAATCACTCACTAAATTACCTCTTACTGCCGAGGTAACTGTTTTGGAGCCGGGTTTCTTAACCCCACGCATGGTCATACACATGTGTTCAGCTTCCACGACTACCATTACCCCATGGGGCTCAAGTTGTTCCATAATCGCATCAGCAATGGACGATGTAATACGTTCTTGAAGCTGTGGTCTTCTTGCGACTGCCTCAACCGCTCTTGCAAGCTTACTTAAACCTGTTACTCTACCATTTCTCGGAATATATGCTACATGTGCCTTGCCAAAGAAAGGGACTAAATGATGCTCACACATGGAATAAAACGGAATATCCTTGACTAAAACTAATTCTTCATGATCCTCTCCGAATATTGTTTCAAAATATTCCTTTGGATCCTGATTTAGACCGCTAAATACCTCTTCGTACATTTTTGCTACTCTCTTTGGTGTATCCAATAGACCTTCGCGATTTGGGTCTTCCCCGATTGCTTCTAATATTAAACGTACCGCCTCTTCAATTTGGGCACGATTGACATTTCCCATTTACCTTCCTCCTAAGATGATTCCTACCTGACATGTTTAATATTAGCACAACCATTTCAATCCTAGCAAAAATGGTGATTTGTTTTTTAAACACACAAAAAGGCTGCGAATTATCGCAGCCTTTTGTTAAAACTTAAAGTTTTATGTAATAATTATTTTACTGCATCTTTAAGTGCTTTACCTGGTTTAAAAGCAGGAACTTTGCTAGCAGCAATTTCAATTTCTTCCCCAGTTTGAGGATTGCGACCTTTACGTGCAGCGCGCTCACGTACCTCAAAGTTACCAAAACCGATTAATTGAACTTTGTCACCATCTTTTAAAGCATTTAAAATGGACTCGAATACAGCATCAACTGCTTTAGTAGCATCTTTCTTTGATAATTCACTAGCTTCAGCAACTGCGTTAATAAGTTCTGTCTTGTTCATGCCTTTCACCTCCTCCCAAAAAACTCGATAAAATAAAGAATCTTATCTTCATTACTAAACAAAAATATTGAATTTTATTCGTTGCGATGAAATTAAATTGACAACTTGACTTATATTAAAATATGAGTCAAAATAAGTCAACTTTTTATGAAAAAAACCTTTATTCGCAAGGCTTCTAGGCTATCGCAACGTTAATTCTGATAAAAGATTATCATAATAAACAAGGGTTATCAAGGATATTTGTTGATTTAGTGGGAATCTTTTCTTATTTTTCTTCATAATCCTATAAATTTTGCTATTTTTTTCATACTTTTATTAAATAAGCAGAAAAAAGACCCCTAAAAAGGAGTCGATTTCTATAATATGATAGCAATTAGACCGCCGGAGCCTTCATTGATGATTCTCTCTAATGTTTCTTTTAATTTATAGCGAGCATTCTCAGGCATTAAGGAAAGTTTAGCTTGAATGCCTTCTCTGACGATGGAACTTAAGCTGCGCCCAAAGATATCTGAATTCCAAATAGAAAGCGGGTCATCTTCAAAATCTTGCATTAAATATCGAACTAGCTCTTCACTTTGCTTTTCAGTTCCGATGATAGGTGCAAATTCTGATTCAACATCTACCTTAATCATATGAATTGATGGTGCTACTGCTTTTAGGCGCACCCCAAACCTTGCACCTTGGCGAATGATTTCAGGCTCATCTAAACTCATATCTGCTAATGATGGAGCAGCAATACCGTAGCCGGTTTGTTTAACCATTCTCAATGCATCAGCAATTTGATCATACTCTTGTTTAGCATGAGAGAAATCTTGCATTAGTTCTAGCAAATGATCTTTTCCCCGAATTTCCACACCCACAATTTCCTTTAGAATATCATCATAGAGTTCATCCGGAGCAAATAGGTCAATCTCCGCTACGCCCTGCCCCATTTCAATACCTGCAAGGCTAGCATTCTCGATGAAATCATAATCCGTAAATTGATTGACTACTCGATCCACATCTCTTAGCCTTTTAATGTCCTTCACAGTGTTCTTAACAGCTTCTTGATAGCTTTCACGTAACCAATGGTTCTCGCGTAGCACCATTACCCAGCTAGGAAGATTTACATTCACTTCTAGTACAGGGAATTCATAAAGCGCCTCACGCATCACGTTCAATACATCTGCTTCTCTCATGCTTTCAACACTCATCGCAATCACTGGAATATCGTATTTTTCAGCAAGATTATTTCTTAATGCTTCTGTATTTGGGTGATGTGGCTGCACACTATTGATGACCATAATAAATGGTTTGCCAACTTCCTTTAATTCAGAAATCACTCTTTCTTCTGCTTCAAGATAATTAGCCCTTGGAATTTCTCCTATAGTACCATCAGTAGTAATGACTACTCCAATGGTTGAATGCTCTTGAATCACCTTTCTTGTACCTATTTCAGCTGCTTCGTGAAATGGGATAGGCTCTTCATACCATGGAGTGGTAATCATCCTTGGACCATTTTCATCTTCATAACCCTTTGCCCCTGGGACCGTATATCCGACACAATCCACAAGTCGAATATTGACATCCAGGCCTTCATCAACGTGAATCGTCGCCGCCTGATTTGGAACAAACTTTGGCTCAGTTGTCATAATGGTTTTTCCAGCAGCACTTTGTGGTAACTCGTCTTGCGTGCGGGCACGCTCTGCTTCATTGTTTATATTCGGAATAACAACAAGCTCCATAAATTTTTTAATGAATGTAGATTTTCCTGTTCTTACAGCACCAACTATTCCAAGATAGATATCGCCGCCTGTTCTTTCGGCAATATCTTTAAAAATATCTACCTTTTCCAAGTGATCCCCTCCTGTATCGTGAGTTAGTGGGAAAATTTTATCCTAATTAATAGTTTAAACAGTATATATTTATGTTGTTGTCCTACAACGTTATGACCATTTTTGAAAAAAATTTTTTTACCTCCTTATCGATAGTTTCTTATAGAAAATATCTTATTTTATATATTCAATAAGTCATGCAAGAATAAAAAAATAACCCTTCTTTTACAATATATTTTTGTAAAAGAAGAGTTATGACTATTTCTCTAAAAAGATTGGTTCCTCTGTTTTTTCATCAATGGTATATGGCAATGAATAAGCCGGAACAAAGATTGAGTCTTTAACTAGGATATCTCTTATATCCTCCCCTGGCTTATAATCATTATTTTTTTGAAGGGCCTGGGCCAAGTCTTTACGATAATCCACGTAAATTTCAGATTCTCCGGTAATGATTAAAGGAAGTCCTTGATTTGAATACGGACTTGTCACAAGCGGTTCCTCATCATAACCAAGCTTCTTATAATCTAGTGAAAAAACATTGTTTGTTAGCACTTCTTTATAGGGCGGATACTTTTTTGCTTTTAAATGAAGCTTCAAATCTCTTATGGTCTCAGCTATTCTTAAATCAAAAATCTTCACTGTTGGTTTTTTTTCAACATCTACAAGGACATATTGAAAAACACCCCCAGATTCAAAGGCATTTCCCGGGGGCTCCGCCATATATTTCGGTGTTAGCTTTTTAAAATCAATAGGGTATTTTTGATAGATTGGTGTTGAAAGATCCTTTGTTTTAATTGGTAATATCCCATCATTATCCTTTTGAAAGTTATCGACAGCCTTTTGAACTGCACTAATTTGATCCTCATAAGGTACCTGGTTTTGCTGTAGCTTTTCCTTTGGATAAGCACAGCCTGTCAAAAGAAAAATGATACATGCAGTAAGTAATAACGATATACTATTGTTTTTGCTCATTATGATCAATCCTCTATGTATATACTTATTAAACGGTCGGTCCGCTAAATACAATAAGAATAATAATTAAACCTGATAGTATCATAAAAATATAGGCAATTAGGGCAACAATAAATTTAAAAAAACCTTTTAACTTATAACGGCTGAATAAAATTAATAATATGGATAATACCATAAACCCCATTCCAGCTATGGATATCCACATTTTTAGCATCGACTCTGACATAATTAATCCTCTCCTTTATTCGAGAGTATTATAACATATTGGGTCTTTTTCAACATAAAAAAACTGAAGTAAAGAAGGGCGAATTTCTTACTTCAGTCCATTTGACTAAATACCCACACACATGCTGATTCCACCAGTTTGCTTCAAAGTATTTTATGCAAAATAATAGTCTCTTGTATCCTCGAAAGCCTATATTTTCAGGATAATTATAGGAAAATATTCTAACTAAAGAATATCAGTTTCAAATATCGAACGCTTTAATAAAAATATTTTTAACCCTTTATTGTTGGATTTGATTATCCAATTCATTTGCAAGGTCTTCCATTTCATGAGTCTTTGGACGTCCCATCAAAGAATCGACCTCATCCTTTGGATTTTTATTTTCAAATAATATACGATACAGAGCATTTGTAATAGGCATAGACACTTCATATTTTTGTGAAAGCTGAAAAGCCGCTTTTGTCGTTCTTACACCTTCTACGACCATGCCCATGTTATCCAAAACTTCTTGGAGATTTTGACCCTTTCCAAGTAAATTACCAGCTCTCCAATTACGAGAGTGAACACTGGTACAAGTTACAATTAAGTCTCCAATCCCTGCTAGTCCAGAAAAGGTTAATGGGCTGGCTCCCATTTTGATTCCTAATCTTGCTATTTCGGCTATTCCTCTTGTCATTAATGCTGCTTTGGCATTATCTCCATATCCAAGACCATCAGAGATTCCAGCAGCTAATGCAATAATATTTTTTAAAGCTCCACCGATTTCAACACCGATGAGATCAGGATTCGTGTACACTCGGAAGTTTTGATTAATAAATAAGTCTTGAACCTTTTCAGCAGCCTTCATATTTTTTGAAGATACTGCAACTGTAGTTGGATGTCTTCTGCTTACTTCTTCCGCATGACTTGGACCTGACAGCACAACGATTTCCCCTAATAAATCTTCAGGCATTTCTTCCTCAATCATTTCTGAAATTCTTAAGAGGGTATCTGGCTCAATTCCTTTGCTGACATGAACGATTGTTAACGGTTCCTTTCTTATGGCGACAGTCCGTTGAATTACTTCCCGAATCGCTTTCGTAGGGACAGCTAGAATGATTGTTGACACCCCAGACAAGACTTCCTCTAATGATAAGAACCCTTTAATTGATTCAGGGAGAGCAATTTCAGGCAAATACTGACTATTTGTATGCTTTGCATTAATCTCATCAATATGATCAGGATTATTCCCCCAAAGCCTTACCTCATGACCATTATCCGCCAAAACCATTGCCAAAGCTGTCCCCCAACTACCTGCTCCTAATACAGAAATCTTTTCAGCTTTACCCATCACAAACACATCCCTCTTATTTTCTCTCTCTAGCTAATAAACGAATTGGTGTGCCTTCAAAACCAAATGCATCTCGAATTCGATTCTCTAAAAAACGTTTATAGGAAAAATGAAGTAGCTCTGGATCATTAACAAAAACAATAAATGTAGGTGGCTTAACAGAGACTTGAGTGACATAATAAATTTTTAACCGTTTTCCCTTATCAGTAGGAGTCGGATTCATTGCAACAGCATCCATAATGATATCGTTTAGAACGCTTGTTTCAACACGTTTATTATGGTTTTCACTGGCTAAATTAATCATTGGGATGAGGGTATGAATCCGTTTCCTGGTTTTTGCTGACAAGAATACAATCGGAGCATAGTCTAAAAAGAGAAAATGCTCTCTAATATTTGTTTCAAATTCCTTCATGGTCTTTTCATCTTTTTCAACCGCATCCCATTTATTAACGACAATGATAACAGCTCGTCCAGCTTCATGGGCATAGCCTGCTATTTTCTTGTCCTGTTCAATAATACCTTCTTCACCATCTAATACAACAAGAACAACATCAGAGCGTTCAATCGCTTTTAAGGCTCGGAGCACGCTATATTTTTCAGTGCTCTCATAAACCTTTCCTTTTTTACGCATACCTGCTGTATCAATAATAACATACTTTTCTCCATTGTAAGTCACCGTAGAATCAATTGCATCTCTTGTTGTCCCTGCAATGTTACTAACAATAACCCTATCTTCTCCAAGAATAGCATTAACTAAAGAGGATTTCCCTACATTTGGACGACCTATTAATGAAAATTTTATTACATCATCTTCGTAATCTTTATCCTTCCCTTTTGGAAAGTACTTTGCTGCCTCATCAAGAAGATCTCCTAATCCTAAACCATGTGATCCTGATATCGGGAATGGCTCTCCAAACCCTAATGAATAAAAATCATATATTTGACTACGCATATCTGGATTATCAATTTTGTTCACACCAAGTACAACTGGCTTCTTTGCTTTGTATAATATTTTTGCCACTTCTTCATCTGCCGCAGTTACTCCTTCTCGACCATTTGTCAAAAAGATAATTACATCTGCTTCATTAATAGCTATTTCAGCCTGAGCACGGATTTGTTCTAAAAATGGCTCGTCGCCAATATCAATTCCACCCGTATCAATGATGTTAAAATCATGATTTAACCATTCTGCCGAGCTATAAATACGATCCCTAGTGACCCCAGGGATGTCCTCTACAATTGAAATTCGATCTCCAACTATTCTATTAAAGATTGTCGACTTGCCTACGTTTGGGCGTCCCACAATCGCTACCACCGGTTTAGACATGAGTATCATCCTCTCTCTATAGCCTTTCTAACTTAAATATCTTACCAAAGAGAAAACTTCCAAGCAATGGAAAGATTTAAAGGAATAAGCATAACCAGTATAAAACAGTACCCTCATGGTGTTTTTTGCTTTTCCTTTTCTAATTGCTGGAAATGCAGATTAAAGTATGCCGCCATTCTTTCAATCCCATACCATCCTAGAATCATCGTTGTAGTAATTGCAATTACATCCAGATAGACAAGGGATCCAATCGTATAGCCTGCTGTTAACTTTTCAACAATGATAGAAAATAAAACTTCTCCATGAACTGTTCCTGCTAATAATGAAATTAACCTCATTTCAGTCTCGTTATACAAAAGAAATACTACATAAGTCAATATTAGAGGAATGATCCACTCTCTCTTAATTATTAATAAAACTGGATCAAACAACTCAAACATTAGAATACTTACATATGCCATCATTACAACGAGTGATGTAATAATCAGATACATTCTTTTTTTCAATGAATATTTAGAAGCAAGAAAATAAATGGTTATCAAAATATAAATAGATGAGTAAGAAAATTGCATATGAAAAAGCTCAATCCTTCTTGTTGAAAAAATGATACAAAGTAAGAGCCATATTGCTACCTTTATCCGTATGGGATTTGTCTTACTTAAGAAGAATGTTGTAATAATCCATAAAAACCAAATAACCCAATAAAATAAAATCCCCTCCACGTTACACCTCCTATTATTTCCATTATGACTAATGCTTATGTACTTTAGTCTCCTGATGAATAATCTTTTGATTAGAGATTCATTTTAAACATATGGAGGTGTTTTAAATGGGTAGAGATCGTCAAGAAAAGAAATTACGAAAAAGTAAGGATGTGGGTCTTGACAGAGACCAAGCTCTTCACTATCCTGGTTCGACAAAATTACAAAGTCCTGAGGAAGCAAGAAAACTTAATGATTCGAAATATAGCTGACACAACGAAAAAAGCTCTCGCTTAGAGAGCTTTTTTAACCGAGTTTTCTTTGGCTAAATTTTTTTGTGTTTATTCCTCTTTCAGTAAGCCAATGATGGGTATCACCAGAAATCACAATCGGTACATTATTTAATTCTAGGATGTTTTTTGCACCAAGGGCCGTCATGATCATAGCAAGCTCTTGATGAGTTTGATCTATTTTTTCTTTAAGCGCTTCTATTCCTTCTTTTACTAATATTTTAAGAAGGAAGCCAGCTTGCCCTGCTGCCTTTGCACCTAGCGAAAGGGTCTTAGCAATGTCCATGCTTGATTGAAGGCCTCCTGACCCGATAATATCCATTTCATGTGCAGATTCTACCGCTTCGATAATTGATATCGTGGTAGGGAGTCCCCAATCATTAAAGAAAGAGAGGGCGTTTGACCTCCGTTTATTTTCAATCTCAGCGAAGTTCGTCCCACCAAACCCTCCAACATCGATGGCTGCAGGACCAATCGATTGAAGAGAACGAACTGTTTCCATACTCATACCAAATCCAACTTCCTTAACAATCACTGGAACTTCCACATGACGGATAATGCCTTCAATTCTCGAAAGAGCCCCTGTAAAATTCCGATCACCCTCTGGCATGGTTAATTCTTGAACCGTGTTAAGATGAATTTGAAGGGCATTCGCTTCAAGCATATCGACTGCCTTTTTTGCTTGATCGACAGTTGCTTCACTACCCAAATTTCCAAAAACCATACCATTCGGATTAGTTTGCCTAATAATTTTGTAGGATTCTTCCTCAAGAGGATCCTTTAATGCTGACATTTGAGATCCTACTGCAATCGTGACCCCGGTCATTTTGGCTACCTCCGCCAAGTTCCGATTGATTTGTGTAGTTTTTTCTCCGCCACCACCGGTCATTGCATTAATTAAAATTGGCGAACTTAAAGAAAGTTCGCCAATTTTAGTGTTTAAGCTTACCTGATCTAGGGATGAATCAGGCAAGCTCTGATGAACGAAGGTAATATCTTCAAAACCACTCCGGCGCTTCTGTCCAGTTGCGAGTGCATATTGTATATGTTCCCATTTTCGTTTTGATCTTGACACTATCGATCACCGCAATTATTTTAAATTCTTTAATTGGTCTCCAATCATTTCACCAAGCTGAAAGCCTTTTGCTTCTTCTGGCATTTGATAATCGGCTGGAATTTCGGATTCCTTTTCCTCTAATTCCTTAATACTTAAAGATAATCTTTGTTCTTCTTCATTCACATCAAGCACTTTAACCTTTATGACTTGACCTTCCTTTAGGACTTCGTTTGGAGTGCCTATATGTTTATGAGAGATTTGAGAAATATGAACAAGTCCTTCTACCCCAGGGAATAATTCTACAAATGCTCCATAAGGAACAATTCTTCTCACAGTGCCTTCTAAAATTGAGCCTTTAGGTGCCTTTTCTAAAATATTTGCCCAAGGTCCTGGTAATGTTTCCTTGATAGATAATGAAATACGATCATGATTGCGATCAACATTCAAAACCTTCACTTGAACCTTTTGTCCCTCCTCCACAACATCAGAGGGTTTTTCAACATGTTCATAGGATAATTGAGAAATATGAACTAAGCCATCAATTCCACCAATATCAACAAATGCTCCAAAATCCGTAATTCTCTGTACAGTACCTTCAATTACTTGGCCAACCTCTAATGAGTCAATCACCGCTTGTTTTCTTTTTCCCTTTTCTTCTTCTATGACTGCACGATGGGAAAGAATCAAACGATTCTTTTCGCGATCTAATTCTACAATCTTTAAAGAAAGCTCCCTACCCTTGTAATCAGAAAAGTCTTCAACAAAATGAGATTCAACTAATGAAGCTGGAACGAAGCCTCGAACACCTAGGTCGACCACTAAGCCACCCTTAACGACATCCTTAATTTCTGCATTGAAAATTTCTCCGCCTTCAAATTTCACTTGAAGTTGATCCCAAGCCTTTTCAGCATCCACTTTGCGCTTAGATAAAATTAATGCATCTTCCTCTACTTTTGTAACAACAAGCTCTAATTGCTCACCTTCTGAAACAGCATCTCCTGCTTTTTCAACATGCAAACTAGAAAGCTCACTAATTGGAATAATTCCATCAAGCTTGCTATCTGGTACGCTAACAATCACTTGTTTCTCTTCAATCTTTGTTACTGTTCCAAAAACATGTTCCCCTACTTCGAAACTTTTTACTTCAACTGAATTCATTTCTTCTGACATATGTATTCCTCCTTAATCCACGGCAATCGAAATACCAGTAAATCACTTCTATGATGAGTTGTAGTTTACATAATAATTACAAATGATTACTCATTTGACTTAGCATTAAATTACCCTTTTTACTAACTTCTTACAAAAGCTTTATTTTGTCAAGCGAGAAATCTTCTATCTATTTTCCTCAATTAAACCCTTTATCTGAGCCATTATTGCCTCTGTAACCTCTTTTGCAGAGGCCTTTCGCTCGCGATATTCACTCATATCCATTGGTTTTCCATAAACGACTTTCAGCCTCTTGAAGGCTTTATATGGACCGATGATTGCACAAGGTACGACTAATGCATCAGACCTTAATGTAAAAAAACCTGCACCAGCTAATCCTTTACCTAATTCACCAGTCTTACTTCTATGTCCTTCAGGAAAAATCCCAAGGACCTTTCCTTCATTAAGAACAGCAAGGCCTTTCCTTAATGCCTCGCGATCACTCATTCCACGTTTTACAGGCACGATATTTAAGTTTAATACAATTTTCCCCAAGACCGGTACATGTACTAATTCCTCTTTTGCAAAAAAATGAATGGGACGGGGTGCTGTAATTCCAACAACTGGAGGATCTAGATTATCGATGTGGTTCGTACAGATTAGTACTCCACCTTCTTTTGGGAAATTCTCTGTACCGATTACATCAAACCGGTAAATCGGTTTTAATAATCCGTACACAACTGACTTTGCAAATGAGTAAAACGTCAAAATCATCCGATCCTTTCCTTAGCCAATGCAATGATTTTTTCAACGACTTCTTCAATTGATAAGGAAGTGGTATCAATTTCAATTGCATCCTCCGCTTTTTTAAGTGGAGCTACTTCCCTTTCTGAATCAAGCCTATCACGAGTGGCGATTTCTTCCTTTAATTTCTCTAAATCAGAGGGATACCCCTTTTGTAAATTTTCATTATGTCGTCTAATTGCCCTTTCTGTGACACTAGCAAGCATAAAGATTTTCACTTCTGCATTTGGTAGAACATGTGTACCAATATCTCTTCCATCCATGACAACACCACCATCTGCAGCAAAACCTTGTTGTCTTTTCACCATCTCTTCTCGAACAAGTCGATGCTTGGACACTGTTGAAACAGAATTGGTCACCTCAGGTGTTCGAATCTCTGTTGTTACATCTTTTCCATCAAGGTAGACCAACTGACCTTTTTCACTAGGAAATAGCTCAATTTTGGTTTCATGTAATAGGCTGATGAGTGTTCTTTCATCCTCCATATCGACTGCATTTGAAATTGCCTTGTATGTTAATGCACGATACATAGCCCCTGTGTCAATATATATGTATGAAAGTCGTTCAGCTACTATTTTTGCAACCGTGCTTTTTCCTGCAGCTGCTGGTCCATCTAATGCAATTGAAATTTTCTTCATAATGCCTCCTAATTCATCTACGTTGTTTCTATACCATTATTATTTTAACATATGTATGTAAAATCCTCTCATGTTAACTTGTGATTTTTTGTAAATTTCTATCCTATTGGAATCAATAGAAAAGAAAAAACGCCTGGCACCATATATGGTTGCCAAGCACCTAAATAGGACTCATTCTCTACTTAATGTCTCTAAAAAATCAGTATAATTATTTTTTCCGACACCTTCGTATTGTGTGAGCTTTTTAAGCTCTGGAAAATGATTATAATGGTGAAAAACGATTTGCGTAATGAATAAAAAGAAACATTGAACAACAATAATTTTTATAAGGATTTTTTCAAATGTCTTCATGAGAAACTCCGTTTTTACTACCATTATTGGATGTTTCAGATGTTTTTATGCTACAATTCAATGCCTTTTTTCTTTAAAGCTAATTGTCTTTCAAAGCAAAAACGTAGGAGTAATTGTCGCTCATGTGGACTTGGATTGATAAATTGAATGGATATTTTGATCAAATCTTTGTTCATTGGAATGATTCTGACCACTTTACTCTCTAGTTTCATATAGTGGTAATCCCCATTTTGCATGGGCAATACTAACCAGATATATATTTTCATCCCTTGCTTCAGCTTCGTTTCACTATTTGTGATGATTGCAACTCCACCTGCACTTATATCATCTGTTACAGCTGTAAATGGCGCAAATTCAATTTCTTTAGGGTGGATGGCCACATCGACGGATGTTTCGATCCTAACGAATTGTCTTCGTTGGATTTTGACCAAATGCTCCTCTCCAGGATAGGACAATTTGAGCATAGGAATGTTTTGCCTCACTCTACCTAAAACCTCAGACTCAAATAAATATACGGTGCCATTGCTATCTAAAAAGGTGCATTTTAACTGAGTTCCATCAAGAAGAAAAGCAGTCTTGTTTGTATCATTATTTATTGGATAGTCTATGTATATATTGTTTCCTTGCTTTTCGACTAATTTACATCTATATTTCTCAAATTTATCACTGTACTTAAGTTCTAAGGTGATGATATCACCAATTTTAATCATGCTTCCCACATTCTTTCTGTAGTTACAGTTTGCATTACTTATTATGACACGCTTCTTTTGCCGGAGCAATAATAAGCAGAAGATATTCTCGTAAAAAAAGAAAGGAATCTCAATTCCTTTCTTTAGACGGCGTTTTCATATATAGGTTCTGCATTGTTTAATTTTTCTACCTTTTCCTCGTCTCCAGATTGAGCATTAATAAAAATCCTATAGGTATCCTCGCCCAAGGTCCCTAAAAATTCATAACATAGAACCTCTTTATTTAAATCGTTCAACACAACAGCGAGACGGCTTTCCATGACCTTAAGCTTCGGATTGACCTCTTTCTTCGCCTCATTTTCCTTCAGCTTAGGTTTTGTGATATTTCGAGTATGATGTGTTTTTAAGTAGTCTTCTGCTGAAAATCCTAGAATATTTCCATTATCAAGAGCAACTTTTATTTTTATCGATTCGGGATAAATTCTTACCCCGTCTTGCTCTGTTACAAAAGTAAAGACACCAATATGATCATATTGTGCACTTTCAAAAGGGACTAAGCTTTTAAAGTTATGAGCTTTTAAAAACTTAGCAGCTCGATTACTCGCATCATTCAAACTAATTTTTTGCTTATTCACATCCCTTGATAATATAAACCAAATCGGATAACCGCCTTTTTTGGTGATATCCATATTCGCTTCTTCGTTTGAGCCTTTATGTTCAATAGATATACTATAGAAACCATAATCAGAACCTTTGCCACTTTCTGTTACCTTCACATCCACATTCGTTCCTAACCCGGAATACTTCTTGGCAGTTGAAACTGCCTCATTTTTTGTAATGATTTCACCCTTTAAATGCTTATAATTCTCATCTTGCTTCTGCATACCGACCATTGTCGCCCCTAATTCCGTCTCTCCGAAGCTTTGGACAGTTTGTTCAACTGTTTTAAATCCATCAATAATCGTGTTATCACCAGATTGCTTTCCGGTAGCAAGTGCTAGCTCAACGTCCATCCATCTTAAATTATTCTTTAAGACTAAGTGTTGAACCTTTCTTAGTTCACTTTGAATATCAGCTGATTGGTCGTAAAGCTTTTGAAGAGTGGAATATTCTTTATCAGTAAGCGGTTCTTTATCCAAATCTCTAATTGCCGTACGATAACTAAAGTCCCCAATATTAGCCAGAAATTCTTCTGTTTTATTAAAGGGTAATAATGTGAGTGGCAGCTGTCCAACATCAATATGGGCGTCTGATGTAATTTTCCAAACCTCCGCGAGCGATGGAGAAAGCGAACTTCTAGAATTCATTGCAAGTGTAGACCCTATTTTGTCATTTAATAAATCCATTTGAAAGGTTAAATCATGGAAGGCTCTCTGGTAATTATTTTCAGCATTTAATAGTACGGCATTTTTTTCTCGGTGTTCCTGGTACCCCCAAAACGCAGTACCCGCTACTCCTAATACTAAAACCGCAATTAAAATTCCTCTAAGCATGATTTTTCACCTCACTATTTACAGAATATATGCTTCCCTATTCGCTTAATTTGAGGTCTACCCCAAATCCACGCGCTCGTAGCTGTATCAGGATTAAAATAATAAATAGCCTCTCCAGTTGGATCCCATCCATTTATTGCGTCAAGAACAGCCTTTTTTGAGGTCTCATTCGGGGTTAGCCATATTTGTCCATCTGCTACGGCTGTAAAAGCCCCTGGCTCGAAAATGACGCCTGAAACTGTATTTGGGAAAGATGCACTTTGAACACGATTTAATATTACGGATGCTACGGCAACTTGCCCAATATATGGCTCACCTCTTGATTCTCCATGAACTGCATTAGCCATTAACTTAATATCATTTTGAGAAAAGCCATTTGGAACATTTGCAGCTGTTGCTCCTTTGGCAGCGGATGCTTTTGGTTTTGATGTTGTGTTCGTTTTTGCTTTTGGTGTTGAGTTCGTTTTGGCTTGAGTATTTGGTTTTGCCGCAGGCTTTTTGGCCGGAGCTGCGTTTTTCCCATTAGGTTTACTTTGTTTCGAGATATCTACACCACCGTAATGGGTAAATTTTCCTCCTTTGTTGATTTGGTCCAAAACATATTGTTTATTATATTTTGAAGCCTTTACTAATTTCGCCTTCGTCGTTGCTCCTGCAAGTCCATCAATTGGCAATCCAAATTCATATTGAAAGTTTCTTAATGCCCAATAGGTACCCCATCCGAATACTCCATCTATTTTTCCATTAAAAAACCCTAAGTACTGTAATCTCGCTTGTAGTTCGATTACATCATCACCTGTTGCTCCTTGTTGGATGACTTGATTCGAAAAGGCGTTTGCTTTTTGTACAAAAGGATTTGATGGAATAAACAAAATACTAAGGGTGACAACTAGTAAAACTTTCAAATATTTCATTGTCATTTGTTTTAACCCCCCCAGGTGTCAATCATTTTACAGTAAACCTATTTTTTGTAGAAGTTGGATTTTTATTCAAAATTCCTTAATAGATTTAATTTTAGATTAGATAATACACCACTCTACCTTTGAATTATTAGGAGCTTAACAAACAAAAAACCCTTCATTTATAAATGAAGAGTTTATTGAAGACTTATTTGTTTGCGAGCATATTGAGCACTTAAAGCTCTTGCGCTTTTTACCTTTTTTAATCCAAGCCACCATAAAAAAATCATAAAGGGTAAAATATAATTTAACCAATGCTCAATGGAAATAAGGATATAATCATAAACACCGTGGAGAAAGATTGGAATAAGTAGAGATAATATTAACCATTTATTCTTAGATTGTAACGTAAATTTGCCTTTTCCAAGATAGTATCCCATAATTACTCCGAATAAGGCATGACTAGAAACGGGAAGAAATGCACGACCAAAGGCAAATTCTAAACCATTCGAAATAAGATATAGGATATTTTCAACTGTGGCAAATCCAAGTGAGACAGCAGCACCATATACCACACCATCATAAGGTTCATCAAATTCAACATGTTGGTAGGCTGTATAAAAAAGAATAAACCATTTAAAAAATTCCTCTAACATTCCTGTATAAACAAAGGCATTGACTATATTTGAATTCAGCATGTTTTCCGAACTTAATACATGCTGGATAAACATTATTGGAAAAACAAGTAAAGCACCGAAAATAAAAGTTCTGAAAACCATTGGTAATGGCTCTGATTCATATTGGTCTTTTAGGTAGAAGTAACTTAGCAAAGCCATACCAGGTGCTAACCCTGCGGATAATATTCCCAGCATGAGAACCCTCTTTTCAATCTGTTTTCTTAATCGTATCATGTAATGTAAAGAAAGAAAATGGATTATTCACTTTTGGGAATATCTTATTATTAGGAATTACTGGAGGAGAGAAATGAAGAAAAAAATATTGGTTATTCACACAGGCGGGACCATCTCTATGAGTGAAGATACAGAAACAGGAGCAGTGAAACCAAGTGACACTAACCCAATAAAAGAAAGAACGAATGAACTTTTGCAGCTTGCCGATTTAATTGTTGAAGAACCCTTTCAATTGCCATCCCCTCATATAACTACAAAGGAGATGCTTCAAATAAAGGGGATAATTGAAAGGAAAATAAGTGACGATCACATTAGCGGAGTTGTTATTACCCATGGAACGGATACTTTGGAAGAAACAGCCTATTTCTTGGATCTTACTGTAAAAACTTCCATTCCCATTGTTGTCACTGGGGCGATGCGTTCTAGCAACGAGATTGGCTCAGATGGCCTTTATAATTTAATTTCTTCTATAAGAGTCGCAAAATGTGAAGAAGCAAAAAATAAAGGGGTATTAGTCGTTCTAAATGATGAAATTCATACAGCTGAAAACGTAACAAAAACCCATACTAGTAATGTATCAACCTTTCAAAGTCCACAGTATGGACCCATTGGAATTGTAACAAAGAGAGGGATCATATTCCATCATGCACCAACTAAAAGAGAATGCTATGATATCAAAGATGTTTCAAAAAGGGTTGTACTGATTAAAGCACATGCCGGGATGGATTCTTCTCTATTATTAGCGATAAGGGAATTAGGATTTGATGGGGTTGTTATCGAAGCACTTGGTCAAGGAAACCTTCCTCCTGCTACGATTGAAGGAATTAAGGCATTACTAATGGATAAAATTCCGGTCATTCTTGTTTCCCGATGTTTTAACGGTATTGCACAAGATATCTATGAATATGAAGGCGGGGGGAAACACTTGAAAGACTTAGGGGTGATTTTCTCAAACGGTTTAAACGGGCAAAAGGCAAGGTTAAAGTTATTAATTGCCTTAGAAACAACGAATTCACTTAAAGAAATTGAAGAGATCTTTCAAGTATAATCACTTTTATTTATAAAGATAACCAAAGACCTTTCGAGCCCTTGGTTATCTTTTTTAATTATTTTCTTTTTCTTCCCGCTCTTTTATCGCTTTTGCAATTTGTCCACCATGAAAGCGACCATTTTCAATAAATATTTCATTAGCATTATTACCTGCAGCAATGACACCAGCAATAAAAATACCTGGGACATTCGTCTCCATTGTATCCGGATTATAAATTGGTCTTCCTGTTTCTTGTTCCACCCCAACACCCATGGTCTTCAAGAAACTATGATCAGGATGATAACCAGTCATCGCAAACACAAAATCATTTTTTATCTCAATTTCTTTCTTTTCTTTTACATAAATGACTGTCTCTTCACGGATTTCTTTAATATTTGCATTAAATTCCATTTTGACTATTCCATTTCGAATCAGAGAGTCAAACTCTGGTAAAATCCAAGGCTTAATGCTTGGAGAATACTCATTCCCCCTGTATATCACCGTTACTCTCGCTCCCGCTTTCACGAGCTCCAAGGTTGCATCAACACTTGAATTCTTTCCTCCAACAACCACTACATCTTTATTGAAATATGGATGAGCTTCCTTAAAATAATGGAATACCTTAGGTAAATCTTCACCGGGAATATTCATATAATTTGGATGATCGTAATACCCTGTCGCTACAATCACATTTGGGGTAATATATTCATCCTTTTCGGTGATTACAATAAAATTCCCATCCTCCTGTTTTTCGACCGATAGGACCCTTTCAAATGCATTCACTCTTATGTCTTTTCTTTTTACAACCTCACGATAATAAACAAGTGCCTGGTTTCTTTTTGGCTTATACTCTTCCGTTACAAAGGGGACTTGTCCAATTTCAAGCTTTTCACTTGTACTGAAGAATGTTTGGTGAGTAGGGTAATGATAAATAGCATTAACGACATTTCCTTTTTCAATGACCAATGGTTCTTTATTAATCTCCTTTAAAGAGATTGCTGCAGCTAAACCACATGGGCCACCCCCGATAATAATCGCATCTTCTTCTTTTTTCATGTTTTTCACTCCTTAAAAGGATGATATCTTAATAATAAGATAGGCTATCTCAAAAACGCAGGTGCCAAGCACCACACCACTCTATATCCGGTTTCAATTCTTTCAAAAAAGAATCTAGATATAGAACTTTGTAATGCCAGGCACCTTTTAATTATTATATCCAGCCGCGGAACCTTGAAGCTTCCGCCATTTTCCTTACACCAACCATATAGGCTGCTAAACGCATATCTACGCGACGAGTTTGTGCAGTTTCATAAATATTGTTAAATGATCTTACCATTACACGCTCTAATTTTTCATCTACTTCTTCTTCTGACCAATAATAGCCCTGATTGTTTTGAACCCACTCAAAATAGGAAACTGTGACACCACCTGCTGAGGCTAAAACATCAGGTACTAATAAAATTCCTCTTTCAGTTAAGATTTTAGTAGCTTCTAATGTGGTTGGACCGTTAGCCGCTTCTACGACGATCTTTGCATTAATATTATGAGCATTTTCTTCAGTTATTTGATTTTCAATGGCAGCCGGAACTAAAATATCGCATTCAAGCTCAAGTAGTTCTTTATTTGTTATTGTATTATTAAATAGTTTAGTAACCGTGCCAAAGCTGTCTCTACGATCTAATAAGTAATCGATATCTAGTCCATCCTTATTATATAAAGCGCCATAAGCATCCGATATACCGACAACCTTTGCTCCGGCATCATGCATAAATTTAGATAAGAAGCTGCCTGCATTCCCAAATCCTTGTACGATAACACGGGCGCCTTTCAATTCAATTCCTTTTCTTTTAGCTGCCTCACGAATACAAATGGTTACCCCTTTTGCCGTAGCTGATTCACGACCATGTGAGCCACCTAAAACTAGTGGTTTTCCTGTAATAAAACCTGGTGAATTAAATTCATCAATTCGGCTATATTCATCCATCATCCATGCCATAATTTGTGAGTTTGTAAATACATCTGGAGCCGGAATATCTTTTGTTGGACCGACTATTTGGCTGATAGCTCTAACATATCCGCGACTTAATCTTTCTAATTCGCGAAATGACATATCACGTGGGTCACAGACGATACCACCCTTTCCTCCACCATACGGAAGATCAACGATTCCACATTTTAAACTCATCCATATTGAGAGCGCTTTAACTTCTTTTTCAGAAACGTTTGGATGAAATCTTATTCCACCCTTAGTTGGTCCCACTGCATCATTATGCTGAGCACGATAGCCAGTAAAAATTTTTACCGAACCGTCATCCATTCTTACAGGGATTTTCACAGTCAACATTCTTAATGGTTCCTTCAGCAATTCATATACCTCTTCAGGATAGCCTAATTTTTCTAATGCTTTATGAATAACAGTTTGAGTTGATATTAATACATCATGTTTTGTATTTTCAGTACCCTTTTCGGCCACCATTCGTTAACCCCCTAAAAATCACTTTTTCTAATGTGCCGTATCAGTCACAAGTATACACCTTTAATTAATATATTCAAGATGAAAGATACACTTTTTCACATTTCTTGAAGCAAAATGTAACCGCTACCATATAACGTATAAAGGCTTTTCCTCATTTTCATAGGAGCTAATGCAGCTTGTCTCATATATAAAATGGATGTATATTAAATCGGTTTTATACAAAAGATGAATCGGTCATAAATTCCCAAAATAATCCTCTTGATTACTTCATATATAAAGGCAAGCATTTGCTTGCCTCCAGACTGTTATCTTCTATTTGTTATTAACGAAAATGTTGAAGAATTTCTTTGACTGCTTGGTTTTCAATGATCCGTTTGCCGTACTCCTCAATGTAATGGATACTAGAAAAGGAACATTGGCCATATTCTGCAAGAATGGCAGTAATATAATCAAGATCGTCGTTAAGTACATCATTTATATAAAAATAATATGTTTGATTCATATGATATAAACTACCTTTCAAGTAACCAGCTGATTGTAACCTTTTGGAAAGCTGAATTACATCTTCAAAATCAATAAAGGAAAAGAGTAATTCTTCTCTTCCGTTAAACGAAACATGCATCTCAAGAAAGGGATCATTTAAATTTTCTTCCTCTTGGTCTTCAATCGTTACAATCATAATCATTCCTTGAGCTTGGATGGAAAAGATTTCAACAGCAACTGAACCATGAAAATCTACCCCAAATTCCTCGTTTGCTTCCTCAAGCATTTCATGAAATAATTGGTGCCATTTCAGAGAATCCTTCCATATATCCTCTTTAGTTAAACCCCTATCAGATAGATCATCTGTTGTTAAAAATATTTTTATCTTATTATAGGTTAATCGTTCCAAGCGCATCATTATGCCTCCTGCCTTGAACAGAACTCTTGCTTTAGTGTATGAAGCATTTGTTAGTTGGTGATTCGACTAGACTTGCCAAGGCACGGCTTATAATAAAAATTAGATAACTATTTTAAATTTCCTTCAAATTTTTTGTTAAAGTAATTAAATGAGTTTCGGCTTTTGCTCCAAGTCTTAATGGAAGCATCGTCGTCCCGTATCCATTACTGATAAGCAAAACCGTATCATTAATTTTTTCTATCCCACCTTTTTTAAAGGGACTGTAACCCAAAATATGAATCTGTCCCCCATGGGTATGTCCACTTAAGATAAGCTGAATTTGCTGATCAGAATTTATTTTCTCGATAATTTTCGGATTGTGGCTTACTAACACCTTAAACTTTATCTCTCCTGTATCTAATAGAGCTAGGTCTAGTCTGTCTCTTTCTTGACTAATATCATCAATCCCTAATAATGCAAAACGTTCTCCTAATTCCGATTCAAAGGTTGCAGATGTATTATCGAGAATCTTCACTCCGTGTTCTAAAAGTGTGGCATCAAGTAAGTGGTAATCTATTTCATAATCATTATTTCCCCAAACGAAATATATTGGAGCTACCTTCTTTAATTTCGTAAGGTTTGTTCCAACATGGTCTAAGGAAACATTTTTTTCAAGCAGATCTCCGCCAATTATCACAATATCTGCCTTCCCTTTCACTTCATTAATAATCGAATCATCGATGATCCGCTTATGAATATCTGAAATAAAGAATAAATGTATCTGCCCGAAACTTCCTGGAAAATCGGAGAATTCTAAGGTGTGATAAACCACCCTATTCTCATAAGCTTCTTTATACATATAAACAAATACGCTGACCATAACAGCCAATATTATAATAATTAAAAAATATGTAATAAGCGTCAGCCTCCTTTATTATTTTCCCTTTTATAAATCAACTAATAAAATGACATTTCGAAAAAGAGGTCATCAATTTTTCCTTGTTATTATGAAAATCCCTTCCAAACTCCTTGTCTGGAAGGGAAAGATTATATTATTGGTCTTCATGAATATCTAGTACTCTAAATCCTGATTCCTCAAGCTTTTTAATAAATTTCTCGCTGTAGCCCTTCTTTTCGATTTTCATTACGATCCTTCTAACGAGCTTATCCGTTTCATCAAATGTGACCAAAGAAATGATTTTGATTCGAAAATTATGAGCGATTTCAGATAAACGAGCAAGTCTTCCTTCCGTTTCAACCGATGTAAAGGTAATCCGTACACCTGGTCTATTTTTTCCAAAAACCGATTGGAATTGCTCCAGTACATCTGCTCGCGTTACGACTCCTAAAAACTTACGATTTTCTTCAACCACTGCCAACAGTGGAAAGTCCTTTAATTCAATTAAGGTTTCTTCGAATAATTCTTTCCCTAATAAGAATTTATTTTGATGGGATACGATTTCCTTGACTTGAGTTTGTTTTAAGAAAACCTCTTTTGGTTGATTCGATTTAAAATAATTTTCATATATATTGTATCTTGTCACAACCCCAATGTATTCGTCTTCCTTTAAAATAGGCATTCCGTCAATCTTATTTTCCTCTAATTTCTCTAACGCAGCCTCCAACGTGTCCGTTTCTTGAACTGAAATCGTTAAATGCTTAGGAATCATAATACTCTTAACAAACATCGTCATCACCTCATGTAATTTGGCCTATGTATATATTTCCACAAATCCAGATTAATTTCCTCTTTTCACTTTATTATCAACATAAAAATAGAATTCTTTTCATACAATCAATTGATTAAGTGATACTTCTACTTATAGAGGGGGAGTCTTTTTCTCTTAAGTCTTTTATGATAGATAAAACTCTAGGATCTCTCTCTAATGTGTGGCTTAATCAATAATAACATAAAAAGGAGGATATACATGTTCTCGCATCATAAAGCTTACTATCCTTTTGTAAGCCCGTTCGATCCCTGTCCCCCAATCAAAGTTAAAACCTACTCCACACCGCCTAATCTTTTTCTAGGATTTCAACCCCCAAACCTTCCACAATTTAGTCCAATGGAAGCACTTAGAGCTGGAACCTTATGGAAGGTTTTTTATGATCCATACTTTGGTCCTAATGAAAGACCTAGGGAGGGTGGAAATCCATGAAACAGATGCCAAATGAGTTTTATCAATTAATGGAACAGCTTCAAGCAGTTGATTTTGTCTTAGTGGAACTAACCCTCTATTTAGATACCCATGACCAAGATGTGGAAGCGATTAATCAGTTTAATCACTTTGCTAAGGAAAGAAGAAGGTTAAAAAAAATATTTGAAGAAAATTTTGGGCCATTATTGCAGTTCGGTAACAGCTTTTCCGGTACACCATGGAATTGGAATGATCCTCCTTGGCCGTGGCAATTATGATTGCCTGATTAGATCATAATCAAATAAAGGCAAGATTTACCTTTATTAAAGGAGGGAGAAATAGCAATGTGGATTTATGAAAAGAAACTCCAATATCCAGTAAGAGTAAGTATATGCAATCCAATGCTAGCTAAATTTTTAATTGAGCAGTATGGTGGTGCCGATGGGGAACTTGCTGCCGCACTTCGTTATTTAAATCAACGTTATACCATTCCAGATAAGGTTATTGGCTTACTGACAGATATTGGAACAGAGGAGTTTGCCCACCTCGAAATGATTGCCACCATGGTGTATAAGTTAACTAAGGACGCAACTCCAGAACAATTAAAGGCAGCTGGCCTAGGGGATCATTATGCTGACCACGATAAGGCATTATTTTACCACAATGCCGCTGGCGTCCCTTGGACTGCTACTTACATTCAAGCTAAAGGCGACCCAATCGCAGACCTATATGAAGATATCGCTGCTGAAGAAAAGGCAAGAGCGACATACCAATGGCTCATTAACTTAAGTGACGATCCTGATTTAAACGATGGATTAAGATTCTTACGTGAGCGGGAAGTTGTCCATTCCCAAAGGTTTAGGGAAGCAGTTGAAATTCTAAAAGAAGAGCAGGGCAAAAAGCAATTTTTTTAGAATTGCAGAAGCAGCTTTCTAGCTGCTTCTTATTTACTTTCATAAAAGAGATTGATGTCATAATTATTTTTCATCATTTCAAAGACTTGATGGCGATTCTTCCATGCCTCTTCCTTTTTCCAAAGATCCTTACTCTTATCAACAATTTCTCTCCTTAAGTCATGAAATTCTTTTTCCGCCTTTTCTCGTTTCTGTTTTAATAGGTTCATTAAACCAAACAATCCAATGGTTAGAATTAACATATATAGGTTTTTAGAGTTATCTACAAATGCAGAAAACATAGACCAGAAAGAATATGAATAAGGGAGTATAATTGAATAGTATAAGTAAAGCAAATATATGAAGCTTGAGATGATCGTTAACCAAATAATGAAATTATGCCTAAATTTATATTTTTCAAATTTCCTTTTCTTGTCAACAACCTTTTGGAGCATCTGTTTTGTTGCAAGGTCCGTATTTTCATCAAGCATCATTATTGGTGTTTCCAAACGTATCCCTCCAAAAACGCAATAATAGTGGAAAGTGAAATAAACACAACAATAATAAATCAACTACAACTAAATTTATGTGCTTGTCTTAAGGAATATGACAATATTGATACCTTTAACAATAAAAATAGCCTATACCATTTAAAACCTAAAATGGTATAAGCCTTTATTGTTTATTATTTGCTTATTGGGATTTGTAAAACTTGCCCTACTTGAATCTCTTCTCCCTGAATATGGTTTGCTGCCTTAATCTTCTCGATTCCTGACTGTGATTGATAATACTTCATCGCAATACTAAAAAGAGTTTCTTTTTTCTGGACTTTATGATAGACAATGGTTACGTTTTTTTCCTTTTCAACTTCGCGATTGTCTTCCTTCTTCGTTTCCTCTTTAACTACTTTTCCGTTACTAGTTTCTTCAGTCTCCTGTGAGGAAGCTGAATTTTTATCATCGCCGGCCTGTTGATTTGTGTTTGTTGGTATGGAAGGTTCAATCAGATCTAATTCATCTTCATCAGATTCAGAATTGAAATTCGTATCATCAGAAGGTGATATTTCATCCTCCTCCACAGAATCACTTTCTATATCTACCGTTTCAAACTTACTATTATCAACACTAGCAGTCTTTGTTTTCCCATTATTTTGATTGTCCAGATATGTGTAAACACTAAAAATAGTAATAGGAAGGAGAATAAAGAACAAGACTAATAGACGAATAAGCGGGTATTTTATCTTAATCTTTGTCTTCTTTTTCCTATGTTTTTGTTTATGAGCTTCTGACCTAGAAGGCAATTGGTCTTTGATATGATTGCTTTGATCCTCTTTTTGCAGTACGACTCTTTGCCTTAACCTTTCAGCTTGATCTCGATATGGATCTTCTTTATTCATTGGTAATCCCTTCCTGTTCATCATCTTTCTTCTTTTGTGAAATCGAGATAATAATTCCCAACAGAAAATCTATGACAAAATGCATAAAAATCGTTTCTACTAAATTCCCTGATGTATCATAAATAAACCCTATTAAAAAACTTAATGCAACTATATTTGTGAATAAAAACCAATTAAAAAGATAGCGAAAATGGACAATTGCAAAGATACAGCTAGAGACAATTAAACCAAAGTGGGTTTGGATAATGCCTCTAAACAGAATCTCCTCACTAAACGCAACAACCCCAGCTATGAATGCAATTTGAAGGATTCCCTTATTGCGAAAAATTCTATTATTTAGACCCCCATCATCGTAAAATCGTGGAGGAAGAATCTTCATTAATACATGATCAAGAATCACAACTCCAAGTCCAACCGTTCCACCAATAAGGTAGCTATTTGCGTCATTAAAACGAAACAACTCAATAAAAGAAGAGAATTCATCAAATAATATCATACCTAAAATGAGGGAAATCGTTAATAGTAATATTTGCGTAAGATATAGATGGAATAACAATTCCTTATCAGTCATCTGTTTAATTAATTCTTCTTGTCTATTTTTCATTACTAAATACCCGCTCACTCTTCTAAAATAGTTCTCTCAAATATTCCTTCCAGTTAAAAGGCTCTGCCATCACTTCTTCAACTTCTTTTACTTGAAACAATTCCAAATCAATGCCACATCGGTCACAACATTGATCCACCTTATAGTTTAAACTTTCTCCAAAATAGTTGAGAATTTTTTCTCTTTTGCATTCGCCAGACTTTATCCAATTTTTCATGTCATGTATATTGCGTCTCTTTGCTTCGATTCTTGATTGAACAAAGGACTTGAATTCCAAGAATCGTGGTTCATATTCTGTTGAATCTTTAGAAAGATTATTAATAAATTCAAGAAGTATTCTCCATTGAGTTTCGGATGCACCGATATACGAGCAAATCTCTATACTTTTTTCCTCTATATGCTCAATTAAGTTTGGATCCATTTGAATTTCACGATATATCCACTCAATTTGTGCTAGACTAGGTATTTCCCTTTCAATTAGCTGATATGCGAGCTGCTCGTCTCCCTCTGAATAAAGAAGTATGGCAATGCTTGGTTTTCCATCCCTTCCTGCTCTACCGATTTCTTGAACATAGGATTCTAATTGCAGAGGAAGGTGAAAATGGAGGATATAACGAACATTTTCCTTATTTATGCCCATTCCAAAAGCACTGGTCGCACAAACCACGTCAAGCTGACCATGAATAAATTGCTGTTGAATCAGAATACGGTCCTCCTGGGTCATCCCTCCATGATAGGCATTGGCTTTTGCATGGCCATTCCTCTTTAGTTTGTCTGCCATTTCCTCTGCTAATCTTTTACTAGAAAAATATATTATTCCTGGCCCCTTTAAAGATTGAACAAGCTCTAAAGTTCTTTTTATCTTATCATTTATATCTCCTACATTCTCAATTAGCATTGAGATATTGGGACGGTCAACAGAAGCAATATACTCCTGCCAATTACCTAATTTTAATGAATGGGTTATATCCTGAATCACTTTATTTGTAGCTGTCGCCGTTAGAGCAAGTGTTAATGGACTTTGGAGCTTAGCTCTAATATCTCCTAATTTCAAATAATCCGGTCTAAAATCATACCCCCATTGTGAAATACAATGGGCCTCATCAACCACAAATAACGAAATGGAAAGCTTCTGTAATAAAACAATCATATGTTCCATGCTCAGCATTTCCGGAGAAATATAAATGAATTTATAATGATTTAACCGCTTTAAAACCTCTCTTTTTTCATCCTTACTTAAAAAAGAGTTAATTGCTACTGCCCTTTTCTCCCCCCTCATTGCCATTTGCTCGACTTGATCCTGCATTAATGACAATAAAGGAGTAACAATTAGTACTTTTCCGGGAAGGAGGTACCCTGGCAGCTGATAACAAAGCGACTTTCCGGTACCCGTAGGAAGTACAGCTACGGTATGATTTCCTCCAATAATAGAGGAGATGACTTCCCTTTGACCAGGCTTAAAGGATTCATATTGAAAATAGGATTTTAATGATTTTTCTAGTTCCATTCTTTCTCTCCATATTTCGCCATTACTAATCTGATTTCAAAATAACTAGCCTCTTGAACTAATTGCCGTATTTGCTTTAACTGTTTAGAAGATGCATTCTGAACTGCATGAAGAATCTTTTCTTGCCTTCCTTTACTGACATAGGGTAGAATATCAAAATCTTTAACATTAATTACAAGCTCCACAATGTGATCCTCTATCGTATTACTTTTCAGCTTTCTCATGTGTGCAATCTCATCGATTGTGTATCCTTTTTGAACTAACGAAAATGTCTTTTTCGTAGAAATCGTTAATGGTACCTTGATTGAATAATCATCAATAATAGATTGGATGAAAGGATAGTTTTTTGTGTCTGAAAGTAAACTTTCAAGCATATAATGTAGTACATTTATAAATTGGACATGGTACTCATAAAACTCGATATGTAGTTCCTCCGCAGCTTGTTCAGGAGTTAATCCATAATTATTAAAACCAGAAAAACGGATGACCAATGTGGATGGATTAATCTCTTCCTCACTATCCAATATCGATAAAAGCTCCTTGTAAAGGATGCTAGCTATACTTTGCTTACTTACCTTTTTAGTGTGGATAAATTTTTTAACCCACAGCTGGATTTCTTTATCTTTTTGAATAGGTAAGTATTGGACATGATTCCTATTGAGATTGGAACTAACCTGAACAAGCAATGAAAGCCTACGCCAAAAAACATCTGAAATTGTATGGTATTGCCACCCGTTTACATGTTTAGGAAGCGGATTATGGCTTGGAAAAGCATCTAATCGTGCACTACCCTTACCTGTTATCTTGTAAATCTGATCAGAAATCTTTTCTATATACCCATCGGACTCTAAATGATGAATAGCTTGATCAAACATGTTTCTTGATAAGGTTGGATATAAATAAAAAAGTTTGCTCAAATGGAAAATGTGGGAATCCTGTATTGTTTGTGATGATTTTTTTCCCTTCAGCAAATGGAATATAGAGTAGACGGTTCTTTCAGCATTTATTTTCTCTAAACAATATAGAATTACTACTGAACAATAATTTAAATTCATAAGGCCCACCTATACTAATCATTCAACTTCTAGTTAATTTAGGATAACAAGGAAATACTAATTCAAGAATAGTATCCATCCTGATTACTATCTATTTTAACATGAATATGAAAGAAACAATGGCCTTTGTATGATTTTAGGAAATTTTGTCATAAACCTTTTTGATAAGCATTCTCAATACTTTTTCTATTGAAAAGTTATCCATACAGTTTTACAATAGGGTTTATAGGAACTGATTCCATACGATTTAACATGGGATAGAATAAAGATATTTATGTTTATTTTTTTGGGAGGTTATTTTTCATGGCAAAGTATACGATTGTAGACAAAGAAACTTGTATTGCATGTGGGGCATGCGGTGCGGCTGCACCAGATATTTATGATTATGATGATGAAGGTATTGCCTTCGTTACGCTAGACGATAATCAAGGAATTGTAGAAATTCCAGATGTGTTAATTGATGACATGATGGATGCATTTGAAGGTTGCCCAACAGATTCTATCAAGGTTGCTGACGAACCATTTGATGGAGATGCTACAAAATTTGAGTAATAAATATTGAATATTAGGCTGATTCCTTGGAGTCAGCCTTTTTTATTGGTTAAATACAATTCGATAAAAAAAAAACAACGGTGCAGTCCGTTGTTTTGTTGTCTATATTAAGCATTCCGAAATGAACTTTGCTTTCCTATCCAAGAATGCATCCTTGTAAAAATAAGCATAAAAACGATACTCATCGCTAAACCCTTAACAATATTAAAAGGCAATATTCCTGCTGCAATGTATTTTATTGCTTCTGCAGCTGCCATTGCCGGCATATTCACAAAGAATGTGTATGCAGGAAGGAATACAAAGTAATTAAGGAAACTCATGATTACAGCCATAGTAACTGAACCAATCACTAATGCTAAAGTCATTCCTTTTTTTGTTTTTAATTTTTGATAAATATAATAGGTTGGTAGAATAAACAGCAGCCCTGCAATGAAATTGGAGGCATGTCCAATGGGTATTCCTGTCTCACTACCCGTCATAAAATAATCCAAAATATTTTTTATTAATTCCACTAAGATTCCTGCCAATGGGCCAAATATTAAGGTTGCCATTAATGCAGGAAGATCGCTAAAGTCGATTAGTAAAAAGCTTGGGAACATTGGTAGTGGAAAGTTTAACAGCATTAACAAATATGCGATACTACTAAACATTCCGATTGCTACGAGCATTTTAATTCTTTGGTTTTTCATTTTCCTCTCTCCTTTTTAGGACCTATCTCACCTAAAGAAGAAAGGTTCAGCAGGAAATAAGCATATGTAAATGAAAAATCCCTCAAGAAGATTACTTGAGGGAGAATTTACATAGGCACGCTTAATAAACATTCAAAATCTGCATTTTTTGAATGTCCGCAGAACCTCCACCTTCTCCCATCCAGACTTTACTGTCGGCTTTGGAATCGCACCAAATCCTGCCCCTAAAACAAGGCTCGCGGGCTTAGAGTTGCCTCATCACCGCCGGTCGGGAATTTCACCCTGCCCCGAAGATAGACCAATATTTAATTAAATCAAACCAATTATAACCCACTACATCATATTTGTGAATAAAAGTTACTCAATTCGTAAGATTTTTTTGTTGATTTACTATTTTTATGATAAATTTATAAGGTAAAAACAAACTACATAATTTTTCTATAACCAAAGGAGAGTACTATGGAAAAGGTATTTATTTTCGGTCACAAAAACCCAGACACAGATTCAATTTGTTCATCGCTTTCCTATGCGGACTTAAAAAAACAATTGGGATTAGATGTCGAACCCATTCGCTTAGGTGAAGTTAATGCTGAAACTCAATTTGCTCTAGACACATTTAAAGCAACGGCACCTCGACTTGTTGAAAATGTATCAAATGAGGTAAACAATGTGATTCTTGTTGACCACAACGAGCGTCAACAAAGCGCTAATGATATTGATCAAGTCCGTATTTTAGAAGTTATTGACCACCATCGTATTGCTAATTTTGAAACAAGTGATCCATTATATTACCGAGCAGAACCTGTTGGTTGTACTGCAACCATTTTGAAGAAATTATATAAAGAAAATGGTGTGGAAATCCCTAAAGAGATAGCAGGATTAATGCTTTCAGCAATTATTTCTGATTCTTTATTATTTAAATCTCCAACTTGCACAGAAGAAGATATTGCCGCTGCACGCGAGCTAGCAGAAATTGCGGGTGTCGATGCAGAAAGTTACGGATTAGAAATGCTAAAAGCCGGGGCAAATTTAAGTGAGAAAACTATTGATCAACTAATTTCTCTTGATGCCAAGGAATTTCAAATGGGAAATTATAAAGTTGAAATCGCTCAAGTGAACGCTGTTGATATTCAAGACGTAATGTCCAGAAAATCGGATGTTGAGGATGCGCTAAATAAAAAAATCGATAGCAAAAACTTAGATTTATTTTTATTTGTTATAACAGATATATTAAACAACGATTCAACAGCGATTGCATTAGGACGTTCAGCTGATGCAGTAGAAGAAGCGTACAATGTGACATTAGAAAACAATTCTGCTTTATTAAAGGGTGTCGTTTCACGCAAAAAGCAAATTGTTCCTGTTTTAACAGATATCCTATCTGGAAGAGGATAATTTTTAAGAAAACGCAGTCCATTGGTCTGCGTCTTTTTATTTTAACAAGCTCCCAAAATTAGCAAAATCCAAATTAAGTCATACTATTTCACAGCTTTTTCCTTAATTTTGTCATAATATTTTAAATTTTAATGACATTATTCAATTAAAGCGTTTTCATTTAAACATGAACGTTTTTTTGCAATTGACAGATAAATATTCGTTTTGTACAATAATCAGAAAATTATATCGTTTTTGCTGGGGGTTAAACTAATGTATAAAGTATTGGTGGCAGACGCCATAAGTGAAGTAGGTTTACAGCCTTTACTAGAAATGGAAAATGCTGAAGTCATTCAAAAAAAAGTAGATGATCCAGAAGTAGAACTTGATCAAATTAATGCCATTCTTGTCAGAAGTGCTACAAAGGTAACGGAAGAATTGCTAGAAAAAATGCCAGAATTGAAGATCATCGCCCGTGCTGGTGTTGGAGTAGATAATATTGATGTTAATGCCGCTACTAAGCGTGGGGTCATCGTTGTTAATGCACCAGATGGTAATACCATTTCAACTGCTGAACATACTTTTGCTATGATGGCTTCCCTAATGAGGAACATCCCACAAGCCTATTCTTCAGTTAGAAATCTAGAATGGAAAAGAAATGCATTCATCGGAACAGAACTATATGGAAAAACTCTAGGAATCGTTGGGTTAGGTAGAATTGGTTCTGAGATTGCTAAGAGAGCTAAGGTCTTTGGTATGGATGTCATCGTATTTGATCCGTTCTTAACGAAGGAAAGAGCAGCCACTCTTGGGGTGAAGTCTTGTACATTGGATGAACTACTGCCACAGGCTGATATTATTACTGTACACACACCATTAACGCCTCAAACTAAAGGTCTTATCAATGATGAAGCAATAAAGAAAACGAAGAAAGGTGTTTATTTACTAAACTGTGCACGCGGTGGTATCATCGATGAACAAGCATTAGCAAGCGCTATTGGTAGCGGTCATGTTGCAGGTGCAGCACTTGATGTGTTTGTAACAGAACCACCAGGTGAACATCCTTTATTTAAATTTGATAATGTTATTTTCACACCACATCTTGGTGCATCAACAAAAGAAGCTCAATTAAATGTTGCGACTCAAGTAGCAAAAGAAGTTCGCATGTTCTTTGAAGATAAACCTGTCTCAAATTCTATAAATCTACCAGCAATGTCTAAGGATATTTTTGAAAAAATTCATCCATATCATAACCTTGCGAAACAAATTGGATCTATTGTTTCTCAATCTCAAAAAGATGTCGTACTTGAATTAACAGTTACTTATTCTGGTTCAGTTACTGAATTGGAGACAACCTACTTAACAAAAGCATTGCTATCAGGGTTCTTTAAGAATCGAATTGACGTAAATGTTAATGAGGTAAATGCTTTAGTGATTGCGAAAGAGCGTGGAATTACAGTTGGAGAAAAGGTTTCAACAAATTCCTTCGGTTATGATAACTGCATAGAAGTTAAAGCGAAAGGTGAAAAGTTCGAGTTTGTCGTCCGTGGGACATACATTGACCACTACGGACCAAGGATTGTACTTCTAAACGGCTTCAATATTGACCTTATTCCAGAAGGAAACTTGTTATATATCCAACATATCGACCGTCCTGGCGTCATTGGTAAAGTAGGAAATATTCTCGGTGAAAACCTCATCAATATTGCTACTATGCAAGTTGGTCGTAAAAATGCAGGCGGAGACGCTATTATGGTTCTAACATTTGATAAACCGCTAGATGATGAAACCTTTAACTTATTAAGAAAATTTGATGACATTATATCTATTAGTCGTATTACTTTATAGGAAATAGCCAGTTAAAAGTGGGGAGAATGCTAGGTTCTTCCCACTTTTTTTATAAAGCAATGGAGCAATCCCTTAAGCACGTGTTCCTAATTTTAGGGCAATATTATGATATCATTCTCCATAATTATGTCATTTGGCAATTGATTTAGAGCTTTGATTTTATTTATTGAAGTATTTGTTTTTCTGGCAATCGAAAAGAGAGTATCTCCTTTTTGAACTAAATACTGCTTTTGGTTTTCAGTAGGAATCTTCAGCTTTTGATTTGTCTTAATTTCATCACTACTTATGCTATTTGACCTTTTAATGCTTTCAACCGTCGTTTGATACCTTTTGGATATAGACCATAGAGTATCGCCCTGTTTAACGGAATAAATGAGTTCCTTAGACTTTCCTTTATCTATGCTTTTTTCTGCACTTACATTTAATAAGTTTCCTTTTTTGTGTTTAATCTGCTCGTTTACTTCCGCAATTTGTGGTCTTGCTGACGCTTCTATTACATCTTCCTTATTTGATCTTTTATGTAATGCATAGACGACTTGTCCTACTTTCCCTTCTCCTAAGGCAAAAGTCGGATTGATTGCGTTCTTTTTATCGAAGGTCCACTCATTTTTATGTACCTCGAAATGAAGGTGAACTCCTGATGAATCACCTGTGTTACCCATTTCTCCTATTTGTTCACCTTGTTCTACTTTTTGTCCTTCGCTCACAAGTCTCTTCTTTAAATGCGCATAGACGGTTTCTGTATCATTTGGGTGTTTTATAAAGATAACATGACCATAGGATGCTGAATAGTAAGATTTCATTACCTTTCCACCATCAACTGCGTATATCGATGATCCATATTCTGCTGCTATATCAATTCCTTTATGTTGTCCATTCCTTGTTCCAAACATATCGGTTATCGTTCCATCAGAAGGCCATACCCAATCCTTTGTTGCTTCCGCAATATCGAATGTTGCCGCTTGAGAGTGCTTTCCACCAAGAAATAATAAGCTAACACAGAGCGCCATTAACCCTGCAATTAATAATCTTTTTAAATAGTCTCGCATTCTCTTCCTCCTTGTTCTTGTACCCTCCCTTTCACAATATGACAACTTGTACTTTTTTAGAACCTTTTGTCAAGTATAGAGTACAAATCCAAAAGCACATTTGTTATTATTTGGACATTTTTCACCTTTTTATTCAAAAAAAGTATTTTTTGAAAATAAAAAAACTGACCCATTTAGAGTCAGTTCATCAATCATTTCTATTTTTTTATATATTCTTTGTTCGCTGCAATCGGAACTTCGAGATTTTCCGATAAATTAAACTGACCAATCTGATTTACTTTAGTATTTTCAAACTTTACTTCCTTAAAGTTAAAGCTTTTTGCTGTAAGTAGAATGGCCTCTATCATCCACTCACTTTCCAGATTATTCTGAATTTGTCCATTTCCATCAAGATTGACTATTAATGCATCACCTGAGGCTTCATTGGTATTTACCTCTACATGTTCTGGAATAGATGCTTTCAAATTGGGTTGCATATCTTTTTTCATAGATAATAAAGCCTTTTCCACCGAATCAAATTTCTCTCTTGAGGGTACCATAAACGGCTCATCTCGATTGGCCGGGAATAATAAATAATAGGCATGGTTTACCTGTGGTTCTAAAGTTATTTCAGTTTTAGGTCCATAATTTCCTAAATCAATCCCTGGATTACCTTCCGTTGATAAGGTCATTTTATTCATATCCAATAAATCTAATAATTGCTGTAGCGCATCAATAAAAATATCAGGTGACGTGCTTCCCATTCCATATTGATGATCACTTGGGACATCTATATTTAACTGATTGCCTTCTTTATTTAACTCCACGTCTCCATTGATTGGATAAAAGTCACCCAATCCCCATTCACCCTCATTGATTTCAGACATCGTTTTTTCCCAGTTCTCTAATACTGATTTTTCATTTTTAGGAATTAGAACACTGACCGGAACAGTAATCTGTGCATTCTCATCTGGAATGGCATAAGTAATAACATCATGGTCGGCTAAATCTGCTTGATAGACCGCTGTTGTCCCTTCTGTCTCATCTGACTGAATACTTCCAAAAGTAAGTTGCTTATCGTTTTGGAGGGATTCTGGAGCATTTTGATTATCCTCTGGACCTGTTTTCTTCGTTATATCTTCATTATTATCCTTTTTCATTTCATCACTCAAAGATTGTGGTTCTTCCACTTTAGCATTTTTATTGTTACTGCCTCGACTATCCAATGCAAATTGTTCAGAATCCGTTTTAAATAATTGATTTGAGGCTAAAATAAATATAAGAATAAGAGCTGTAGCAGCAGCAATGGTTGGCATAACCCATACCATTCTTTTTTTCCTCTTTGTAAGTTTAAGCGAAATATTTTGATAGATGTCACGAGGATCGCGATGATCTTTCACCTTTGGCATACTGCTAAGCCATTCTTCTAGTTGCTTATCGCTCAACTCTGACTTTTTCACCACGAATTCCCCCCTTATCAATTATTCCTTCCATTTTTTGCCTTAATGCTTTCAATGCCCGATGCTGAGTGGTCTTTACCTTACTTTCTGTCCAACCTAAGGCTTCTGCCGTTTCTGCAATTGATAGTTCTTGTATATACCTCATGATCACAACCATTTTTTGGTCAACTGTACAATCATTTAAACAATGATAAATAAGTTGAAGTTCTTCTCGCTGAAGGGTAATTTCCTCAGGAATTGGACTATCATCCTTCACCTGTTGAGTGGACCAATCAAATTTTTCTAATATCCGTTGTCGCCAGTTTTTTTGCTTGCGAAAAGAATCAATCGCAACATTTCTGGCTATAGAAAACAGCCAAGTTTTCTCACTGCTCTTTCCCTCAAATTGTTTATATGACTTCAGTACACGGATATATACTTCTTGAACAAGATCTTCTGCCTGTTCTCGATTATTAACCATATAATAAAGAAATTGAAATACGTCATGATGATATTTTCTATATAGTTCATCAAAAACGGAGTCCATCGGTATCCCCTCCCCGTTTCAACTTATTAGTCGAGTAAATAAATAATAAAGTTACACGTATAAATATATTATTTTTTATAAAAAAAAGGAAGAATTTATTGTGGTAAATCCTTCCTAAAATTTATGAAACTGAGGTTTTATACTCTCATATACCATTTGTTAGATGATTATTAGTTAATAATAGAATGGTAGCTTTTTAATAAAATGTTTCCCGTGAATCAAGAACAATCGTCATCAATCCCTAATTTACTCTTTATTTCGAGGTAAAAAGAAGGAAAATGTCGTTCCTTGACCAACTTTGCTGTGGACGGTTATTCGTCCCTTATGGGCAGAAACAATATTTTTCGCTATTGCAAGTCCGAGACCTGTACCGGATCCCCTAGTTCTCGCCTTATCAGCTTTATAAAATCTTTCAAAAATAAATGGTAAGTCTTCCTCTGGAATTCCTGAACCAGAGTCACATATCTCAATATAAAGACCCTTTTCATCTGCTTTTTCGATAACCTCTACATTACCACCATTTGGTGTATGCTTTAAAGCATTATCAATTAAGTTGGTAAATACCTGCTCGATACGGTCTGAATCAAGATTGAAATAATCATCTGTGCTATTCCTATTATAGCTAATGGAAATTCCTTTCTCCTTCGCAAGACCTTGAAACTTCCTTATAATTCTTTGAATAAAAGGTTGAATTTCTATTTTCTCAAACGACAATTGGATATGTCCAGCTTCCATTCTTCCAAGATCTAAAAGTTCGTTAACAAGGCGGCCCATTCTAAGTGATTCTTCGTATATCACCTTGGCCATTTCCTTCTTCTCTTCCTCACTCTCAGCAATACCATCAACAATGGCTTCACTATAACCCTGCATCATCGAAATTGGAGTTCTTAATTCATGTGAAACATTGGCGATAAAGTCTTTTCGTAATTTATCTAATTGCCGTTCCTCCGTCATATCCCGGATGACAGCAACTGCACCACGAATAAATTTATTGTTATAAAGAGGGCTAACAATAATTACCCAAAAACGTCCTTGAATCGATACTTCTCCAATTTGTTCCTTCTCGGTATCTACTGCGGATTGAAACAATTCCATTACTTCAGATGGAACAGCACTTGTCACAATCTTTTGACCCTGTTCGTAAAACCAATTTTGCAAGAAAAGTTCAGCAGGTGGGTTTGTTATTAATATCGTACCATCACGATTAAATGTAATAACTCCATCAGCCATACTGCTTAAGATGCTAGAAAGCTGTTCTTTTTCTTGCTTTAATGCATTCATATTAAACTTCAATTGCCGCCCCATTTGATTAAAGGCAATAGCTAATTCCCCTATCTCATCATGCTGTAAGATAGGCACCTTTGTATCAAATTTTCCTCGTGCAACCTCAAATGCAGCCTCTCTCATTTTTCTTAATGGTAATGTGATCCTTGTCGATAGAAAGAAGGCAAATATCGTTGTTAAGACAATGGCAACACCCGCTGCTAAGAAAATAAATTTAGTCGTTGAATTGGTCGTCTTTTTCATGTCCTGCATGGATTGGAATATATATACAGCACCAATCTGTTCATTATTTTCATATAGAGGGACACCAACAATTAGTACTTTTGAATCCGCAGAATTATCGATATTTTCACTAGGAAGGTCTGTGATTTTGTCTACCTGTTTTTCTTTATTCATTGCGGATGATAAGATTTTATCATCTAAAAAATAAGAAGCAGGTAAGTGAATGGAACTTTTATTATCAGGAGAATAATAATAGTCTTTTTCATTCTTTATGATCACAGCCTTCGTAACATCATCAAGCAGCTCCCAAGAAATCTCTAAACCGATTGTTTCATCTCTCTGATCGATAACGTTAGATATTTTGTTTGCTGTAACTGTTAGTTCCCTTTTCATTTCATCAATGTGATAATTATCGAAAAACTCTAGAAGTAGTATTGTTAAAATAAAAAGGACAAAGGAAACTAATAATAGTATGGTAATCCACAGTTTACCTACAACGCTTCGAAAGAGTCTCATTCATTGACGACCTCAAACTTATATCCAACGCCCCATACTGTAACTATCATTCTTGCAGCTTGTTCAGAAACCTTATTTAACTTCTCACGTAACCTTTTAACATGAGTATCAACTGTTCTTAAATCTCCAAAAAATTCATAGTGCCAAACTTCCTTAAGAAGCTGTTCACGATCAAACACTTTGTCAGGAGATTTTGCAAGGAAATATAATAGTTCATATTCTTTTGGAGTTAAACTCACTTCTTTGCCATCTGCAAGAACACGATGTGCATCATTATCTATTGTTAAATGAGAAAAGACGATTACATCCTTCGTAGTTGTTTCTGTTTGTAAATAGCTTGTTTTGGAAGAACGGCGAAGTAATGCTTTCACGCGAAGAACTACTTCACGTGGACTAAATGGTTTCACGATATAGTCATCCGTTCCAACCTCAAATCCTTGAACCCTATTTACTTCCTCACCTTTTGCTGTAAGCATAATGACAGGCGTTGCCTTTTTTTCTCTTAATTCTCTACAAACCTCAATTCCGTCTTTACCAGGCATCATTAAATCTAAAAGAATAACATCGTAGTCATTTGTGATTGCTTTTGAGAGGGCTTCATTTCCATCTTCAGCTTCATCAATAATATAATTTTCTCTTTCTAAATACATCTTTAATAAACGACGAATTCTCTCTTCATCATCAACAATCAAAATGTGTACATCTTTTTCCATCTGGTAGTCCCCCTCGCAGAACATAATGTCAGCACGAATTTTTATGTCATATTCCATTTTTATTTTTTTCGGAAATAGTTAATCTCATGTGTAATCAGTTAATTTTATTTTAAGACCCCGCATAAGAATGGAGACCGGCAATAACTAAATTGACGACGATTGTATTAAACATAATGATTACAAATCCAATTACAGCTAGCCAAGCTGATTTTTCACCATGCCATCCCTTAGATAGTCGCAGGTGTAAAAAGGCAGCATAGAACAGCCATGTGATCAGAGCATATACTTCTTTAGGATCCCAGCCCCAGAAACGCGTCCACGCAACTTGAGCCCAAATCATCGCAAAAATCAAAGCGCCCAAGGTGAAAACAGGAAATCCAATTAATACTGAACGATAGCTAATTTCATCTACCAAATCTAGTTTTATCTTTTTAACAAGCGGCTGAAGCAAGGCTCCTATTCGTTTTCGCGAAACCAAGCGAATAACACAATACAATAGAAGGCCTGTTGCTAATGACCAAATAACAGTATTTAGTTTTTTTGCATTAATGTATGCTGGTACCTCAAATAATGGGGAGAATTTACCTTCTGTCGTAAGCTCTCCTTCATGTGGTCCAACTAATGCCGGCATTTTATATTCTAATTTTGATTGATTATTATTTTTGTCCATCCAATCAAAAGAAGAATGATAGCTAGAAATAGAGAATGCAGTAGAAATAACAATAAAACCAAGTACTGCAACTAACGCAAACATGACAACCTCTAACCAAGCAGCCCTTTTATTTGGTTTTGATTGATCAACCACTTTAACTAAATAAATAAGCCCAGCTGCAAAACTTATGGATAGGATCGCCTCACCTAAAGCTGCTGTTGTAACATGGATGTATAACCAATGACTTTGCAATGCTGGAATAAGTGGTGAAATATCCCTAGGGAACATACTAGCATAAGCAATTAATAATATTGCAATTGGTAGTGTAAACAGTCCCAATAGTGGTGTCTTATATATTAAATAAATAACAATAAAGGCTCCAACTAATGACATGCCAAAGAACGTAACAAATTCGAACATATTACTTACTGGCGCATGTCCCGCTGCAATCCAGCGCAAAATAAAATATCCAAGTTGAGATATAAAACCAACAACTGTAATCACTAAGCCAATTTTTGCCCAACGATTGGGTCCATTATTATCCTTTTTCCTTTTATCTTTAATGGCTCCACCAAAAAATAAAGTAGCTACCAAATAAAGTACGAAGGCAATGTATAATAAATTGGAACTAAGGTTAACCATCCCGCACTCTCCTTATTCGCTCTTCTCATTCTGAAGTTTATCTTCTGGTACCTGGATTTCTGTATTTGAAAGTACCGTTTGAATTTCCTTTTTAAGTCCAAACCAGTTTTTGTTTGTATGTGCAGCCACCCAAACTTCCCCATTAGTACGCGTGACCCAGATTCGGCGATGATTCCAATAGGCTCCTTGAATGACACCAATCATAAAGACGATTCCCCCAAGTATAATCACCCATAATGTCAAATCTTTGCGCACGGTTAATGCGGAAACATTTTTTGTTTCAATATTTTTAAACTGCATTTTGTATTTGTTATCACCAAAAGGTTCCAAGTTTTGTTTAATTGCTACAAAGCTAATTTCTGGATCCTTTTTATCTGGGGTAAACATTTCAAACACAAAAGCAGGGTTATTTGGAACTTTCGATTTAGTCGTTGGCTCTTGATCCTCATTAAAGACAAAATCAGGAAAATAATTTCTTATTTCAACAGAATAACCATCTCCAAGATCATATCTCTTTTGTGGTTCATATAAGTCTATTGTAATATCCCCAAATTCTTTTTTTGATTCCTTATCTATTAAAGTGAATGACATCTTATCTAATTCGTTTAGTTTATAAGAAACTTGATAGAGGGCAAAGCGTTCAAATTTAAGAGGTTGATTAACACGAATTCCCTCCTCTTTTACCTTTTCAAGCTCTGGCTTCTCACCTACAACTGTATCGCCCTTTTTCTTGTATAGGATAACATTAGATTGATAGTTTTTGGCAACCATTCCCCCTGATTGATCGATAGCCTGCTCAAAAACCTCATTATCCTTTCCCTTTTCATAGAAATCTAGGATGAACTTCTCATTTTTTAAATAGTACTCTTCATTTGTTTCAGGAATGACCTTTGTTTCCCCTTCTCTAATCCAAAGAACCTTATCAATATACATCCCCGGTACAAAGCGAAGCATAGCACCGAGAAGGAAAATAATTAGGCCTACATGGTTAACATAGGGACCCCAGCGCGAAAAACGACCCTTTTCTGCTAAAAGATTACCATTTTCTTCACGAATGTGATAGTGCTTTTCTTTTAATTTTACTTTTATCTTTTGGATATCCTCATCAACACTTTGAGATTTTGATGCCCCAAAAAGGCGCTGGCGCTTGAGAAAGCCTTCATGCCTAGTCACCCGCTGATTTTTCAATGCACGATACAATGGAACAACCCTATCGATACTACATATGACAAGGGACACTCCAATTAACGCAATTAATATAAGATACCACCATGAGCTATATAGATTATGAAAGCCTAGTTGATAATATAATTTTCCTAACCATCCATATTGATCCTCATAATATTCAGAAGCCGGCATCACGTCTGGGATGTACATTTCCTGTGGATAAATCGTTCCAAGCGCTGATGCTAGAAGCGTGATTACGATTAACCAAACCCCAACCTTAACAGAAGAAAAGAAATTCCAGATTTTATCAATGATCGTCTTGTTGTACGTCTGTGAACGTCTTGCACTTCCTTCGTACCTCATATCAAGTATCTCTTTGTTCCCCTCTTGCTCTTCAAGAATCCTACCACAGGATTCGCATAAAATGGTACCGAGAGGATTGACATGACCGCATTCACATTTTACTTGATTCATTCAAAAAACTCCTCTAAGCCTTATGGTTTAATCTTTTCCATAAATTTTTGTACTACTTCTTCTTTTACGAGTTCGCCTTTGTGTATTTCAACTACCTTCCCATCCTTGTCAATTAAAAAGGTAATTGGTAGAGGATCAATTCCATACGCAGTCATCACTTGTCCATCCTTATCATTTACAATAGGGAAAGATAGATTTAGATTATCTGCATATTCTTTTACAACGATATCAGATTCTCCGACATCCACTGCAAGAACCTGAACTCCTTGATCCTTATATTTTTGATACTGATTATTTATGTAGGGCATTTCATTTTTGCATGGTTTACACCAGGTTGCCCAGAAATTCAAGAATACCCCTTGACCCTTATAATCGGATAATTTATGTTTCTGTCCGTTCATATCAACTAAAGCAAAGTCTGGAGCCGTTTTTCCTAATTCTACTTTTTCTACTTCCTCTTTTGTAAAATTGGCATATAGCGTATATATAACCGCAGCTGCTAAAATGGCTAAAATAATCGTTCGAATGACTAAACGCTGCTTTTTCATATACAACCCCCCATTTGTATACTGCCAATAAAAATAGACACATTTTACTTCTTATTATAACATTTTTCATCATGTCGATATTAAAAACAACATGATAGAAGTGTGACACTTCTATGAATTTTTTTAGGATTTATGACTCGCTAGTGCCCTTAATTGCTTTACCTCATGTGGTGTAAGTTCTCTAACATCACCAGGTCTTAAATTATGTAATGTTAAATAGCCATACCTTTCCCTTTTCAATTTCATCACCTTATAGCCTAAAGCTTCAAACATTCTCCTCACCTGGCGATTACGGCCCTCATGGATTGTTAACTCAATAATGGAAGTTTCCTTCTTTTTATCTAAACTAGTTAATTTTGCCCTAGCAGGGGCTGTTTTACCATCCTCTAGCATGATTCCCTTTTCCAATTTCCTAATTTCTTCTCTTGTTGGAATCCCCTTAATTTTAGCAACATATGTTTTTTCGATTTCGTTTCGAGGATGCATAAGTAAATTGGCAAACTCACCATCATTGGTTACAATGATTAATCCAGAAGTATCATAATCTAATCTTCCAACTGGATAAACCCTTTGTTTAATTTCCCCGAAAAAATCAGTAATCACCTTTCTTCCTTTTTCATCATTCACACTTGATATAACTCCACGTGGTTTGTAAAAAAGAAAATAAACAGGCTCCTCACTTTCAACGGGTATACCATTTACCTCAACTTTATCTGTTGGGGAAACCTTAATTCCTAATTCGCGCACAGTTTTGCCATTGACTTTCACTTGGCCATCAAGAATCATTTCCTCTGCCTTTCTTCTTGATGCAAAACCGGCATGTGCAATTACCTTTTGAAGCCTTTCCATCTATTTCACCTCGTACATTTTTCTATGATAACTTTTTGTGTTCCATCTTAAGAATTATGACACAATTTGTCCTAATTTCAAAGCGTGACTATACAATCAAATAAAAAAGACTAACCCAATCAGTTAGCCTTGATTTATATACTATTAATCCCAATATTATTTTTCATTTACTGATCCTAATAAATCCTTTTGATTCAAAAATAATTCTACATGAAATCATTAGTCCCTATTGTCCACCAAATACTATTTTAACTATAATAATTGCCGCAATAATTCCAATTAGGTCTGCTAAAAGTCCTACTTTAAGGGCATCCCCCATTTTCTTTATTCCAACGGCACCAAAATAGACTGTCAATACATAGAAGGTCGTATCTGTGCTTCCCTGAAGGACCGCAGCAAGTCTGCCAATAAATGAATCAGGTCCATGAGTGGCGATTAAATCACTTGTCATCCCCAATGCTGCTGTACCTGAAATCGGTCGAATAATTGCAAGAGGGGCTATTTCTGGTGGAACTCCTATGGCCTCTAAAGCTGGACCAATCCATTTCATCATAGCTTCTAACGCACCCGACGCCCTAAATATTGAAATAGCTACTAACATCCCGACTAGGAAAGGAATAATTGATACTGCAATTTTTATTCCTTCTTTTCCGCCTTCTACAAAGCTTTCATATGTGGGTACCTTTTTAATAGTTCCATATATTAGGATAAACCCAATTAATACGGGGATTAACCAAAGAGAAATCGCTGAAATAATCTCCATTTATATTCATCCTTTACGGCTTCTTCTATGGTAATAATAACGATCAATCAAGATGGCCCCTATTCCGGAAATAATGGTCGCAACAAGGGTAGGACCCACAATATCAGTAGGAGAAGCTGAATGATAATTCATACGAATAGCAATCACGGTTGTAGGAATAAGTGTAATACTCGATGTATTGATAGCAAGGAAGGTAATCATCGACCGACTTGCTTCATTTTTTCCACCATTTAAGGCCTTTAACTCCTCCATAGCCTTTATTCCTAAAGGAGTGGCTGCATTCCCAAGCCCAAACATATTGGCCATCATATTTGATAAAATATATCCCATCGCAGGATGTTCGTTTGGGACATCTGGAAATAGCTTGCTTACGATTGGTCGAAATAGTCCAGATAGTTTTTTCAATAGACCAGAATCCTCTGCAATCTTCATGATTCCCAGCCAAAAAACTAGGATGCTAATTAAACCGATGCAAAGGGTAACAGCCTCTTTTGCACCATTAAATACGGCTTCATTGACCTCATTAATCGTTCCATTAAACATGGCATACACGATTCCAATAACGGTTAGAGCAACCCAAATAATATTAACCATTTTCGTTAACCCCGACCATTGAGATAAAAATATTCTTAAAAAATTCCTTTAGTGAAGTTTCTTTCTTATCTTCAGCATACCTGTAGTAGATTGGAAGCTTTGATATCGGCTGTTGATTAAAATAAATAGTGGCCCTTCCCACGATTTCTGGTACTCTATTTCCGTTCTTCCATATTTTCTTTGGCTTTAGCATTTTGTATTCGATGCGGAACAAATCCTCTTCCTGATTTGTAATAGGGTAGGTTACTGGATGCTTTATATACGTTTTTCCACGGTAATATGGATTTGTAATATCTTTAATGGTTCCTTCCGGTAAGACCTCAGCCATATCATATTGTTTAAAGGCGGTCTCGTACATAAGAATATGATCATTCCAATCATTGGAGTCATTTAAGGTTACAGCGATTAACTTCATATCCCCTTTTTCAGCAGTGGTCACTAAAGTTCTTTTTGCCCTTTTTGTATAGCCCGTCTTCCCCCCAGTACAATATTCGTAAAGCTCTGTTAGCAGACGGTTTTTATTTCTCCAAACCCGATCCCACTTCTCACTTGGATTCGGAGCCCGATGGACTTTTGTACCAGAGATTTTACGATAGGTGCCGTTTTCCATCGCATACCTAGTAAGCAAAGCCATATCCTTGGCGGTGGAATAATGATTCTCGTGATCATCCAAACCATGCGGATTAGCAAAATTGGTGTTCTTCATTCCAATTTCCTCTGCTTTTTGATTCATTAAGTACACAAATCCATCTAAACTTCCACCGACATATTCAGCAATTGCTACCGCTGCATCATTTCCGGATCTAAGCATTAAACCATAGACCAGGTCTTCAAGTTTAATTTTTTCATTTGGTTTCAAATAAATGGAAGACCCCTCAGCCCTTACCGCCTTTTCACTAACCGTAACTGTCTCCTTTAGCTTGTCTGATTCAATGGCTAAAATAGCCGTCATAATTTTGGTGATGCTGGCAATTCTTCTTTTCTCATTGGCATTTTTTTCGTATATGATTCTTCCAGAATCTTGTTCAATTAATATGGCACTTTTCGCGCTAACTGAAACAGAGGCTTTGGCCTTCTGAGGTATATACACTAACAAACATGAGACTGCTAGGAGAATGATGAATATTTTGGATTTTGTTATCATAGGGCAAACCTCGTCTCCTTTTATGGTTTGTACAAGTTTATGCAGGAGATAGATGGTTATGACAAAATCCTAATCGGAGGAGTACGTAAAACGCTTTGATAAATTAGGAGGCAGAGGCTCGTGTTTTTTGGCTTGTATTGAGGAGATTCTGGGTAGGTTTATTAGCTCCATTAGGAATTTTAGCCACTAATGCATTAGAAATCCCATTAAAGTAATGGGGGGGAGTCTGCGAAATAGGGGGGGATTTCTTTTATCCGCGATTTTTTCGATATTTCCGCGATAATCTCAATATATCCGCAATTATTTAGATATATCCGCGGATAAAATCTTTTTCAAGTAACTCAATCCTTTCAAATATACTTGTGGAGAAATCAAAAACGAAAAAAGGAAAACCACTAAATTAGGTTTTCCTAGGCTACTCTAATTAATAAGCCTTCCATCTTAGCTTTCTAGCTTGATCCCATCTTTCCTCGACATTGCGCCAATTCACGACATTCCACCAATTTTTCACATAATCCGCTCGATTATTTTTGTATTGTAAATAATAAGCATGCTCCCAAACGTCCAGTACTAAAAGGGGGATCGTATCCCATTGAGTTAAAAGCATATGCCTTTCAGATTGTAAGATTTCAAGATGACGTGATCTTGGGGACCAAACCAATATTGCCCAACCAACGCCCTCGACCTGTTTAGCAGCCTCTGTAAACTGATTAACAAAGGCCTCGTAGCTTCCAAAATAGCTTTCTATTTCCTTCAAAAGACTGCCCTGTGGTCTACCTCCACCCTGCGGACTCATATTATTCCAAAAGATTGTATGCAAATAATGCCCTGACCCATGGAAGGCTAATTCCCTTGACCAATGCTTCACAAGCGAAAAATCCTTGTCTTTCCTTGCCTTTTCAAGCATTTTTTCTGCTTTATTCAGTCCATCAACATAGGATTGGTGATGTTTTTTATGATGTAATTCCATAATTTCTGCTGATATATGTGGTTCAAGGCCATTGTACCCATATGGTAATGGAGGAAGGCGATGGCCTCCTATGGGAACTGACGGCTCTTTTACAAATATCGAACCGAGCTGTTGCCTTTTTGTAAAGTAGGTTTCCATATTTTCATGAAGTTTTCCAACCTCATTCTGTAATTTTGCAATATCCTGCTCTTTTGATGATGAAATTCCCTCCATCATCTCTGCAAAACGGTCAAGATTCCTCCATACCTCTTCGTTCCTATCAATAGCTTCCGATTCAAGCAGAAATTTGATTTCTTTATTCCATTGAAGCACTTCTTTTACATAATCATCAAACTTACTCAATTCTTTTCCCTCTTTTCTTTTTATATTGCTTCCATCTATCCTATGAAAAGAGGGCTTGGATATTGAGCAAATTTAGGGCTTATTCGTTTTTCCATAAAAAAACAGTGGCCCTCAGGACCACTTTTAAACTATTTCAGAATATATTATTTTGATTGAATCATTTTCGTCCGATAATCGGTTTCGTAATATTCAAGATCTTCGCGGACTTTTTGAAATTCACCCTCTAAGCCCTTTAGAATATTTTTAATGCTTTCTGGTGCCTCCTGGTGAAATTTAATTGAATTTCTGCCTGTATAGGCAGAACGGCTGTCTTCATACCAGGCATCATTCTTTGGGGAGAAAAATTCTTCAATGCATTGATGGTATATTTTATACAGAGTCTTTTCCGCTGCCCCTTTTGGGAAGGTTTCTGACTTAAGGACGATTTTACATGCTTCTAAGCTTTCATCACAGTATACAAGAATCTTTCGGAAGCTAGCAAGAATCCTTTTATAATATTGTTCATCTCCATTACATTCCTTCATCAAATCATTGATTGTTGTTTGATTTAGGTATTCCTCTGTCTTTAAGACAACATTGGTTAAGAAATGACTTACTTCCTCTAATTGAGTTTGAACCATTGTATTTCCCATGCTCATTATACCTCCGTATTAGAAATTATATTGATTGAAAAATAAAAATTAATGGAGCCTAGAGCTTTTCAGTATGTTGTTCTTGCATTTGTTGAAATAATTGAGGGAGTTCTCTAAAATCAAAGCCTTGAAAAAGGGATTGAAATTCACTTTGTGCATTTATATATACTCGTTTTCGTTCTTGAAATCTTGGATTTTTCATCAATGCAACTAATGCGACAATATCCTTAAAATGAACATCCCGTCCACCTACTTTAAAGATGGGATTTTCTTTAAAGGGTGTAAACTCAGGAAAAAGCTCATCAAAATAACGAACATATAATACAGAAAGCTTTCTTTCCTCTCCATTTATTACATATGTAACTTCACTTCTATTAAAAAAATCCTCAGATGTATTTGATTTTTCCTTTTTTAATTCATAACCATTACAATCTTTTATGATCACTTAATCTCAACCCTTCCCCACCATTCGTAAATAATATAATACAAATCATTTCAAATGTATCAATATAGAAAAAGACTGACTCAAAAAGTCACCTCCTATTGAAAAACATAATTTCCACAGGATTTTTGACTTTTTCCATTTGTCAGTCATTCTAATGAGTGATTTTATTTTATCATATTCTAGTGAGGAATGGTTATGAAAATCATGAATCTAACGAATCTTTGAAATGGTCAAAAAATAAGTCTGCTTCCTCCTGGACATACTCATCCTCTCCCTTTTCAGGAAGTGGAGGCAACTCTTTAATACTTCTAAGGCCAAAGTAGTCTAAAAACTCCTTCGTGGTTCCATATAAATATGCTCTTCCACTGCCTTCCGCTCGCCCAACCTCCTTGATTAGCACTTTAGCCACCAAAGTTTGGATTGGTCTTTCCGATTTTACCCCTCTTATTTCTTCAATTTCTATTCTGGTTATCGGCTGCTTATAAGCAATGATTGCTAAGGTTTCTAATGCAGCCTGAGACAAGGTTGTTGTATTTGGAGAATCCACCAGCTTTTTTAAATAAGTGGAATGCTTCTTTTTGGTTGCCAATTGAAAGGTCCCTGCTAGTTGAACGATTTTTATTCCCCTGGAATCATTTTTTTCATATTCCTCACTTAGCTCTTGAATAATCTCTTGTACCTTATATTCATCCACTTCAATTGCCTCTGCAATTTGCTTTAAAGAAAGGCCTTCATCTCCTGCTGCGAAAAGAAGACTCTCAATTATTCCGTTCCAATTAATGATGTTCAATCCAGTTACCCTCCCTTTGACATCACATAAATGTCAGCAAAATTCATTTCCTGCTCTACAAATAATTCATTTCTCTTCATAAGTTCTAAAATGGCAAGAAAAGTAACTACAATATGCTCTTTATCTTCAAACGGAAATAAATCAAAAAAGTTCATTCTTTTCTTGGCTTTTTGTAATACTGTCACAATTTCTTCCATCCGCTTTTCAATCGGAATCTCCTGACGGGTCACTTTTGTCGCTAATGGCTTTTGCAGTTTCTTCCTTCTCAGAAGCTTTTGAAAGGCAGCGAGCATGTCATACAAGGAGACGTTTAGATCAGCTTTCACTTGATTTTCTGACTTTGAAAAATCGGAAAGATCACTAGGAGGCTTCGTAAAGATTAAACCGCGCTCCTCTTCTAAATGCCTTAAATCACCAGCCGCTTCCTTATACTTCTTATATTCAACTAATCGTTCGACAAGCTCATCCCTTGGATCGTTCTCCATCCCCATTTCAAAGTCGTCTTCAAACATTTCTTCCTCATGCTTTGGAAGAAGCATCCTGCTTTTAATCTCTAATAGGGTAGCAGCCATTACCAAGAACTCACTTGCAACATCTAGTTCGAGCTCGTTCATTGTGTGTATATACAATAAATACTGCTCTGTTATTTCAGCTACTGGAATATCATAAATATCAATCTCTAAACGATTAATTAAATGTAGTAATAAATCCAGTGGGCCTTCAAATGCATCAATTTTCACTTTATATTGCATATTTTCCACCAATACTTCTATTCATAAAATTATTATATATCAATATTAGGCTGTTTTCGTATAGATTGTTGCTTTTATAACCGCAGCCTGAATACACACCGCTTTTCTGTGGGCGAGCGGTGAGCCTCCTCGTTGCTACGCTCCTGCGGGGGTCTCACCTTTCTCGCATTCCCTCAGGAGTCTACGTGTATTCAGGCTGCTATGTCATTACTCTCTACTTATTTATCATCAAAATAACAACAAGCTTTGAGAAAACAGCCCAATATTAATAATATAGAGGAAGGAAGGGGATTGTCCAATAGAAATTTAAACCTTCTGTATTCAAGTCACTAAGAAATATCTTTTTCTAATACTTTATTGCTGTGTTAAACTATCGATATATGATTAGGAGGAGAATAAATGTATCCAAAGGAATACATAAAGTTCTTAGCACATTTTCACGGTGACAGGGATTATTTCGAATGCCATGAGATTTTAGAGGAGTACTGGAAAACCACAACAAAGCAAGCAAAAGACTCCATTTGGGTTGGTTTCATTTTACTTTCTGTTTCTTTATATCACCATCGCAGAAACAACTTCAACGGCGCTTTAAAAACGATCCAAAAAACAATACCAATCTTCACTATTCATAAAGCAGAACTTGAAAAACTAGGCTTGAGCCCCGATTTATTTTTGGATATGGTTACTTCAAAGCAAAGTGAAATAAGGTCAGGGGAACCATATAGGAGCATGAATTTACCTATTGTTGATGCTATTCTATTAAAAAAGGGGATAGAAATATGTACCCAGCAAGGGATGGTGTGGGGAAAGGAAAGTGATTTAACAAAAGACCTGCTTATTCATCGACATGCCAAAAGAGACCGTACGAGTGTTATAGAAGAGCGATTCAACGCATTGCAGCATAGGCAAAATAAGAGGTCTGACTCATCATGAATGAATCAGACCTTAGAAGTTGTTATCTATTAAAATGTATCAATCCACTTTGCATTTTTCAAAAAAAGAAGCAATTTCTTCATTTGCATATAGAATCTTATCCGGATATAAATTATCCAATGCCTTCACCATTTGTTTTCCGATTCCATGATGACGATGGGAAGGGTTTACTGAAATATGATTAATCTCCATCTTGTCATCATTAAAGAGAACACCAATCAATCCAATGATGTCATCATCTTCTTTCCATAAAAATAATTGCCATTGATCCGAATCCTCGTATTGCTTAATGGTTTGCTGTAATCTTTTTAAATCCTTTTCATTAGGCATAAAAGACATTAAACCCATCGCGATTTTTTCAAATGACTTTTTATAGCGAATTAACATAATTGATCCCTCATTATTTAAAAGAACATTATTAACCATTTTTCCCAATTTATTTAATTTTTAAACTCTTTCCATAGTATATGTAATTCATCAAATCTTTGTTTCTGAAACTTTATATAATGATATAATCATACAAAATTCAAGAAAGATGTTCAATCAATTTTTTTTAAGCGATGAATAGCCAATATATTAGTCCCCAAATAAGAGCAATTGCCAATAAAAAGAAAAATAATGCTCTATTGTTCTCCTTCATGCTTTCGTTTTTACCCTCCTGAAATTTCTTACTATTCGCCAATTAAAATTATTGTACACGAAAAAATGCAATTATGCTATGTTCAGCCTTATTCCTGATGTATTTATCCCTTTCATTCAGCTATAATCTTAATGTGGGAAAAGAATCATCAATGCATGAAGGAGGACCAAATGAAGAAAAGTAGTATCATTTTGATTGTTCTAGCCTTTCTTTTAACTTGGCCATTAAAAGGCTTTGCCGACGTTGCTGAAGGGGATATGATTATTACCTTAGGTGAAAACCTGACTGATTCTCAAAAAAGTTCATTATTGAAGGAAATGAAAGCACCTGATAATCCTCAAATCATTACGGTGTCTAATGCAGAAGAACATAAATATTTAGGGAATTATGTAGCTAAATCATTAATTGGGACAAGGGCTATCTCATCCTCTGCGATTACTGTTGCAGCAAAAGGATCAGGGCTTGAGGTTGAAACCAATAACATTAATTGGGTTACAGATGAAATGTATATAAATGCTCTCATTACAGCAGGTGTCAAGGATGCAAGTATTTATATAACAGCTCCCATTCCTGTTTCAGGAACAGCAGCATTAACAGGGATCATCAAGGCCTATGAAATATCTGCTGATAAAACGATTCCGGAGGATGTTAAACAGGCAGCAAACCAAGAAATGGTTGAAACAGCTAAGCTTGGAGAATCAATTGGGAAGGAAAACGCATCTGCGTTATTAGCAAAAATAAAAGAAGAAATAGCAAAAAACCCACCAGAGACAGAAGAAGAATTAAGAAATATTATTGAACAAGCGGCAAGTGAGCTTGGAATTAAATTAACAGAAAAGCAAATCCAAAGTTTAATCGACTTATTTAATAAGCTCAAAGACTTAAATATCGATTGGAACCAAGTTGGCGATCAACTAAATAAAGCGAAAGATAAAATTTCAAAATATCTTGAGAGTGAAGAAGGGCAAGGATTTTTAGATAAGCTTAAAGACTTTTTTGTAAGTCTGATTGATGCGATAAAATCCTTGTTTTCATAAAAAATAAGAGGCGACCAATGGTCAGCCTCTTATTTTTGCCGTTTCCTTTAGTGGAAGGTCTTGACGAATAATATCTTCAAACGACTCTCTCTTCACCACTAGCCTTGCCTTACCATTTTCGATAAAGACCACAGGTGGTCTAGGAATTCGATTATAATTGTTTGCCATGGAATAGCCATAGGCTCCTGTGCAAAAAACAGCTAATATATCATTGCTATCGGCCTTAGGAAGTGGTAAATCCCAAATAAGCATATCTCCTGATTCACAGCATTTACCTGCTATAGAAACAGTTTCTTCTACTTCATCTAACGGTCTGTTTGCCAAGACTGCTTCATATTTTGCTTGATATAATGCAGGTCGGATATTATCACTCATGCCCCCATCCACTGCTAAATAATGACGGACATTCGGAACATCCTTTCTTGAACCCACGCGGTATAGGGTTGTTCCAGCATCTCCAACAAGGGAACGACCAGGCTCTATCCAGATTTCAGGAGCTTTCATATCATACTTATTCACATTTTGCTTTACTTCTTCAATGATTGCTTCTACATATTTTGATGGCTCAAGAGGGGCATCCTCTTCCGTATATTTAATTCCGAATCCGCCACCTAAATTTAAGACAGAAGGCTCGAAAGAAAGTGTTTCTTTCCATTCATTTAATTTTTCAAAGATTTTTCTTGCGGCTATAATAAATCCTGTGGTCTCAAAAATTTGAGATCCAATATGACAATGTAAGCCTAGAACATTCATCCATTCTGATTCAAGAGCCAATTTTAATGCTGCATCAACTTGTCCATTTTGCAAATCAAAACCAAATTTTGAATCCTCTTGACCAGTTAAAATATAATCATGGGTATGTGCTTCAATCCCAGGAGTCACGCGTAATAGAATATTCATTTTCCGCTTCTTTTGCTTACAAAGGGACTGCAATAGTTTAAGCTCATGGAAGTTATCGACCACTATACATCCTATATGATAGTCAATAGCCATTGACAATTCGTCTATGCTTTTATTATTTCCATGAAAATGAATCCGTTCTACTGGAAATTCTGCAGCAATGGCAGTATATAGCTCTCCGCCTGATACCACATCAAGGGATAAGCCCTCTTCCTCTGCAAGCTGAATCATAGCAATTGAGGAAAATGCCTTACTTGCATAGGCAACTTGTGCCTTAACGCCAAGTTTTTCGAAGGTTTTTTTAAATCCCCTAGCTCGCTCTCTAATTAGTGCAACATCATAAACATATACTGGTGTCCCAAATTCTTCAACCATTTCGACAGTATCTACGCCACCTATTTCTAAATGACCTTGCTCATTTATGTTCATCGTCCCGTGATAAAGCATCATAATCCCTCATTCCAACCATTTTCTACGAAAATAAGAATAAATTCAATCCAACATCCTTTAATCCTTTGCTTAATTAAAAATTACTTTACCACACTGACTTAAAATCCGCAATAAAGGAAGGAGTCCATAAAAAGACACCCCTTAAGGGATTTTCTATTAAGAGGTGTGATAGTCTAAATTATGATTTTTTTGGCTGCCTGAACCGATCTAACGGATGAACAATACTTGGTCTGACAATCGACGATAGAACCGACCTTCTGAATATTACATGTAAAATGGCAGATGGGTTAAAAGGGAAAAACGGCCATAGGTAAGGAGTATTTAAGGAACGGATGGATACAAGAAATAACAAATACAAGGTTAATCCAATGACGAATCCAATCGTGTGGAAGAGTGATACACATAAAAGCAATAATAATCTAGCTAGTGTATTTGCAATTCCTAATTCATAACTTGGAGTTGAATATGTACCAATTGTTGCCACTGAAATATACAAAATAACCTCTGGTACAAACAACCCAACATCAATGGCTATTTGTCCAATTAATACGGCCGCAATTAAACCCATAGCTGTTGATAAGGCAGTTGGTGTATGAATGGATGCCATTCTTAATATTAAGTTTCCAAAATCTGCGAGAAACATCTGAAGAATAATCGGAATATGAGTCGTTTTATTTGGTCCAATAAAGGCAATTCTCTTTGGCAGTAGAGATGGCTCTAATACGACTAATAACCAAAGGGGAAGTAAAAACAGCGATGCAATAACCCCTATAAATCGAACCCATCGGATAAAAGTTCCAATCATTGGTGATTGTCGATACTCTTCAGCATGCTGCAAATGATGAAAAAAGGTAGTTGGTGTGATAATAACACTTGGAGAAGTGTCAACGTAAATAATGACATGGCCCTCTAATAAATGGGTTGACGCGATATCTGCTCTTTCTGTATATCTCACAAGCGGATATGGATTCCATCCTTGTCTGACCAGAAACTCCTCTACAGCCTTATCTGCCATCGGAAGGCCATCTATTTCAATTCCCTTGAGCTCCTTTTTGAGGATAGAGACCAAATCTGGATCAGCTACGTCTTTCAAATATCCAATGGCAACATCCGTTTTAGAACGCTCCCCGATTCTCATAATTTCAAAGCGGAGCCGCTCATCACGAATTCTTCTTCTAGTTAATGCCGTATTTAAAATGATATTTTCTACGAAACCATCCCTAGATCCTCTAATGACCTTTTCGGTATCAGGTTCCTGTGGCTGTCTCCCGGGATAGCTCCTAACATCAACCACAAACCCAGTCGTTTCACCCTCCATGACCACAACAATCAATCCCGATAAAACTTCATCGACAAGCTCATCCATATATTGAATCGGCTTAAGGGATTGATTGACTAACCGATTTTCAATAATTTCGTATAGCTTAGATGACTGTTTTTCAAAATCATTTACCCGCATTAATTCTCTTAAAATAGCTACGATAAAACTTGTATCACATAATCCATTTACATAATATATATTGACCCCTTTTTTGAGGACTTTTATCTTTCTCACACCTAAGTCAAAGCTAACCCCTAGGCCAACACGGTCCTTCATGTATTGTTCGTTTTTTTCAAGTGAATCGGAGATAGGAATCCGCTTAGAGCTCGTCTTTGGCATAAAATCCACTCCTTTCTAAAATAAGCTCTACTGCCTTCATCGTTATAGGAGATCCGTTGTCGACATGATCTTTTTTTGCCATCTTTCCGATATCGCCAATTCCAACAACAATTGGGACATCTAATTGGTCCAAGCAATAAACCGTATCACCATTCATACGACCTATTTCCAATTCCGGTATCCCATATTTGTCGACTCCATAGGGTGTCAACTCACCATCACGATCAATACAAACATCTACCCTTGTCCACTCGTTTTGCTTTGTTTTTGCCGCAACAGCTATTACTCCTAATATTTCAATATCTTGATGGTTAGCAACATACTTCATTGCCCTTTCTCCTGCGCCTTCACCAACAAACCCACTATCATCAAACATGACAAACACAGGATCATTTGGTGCTTTCTTAATTAATCCAATTAGTTCGGGACCAGACCTACCAGACGGATTTCCATAGGACATTGAGATACATCTTCCCCCAACTTTCCTCGCTACAAGTTCAACTGTTTTTCTAGCATATTCGTCTCCATCTGTTACAATAATGACTCGCCGTCGATTACTCATATTGGATGTCCCTTCCTTGATGGTATACTTTCTGGTTTCAACTAATGTAGATTCTCTTTTCTTTTATTCATTTACAAAGTAAATCCATTGAAATAAAGAACCAAATATTTTACCAAAAACAAATGCCATCACGAGAATAATGATTTTATCATCTATTCTTACACGCTTTGCTAAAATCGGAAATACATTTAATACCTCTGTTAGAGCGGCTGCTAACATTCCATTATAAACACCACTTAACAAACCAATTGGAATCAATAGCATAATTGGCAATAGAACCATTGGCTCCATAAGACTTCCAATGGTTCCTGTTATTGCTCCACATACTACTGCCCATTCGTACCAATGGATCATTCCCATTGTCTTTGTAAGCTGAGTTAACCGTGGGATAATTCCTAGAACGGTTAAAAATGCTACAAAACCTGATCCAACTGATAAACCACCAGCAAAACCTAAGAACATAATAAATAAGGCACTAATGATCATCTATTTTCTTAAAGCTTTCCTTATTTTCATGCATAATGACGTAATTATCTAAGTCCTGCTGGTAATTGAACATTTCCACTTCTAAAGGGCTCGGTTCTTCGTTAAATTTTTTCTGAAAGATATGATTAAAAAATAGAATCATTCCAAGACCTAATCCTAGAGAATAAGGGATTTGAAAAATTAAAGGCTTATCTATTTCTCTCCCAGAGATGATTTTATATAGTCGTCGATGAACACTCTGCATGCTTACATCGTCATGAAAGTTCATAATGGCAAGGGCAGATCCGAAAAATAGCAGGAACCAAACGAGAAGAAATAAAGGTACTGAAACCTTTCTCTTTTTTAAAAGAACTTCAATAATCGTTTGCGATGGTCCCAATGTTTGAATCTCAACATTTGAAAACAATTCTGCTATTTTACTTATAACCACCATCGCATCGATAATAATATAATTTTTATCTTGCTTTGATACTTTATGGACTTGAAGCTTATTTAGCTGATCTATGATGGTTTCATCTGCGATCACTTGAGCAACATCATGTAGATAAACACTTTGGTGCGGTCGAACTTGAATACGATGACGCATACGAATATAAATCGTTTTTCCCATTCTGTTCACTCCCCACACATTGATTACCCGTATAAATAGTATGAGTTACAAATTTTGACTTCATGATGACCAAATTTTAGAAAAGCAGGTGTTCATGCCACCGGAACAAACCATTCCTATAGTGCTGTTTGCTAGTTTAGCGTATTAGTTGGCGAAAATATTGGATTCAATACCCGAATAATTCGGTATCCTGTTTTTTTTTCGCAATTTTTGCTGATTTGTACGCGAAAATGGGCTTTTATCCACCATGATGAGGGTTTTCTAGTTTAACAGAAACTGATACTAAGGATGGATTTGCTGCTTTTTCCCATATATGAAGGCAATTTCTGAGCCCAAAGGGATAATAGATATCCACTAATTATGGATATCCGCGATTATTTTGTTTTATCCGCGATTTTTGGAATATATACGCGATTTTTTCGATTTATCCGCGATTTTTCCAATATATCCGCGATAATCACCATTTATCCGCGATGAGGCTTTTCCATCAAAATGGACGCTTCAGGGACAAATTAACATTTTATTAGCACCAGTTTTTTTTATCAAAATGGACGCTTCGTGCACTTCTCCGCAAGTCATCCTTTCATCCGTGACAGGGCTTTATGTGCGCTTCGTGGCCAACCAGGCAAATCACACTAGCAGTTTTTTTAGACCAAATAAAACAAACAAAAAACCGCATAGAAATCAAATTTCCATACGGTCTTTCATATATCTCAATATTTTCTTTTCTAGTCTTGACACCTGCACCTGTGAAATCCCCAGTCGTTCTGCTACCTCTGATTGGGTTTGATCCTTATAATATCGCAGGAAAACAATCAAGCGATCCCGTTCATCAAGTTCGCTGATGGCTTCCTTCAAGGCGATTTTATCAAACCATTTTCCCTCGTTCCCATCATCAATTTGGTCTAACAATGTAATTGGATCACCATCATTTTCATAGACGGTTTCATGAATGGATGAAGGAGTTCTGCTAGCTTCCTGAGCAAGGATAATATCTTCAGCTGGAATATCAAGATACTCAGCTAATTCGCTAATTGTAGGAATTCGCCCAAGTGACTTGGACAGCTCATCCTTTGCTTTTCTTATTTTATTTCCTAATTCTTTCAGTGATCTGCTTACTTTCACCGTACCATCATCACGTATGAATCTTTGAATTTCACCGATAATCATTGGAACAGCATAGGTTGAAAACTTCACGTCATAGCTTAGGTCGAATTTATCAACAGACTTTAATAACCCAATACAGCCGATTTGGAATAAATCATCCGGCTCATATCCACGATTTAAGAAACGTTGAACAACCGACCAAACAAGACGCATATTTTTTTGAACGATTAAGTCACGAGAGGATTGATCTCCTTCCTGACTTTTTTTAATCAGTTCCTTCACTTCATGATCCTTTAAATAGGTCTCTTTTTTATCTGATTTAACCTCCACATCCATAGGCAAGACTCCCTTAATTGCATAGCATTTTACTCTTTGATAAATGCTTCCTTAATCGAACTTCAGTACCTTTACCAAGTTCGGACTGTATTTCAATTTCATCCATAAAATTTTCCATAATCGTGAATCCCATTCCTGATCTTTCTAATTCCGGTTTTGTTGTAAAAAGGGGTTGTCTCGCTTCTTCTATGTCAGTAATTCCTTTCCCTTTATCACTAATAGACATATCTATAAAACCATCTTCAATGCTCACAGAAATATAAACAATTCCATTTTCATCATTTTCATAACCATGAATAATGCAATTAGTGACTGCTTCTGAGACGACCGTCTTGATTTCTGTTAATTCGTCCATCGTTGGGTCCAGTTGTGCTACAAATGCGGCAATGGTAACTCGTGCAAATGATTCATTTTGGCTCAACGCTCGAAATTGAAGCTTCATTTCATTTTTCATCTTTACGCAACCCCCAATCTTTGCAAAGCAAATTCTTCTGTCGGCTCCAAACGTATGATTTTGAACAAGCCTGACATATCAAATAGTCTTTGAATAGAAGGGGAGATAGCACACACGACCATTTCTCCATGGAATGGTTGAATTTGTTTATATCGACCAAGTATGACACCTAGCCCAGAACTGTCCATAAAAGTAAGGTTTTCTAAATTTAAAACAATATGACGAATGTCTTCATTTTCTATCGTTTTTGCTGCTTGTTCACGCAAAAGATCCGCTGAGTGATGGTCTAATTCACCACTTAAACGAATACAAAGTACGTCACCCTTTGTTTCCAATCGAATGTTAAGACTCACTACCATAGCCTCCTTAGTCTTATTTAGTGAGTCAATTCGATATTTTTTCTACAATTTCCTTCCTATGGACAAAACTAGTGTCATTTCGATAAAAAAAGATAATTTTACAAATGGTTTCGACATCAAATTATGGTTCATTTACTCATTCTTCAACTTTTGAAAACATACCAATCGATCTTTTATAGAGACCCCACCAGCTTGCCTCCTTGATATCCTCTTTTGCCAGCAGTGGGCTTGACACGAGCGTTGTACCTTCTTTTGTAATTTTTAATGTTCCAATCTTATCGCCCTTTTTAATTGGTGCTTTTATGTTTTTGCTTAAAATGATTTTTTGCTTAACATCTTTAATATCTACACCTTTTTTCGTTAACAAGCTGATAGGTTCACTTGTTACGGCCTCAACCGTTCTTTTTTCACCCTTGCTAATAGTAACTTTTCCTAGTAAATGATTTCGCTTATACATTGGATGCGTCTCATATTGGCTAAAGGCATAATCCAGTAATTTTGTTACCTGTGCATTTCGAATTTTTGAGGTTGTTGCACCAAATACAACGGCTATAACCCTCATCCCATTTTTCTGTGCTGTTGCAGTTAGACAATATTTTGCTTCATTGGTATATCCTGTCTTTAATCCATCAACTCCTGGATAGAACTTCACTAAGCGATTTGTGTTAACTAACCAAAACTTTTTATCCGTATTCTCTCTTAAATACGCCTCATAGGTTCCGGTAAACTTAGTAATTTGATCATACTTCAGTAGTTCTTTTGCCATTATTGCCATATCATATGCTGAGCTATAATGATTTTCTGTTGGAAGCCCAGTTGTATTTTGAAAATGAGTATCTTTAAGGCCCAATTCTCTAGCCTTCTTATTCATTAACTCGACAAAGGCTTCTTCTGATCCAGCAAGCCTTTCTGCCATTGCAACAGATGCGTCATTTGCTGAACCAATGGCAATTCCTTTTAACATCTCCTCTGTGGTCATTTCCTCCCCAGGCTCTAGGAAAATCTGAGAACCTCCCATAGAGGCGGCATATTCACTTGTTCTAATTTTTTCATTCATTTTTAAACTGCCATTGTCAATGGCTTCCATTATCAATAACATGGTCATTATTTTCGTCATACTTGCAGGGGGTAAACGCTTTTTACTATCTTTATCATAAATGACGGTCCCAGTATCTCTTTCAATCAATACGGCTGACTTTGCATCATCAACAAGTTGAACTCCTGTTTGTTTTTCTGCATAAGCATTCTGTGAAAAATTTGGTGCAAGAAATGTAAATACTAACAATAAAGAGACAATACGTTTCATGACAGTAACCCTCCATTCTTAATAATTACATTTTTTCCATTTTCGATAAATATATACAATTTTTACCTTTTGTTTTTTATCATATATCTTACGTATTCAATACCTACCCATTTTCGATAGGACTGGAATAAAAAAATGCCAAGGATTACAAATCCTTGGCATTTTTTAATCGATTATTATTCTGTTATTTCTTCATGAATTAGTGAAGGAGGTGTGACCTTATTACTACTGATTTTAATACTTTGATATAATCTTTCCTTCACTTCTTGGACATTTTCAAAATTGCTATGGATGGTTACAAGAGAATCGCCCTTCTCTACGTGATCCCCTATTTTCTTGTTCAAAATAAGTCCAACAGCTAGGTCAATCTTGGATTCCTTTGTCGCACGACCTGCTCCTAATAGCATTGCGGCTGTACCAACTTCATCCGCTACGATTTCTGATACAAATCCTGTTTCTTTTGCCTCTAACTCTATTATGTATTTAGCCTGAGGTAGTTTAGAAGGGTCATCAACAACCGTAGGATCCCCGCCTTGAGCACACAAAAATGTCTTAAATTTTTCTAATGCTGAACCATCTTTGATTACTTTTTTCAAAAGCTCTCTCGCTGTTTCTAAAGAGTCTGCCTTTTTCGCCAAAAATACCATATGACTTCCTAGTGTTAAACATAACTCTGTTAAGTCCTCAGGGCCGTTTCCTTTTAATGTATCGATTGCTTCCTTCACTTCAAGAGCATTGCCTATCGCAAAACCTAAAGGCTGACTCATGTCAGAAATAACGGCCATAGTTTTTCTATTTACGTTATTTCCTATCTGAACCATGGCTTTCGCAAGCTCCCTTGCATCTGCTAGAGACTTCATAAATGCCCCTGCACCCGTCTTAACATCTAAACAAATAGCGTCTGCACCAGCAGCTATTTTTTTGCTCATGATTGAGCTTGCGATAAGTGGAATACTATCTACAGTTGCAGTCACATCACGGAGTGCATAAAGCTTTTTATCTGCAGGTGTTAAATTTCCACTTTGTCCGATAACAGCTATCCCATTTTCATTGACAAGTTTGATAAATTCATCCTTGTCGATTTCAACATGAAATCCTGATACGGATTCAAGCTTATCAATCGTACCCCCCGTATGACCTAGCCCTCTACCTGACATTTTGGCTACTGGTACTCCAACTGCGGCAACAAGTGGACCTAATACTAAAGTGGTGGTATCACCGACTCCTCCAGTAGAATGTTTATCAACCTTAATCCCTTCGATTTTTGAGAGATCAATTTGCTCACCTGATTGAACCATGGCCATTGTTAAATCGGCTCTTTCACGATCATTCATGCCCTGAAAGTAGATGGACATTGTAAGTGCGCTCACTTGATAATCAGGTATCGACCCTTCTGTGTATCCTTGAATGATAAAGTTAATTTCTTCTGTTGAAAGTACCTCTCCATTACGTTTCTTTTCGATTAAATCAACCATTCTCATTTTTCTCACCACTTCTTTTTATATTGAGTGAATAAGGTCATTCTTCCACCCCACTTGTATTACATGGCAAGCTAGGGTGATATTAACAGACTTATTTGTAAACACCTATGCTCCGATTTCTTTAATCAGTTCCTTTACAAATTTCAAAAAGTTAATTTTAACTTTTTCTGTCGTTTCAATTACTTCCTCGTGATTAAGGGGCTGATCTAAAATTCCAGAAGCCATATTGGATATACAAGATATTCCTAATACCTTCATACCACTATGACGAGCAACGATTACTTCAGGAACGGTTGACATACCAACTGCATCCCCACCCCATAAACGAATCATCCGAACTTCTGCAGGGGTTTCATAGGTTGGGCCTGTATTTCCAACATAGACACCCTCTTGAATTTTTATTTGAAGTTTTTCAGCAGTCTTTCGAGCAACTGACCGAAGCTCCTTTGAATAGCTCTCAGACATATCCGGAAAACGGACACCTAATTTAGGATCATTCGGTCCGATTAGTGGGTTTGAGCCCATATTATTTATATGATCTGATATAAGCATCAAATCGCCTGGAGAAAAGCTTTCATTTACTCCACCCGCTGCATTTGTAACAAAAATTGTTTCTACTCCAAGCTCCTTCATTACACGTACAGGGAATGTTACTTTGTCAAAGCTGTATCCCTCATAGTAATGAAAACGTCCCTGCATAGCAACTACCTGAACTCCATTGATCATTCCAAAAACTAGCTGTCCTGCATGTCCTTCTACCGTTGAAACTGGGAAATCAGGAATGGATTCGTATGGTATTTTCACCGGGTTTTCTATTTCATCTCCCAATACCCCAAGCCCAGAACCAAGAATTAAACCAATCTTAGGCTGACTCGTGTATCTTAACTTTAAAAAGCTCGCTGCATTTTGAACCTTTGTAAAATCCATCTAAATCTCTCCTTACTTTAATTCGTTTAGGAAGCTCTTCCCATATTTAGGCATCTTCACATGAAAGTTTTCAGCTATTGTTGCCCCGATATCTGCAAAGGTTTCACGAATTGGCAATTCCCTTCCCTCATCAAAGCTCTTTGAATAAATTAGAAGTGGAACATATTCTCGAGTATGATCTGTACCATGGTGTACAGGGTCATTTCCATGATCTGCTGTAATGATGAGGAGATCATCCTCCTTCATTTTCTCAAATACCTCTGGAAGCCTTTCATCATACTCCTCTAAAGCTTTTCCGTAGCCTATAGGATCTCTGCGGTGTCCATAAAGCGCATCGAAATCAACCAAATTGACAAAGCTAATTCCAGTAAAATCCATATCTAAGGTTTGCACTAATTTATCCATGCCGTCCATATTCGATACAGTGCGTAGAGAATCTGTTACGCCTTCTCCATCATAAATATCAGATATTTTTCCTATGGCAATAACATCCAAGCCTGAATCTTTTAACTCATTCATGACGGTTCTTTCAAAAGGTTTTAATGCATAATCATGACGGTTTGGTGTGCGTTTAAAGTTGCCTGGCTCACCGATAAATGGTCTCGCAATCACACGCCCAACCATATATTTTTCATCTAATGTCAGTTCCCTTGCAATTTTGCAAATTTTATAAAGCTCATCAAGTGGAATAATTTCTTCATGTGCAGCTATTTGTAAAACTGAATCAGCAGAGGTATAGACGATCATATCCCCCGTCTTCATGTGCTCTTCGCCAAGTTCATCAAGGATTTCAGTTCCACTTGCAGGCTTATTTCCAATGATCTTTCTTCCGGTTTTTTCCTCTAATTCAGTAATTAATTCTTGCGGAAAGCCGTCGGGAAAAACTCTGAAAGGGGTTTGAATATTTAGCCCCATCATCTCCCAATGACCTGTCATCGTATCTTTTCCATTTGATGCTTCCTGCATTTTCGTGAAAAAAGCAAGAGGTTTCGCTTCTTTTTGAACTCCTTTAATTTCTTTTATATTACTTAGCCCTAATTTCCCCATATTGGGCATTTGAAGTCCGTTCATCTTCTCTGCAATATGACCAAAAGTATTAGAGCCTATATCGTTAAATTCTTTCGCATCTGGTGCCTCACCAATACCAACTGAATCCATAACAATGATAAAAATTCTTTTAAATTGATTTGTCATGAAAGCTCCTCCTTTATGTATAAACTTCGTCTTGAAACCATAGCTTTATTTTGTATGCGGTTCCATATTATGATATGTTGCCCTTTACTAAAAAAGCTAACCAAATATCGTTTTGAAGTCAGAAGTCTGACATCTTTATTCTACTAAATAGGTTATGAATAATACAATAAAAAAGCTACCAAAAGTTATGGCAGCTTTTTGAACAACTACAATCTATTAAACTTCGAACTAAGCCCGCGGGTGGAATTGGCTATAAACATCCTTCAATCGTGTCTTCGTCACATGTGTATAAATTTGAGTAGTCGATATATCTGCATGACCTAGCATTTCTTGTACTGCACGTAAATCGGCTCCATTTTCCAATAAATGAGTGGCAAAAGAATGACGAAGGGTATGTGGTGAAAGATCCTTATTTATCCCAGCCTCCTGAGTTAGTCTTTTTAAAATTTTCCAGAAGCCTTGACGAGTTAATCTTTTCCCATGATGATTTAAGAACAATGCTTCATCATTATGTTTACTTGACCTTAATTCAGGTCTCCCTAATTCTAGATAATTCTTTATTGCTTGGAGAGCAGTTTTCCCGACTGGAATAATCCGCTCCTTATTGCCTTTCCCAATACAGCGGACAAAGCCCATTGTGATATGAACATCACCAGTATTCAATGAAATTAACTCACTAACGCGAATGCCAGTAGCATATAAAAGCTCAAGCATAGCCTTATCTCGCAAACCAAATGGATTAATTGGTTTCGGGGTTTCTAATAGAATTTCTACCTCTTTAAGACTTAATACCTTTGGGAGTGACTTTTCAAGCTGAGGGTTTTCAATGTGGACGGAAGGATCATGATCAACTACCTTGTCTCTGAGTAAAAACTGATGAAATGATCGAATCGATGCCACATGTCTTGCTAATGTTTTTGAGGATTTTCCCTCATCCTTTAAGTTACCCAAAAAATGAATAATTTGAAGCCTCTGTACTTGATTTAAATCCGATATATTCTCAATATCAGCTAAATAGAATAGGTAGCCTTTTAAATCTCTTTCGTAAGATACAATTGTGTTTTTTGCTAATCCTTTTTCAACCATTAAGAAATGAATAAAATCCTTTAAATGATTTTCCACGTTCATTACTCCCCATTTAAATAGAACAAAATTAACCGGTTAAACCACCAATGATCCTCCTCATGTTCGCTAGCTGATACCTTAATAGCTGCTCCCTTTGGTTCATCAAAGTGATGATAGTTCTCGTATTCTTCATTTAACCACATGATTCCATAATAAAATAGAATCGTAAACCCGGTAAAAAGAACAAATACCTTTATTGTTTGAAAAATAAGAGTAAACCACGATTTCATGATTGTTCCTCCAAAATGGACTATATAGTACAACATATGCCATTTTGGACAAGATTTATACCTTTATAAAGCAATATTAATTTCTTTAGATCTTGAAGATTCAAAGTTAATATAAAAAAGCTGACCATTCTGTCAGCCTCTTAAAGCAGATTCCTCCGACAATTTGTCATTACATCGATGACAAATTCCATGGAAGGTAAGTCTATGATCTTTAATTTTAAAATTCCATCTTTGCTCAATAACAGCTTCAACATCCTCAAGAAGATCCTCTTGAATTTCATCTACTGCTCCACATTCAATACATACTAAATGATGATGAAAATGAGCAGCACCTTCCTGCCTTAAATCATATCTTGAGACTCCGTCACCAAAATTGATTTTATCAACAATTTTTAATTCGGTTAGTAGCTCTAAAGTTCGATAAACAGTTGCTAATCCAATTTCAGGCGATTTTTCTTTTACTAGGAGGTACACGTCTTCTGCACTTAAATGATCCTCTTCATGTTCAAGTAAAACCCGTACGGTCGCTTCCCGCTGCGGTGTTAACTTATAACTTGATGAATGCAACTGCTTTTTTATTCTCTCAATTCTCGTTTCCATTCTTGTACTTCCTCCCCCGCCACTATCATTCTCATTATAACAGATACTTTACCCGTTTCAAAATAAAATAATTACAATTTACATTCAATAATAATTATCATTTAGTATCTATTATAAAAAACGATAGAGTCCTTTCTTAAATGGAGTGTATTACAGTTTTGATAAGGGTTGGGGAAATATATGCCTCGATTGCTGCAGCCACAACAATGAACAGTATGGCTATACTGAATGAAAAAATATACTTTCCGAATAAAGGCAGAAATGGCTGACCTATTTTTTTCATAAATTCCCTTTTTACCATTCTCAGAGAAAAAGACACAGCCATTGTTGCCGCTATGATAAAAATGGGGATAATAATGAAATTTTGTGGAAGGATGGAGACAAAAGATAATAAAAATCCCTTCCAGCTCATTTGATTAACTAAAAATCCAACGGTAAACCCTACAACCATTCCTTTCATAAATAACAAAATCAAGATAACTGGTAAACCTATAATTGAAATCCCTAAGATCCAAAATAAGCCGATAAATTTACTATTATGAAGAAAGCTTTGAATAAATAAATCCCTCGAGTCAGCTACCTTTCCATCAGAAACTTGTCCAAAAAATTGGGAAAGATAATAGAATAAATCCTCCTTTTGATTCAAACTAAGGCTATTCACAACAATGGCTCCAAAAATGACACCCATAAGAAATAATACGATAATAAATATATAAATTGAGGAATGTTCGCTAATATGTTTAACGACTACATTTTGATTCCATTTTCTTCTCATGCCTAATTCCTCCCTGTCATCTATTGCTAAATTTTATGCTCATTTTTTTATCCCTATGACTATCAAATCTAGTAATTTTCCAAAATACTAGATTTCAATTTAGAAAAAAATGGTTGAATTCTGTACACAAGCTTAGATATAATCTTCACTAATATATAAGGAGCGTGAGATAAGTGAGTCATATTTTGATTGATTTTCCAGACAAAATTGAAACTGAACGACTTTTCATTCGGCCATGTTTACCTGGGGACGGAAAAACCCTTTCTGATGCCATTTATCACTCAAGAAATGATTTAAAAAAATGGATGCCTTGGGCACAAAGGGTCCAAAACATTGAACAAATAGAGGAGGATATTCGAAGGGCCTACTCTAAGTTCATTCTTCGTGAGGATTTCCGTCTTCATATTTTCCGAAAAGAGGACCAACAGTTCATTGGTGGAACGGGATTACATCGCATCAATTGGGATGTAGGAAAGTTTGAGATTGGTTATTGGTGTGACATTCGCTTTCAAAAAAACGGGTATATTACTGAGGCTGTTACAGGCTTAACAGATTTCACTTTTGACCATCTTAAAGCTAATCGAGTCGAAATTAGGTGTGATACTGAAAATATTAATAGCCGGAAAATTCCAGAGAGATTGGGATTTACATTGGAAGGAATATTGAGAAAGGATTTGCTGAGCGCTGACGGGAAACAACTGCGTGATACATGTGTGTTCGCAAAAGTCCGAGGGTAACCTAAATCTTTTAGTCCCCAAAATATAACAGCCGACAGCTTGCAAGTAATAGTTCTTTCGATGCAAGCTATCGGCTAATATTTTACTCTATCTTATTCATTGCAACCTTTCCATACTTTCCACCGCCACCAGCACTCAGCTTTAGCTCTCCACTACGCGCCTTGACAATTAGTTCTGCAATTTTCTGTGGAACTACTTGCTGTAAGGATTCGAAAGGGACCTTGTGCAGGATGGCCATTTCTGTTCCAAAATGATCAAGTAGTTTTTCAAGAAGCTTAGGTCCAAGCCCTGGAATAAAGTCTAAGGGGACTTGATGGACATATGGAGGGCGACCTGCTTTTGGACCATTGGCTGATTTTAATTCTAATATTCGATTGGCAACCCCTTTTGTAAACCTTTCGCTTCCGCAATGCAAACATGTTTTCTCGTTACCAGTTAAAGGAGTATCACATTTCTCGCAAACGGTCTGATGATATTTTCCCAACAATGGATCTAATCCATAGTTTGCGATAATTTTTCTCCCATTTTTACCTTCTAATGCCCAGAACAATTCTTCAAAGGTGGGTGTTTCCATTAGCATGGTTTGATATTCTCTTGCTATTTTCCCTAGTGAATGAGCATCTGAATTGGTGACAAACGGGTAATCATGCAGTTCTTTTAGCTGGTCAGCCATACTTGTGTCGGAGCTAAGGCCGAGTTCTATTCCATCAATTTTCTTTGGATCGAATACTTCCTTTAAGGATTTCTCCACCCCTTTTCCATATAAGCTTTTATATGGGGTAAAGACGTGTGCAGGTATAAATATCCCTTTGAGGCTCTTCACTTTATTTTGCAGTTCAAGGCCTGTGATATATACCCTTTGAGAGCTTAAATGGATATTTTTCAAATGGCCTGAAAGCCAAGCTGAAAATTCTTTCATGATTTCAAGTGTTGGAAAAAAGCATAGGACATGAATAGGACCATGACAGCTTTCATCATAAATTTCTAATTCCGATCCTGGAATTATCGATAGTCCACCATAAAATAAACCACCAGCCTCATGTTGAATCAATTCACCGGCTTGCATAAGTGTTTCCATTTCCATGATGACCTCTGGTGAATGGCAGTCGATGATTCCTACCATATTTAGACCTTTTTTGTCTCTTGCATGCTCAATGATATTAGAAAAGGTAAGCGATTTTGCTCCTGTAATTTTTACAGCTCTTCCAGATGAAGTTCTCCCGATGTGAATATGTAAATCTACATAAACATGCTCCACTATTTTAATGCCTCTTGTAATTGTAAGTATTGAACAGCCAAAACCGTTTTAGCATCATAAATTTTTTGCTCCTTCACATATTGAAGGGCTTCATCAAGGGTAAGCTCAATCAATTGGACAAACTCATCCTCATCTGGGGAAGCAGCGTTTTCTTTTTGTTTAAGACCTTTTGCCAGATAAAGATGAACAATTTCATCAGCAAATCCAGGAGATGTGTAGAATGAAATTAACCACTCCAAGCTTTCGCATTCATAGCCTGTCTCTTCTTCCAATTCCCTCTCTGCACAAATTCTAGGCTCTTCACCCTTTTCTAATTTTCCAGCAGGAATTTCTACCAGTTCTCTTTCTAACGCTTTTCGATATTGCTCAACCATCACGATTTTGTTTTCATCAGTAATCGCAAGGATGGCAACAGCGCCAGGATGCTTAATTAGCTCACGCTTCGAAGTCTTTCCATTTGGTAATTTGACCTCGTCGACCTGCAAGCTAACCACATTTCCGGAAAATATTTTCTCTGATTTCATCGTTTTTTCTTCAAAGCGACTCATTAATTTTGTCACTCCTGTTCTATTCATATATTGGTTGTTCATACATTTTATCATACATAAGATGGAGGACGAAGGATATGAAGATCTATGTTCATGATAAAGGCATCATATTGGTTGGTAAGGCATGGGAAGTTAGACAAAAGTTAAAAGAAAATCTTCAATATTATACTTTGTTAAAAGATTGGACTAAAGCAGTTTCTTGCAAGGATTGAAAACAAGCCCAATCATTTGGTATATAGATTCTAAACAGCAATACCACTTGACTTATTTTATGTTAAAATTTATTATTTCCTAATTGCTAAAAGTTGGTTAATTTTGATACCTTCGTTACAATAATATAGAGGTGACTGGGATGAAAAAAAGACAATTAGGAAAATCTGATCTCTATATAAGCGAGCTTGGATTAGGCTGTATGTCATTAGGTACAGATGAGGTTCAAGCCCGTTCCATCATTGAGACTGCATTAGAAGAAGGAATCAATTATTTCGACACCGCTGATTTGTATGACCACGGTGTAAACGAAAAGCTCGTTGGACAGGCCTTAAAACCTGTACGCGAAAAGGTCATTATAGCAACAAAGGTTGGAAACCGTTGGAATGAAGATGGATTAGGCTGGCACTGGGATCCGTCGAAGGCTTATATTAAGGAAGCGGTTAAACAAAGCCTAAAACGTTTGGGTATGGAATATATTGATTTATACCAGCTCCATGGTGGGACAATGGTTGATCCGATTGAGGAAACAATTGAGGCATTTGAAGAATTGAAATCCGAGGGGCTGATTCGATACTATGGAATTTCTTCTATTCGGCCTACTGTGATTAACGAATATGTAAAAAAATCGAGCATCGTATCGGTGATGATGCAATATAGCCTTCTTGACCGTCGCCCGGAGGAACAAGCCCTTCCTTTACTTCAGAAAAACGGAATCAGTGTTGTTGCTCGAGGACCGCTTGCTAAAGGGTTATTAAGTGAAGCCATGCTTCAAAAGGCTTCTTCTTCTGTGAAGGAAAATGGATACTTAGACTACAGCTATGAGGAGCTTGCAAAAGTGGTTTCAGAGTTAAAAACACGGCTTGCTGAAAATCGTTCCCTCACAGAAATATCTCTGCAATATCTTTTAGCACATCCTAGTATGGCATCTGTTATTGCAGGTGCGAGCTCCGTAAGTCAGCTAAAAGAAAATGCACAGGCAATTAAAAGTCAAAGTCTGAGCAAGGAAGATGTCGAAATCATTCACTCGATTTCCAATGCAAATAAATATCAGGAGCATCGATTGTAGATGTTGAAATAATTGAAAGGAAAGGCGCCCGTAATAAAATGGAACCTTTCCTTTTTATTATAAAAATCGATTTTTTATTTCAGGTGATGGGAGCATGCAGCTCTCCCTTTTTCCAAACCACTTATAACGATTTTTCGCAATGATATCATATATGAAATCTCTTAATGGTCTTGGAATAATTAAGAAATAATATCCTAGCTTCCAAAATCCCTTTAAATTCTTACTAATACGAAGGGCAGCTGAGGATTTGTAATAATATTTTTGGTTGTCAATGAGAAATAAGCTATCTATATTTTCTGCTACATGATATTGTTCTAATATTTTTTTCCCTATTTCACTTTGTACAGAGGCAAATTGATAATAACCTATTAGGTCTCTTTTAATGATAAATTGAACGCTGCTGCTGCAAAAATTGCATTCCCCATCAAATAAAATAATTCCACCCTTTTTATGAATGAACGGTTCACTTATATTCCTTCCAATTAAGCTCACTTTCATTTAATAGCTCCTCAAAGGATTTATTTTTTTCCTTTTGTCTACGCGCTTCTCTTTTACGTTCTTCCTCTAATTCTTTTTTTCGGTCTTCCTCTACCTTTAATTGGGTCTTTGTTTCTTTTAATTGATTAACAAGTTCTTTATTTAGTAAATCTCCTAAAGTGAGTGGTTTATCATCCGTTTTTTGTTTTGGCTTTGCTTGATGCTTTTTCATGACAATCCCTCTTTTTTGTTTTTTTCTATTATAACATCATCATACATAAAAAAAGTACAGTATTTCACTGTACTTTTTCCAATTTTAAACATTATTTCTTTATAAAATGTTTAGGCTAACTCCACTATGGTTGCTACGCCCTGCCCGCCGCCAATACAAAGCGTTGCTAAGCCAGTTTTTGCTTCTCTGCGCTTCATTTCGTGGATTAGCGTTACTAGAATTCTTGCTCCGCTTGCCCCAATTGGATGGCCTAATGCAATCGCCCCACCATTGACATTCAATATCTCTTGATTAAAGTGAAGCTCACGGTCAACTGCTATTGATTGTGCAGCAAAGGCTTCATTTGCTTCAATTAATTCTAATTCTTCAATAGAGATTTCTGCCTTCTTTAAAGCCTTCTTAACTGCCTCTACAGGTCCAATCCCCATAATACTTGGATCTACTCCTGCACTGGCCTTCCCTTTAATTGTCACGAGTGGTGTTACACCTAGTTCAAGAGCCTTTTTCTTGCTCATCACAATAAGGACAGCTGCCCCGTCATTAAGTCCTGATGCATTTCCAGCAGTTACTGTACCATTTTTCTTAAATGCCGGTCTTAAGGCAGCTAATTTTTCCGCTGTTGTTCCTTTTTTAGGATATTCATCTGTTTCAAATACGACAGGGTCACCTTTGCGTTGTGGAATGACAACTGGAACAATCTCGTCTTTAAATTTCCCGTCTTCAATTGCTTTTGCTGCTTTTTGTTGACTTCTTGCCGAAAATTCGTCCTGTTCTTCTCGGCTAATATCGTATTTTTCACTTAAGTTTTCTGCTGTAACTCCCATATGGTAGTCATTAAATGCACACCATAGGCCATCCTGAATCATCGTATCGACTAATGTTTGATTGCCCATTTTGAAGCCTTCTCTTGCGTTGTTTAATACGTACGGAGCACGGCTCATATTCTCCATTCCACCTGCAATAACTACCTCTGCATCTCCAGCTGCTATGGCTTGGGCTGCTAGATGAACCGCTTTCATTCCTGATCCACAAACCTTATTAACGGTAAAAGCAGATACTGTTTCAGGAAGGCCTGCCTTTAATGCCGCTTGACGTGCAGGGTTTTGTCCCAATCCTGATTGAAGAACATTCCCCAAGATGACTTCATCAACTGCCTCTGGCTTCACACCCGCTTTCTCAAGAGCCCCCTTTATTGCTATAGCTCCAAGCTCAGGAGCTGAAATCCCCTTTAGACTTCCATTAAAACTCCCAATTGCTGTGCGGACAGCGCTTACAATCACAACCTCAGTTGCTGACATTCTTTCATCCCTCTCCCTTATGTACATCATTTGTTCTCTTATCATTATACTTGACACAAACGCAGAATTCCTCTAATTTTGTCAAAATTCACATTTTTCTTTCGTTAAAATATTGACTGGCTTATAAAAAAGAATATGAATAAGGATTGAAGGGTTCATCCATCTTATTTAGTGAAGCCTATAGAAGGGAGTCCTGAAAAAGATGAGTCAAAAGCGTGATAAGGGCAATAGCCAAAAAGGAAAACCCAATGCCAATACAGTCAAACAAACAATTGCTGCCGAGGATTTAGAAACAGCCATCCATCCAACGAAAAGACAAAATACACCACAATAGACGATGAATACCTAGGTTATTCCTGGGTATCTTTTTTTGCCCTGTAAACATTGTCAGCTGTTTTCCATGCCCATTCTCTTACTTTCGAATCATCTTTCTCATCCATCTGCCAAATGGTAAAATAAAGAAAATGACTACTTGGGAGGGATTCACTTGAAAATCTTACTTCGCCTTCTATTTTCCTTTTTCGTATTGCTAACATCTATTGGTGTTTATTTTACCAATCGGATTATGTTTATTAAAAAGAAGGAAGATAATCTTATTTTCAACCGAGAAAAGGAAGCGAAGAGACTAAATCCCGTTCAATTTCACAAGTTACCAAAACGCGAAATCTTGATTGATTCTCCTTTTGGTTACTTATTAAAGGCCATTGTCGTTGAACCACATCATACCAATCGGTACGTTATCATTTCTCACGGTGTAACCGAAAACAAGGTAAACTCCATTAAATATATGAATCTCTTTTTAGAGCGGGGATTTAATGCTGTCATTTATGACCACCGCAGACACGGAGAATCAGGTGGAAAAACAACTAGCTACGGTTATTTTGAAAAATTTGATTTAAAAGCGGTAGTGGACTGGTTAAAGGAGGATATAGGCCCCCATCTATTTCTTGGCATACACGGAGAATCCATGGGGGCTGCAACCATGCTTCTTTATGCAGGAAGCATCGAGGATGGTGCTGACTTTTACATTGCAGATTGCCCGTTTTCTGATTTTAGAGAACAATTAAGCAATGTATTAAAAACGGAAATGAAACTACCACCAAGGCTTATTTTGCCTATTGCTGAAATCTTTTTGCGAATTCGAGGAAAATACTCACTTAAAGGGTTATCCCCTATCTCAGTCATTGAAAATATTCAAAAGCCCATTCTTTTCATTCATAGTGAAAAAGATGACTATATACTACCTAAGATGACCAAAGCGTTGTATGAACGGAAGAAAGGGCCTAAGAAGCTATTCCTCGCTCCAAACGGTGTTCATGCGCAATCTTTTAATGAAAATCAAGAGGGCTACGAGAAGGCAGTTGATGAGTTTTTAGATGAATTGGTTTTCAAGAGGGCAGATTGGCTATGATTTTTTTCCCTTCCTTTGTAATCCCCATGCTCTTTTGATATGAATCAAGCTTGATAAAATACCTCTTGCCATTCTTTTTAATGATGTCTATGTCCTCATATTTTTGATTTTTCCCTGTAGCCTGAAACTGTATCGTTTCAATTGCTTCACTTTGCACCATTCCGTAAACAACAGGGATTTTTTGCTCTAATTTGCCCTTCTTATCGTATTTGTAAAACGTATTCGTGTAGACGGAAAAATCTTGATTTCCTTCATATTCCCAATGATTATTTCCGATATTCTCCCACCCATTCTTGTCATTTCCGCTCACAAATGCCACGGCTACCGTCTCGATGATATGAAAATTCTGCTCTTGCTCCGTCGTATATAGGACCACTGCTCCATCTTTTACTTTTTCAATATGAATAACACTAGCTACATTAAACGGAATATCCTTTTTTATTGCTTCCTCCAAAGTATCGTATTTACAGCCTGTTAAAAGAAAAAGGCATACGACAAATCCACACCAATTCTTCGCTCTCATTATTCCCTCCTGCGCCTACGATGATGTTTTTCCACTACTTTCAATACATGTAGGTGCAGACGAAAATATGAATGAATTTTAATATGCTAGTTTGGCAGGATTTCAACGAATTTGAAAAGGAATTTAGAAAAGCATCATCTTTTAACTTGATTTATTGAATTTTTTACCATTATATGTAATATATAGTAATAAGAAATGAGGGATTGGATATGTCAAAGGTTACAATTAAAGTAAATGACAATGGTTCTTTACGTATTACAGGTGATGTGGAGCTTGTGGACGCGGAAGGAAATAAATTTGAAACAAAGCCCAGTTTTTCTCTTTGCCGCTGTGGCTTGTCTTCTAAAAAGCCTTTTTGTGATGGAAGCCATAAAGGAAATTTCTCGTCCGTTGTTCGTGCTCCGAAGGAAGAAAAGGAATAGGGTCAGATTTTCTGCGACCCTATTCCTCCATTAATTGAACATCAACAATATCAGATTTCCTTAAACGATGAACCTCTCCAAAATGATCAGTAATATGGAATGTTTCATTCAAATCATCCCAATGATGAATCTCCCCAACAACCATTTCATAGCGATGGTTATCATAATAGGTCATTGTAACATGATTCCTATATTTCATGGCTTCTTGGACAATCTCATTCAAGACATCCCATTGCTGTTCATCAAGTACCTTTCTTTGCTCATACGTATCTTCCTTCACCCAATCACGCAATAATTTCACATGTTCCGGAAGCATCATGGAAACCCACTTCATTCGACCACGATCACGAATCATTACGCTACCTCCTTACCTTTTATGTCCTCCGATTAATTTTACTCGGTGCCTTGCCGTTCCTGCTTCCGTATAAGAGACTGCACGGAGAAGAGCATCAGAGCCAAAACGACGGCGAAGCGAATCAACTACATAGCCGAGATCTCTTTTTTTCCAGCCATTTAAATCAAATAAACTAAGCTGAAGCTCGGTATCATCCACAATATTGCTAAGAGCAATATTAATTTGCCGAACCGTTTTCCCTTGATAATACCGATGAAAAAGCTCTAAGCAGATGTGATAAAGGTCCATTGTAATATTCGTTGGCTGAGAAATTGTCTTAGAACGATAAAATCCTCCACCAAATTCGTCCTGGCTATAACCTAGCCCCAAGCTAATCGTTCTTCCTGCCTTACATGCCGTGCGCGCTCTTCTTGCTACCTCCTCACACATTTCTAAAATGACAGCTTTTATTTCATCCTCCTGCTTATAATCCCTAAGTAATATTTGACCTTTTCCAAAGCTGATTTGTCCCTCTATGATAGGGGCTCCCATTTCAGAAAGATCGATTCCCCACGCATGATGGTAAAGCTGATTTCCCATCACACCAAACTTCTTTTCAAGCTGCTCCAAGTCAAAACGTGCAAGCTGACCAACAGTGAAAATTCCCATTCCATTTAATGTTTTTTCCACTCTGCGCCCAATCCCCCACATCTCACTTAATGGCGAGACCTGCCACAGTTTCGTTTCAACATCATCATAAGTCCATTCCGCAATTCCCTTTTTTTTTGCTTCAAGGTCTAGGCATAATTTGGCCATAAGCATATTCGGGCCAATTCCCACCGCACAGGGAAGCTGCATTTCACGTTCAATATCATCCTTTATTTTCCGTGCAATCGTATGAGCATCACCCCAAAGCTTAACCGCTCCATCAACCTTAATGAAGCTCTCATCCACACTATACGTATGAATATCTTCCTTCGGCACGTATCGGTGAAACACGCGTGAGATTTCAGTAGAAATTCTTAAATAAGTAGCCATTCTCGGTGCGACTATTTTAATCCGCGGATCATCAGGAATTTCAAACCTTCGATTACCTGTTTTAATTCCAAATTCCTTTTTTAATTGTGGTGAGGCTGCGAGCACAATGCTTCCCTGCCGCTCCTCTTCTCCGACAACCGCTAGATAACATGTAAGAGGATCTAGTCCCTCCATAACAGCTGAGCAGCTGGCATAGAAGCTTTTCATGTCCACACATAAGATTTTGTTATGTGGCATCTTGCTGTAATCAATCATAATCATTCCCTCTTATCACTAGAAATTAGGAACAAGTGTTCTTATATTATTCTATTCATAAGCATACAAGAATATACGTTCGGTTTCAATAGGGATTTTTTTACTAAACCACCTAGCGTCTATTCTTGAACCTGTTAAACTGACAGCTGAGATGCAAAAAAATATGGACAAAAAATGGATGGATAAATGGATGGAGAGCGGAATGAAGCAATATTATCGTGGGGGTGAAGAACTACAGAACTACCTCTGATGGAGAAGGATTATGAGGATTTATATATAGTGAAACTTCCACCAGTGGGGGTTTTCTTTCATCCCCCACTGATGGTTAGTTGAACCAATCTGCACGTTTACGGGCGATCCCCGCTTATCTTTCTTCGAATTCTCTAATTCTTGAAGTGGGGTCTTACTGCCCATTAACCTGCGATAAGAATGTCATTGATATGTATGAGGATGGTGGATAGAGAAACAGAATTATATGAGGTCATAAATGATGTAGTCTATGAATTCTTTCCTGATTTGCTCAGTTGATTCAGTTGGAATGACGATGGGAGGGTCAGATTTTGTTGCATCTTAACCATGAAAAGGTGAATGATGGACAAGAGGTTCGTAAAAAATTGTCATATGAAATGGAAAAATAATGTTAATCATTTGAAAAATGCTTGATTTATGAGAGTGGGCCTATTCTATTCATTTTAAATATTGGTTTCAACTGCGTTTATTCGCGAAAAATAAAATTTATTCGCGAAATCATCGGAAATATTCGCGAAATTTGAAATTTATTCGCGAAAACTAGACATTTATTCGCGAAACCAAAATTTATTCGCAAAAATCCAGGTTTATTCGCAAATTCATAAATTTATTCGCGAAAATCAAGACTTATTCGCGAAATCATAATACACGCGAAAACCCCAGGATTTTTCACAAAACGTAATCATAATTCACACTCGCAAAAATTTGCGAAACCCAAATTCACTCGCGAAAATCAGGTTTATTCGGAAACCATATATTCACTCATGAAAGTCCAAGGGTTATTCACGAAATTAAAATTACTCACCACATCCAAAATACGCATATTACAACCCCACTCCCCTCCCTTCACAAAAAATACATCCTAAAAAACCACTCGCATCTAGCCCTCCCAAGTACATAAAAAAGAAGGGACAAACAAGCCCCTTCCTACTTTCGATCAAAAAACCTCTTCCCGATTTTTTCAAACGCCCTTGGAAACAAGGTATAAATCACGCTTCCCGCATTCATCCAGCGCGGAAGATTAATTTCCCTTGTTGGGGTTAGCATTGCGTCCACAATCTTTTTGGCCACATATTTTGGATCAAGCATAAATCTTTGGACACTCTTAACATATGTACCCTTCTCATCAGCAATTTGAAAAAAATTCGTAGAGATGGGACCTGGATTAACCGAAGTCACAAAGACATGATAATCTGATAACTCCATGCGCAAACTGTTTGTAAAACCAAGCACCGCATGCTTTGTTGCTGAATACACGCTTGATTTCGGAGTAGCTAATTTTCCTGCTTGTGAGGCAATATTGATAATATGTCCACTCTTTCTTCTTCGCATAGATGGCAACACCTTTAGGGTACAGGCCATCAACCCAATCACATTGACATCAAACATCGATTGAATTTCGTCGAGCTTCGCTTCATGTGCCTCACGAAAAATACCGAAGCCAGCGTTATTCACTAGAACATCCACTTGTTCTTGTTTTTTGAGGATTTCATTAAATACATGTTCAACTTGATCCTTATCAGATACATCAAGCTGATGCACTTCAACAGGAACAGAAAAACAACTCTCTAAATCGATTTTTAGAGCCTCTAACTTATCCATGCTTCGCGCCAAAAGAACGAGATTGGCCCCTCTTTCTGCACAAAGCCTGGCGATTTCAGCTCCAATTCCGCCTGATGCTCCAGTTATTATGACATTCTTTCCCTTAAGGCGATTCACCGTATCAGTCCTCTCATGATTTAACCATGTATGATAATGCTCCATTCTTACTATCGATATTTATTTCTTCTATAGAAGCTAAATAGTCCGTCTGAGCAACGGTTTCAGAAAGCGTCAACATCAATTCACGTTTATACACCTTTGGAAAAAGACGCTTGCAAATTTCAAATACAGTTAAAGCTTCTGTCTCTAACCATTTTTTCACCATCATCGCCCGCTGATGCTGACGATTGAGCCGTTTTTCAACTAATTCTGGAACATTTGTAATCTCATCACCATGTCCAGTATATACAAGATTGATTGGATAATGCAAAAGCTTCTTTAGGGCATCATTATATTGAAGCTGCGATTTAGGACGCTCCATTGATCCGGGAAGTGGTGGCTCAATAAGTGGATTCGGAGAAATATGAGCGAGTAAATGATCACCAGCGATATAGGTACCATCCTTTTCACGTAAAAGCCCAATATGGCTTTGTGCATGTCCTGGTGTCTCAATAACCCTCCATTCTGACAAACCCTTAGGAATATCCCCTTCAACTAATATCCCTGAAAGAGAACGCTTCGAGGAATATTTAAATTGTTTTTTTAATAATTGAATTAAAGGTAAGAATTCATCAGGCACACCGAATTCAGTAAACATCTTATAGAAAAATTGTCGCTGCTCTTCGAGGAATTGCTCTGATTGCTCAAGCCATCTGTTATTGAAAGGATGACCATAGACTTCGAGATCTGGAGAGAGATATTCAAGTAGACCGATATGATCAATATGATGATGGGTTAAAACAATCTGTTCAATATCTTTTGGAGTAAGACCGAGCTCTTGAAGCTCGTTATTAAACACTTCCCGAGCAGCTTCCGTATTCACCCCTGCATCCACAAGTGTTAATCTTTCGCCCTTTATTACATACACATTTACATCTCCCACCGGAAATGGTGTGGGCAACGTAATTTTAGCAATACCGTTTATCCATTCTGCCATACAATAACCCCTTTGTATTATATTTATATATAAATAAAAAATAAAAACAAATTTCTGATAAACCCCTATCCTTTTGCATATATTAGTTATAAAAATTAGTTTAACGTTATTTTTAGGAATTGTCATTATTTTCACATAATTATTATAAGAAAATTTAAAAAATTCAAAGTTACTTCTTGACAAATAGGCTTGTTTTCTTGCATAATCACAATTAATATTCCAATGAATGAAAACGGCAATCGATTAAGGCCAGTAAATGGAAAATGACGAAAGAGAGTGAAGCTCGTTTAGGCTGAAAGGCTTCATCGTCCTCTTGACCATTGAACCTACCTTATGAGCTTCTAGGAAAACCTAGACGTGTTCCAGCGTTAATGGACTAAAGCTGCATCTTTTCTTTATTATAGAAAAGGTGAATGAAGGTGGTACCACGGAAGTTAGACTTTCGTCCTTTACTGGGCGGAGGTCTTTTTTATTTGGACACATTCGAACATTTTTTTAATAATCCATTCCACGGGAGGAGTTTGATTCATGAATAAAATTACTATTATTGGTGCCGGATCCATTGCTGAGGCAATCATTTCAGGAATGGTTAAGAACGATTTCATCGCAGGTGAGAAAATTTGGACGACAAATAGAAGCAATCAATCAAGATTACAGGAGCTTCAAAAGCAATATGGAGTAAGCTACTCCTATAAAATGAGTGAACTTGTATCAGGTGCGAATATGATTGTTCTAGCAATGAAACCAAAGGATGCCCAGGAAGCGATTGAACAATTAAATCCTTTTCTAAAAAGCGATATGTTACTCGTTTCCGTACTAGCTGGTATCTCAATTGATTCCATCAACATGCTTACGGAAAAATCCTTGCCTATTGTTAGAGCGATGCCAAATACGTCCGCAACCGTTGGGAAATCGGCAACAGCACTTGCATTCAATGAAATGGTGACAACTAAACAAATGAATCTTGTAAAAAGTATGTTTGACACGGTTGGGCTGACAACTTTTGTAAAAGAAGATCAACTAGATGCTGTTACGGGTCTTTCAGGCAGCGGACCAGCATATATCTATTATCTTGTTGAGGCCTTAGAGAAAAGCGCGATTGAGATAGGATTAGAAGAAGAAATGGCCAAGGAATTAATCGTTCAAACCCTACTTGGAGCAGCAGAAATGTTATCGACAACAACGAAAAAACCTCAACAGCTCCGCAAAGAGGTTACAAGCCCAGGGGGTACTACTGAAGCGGGAATCAATATTCTAGAAGCCCACGGTGTACAGAAAGCCTTTATCCATTGCATAAAAGAGGCAACTGCCCAATCGAAACGACTTGGTTCAGCCATTACATTAGAAATTAATAAAATTCAAAAAACCTCATAATTGAGGGATCAAATATTTTCTATTTTTCATTCCAACTTGAATAAAACAATTATATAAAAGAGCCCGGATCATTAGTCTTTCTTTTGAAATACTAACATTCCAGGCTCCATTTTCATATCTCTACTTATTTAATGGAACGAAAACCTCTTTAAAATCCTCTGCAATCATGGACTTTGGAAATACTTCTTGGGCCTCTGCGACAAGTGTCTGCCAGGAATTCCGGTCATACCTTGAGCTAATATGAGTCATGCACAATCTTTTTGCCCCCGCTTTTTTAGCAATTTCTGCTGCCTGAACGGTCGTGGAATGAAAATATTCATAGGCAAGATTCTCTTCCCCTTTTGAGAATGTTGCTTCATGAATTACTAGGTCTGCATCAAGGGACAACAAAATCGCAGCATCACATTTTCTTGTATCTCCTAGAATGGTCACAATCCGTCCCTTTTGTGCTGGGCCAATAAACTGAGAGGAATCAAGAATTTCTCCGTTCTCCAGTGTTATGGCTTCTCCATTTTTTATTTTTTTATAAATCGGACCAGGTTTAATACCAGCTTCCTCCAACTTTTCCGCAAGCAAAGCCCCTGGAAGGTCTTTTTCAATAATCCGATACCCATAGGAAGGGACTCCGTGCTCTAACAGTCTTGTCTCCACTACAAATTGTTCATCCTCAAAAATCGTCCCTTCCTCAATCTCCATCACCTTTAGTGGGTATTTAAGATAGGTTTGGCTGACTGAAAGGCTGATTTCGATAAATTCCTTTAAACCCTTCGGACCATAGACTGTAACCTCTGATTCCCCACCTAAAAAGGAACGACTAGCCAGTAGCCCTGGCAGCCCATAAAGATGATCTCCATGAAGATGGGTAATAAATATTTTTTCAATTCTTCTTGGTTTAATCGATGTATGTAAAATTTGATGCTGGGTGGCTTCCCCACAATCAAATAGCCAAATCGCTCCTCTTTCTTCCAAAAGCTTCAGCGCAATAGACGTAACATTTCGAAGCTTTGCAGGCATACCTGCTCCAGTGCCTAAGAAAAAAACCTCCAACTGATAAAACTCCCTTCCAAACATTCATCAAGCAAAACTAAAACAATCATTGTCCGATACATGATTCACTGAACTATAATATATCATATCAACCCTCTATCACATAATGCTTCAATAAGTAAAAATCCCTATGGATAGTTCACTTAAATTTGAAAAAAATAAAAAGAGTGTACATCTATTGCATAACTGTTGCTTATTTTTGAGATAATCGATAAAATTTTATATTTGTAAAGACTATTATTTTAATAAAATTTGCCAAGACCATAAACATATGATTTCTACATGAAGAGAGGTTCAAATATCGTGAATACAACTGAAAAACCATCCGCATTAATTGTGATTTTTGGGGCGACTGGAGATTTGGCCAACCGAAAATTATTTCCTTCCCTTTATCGATTATTTGAAAAAGGAAAGCTTTCGAAAAAATTTGCTGTCATCGGGGTTGCTCGACGACCACTTTCCAATGATGAATTCCAACAAAATATAAGAAACTCTGTCCATTCATCAGCTAAGGAAGATGCATTGATAGAGGAATTTGCTTCCCATTTTTATTACCATTCACATGATGTTACGGATTCTGCATCGTATGCTACATTAAAACAAATGGCTGAGGAATTGGATACAAATTATGACCTACAGGGGAATCGAATCTTTTATTTAGCCATGGCTCCGGAATTTTTCGGAACAATTGCCCTGCATTTAAAAGAGGATGGACTGACCAAAGTAAAAGGTTTTAAACGACTTGTTATTGAAAAACCATTTGGACATGACCTAGAATCAGCCAAGCATTTAAACAAGCAAATACGAAAAGCCTTTTCGGAAAATGAAATTTATCGGATTGATCACTATCTCGGTAAGGAAATGGTACAAAATATCGAGGTCATCCGTTTTGCCAATGCCCTATTTGAACCTTTATGGAATAACCGTTACATATCCAATATCCAGGTTACATCAAGTGAGACCCTAGGTGTTGAAGAGCGTGGACGCTATTATGAAAAAAGTGGAGCCCTTAGGGATATGGTGCAAAATCACATGCTCCAAATTGTTGCATTACTCGCCATGGAGCCTCCAATAAAATTAACGACGGATGAGATTCGTTCAGAAAAGGTTAGAGTTCTTCGTGCCTTACGTCCGATTGAAGGAGGCAAGGTTCATAAGAAATTTGTTCGTGGACAATATGGCAATGGGGAAATAAATGGGGAAGCCGTTCCAGGTTATCGTGAGGAACAAATGGTGGATCCTGAATCTAATACAGAAACGTATGTAGCAGGAAAGCTCTTGATTGATAATTTCCGATGGGCAGGTGTACCATTTTACATCCGAACTGGAAAAAGGATGGGAACCAAATCTACAAAGATAGTTATTCAATTCAAGGATATTCCAATGAACCTATATTATCAAACAGACCAAACCTTAAATCCAAATTTATTGGTTATTCATATTCAGCCTGAAGAAGGGATCACCCTTCATTTAAATGCTAAAAAGGCAGGTCAAAGCATGGATGCAACCCCAGTAAAACTAAATTTCGCCAACAAAGGGGTTAATGGCATGAATACCCCAGAGGCATATGAAAGACTGCTCTATGATTGTATGCGTGGAGATGCAACCAACTTTACTCATTGGGACGAGGTTGCTCTTTCCTGGAGCTTTGTCGATAAAATATCAGAGGTATGGGAAAACACAAAAGAGGAAAGCTTCCCGAACTATGCTTCAGGCACAGCTGGACCACAAGCAGCCAATGAGCTTCTTGAAAAAGACGGCTTCTTTTGGTGGCCAATTGCCGATTTAGAGGTTGAAAGCTGTTAATACAGCTCAATCATCAATTATATAAAAAGAAGAGCAGCATATGCCGCTCTTCTTTTTATGTTTAATCCAACCAGTTTGTATGGAAAACTCCTTCTTTATCCACCCTTTGATAGGTGTGTGCCCCAAAATAATCGCGTTGAGCCTGCAAGAGATTAGCAGGTAGCGTTTCTGTACGGTAACTATCGTAATAGGATAAGGCCGCAGAGAAACATGGTACTGGTATCCCTTTTTGCACTGCAATGGAGATAATTTCACGTAAAGCATATTGATAGCTTTCAATAATTTCCTTAAAGTAAGGATCAAGAAGTAAATTCTTTAGACCCGGATTATGATCATATGCATCCTTAATCTTTTGGAGGAATTGTGCGCGAATGATACAGCCTCCTCTAAATATCATAGCAATCTCGCCGTAACGCAGATCCCATCCATACTCCTCTGAAGCCACTCGCATTTGAGCAAATCCCTGTGCATAAGAGCAAATTTTACTCATATATAAGGCCTTGCGAACTGACTCAATAAACACTTCACGATCTCCTGTAAACTCCTGCTTATCTGGTCCGTTAAGAATTTTACTTGCCTCAACACGTTCGTTCTTCATAGCAGAAATAAAACGTGCAAATACAGATTCCGTAATGATTGGTAGTGGTACACCTAAGTCTAATGCGCTTTGGCTTGTCCATTTACCAGTACCCTTTTGACCAGCAGTATCAAGGATGATATCAACAAGAGGTTTTCCTGTCTCTTCATCCTTTTTTGTAAAAATATCAGCCGTAATCTCGATTAAGTAGCTATCAAGCTCACCCTTATTCCAGCCTGAGAATACTTGATGGAACTCTTCTGCACTTAACCCTAGAACTTGTTTTAATAAGTAATATGATTCAGAAATCAGCTGCATATCACCATATTCTATCCCATTATGAACCATTTTGACATAATGCCCTGCTCCATCAGGTCCTATATAGGTTGTACAAGGTTCCCCATTTACTTTTGCAGAAATATCCTTGAAAATTGGGGCAACAAGATCATACGCTTCCTTTTGTCCGCCTGGCATAATGGAAGGTCCCTTTAAAGCACCTTCTTCTCCGCCTGAGACACCAGTTCCGATAAAATGGATTCCCATTTCACTTAATTCCTGATTCCGTCTCTGCGTATCTTTAAAAAAGGTATTCCCTCCATCAATTAGAATATCCCCTTTTTCTAAATATGGCTTTAATTGTTCAATCGTAGCATCAGTAGGTCCGCCAGCCTTAACCATTAGCATGATCTTTCTTGGTTTTTCAAGAGACTGAACAAACTCCTCAATGGAATATGTACCGTAAATGTTCTTTCCTTCTGTTTCTTTAAGCATTTCATCTGTTTTTTCTCGTGATCGGTTATAAACGGAAACAGTATAGCCTCTTGACTCTATATTCATAGCTAAATTTTTACCCATTACCGCTAAACCAATTACACCTATTTGTTGATTGCTCATGTTTTTCTTCCCTTCTAACCTGATATAGCCATATTATTTCAGAATCCACTTTACTTTATCAAAGATTCATTTATTGTTGCAACTAATCTACCCTAATCCTATTCTTTCAATAATAAGTTAGAAAAAAACACTCATTCTGAATCTTTTTCTTCGCTTAAAAAAGAATGAAGGAAATCTTTATTAAAACTTGTATCCGTACCAATCCGATTGGGCTTCTCAACAGGTTTTAAACTGCTTGCATTCTCAATGATTTTTTCACCGAATTTCTCTTTCAGCTTTGAAACGGCTTCAATAAGTGGTTCCTTCTTTGCATCCTTTTCATAGGAAAATAAATCGAGCTGTTTAACAGCATGATTTTGTTCTACTAAATCCGTACCCGTGATTCCAAGTAAACGAATCGGGTCCCCACTCCAATGTTTTAGAAAAATACGCTTGGCTACCTTTCCTATTTCTTCTTTTAAATGGATAGGATTATTAAGCTTTTTGCTTCTCGTGAAGGTTGAACGATCCTTATAACGGATGGTGACACTCAGAGTTGTTGCAAATACTTGCTTTCTCTTCATCCGAACTGCTACCTTTTCACTTAGCATGTCCAATACCTTGAAAAGTTCCTTTTGATTGGTTGTATCTCTTGGTAAGGTTGTTGAGTTTCCAATGCTTTTGAAATCAGAAACAGAATCTGGATCCACTCTTCTCTGATCGTTGCCGTTTGCTCTTTCTTTTAGTCGAATTCCATTAATCCCTAACAAGCCTTTCAATATTAACTGATCGGCTTGTGCGAGGTCTTTAATTGTAAGGATATTTATTTTTCTCAGCTTTTCCGCTGTTTTTTTTCCCACTCCATGCATCTCTTCAATGTCCATTGGCCATAAAACAGTAGGAATATCTCTTTTCCGTAATATCGTGATACCCATAGGCTTTTTCATATCAGAGGCCATTTTTGCAAGAAATTTATTTGGTGCTATCCCAATGCTACAAGGTAGATCAAGCTGGTGTAAAATTTGTTTTTGGATTGATTTTGCAATTTCGATAGGTGTGCCCAATTCAAAGCTATCTGTAATATCCATGTATCCTTCATCAATAGAAACAGGCTCAACTAGCTTAGAATATTCACTTAAGATTTCGAACATCCCCATCGAAGCAGCACGATAACGGTCGAAGTTTGGTTTCATCACTATAAGATTAGGACAAAGCTTTTTTGCCTGCCATAGTGGCATGGTTGTTTTCACTCCTAATTTCCTTGCTTCATAGCTACTTGTTACAATAATGCCACGCCGTTCCTCTACATCCCCTGCTATGGCTAATGGTTTCCCCTTTAAAGAGGGATCATAGGCCATTTCAACGGATGCATAGAAGCTATTCATATCAACATGTAAAATGACTCGACCGTTTTTCGGATACATTTCCTTCATGCTCTGACACATCCCCAAAACAAATTCAACCTTATTTTATCATTTTCATAGAAATCTTCCTACTATGCGGCAAGTTGATAAAAAATCAAAGCTCGAAACCCTAATCTAAAATGGGCATAGGAAGATGGCTACTTTTTGTGAAGAGATAGGGGTGCAGATATAGGTGGTTTTGTATTGGGGGAGTGATATTTTCTTTGATTCTTCCCAGGATTTTGCCTTTCATCAAAAACATAATAGACACTATCAGTAGTTCTTCCCAAAAGTATCCCTTCATCAAGCAAATATAAGACTTATCAAAGAATCCGTAAACGTCCATCCTATCAAACCCTCACCTCAACCATAGTGAACATGCCCAACAAACTAAAAAAAACAGCTACAATAGTAGCTGCAAAATTATACCTGACTCATCATAAACTCTTGAATTTCTCTGATGCCTTCTAAAGACTGAACAAGTTGAGTAGGACTGATGATTGTTACTAATCTCGACTCTAAATTTGCAACTCCTACAAAATAACTTGTTTTTTGATAGGCTACCAGTCCAACCTGTTTTATTTTCTCTTCTGGGATATCAATGATTTCTTTTGCGTCCCGTACAAGTATGCCTATTGAAAGCTCTTCTGTTTGAAGAACGATAATTCTCACAGATGGATCAATAGAAAGAGATTGATAATTAAATATTTGCTCCATATCAATGACAGGGATAAGTTCACCCCTAACCTTTACAATCCCCTTTACATAGTTTGGTAAATGAGGAATTGGTGTGGCACCCTCTAATTTTTCAATGGATACCACATATTGAATGGGAACAGCATACTCTTCAGAACCTACTATAAAGACAACAACTTTATTGGAATCAGCCATGATTAATCCCCCCAACGCGATAAGCATTTGTACGAAAGACATTTATTTAATAAACATCAAAGCGAAATTCTATCAAAGGAGAGCCTTTTAAGGCAAGGCCCTCCAACTATTTAATCAAAGACAAACTATTGATCAAGCGGATACTTCTTCAATAATTGCAATAACCATTTCTGCTAGCTTATAAAGCTCTTCCACTGGCATACGTTCATTTGTTGTATGGATTTCTTCATAACCAACTGCAAGGTTAACGGTTGGAATATTAAAGCCTGCAATCACGTTAGCATCACTTCCGCCACCACTTGATTGAAGCTCACAGCTACGGCCTATCTTCTCTGCAGCTTTACGTGCAACCTCAACAACATGGTCTCCCTCACCAAATTTAAAGCCAGGATACATTACCTCGACTTCAACTTCTGCCTTGCCACCCATTTCACTTGCTGCTTCTTCAAAGGCAACTTTCATTTTGCGTACTTGTTCTTCCATTTTTTCATTGATAAGGGAACGTGCCTCGGCTAAAATATCTACGCGATCACAAACGATATTTGTTTGGGATCCCCCTTCAAAACGACCAATGTTTGCAGTAGTTTCTTCATCGATTCGACCTAAAGGCATTCTTGCAATCGCCTTTGCAGCAATCGTAATAGCCGATACTCCTTTTTCAGGCGCTACTCCTGCATGAGCTGTTTTTCCGTAAATCACAGCCTTAATCTTTGCTTGAGTAGGGGCTGCAACAACGACATTACCTACCTTACCATCGCTATCAATTGCATAACCGTATTTAGCTGTAATTAATGAAGGATCAAGTGCCTTTGCGCCATGTAAACCAGCTTCTTCTCCAACAGTAATGATAAATTGAATTTTTCCATGAGCAATATTTTGTTCTTTAAGCACGCGAATGATTTCTAACATGACCGCAAGCCCAGCTTTATCATCTGCCCCTAGAATAGTTGTGCCATCTGTTACGACATAGCCATCTTTAATGGAAGGCTTAACACCCTTTCCTGGCACTACTGTATCCATATGTGAGGTAAAATATATTGTATCAACGCCTTCTTTTGTTCCTTCCAAGGTACAAATCAAATTACCTGCACCATGTCCTGTTTGTGCTGTAGTATCATCTTCAAAAACATGGACACCCAAGTCTGTAAATTTTTGTTTTAAAACCTTAGCAATTTCTGCTTCATATTTTGTCTCAGAATCAATTTGTACAAGCTCTAGAAATTCATTTAATAATCTTTCCTGATTGATCATTCTTGGCTAACCTCCATATGTATGTGTATATTCACTATTTCAGTATACCTTTATTTGTTTCATTACCGCAAATATTTTGTCAGTTATCTAGGAGTTGCTCTCCACAAAGGATTACAGATAATGGAATAAATATTATCTAATGTATGATTAATTGTGAAATCGAAGAATAACTAATTGAGGAGTATATTACAGTTAAAGTTGTGGTTTAACTTATTTAGATATTAGCAAGTAAAAATCAGAGAGAGAAGAATCTTCTCTCCCTGAGTAGTGATGCATTATAATGGTATATTTCCATGTTTCTTGTAAGGTCTTGATTCTTTTTTATTTCGAAGCATTTCCAAAGCTTGAACAATTTTGATTCTTGTTTCACGCGGGTCAATGACATCGTCTACCATGCCCATACTTGCCGCAACGTAAGGATTTGCAAATTTTTCACGATATTCTTCAATCTTCTGAGCTCTTGTCTCTTCTGGATTCTCACTTTTTTGAATTTCTCTTGCAAAAATAATATTTGCTGCTCCCTGTGGACCCATTACAGCAATTTCTGCATTCGGCCAAGCAAAAACTAGATCGGCGCCAATTGATTTGCTGTTTAAGGCAACATAGGCACCTCCATAAGCCTTTCTTAAAATAATAGTCAGCTTAGGTACAGTTGCCTCTGAATAGGCATAAAGGATTTTTGCGCCATGTCGAATGATCCCACCATGTTCTTGTTTAACCCCAGGGAAAAATCCTGTAACGTCTTCAAACGTGATTATTGGAATATTAAAGGAGTCACAGAAACGAATAAATCTGGATGCCTTATCAGATGAATTGATATCTAGACCACCAGCCATAAATTTAGGCTGATTACATACAAGGCCAACAACTTCCCCTTTAATTCTTGCAAGCCCAACCACAACGTTTTTCGCAAAATCCTTATGAATTTCCATAAAGGATCCAGAGTCAACCACCTGTTCAACAACTACTCTAACATCATATGGACGAATGGCATCAAAAGGAATAGCATCTGTTAAATCCGGACGGTAATCATCAGCCTCTTCAATAGGATTCATTGGTGGCTTTTCTTCATTATTCTGTGGAAGATAGCTTAATAGATGACGAACCTGTTCAATGACCTCCTGTTCAGTTTCCCCACGAAAATGGGCATTACCGCTAATGGAGTTATGAACCTTCGCACCTCCAAGATCCTCTGCTGAAATCTTTTCACCAGTAACAGTTTCAATAACCTTTGGCCCTGTAATAAACATTTGACTCGTTTTTTCAACCATGAATACAAAATCAGTTATTGCTGGAGAATACACGGCACCACCAGCACATGGGCCCATAATAACAGAAATTTGTGGAATCACACCGGAATAAATAGAATTCCGATAAAATATCTGTCCGTATCCATCTAGTGAAACGACGCCTTCTTGGATTCTCGCACCGCCTGAATCGTTTAATCCAACAAACGGGGCGCCATTTTTTGCGGCTAAATCCATTACATTGGCAATTTTATAAGCATGCATTTCCCCTAATGCACCACCGAAAACGGTAAAATCCTGTGAGAACAAGTAGATAGGTCTTCCGTTCACCTTCCCGTAACCGGTTACAACTCCATCACCAGGACCTTTCTGATTCTCAAGACCAAAGTCCTTACAGCGGTGCTCTATAAAGGGGTTAAGCTCAACAAATGTGCCTGGATCGACTAAGAGTTCAATTCGTTCTCTTGCAGTCAATTTCCCTTTATAATGCTGTTTGTCGATTCTTTCATCTCCACCGCCTAGTTCAACCTCTCGCTTTCGGTCATAGAGATCATTGATTTTGTCATAGATGTCAATCATGTTTCTCTCCCTCTCCCTTTTTTTCACAAAGTTCGAATAAAACGCTTTCAGTAGATTTAGGATGCATGAAGGCAACTAAAGCTCCCCCAGCTCCAATCTTTGGCTCTTCCTGAATCATTCGAATGCCCTTTGTCTTTATTTCATTGATTCGATCCTGAATGGAATCGACACCTAATGCAACGTGATGAATACCTTGTCCCCTTTTTTCAAGGAATTTTGCAATTGTACTGTCTGGACTAGTTGGCTCTAACAATTCTAATTTCGATTGTCCAATTTTTAGAAAGGCTACTTTTAATTTCTCGCTTTCTACTTCTTCAATGCCTAATAGAGGGAGCTTTAAAATGTCTGTGTAGAATGGAAGTGTTTCCTCTAATGAATGAACTGCAATTCCAATATGATCGATTTTCTTAATCAACCCTCTCACACCTTTCTATTTATATAAAATAACTTTTCTTAAAAATTGGTATTTATATAAAAACATTTCAATAATCTAATTAATCTGACATCTATTAATATATCATAAATTGATTCGTACTCACTTAAAATTTTCACCATTTTGAAAATATTCGATAATATTTAAAATATGCCTTCCGTTTTTGAACGGTTGTCCAGCACTCAAATTCCTTGTAAAATATGATTATAAAGAAAAAGGAGGATGCACTTTGAGAAATAAAAAGACAAGAAAAATATTTGTATACCTAATGCTTTTTGCCATGCTTGCTTCCACCCTTTTAATTGGAATTTCGGCATATCTATAGAAACCAGCTTATTTTTGGGTTAAAAAAAAAGCCGTAGGCACAAAACTTGCCCACAGCTTGCAATGAATATTAAGGGACTAGATTCGGAATACTTCTTACTTTGCTGAATCTAGTTCTCACATTGTTTGTAATCAATGTAATCCTAATATCCGTCTGATACTTTTCTTTTTGTTCCCATCCATTTTATAAAAATTCCTCTTAATCACTAGATATTCTTCCATTTCCCGAACAAAATGTAACAATGCCGCTCTTGTTTCAAATTCTTCCCTTGTCACAGGTAGTTCCTGATTTTGAAATTGCACCCGCATTTTTGCTATCTTGTCGAGAAAAATAATTGCTGTATCTCCTGGATGTATATGATTGGATAAATCTTCAATAAAATCTGCAATCTTTTTTGCCTGTTCCACTTCCAAAGATAACGAAGTGACAATCGGTAACACCCGTTCAATAATTTCAAATTGCTTATCCCTCATTTTAAAATACTGATAATGAAAATTCTCATTTCTTAAAAAGTGATTTTCTATGTCCAAAAAGGCAATCTGCCTTGCTTCATCGATTAATTTGGATGTTTCTGTAATTTCGCTTCCTCCCCAATTACTTTCATGCGTTCTTAAATAAATAACAATTTCGTCAAATATCTTTTTGAAATTCCGTTCAATTTGTCTTTGATAATCCTCTAGCTTGTTGTCCAAGCTTGGAATATATAGATTCATAATTAACGCAACACCAATACCAATAAAAATGATCCCTAATTCATTTATAATGAGATCAAGTGACACTTCTTTTGCCATAAAAACATGAAGGATAATAACTGTACTTGAGACAATACCCTCACTAGCCTTGAACATGACCACCGTAGGAATAAAAAATAATATCATGAAACCGATTACTAATGGGTGATAAGCTATTAATTCGAAAAAGGCGGAAGAAAACACGATTGCTATAATACATGCTAGAATCCTATCCCAAGAAGCCCTAATGGATTTAAGCTTAGTTACTTTAATACATAAGACGGTCAGGATTCCCGCTGAGGCATAATTATGTAATCCCAGATATTGTGCAAGTAAAATGGAAATGGTCATTCCTAAAGCAGTCTTTATCGTTCGATAACCGATCTTAAATCTCATAAATGAATATTCCCCTCTTAATAATTAAATCCACTTATTTATTATATAAAAACAAGAAGATGATCAGTGACCATCTTCTCATAGAATATCCTTATTAAAGCATTTTTTGCAAGAATTCAGAAGCTCTTTTACTTTTTGGCTTTGTGAAAAACTCGTTTGGGGTTGAATCCTCTAATAGTACCCCACCGTCTAAAAACAAAACACGATCCGCTACTTCCTTGGCAAAGCCCATTTCATGTGTGACAATCGCCATTGTCATGCCAGTATGTGCCAATGATTTCATGACCTCAAGGACTTCCTTAACCATCTCTGGGTCCAATGCGGAGGTTGGTTCATCAAAGAGCATGACCTCCGGTTGCATGGCAAGCGCTCTTGCTATGGCAACACGCTGTTTTTGTCCTCCAGATAAACGATTTGGGTACTCACTTGCCTTCGAAGATAGACCAACCCTTTCCAAAAGCTCTAATCCATTCTTCTCAGCAGCTGACTTAGAAATTCCTTTTACTTTCATTGGTGCATAGGTTAAATTTTCAAGGACTGTTTTATGAGGGAATAAATGAAAATGCTGAAAAACCATCCCTACATTTTGACGAATCTTCATAATATTCGTTTTCTTATCGGTAATTTCTTGATTTCCAATCCAAATCTGACCTTTTGTCGGAGTTTCAAGTAGATTCATGCACCTTAGAAAGGTCGATTTTCCAGACCCTGAAGGTCCAATAATAGCAACAACCTCTCCTTCATTAATGAAGGTTGAAATTCCTTTTAACACTTCAAGCTTTCCGAACGATTTATGCAAATCTTCAACCTTAATCACTTCTTCTCATTCTCCTTTCAATTGCTTTTCCAATGAATGTTAAGGAGATTACCATTAAATAATAAATTAATCCTGCAATTAAGAGTGGTTCAAAGAAAGAGAACTTGTCCCCTCCAACAATATAGGCTCGGCGCATAATATCACCTACACCAATGGTCGTTACAATCGCAGACTCTTTTGTTAAGGAAATAAATTCATTCATTAGAGCTGGCAGGATATTTTTCATGGCCTGCGGTAAGATGATATTCAACATCATTTTTCTATAAGGCACACCTAATGCAATGGCAGCCTCGCTTTGACCCTTATCAACTGCCATTATTCCGGCGCGAATAATCTCTGAAATGTAGGCTGCTGAATTAAGACCAAATGAAATGATAGCAGCAACATACGGTTCAATTTGATATCCAACGATTTGTGGAGAGCCGAAGTAAATTAGCATAAGCTGTAATACTAAAGGCGTCCCACGAAAAATGGAAGTATATGCATCCGCAAACCAGCCTAATATTCGTATATTGCTAATTTTTAAAAGCGCGAGCAGTATGCTTAGTACAAACCCTATTAACCCAGCAATGATGACTATTTGAAGGGTAACACCGATTCCTTTTAAAATATAAGGGACAGATGGGAGGATGGGGGTGAAATCTAGATTCATAAAGAACCTCCTCTCAAATTTTTGAATAAATTACTTTGGTGAAAAAACACCTTAGTAGATTCTTTACTTGTTAAACCATTTCACGATTAGCTTGTCGATTTCACCGTTCTCTTTCATTTCGATTAATGCTTGATTAAAATCATTCGTTAGCTTACTGTCTTTTGGAAACGCAATGGCATACCCGGCGTCCTCTGCATTCCCTTCAATGGTAAAACCATCAAGATCCTTATTCTTTTTGAAATATTCTTTAGCAACAGTATCTTCTATAATGGCTGCTTCAAAACGGCCAGCCTTGATTTCTTGAATTAATTCAGGTATACGATTTCGATTTTCGATTTTTATGTTAATATCCTTCTTAATATTATTTGCTTCTTCTTCTTGGACTGAAGCAAGTTGAACCCCAACTGTTTTTCCTTTAAGATCCACTAAGGTTTTAACTTTGCTATCCTTTTTTGTTACGATCATATGCTTTGCTTGATAATACACATCTGAAAAATCTACATTCTTTTTCCTTTCTTCAGTTGGTGTCATACCAGCAAGAACAAAATCAACTTGCTTTGCTTCAATGGAAGGAATTAATCCATTAAAGTCCATATCTCTAACTTGAACTGTGTATCCTAGCTTTTCTCCTATTGTCTTTGCTATATCGACATCAAGACCTATAATTTCATCACTTTTAGCTGTATCAACATATTCAAATGGTTGATAATCTGCTGAAGTACCCATAACAATTACCTTTGAATCTTTCCCATTCTTTTCACTACTTTTATCATTTGCTCCACATGCAGCTAATATCCCAACTAGAAATATGCTCATGAACATAATCGATACGGCTTTTTTCATTATTAATTTTCCTCCTATAATTATATGAAAATTATTTTTTTGTTTACCTAAAGGTAATAATCATATCTTATGCAAGATAAAATGATTTCAATTTCAGAATTAATAACTATGCAATAAAATGTATTTTAACACATATTTATATTTATGCAATAAAAATATTATTTATAAATAATTATTCATTATTTTAGAATATTTTACCCTAAGAAAAAAAATAACCCCGATTTCTCGGGGATTTGAAAAAACTTCCAATTCATGATTTATGACTATTCGTTATACTTCATCACAAAACTCTTCAAAGGCATTTTGTAATTTTTGAACAACCTCCATAGGTTCATGACCTTCAATCTCATGGCGCTCAATCATTTTGCAGAGCTTTCCATCCTTTAATAGCGCAAAGGAGGGAGAGGATGGTGGAAAACCAGTAAAATAGGAACGTGCTTTTTCCGTTGCCTCTTTGTCCTGCCCTGCAAAAACAGTAACTAAGTGATTTGGTCTCTTATCATAATGTAACGAATGGGCTGCTGCTGGTCGTGCAATTCCCCCAGCACATCCACAAACTGAATTGACCATTACTAAAGTAGTCCCTTGTTGATTTAGCGCCTCATCAACCTCTTCCACTGTTTTTAATTCCTTATAGCCTACTGATACAATTTCCTGACGAGCTTGGCGTACGACATCATTCATAAAAAGATTAAAATCCATATTCATGCTCTTCGCTCCTTAAATAACTATATTTTATTATATGGTTATGATAACAATAATGAATAATTATTTTCAAATATAACAACCTTATTAATATGATTTTCCTACTTACATGTTAATCTATTATTCCATTTATTTTTCTATCCAAAAAAGCTGACATTCATACGCCAGCTTTTTTGGAAGCAACCAATCATTTCCGTTGCTCTATTTTTTTATGGATGTTCTGTAATATACTTCAAAAAGATTTTCTACTGCCGAGGTGACAGTTCGATCACCACATATAACTTCATTTTCAATCTTCGGTAATAACTTCTTAACCTCCGCGTTTTGAAAAAAGCTAGCCTGCAGTTGATCGGTAATCATGGAATAAATCCAATCCTTCGTTTGTTCCCTGCGTCGATCATGAAAAACTCCAGTGGACTTTGTGTTTTTAATAAACATTTGAATCATTTCCCAAATAGCCTCTATCCCATCGTTGGTAATGGAGGAGCAAGAAAGCGCTTTTGTCTCCCAGCCTTTTGTTGCTGGCTGAAGAAAATGTAATATCCGATTATACTCTTCCTTGGTCTTTAGAGCATTCATTTGATTTGGGCCATCCGCTTTATTCACAATAATGGTGTCAGCGATTTCCATAATCCCTTTTTTCATGCCCTGTAATTCATCACCTGCACCTGTTAAAACAAGTAGCATAAAGAAATCTACCATATTCCGAACAATCACTTCGCTTTGACCGACACCGACCGTTTCTATAAGGATACAATCGAATCCAGCTGCTTCACATATGAGCATCGTTTCTCGTGTTTTTCTATGAACGCCTCCAAGTTTTCCACCAGAAGGCGAGGGACGAATATAAGCCCTTGGGTTTCGTGCCAACTGTTCCATTCTAGTTTTATCACCAAGAATACTTCCTCCACTAATACTTGAACTAGGATCAATTGCGAGAACAGCCACCTTAAGCCCTAAATCACATAAGTAAGTACCAAAAGCCTCAATGAATGTGCTTTTACCAGCACCAGGAACCCCCGTAATCCCAATTCTGATCGATTTTCCACAATGTGGTAATAGTTTTTGGAGTAGCTCTTGAGATTTCTTATAATGATGCTCCGCATTGCTCTCAATCAAGGTGATTGCCCTTGCAATCAGACTCCGATTCCCTGCAAGTACACCTTCATATAATTCATCTATTGTTGGGGCATTTTGCACTTTTTTCTGAAAATGGGTAGTTCTTTCCACCACCACATCTTCCTCTTTTCTCGAGATTCCTTTTCGAATCACGGTAGAGAATGAATCCGGATTTTCTGGGTCAGCCCATTCAGGCTTCTTATCTTCACTCATGTATTTGAGCCACTTCCTCATAGCCAAGTTTTTCATATATAGCACGAACAACTTTTTGTGCTGCAACGGGAATAACGGTTCCTGGACCAAAAATGGCAGCTGCCCCGTTTTCATATAAGAATTGGTAATCCTGTGCAGGAATGACTCCTCCGACAACGACTAATATGTCTTCACGTCCAAGTTTTTTAAGCTCCTCTATTAACTGAGGTAAAAGCGTTTTATGTCCTGCTGCTAATGAACTCATTCCAACCACATGAACATCATTTTCTACTGCCTGCAAAGCAGTTTCTTCTGGTGTTTGGAAAAGTGGACCGATATCTACGTCAAAGCCTAGGTCTGCGAATGCTGTAGAAATAACTTTTGCACCACGGTCATGACCATCTTGCCCCATTTTTGCAATTAAAATCCGAGGTCTTCTGCCTTCGTTCTCTAAAAATTCATCGGTTAATTTTTTCACTTCGGCTATTTCCTCTTCATTTGAAAAGGCAGAGCTATAAACTCCACTTATGGAGCGAATAGTCGCTTTATGACGACCTGCCACCTTCTCGATTGCAGAGGATATTTCTCCGAGTGTTGCCCTCACTCTTGCCGCTTGAATGGAAAGCGCTAATAAATTTCCTTCACCTGACTCTGCTGCGTTTGTGATGGCCTCTAAGGCAATCCTTACCTTCTCCTCATCACGGGTTGCTTTTAATTGATTTAATTTTTCAATTTGCTTTTCGCGAACCGCTGTATTATCAACCTCTAGTATTTCAATGGCTTCTTCCTGTTCTAAACGATAACGATTGACTCCAATGATCGTTTCTTTTCCAGAGTCAATTTGAGCCTGTCTCCTTGCGGCCGCCTCTTCTATTCTCATTTTTGGTAGACCAGTTTCAATGGCTTTGGCCATCCCACCTAAGCTTTCAATTTCCTCTATATGCTTCCAGGCTCTTTCAATTAATTGATTGGTTAAGGCTTCAACATAGTAGGAGCCTCCCCATGGATCAATGACATTCGTAATCCCTGTCTCCTCCTGAAGATAAAGCTGGGTATTACGAGCAATTCGAGCCGAAAAATCGGTTGGCAAAGCAATTGCCTCATCCAGAGCATTCGTATGAAGGGATTGGGTATGTCCCATTGCTGCAGCATGTGCCTCAATCAATGTCCGAATAACATTATTAAATGGGTCCTGTTCTGTTAGGCTCCAGCCGGATGTTTGTGAGTGAGTACGAAGGGCCAACGCTTTTGGATTTTTAGGCTCAAAGGTTTTCATCATTTTTGCCCAAATATATCTTCCAGCCCTCATTTTCGCTACTTCCATGAAATAATTCATTCCAATGGCCCAGAAGAAGGATAATCTTGGTGCAAAGGAATCAATATTAATTCCAGCTTTTATTCCCGTTCTTACATATTCTAGACCATCGGCTAATGTATATGCTAACTCAATATCTGCAGGTGCTCCCGCTTCCTGCATATGATATCCCGAAATACTTATACTATTGAACTTGGGCATATAAGTGGAAGTATATTCAAAAATATCTGCGATTATCTTCATTGACATTTCAGGTGGATAAATGTACGTATTCCGAACCATGTATTCTTTTAAAATATCATTTTGGATAGTTCCTGAAAGCTTTTCTTGACTTACACCCTGTTCTTCTGCTGTAACAATGTAAAATGCCATAATCGGCAATACCGCACCATTCATTGTCATCGAAACAGACATTTGATCAAGCGGTATGCCGTCAAAAAGGGTTTTCATATCCAAAATAGAATCGATAGCAACACCAGCTTTTCCAACATCCCCAACAACACGTGGGTGATCGGAATCGTACCCGCGATGTGTTGCTAAATCAAAGGCAACGGACAGCCCTTTTTGTCCCATTGCAAGATTTCGACGATAAAAGGCGTTGCTCTCTTCAGCAGTAGAAAACCCTGCATATTGACGAACGGTCCATGGACGATTTACATACATCGTAGGATAAGGTCCTCTCGTGTACGGAGGTAATCCTGGGAGACTGTCCACATGCTCTAACCCATTTCGATCATCATCGGTATACAGTGGCTTTAGTTTGATTTGCTCGTTTGTTTCAAATAGCAAATCATCTATTGAACTCTCTACTTCTTCTTCTGCTTTTGCCATCCATTCTTCCATTGATAAGGACGGAACATTTTCGATAGATATATCTTTAAAATTAGGTTTACTCATGATTCTTCACCTGCATTTCGTTTAAAAGGGTTGAAAGAAATTCATAGCAGTTACTTCTCAAATGAATGAATTGTTTTATTCCGGCTTGCAACCATTCTTCTTTCGCTTCATCAGGGACCCCTGCTAAATATAGAGAGGTTTCCGGAGAATCCTTATGAATCCCTTCGACCAATTGAAGGGCTGTAGCATCATATTGTTTATTGCTACCACAAATAAAATAGTGGCTAGCCTTCGTTTCATTGATAAAATGAATGGCTTGATTCAGCGAATAAACAGCTTCACTTTTTTGGGCGACAATCCCGCCTGGTGCTAAAAAGCCTGATATAAAGTCTGCTCTTGCTTTATGATTCTTTAATTCACCAAGGCATATTAATCCTACCCGAACATGATCCATTTGTTCAGCTTTTTGACGTAATTGTTCGAATGGCTTTGCCAGTCTGGTAGCTTTAATTGGTTCAATTTGTTTATCCGGTATGTTTTCCATACTATTTTTATCTTGTACTTTTACCTGTTCAGATAGATTGGCATATATATTTGTTCCAATAATACTTTGTTTTCTCGTAAAACCATCTTGTTCCTTCTTTTCACGTACTAGATTCACTTGTTCCTGAATCCAACCGGAAGAAAGGCAATCAAATATGCCATTCTTGTCCTCAATTTCAAGAAATAGAGTCCACGCTCTTTTCGATAGCTCATTTGTTAAATATTCAACATACCAGGAGCCTCCTGAAGGGTCAACCACTTTGGTTAAAAAGGCTTCTTCCTTTAAAATAAGCTGGGTATTACGGGCAAGTCGGTCTGAAAAGGAATCAACTTCCTCAAATACCTCATTAAATGGAGTTACGTGTAAATAATCAATACCGCCTAGTACAGCTGCGAAGGCTTCATTTCCTGCTCTAAGTAGGTTCACATATGGATCATATACCGTTTTAGTAAAATGAGAGGTTTCTGCAGCTATGGTCATTTTTCTATCTTCTTCCCCTACTCCATAGCTCTCTGCTATTTTGCTCCAAAGTAATCTTGCGGCGCGGAGCTTGGCGATTTCAATAAAGAAATTCGCTCCAATCTCAAATTTAAAAACAATTTTCCCAAAAATAGTTTCCACTTCTAGCCCGTTCTTTTTCAGGTTTTCAATATGAAAGACAGCGGATGATAGAGCAAAGGCAATCTCTTGAATAGCATTTGCCCCTCCATTGTGATATGGAGTGGTATCTATTAAAATCGTTTTTAATTTGGGCAATCCTTTATCTGCATTTTTTATCGTAGATGACCAATGTCGATAGAGATGACTTAATTCTTCCTTTAGCGCTCCAGATGATACAAGTATTGCAAGAGGATCCATTGCAATATATCCACTTACCTCATGGCTGTTTTTTAGTTGAACCAATTCAGAAATGAATTCGTCTTGCATCTCTTCTGCATCAAGACTAAAAGGATATTGTAAATATTTATCTTCTAAAATAGACGATAGTTCAGGAATGAACTCACGTTTTAATTCAAAGGAAATAGAAGATTGACCTTTTTTAAAGGCAGTTTCTATTTTTTTTTGCAATTCAACGCCATTATTGGCTACAAGCTTTTGGGCAATTTTCCATTCTTGTGTGACATACCCTAAAGAAGAGGTTCCCCTTCGAAAATCTCCACCACCTGGAAATTCTGAGATTTTGAGATTTTCTAAGTCAGCGCTCGTGTAAAGCGGTTTCAAATCAATGTTTTCATAGGTGTGTCTTTTAAGTGTTTGAATAGATTTCCCCTTTAACGTTTCTTCTGCTTTTTGAGACCAATTATCAACTGTTTTTTTTGCAAACGTACTATGCTTCATATTTTCTATACTCATTTTGAGCTGCCAAAACAGACAGCACTCCCTCCCTTCCAATATAGGTTTTCTTTTAATTATAAAAACATTCTAAATCTTATAATTTTATCTCTATTTTAGTATACACACGAAACAACCGAAATGAATAGTGGGTAATTATTATTTTATAATAGAAAAATGAGGAGACCCAAAAGAGTCGTCATACAACAACCTTTTGAGTCAGCCTCATTAATAAATTGGAGTATTATCCTTTGATATGTTCTCTAGCTTCTCCTTTATTCGTTGTAGGAAGCGACCACATATTAGTCCATCGAGGATTCGATGATCAAGGGATAGACATAAATTAACCATGTCTCTTACAGCGATTATTCCACCGTTCATAATTACAGGTCTTTTTACAATCGATTCAACCTGTAATATTGCTGCTTGAGGATAATTAATCATTCCCATTGACTGGATAGAGCCAAATGAGCCTGTATTATTCACTGTAAACGTACCACCTTGCATGTCATCAGGGCGTAATGAACCACTTCTTGCTTTATCTGCCAGTTCTTTAATTTCCCTTGCAATTCCTTTAATCGACTTTTCATCTGCATGCTTAATAACCGGAACAAAGAGCGCAGTATCTGTAGCAACAGCGATTGAGAGGTTAATGTCTCTTTTTTGGATAATTTTATCTCCTGCCCACATAGAATTAATTTGTGGAAATTCTTTAAGAGCTTGGGCAACTACTTTTACAAAGAAGGCAAAGAAGGTGAGATTAAACCCTTCATTCTTCCTAAACTCATCTTTCATTGATTCACGAAGTTCAACAAGATTTGTTACATCTACTTCTACCATTGTCCATGCATGTGGTACCTCATTCTTGCTGCGCAACATGTTGGCCGCAATAGCCTTTCGGACACCAGTAACCGGTATTTCGATATCTCCAGGTAATGATGACACGTTTTCTACTGGCTTTGTTTGATCCATTGGAGAAATTGTTTGAGAAGCTATTGTTTGAGTAGGGGTTCCAATTGGGTTGTTTCGTTCTTCAGATACTAACTTTGATTCTTGTAAACTTCCTTCCTTAGTTGGAATGTTTCCAGATTCAATGATGGTTAATAAGTCTTTTCTTGTTATTCTTCCTCCTGCACCAGTGCCTTTTACTTTGTTTAAATCGATTCCGTGGTCTTGTGAGATTTTTAATACAACTGGAGAATATCGGGCTTTTTTCGACTTTTCACTTAATAAACCATCGGAGCTACTTTCCTTTTCTTCCATTGCATTGGCGGAAGTTGGATTATGAGATTGTGAGGTACCTTGATCCTGTGCTTCAATGGTACAAAGGATTTCTCCAACCGATAATGTATCGCCTTCATCCGCTAGCAATTCTTTAATTTCTCCATTAAAGGAGGATGGTACTTCTGCATTTACTTTATCAGTCATGACCTCGAGAAGGGGATCATACTTATTCACTTTATCTCCTACGGATACAAGCCACTTGCTTATGGTTCCTTCTGTTACACTTTCCCCTAATTGTGGCATTTTTATTTGTTCTAAAGCCAATGTGCATACCTCCTTGTCGCTTTATTCATCAGGTTTACAATAAATATCTCTATTTCTATGATAGGAGTATTCCGTTTAAAATTCTGCAAGCTCACGCATAGCCTTTTCTACCTTTTCAGGGCTTACCATAAAGAATTTTTCCATTGTAGGAGCATATGGCATCGCTGGAACATCCGGACCTGCTAGACGCTTAATTGGTGCATCAAGATCGAATAAGCAGTTTTCAGCTATGATTGCAGATACCTCACTAATGATGCTTCCTTCTTTATTATCCTCTGTAACCAATAATACCTTACCTGTCTTGGAAGCAGCTTCAATGATAGCCTCTTTATCTAATGGATAAATCGTTCGTAAATCTAAAATATGGGTTGAAATTCCATCTCTTGCTAGCTTTTCGGCTGCTTGTAGGGCGAAATGAACACATAATCCATAAGTTATTACGGTTAAATCCTCACCCTCTCTTTTTACTTCCGCTTTTCCGATTGGGAGGACATAATCATCATCCGGTACTTCGCCTTTTATTAATCGGTATGCCCGTTTATGCTCAAAGAATAAAACTGGGTCTTCATCACGGATAGCTGCCTTTAATAATCCTTTTACATCATAAGGTGTGGATGGCATAACAATTTTCAATCCAGGTTGATTTGCAAATATCGCTTCCACTGACTGAGAGTGATACAATGCACCATGGACACCCCCACCATATGGAGCACGAATTACGATAGGACAATTCCAGTCATTATTCGAACGATAACGAATTCTAGCAGCCTCAGATATGATTTGGTTGACTGCTGGCATAATAAAGTCAGCAAATTGCATTTCAGCAATTGGTCTCATTCCATACATTGCTGCACCGATTCCAACACCTGCAATTGCTGATTCAGCAAGAGGTGTATCAATCACGCGCGCCTCACCAAATTTTTCATATAGACCTTGGGTCGCTTTAAAAACCCCACCTTTTCTTCCTACGTCTTCACCTAATACGAACACACGGGCATCTCTTTCCATTTCCTCACGAATCGCCATCGTCACGGCATCTATATAAGAAATTACAGCCATCTTTATCCCCCTAACTTATTCGGCGTATACATATTTCAATGCATGCTCCGGCTCAGCATAAGGAGCATTTTCGGCAAAGTCCGTCGCTTCATTCACGATACTCATTAACCGATCATTGATTTCCTTTTCTTTCTCATCATTTAAGAGTCCAACCTCTTTAAGGTAGGCAGCAAAGGTTAAAATTGGATCCTTCGCTTTCGCTTCTTCCACTTCATTTCGTTCACGATAGCTTCTGTCGTCATCATCTGATGAGTGAGGTGTTAACCGATAGGAAACGGTTTCGATTAATGTCGGGCCTTCCCCTTTACGACCCCTATCTGCGGCTTCCTTCACCGCTTGATAAACTTCAAGTGGATCATTACCATTAACCGTCACTCCTGGCATTCCGTATCCAATTGCACGGTCAGACACCTTTTCACAAGCTAACTGTTTATTTATTGGAACTGAGATAGCATATTTATTGTTTTCACACATAAATATGACCGGCAATTTGTGTACTCCTGCAAAATTTGCTCCTTCGTGGAAATCCCCTTGATTTGATGACCCTTCTCCAAACGTGACAAATGTAACTAGATCTTTGCCTTCCATTTTTCCAGCAAGAGCAATTCCTACTGCATGAGGAACTTGTGTTGTTACAGGTGAGGAACCAGTGACAATTCGATTTTTCTTTTGGCCAAAATGGCCTGGCATTTGTCTCCCACCGGAATTTGGATCTCCTGCTTTTGCAAAACCTGATAACATCAGTTCACGCGCTGTCATTCCAAATGTTAATACAACTCCCATATCGCGATAATAAGGGAGAACATAATCCTTTTCTTTATCAAGTGCAAATGCAGCGCCAACTTGAGCAGCCTCTTGGCCTTGGCAAGAAATAACAAATGGTATTTTCCCAGCTCGATTTAATAGCCACATCCGTTCATCAATGCGTCTTGCCAAAAGCATGGTTTCAAACATTTCCATAACTTTTTCATCGCTTAACCCTAATGCCTGATGGCGATTTTCACCCATTTTTATCCCTCCTAAAGATTTATGTAAAGCGAGATCTTCTTTGTATAAAGTATTATGACAATTGCCTATATGTGTTTGGGTTTCATATATTCACTTAGCTAATCTTGCTTAAGAATGAATAGCTAAACCATCAACAGCCAATGCTGCTTCACCTATAGCTTCAGACAATGTTGGATGTGGGTGTATCGTATGTGCTACCTCCCAAGGAGTTGCGTCCAATACACGGGCAAGGCCTGCTTCAGAAATCATATCTGTTACATGTGGCCCAATCATATGGACACCAAGAATATCATTTGTTTTGATGTCTGCAATGATCTTTACAAAACCATCTGATTCACCGAAAACAAGCGCCTTTCCAATTGCCTTAAAGGAGATTTTCCCAACTTTAATTTCATAACCCTTTTCCCTTGCTTCCTCTTCTGTATAACCTACGCTTGCCACTTCTGGTGCACTGTATATACATTTGGAAACAAGGCTATAGTCCATTGGAGTTGGATTTTCACCTGCGATATGCTCCACCGCGAGTATCCCCTCATGTGAGGCAACATGCGCAAGCTGTAATCCCCCGATTACATCACCAATTGCATACATATGTGATTCCTTCGTTTGATAAAATTCATTTGTGGCAATATACCCTTTTTCAACCTGAATTTCAGTATTATCGAGACCAATACCTTCTACATTTGCTTGGCGTCCGACAGAAACAAGAATCTTCTCAGCTGAAAATTCCTTTTGTTCCCCTTTTACTTCAGCGGTGATTGAGACGTTATTTTCTTTTTTTAGTGTTTCAGGAAGTACCTTAGCACTTGTTACCAGTTTTACCCCTTTTTTCTTCAATAAACGCTGCATTTCCTTGGATATCTCTTTATCTTCAGTAGGAATCACTCGGTCTGCATATTCAATAACAGTGACTTCCACACCAAAGTCGTGAAGCATGGATGCCCACTCAATTCCAATAACCCCGCCACCGATGATGATGATTGATTTTGGTAACTCCTCCATAACTAATGCTTCATCAGAGGTGAGCACCTTATCACCATCGATTTCTAATCCAGGCAAGGTTCGTGGGCGAGACCCAGTTGCGATAATGAGATTTTTAGGTATTAGCATTTCATTTTCAGATCCGTTATTCATCTCAACAGATATCGTTCCAGCCATTGGTGAAAAAATGGATGGGCCTAAAATCCTCCCTGTACCCTCATAAACATCAATCTTCCCTTGCTTCATTAAAAATTGAACGCCCTTGTGGAGTTGGTCAACTATTTTCATTTTTCTTTCTTGAACCTTTGCAAAATGAAGGGTCACATCATTGGCTTCAATACCAAATTTCTCGCTTTCTTTCGTTGTTCTATAAACTTCCGCACTTCTAAGAAGAGCTTTACTAGGAATACACCCTTTGTGGAGACATGTTCCACCAAGCTTTTCTTTTTCAACAATAGCTGTTTTTAACCCTAACTGAGAAGCTCTAATAGCGGCCACATATCCACCAGTTCCCCCACCCAATATCACTACATCATATTCCACTGCCATTCTGTCTCCTCCTCGTCTGAAGCTTTTATCCAATAGTTTCCAGGATACTCTTTTTCTTTTTCTTCGCCGCGAAGAACTCGTAAGGCACCCTCGGCCAATGCTAGTAGCTCATCTTCCCCAGGGTGAACAATGCAATCAGCAATCCAATGAATACGATTACTAATTTCCTCTACAAATTTCTTCCCATAGGCGAGGCCGCCAGTCAAAATAATGGCATCCACATGACCTGATAATACACAGCTTGCCGCACCAATCTCTTTTGCAACCTGATATGCCATAGCAGAATAGACTAATCTTGCCTTCTCATTTCCGGACTCAATTAGCTTTTCAACTACTAATGCGTCGTTGGTCCCTAGATAGCCTACTAATCCACCCTGCCCAACCAGCTTTTTCATGATTTCTTCAAAATAATATTCCCCTGAAAAACTTAAAGTGACTAAATCACCTGCAGGAACAGTTCCAGCACGTTCAGGGCTAAAAGGACCTTCTCCATTTAATCCGTTATTCACATCAATGACTCTTCCATGTTTATGTACCCCAACAGTGATTCCCCCACCCATATGAGCAACGATTAAATTTAGCTCCTCGTATTTTTTCCCTAACTGTTCGGCTACTTTTCTTGCGACAGCCTTTTGATTTAATGCATGAAAAATACTTTTTCGCTCGATTAAATGAAAACCAGATATTTTTGCAATAGATGCCATTTCATCCACAACAACCGGATCAACAATAAAGGATGGGATATTTAGCCCTGTTGCTATTTCATAAGCAAGAATTCCACCTAGATTTGATGCATGCTGACCGGAATAGCCTACTTTTAGATCCTCTAGCATTGCTTGATTGACAGCGTAGGTCCCCCCCTCAATTGGACGTAATAACCCCCCGCGACCACAGACTGCATCAAACTTTGAAATATCTATACCTTCCTTGCGCAATGCTTCCAAAATAGTTTCTTTTCGATATTCATATTGATTAATAATCGAATCAAACCTATGGATTACTTCTAGATCGTGTCTAATTGTTTTTTCAAAAATCGTTTGATCACTTTGAAATACTCCAATTTTTGTTGAGGTGGAGCCTGGATTAATAACTAGAACCTGAAACTGTATTTCTTGCAAATTCATAAACCCCCAATATTTCCAAATCATCACAATTTTCCCAGAAGGATACAAGACTATTATACATAAAAAGGCTGAACTTAACGAAGTATCCCTCAGGTGGACACAATTTGTGAAATGGGGGGACAGTTCCTTCATTAAGCCAGCCTTGGCCTTGTTAGTCCTTAATTATCTACGACTTAATATATGATGACTATTTTGTAAAAATTGGCTTCTTGAATTTCGCATTCTTTCAATTCGCTCTTCAGCCATACGATCGGCTGCCAAGTAAGTTGGGATTCCGTCGCGAGAGGCAATTTCAATGACCTTTTCAATATTGTTATATATCAATTCAACTCTTTTCATTGCACGGTCATAATTATAACCATATAACTCATCGGCCACATTGATTACACCACCAGCATTAATGACATAATCAGGGGCATAAACAATTCCCATCTCATGGATTTGATCACCATGACGTGCTTCCTTTAATTGATTATTGGCAGCACCTGCAATGACCTTTGCTTTAATTAATGGAATAGTATCATCGTTAATAACAGCTCCTAATGCACAAGGAGCATATATATCACAGTCAACACCATAAATCTCATTTGGATCAACCGCTTTTGCACCAAATTCTTCTACAGCACGATTAACAGAATCCTTGTTAATATCCGTAACGATTAATTTTGCACCTTCTTCGTGCAGATGACGACAAAGATTAAAGGCCACATTTCCTACCCCTTGCACGGCAATAACCTTCCCCTCAAGGGAGTCCGTTCCAAATGCTGCTTTAGCAGCTGCCTTCATCCCACGATAAACTCCATATGCTGTGACTGGGGACGGATTTCCTGAAGAACCAAACGCAGGAGAAATACCAGTTACATAATCTGTTTCCTCATGAATAATATCCATATCCGCAACAGTAGTTCCAACGTCTTCAGCAGTAATGTAGCGGCCATTTAAACCTTGAATGTACCGTCCGAATGCTCGAAACATTTCTTCATTTTTATCCTTGCGAGGATCTCCGATAATAACCGTCTTTCCCCCTCCAAGGTTTAACCCCGCTGCAGCATTTTTATAGGTCATTCCTTTTGCCAACCGAAGGGCATCCTCAATGGCTGCCTCTTCTGATTCATATGTCCACATACGAGTACCACCTAAAGCAGGTCCTAATGTTGTATCATGAATAGCTATAATAGCCTTTAAACCTGATTGTTTATCCTGACAAAATACTAATTGTTCATAATCATATTTCTCTAAATATTTGAAGATTTCCATGTTGTTTCCTCCTAATTTCTTTAAACATGATTATTTTGTACAGAGCAGATAGCTAATGCCAGCGAATTTAATTTGCTTTCAGCATTATCTGCTCTCGAGGTCAAGACAATTGGCGCTTTTGCTCCTGCAATTACCGCACCGACTTTTGCACCCGCAAAATATATCAATGATTTGTATAAAGTGTTGCCAACTTCTATTGTAGGAACTAATAAAATATCCGCTTGACCGGCTACATCACTTTGAATGCCTTTTTGCTCTGCAGCAACAATAGAAATCGCGTTATCTAACGCAAGTGGTCCGTCAATGATACAATCCTTAATTTGCCCACGTTTGTTCATTACTGTTAAAGAGGCTGCATCTATCGTAGCTTGCATGGAAGGGGTCACTTCTTCAACTGCGGCTATAATAGCCACTTTGGGCATCCCAATTCCTATACTCTTAGCAATATTAACGGAATTGTGAATAATTTGTGCCTTCTGCTGTAAATCTGGGGCAATATTCATTGCAGCATCCGTAATAATGATTGAATGGTCATACCCAGGTATCTCAAAGACAGCGACATGAGATAATACGTCTCCTGTTCTTAATCCAAATTCCTTATTTAGCACTGCTTTTAACATCATAGCCGTCGGAAGATGACCTTTCATTAGAACACTTGCCTCGTTTAACCTTACCGCCCTAACGGCTTGTTCAGCAGCAATAACTTTTGAATTTGTATGGAAAACCTTAATCCTTTTGTGATTAATGAAATGGGTACCCTTTTCTTCTAGTAATTCTAAGATTTTTTCTTTATCACCAAATAGCATAAAGTCAGCTAAATCTTTTTCTATTGCTTGTGTAACAGCTTCAATCACCTCAGAGTCTTCTGCTGCAGCAACTGCAACCGTATGGTTACCTTCGATTGCTTGTTTATAAAGTGATTCTAATTTCATTTTGCTTATCCTCATTTTCCGCGTTACAACACTCATTTTATATTATGCAATTATTGTGCCAACTCTAATTGTTGTGAGAAACACTATATAATTCAGGAAGCATCCTGCATGATTTTGCATACTATGAAATTTATTGCACGCTATTATTTGCAATGTTATACTTTTCGATTTTATAATATAAATTTCTAATGGATAATCCAAGATTTTTTGCAGTTAATGTTTTATTGCCTAAATTCTTTTTTAACATTTTTTCAATGATTGTTTTTTCGTAGTCTTCAACCATCTTCGAGAGTGGAACTTCTTCGTTCATTGAAGAGAAGGACTCAGATGGAAAATTTGGCATTTGGGGCTGAATCATCATATTTGGTACATGAATCGTGTTTATTACCTTCTCATGGTTGTCCATAAATATAATCGCTCGCCCTAATATATTTTCCAATTCCCTTACATTTCCTGGCCAATGATATTGCATTAAAAGCTGCATGGCATGTTCAGATATCCCTTCAACATTTCTTCCGTAATCCGAGTTGATTTTTTGGATTAACCTCGCACATAACAAAGGAATGTCTTCCATTCGATTTCTTAATGGGGGAATATGTATGGGCATCCGGTTTAAACGGTAATAAAGGTCCTCTCTAAAGGTTCGATTTGCTATTCCCTTTTCAAGATTGACATTTGTAGCCGCGATTACTCGAACATTTATTGGGATTGCCTTTGTTCCCCCAACCCTAACGATTTCTCTTTCCTGCAATACTCTTAATAGTTTCGCTTGGGTATTCGCCGTTAATTCACCGATTTCGTCTAAAAAAATACTACCGTTATTGGCTTCCTCAAATAGACCTCTTTTTCCGCCTCTCTTTGCACCACTAAAGGCCCCTTCTTCATAACCAAATAATTCGCTTTCAAGCAAGGATTCAGTTAATGACGCACAATTCACACGAATAAAATTATTGTATCTCCGCTCACTCTCATTATGGATCGCATGTGCAAACAATTCCTTCCCTGTTCCTGATTCTCCCCTTAACAGAATAGTTGCCGGTGTGCTGGCTCCAAGCTTTGCTTGTCCAATAGCTATTTTCATTTCTTCCGAATTTCCAATAATGTCTTCAAAGGTGTACTTGGCTTCAAGCTTTCGAATAATTTGCCGCGCGCGTATTAATTCCCTGTTTAAATTTTTGATTTCGGACATATCTTGAATAACCCCAACACTACCCTTTACCTTTCCACCTACGATAACAGGAGCTACATTCACGATTACTTCCTTTTTATTCGGGCCAACTCTCATAGGTACTCCTCTAACAGCCTTCTTGGTTTGCAATACTTGCATATGTACACTTTCACCTTCAGAAATATCTGCAGTTGCAGGCTTTCCTATCACTTCGTCCTTAGTTAATCCAGTAAGCCTTGTGTAGGCAGGATTGATTAATATCCCTCTTCCATTTTCGTCCACAACCGAAATAGCCTCCTCGCTAGACTCAATGATTGCTTGCAGCATAGAATCATGCTTATAGGATTCATTTCTAAGCATGGATATTAAATCCGTTTTTTCCTCCATTAATTTGGCAATTAAATAGGCAACACTTCCAGGAATCAAAACTGTATTTTTGCTTTTAGCCGCCCTTAACTCATTGAATAATTGCTGATCCCCTGTCACCTCAATGACAATATCTATCTGACTTGTTAAAAAGGGACGCCAATCGATTGTCGTCGTTATCCCTTCATTTTCTGCAAATCTCAATCCAGGGGCATTTGGATTATGATCTGCAACTACCACTACATTCAACACATCTGTTTCCTTCAATATCTTCAAAATAGATATTCCACCAGTGCCCGCCCCTACAATCATGACCGATTGCATTTCATCACCCCATCCTGATAACGAAATTTTCTGCACAATCATTCTGCAATTTTTTTCACAATAATATTGTAAATTGATTATTGGTTGTTGACAAATCAATTCTTTGATTTAATATTTTTCATAAAGGATCTATTTTGAGAGGATTTTTCTAATGGTACGAATAATTGCATTGGTCATACTTGTTATTCCCGGTTTAATTGCTGGACTTGGGATAAAATTAATGCGTGATATGGTTTTTGGAATTCTCCTTGCTCCCTTTCCATCTCTTTGGTTACAATTTCTAGCAGGTCTTATTTTCTCTATTGCAGGTGTCGGATTTATTGCTGGTTTTATCCTTCATCGCGACCGGAAGAAAAATAAGGTTCAATCTAGATTTCAACAAAAAGATAGCGAAGAGAACCAAACACCACTGGATGAAAACAAGAATTTTTGATCGTTTTACTATAAACAAAAAGAGGCCGTTCATAAAAAGGGGCAGACATCACTTAAATTTACTTAAGTAGTGTTAGGCCCCAATTCTTTTGAATAGCCTCTTTTATTGATACTCTTTTCTTATTTTAATTGCTTTCACTGGATCATCAGTAATAATTGATGTACACCCAACTTCAAAAAATCGGCGCATATCCTCCTCTTTATTAACCGTAAAAGGTCTTACTGATATTCCTGCTTCCAAAGACGCCTTAACTAATATATTTGGAGCAGCTTCCAATTTAGGATGAATTCCTTTTGAACGAATCGATTGAGCATAGACCCACGGCATATAAAGTCCCTCTAAGTATAATGGGGCCGTTTCTATTTCAGGTGCTAGTCGATAACAATATACAATGCTGTAATGATTAAAGGATGAAAAAATCATTCTATTGGAAAGACCATAATGTCTAATAAGTGAAATAACCTTTTCTTCCATGCCTTTATATGGGAACTTCCCATTTTTAAATTCAATGTTACAAATTAATTCATTTGTTTTTAACCATTCAAAAACCTCTTTTAAGGTTGGAATGGTTTGCTTTTTCAGATTCAATATTTTATGATGGCCAGCATTTAGCTTCCTTAAATCTTGATAAGTATAATCTTTAACAAAACCAGTTCCGTCCGTTGTTCGATCTACTTTTTCATCATGTATTATGACAATTTCTCCGTCACGAGTGAGCTGTACATCGAGCTCGATGCCATCAGCACCAGCCTTTTCCGCTTCCATAAAAGCTAACATTGTATTTTCGGGATATTTAGCGGAATAGCCTCTATGCGCAAGGATAGATGTCAAATGACCACTTCCTTCAATATGAAATTATTATTCAAAATGCATTGTATTCTGTTCAGCAAAAAACGTCCCTTTAACTTTCGATTCTAATTTTTTTTGGATGTTTTTTATTTTTACCATTGTGTCTGGATAGGCAATTTCTTGAATGGATATCTGTCCCTCGCCCTTTGTTTCTAACAGGCTCATTAAAGCCTTTCTTTGATTATCGAGGGATTGGATAATCATTAGCTCTTTATCTAACTTATTAAGGGCTTCATGATATTGTTTCTTTTGATGATCGTTTAATTCTTCATATAATCCTTCATATACTTCAATTTGACGTCTCAGGCTTTCCACATGAATAATTCCTTTTTTATACTGAATCAGAGTAGCCTCAAGCTCTTCTTGGACCTTTGTGCGATCAAATCCCTCAACATGAATATATGTTTTCTTTTCCATTTTATTTCCTACAATGCCGGCTACAACTTTTCCTTTTGCTTCAACTAATCCACCGATGAGTTTTCCTGACCTAGAATCAAGAAAAATATTTCTACCTTTTAGTATGCTTCCCATTGAATAAAATCCAATATGAATATCCCCACCTGCTTCAACTCTACAATCATTCGCATGCTTTAAATATATATTTTTATTCGCTTTAATTAATGTCTCTCCTTTACCAAAGACACCACCCTTTATATAAATATCACCGAAATAGGAAATTACCTCCTTTGCACCACTTATTCCCATTTCACCAAGGATAGAAATATCTTTGCTAGCTTTCACACTATAACCATCAAGGATAATCCCATTTATTGTAATGCTTCCATCAAATTTAATGTTTCCAGTTTTAACACCCACATCCCCTTCAACAAATAAATGACTTCCAACGGATATTCTTCCGCCGTTAAATGTTACAACTCCATCATTTAGCGCTCTTAAGACAACGCTTTCATTCTCCTTAAACTCACAGACTGTCTTTGGATCATAAAGGATCTTTCTGTCTCTCCCACCTTTAGGTAAAACTAGTTCACCTGTGACAGTCATGCCTGGAGTTCCATTCGTAGGAGGTTTCTTTTCACCTAACCAGTCGCCTTTTTTCACCTCATCGATGAAATGCATATCGAAAAAATTAGCCTTACCATCCTCTTTAATCGTTGGACGTCGTTCAGATGGTTTAAAATATGTAATGATGGCATCCTTGCCATTTTCAGGTTCTTTTCCTACAGCAATTATTAAATCCTTTTGTGGGATTAGTTTATTTAGCGCATTGATTTGTATACCCTCTTTAACGCCATTTTTGTGGAGTGTTTCTAATATTTTGGAGTAAATATTTTCTCTATTCTCGGATAGTTCTTGTTCAGTACAGTTTATTCTTATTTTTGCAGACATTTGATCCTTTGAGATGGTCAAAGAAATAAATGGTTTATATTCACCAATATGAACCCGAACATGATCGGCTTTTTCAAGTGCCATTTTTAAGGAGTTAAATTTAGTTATGGCCACCCTAGGGATTTTTTGAAGAATTTTCTCAAAGCTTTTTAAAGAATAAGGGCCTTTTTCTACTGTAATGTAAATGAATCCATTCTCTTCTTCTAATTTCAGACCTTCAACCTTAATTAATTCCATATATTGTGATTCCCCTTTATAAAGGTACTATGGTTATTATAATAGAAAAACGAGTAGGAATTTTTGAAACAATTATTAATTTTTTCGAAATGTTGAATGTTAAAAAAAGGGGGAACTAGGGAGATTGAGAAAAATATATTAGTTATATATATTTAAGGGACTGTCCCATAAGGTACCAAACACCTTTTTGGAACAGCCCCATTTTTTGAAAAAAGGGATATTATGCCTCCAATAATTTAAGAAGCTTTATGTTCAAGACGTAATTTATCAGCCACCATAGCAATGAATTCTGAATTGGTTGGCTTCGCTTTCGACATGCTGACTGTGTAACCAAATAAAGAAGAAATTGAATCAATATTTCCACGACTCCATGCAACCTCGATTGCATGACGAATCGCACGTTCTACACGGCTAGCCGTTGTATTATATTTCTTAGCAATATCTGGATATAAAACCTTTGTAATAGAACCAAGCAATTCAATATCATGATATACCATCGATATCGCTTCTCTTAAATAAAGATATCCTTTGATATGCGCAGGAACACCTATCTCATGGATAATGCTTGTTATGCTGGCATCAAGATTTTTTGGCTTGGATTCAATTGGAGTACGATAAACTGGATTAGAAGCTGGTTTTCTGATGATTGCATTGGAGCGCCCGCTTACTTGACGGATATGATTTGCTAAGTTTTCTAGATCAAATGGTTTTAGAATGAAATAGGATGCGCCCAGTTCTACTGCTTTTTTCGTTACATCCTCCTGGCCAAAAGCAGTCAACATGATAACGCTTGGCTGTGGACCTTTTTTCAAATCGCGTATTCTTTCTAAGACTGCTAATCCATCTAAATGTGGCATAATAATATCTAAAACAAGAACGTCTGGTTCAACCTGTTGGAGAACATTCAAACATTCTTGACCATTATGTGCGACACCTACTACTTGCATATCATCTTGAGAAGATATGTAGTCTTCTATCATTCCTACTAATTCTCTGTTGTCATCAACAACACATACTTTTATTTTCCTCACAAATTATATCCTCCTCGATCTATTTCTTGTCTCATATTCATCTCTATACTTTTATTCTAAATTACAAATTCGACAATGCAACAATAATTCCTTTAAATTTATAAAATTTTCTAAAAAAGGGTATATATTCTCAAATTTCCTTTGATTTTCTTTCATTTTCGACTTTATTCGTCAGTTGACAAAGCAATAACTAGGAATTTGTCGAAAAATCTTCATATCAGTATCATCCACTATTTTATCAAATCCATAAAAAAAAGACCAATCCCTTAAATTGGATTAGTCTTAAATGATTTAACTCGCTTTTTCTCTAGGTTTTGCGTAGATGTTAATACCAGCTTGCTGAAGCATCCATTCTATATGAACTCCATAACCGGAAGTAGGGTCATTTACAAAAACATGGGTTACTGCACCCACAACCTTCCCATTTTGAATGATTGGACTACCACTCATCCCTTGGACAATTCCACCTGTTTTCTTCAATAATTTGGGGTCAGTGACTTTGATAACCATCCCCTTAGTTGCAGGGAATTTTTGTGGAATCGTACTAACAATTTGGATATTAAATAATTGTACTTCATCATTATCAACGACGGTTAGAATTTGCGCAGGTCCTTCTTTTACTTGATGAGACAATGCAATCGGCATCGGTTCATCCATAATGCCGTTATCCATTTTTCGATTCAATTTTCCAAAAATACCAAACGGACTATTTTTTTCAATATTTCCTATTACCTTTTTGTCTGATGAAAAACGGGCTAACTTTTCTCCCGGGTCTCCATTGCTCCCTTTTTCAATAGAAGTTACGGTTGAGCGTACAATTTGACCATTTTCCACTACGATTGGTTTTTTTGTATCCATATCTGAGATCACGTGGCCTAATGCTCCATATTTTTTAGAATCCGCATGATAGAAGGTTAGGGTTCCAATACCTGCAGCAGAATCTCGAATATATAGACCTAGCCTGTAGTTTTCTCCACCTTTTTCCTTTAATGGTGTAAGTTTTGTTCTTACTTTCCCACTTTCTCGTGAAATAGCTACATCTAAAGGAACTCCCTCTTTTCCTGCCTTTTGGACAAATGGAGCCACATCTGACATCTTTTCAATTTTTTCACCATTTATTTCGGTAATGATATCCCCAACCTTTATTCCTGCAAGGTCTCCTGGAGACACCTTTCCATTTTCAGTTTGAACCTGATGGTGTCCTACAACTAATACGCCGACCGTATTTAGCTTTACACCTATCGATTGTCCACCAGGTATGACACGAAAATCCTTTAATACCTTTACATCGACTTTTTTTATTGGAATTCCTGCAAGCTCTAATAGCATTTCATCTTTGCCATAATGATTCGCCTTTAGTGCAATGGATTGATCCTTATCATTTATTTCCATGTTAGAATTATCAGAAGAAAGAGAAGCTGATACTGGTATAGCCTTTGACAAGTTTGCCGTTTGTCCTTCAAAAAGTGTTATTTCTTTTGGAATGTGAAGATATTCCTGAAATGGATTTGAAAATCCAATGGCAATTAATGAAACAAGGAGAATTCCACCAATTATTTTTCTAAGATGTTCCAATTTCAATACCATCACTCTCCTCGCTTCTAGTCCACACATTTCAAATGGCTACAATTATAATTTTGCCTTCATCAAACTCATTTATAACCATTCTCCACATAAAAAAAGCTACCCTATATGGATAGCTTTTCAAGTTTTTTTGCTTCATGTGCTAATGTTAGAAGTTCTTTTGCATGTTCCTTTGTTAGGTTCGTTATTTCAGCTCCCGAAATCATTCTAGCAATTTCCTTAATCTTTTCGGAATGTGATAATGGTTGGACTTCTGTTTTTGTTCTTCCTTTTACAATCTTTTTAGAAATAAACAAATGGGTATCGGCCATTGCAGCAACTTGAGGTAAGTGTGAAATACATAGGACCTGTGAATTTGTTGATACCTTGTAAATTTTTTCTGCAATAGCCTGTGCAACTCTACCACTTACTCCTGTATCCACTTCATCAAAGATAATGGAAGTGATTCCTTGATGCTTAGAAAAAATACTTTTTAAGGCAAGCATGATTCGAGAAAGCTCTCCACCGGAAGCAGTTTTTGAAAGTGGCTTCAATGGTTCCCCTGGATTTGTTGACAAATAGAATACAACCTTATCAGAGCCTGTTTTCGAATATTGCTCATAATCACTTTCAAATCTTACTTCGAAAACTGTCTTCTCCATGTATAACTCTTTCAGTTCTTTATGAATAAGCTTTGTTAATTGATTAGCATATTTTTTTCGCAATAAATGTAGTTCTTTTGCTTCAAGTTCTAAATCTTTTCTTACCGATAATAATTCCTTTTCAAGCTGGTCGATGTGCCCTTCTTTATTTTGTAGGGTTTCCATTTCCTCTTCAATTTTTGCTGAATACTCTAGAATTTCAGGAATGGTCTTCCCATACTTTCTTTTCAATTGGTTGATTTCTGATAGTCTTTCCTCTATTTCATTTAGACGATTGGGTTCAAATTCAAGATTTTCCAACTCATTTCTTAAATTCTGTGCCAAATCCTCAAGCATATAAAAGCTATTGGAAACATTTTCAGCCATTTCCTTATATGAGGAATCTAAATCTGCCGCGACCTCTAAATGTCCCATTAAAAGGCTAATCCAATCTAATCCACGCTGTTCTCCTTGAAGGGCGGAATAGGAAGTGTTTATGGCCTCATAAATTCTCTCAAAGTTCATTAATTTACTTTTTTCCTCTAAAAGCATTTCATCTTCGTTTAGTTTGAGATCCGCATTTGTGATTTCATTGTATTGAAATTGAATAAGATCAAGGCGATGAGCAATCTGTTGTTCATTTTCGCTCAAACTTTTTAATCGTTTTTGAACTGCTTCATATTTATGATAAATATCTTGATATTGAATGAGAGCTGGACCAATACGATCAAATCCAAATTGATCTAACAAAGTTAAATGCTTTGTATCGTCCATCAATTCTTGATGCTCATGCTGTCCGTGAATATCGAATAATGTATTGCCGATTTCTCGTAAGGTGGAAATGGTTACGAGCTTTCCATTTATTCGACATACATTTTTCCCAGAACGAAAAATATCCCTTCTTAAGATTATCATCCCGTCTTCTATCTCAATCCCTAACTCATTTGCTTTTTCATAGCAACCATGAGAGGGGTCTTCGACTTGAAATAAACCTTCAATCTCGGCTTTATCCTCACCATGACGAACAAATTCTACAGACCCTCTGCCCCCTGCTAGTAAATGAATAGCATCAATGATAATGGATTTCCCTGCACCGGTTTCTCCTGTTAATACAGTAAATCCCTTTTCAAATGAAATCGTAAGAGACTCTATAATGGCAAAATTTTTAATCGATATTTCACTTAACAAGTGTTCATCACCTCGTGTTACAACATTTCAAGGAAGCGATTCGAAATAATTTCTGTTTCCTCCGGTGTTTTACAAATAATCAGTATCGTATCATCACCGCAAATCGTTCCTAGTATTTCTTCCCAATCAAGATTATCAACCAATGCTCCGATGGCCATCGCATTACCAGGGAGAGTTTTCATCACTAATAAATGCCCTGCCATGTCCATACGAACAAATGCATCCATTAGATTTCGTTTTAATTTCTGTAATGGATTAAATCGTTGGTCTGCTGGTAAGCTATATTTATATCGTCCATCCAATAAAGGTACTTTTACTAAGTGAAGTTCTTTAATATCACGAGAAACAGTGGCTTGTGTGACATTTACACCTGCGTTTTTTAATTCATCTACCAACTCATCCTGAGTCTCTATATCATTATTGGTAATTATTTCTCTAATTTTTATATGACGTTGCCCTTTATTCACTCTTACACCCTCTAACAGAAAGATTTTTGTGTAAAAATATTGTTGATTGTAGTCGCTGCTTGTCATTTCTTATTATACATTTTTTTGTAGAAATTAGTTGATTGTTATATTAAATTCAATAAAAATACAGAAAACCCCTTCTGCAAAAAGACAAATTTATACAAAAATCCTCGTAGAACCGGGTAGAAAAAAAGAAGAGACTGAATTAATCAGCCTCATTCTCTATTGATGGTTTTGATTTTAGGGTTGAGTGGGCATCGAGAACCACTTGATGAACGGAAGTTGGTATAGAATTACTTCCCCTTTCCTTTTCCCCACTCCAAAACAAATGAAGTAAAAATTCAATATTCCCTTCCCCACCAGTGATTGGTGAAAACGATAGATTTTTCACATCGTAGCCTAAGCTTAAGGAAAAATCGATAATGGTACTCACAACATTTTCATGAGTTTTCGCTTCTCTTACAATGCCTTTTTTTCCGACTTGATCACGGCCTGCTTCAAATTGTGGCTTCACAAGGGCGATTACATCGCTATTTGGAACAAGTAAGGTCTTAAGGACAGGAAGGATTAGTTTCAATGAAATAAAGGATACATCAATGGATGCGAAATTAGGCATCTCCTTTACTAGGTCACTTGGAGTAACATAGCGAAAGTTTGTCCTTTCCATCACTACTACCCTCTCATCCTGCCTTAATTTCCAGGCAAGCTGGTTATATCCTACATCCAACGCATAAGACATTTTTGCTCCGTTTTGAAGTGCACAGTCAGTAAATCCACCTGTTGAAGCACCGATATCTAGCAATACCTTGTCTTGAATTTGTAAATCAAAGGTCTTCAATGCCTTTTCTAATTTCAATCCACCGCGACTCACATAAGGGATTGCATGTCCTTTCACAGTTAAAGGGATATCAATACTCACCTTTTCGCCAGGCTTATCCAATCGCATTTCATTTGAATAGACAAGACCTGCCATAACTGCACGCTTTGCTTTTTCTCTTGTTTCAGCTAATCCTCTTTCAACTAATAATACGTCTATTCGTTCTTTCTTTGTTTTCATCGTTTAGACCCTTTTTTCTTTTTCTCTTGTTAAATTGAGAATCTTTTTAACTACATCCTCAGTAGTTAATCCAATTTCCTTTAATAATTCTTCCACTCCACCATGCTCAATAAACTCATCGGGAATACCTACTCGGTCGACTACGGCATCAAAATATTGGTGGTCATGTGCAAACTCAAGTACAGAACTTCCGAAGCCTCCTTGTAAAAGGGCTTCCTCAATCGTCAGGATTGGAATTTTCTTCTTTAGAAGGCTCATTAGCCTATTTTCATCTAAAGGTTTAATAAATCTTGCATTTATTACTGAAACCGAATAACCTAAGCTCTCAAGCTTACTCGCTGCTTCCATAGCCATAGGAATCGTTGTGCCAAAGGTCAAAATGGCGGCATCTTCACCACTTCTGAGTTCTTCCCACGTTCCAATCGGGATTTCTGAAAGCTCATCATCCATTGGTACGCCATAACCATTTCCTCTTGGAAACCGCATGGCTATTGGTCCATCATTGTAATTTAAAGCAGTGTATACCATATGTTGACCTTCGTTTTCATCTTTTGGCATCATTAATATCATGTTTGGAATATGACGTAAAAAGGCAATGTCGAAAACTCCTTGATGTGTCTCTCCATCGGCTCCAACCAAGCCAGCACGGTCGATTCCGATAAAAACATTTAAATTTTGTCTGCAAATGTCATGAACAACCTGGTCATATGCTCTTTGCAAAAAGGTTGAATAAATTGCTAAGAAGGGCTTCATATTTTGTGTGGCTAACCCTGCAGCAACAGTTGCCGCGTGCTGCTCAGCGATCCCGACATCGTACATTCGATCAGGAAACTCTGATGCAAATCCCTCAAGCTTTGAACCGACTGGCATTGCAGGTGTAATGGCCACTATCCGCTCGTCCTTTCGTGCCAACCTTCTTACCGTTTCACTAACAAGACTGCTCCATGCTGGGGCAGCGTTCATCGGTTTGATGATATCCCCAGTTTCCATCTTGTATGGGCCGGTTCCGTGCCATGTTCCTGTTCGGTCCGTTTCAGCAGGTTTGTAGCCTTTCCCTTTTTTTGTAATAACATGCAAAAGAACAGGCCCTTCTGTTTTTTTGGCATAGTTAATATTTTCTATTAAATTCTCAAAATTATGCCCATCTACAGGTCCTAAATAGGTAAAGCCCAATTCTTCAAAAAAGATTCCTGAAACAAGTAAATATTTTAAGCTATCCTTTACTCTTTCCGCAGTTGCCGCTAAACGTCCCCCCACTGCAGGTATTTTCTTCAAGAGCATTTCGAGCTCGTCTTTTGCCCACTGATATTTCCCGGCTGTTCTCAGTCTCCCCAGAACATTATGTAAAGCACCAACGTTTGGAGCAATGGACATTTCGTTATCATTTAAGACAACGATCATATCCTTTTTTTCATGTCCAATATGATTTAAGGCCTCTAAAGCCATTCCACCGGTTAGGGCTCCATCACCTATTACTGGCACGATAAACGATTTCTCTTTCTTTAAATCCCTTGCGATGGCCATCCCCATGGCTGCAGATAAGGAAGTGGAGCTGTGTCCTGTTTCCCAAACATCATGTTCACTTTCTATGCGCTTTGGAAATCCGCATAGTCCTTTATATTGTCTCAATGTGCTAAATTGGTCCGCTCTTCCTGTAAGTATTTTATGAACGTATGATTGATGCCCTACATCCCACAAGATTTTATCCACTGGGCTATTAAAACATCTATGTAAAGCGATTGTTAATTCAACTACTCCTAAATTAGGCCCAATATGACCGCCTGTTTTTGAAAGATTTTCTACAAGAAACTTACGAATATCCTTACTTAATAGTTCTAATTCCTTCATTGATAAATCTTTTAAAAAAGAGGGGTCTTTTATTGATAATAGATCCATAAATAGGATCACTCACTTTCATTTATTAAAGTTTACTAATTATTCTTTACCTTTTATTATAGGGAAAACACTTTATTCCGCAAATTTCTTTATCTCGGGAAAATAAAACTTAGAAATTTCAAGGCTGAAAAAATAGCCGCTAACACTAACGTGATAACGGCACCTAAGTTATTATACCATACATTTTTTTTGGTCTCAATGAATCATGCATTAATGGTCCCGATGTGCGATTAATAAAGTGATTTCTTCTAGCAAACTTGTTTTTAATCCGGTTTCCTTTAACAATCTAAGGCTTTCATTTATGTGATTCTTTAACGCCCTTTTTGCCCCAGCTAAGGTTAATAATGCCGGGTAGGTCATTTTATGATTCTCTTCGTCACTGCCTACTGGCTTACCTATTTTTTCTTCATCGCCTTCAAGGTCTAATATATCATCGCGAATTTGAAAGGCTAGTCCTAAATGATAGGCAAATTTAGATAGAATCTTCTTTTCCATTTCGGTTGCTCTTGCAAGAATTGCACCAGCCAATATACTAAATTCAAGGAGCTTTCCTGTCTTATGTACATGAACATATTCAAGCTCTTCCAGGGTTAGCTTTTTTCCTTCCGCCTCCATGTCGGCAACCTGACCCCCAACCATTCCTTCTGCACCAGAGGCCTTTGCAAATTCTTGAATGATGGCAATTTTTTGATCGGCATCAGCATGTTCGGATGGTATTTGAGCAATTAATTGAAATCCATAGGTTAATAATGCATCACCAGAAAGAGTAGCTATGGCTTCACCAAACACCTTGTGATTTGTCGGTTTTCCCCTTCGTAAGTCATCATCATCCATTGAAGGCAGATCATCATGAATTAATGAATAGGTATGAATCATTTCAATGGCACTAGCGACTTCCAAGCCCTTTTCTATTGGTTTATCAAAAGCTTTTAGTGTGGCAAATAATAATAATGGACGAATACGTTTTCCACCTGCATTTAAGGAATAAAGCATTGATTCTTTTAATATTTGAGGTGCATCAAGCTTATCAACACTTTCATTTAGCTTTTGAATGAGCATTTCTTTTTGAGATTCTGCAAAAGATCCTAGATTATCATTATCCACTCTAGTTATCCTCCTCAATAGAAAAGCCTTCCTTCTGTCCATCCTCCGTTAAAATTTGTGTTAATTGACCTTCCACACGCTTTAACTTATCATGGCAAAATTTAGATAGCTCCATACCCTTTTGATAAATAGAAATGGCCTCTTCGAGAGGTACATCTCCCTCCTCTAACTTTTCAACAATCTCCTCTAATTGATCCATCGCCTCTTCAAAGGTCATTTTTTGATCGTTACTCATTTTTACTCCCCCCCTGTATGTCTTTTACCTCACAATAAATGGTTCCATCTGATAACTTTACATTGATTCGATCATTTATATTAACTTGCTCTGTACTCTTAACTAGCTTTCCATCTTCCCCGTAGACGACACTGTATCCTCTACTCATAATTTTCAATGGATTTAACGCCTCTAAGGTTGAAATCACATGAGAATATTTCTGGATATTCTTTGAAAGGATTAATGACATGGAACGATTAAGATTCCTAAGAATGACTTGATGCTTTTGTTTATATTGAATAACCTGTTCATTTGGTGATTTAAGTACTAATCTCTTCTCCAATTGAATAAATTGCTCACTCTTTTGCTCTAATAATTTACCAGTTCCCTTTATAAGCTCTTCTTTCATTTTGTCTACTTGCTCTAATTTTTGCTCATATAACTTATGTGGGTAGCGGAAGGCATAAGACTTCTGCAGGCGTTCTAAACGATCACCTTGGATGGAGATCTTCTTCTTCATGGTTCTCATTAATCTTGTCTGATTTGTATAAATCTTGCCAAGAAGTTCATCGATATGTGGAACCGCCAGCTCTGCTGCTCCTGTTGGAGTAGGTGCCCTTTTGTCTGCAACAAAATCTGCAATCGTTACATCAGTCTCATGTCCTACTGCTGAAATAATTGGAATGGAAGAAGAAAAAATCGCTCTTGCAACTATTTCTTCATTAAATGCCCATAATTCCTCAATCGATCCCCCTCCTCGACCGACAATTAATACATCAATTTCCTCTTGTTCATTCGCAAGTTGAATCGCATGAACGATGGAGGGTGCCGCTTGATTCCCTTGGACAAGTGCAGGAATAAGCAGGATATTTGCAATAGGATACCGCCTTTTGATGGTTGTGATAATATCCCGAATAGCCGCTCCTGTAGGTGAAGTAATTACTCCAATTGTTTTCGGGTATTTTGGTATCTTTTTCTTAAACTGAGGAGAGAAAAGCTGCTCTTTTTCCAATTTTTCCTTCAATTGTTCAAATGCTAAATATAGCTCACCTATTCCGTCTGGCTGCATTTCCTTAATATAAACCTGATATTGACCACTTGATTCAAATAAGGAAATATCCCCTTTGATAAGAACCTTCATTCCATTTTCAGGAGTGAATTTCAAAGTACGATTATACCTTGAAAACATTACAGCTAATATGCGTGCCTTTTCATCCTTTAAGGTAAAATACATATGTCCACTAGAATGCTGTTTAAAATTGGAGATTTCCCCCTTTACAAACACATTTTGAAGATGGGGATCCACATCAAATTTTCTTTTTATGTATTTAGTTAATGCAGTGACAGATAAATAACGATTTTCCATATTAGAACTCCTTTGTTCTTGAACTACTGAATGAAGGAATGAAAATCAGGCTCTAACACAATAAGTGAAACCCCCCAGTAGTGGAAGTTTCACTTATTGTGTTATTGCTTCACTTTGGATAACACAGCATTTATAAACCGACTTGACTGATCATCTCCATATAACTTCGCAATTTCAATTGCTTCGTCAAATACCACATTTTCTGGTACTTCATCATGGCAAAAATGAAGTTCAAAAATAGCAAGTCTTAAAAGATTACGGTCCACATTGGCTAGACGGTCAATGGTCCATTTCTCTAGATTATTTACGATTAGTTGATCGATTGAATCCCTTTTCTCAATAACTCCATAGACTAATCGATTTAAGTATTCATCTTGCGGAGAACCGTCCAAAACATGATGAATCGCATCACTCGGCTCTACATCGCTAATATCAATTTGAAATAAGGCCTGTAAAGCCTTTTCTCTTGCTGTTCTTCTTTTCATTTTATTCTAAAACTCCTTTAAGGATGGGTTATCCTAAATATCATAACAAAATCATAGCATAACTGATATAACTTCGCATAATTCATTCTTTATTTTCCCTAAAAACTTGATAAAACATGCTATTATCCTTAATAAAGTGATGCTCAACTTAAACCAGATATGTATGTATAGACTGCTAAAAAGAAGAAAGCCAAAGACTAAGTATTTTGTCTCTGGCTCGATTTTGCTTATTCTTCGGCTTCTTTTTCAGACTCGTGCTTCGGATTTTCAAATTGTATACCAACAATATGAATATTAACTTCCTCGGCATCAAGAGCAGTCATATTTAGCAAGGCTTGGCGGATATTATCTTGAATCTTTTGAGCTACGGTTGGAATAGAAACTCCGAACTTCATAGAACAGTATACATCTACTTTAATTCCCTCTTCGGAAAGCTCCACTTTAACACCTTTACCGTGGTTTTTCTTTCCTAATCGTTCCACCACACCTGCTGCGAAATTTCCTCTCATTTGTGCTACGCCTTCGACTTCCGATGCAGCAATGCCTGCAATTACCTCAATTACTTCAGGAGCAATTTCTACTTTTCCAAGACCTGTATTTCCTGGATTCATTTCTAAGATGTTGTTTTCGCTCATTCTGTGCACCCCCAGTTAACTTTCTGAATTCATTACATCATACATTTCTAAAAACTTCGTATTGAAATTACCCTCAACAAATTTTTCATGGTTGAGAAGTTTCAAATGAAATGGAATGGTCGTATGAATTCCTTCGATTACAAATTCACTTAATGCACGTTTCATTCTAGAAATCGCTTCATCACGACTTTTTCCATAGGTTATGACCTTCGCAATCATAGAATCATAATACGGCGGAATAGAATAACCTGGATAAGCAGCAGAATCGATGCGTACTCCAAGACCTCCTGGCGGCAAGTACATCTTAATTTTACCAGGGGAAGGCATAAAGTTCTTTGAAGGATTTTCAGCATTAATTCTACATTCGATTGCCCAACCTTGAAAATTAACTTCAGATTGCATGAAATTTAATTTATCACCAGATGCAACCTTAATTTGCTCCTTGATTAAATCTACTCCAGTAACCATTTCTGTAACAGGATGTTCTACTTGAATTCTGGTATTCATTTCCATAAAGTAAAATTTACGATTGCGATAATCATATATAAATTCTACCGTGCCAGCCCCAGTATAATCAACTGCTTTTGCAGCTTTTACTGCAGCGTTCCCCATTTCCTCGCGAATTTCTCCGTCAAGAGCAGGAGACGGGGTTTCTTCAAGTAATTTCTGAAGCCTTCTTTGTATAGAACAGTCTCTTTCTCCTAAGTGAACCACATTTCCATGTTCATCCGCAAGTACTTGGATCTCAACATGTCGGAAATCCTCAATAAATTTCTCTAAATAAACTCCTGGATTTCCAAATGCAGTTAACGCTTCCTGCTGTGTTATATTAATTCCCTTAATTAATTCTTGTTCATTTCTGGCGATACGAATCCCTTTTCCTCCACCACCAGCTGTTGCTTTGATAATAACCGGATATTCTATTTGATTTGCTATTTCAATGGCCTCATCAACATTTCTAATTATTCCCTGTGAGCCTGGGACAATTGGGACCCCAGCTTCTCTCATGGTTTCACGGGCAATATCCTTTGTGCCCATTTTGTTAATAGCTTCTGGTGTTGGGCCAACAAACTTGATATTTACCTCCCTACAAAGTTCAGCAAAATCCGCATTTTCCGCTAAAAATCCGTATCCAGGATGGATTGCATCACATCCTGTTAATCTTGCCACACTAATAATGTTAGCGAAATTTAAATAGCTTTCTTTTGATACTTTTGGTCCAATACAATATGCTTCATCGGCTAGCTGAACATGTAAGGATTCCTTATCTGCCTCAGAATATACAGCAACTGACTCAATTCCCATTTCACGGCAAGCACGAATAATTCTTACTGCGATTTCGCCTCTATTTGCAATTAATAGTTTTTTTATCATTCCAAAGAACTCCCTTTATTCAGGCTTTACTAAAAATAACGGTTGACCGTATTCAACGAGTTGGCCGTCTTTAACAAGAATTTCAACTATCTCACCATTAACCTCTGCCTCAATTTCGTTAAATAACTTCATAGCCTCGATAATACATACAACAGAGTCATTTGTAACCTTAGAACCTAGTTTTACATATGGTTCTGCCTCTGGAGATGACGCTTGATAAAATGTACCAACCATTGGAGAAGTGATTTTATGTAAATCTGTGTTCTCCACTTCAACTGCAGCTTCTTTAGCAGGTGCTTCTACCTTCACCTCAGGTTTTACTTCTTGTTTGACAACCGGTGCTGCTGCTTGAGGTGCTGCTACTTCCTCAACAGCTACTTGTTTTACCGGTTGAGCGATGGCAACTGTTTCTGTTGTCTTTTTCTTCATTTTGATTTTGGATCCATCACTTTCATAAACAAATTCATCGATATTGGATTGATCAACTAATTTAATCAATTCCCTAATTTCTTGCACTTTTAGCATACTTGCCACCCCTTAAATTTTATGTAATTATGACTAAATACTAATATCATACGATAATACCTACTAGAAGTTCAATAAATAGAATATTTTCATTTCTATAATAATACTTCTATCCCCTTATTTAAAAACATTTTTTTATTTTTCGAAAAATTTGTGAATAAAAAAAGGAGAGGGTATTTTCCCCCTCTTCCTGTATCCTTATTTTGTTGGTTGGAATTCTACTGCTGCTACTTGTAAATGTCCTAACTCCTTTTTGACCTGTTGCAGAATTTTATTTGCTTCAGCTTTAGAATGCTTATCAGATTTAACTGTAATACGAACTTCTTCTCCATCTGCTCTAACTAATGCATCGTCATATCCCATGGAAATAATCAGGGTTTCAAGTACCTGTTCCTTATGTTCTGTTTTCTCTAACTCATCTACTTTCTCAATTGCTTGGTTCCGTTGATCTGCAGGTAAATCAGTGGAAGCCATTATTTCTGTTAGTCTTTCCTTCTCTTCACTTCTCTCTGCCTCAATATCTAATCGCAATTGTTCAAATTGTTCATCGCTAGCATTTTCTGAAATAACTGTTACGCCATCAGACTGTTCTCCTGTTGCCTTATTTTCCTTTGTTCCATTTGCCGTTTCACTAGTTTTCTTTTTTTCCTCTACCTTTGTTAGCTGGTCCCCTTTTTGCTCAGGTGAAGTAATATAATAGACTGATAATACTACGACTAAACTTAACATTGTTAATAACCAAACCGTTTGTTTTTTCAATAACATTTTTTATTCCCCCTTTGGTTTTTTCGGTAATACAGACACTCGATGCATCGGTACATCTAAAACTCTTGTAACTGCTTCAAAAATCCAACCTTTAACTTCAACATTCTCTGCTCCCTTGGCAACGACAAGAACCCCTCTTATCTCTGGCTTCTTCGTTTCTACCACAATCGGTCCTTCCTTTTCCCCTTCATTCGTAATGACCAGCTGTTCATCCTTTGATTGCTCCTCTATCATTCTTTTTCCACCCTGGGGATCTGTTTCTTCAGTAGTTTGAGAGTTTGTCACCGTGTTTTTTTCTAAAACCTTTTTTTCTGTTGCATCTACATTTACTACAACAATCACATCATCCACCCCGTTTATTTCCTCAAGGGCCTCCTTCAGCTGATTTTCATATCGGTTTTCATATTCTTTTATCAAATCATTGCTTTTGGATTTACCTTGTCCAAACGTTGGGACATCTTCTTCTTTATTCGTTTGGTTATTAAAAACCGGCAAATCCGCATTAGATTCCCCGCTGAATAATAGATTGCTTAGCACCATGATAAAGGCTCCAAAAAGGAGAACAAGGAGCAGGTATTGATATTTATTTTTCTTCTTATCTCCATTGCCACTTTCTGAAAATAGCTTTTTTAGTGTAGATAATGGTCCTTTGTCTTGACTCATTTACGATGTGCTTCCCCCTTTTACCATGACATCAATCATTTCTTGCCCGACACCCCATTTTTCAGAAAGATGTGAAGTGATCCTTTCTAACGTATCGGATTGATCATTTGTTGGAGGGGATTCGTCAGTATTGATTTCAACTTTGCTAATGGCTTCAACCGTATTTGTTTTTTCCTCAATTGATGTGAGTTGAACTTTAATTTTCTCTACATTTTCTGGAAAGTTTCCTTGCGCTTGGTCATTCACTGAAAGGTCAATATCTGTAATCATTAATCCGTACCCTGTCATCAACTCCTCTTGGGCGTCATTCTTCATTTGGACAGCCGTTTGTTCTAAAATATATGCAGTTTGAGAGGCTTGTATTTCTTTTTTCTTAATTTCTATTAAATTTTCTGCATTTTTATCTTGGATAAATTCAAAGGTCGGAATCTGAAAATCCTGTGAAACGATTTTCAGAATTGGCGAAAGAATGATAGCCATAAGCAATAGACCTGTTACCATTTTGGTGTATTTTTGTAGATTAGAGTTTGGAAGAAGCATATCAATGACCGTAGCCAGCAGGACAAAGAGAATGATATTTGTAATCCATTCGATTAAAAAATCCATAACCTCTCCTTCCTCCTAACGAACCATCATCGTTAAATTACCGGCTGCGATAATCACCGTAATACTTAGAAAAAACATGAGTGAAACAATCGCTAAGGCGGCAAATACATACATAATTGATTTACTTATCACATCCAAGCATTGTATGACTGGACCCCCACCCAGTGGCTGTAATATCGCTGCAGCAAATTTATAAATAAAGGAAATCATGAGAATCTTAATCGCAGGAAATGCAGAAATCATCAGAAGGATGGCCACGCCTGCTATTCCAACGGTATTTTTTAATAAGAGTGATGCGCTAATAACGGTATCCGTTGCGTCTGTAAACATTCTTCCGATTACCGGAATAAAGTTTCCTGTAATAAATTTTGCCGTTCTAATGGTGATTCCATCTGTAACCGCTGCAGATGCTCCTTGAACAGAAATAACTCCTAGAAAGACCGTTAAAAATAGCCCTAGTAGTCCGATACTCCAGTTCCTTATGAGGTTTGCTAGCTGTGTCACCTTATAATGATCGCTAAGAATACTAACAATATTCAAAAGAGCAGCAAGAAATAATAATGGCAATATCACATATTGAATAAACATCCCACTCACATTCATCAGAAAAAGGATGACGGGATGAAAAAAGGCTGCAGATACTAATCCCCCAGAAGATGCAATTAAAGCGAGAAGCAGTGGGGTAAGGGCTAAAATAAATGACGTCATTGTACTTATGGCCTCATTTGTGTAATCGATTGCTACATGAAAGCTATTAAGTGCTAGTATGATAAGCACCATAAAAACAATGGCATAGGCCACCTTGCTAATCGTTCCTTGCTCAAAGGCATTTTGAAGAGACTGTAGAAACATGCTGAAAACAGTTAATATAATCAGCGACCCTAACAATTTCCCATTCACAATGAATTCATGAAAAATAAAATTTAAAATTCCTTTTCCCCATTCTTCAAAGGAGAATTGCTTATCTCCTTTGACAAACTCATACAAACTTCCCTTCTGACTTTCTGGTAAATATCCGCCATATTTAGTTGTGACTTCCTCCCAAAATCCCTTAAGCTCATCCAAATCAAGATGATCAATTTGTTGATCAACCAGATCCTTAGGACTCGTGATTTCATCCTTGTTTATTTCCTCTGCGTGAGCTTGTACATTTGGAGTGATTAGGAGGATTAACAAGAAAGCAAAGAAGGAAAAGGTCGTTATCCGTTGCATCATCTATTATTTCACCTACTCTACAGCTTGTTTACTTGCAAGGTCTAATTTGGTATTAATTTGAGAATGGTTTCGATCATCACTGTTAAAATAGGAATCGCCATTGCTAAGATAAGGATTTTTCCTCCCAGTTCAATTTTTGAAGCGATTGCACCTTGACCTGCATCCTTAGTAATCTGAGATGCAAATTCTGCAATATAAGCGATGCCAATAATTTTTAGAATCGTTTCTAAATAAACTAAATTCACCTTCGCATTTTTAGCAATACCCTCTAGCATATGGATAATGGCGTAGATTTGGTCTACTAGAAATAAGAAAATGGCACATCCAACAAAGACTATGAGCAAAAAGGCAAAATTCGGTTTTTGCTCCTTAACGATTAATGCAAGAAAGGTGGAAACGAGAGCAACCCCAACTATTTGTAGGATTTCAATGGCTAACTCCCCCTTTTAACCCTGGAATAAAAAAACGGATTTAATCTTTTGAAATAAATCATCTACAATGGTAGCAACCATAAATAAAATATATATAAAACCAAACAGTGTTACCCACTGTGCATATTCCTTTTTACCAACCTGATCTAAAATTGTATGAAGGAAGGCGACAACGATTCCTACGCCAGCAATTTTAAAGATGATATCTACCTCTAAACCCATGAATTCTCCTCCTAAACCCTTACATCAGTAAAATGCACAACAATAATCCAGATAAAAATCCTAAGCTTTTTAGCATCTTTTCATACTTTGCTTGTTTATCGTATGCATCGCCTTCTTCTCTTTCTAGATGCGTAAGTGCTAGTCTTATTTGTTTTTGTTGTGAGATTTTGTCATGACGACCTAACGTTTCTCCAAACTGCTTCATAATTTCAAATTCTCCCTGCTGCAGAGCAGTTAATTTCCAAACCTCCTTGAGACTCTGTTCCCAGGCAATTTTCACTGTTGTATCCGAATCAGTTAATTTCTTCGCAAAGGATTCAAAAAATTGAGATAACGGTTTAGACATTTGTGTAGCCAGCCTTCTTGCTGCCTCATGCAGCGGTGTATGACCATACATAATTTCTGCTTCTAGTGATTGAAGAGCTGCTTTCAATTGACGGAGTTGCTTCGGTCTCTCAGAGAAATTTCTAGATGCTTCAAACCCTGCCCAAGTAGTTGCGACGATGATAAAAAATGCACCAATAAGTTTTATCATTAGGTCACTCTCACCTTTGTGTAGATTTCCTCACCATGCAGGTCTTTAATTGAAGTTAATGTTCCGGGGCCATCATCCCGGCTTAACTCAATAAATCTTTGAAAAATACCTAACTCAAGAATTGGTTTAAGTATTGGGCGGCTACTTAATTCTGTGAAATCCCTTCCATGAGCAGTCATGATTAGTTTTATCCCTGAGTGAACTGCTTCTAATATCGCCTCACAATCTTCCTTTCTACCAATTTCGTCTACAACTAGAACGTCTGGACTCATAGATCGAATCATCATCATCATTCCCTCTGCTTTTGGACAGCTGTCAAGTACGTCGACACGTGGACCAAAGGTAAGCTGAGGGACACCATGGATACAGCCGGCAATTTCTGATCTCTCATCGATAATGCCCACCTTGCTAGCATTTAATTGACGATTCAAATCACCTGAAGATATAATTCTGGCAATATCCCGAAGCAATGTTGTTTTCCCAGTTTGTGGTGGTCCAATAATCATGGTATGCAGCCACCCGTTTTTATAAAGAAAAGGGATGAGCCTATCAGCAATTCCAATCTTTTCCCTGGCAATACGGATATTAAAGGAAGATACATCTCTGACAGCCTTAACAAATCCATTTTCTAATATCACTTTTCCAGCTAAGCCAACACGATGGCCACCCGAAACAGTAACATATCCTCGCTTTAATTCTTCCTCCATCGTATAAATTGAATATTGGCTAATTTTATTTAGGAGCTGATACGCATCCTCAGGATGGACAATATAAGATAAAAATCTTGGGGAACCCTTTACTGTCACCTCAATTGGTTTATTTATTCGGATTCGAATTTCTTCCAATTCCTCCATCTGAATGGCTGGAATTCCCTTTAGTTGTTCGGATAAATTTTTCGGTAATATTTCTAAAATCGTTTCCACAGCTATGCTCCTCCATATTTTTTACATTGATACATACTTTTGGAAACATACTAAAACAAATAAGTCCATTTGGCCTTCTCTTAATTAAATGTATGCCTGCTTGACCACATTATGACTTTGAATTAAAACAGTATTAAATACGAGTGACATGCTTCATTTGAATTTTTCACTTTTCATTCCGGTAAATTCGTGTAAAGGAGATTTTGATTATGAAAAATATGCGAATAATTCTCTCCGTTTTCCTTTTAGTTTTCATAGGAGCAATTGCAGGTTACATATTCTTTTCAGGTGAATATCCGAGGAGCCAAAAGGCAGCAAAACAAGATATTAAGCCCAAAAATGTCATCTTTATGATTGGGGATGGCATGGGCTTCGGGCAAATGGAAATTGCTCGTTTATTTGAATACGGCAAAACGGGAAAGCTTTTTATGGAAACTCTTCCTAATGTTGCGTTCGTACATACAAATTCTGCCAATCAATTTGTTACAGACTCAGCAGCTGGGGGGACTGCCCTAGCTACTGGCCACAAAACAAATAATGAAATGATTGGAATCAAACCAAATCAACAAGTGGTAGATAGCATTCTAGATAAATTTAAAGAAGACGGTAAAAAGGTTGGTGTCATTACAACAAGTTCAATCACCGATGCTACCCCAGCCTCCTTCACAGCGAGCATCGCCAATCGATGGACAAATCAAAATGAAATTGCAGCACAACAGCTTGAGAATAGAGTCGATGTTCTACTTGGGGGAGGAGCAAATAAATTTAAACGAACAAAAGCAGGAGAAAAGGATTTAATCCCAGCCTTTAAAAAGGAGGGGTATACCTATGTAACAGACAAGTCAGAATTAGCAGCAGCCAAGGGGGAAAAACTTCTAGGGCTATTCAACCCTATTCATATGAACTTTAAGATTGACCGGGATGAATACAAAAGTAAAGAGCCATCTTTAACTGAAATGACGCAAAAGGCATTGGAATTTCTCAATCAAGATTCCCCTGGATTTTTTCTGATGGTTGAAGGAGCACGAATTGATCATGCTTCCCATTCTGCAGATTTTACAAGTATTTGGAAAGAAACAATTGAGTTTGATCATGCCGTTAAGTTTGCCGTTAACTGGGCAAAAAAGAACGGGGACACACTTGTTATTGTTACAGCCGATCACGAGACAATGGGTATCTCTGAAAGTGAACCAATCAATATGAAAGGGTTAAAAAGGATGGAGGTGACACCAACATACATTGCGGATAGATTAAAAAAAGAAAAAGCTCTCGAGCATAATGATATTTCAAAAGTCAAAGGAATATTAAAAACCTATGGACATCTCCATTTATCTAAACAAGAGACAAAGGCATTTATGAATAAATGTAATAATGAAAAAGGGCAGGTTTATAAAGAATCGCAAATTGCTTGGGAAATTGGAAGTATGATTGCTGCCCATAATCATGCAGGTGTAATGAGTAGAGAAAATCGCGTTTTGAGTAGTACTGGGGGACATACCGGAAATCCTGTTCCTTTATTTTCTTATGGGAAGGGCAGCGAAGGATTTGAAGGTGTTTTAGACAATGTAGAGATTCCAAGAATCATCGCAAAACTAATGGGCTATCAGCTATAAGTAACCTTGTCTTATTGAATTTAATTAAATGGCATGGCATTTTTTCCAATTTGGAAAGTACATTTATATATGAAAAGCAAAGATATCTGAGGGGGAGTAAATTTGTATCATTACCAGGCAAACCCATTTTACATCCAAAGTGATCAAAAAAACTCTAGGAATCAGTACTATGTGATGATGGTTTTTGGCGAAGGAACAGTAAGTGTTCAACCGGATCAAGCAGTCATAATGATTGGTGCTTCAACAGAGAATCGAGAGTTGAGAAAGGCACAAGCAGAAAATGCTGAGATAATAAAAAATGTTCAAAATGCTGTTCAAGGGCTAGGAATCAGTCAAGACCAAATGAGAACATCGGAATATTCTATTTATCCACAATATGATTATATTGACGGAAAACAGCAATTCCGAGGATATAGGGTGGACCATCTGTTAAATATTACAGTTAGAGATACAAGCAAAGTTGGATCCGTGGTAGACACAGCCGTTACCAACGGGGCAAACACGATAAGAAACATCTTTTTCTCTCTATCAAACCCAAGTAAATTTTATCAAGAATCTCTTAAAGAGGCAGTCCAGGATGCGCTTTCAAAGGCAGTAACGATTGCCTCTTCCTTAAATGTACAACTCATTAAAACCCCCATCTCGATTAACGAAAAACATGAGACAAGACCCTCTGCCACCCCTTTTGAACCTTTTCAATCTGTAAAAGTAGCCACAACCACCCCAATCGAGCCAGGAAAATTAGAGGTAAGATCAACCATTCAAGCTGTTTTCCAATATTACTTATAGAATAAGAGTTGGAACAAACATAAAAATTCAATCTTTGCTCATAATAATATGGAAAGGAGCATGATGATGGTTAATATAAATACAAACGAATTTTTGAAACATCAACGAAAAACAAGCTATTTAGATAATACAAAGAATAATCCTTCAAAACAAACCTCTGACCCAGAGTATAATAATAAAAATAATACAGATATGTCCGTTGGAGCAACTGGCCGAGATATATCAGATCTTCAATCTTAAAAAACATGTAACAAAAATCCCGATTAGTGATAATCACCAATCGGGATTTTTATATGGTATCCTACAAATTTTGATTACAATTATGCACGTGATACATATGATCCTTCTGCTGTGTTAATAATTAATTTGTCTCCTTGGTTTACGAAGAAAGGAACTTGTACAACTAAACCTGTTTCTAAGGTTGCAGGTTTTGTTCCACCTGAAGCTGTATCCCCTTTAATACCTGGTTCAGTTTCTGTAACTTCTAGTTCAACTGTATTTGGAAGCTCGATTCCAAGAGTCTCTCCTTGAAACATCATAATGGATACTTCCATATTTTCCTTCAAGAACTTTAATTCATATTCAATTGCGTTAGCAGGTAGTTCAATTTGCTCGTATGATTCATTATCCATGAATACGTGTTGATCACCGCTTGCATAAAGATATTGCATTCTACGGTTATCGATTTGAGCCTTTGCCACCTTTTCACCTGCACGAAACGTTTTTTCTTGAACGGCACCTGTGCGAAGATTACGTAATTTAGAACGTACGAAGGCTGCACCTTTACCAGGCTTAACATGTTGGAAATCCATTACACGCCACAAACCACCGTCTACTTCAATTGTCAAGCCAGTACGAAAATCGTTAACAGAAATCATTCAATAAATCCTCCTAATATTTTAAAGAATAATAAGTTCTTTTGCTGAGTGCGTTAGCAATTCATTATGATTATTCGTGATTAACAGATCATCTTCAATTCGAACTCCACCGAGATCTGGAATGTAAATACCTGGTTCACATGTTACAACCATTCCAGGTTCAAGGATAATATCAGATCTCATTGCTAGGGCTGGACCCTCATGGATTTCCAGTCCAATTCCATGACCTGTGGAATGTCCAAAATATTCACCATAACCTTTTTCTGATATGTAATCTCTTGTAAGAGCGTCTGACTCTCTTCCACTCATTCCTGGTTTAATTCCTTCTACTCCTCTTTTTTGAGCTTCAAAGACAATTTGATAAATTTCCTTAAGCTTTTCATTAGGCTCCCCAACGGCAACGGTGCGAGTGATATCAGATGCATAACCCTGATAGTATGCACCATAATCTAATGTAACAAAGTCACCAGATTCAATGATTTTGTTACTTGCCACACCATGTGGAAGAGCAGAACGATAGCCTGATGCAACAATTGTATCGAAGGAAGATGATGTTGCTCCAGCCTCTCTCATAAAGAACTCCAACTCATTCGAGACCTCAAGCTCTGTTACTCCAGGGCGAATGAAATTTAAAATATGTGTAAATGCAGCATCTGCGATATTCGCTGCTTCCTTTAATATCTTAATCTCTGAGTCAGTCTTAATCAAGCGTAACTTTTCTACCAATTCGGAAACAGGAACAAATTCAGCCTTCACTTCTTTTTCATAGGATTTATATTCAGAAAAAGTGACATAATCCTGTTCAAATCCAAGCCTTTTTATTCCTAGGTTTTTCACTTGGCTAGCAATTTCTTCAAGCATGGTTACTTGTTGTTTAACCACTTCGAACCCTTCACATTGTTTGGTAGCTTGTTCGACATAACGAAAATCTGTGATAAATAAGGCCTTATCATTGCTGATTAAAACAACACCTGCAGTCCCTGTAAAATTGGAAATATATCGTCGATTATAAGGACTAGTTATTAAAATTCCATCAATTCCATTGCTTTCAAATCGATCGCGTAATTTTTGTAGTTTATTCAAAATCCTCTCTCCTTTAATGTTTCATGATGTCTATAATTAATAATAACCTTAATACTCATTGTATTACCAATATGAATATTCTACCATATTCCTTTTTAAGTCAACCACTGTTTGCTAGGTGGTCGATACCCGTTTTTTTCGGTTTCTAATTTCATTTTCTTCAAAAGAAATTGAATACCCTACAAAGGTACCAAATAAAATATAAAAACAAACGGAAGTTACAATGGTGGTTTTTCCAAGCTTATTAAATGGGTCCATTCCTGGGAAAAGCGGATTTAATATGAAAAAGACGAGCAGAAATAATAATATTCCATAAATTGCACCAACCCAAAGACCTTTAAACTTCCTTAACGCAACATAATAAATAAGGGAAGCTACAATGGAAAAAAGACCGATAAATAGGATTGAAATTACAGTTCCCAACCATCCATTTTTCCAACTTCCAAGCGCCCATGGCTCTAATACAATATTAGGGCGAATTGCTGTAAAATGAAAAACATAAGCTAGATAGGCTATCCCGCTCCAAAATATACCTCCAAAAAGCCCGGTAATAATGACCATCGTGATAAATGACATTGGTTCTTCTCGTTTGTTTTGTTCTAATTCTTTATCCTGTTCCATTTTCAACACCTCCATTTTTAGTATGTCCACAGCAATTCTTGATTACCATTTAGAATCATCTTTTCTATTTATTAAAAACAAATGATTCCTGATACTCCCCTCTAGAGGTTTTAAAGAATATTTAGTAAAATAAAATTAGATGTATAATAGTTTTCAGGTTGGACATGGTGCGCATGATTGATGACATTTCCTTTGGAGATGGTAATCGGCCAAGTTCAAGTATGGCTTGAATATTATCCCTTCGCTCATACATCGAAGAATAAAATTGATATAGGTTGGTGTTAGCATAAATGGAAAAAAATCCAAGACCCAATTATGGAGGTCAAGCAGTGGTTGAGGGTGTAATGTTTGGTGGAAAACACCATACGGTTACAGCTATTCGCAGGAAGGATCGTACTGTAGATTATTTCTACCTCCCAAGAGAAGCAAACAATGGGTTGACAGCATTAAAAAAGATTCCATTTTTAAGAGGGATCGTTGCCATTATTCAATCGAGTGCAACCGGAGCAAAGCATTTAAATTTCTCAACGGAACGATATGATGTTGATCCGGAAGACGATAGCCAGATACAGGAGCAGCAACCTACAAAATTAGCCATGATACTTGGTGTAGCAACAATTGGCGTACTTTCTTTTCTCTTTGGAAAATTTATTTTCACCTTAGTTCCTGTTTTTTTAGCAGTCCTCACCAAGCCGATTTTCTCAAGCGATCTAAGTCAAATTCTCATTGAAAGCTTTTTTAAACTTGTATTATTATTTTGCTACATTTATTTTGTATCGATGACACCAATAATAAAGAGAGTTTTTCAATACCATGGTGCAGAACATAAAGTCATTAACACTTTTGAAGCAGGAAAAGAGTTAACCGTGGAAAATGTTCAAGCTCACTCACGATTACATTATCGTTGTGGCAGTAGTTTTATCCTCTTTACTGTCGTTGTCGGATTATTTATTTATATGTTTGTGCCAACTGACCCACTTTGGGTTAGGATTCTTAATCGACTTGCCCTAATCCCTGTTGTCCTAGGCGTATCGTTCGAGGTCCTTCAACTTACGAATAAGGTTAGAGAGGTTCCCGTGTTAAAATATCTAGGATATCCTGGGCTATGGCTCCAGCTTTTAACAACAAAGGAACCAACTGATGACCAAGTCGAAGTTGCCATATTATCCTTTAAGGAACTGTTAAGGAAAGAAAACGAAACTGAACAGAGCTCTACAATTGAAGAAATCATCTAAAAAGTAAGTTGCTAAGTTTAAAAAATACGTTTTATGCTTATCATGCTCTTAGGGAGGTGGCTTTCTTGAAATATCGAACTTCTACCATTATCGTAACAACTCTTATTACCCTTGCCGCTATTGGGATTATTGGTAACCTAATTGAGGATCCATTACAAGTTCTAATAAATATTGTCGCTTTTTTAATCATTGGGTTCGTTGTTTATTTGATAGTTCGTCGCCTACTAATGAATAGAGCTGTTCCCAAAAATAGAGAGCAACAAGCGTTTCGTAAGGCTGCAAAAAAATCACAGAAAAGATTTAACCGCAAGGAACCTAGTAAAAAAATGTATACAAATAGCTCATTATCTACTAAAAAACCTAAAAAGGTGAAAAGTAAATCAGCTTCTCATTTAACTGTTATTGAAGGAAAAAAAGGAAAGAAAAAAAACCGGGCTTCATTTTAAAGCTCGGTTTTTTGTTAGCCACTATGAACAAATTTCACGTCAACTCCTATCTCCCATTATTTGATCCCATGATTAATAGCTCCATTTATTAAAAAATATCTTTGCACTTTCCCTCCCTAAATTCATTAATTCCCTCTTATTTTCTTCTGTTAATCCAAATTCTGTTGCGCGCACTCCTTTGGTTGGAATAAAGATAATATTTCTTTCATGCTTTCTGGAGATATATCTTGCATCATGAGCATCCTTCATCGTGATAAAAAGAGCTTCAAACAGCTTAATTGCGTTTGATATATCGTTTTGTTGTTTTTCACCAATTATTGGGCTTAGCCTTATTCCGAGAACAGGTCTCTCTTTTTTTACATTTTCTTTATCAAAAAGCCACATTGGAAAGTTACTTAATACTCCTCCATCCACAATGATACTCGTACCATTAGGTGAAAAAAGCTTGACCGGCTCAAAGAAATACGGAAGACTGCAGCTCATTCGAATAGCTTTTGCCACAGAAAAAGTATGAGGATTGATTCCTAATTTCTCCAAATCATCAGGCAAAACAATCAGGCGTCCGTTTGTTAAATCAGAGGCAATGACACGTAAGGCTTTTGGAGGCAAATCTGAAAAATGATGGACACCCTTAGCAGCTAGTTTTTCTGCTAACCAACTTTCCAATTCATTCCCCTTATATAGACCTAATCTCCAGTATAGATTAATCCACTTTAAGACAGAAAAATGGAGGAGTGGATATCTTTTATCGAGGAATCTTTTTAAATCCAGCTCATTCATCATTTTATAGATTTCCTGACTTGAATATTTTGCGGCGATGAGAGCAGCAATGATGGCTCCTGCACTAGTACCTGCTACACGCTGAAACTGAAATCCTCTTTTTTCTATCTCTTCATAAGCTCCTATTAGTGCAAACCCTTTTATGCCTCCTCCAGAAAAAACACCGTCTATATTCATATGAGCACTCCTTAAAAGACATTTGATACATACTAAGCGCAACATATGAAAAATAGTACGATAGACAAGTCATTAATTTTTATGTGTGTAGTTTTTTTGTATGAATGTATTTCATTTTTGACGAAAAAAGAGACAGAAAATGAATTCTGTCCCTATCAAAGTAAATTATAATCCACATTTTAGTTGAGCATTACAGTTATCACATGTGTTACATCCGCCGATTTCCTTCACTTTCCCCTTTCGGCATATCGGACAGGTATTTCCTACTTCCGAACCAATGGTTACGTCTGTGGAACGAAGATCGCTGATCGTATCCACCAATACCACATGTTGTTTTTGCTTCTCTACATGATGAGGATGTTCATCGATTTTGTTTTCTTCTGCTTTAAGGGTTAGAACCTGGCTATCACGAGAACCATCTACATAGACTGTACCACCTTTAGCACCACCGCGATATAGTCGTTCATACACCTTTTCCACCTGTTCTACGCTGTAACCCTTCGGTGCGTTAACTGTTTTACTAATTGAACTGTCAATCCAACGCTGAATCACACATTGAACATCAGCGTGTGCTTCTGGTTCTAATTCCATAGCCGTAATAAACCAATGTGGAAGATTATTTTCATCTGCCTCTGGATTTTGATCTAGATATTCTTGAACAATGTCTGCTTTTACCTCAATAAACTTCCCTAAACGGCCACTTCTGAAATAAGAGAAGGAGAAATATGGCTCAAGGCCCGTACTTACACCAACCATTGTTCCAGTGCTACCAGTAGGAGCAACTGTGAGTAGGTGAGAGTTTCTTATACCATTTTCTAAAATCGATTGCCTAATATCTTCTGGCATTTTCTTCATGTATCCGGTTGAGATAAAGGCTTCACGTAGTCGATTCGTTTCTGTTTCTGTTTCACCAGTTAAGAATGGAAAGCTTCCTTTTTCTTTAGCTAATTTGATGGATTCGCGATAGGCTGTTGTAGCGATCGTTTCAAATACCTTGTCGACTAAACGATTTCCTTCTTCAGAGCCATACTCTGTTTCACAATAAATAAGAAGATCATGCAGTCCCATCACACCGAGGCCAACACGTCGCTCCCCAAGTGCTTGTCTTTTATTTTCATCTAGGAAGTATGGAGTTGCTTCAATCACGTTATCTTGCATTCTTACTCCTACTTCAACGGTACGTGCTAATTTTTCAAAATCAACGGTTTTTGTTTCTTTATTAGCCATTTCGGCAAGGTTAACAGCAGCCAAGTTACAAACGGAATATGGTGCAAGGGGCTGTTCTCCACAAGGGTTTGTTGCCACAACGCTTTGACCATAGGCCTTTGCATTTGTCATGTCATTGGCATTGTCAATAAAGAAAATACCTGGTTCAGCCGAATAGGTTGCACATATATTAATTAAATTCCATAGTTCTTTTGCTTTGATTCTTCGATATACACGAACTTTATGACCCATTTTCTCCCATTCGCGTACATCTCCGTATTTATGCCATTCTTCATTGTATATTTTCATTTCCTCAGCATCATAGCCTTCAACATCTGGGAAACGGAGCTCATATTCCTCATCGTTTTCAACGGCATCCATAAATTCCTTTGTTAAACAGATAGAAATATTCGCACCTGTCAGAAATTCTGGGTTGTGGACGGTATAGTTTCCGCCTTCCTCCAGCTTTTCCTCTGCCTCGGCTATGATGGCCTCTGTAAAACCACCGTAACCTGGAATCTGTTTAAAATTGGTTATTCCTTTATACATTGTGATTTCTTGTTCAGTAAGTGGTGTGAATTTCAACTTTTCTTTTGCATATTTTCTTATCGTGTAATCGGTTGTATTATCTAACAAAAATCGTAAAATTCTTGGATTTTGCATTTTTGAAATGATGAATTCAACTATATCAGGATGCCAATCGGCAAGCATAATCATTTGTGCTCCACGTCTTGAGCCACCTTGTTCTACTAAATGTGTCAGCTTAGCGATATCATCCAGCCAGGAAACAGATCCTGATGATTTTCCATTTACACCTTTTGCAAGGGTATTACGTGGTCGTAATGTAGAACCATTCGTTCCCACTCCGCCTCCACGGCTCATTATTTCCATGACTTGCTTACGATGCTCAGAGATTCCTTCACGTGAATCCTGAACAAAAGGCATGACATAGCAGTTAAAGTAAGTAACATCTGTATTGGCACCTGCTCCATAAAGTACACGTCCGGCAGGAATAAAATTTAAGTTTACTAATTCTTCATAGAACTTTTCAAACCATTCATTTCTCTTTTCTTCTGTCTTTTCCACAGATGCGAGTCCTGTCGCGTTTCGCTTAGCTATTTGTTCGTAATATATTTCCAAAGGTTTTTCAATTACATCAAGAGAGCGTTTAATAATCCCAGACTTCACTTCTTCTGGGTGTTCTAGAGATCCTCGATACTCTTCCTCAACCAGAACATTTGCGATTTTTTTCTCCCAATCGATGCTTAGGATGTATCCTAAACCTCTAGCAGGGAATTTTGGATCCTCTTTAATTGTCAGAACTACGAAGTCCCCTTCTGATAAAGTGATTTTTTCCGTATCCTTAAAGGTATAACGGTCAAGCATAACTAATCTAGAAACTCCTTTGTGAGTTAAGGTCATATCAGGTGTAATTGGGTGAACTTGGGGAAATAAGCGGATATCCTCATTCAAACGCTCTACATCGATATTCATTTTTCGTCCTAACGCAACAGACATTTGGTTACACTCCTTTTAATTCAAAACTAGTAACATTTGTGCAAAAACTATTAATTCTCTAGTTGTCAAAATGATATAACCTAAAGTTACCATACCAAATATCCGAAATCAATATATAGTATTGTAAATATTACTTAAACCACTACATATTGTGTTTGATTCAAAAAAATTTTATTTTGTCAAACTTCATTTTTCCTAAAAAGGATAGAATAATAGAGTTTTTTGTGGTTTTTCGCCAAAAAACAATAAAATTTAACAAATTTCGAAGCTTGCAATTTCCCATCCCTAGGAAAAAAGTCTATAAGATAAAAATTTTTAAAAAGAAGCTCTTTTAAACTAGCTCATGTTGATTTCCGTTCCATGAGCTTTAACCAAAAAATAAAAAGCAGCAATTGCCGCTTTATCTTTTAAAGTTCCAATCTTCATTTTCATATTTTTCTTTTGCTAATTTATGGACGTATATGTTTTGTTCCTTCGTTAAGACATACGGCTCCAGCTCCAGATTTAGCCCCTCTTCAAATCCTTTTTTGAAAGCAATTTTCGCCTCTCCTATTTCAATTCTTCTTGAACTTAAATCATTAATAGCAATGGCCTTATCTTTAAATCCCTTTTGCATTCTCTCTCTTACTTGCTCATTTGGATAGTTAAATAAACTAAAAAGCTTTTCCTCATCCAAATCTAATAAAATTGATCCATGCTGGAGAATAACACCCTTTTGTCTTGTTTGTGCACTCCCTGCCACCTTTCTTCCCTCCACAACTAACTCATACCAGCTTGGGGCGTCAAAGCAAACAGCAGATTTGGGACTCTTTAAAGCATCCTTTTCCTGATCTGTTTTTGGAACAGCAAAATAAGCATCCAAGCCTAAATTTTGAAATCCTCTTAAAATCCCTTCCGATATAACCTTGTAGGCCTCTGTGACGGTTTTAGGCATGTTCGGATGCTCTTCCGTTACAATGACACTGTACGTGAGCTCATGATCATGAAGAACCCCTCTGCCCCCGGTTGGTCGCCGGACAAAACCGAGATTATTTTGTTTTACAGCTTCTAAATTTATTTCTTTTTCAACCTTTTGAAAATATCCAATAGATAAAGTTGGAGGATCCCAACCGTAAAATCGAATAATGGGAGGTATTTCACCATGACTATGCCAGTCTAGAAGCGCTTCATCGAGAGCCATATTGTAAAAGGGAGAGCAGTTACCCGAATCGATAAACAACCATTTTTCTTTTTCCAAAATAAAAACCTCTCTAATAAATTGATAAATTAGTGCTCTATAGTCTATCAAAATTCATAAAAAAAACAAAGTAAGAAGAACTTGGTATATATTTTTTTTATTTCCTTTGCTCATATGAAAAAAGGCTTATATAATAGAAAAGTGTAGTTTGTTTGAAAGGAGATCTATCATGGGAACACTTAAAATCCTTCTAATCGTAGTTATTGCAATTATTGCCTACTTAACTGCGAACTGGTTGTCTCAAAAGAAAATGGTTAAAAAACTTACAGAGGAACAATTTAAAGAAGGCTACCGAAAGGCACAATTGATTGACGTCCGTGAACCTAATGAATTCGATGCAGGTCATATTTTAGGGGCTAGAAACATTCCTTTATCCCAGATGAAAATGCGACTAAAGGAAATACGTCCTGATCTGCCTGTTTATTTATATTGTCAAAACGGAGTTAGAAGTGGTCGTGCAGCTCAGTTTCTTTATCGTAGAGGTTATAAAAACCTTTCTCACCTTAAAGGTGGATTTAAAGGCTGGACTGGAAAGGTTAAATCCAAAAAATAATCTGCTCATAAAAAGGCCTTGCAAGTTGCAAGGCCTTTTTTTGCTATTATTTTTGATAACGTAAAACTGGTTTTCTTGCTGCTGTTGTTTCATCCAATCTTCCAATAACAGTTGTATGAGGGGCTTCTTGAACAATTTCCGGATTTTCTTCTACTTCCTTCGCAATTTGAATCATCGCCTCAATAAAAGCATCGAGCGTCTCTTTTGACTCTGTCTCAGTTGGCTCAATCATCATACATTCTTCGACATTGAGCGGGAAGTAAATAGTAGGTGGATGATAACCAAAATCTAAAAGTCGTTTTGCAATATCAAGTGTTCGAACACCCAATTTTTTTTGTCGTTTTCCACTTAATACAAATTCATGCTTGCAATGCTTATCAAATGGTAGGTCATAATAATCTGCCAATCTTCTCATCATGTAATTTGCATTTAAGACTGCATTTTCAGTAACAGCCTTTAAACCGTCTGGACCCATGGAACGAATATAGGTGTATGCCCTCACATTGATTCCAAAGTTTCCATAATAAGGCTTAACTCGTCCAATGGATTGTGGTCGATCATAATCAAGAGCAAATCCCTCACCCTTTTTCACAATAACGGGCTTTGGAAGGAAAGGAATCATTTCCATTTTCACCCCAACCGGTCCTGACCCTGGACCGCCGCCACCATGTGGACCAGTAAATGTTTTATGAAGGTTTAAATGAACCACGTCAAATCCCATGTCTCCTGGTCTTGCCTTAGACAATACAGCATTTAGGTTAGCTCCATCATAATATAGCTTTCCACCTGCAGCATGCACGATTTCTGCGACTTCTAAAATATTTTCTTCAAATAGTCCCAAGGTATTTGGATTTGTAAGCATTAATGCGGCAGTATCTTCTCCAACAACCTTTTGTAAATCTTCTAAATCTACTAGCCCATCCTCATTTGATTTAACCGTTACCGTCTCAAAGCCAGCAACAGTTGCCGATGCAGGATTGGTTCCATGCGCTGAGTCTGGAACAATTACCTTGGTTCGTTTCATATCACCGTTTGCTTCATGAAATGCACGGATAAGCATTAGCCCCGTCCATTCACCATGCGCTCCTGCGGCTGGTTGTAGGGTAACTTCATCCATACCGGTAATTTCTATAAGATGCTCCTTTAGGTCGTACAATAATTCAAGAGCCCCTTGTACAGAAGATTCATCCTGCAGTGGATGAAGATGAGCAAAACCATTCAGTCGCGCCATATTTTCATTAATCTTTGGATTATATTTCATGGTACATGATCCAAGAGGATAGAAACCTGAATCAACACCATGGTTCCGTCTTGATAAAGCGGTGTAATGGCGCATGATATCAAGCTCAGATACTTCTGGTAATTCTGCTTCTTCACTCCGTCTGTACTCACTTGGTAACAGCTCATCAAGACCTACTTCTGGAACATCCATTTCTGGAAGACTAAAGCCAATTCGACCTGGTTTACTAAGTTCAAAAATAAGTGGCTGATCTTTTTTATGCATGGATATCCCCCATTTCTTTCACAAAAGTATCAATCTCTTCTCTTGTTCTTAATTCTGTTACACAAATGAGCATATGATTGGACAAATTCTCATCATCCTGTCCAAGATCGTACCCGCCAATAATTCCTTTATCTAATAAAACTTTATTAACTTCCTTAACTGGACGGCTTAACTTTACAACAAATTCATTGAAGCACGGTCCTTCAAAGGCCATTTCAAATCCTGCATTCTTAAATGCTTTCCTTGCGTAATTCGCTTTTTGAATATTGCTAGTGGCCATAGCCTTTACACCTTGTTTTCCAAGAGCAGTCATCGCAACGGAAGCAGCTAGTGCATTTAAGGCTTGATTCGAACAAATATTTGATGTCGCTTTATCACGACGTATATGCTGTTCACGTGCTTGAAGTGTTAAAACAAAACCGCGCTGTCCTTCCTCATCTGTCGTTTGGCCAACCAGTCGCCCTGGAACCTTTCTCATGAGCTTCTGGGTAACGGCAAAATATCCACAATGTGGTCCACCGAAGGCAGTTGGGATTCCGAATGGTTGAGCATCACCAACAACAATGTCTGCACCAAGCTTTCCAGGAGGCGTTAATACACCTAAAGATAGTGGATTGCTTGAAACAACAAACAACGCTTTGTGGGCATGAATGATTTCTTCTAGGTCCTTCAATGGTTCAATTCTTCCATAGAAATTTGGATATTGCACCATGACTGCTGCTATTTCATCGTTTATTAATTCCTTTAATGCCTCAACATCGGTTACACCATTTACATGTGGAATTTCTTGAATCTCAATTCTTTGTCCCTTTGCATAGGTTTTTACCACATCTTTTGCTTCCGGATGGACTAAGCTTGAAATAAGTATTTTTTTCCGTTTCGTTTGACCTGTGCTGAGCATCCCTGCTTCTGCTAAAGCCGTTCCTCCATCGTACATGGAAGAGTTTGCAACATCCATTCCTGTTAACTCACAAATCATGGTTTGAAATTCAAAAATGGCTTGGAGCTCCCCTTGTGAAATTTCCGGCTGATATGGAGTATAGGCTGTATAAAACTCTGAACGAGATAGAACATGGTCGACAATGACAGGGATATAATGGTCATAAACTCCAGCCCCTAAAAAGGAACTATTTGATATTAAGTCTGCATTTTTCTCAGCAAGCGCAGTTAACTCTTTCATAAGAGCCGATTCAGATTTTGCTGGCTTTATTTTATACTCTCCCTTAAATCGAACCTTTTCAGGAATATCACTAAAAAGGTCATTTATTTCAGAAACACCAATTGTTTTTAGCATTTCTTTCTGATCCGCTTCAGTAACTGGTAAAAAGCGATGTTTCATTAGGTTTTCTCCTCTCTATTTCTTTTTTTTATAAAAAGGCGTAGCTACTACCTTTGCTTTAAGGCGTTTTCCGCGTATTTCAACACTAATTTCTTGTCCAACTTCTGCATTCGCAAGATTTATTAGTGCTAGGCCGATATTTTTCTTTAATGTGGGTGATTGAGTCCCTGTGGTTACTTCGCCAATACATTCATTTCCGAAATATACTGGATATCCATGTCTTGGTATACCTCTGTCGATCATTTCAATTCCAACAAGCTTTCGCTTTAGCCCCGTTTCTTTTTGCTTAATTAGAGCTTCTTTTCCAATGAAGTCCTCCTCTTTATTTAGCTTTACAGCAAAACCGATTCCTGCTTCAAGGGGTGAAATATCTGCACTTAATTCTTGACCATAAAGGGCTAAGGCCGCTTCAAATCGAAGAGTATCTCTTGCACCTAAACCACATGGGATTACGCCGTCATCACTACCTACTTCTAAAATCCTTCTCCAGAGAGTAACGGCTGCTTCCTTATCACAATATATTTCAAACCCATCTTCACCGGTGTAGCCAGTTCTTGAAATTAATGATTTTATTCCTTCTACATCAACTTCCTGTTGGAATTTAAAAACTCCAATTTTGCTTACATCGATATTTTTTACAAGCTTTTGTAAAATTTGTTCTGCTAAAGGTCCTTGTAATGCAAGCTGTGCCATTTTTTCAGAGAGGTTTAAGAGGGTTACATCCTCTTTGACATGGGACTCAAGCCATTTATAATCCTTTTCGATATTTGCGGCATTAACGACTAATAGATAATGGTCATTTCCGATTTTGTAAACGAGGAGATCATCCACCGTTCCGCCATTTTCATAGCACATGGCCGTATATTGAGCTCCACCGTTCTGTAATTTTGATATATCATTTGTCATCATTTTTTGCAGGTAGATTAGACTATCGGGGCCTTTAACTTCAATTTCACCCATGTGGGATACATCGAAAAGTCCAGCTTTAGTTCTTACCGCCATATGTTCTTCTTTAATACTAGAGAATTGTACTGGGAGCTCCCATCCCCCAAAATCAATTGTTTTCCCACCGTATTCTTTATAAACAGCAAATACTGGTGTTCTTTTAAGCTCTGCCATCAGCAAGATTCCCCTTCCGTTTTTCCTGTTTTTTACCAGAAGACATAAAAAAAGACAGAAAACCCCCTCAAATTTATTGAGAAGATCTCTGTCCTGTCACCTGAAAGTTTACCTTACGGCTTTCCCCTTTGGTGGTTTCTTTTATAAGAAACACTCTCCAGAGTTGCGTCAAATAAGTGTTCTTTTGCCTGAGAGATTCACAAATCACTTTGCTTGCTCCTTCGGCGCTACATAGCGTAGTCTCTCCCCTTATTATCATCCGCGTCTATAAAATTTTCCAAACTGGTCATACTATTAATTACTAATTAAAAAAATTAATAAATCTGACAAATTTATACCTTCATCCTACCATCTAGAACTTAATTGGGCAATAAAATTTATATCGATATACGATAACATTTCGAAATTATTTGAAATATGAATAATAACCCTTACTACAATTGCTCTTACTTCTTGTGTACGAAAAGGAGCTGTATATTAAATGACCGTAGAAATAATTTTTGACTCCTCCTGGCAGGATGGATTGTTGAAAAGGATTGATGATGATGGACCGTGGGGGAACTGGGAATTATTTAAATTAGCGATTGAAGTGGAAAAGCATACAATCATTGAGGAGTTTGAAGGCCTACAAGCACCTCTTCACCTCTCCCATTTAACCCCTCTTCCACATCAACTTGAGGTCGCGAAGCAGGTGGTTGAAAACATGAACGGAAAGGCGATTTTAGCTGATGAGGTGGGACTTGGGAAAACAATAGAGGCAGGGTTAATTTTGAAGGAATATATGATACGTGGACTCGTAAAAAAGGTTCTCATTTTAGTCCCTGCATCCCTTGTCACTCAGTGGGCATATGAACTGAATACAAAGTTCTATATTCCAGCTATTACTCAAAGAAAAAGCTATGTTTGGGAACAATGTGATGTCGTTGTTTCTTCGATTGATACTGCAAAGCGTAACCCACATAGAGATATTATTTATCAGCAGAATTATGACTTAATTATCATCGATGAAGCTCATAAACTTAAAAATAATAAAACGAAAAACTATGAATTTGTTCAGAACTTAAAAAAGAAGTTTTGCCTGTTATTAACCGCAACACCGATTCAAAATCGAATAGAGGAAATTTTTAATTTAGTTTCCCTCCTGAAACCAGGTCATTTAGGTAATGAATCCGTTTTTTATGAAAAATATAAAAAAGATTCACGCTCCATACATGACGATGAGCATTTGAAGGAACTTGTAAATAAGGTGATGATTCGAAATCGTCGCAGTGACACAGGAATCGAATGGACGAAAAGACAAGTACAAACTATTCCAATCGAATTCTCAAAGGAAGAAAGGGATTTGTATGATTCTATTATGGAGCTTCGAGATGAGGAGAGCTGGATTACTTCAAGTCAATTCTCTGTAATGACTTTACAGCGTGAAGCATGTAGCAGTAGGGAGGCCGTCTTTTATACCCTAAAAAACATGCTGACGCGAACGGAGGAACCATCCGAACGCTTTGAAAAACAAATTCATTACTTAATTTCTAAAGTAGAAGCTGTTCAGACAAATTCAAAAGCTGAAAAAGCATTGGAATTAATAAAACAAATTAATGATAAAGCAATTATATTTACTGAATATCGTGCGACCCAGCTGTATTTGCAATGGTTTCTTAAGCAACATGGGATTAGTTCTGTACCGTTTAGAGGTGGATTTAAAAGGGGAAAAAAGGATTGGATGCGTGAGCTATTCAAAAATCATGCCCAGGTTTTGATTGCTACTGAGGCAGGTGGTGAAGGAATAAACCTACAATTTTGTAACCATATCATAAATTTTGACTTGCCATGGAATCCGATGAGATTAGAGCAGAGAATTGGCCGTATTCACCGACTTGGTCAGGAAAAGGACGTGTTTATTTATAACTTTGCAACAAAGGATACCGTGGAAGAGCATATACTTAAGCTTTTGTATGAAAAAATCCATTTATTTGAAAAGGTTGTCGGAGAACTAGATGATATATTAACAAAGCTAGAATTTGGTAATATCGATGACCATTTAAATGATATTTTTGGAAACTCAACAACAGAAGGAGAAATGAGAATTAAGATGGAAAACTTATCTTCCATCCTATCATTTGCTCAACAAATGAAAGAAGGAGATGTCAATGCAGCAGCAGGAAATTCATCAATTTCTTGAGCGTTACTTTCATGCAAATGGGTGCGAAATATTCGAAAACGGGGAGGGTCATATGTGCGTCCAGCTTACGATCGAGTTAGATAAAGAATTGATGAATCGCCCCTTTTACTGGCATTACCTTGAGAAAACCGGTGGCATACCTAATCCCATGAAGCTTAACCTTATTACCAATCAAGAAAGAGCACCAGAAAATTTTAAAGGAGAGCTCGTTCACTTTGGTTCCCCTAGGCTTCATCAAATATTTCAGTCAACGAAGAATCTTGCTGGCTACATTCGCCTTTATGAGAATCACAAAACAACACCAAATAACCATATTCCATTGAAACCATGGCTAGGAATGAATGTAAAAATCTCCTATCAATGTGATAGGAAACGGGATATTTTTAAATCGATTGGATTGCAACTAATCAACGGACAATTAACAGAAGATTTTCATGAAAAATTATTAAAATTAAACCTTACACCCAAAATACCTGACTATTCCTTTACCTTATCACCACTGATTATGCCGAAAAGCGGTTTGAACCGCATAGAAAGGTACATCACTAATGCATTGGAGAATGAGAAACATAGCTGGGCTGATGAGGCCCGTGAAAGGTGGAAAAAAGACTTAAATTTGCTTGAGCATTTTTATGAGGATGTGGAAGAGGAAGTGGAGAGCTATAATACAGAAAAACAAGCTTTAAAGGAGCAATATGAACCTAAAATTGTCATTTCCATTGTAAATGGGGGAATATTTTATTTGACAGAGGGTGCAATAATATAATGGAAAATCATTCGCCGTTTCACCAATCTAACACCGTATAAAAAAAGAAAGTGGGTAGTTTTCGCATGATTCTACTCACTTCCTTCTCTTAATCGCTTCAATAATGACAAAAGGTATTATCCCGAACCATTTCATCAAAAAGGTTTCTTTTGCAGCCTTTCGCTCAACCCGTGCTTTTTTTCTAGTTTCCTTCGGCTGATCCATATATTGAACGAATGTTTGGGTAATGTATTTAACATAATCATTTGTTTTCATATAGACACCTGCTTTCTTTATTAGCAAGTATGTCCATTTTTCATAAATTCAATCGCTTTTCGATTTCCTGTATAATTTCCTCAACGGATTTAGAGGTGGTTTGAATAGTCATATCTGCAGCTGCTAAATATTGAGCTTTTCTATTTTCAAAAAGCTCCATAGCATTTTGCTTTTTTTCCCCCTTTAATAATGGCCTAGTTTCATCCTTTTCTAGCCTTTTAAGTATCTCATCAATGGTTGCCTCTAGGAGAATAACTACCCCATTTTCCTTCATGATTTCGATATTTTCCTCTTTTAATATAATTCCGCCACCTGTCATAATAATACAATCCGATATGGGTAGTGATGAGAGCATTTCAGTTTCTAGCTTTCTAAATCCTGCTTCACCGATTTGTTCAAATATTTGATTGATGCTCTTATTTTCCTTTTTTACAATTTCATCGTCTGTATCATACACAGCTAGTTTCCATCGTTCCCCTAAGGCCTTACCAACGGTTGACTTCCCTGATCCCATAAAACCGATTAAATAGAGTGGTTTCATATCTATCCCCTACTTGTTATTTTCATACCATTTTATCATTTTTTTTTGATTTTTGTCATAATAGGCAAATCCGGATACTTGGTTTCTTTCTCCGATTGTCAAATGAATAGTAATTTGCCCAACATCCTTCGATAAATCTATTACGGAATAATCTACTCTGCCATGTAAATATGTTAAGACTCCAGAATGTTCCTTCCATCCATCATTATTGAAGATTTCTTCAATATCGTTTATTGCTAGCTTGAAATAGTATTCTTTTTCAAAGTTATGCTCTGTTTCTATTAATAATCTTTTTTCTGATAAGTATAATTCGGTTTGAATAGTTATAAAGGAGGAAAAAAGAAGAACGAGGATAAAGGTTAAGGGGTAAAAGAACCCTTTCTCATTAAACATCATGATGAGGCTCCAATTCGATTAGACTATAGATGGTTGATGAATAACTTTTTTGGCCCATATCTTCAACATTTATTGTCATTCCATTTCTTACTTGCTCAAATTCAACCATCCTCACTCTTTGTAGCATAATTTCATGCCCTTCGTTATCAACCTTTCTTCTAATATTCGTCCCATATTTTTCAAAGATAATTTCATGTCCATCATTAATTAATACTAATTGATTTTTTCCTCCACTTATAAAATCGCAGCTTTGAATTTCCATTTTCAGCTGGCTGATAAACACCTCCCATTCCATTCTTTGTATTCTTTCATCAATAGGATTCGGGTTTAATATGGTTCGGAAGATTATTGGAAGAAAAGAGACGATTATACAAAAAATCGTAAAGGAAAAAATGATTTCTATCATGGTAAAGCCTTTGTTATTCCATCCCCCTACATTTTTTAACACTTTGATGAAAACCATCTTTATAATAAATGCACACCTCCTTCATTTGAGTATGGTCACTTTCCTTCCAAATAATTTCATACTTAACTCGATTCCGAGTGACCTCTGTCTCCTTTTGATGCATTGTGGGGGTATTCCCTAAAATGACTTCATATAAAATATGTGTTGCATTTAGCTCCCTCTCAACGCTCAAAGATTGTTTAGTTAATTGCAAATAAATGGGGAGTAACCCTCCTGCTATTAACAGGATGGCTGACATTGAAAATAGCAATTCAACAAGAAAATACCCTCTATTCTTTCACAACATAAAAACGCCCCTTTCCTATATGAATGATAAGTCGATAGGTCTCCTTTCCAATCTGAATGTATATGCTCCCAAACTTACTTACATTTCCATTTGGATTTACCCTAAAAAATAGACTTAATGTTCCTTCCCTAATGATAATATTTTCTTCAAATTGACGTTTAATCTGAAAAGTTCCATCCTGATTTTTTATATAATAGGTGAATTCTGAGGGGAGAAAACTGAAGAAGAGCATTTGTTGATTAGCAATCGCATATTGCTGTGCATAATAGAAATCTGATTTAAACTGAGAAAAAAATAGGCTTCGTTCAAGGAGATTATTTTGAGGCTTCATCATGATGATGGTTATTGTTATCATAATCATAAAGACACTTAATACAAAAAGGGTTTCAATTAATGTAAAGCCAGAATCAGACCTTTTATTCACCTTTTATTCACCTTAACTACCCGTACTCATAGTAACTTCACCTTCAGAGCTAATTGTTAATGCTTTCCCGTTCGGACAGCTTGTCTCCCCTTTTTTCAAGTATCCATTTGTCTCTAATTCTGCCAAATCTGCAGGTAGCTTCCCTTTATCCATTTCATACGCCTGCACTTGCCCTTGAACCATCTTCACAAACGCCTTACAGCCCTTATCATTTATATTCGAGTTGTGCTTTGTAATATTAGGGACGGTAATAATAAGTAACACAGAAATCACTAATAACACTATCATCATTTCAATAAGAGTAAATCCTTTTTCATTCTTAAACATAAGATTCTCCTTTCTAAAATCCATCTAGTAGATGAAACATAGGCAATAATATGGCTAAATACATAGATATTACTAGCAGTCCAATGATTGAGAATAACAGAGGCTGTGCCTTCTTCAGAAGCTTTTCGGTTTTTTCTTCAAAACGCTGCAAACAATGAAGTCCAAAAAAATGTAATTCCTGATCAAGCTTCCCATTTTCGAGACCATGCTTTACAATTCCTGAAAGCTCTCTTTCAAAAAAAGGAAACTGTAATAGGATATCCTCGAATTTTTGGCCTGCAGTTAAAAGCTGTTTGATTTCAAGTCCAATTTCATGCTCAAACCTTTGCTCCTCCTCTTCAAAAACAGTTAATGCCTCATTGATAGATAAACCTCCGGATAATAAATAACTAAGCTGAACGGAAAAGTAGTGGGTATATAATAATTTAAAAAAGGAGCCAATAATCGGAACGGAGGAAATCATATATTTTTGCTTTAGCATTGTGAAATGTTTAAATTTAAGGAAGTAAAAGAGGAGTAAGGAAAAAAGACTGACCACAAGGAGGAATAACAGAAGTGGAAATAGATCACCAAATACATAAACAATTTTCGTAAAAAAATTCTCTTTTAGCTTCATAGATTGAAAAAGGACAGAAAACCTTGGGAGCAGTGATTTTTCTACAAAAATAAATAAGAAAAAGGTGATAAGTATAAGGAAGATAGGGTACATTAAAATGTTCTTTAGCTTTTTCATATCTCTTACCCTTTTGAGCATCATCTCGCTTCCATCTTGAAAGGCTTTTGCTAAATTCCCATGTTGTTCAGAGAAATACACAAAACCAATTAAAGTTGAGTGGAAGTTCATATCCATTAATATCTTGTAAAAAGGAAAACCCTCTTTTAAATCTAACAAACAATTTTTGATATCCTTCTTCTTCATATCAGGCATTTGAAAAGTAATTGATTCGATAGCCTCTGAAAGTGGATAGCCCCTTGATAGAAGCTCCCCTGTTCTCTTTAGAAAATGGGCCTGCTCCTCAATCGACCATTTATTCCTTTTCTTCTTCAAATACCCAGCGATGGTACTCAGATTCCTTAATAAAGCCAAGAGCAACCCCCTTTCTAATTACCCCCTTTAATGTTTGATAGTGAAAATTACTTTTTTCACCACTTGCCTCCTTCAATGCACATGCAAGAGCTCTGCCTGAAAGTAATTCGAAAACACTAGCTCTTTTTAATGGACCATACATATCACAAAAGGGTGAACAATTCTCTCCACAATAAGAACATGTTAATTCAACTAACCTCTGCGCAGTTACTGCCACAAGTGTTTGTTCAATTTCAAGTCTATTGACACCAAATTCTAATAAGCGATAAATCGCTCCTTTCGCATCTCGAGTATGCATCGTACTTAACACTAAATGTCCAGTTAATGCCGCACGTACAGCAATTCTTGCTGTCTCACTATCACGAATCTCTCCAACCATGATGATATCCGGATCATGCCTTAAGATGGCTTTTAGTCCAGTGGAATAAGTCACCCCTGCCTTTTCGTTTACCTGAACCTGTAAAACAGAATCGTAATTTCTTTCAATTGGATCTTCTAATGTTATGACATTTCTATTAAACATATGGGAGGTTTCATTTAGGAGAGAATACAAGGTTGTGGTCTTCCCGCTTCCTGTTGGGCCTGTAAATATAACCAATCCATGTGCGTGTTTTAATAGAGCTAACAGTTTTTTTGTCATACTTGGGAAAAGGGAGAGTCGTGTGTAAGGAATTTGTTCTTGCTGTGGAAGGATTCGGATGACTAGGCTTTCGTGATTATTCGAAGGGAGAGTGGATAGACGTGCACCAACATATTGACCATCAATTCGTAAAGAAAAAGCACCGCTTTGGGGACGCCTTTTTTCACCAATATCCATTTGTGCCTTGAACTTGAAATGGGAAATCAATCGATCACATTCGTTTAGGGGCAAAATAAAACGAGGTATGAGTTTGTTTGCGATCCTTAGTTGGATTAAAGTATCCTTTTGACGCGGAATAATGTGAATGTCTGATGCACGATTTCTGACAGCTTCTTTCAACATTCTATCTGCCAATGTTTCAATAGATGCCAAGTTCGTTAAACACCACCTTTTCATTAAATTAATTATTTATTTCGACGTAATACCTCCTTTTCCTTCTAATTCCATTATTTTTTTTATAAAAAAGTGGAGTAAACTAACACCATTAGAAATGTCAAATAATGTTCAAATAAGTTAGTTCATGATTTATTCAATTAAATGTGAACATTTTCTAAACTTATAGTGTTTACAGTGTTAACCTATTTTTGCTGTATTATAATGGATTTAATTAAAATTGTCCTGAGGTGAATCAATTGGAACAAACGTTAAGAATAACTAATGTGCTATCAGATCCAACAAGATACTATATCTACCAATACATTACAAAAAGACATCAAGATGTTACTGTTCAGGAAATTGCTGATAGTTTTAATATCCATCCAAACGTAGCCCGTCTTCATCTTTCAAAGCTTGAAGATGTAAATATGCTCAAATCTGAAACAAAGAAAACTGGCAAGGGTGGACGTCCAAGTAGACTATACCGTCTTTCTGATGATGTTATTCAATTGAATTTTCCTTTTAGGGATTATCAATTGCTATCTAAAATTGCGATTGAAACTATGGTCTCTCTTGGAGAGGCTGGAAAAGCTGCTTTATATAAAACTGGAAAGAAATTTGGTATGGAGGTAGTTGACCAAGAGATTAGCCGACTTCACCAAGGTACTGACTTATCATTTGAACAAAAAATGAACATTCTGAAGCATGCTTCAACAGTAGCTGGCTTCTATCCAGAATTTGAAATTAATGAAGAAGAATCAAAAATATATTTTCAAATATTTAACTGTCCGTTTAAGGAAATTGCTGAAGAACATACCACAACTGTATGTAACATGCACATTGAATTCTTAAAAGGGATGTTTGCAGCTCTTTTTGAATCATTTGAACTTGTGGAAAAACAAAATATGTTTACTGGCTGTGATTCCTGCGCCTACCACGCAATCGTCACAAAGTAGTAATAAACTTATATTTACTTTTCAGAGTTTTCATTTATAATATTGTATGATGGATTTGTAGGGGAAAAGGAGGGATACATATGGATCGTATGTACAGAGTAATTGGATTCTGGACGGGAATTTTCGCAGTTATGTTCTTTTTAGGCGGAATGTATACAACGTCCTTAATTTTCTTTGGTCAAACAGGATTTTTCTTGCTTTTAAGCTATTTAAAGCTTTCCGAACGTACGTATATTTATGTTTTTGGTGCTTATTTAACAGTTTTCTTTATTGGCTTTACATATTGGTCAACCTTTATGATGATTCCTGGTGTAACGGCCGAATAACCTTTTGCCAACCAAAAAAGCGATGGAAAACCATCGCTTTTTTTATATGTACAACTCTAAAAACGTCCATCTAAGCCCTTAGATTGAATAATCACATGAAAATATGAACTCATCCCATTAGGCATTATTAAACTTCTAATTGCTCTATTTCTTCTACTAACTTCTGAAAAAGGGTTTGGATCAGAATGTTCTAGTAACTGTTCCAATAAACCAATGGAAAGAAAAAATTCATCCTGCCTCACTTTCTTATGTAGCCTTAACCCATGTTCCTCTCCTATTTGGATGAAGGAATCAAAATGTACATGACTGGTGATATCGATTTCCCCTGGATTTTTAAGAACATCGTTGACTTGACCATGCTGATAGTACCCTCTTAAGCTCCCATCTTGATGACTTGGTTCCATCCATTCTTCATTCGTGTATCCATAATCTACTGTAAGAATCAATCCTCTTTCAATCACATCTGCTATTTTCTTAACAAATTCCACCATAGAGAGTGGAATTTCGATTCGTTGATTAAGCTGGAGAACTAATCCACTATCCTCCAAAAACGATTGAATGGAATCATCTTCTAATGGAACGAATCCCTCAACAAAACGATCTCCATTAAAAGAAACCATGACCTCCATTATTTGATTATTCCTTTTCTCAATGACATGGACAGGAAGAGCATCAAATAATTCATTAGAGAAGATTAGACCATGAAATGGCTTTAGTTCTTCTAAAGAGGAAATTTGTCTAATATTTTCATCAAACTGGATGGTTTCAAGCTGCAATTTCCTGTGATAAGGACTTTCCTCAAGGATATAATATTGGAGTTTTTCTGTACTTAATTCCTTCCATCCCTCAATAAAAGCATTAGCAAATCTTCCATTGCCACCTCCAATCTCGCAAACCGTTGCCGGAATTCCCTTTTCATCAACAAGCTTAGAAAACCAACGTGCTACAATTTTCCCATATATATCTGAAACATTGCTTGTAGTGATAAAATCTCCAAATCTTCCGACCTTCTCCCTTTCTTTCATATAGTAGCCCAATGTAGGATGATATAAGGCTTCTTGAATAAACGCTGCATAAGAAATCATCTTTGATGGACTTTCCAGGATTTTATTTTTTAGGTAATTTTTCATTTTTTTCCCTTCTTTTTACTTTACACTATTGACATAGTGTTTTCTGTGTTATATCTTTAAAGTAGTAGCTTAACTAGATTCCCTCCCATTATTATGAATAGAACTTCCCCCAGAAAAGCCCTTCTTTATAAGAAGGGCTTTTCTATTTAAAATCCATTAAGAAAAGGATTCCTATCCATTTCATTTCTAATAGTTGTTTCTGGTCCATGACCTGGAAGAACGATTGTCTCCTCTGATAAAGTCAATAATTTCTCATGGATACTGTTCATTAGCTGAGAATGGTCACCCCCCGGTAAGTCTGTTCGGCCTATACTTCCTTGAAATAGCGCATCTCCAGATATTACCAAATCAACTTCAGGAAAATGGAAGGAAACACTTCCTGGTGAGTGTCCTGGTGTTTCATAAATATGGAAGGTAAAGTCCCCAACGGTCACCTGCTTTTCACCCTTTAAAAGATCATTTGCAGGCTTCACACATGTTAAATGATTTGGCATAAAAAATTGTGATCCATTTAATACTGGATTTCCCAACCAGTCCGATTCATTTTCATGAAGATAGACAGGGATTTGATACATCTCACGGATTTCATCAACTGCCCCAATATGATCAAAATGGGCATGTGTTAAAAGAATTGCTGCAGGTACTAAACCATTATGGTTAAGTACCTCAATTACTTTACTCCCTTCTTCACCCGGGTCAAAGATAAGGCATGTATTGTTGTCATTTTTTATAATATAACAGTTCGTTTGTAATGGTCCTAGGGGCATTTTTATGTACTCCATCTGGCACCTCCATAAGAAATTGTTAGTACTATTTTACACTATAGTGCACCAGAAATTAATATCCTTAAGCAGTAGAGAAAACAACCATCTCCATGAATAATTATAGAAATTATTCCACATTGGAGAAGAAATTTCCTAAATTGCGTGTCACTTGACATAGAAGTGTCACTTTTTGAACTCGACAAACAAATAAAAAAATAATAAAATAGATTCGAATGTACATATTAGTAATTAACATTGGTGGTGCCGAAATTATTTTCATATAGGCCATACGCTATTAATCAAAACAAAAAGGGGGCATTCATAATGGGACTTGTTATTATTTTCTTTTTAGTAGCTCTACTCGGATTATTTGGTACTTTTAGCGCGTTGAAAAACAAGAATGTACTAGGAATTATTTTTGGAGCTGGAACAGCAGCTGTATTTGGCTGGTTTGCTATTATGACTTTAGTGAACTCCGGATTCCCGGCAGTACACTAATAAAAAAATTAATTAGCTTAAAAGGACTGCCACATTGGGCAGTCTTTTTTATGCCAATTTCCTTCCACTTTTCCCTTAATTATCTCTTTCATCTAAAAATCTTTAGAAACTACCTTCCACTAATTGAATCACTTCTTTCGTTTCTAAGTTGATAAGCTTCTCCAAATAGTTCCCATATAAACAAAACTTGCCACTTGGTGAGCAGCTTAAAGGCTCATTCTGCATGTCTTCTATTAAAAGTTCTTGGTTATCATCCATTAATGAATAAGAAACAAGCTGAAAGCCTTCTCTATACGAGTCAATATCTCCACTTTTTACAGGCTGAAAGGTAACAAATCTTCGATGTTTTTCAATCAAATCAGAGTAGGGGACAAGCCAGTCCGAATACCTTGATATTTGTGGAATCCTGATGGTTTTTAAGTTCTTATTATCATTCGTATAAAACGAATATAATGCATATTTTTTATCATCATTATCTACTGTAATTGTGGCATAAATTTTGTGAAAGGCATGAACCTGGAATACATTAGGTGATAGCTTCGAAACTTCACCATTCTCTATATTTGTTTTCATAAGAGGAGCCAGTAATGATGGAGTATCATTATTCCATGCAAGATAAATAAGCTCCTTCTCATTTACCCAATAGGCAAAGGGCTCAGCTATATTTATTTGTTTCATAGATTTTTCTGCAATATGTAATAAAAAAGTCTGATAGCTCCAATCTTCATTAAAGGCTGATAATAGGATTGCATTATCATCATAAGAGTTCCATTCTATTCCTAATTCAGTTGATTCTACTTCTCGAGATAAACCGATTTTCCCCTCCTGATCGATTATTGTTACAACCCCTAAATAGGTGGAGGGGGAGGAATGGATAAGGATCCAATTTTTAGAAGGGCTAATTTTAACCGTTACAATAGGATGATCTGATTGGAATAATCGCTGGCTTTGGCCTTTAATCAGGTCATATTTATACACATTGCTTCCCTGAGCTGCCTCGGTTGAATATACAATCGTATGATCATCTAACCAACCATATACGGAGAAAAAATCACCTTCCTCTATAAGAATAGGGGCGATTATTTTCTCAATCGGTTCCTCTACCTTTTCCGGCTGTTCTTTTACCACTTTTTGAGGTTCTTTATTCTGCTTACAACCGCTTATTAATAATAGTGTAGAAATGACGATTAAAGAAAAAAAGACAAGCGAACGAGGTATATTGTTCATTGTTTTCACTTTCAATTCCACACCTACTTAGTTATATACTTAATTGAATTACGTTCCAATCATACAAATGTTTCATGCATAAGAAAAAAACTTATATAAATTTTTATATTATCGCCTATAGCATACCATCACATATAGAGAGATGCTAAGAAAAGACCCTCTACTTTTTTATATATTTCGTTAAACTGAGACAACGGTAAAGGATTGATACCTTTTCCTAATTCAATGGTAAAACCTGACCTCTTAAAAGTTTGAATAAACCAATCCTTAAATCCTGCATGGCTATCTACATTTTGCACAGACTTATATCCACTCATCCTTTCAAATTCTGCAGCAAGTGACAAAGATTCAGGGGGCTCATTCCCTTCATATCCCCAATAAAACTCCTCTCCTTGTGTATGGAAAGCAATTACTCTAGAGAAGTGATTTTCATTTGCTAATTTTGCCATTGCTATCGCTTCAGGTTCCGATAAGGCCATTTCTCCAGGATAATCTCTAAAGGCAGGAGATTTTGGGATCTTTCTTTCTTTTTCAATTTCCCAGTTTGCAGGGAATTGGTTATTTAAATCGACTCCTCTAATATTTGCCTTCCAACCGGAAAAATCTTGACTTCCCCCGTTCATTTGAATTAAATCCTCCCGATTTTCTTCGGGAGAACCGTTGATGACTAAGTTAACACCATCTGGATTTACCATCGGAACAATGGATATTTGTACTAAATCATAAAATGGAGCCATATGGATTCGTTTCATTGCTTGGAGATTGGTGATCGATAGGAGGAATGAATTTAATAATGACATAATAACAGATGTAGTAATCCATTCATTAGCATGAAAGGAAGCATTCATATGAACTTTCTTTTCGCCCCTCCCAATCCTAATTTCTTTTATGGAATTTCCTAAAACACTCTTTCCTATTTCCTTAACTTTAATAAAAGGATATAGTTCTAAAATCTTTTCTATATCCTGACTCAAAGCATCATAATTATATTTTCTCTTTCCATTGATAACTGGTTGACATACCCTCTTAGGCAAAAAAATGGTTGACCCAATCGAGATATTATTAAAATCACATCCTTGATTTACAAGGATTATTGCATCATTCGATAAATTCCTTTTAGCAGCAAGCTTGTTAAGTTCATCATTCTCTCTTATTGTATATTTCTCAATCTCAAAACCAGGTATGTGAATAATTTCTCCACGTTTAACATTTTGTACATCAATATGACGGTTAGAGTCTATCAATAGGTTTAACGGAATCCAATAAAGCTGACTATAATAGTTGAACGAATCTCCCTCTCTGAAATGAACCTTCATTTTATTCCCCCTAATTTCCTTATCATATAATACATATTAAAAATGTGGGAATATTTGCTTGGCCCCCAATTGAAGTTAAATAAAAAAGATCCAAAATACCCTTCATGAAAAAATCGCTAGTAGAGCAATTTCATTCAGGATACTTTTGGACCTCTTCATACAAATCATTTACAATTTGCTACTGTTGTTGTATGTGATCTTTTATTAACCACGCTGCACCAATTACTCCTGCATCATTTCCGAGTGTGGCTAAAGTAATGGTGGTATAATCCTTAATCGGTGGAAAAACGTACTTTTTAAAATAATGCTGTACCGGTTTTAAGAGCACATCACCTGCTCTTGAAACCCCTCCACCAAGCACAATCTTTTCAGGGTTTACGGTAGATGCAATATTAGCGAGCGCTAATCCTAAATAATGAGAAATTTGATCTACTACCGATAACGCCTTCTCATCACCATTGTTTGCACAATCAAATACATCCTTTGCCGTAATTACACCATTGGATTGGAATATATCATATAATGAACCCGAAATGATTCTTTTTGACTTTAGCTCTTCTGTAGCAATTCTAACAATTCCAGTTGCAGATGCGACTGTTTCTAAGCAACCAGTCTTGCCGCAACCACAAAGGGCCCCTCCTTCTGGCACAGAAACTAGATGACCAATTTCACCCCCAGCACCTCTAGAGCCCTGAAGAATCTTACCATTTGCAACGATTCCTCCTCCAACTCCAGTACCTAATGTTACGAAAAGAACATTTTGAGAGCCGCTTCCAGCCCCCTTCCACATTTCTCCTGCTGCAGCACAATTTGCATCATTTTCAATAGCAACCGGTAAGCCTGTCACCTCTTGCAGAAGGTCTTTGAGAGGATAATTCTCATGCCACGATAGATTTACAGTTTTATAAATAATTCCCTTCTCATAATCAACAGGCCCTGGAGCTCCCATACCTATACCTAGAACGTTCTCCTTTGTATCGTTTAGTTCAGCTAGTTTTTCCTCGATAGCTTTGTCAATATTTGTTGTAATGTTTTTACCTTCATCAGTATTGTCCGTTGGGATTTCCCATTTATGTATAATATCCCCGTTTTGATTAAGAAAAGCTAATTTTGTTGTTGTTCCTCCTAGGTCTACGCCTATCAGCCATTTTTCACTCATCGGTATCACCTTTTCTCTGATGTTTAAGAGTCATTTAGATCTTTTTCTTTTCTTTTTCTAATAAAAATTGTCTTTCATGTCTAATTAATAAAATGGCAGTCTGATATTCAATGGGTTCAATGAATTTCGCTTGATAGAGCTCCTTTATTTCAGCCTCCATCAAGTCTAAATCCCCTATACGATCGCCAACATAAATAATTGTACCAAATCTTTTTAATAACTGTTGAATATCATAAATGCTTTTCATCACGAACCTCGATTTATTTTATTGGCTAAGGTAAACTTTGATATCCATTTTTTTCATACAACAGAAAGTTTCTCAATAGCCTTTTATTAAAAGACCTTTAACAACTAAAAGTATAATCTAAATTATTGCTCTCCTCAAGCTGTTACATTGAAAAAACAGACTGCCGTAAACAGTCTGTGAAGATTTTTTCCTATTAACGATCAGGGTCCTTTGGACGAAGAATATTTGGTCTTCTATTTTTCAACGGAATTGGTGACCTTAATACGACATCCCTTAGCGCCCTTAGGTTGAAGGGAATGAATGGCCAGAAGTATGGAACTCCAAAGGATTTCATACTCACTAACCAGATTATTAAACCTAATGTACCCAAAACAAAACCATAAGTGTGGAACATGGCTGTTATTATCAGTAAAATGATTCTCATAATTCGATTGGCCAAGCTTAATTCATAGCTTGGTGTTGCAAAGGTTCCGATTGTAGCAATAGCTAAATATAGGATGACTTCATTAATAAATAATCCAACCTCAACGGCCACTTGCCCAATCATTAGCGCTGCTACCAGTCCTAATGCCGTCGCTAAAGAAGATGGCGTATGGATCGCTGCCATTCTTAACATATCAATACCAACCTCAATCAATAAAAACTGTAAAATAAGCGGCAGTTGCCCATCCTTATTAGGACCGATATAATCAAAGGCTTCAGGAAGTAAATTTGTATCTATAGCAAATAAATACCATAATGGAAGCAAAAAGATGGATGCCCAAACGGCTAGGAAGCGTACAAATCTTAAATATGCTCCAACGATCGGTTTATTCCGATACTCTTCAGCATGTTGTAAATGATGCCAAAAGGTTGTAGGAGTAATCATGACACTAGGGGACCCATCAACGATGATACAAACATGACCCTCGTAAAGGTGAGTGGCTGCAGTATCAGGTCGCTCCGTGTACCTAACCATAGGGAAAGGGTTCCAATGCCTTCCAGAAATAAATTCCTCAATTGTTTTCTCTGCCATCGGCAATCCATCTGTGTCAATTTTTGAAATGGCGTCCTTCACCCGATTGACGATATCAGGATTGGCAATATCCGCAATATAACAAACGACAATATCTGTTTTGGAACGGCGACCTACCTGCATGTATTCCATTCTTAAGGTTCGATCCCTTACCCTTCGACGAGTTAATGCTGTATTAAAGACAATCGTTTCAACATAACCATCCCGAGAGCCTCGAACAACTCTTTCAATATCTGGCTCTTCAGAACTGCGAACAGGATAGGTTCGGGCATCGATAAGAATGACCTTGTCTATCCCATCAACCACTAAAGCGGTCGGTCCCGCCAAGACCATATCCACCACTTTTTCTAAATCATCCACAGCTTCGATCTCGACGTATGGAATATACGTTTTCATCAACTTTGTGAATATATCTGAATCAACTTCCTCTTTTTTTACCCTTGCCAAAAATTTCATTAGCAAATGCAGTAAGTCATCTTTGACAAGTCCATCAATAAGAAACATCGACATCTTTGTTTCAACATATTCTACTTCTAAGTGGATGACATCAAAATTCTTTCCTATTCCTAGCTCGTCTTTTAAATAAGATACATTTTCATCAATATTTTTTGAAACAGCTTTTCTCGTATTTTCCTCCATAATCCACCTCGTGACTTACTTCCACAATTTTCTTCGCATAATAAACCATCATAGACAAGGATGGATAAAAAAATACGTTATTGCGAGATTGTGGGTAAATCCTTTCGGTTCCTCATGGATTATTCATTTACCTTTTGTAAAAGTTCTTTATATTCAGCTTTGTTTGGCTCAATCCTCACTGCTTGATTGGCGTGTTCCTTTGCCTTTTCTAATTCATGTTTATTCAGATATATTAATGCCAAATTAACATGAGCTTCATCCATATTCGGATCCAGTTCAAGGACGCGCAATAAGTGTTTCTCAGCTTTATTGATTTGATTCATCTTGATTTCTGCATAAGAAAGGAGAAAATAACTTTCAGCTGAATCGGGGTGATCCTCTACATAGCCTTCTAATACTTTACTTGCCTTATCCCATTGCTCGGATTGAATATAATCCTGGGCAATAAATAGGGTGGATTGTTCATTTAATAATTTTGAGCCGTGGTGGAAACCATAGTATAACAACCCTACTGAAAGTGAAGCTGTTACAACTAAAAATAGGATTTGTTGAAGCATTTTTTTCTGTTTTGGAAAATGAAGAACTCCTGTTGCCAAAAATCCTCCGATTAATCCGCCAATATGCCCAGCATTATCAATCCCTTCCATGGAAAATCCAAAGGCTAAGTTAATGGCAAGTACAACAAAAATATTCAATCCCATCGTTCTCATAAATAGTTTTGGATATATTAGACCAAAGTAAAGGAGAGCCCCAAAGCAACCAAAAATTGCTCCACTTGCCCCAGCAGATAAATTTTGACTAAAGAGAAAGCTGGCTAATGATCCTCCAAAACCGGCAATTAAATAAATGAGAATAAATCGAATACGACCAAATATTTTTTCCACGGTGATTCCTAAATAGTACAAAGCTAATGTGTTCATAGCTAGATGAAGAATTCCGATATGTAAAAAAATAGGTGTGATAAATCTCCACCATTCTCCTTCAAGGATTAATGGGTTAAATTTTGCGCCAAATTTAATTAAGGTCTCTGTGTTCGTGCTCCCTCCACTGACCTCGAGTAATAAGAAGACGATTAATTGAATGGCAATAAAGAAATAAGTGAAAAACGGTTTTCCGTATTCAAACATAGATTTTTCAGCTTTAATTTTATCAACAGCAGTGGTTAATGCTTCATGCTTTAATCTTTCAGTTTCTTGATCAATATTTTCCTCTGGAATTGAAAAAGAGATTGTATCTTGAAATAGGTCACTGACCTTCTCCATAGATAAAGGTAGATTTTCCCTTTCAAAGATGACTGAGTTTACTTTCGTCTTGCTTGTTTGAGGGTTTATAAAAGGCTTCTCAATCCGATAATGGTAATCATCTACAGGGGGATAGGCTGTAAAATATAGGTTTAAAACATTTAATTCCCCTTTTCCCAATTGCTTTCGAATCCGTTCACCATTATGAGAGGTTAATTCAATATCCCTTTGCAGCCAATTGCTCCAATCCAAATTACGGCATAATAAACGAATCACTCGTACATTTTTATTTTCCATTTTTTCTAACCATAGCTCATTTTGATCTTTTGATAACTGAATAATCCTATATTCCTGAACAGCAATAAAGTAGTGTGCTAATCTCCAGAATAAATATAACTCTTGTGTGTTCAAATTTCCCCCTACTTTCAATTCCTTTTTACCGACTTTAATATAAATTATGTATTCATTAAAAATGATAACAAATACTTCATTTATTTTGGATAGAAGTTTTAATTGTATTATTATTCTCCTCATTTTTTCAATATCAATTTCTTCATTATCATAACCTTTTTATTAAAAAAAGGAAAAATTATTCCCTTTGTCAAAAATAAAAGGACACTGAATTACAACGTTTAAAGCATAGCTACCTTAATCGATAGCTTGCTGTCATTCGTTTGTAATCAGGTCCTAATAAGTGATTAACTTAAATTAGGCTGGCTTGAAAAAAGGGTGCCCATCATTTTATTTCTTATTCCTGGAATTTTCATGATGGAAGAAACAAGAAATTTTCGAATCAGAGGTTTTGCAAAAATATTATTCATTAGCTTATAACGATTTTGAAATAAATAATATCCCCCGACTCCTATTAACAGAATAGAAAAAACTCGTGACATTCTGAATCCTCCCTTCTAATACATAGTATTGTTTGAGAGATAATGCATTATTTGCAGACTGTGATTGTAAATTTTTCCCTTTAAACTTAATCTCTTAAGACTGGGCCCATTGTTTTTTTCAAAACCTCAACAGAGTAATCAAATTTTTCCTTTTCTTCCTTATTAAGCTCTATTTCAACTATTTCTCGTATTCCTTTTCTAGTTACGACTGCTGGAACCCCAATAAATATATCTTGGTGACCATATTCACCATCTAAATACGTAGAGACTGTTAATACGGAATGCTCATTTTGAAGAATAGCCTTCGTTAACCGTACTAGTCCCATTGCAATTCCGTAATATGTAGCGCCCTTTCTTTCTATGATATGATAGGCGGCATCCCTCACATTTATAAAAATCTCGTCTAAATCCTCTCTTTTATAATCTTCACTTTTATTTATCCAGTTATATATCGGAACACATGCAATATCCGCATGACTCCATACAGGGAGTTCTGTATCCCCATGTTCTCCAATGATATAAGCATGAACATTGCGTGTATCCACATCAAAATACTTTCCTAGTAAGAAACGTAATCGCCCAGTATCGAGTATCGTTCCAGAGCCAATCACTCGTTCCTTTGAGAGACCGGAGTACTTCCAAACAGCGTAAGTTAAAATATCTACAGGATTTGATGCCACTACAAAGATCCCTTCAAAGCCATTGGACATGATATCATCGACTATCGACTTGATAATCCTTGTGTTTTTCTCAACTAAATCTAATCTAGTTTCCCCTGGTCTTTGGCTTGCCCCAGCCGTTAAAACAACAATATCAGCGTCCTTGCAATCTGAATAATCACCAAACCAAATTTTCGTGCGAGAAGGGGCAAAAGGGAGCCCATGATTTAAATCCATTGCATCGCCTTCCGATTTATCTACGTTTAAATCTATCAAAACAAGCTCTTCAGTGACTCCTTGATTTAATAAGGCAAATGCATAGCTAGAACCTACTGCTCCTGTCCCAACTAATACAACTCGATTCACTCGATCATTCATTCATGTATCCTCCTTATCGATTACCTCAATAGTAGTATGACTCTTTATGAAATAATCATGAGAAGGAATCCATAAAAAAGCATAAAAGTCTCTATATTTTATAAAAGAGATAGGTAAAAAATGCAGCTGCAAAGCTCGCAAGAAAATTCACCATATCATTATTTAACCATGTGAACCCCTCTTCAATCCTTGTTTTCTTACCACAATGGACAGTCTTTTCCGTACTCAGTCCACATTGTATACAAGAATACCGTGCCTGAAAAAATGCTCCAAGTATCGTATCAATAACATTTCCAAGGAACCCAAAGATTAGGATAACACTTGCTGTCAACACAGTTAAATGGAACAAAAGATAGGAAATAACCGCTATTAATAAGGCACCACAAAAGGCAGCAAAGGTCCCTAACATGCTTACTGCTCCTGAAGTTCCTGGTTCCACTTTTCTAAAATTTCTTACGTAAATCGGTGAATTTCGACTCAGAGAACCAATTTCTGAAGCCCATGTATCCGAATTAGAACAAGCTATTGCACTACAATAGACGATAATCCACAATGGATCTTTCGAAACAATATATATCAGACAGGCAAGAGAAGCCATACCACCATTTGCAAATACCTGTAGCATATCCCTTCGCGAACCCTTTGCATGCTTTTCTTCAATCTTATTTTTTTGCATTCGTTTATATTTTGACCAGACACTTGAGCTAATAAAAAAGACTCCCATTAATATGAAGCCCTTAATCCCGATACTAAAATAAACAATGAATCCTACGATCATCGCTGCAAACATCCCTGATTTAGTCAATAAACGCGCACTATATCCACCAAATGCCATCAACATAATAATTAGAGTGGGAAGAATGAACTTAATCATTTATTATATTTTCCCTCTTTCGGAAATTATTTTTTTTATTTTTATATCATGTTTTTCCATAGGAATGGCTGCCACGATTTGCTCCTCAAACGCAAGGGACAAGGTAGGCCCATGATAATCATGAAGATAACGATCATAATAGCCACCACCAAATCCAAGCCTACTTCCATCTGAAGTAAATCCAAGACCAGGTACAATTAATAAATCAATCTTATCCATGTCCATTGCTCTGGTTTCTTCTTCTTTTGGTTCTTGCAGACCATAATAGACGGTTTCTAGCTGATTAAATGAATCAATCAAGCGGAAAACCATTTTTCTTTCTTTCGGATAACATTTTGGGACGACGATTTGTTTCCCTTCTTCCCATCCCTTTTTAATAATATTGTATGTATCCACTTCTGGTGCCCTAGAAATCGTCATTCCTATTGTGTGTGCATTCTTCCAACCATCATCATGAAAAAGATGATTGGCAATCTGACTAGATTTCTTTTCATATAATGGCTTAGGAATTTTAGATAGCCTACTTTGAATTTCTTTGCGCAAATGCTTCTTATCTAACACCATCTCACCCCATTTTGCAAAAAATCCCAATTTTTATGTATAAAAAAAACAGTAGGAAGAATCCCACTGCTTATTTTGTTTCACGATGTACGGTAGAACGTTTTTCTCTTGGGCAGTATTTCTTTAGCTCAAGACGATCTGGATTATTTCGTTTATTTTTTTTAGAAATATAGTTACGATCTCCACACTCAGTGCAAGCTAACGTAATATTCACACGCATGTAATTTCCCTCCAAACTATTGGTTCACTAGTTCGTTCATACGACTTTTCTATAATATCATTTTTCAATTAGAAATGCTAGTCCGTTTTTTTAAGAAAGCCTTATTTAATCTTTCTAATTTCAATTTTTTATCATCCATTATTACCCATGAGCTTCCTTTAATAGTTTTATTAGGAGGAATAATTGTTTCTAATGAAAAAATACTTACAGCTGCTCCCTTAGTCATTGGATTGTATTTTAATACCCCTTTTTCAAGATTGCTCCAAATAAGGTCATTATAGAAGTTCCAATATGGTTGGACCGTTCTCTGACCTTCTGCATTTCCATTAATTTGACCATTCACCAAATAAACCCTATTATTTGCGAGATGATAAATGACATTTTCAGATGGTGAGATAAATGAAAAATGATCCCTTGTTGCTTCTTGATGTTGATGCATAAATAGTAACAATGCCCTACGATCAACCGAGGAATGATTAGTCAGGTAGATCTCAAAGAAATGAATTTTTGAATGAATATTTTCCTTTTTCAACTGAATTGACATAGATTCATCTATTAAGAGCTTTTCTGTACCCGTTTTCAGCCAAAAGGCTTTTCCGTCTATCCATAATCCAGCCGTTGTTATTAATTCATTTTTTAAAACAGAGGAATCTACAGTTTTTTTCATATACACATCAGTACCCATTAAAAATTCACCTTCTTTTTCATTGTATTTATTTCCCATATATTCAAAACAATATAGTAAAGCTTTCAATTCATTCCCTTTTTTGAAATCATTATTTTTAAAAATTAACTTCTAATATATGTTCACAACAACCTAATTATTACCATTCCTATAATTTTATGTTAGCATTGAAGCGATCAAGTCACAATAAACGCATTTTGTCGTAAACTGTAAATGTTGTTTTAACCTAATGGTCTCAAGTGAAAATATTTTCCATGAAGTTTCACAAACAAATGAAATACCTTGTTTCGACAGGGTTAGTGGATTTTTCCTATCAATGAAACGACAAGATTAAATCATTTTTTGACTAAGACTTTGTAATTATCGAAATTTGTCGATTAACATGTTAAAATATTTCTGTCCATTTTTTTCCGGATAAGCGTTTCATGATATCGATGACATGAGGGTGAATTGTACATGCAATTTCTATTTATTGGGCTTCTTGCATTTTCTGTACTATTGTTTATTATTTCTATATTTGCAAAAGATCCTGTTAAAGCTCTTCGAGAGGAAATAGACCAGCTTTCCATGCAGCAGCTGCAAGAGCTTTATCAAATTAAGAAGAAAATGAAGGTTTTAGAGGAAGAATTATTAGTTTCTGAAGGTGAGATGTCATCCATTGCAAGCCCAGGCTCATCAGTTCAGTCTTTTTCTAATGGAAAGAAACAAATACACGAAATAATTAAGAACCAAGTAATCTCCTTAGCAGGACAAGGCCTATCTATTGATCAAATTTCAAAACAATCGTCCCTTTCTAAAGAGGATGTACAGGCAATTATTCAAGAATATATGGGAAGGGGAAATTAATGATGAGTAAGCGTACATTAATGGCCTTTTCCTTTGGTATTTTCTTTACCGTTTCCATAATTGGAACCTATTATTATGCCTTTTCAGATGAAAATGAAACGATAAGTCAAAAGGAAGCAAAGGATTTATTAAAGGAAAAAAATTATGTCATCCTAACAAAGAGTAAATATAACGAATTAATTGAGGGCAAATCAGATGCAACAAAAAATCAAGGAAAAAAGGAAACAATCAAAGAGGAGAAATCCACGCCAGAAAAGGAAGTAGTACCACAAAAGGAATCTGTGGTTAAAAAAAATGAAGATGTGATATCCTACCAATTACAAATAACTAGTGGAATGACTTCGGAAGGAATTGCTGAAGTTCTTGAAAGACAAGGAATAATTAAGGATCATAGTGAGCTTTCTGCATTCCTAGATAACAATGGATATAGTACGAAGATTCAGCTCGGTGAGTTTACCGTGACAAGTGAAATGGGTTTTGAGCAAATAGCAAGGATTATTACAAAGAGCTAAAGGAAATGAAACTCCTTTAGCTCTTGTTCTTGTTTATTGAGATTTAAGTTTCTCGTTTGTATTAATTTTTCTTTTCTAGCTACAACAGATTGTAAAATACTTTCGATCGTTGTACTAATTGTTTATTTCATAATGTTTTCCTTTTACAAGATAAAACACACTTTCTGCAATATTGGTTGTATGATCAGCCGCTCTTTCTAAATATCGACAAACAAATGAGAGCTGGGTTATCTGTGATAGCAATTCTGGTCTACTTTGGTTGATTTGTAATAGTTGACGAATGGTTTGCCCATAGAATGAATCGACCACATCATCCATATCTAAAACTGTATGAGCCTTATCAACATCTTCCTCATTAAAAGCCTCTAAGGATAACTCAATCATTTCCGAAGTCCTCTCAAACATCTCTCGAATTTGAGCCATTGATCCAACATGCTCTTCCTTCCCAATCCGAATGGTGGACTTTGCAATATTTACTGCAAAATCAGCTATCCTTTCCAAATCGGCTGCAATTTTAATAGCTACGATAATTCTTCGTAAATCAATGGCTACAGGCTGTTGTTTAGCAATTAATAATATACTAAAATCATTTATTTCCTCATAGAGCACATCCGCTTTCGTATCATTATCTAAAATCTCAAGAGCCCTATCAATATTTTTCGATTCAAGGGTTTCTATTGAACATCTTAAGGCATCATTCGCGAATTTACCAAGCTCTGTTAATTTATTCCTCAATTCATTCATATCATAGTGAAATTTTTCTCTTACAACCATTATATTCTCCCCTCATATCAACCAAATTAGTTCATTAAAGGATATTTTCTTATCCAAAACGACCTGTGATATAATCTTCAGTTCTCTTGTCCTTTGGATTCGAAAAAATCTTGTCTGTATGTGAAAACTCAATCACTTCACCATTTAAGAAGAAGGCAGTTTTATCTGAGATTCTTGCCGCTTGCTGCATATTATGAGTAACAATGATTATACTAAATTCCTTCTTTAATTCCTGAACAAGCTCCTCAATTTTCAAGGTTGAAATAGGGTCAAGAGCAGATGTTGGCTCATCCATCAGAATTACATCCGGTTCAATAGCCAAGCAGCGTGCAATACAAAGCCTTTGTTGCTGACCCCCAGATAATCCATAGGCATTTTCATGTAAACGATCCTTCACTTCCTCCCAAATTGCAGCACCTTTTAGGCTTTTTTCTACAATTTGATCCAGTACTTTCCGATCTCGAATGCCATGAATTTTTGGTCCATATGCCACATTTTCATAGATTGATTTAGGAAAAGGGTTTGGTTTTTGAAATACCATTCCTACTTTTGTTCTCAGTACTTCTACTCCATATGATTTATCAAAAATATTTCTTCCACGATAGGATATTTCGCCAGAGGTTTTAACATTTGGAACTAATTCAATCATTCTATTCAATACTTTAATATAGGTTGATTTCCCACAGCCTGAAGGACCAATTATTGCGGTTACCTCGTTTTCTACGACATCTAAATCTATATTTTTTAGGGCATGATTATCCCCATACCAAAGGTTCAACTGTTTTGTTTGATAGACAATTGCCTTTTGCTCCTCACCTTTAACCATAGCTTCTCTATCTATAGGAAAAAGCCTTTTCTCAATTGTAGCGTTCATCCTAAAAGCCCCCTTCAGGTTCAATGATTTTAGTATCTCTTTTGAAACTTATTGCGAATTATTACGGCAATGGAGTTCATAATGACTAAAAGTACAAGTAAAACGATAATTCCGGCAGCAGCTAACTCCTGAAATTCGACTTGTGGTCGACCTGTCCAGTTATAAATCTGCATTGGTAGAACCGTAAATGTATCAAAAACGGTTTTTGGTAAAAAGGCTAAGAATAATGGTAACCCTAATACGACAAGTGGTGCGGTTTCACCAATGGCTCGGGAGAGAGCAAGAATTCCCCCAGTTAGAATTCCAGGGATAGCCGCTGGCAAAACAACACGCCTAATGGTCTGCCATTTGGTTGCTCCCATCCCATAGGAGGCTTCCCTCATTTCTTTCGGAATCGCACGAATAGCCTCCTGCGAGGAAACAATGATGACTGGTAATACTAACAAGCTCATCGTTAATCCTGCTGAAATCACACTGCTACCAAAAGCAAATAACTTTACGAATATTGTTAAACCTAATAATCCAAATACAATAGATGGAACACCTGCAAGGTTTGTAATATTGACCAAAATGAATTCAGTGAATTTATTTTTCTTTGCGTATTCTTCAAGATATATGGCAGTACCTACACCTAATATTAAAGAAGTTGGAGTAACTACAGCCATAAGCCAAACGGTTCCAATTAAAGCAGTTTTTACACCTGCTAATTCCGGTTTCCTAGAAGGGAGGCTCTGTAAAAATTGTAAATCCAAATAGTTATATCCTTGAGTGAATACCCGATACAATAAAACACCTAATATAAAGAGACCAAATAAAGTAGATGCAAAAAAGATCGTCTTAAATAATCGATTTGAAACTAGTCTTCTTTTCATCCGTTTTACAACTATTGTTTGATCAATGAATTTCATTAATATTCCTCCCTAAACTTACGAGAGATAAACTGAGCAAAGAGATTCATAACAAGAGTAAAGAGGAAAAGGGTAAATCCTACTGCATAGATACTGTAATATATAGTCGATCCATATCCTGCATCACCAGCACTAACCTGAACAATATAAGCAGTCATTGTTTGTATAGAACTTGTTACGTTAAGGTCTAAATTTGGTGTGGCCCCACCTGCAACTGCTACAATCATGGTCTCCCCTATGGCACGTGAAATCCCTAATACAATTGAGGCGATAATTCCTGACATTGCAGCGGGAACAACGACCTTTAATGCCACCTCAAACTTAGTAGAACCGAGTGCGAGAGCCCCTTGACGCATCGAATAAGGGACAGCTGACAATGCATCCTCAGAAAGAGAGGCAATCATAGGTATGATCATTACCCCCATGACAATTCCTGGACTTAGCGCGTTAAAGATCTCTAAACTGGGAATGGCTTTTTGAAGGAGAGGTGTGACAAATGTTAAAGCAAAAAATCCGTAAACAATCGTTGGAATTCCCGCTAAAACCTCCAATATCGGCTTTATGACTCTTCTTGTTCGGTCCGATGCATATTCACTCAAATATATAGCTGAAGCAAGTCCTATTGGAACAGCAACAATAATTGAAATCAATGTTACCTTTACCGTACCAGATACTAATGGAAGGATACCAAAGGATCCTTCTGTTTCGGAAAAAGGATACCATTTTTTGGCTGTCAAGAATTCTTTCATTGAAACTTGATCAAAAAACGTAAAGGTTTCAACTATGAGAGTAAAGACAATCCCTAGTGTCGTTAAGACTGAAACAATGGCAGTTAATAATAAGAAGACGGGAATGATTTTCTCTAGTCTTTTTTTTCTATTTTTCTGTTGTTTTTCCGCTATCATTTCCTGTATAGAAAAGGATTTTGCGTGATCCATCTTGAATGCCCCCAATCATCCATAAGAAGAATGAGAAGCTTGTCTTTGCCTCTCATTCTTCTTATTTTTCTATCCAAATTATTTTTTCAAAGATTTCAATGCCTCTAGGTCCTTTTTATATTCATCTTCCGGAAGTTTTACATATCCGACTTCCTCTGATAAATCAGCAGCATTTTCTAATGTGAATTTTATAAAATCATATACTTCTTCTTTTTTAACAGCTTCATTAGCTACATAAGTAAATAATGGACGAGACAATGGAGCATATTCTCCAGATTCAATGGTTTCATTTGTCGGTTCAACCGCTCCATTTCCGTTATCTATCGGAACAACCTTTAAGCTATCCTTGTTTTCCAAGTAGTAGGCGTAGCCAAAATAACCGATTGCATTCTTATCTCCCTTAACACCTTGGACAAGAATATTATCATCTTCAGAAAGAGTGGCCTTTTCAACAATAGGTTGTTCACCTAATACCACTTCATCAAAATAATCAAATGTTCCTGACTCAGTCCCAGGTGAATATAGTTTAATTTCCTCTTTGGGCCATCCCTTTCGTATATCAGACCATTTTTTTACTTTTCCATCTTCAATCCAAATCTTCTTTAATTCATCAATAGTGAGCTTATCAACAAAATCATTCTCTTTATTAACCACTACCGAAAGACCGTCAAAAGCCAATTTAAATTCAGTTACTTTAATTCCTTTTTTATTAAGCTCAGCTTGCTCCTCGGGTTTAATTTCTCTAGATGCGTTAGAAATAACTGTTTTTCCATCAATTAAAGCTTTAAAGCCATTTCCTGTACCATTACCTGCTGCTGATACCTTTACACCTGGCTGCAACATTCCGTATTCTTCAACGACAGCCTCCATAATGGGATATACCGTGGAGGATCCGTCTATGTTAATTTCGCCTTGCAGTTGTTTGTTGTCCTCACCAGTTTGTTCAGTACTGCTTCCTGAGGAACTTCCTTCTGAACCACACGCTGTAGTGAATACTAAGGATGTTCCAATCACTGCAGATAATGCCAAGATTTTAAAGCTTTTCATTCATTTTTACCCCCTAAGAGTTTTTTAATGTTTTTGTTCTACATAATTAGAATAATTGGTGAATGTAAACTTGGTTTTAAAGGGTTGTAAAGCTTATGTAAACAGAAATTAAATATTGTGTAAATTTGTCGATTGATAGGAATAAAAGGGAGTGATAAAATTTTAAGGGGATTAAAAAAATTTACATATATTGGAATTACTGTTATAATCACCTATTGATCACCAAACCTTCTAAAAAAGAAAAAAGAGACTGATTACAGTCCCTTTTAAAGTATATTAATCGCTTATTTTCCCATCGTTGTTTCGATTGGTTTCTTTTTTATTTTCAACTTCTTCACGTTTCCTCTTTAAATCAAAGTACGTATCTAGCACCTTTGAGCCAATATCCAGGTTTGGTGAGGGTCCGGTGCTGCCTGAGTATGCCCATGGCACAATGACAGCCATTGCCACTTCAGGATTATCATAAGGAGCATATGAGACAAGACTCACATTCATTACCTCTGGTGGTTCTTCATATTTATATCTCTCAGGTCCATCGTAGAAAGCCTGGGCTGTTCCGGTCTTGCCAGCTGGTTTGTAAGATTTCGATCCAAAATAGGATGTAGCCGTTCCACCAGGTGACTGCATTACTTGACGGAAACCCTCCTGTACTCGTTTAATCCATTTTGTTTTCATATCCAGACGATTAAGTATTTTAGGTTCGATTTCCTCGGAAATAGGTCCTAATTTGCTACTATCCTCTAGTGGTTCTCTAATTTCCTTAACAAGATGCGGTTGAACACGATATCCTCCATTGGCAATAGTTGAAACATATTGTGCCATCTGCATGGGTGTATACATATCATACTGCCCAATAACAAGGTCGAGTAAAAAGCCAGGTCTTGTGTCGGACCCCTTAAAACCAACTTGTTCATTCGGTAGGTCTATTCCCGTCCTAACTCCCAAACCAAATTGGCTAAAGTTGTCACGAATGGTATCAAAAGCAGTAATCTCAAGATCAAGTGGCTCATGTGGAGCATACTTCCCTTTCCCAATAGAAATCGCCGTTCTAAACATGTACACATTAGATGACATCCTTAATGCAGAAAGATCGTCAATACTCCCCATCGTTTTCCACGACTTCTTAGGCGGAGTTCCTTTTATCAATAATGGAGTATCATATAGAATCGTCCCTGGGCTAATTGCACCGGTATTAAACCCTGTTAAAATTGTGGCACCCTTAACAGCCGATCCAGCATTATAGGCGGTAGTAATATTTCCTAATGCGAAATCCGACATTTCCATTTTGCCCGTTTTGTCATCCTTTGTGATCTGCTTCCCTGCCATCGTTAATACTTCCCCTGTGTTTGGATCCATTAAAACAACAAAAGCTCTATCCAATAAGTTTGTAGCAGGTTTTCTCTTCATATTCCATAATTCTTTTTCAATGATTTTTTCAACGGAACGCTGAAGGTCCATATCAATTGTTAAAATAAGATCCTTCCCCCGTTTTCCTTCGGACACTTGTACAGCTTCAATAACATTCCCTGATTTATCTGTTTTATTTTTTACTTTAGCCTTTTGTCCGTGTAAAACATCTTCATATTGCATTTCTAAATAACTTTTTCCTACACGATCATTTCGACTGTAATCTCTGGATAAATAGTAATTAACCTTTTCTTCAGGCAAACCTTCATCTGAATTGGTCACTTTCCCTAAAACGGTCTTTAATGTATTTCCAAATTTATAGGTTCTATCCCAATCGGTTGTTGTATCTACTCCTGGGAGATATTCTAAGTTTTCACTAACTGCCGCAAATTCTTCCTTTGTCACATTTTCATTTTTTACAATTTGTGGAGTTAATGCATACCCACTATTAAAGGCCCTGAAAATCGCTAATACTTCCAAATCATCCTTTGATAGTTCCTTTAAATCATTCCTTGTTATGCGTTTCAGCTGAAGTTCATATATTTTTTCATCATCAATTTCTTTCTGTTTGAATCGATTCCATTCATCCACAGATATTTTTGCCTTCGCACGATCAGGATTAATTAAAATCCAATAATCCTTTTTATCTCTTTCCTGAACCTTGTCAGGTTTTACTTCAATTAGTTTTGCCAATCTTTCTGCTACTTTGAGCATATCCTCTTGCTTAGCGCCTCGGTTCGTGTAGGTTATTGCATTTTTTGGCCTATTATCAACTATCGTTTTTCCATTACGGTCAAACATTTTACCTCTTGGTACAGAAATATTGACGAATTTATCATCTGTTCGTTCAATCTCCCTTTTATAGTCATCACCGTATACAATTTGTACAATACCTAATCGTAAAACAAGAACTGAGAAAAGCATAAAAACAATAAAAAAGATAAAATTTAACCGAAACGGAACGTGTGTTTTTTTATTTTTTTGTTTTTTATTCACAAGTACCACACATCCTCAATCATTTTCACTTTCAAAGGACACAATGTCATTGAAGGATAACAAATTTATATTATTTAATAACAAGAGTAGTAATGGTTGCTCCAGTATTTTCTACATAATTCATAAGTAGGAAAAAACGGAGAGTAGTCTTCTCCCCTTTAGGTCGGCTTTAAAGAAATTTTTCTTATGAAAAAATAGATAAGTGTATGACCTAGGCCAAGGATAAGGAGCAAAAGCGGAATCCCCTTTTCTGGATTAAAGAGAGAGATCGTTAATAAAAACATGACGACGGAAACAATTCTTCCCGAATTTAAAAATATTTCACGTACAACAATATATTCAACCCTCATTTCGGCAGCCTTCCAACCTCGTCCAATAACATCAAAGGTCATAGAAATGTACGGTACTAATAATAGAGGATAGGCAATAGCAATTATCCCTGCGTATATTAGTAATTTCGTGTAGGTAAGGTGAAATACAATGAGAAAGATGGCGAAATAAAGGATGATACCTCCTAAAAGAATGGCTTTATTCCGATATTGAGGCTTAATTAATCTGGAGGCAAAGTAGTAAGCTACAAACGAGATTCCCGAATTAATTAAACCATATGTACCGAGAGAAAGTTCACTTTTTGTGGATAGAAATACAAATACAGAAATGACAAATGAAAAGGTACCTTCTCGTAACCCTTGAAAAAAATGGGCATTTGTTATCATTTTCCAATTATTATTAAACTTTCTTTCTTTTAAGATCCTCTTAAAGTAATATTGCCCATGAGCTGGTCTACGTTTAATAAATAAGCTCAATATGACAGCAAGAGAAAATAGACCAAAAGAAAGACCAAATACAATGGTATACCCTGTAAAATTTTCCATTCTTGAAATAATATATCCAGCCACGATTGGTCCAATCATTCCCCCAACCGAAGATAAAATCCCTAGAAATCCATTAAAAAAGTCTCTTGTTTCAGGCTCTGTTATTTCGAAGGTTAATAAGTTAAAGGCTAACCAATAAAAGCCATATCCAATTCCTAACAAGCCACCGAGTAGAAGAATATACTTTGATGCATTCTCCCCAAAAAATAATACTGTTAGGTAAAATAGTGTTAAAAATATGACTCCAATCCGAAATACAATGACCCTATCAACCTTTTTTGCCCATCTACCAGCAATAATAAATGTAAAGGGCTGTAAAACTACAATGGATAAATTGTATAACCCTAAATCAAAATATTGACCTGATTGCTTCCAAAGATAGATATTCACGAACGTATTTGAAAGAGCGACACTTAACGAATATAAGCCCCCAATAAAAAGCAGCAAGGTTAAATCCCTTGAAAGCTCTACGTCACCAATCAATTTTTTCATTTTACTCATAAAGATACTCCCCTTTTTATCTAGAGGTAGTTTCCTACAAAGACAAAATGATTATTCAACCCATTTAAACGCAAAAAAACGACAGACTCCATAAGTCTGCCGTTTTGACATAGTTTTAATTATTTTGCTGAAGTATATCGTTTTGAAACCTCATCCCAGTTAATCACATTATAGAATGCATTAATGTAATCTGGACGACGATTTTGATAATTTAGATAGTAGGCATGCTCCCAAACATCTAAACCAAGGATTGGAGTTTTTCCTTCCATCAATGGTGAATCTTGGTTAGGTGTGCTTGTAACTTCCAATTCACCATTGCTAACAACTAGCCAAGCCCAACCAGATCCAAAACGTGTTGTTGCTGCTTTAGTAAACTCTTCTTTAAATCCATCGTAGCTACCAAACTTTTTAGTAATAGCATCTGCTAACTCACCAGAAGGTTCTCCACCGCCATTTGGAGATAGAATTTGCCAGAATAGAGAGTGGTTAGCATGACCGCCTCCATTGTTGCGAACAGCAGTACGTGCTGATTCAGGAACTGCGTCTAGGTTAGAAATTACTTCTTCTACTGATTTTGAAAGAAGCTCTTCATTTCCTGCTAAAGCATTGTTAAGGTTTGTAACATATGTGTTGTGATGTTTCGTATGGTGAATATTCATTGTTTCTTTGTCAATATGTGGTTCTAAAGCATCATAAGCATAAGGTAATTGTGGTAATTCAAAAGCCATTTTTTATTCCTCCTATGTAATATTTTTTATTAACTTAGAAACATTTTTAATAATTAAATGTTTCTAAAGTTCTTTATGTTAGATTACCAAAGTTAAATGCACCTTTCAAATGATTTGCACCATGACAAAATTAAAATCTCCATTATTTTTATTTATATTCTCTATACTTAAAATTTTCAAGATTTTTTCTTCCTAATTGTACTACATTTTAGTTATTATTTCCATTTGTCAAAACCATGAACATATTCCCTATTCTTTCTTGTGAAAGCAACATAGGTTAAACTAAAATAAAAGTAGATTCTAAAAAGAGGTGTACATCAATGAATATATTTAAGCAATTCATTAGGAGTATTTATTCACCAAAGGATATAGCGTCTTTTCGAAATCAAGGGATTGGAAAAACGATACTTTATGTCTTTTTTCTCTCATTAATCACTGTTATTCCAACAATGATTTATTTTAGTACTGCATTTACGAATGGAATCAGTTCAGCTAAAGAAACCATTCAAGAAGAAATCCCTTCCTTTACTATTAAAGACGGACAGCTTCAAACCGATCAAACTGAACCCATTTTCATTGATCGTGATGATTTCACCATTGTTTTAGATGGTACTGGTGCCGTTGATCAAGCAAGTCTTAAAAATCGTGGAAATACGATTGGAATCCTAAAGGATGAGTTTGTCTTAATTGCAGGAGGTCAAACTGAATCCTATTCTTATTCATTAATGAATGATTTGACCATTTCAAAGAAAGATTTCACAGACTTTCTAAATGTTATTGAAAAATCTCTTGTTATCATTATTCCTATCGTCATTATTATTAGTTTTATCTTCGCGAGTGCCTTACAATTTATTGAAATTTCTATTGTTGCCGCATTCGGATTATTGATTAAAAACTCATTAAGAAAAAACCTTCAATACCGACATCTTTGGAGGATGTCTGCTTATGCGGTAACTCTTCCAACAGTATTTTTCTTTATTATGGATTTCTTAAAAACAGCAGTACCAAGCGCATTTCTTATTAACTTTTTTGTATCCCTAGTCATTCTATTACTAGCAATAAAGGATGTACCTGGTGAAGTGAATACGGAAGATTAATTAATAGAGCATGGGATTTTAGGATTAGAATCTCATGCTCTTCTATTATTTCTCTTACTAATAAGAGTTCTACTATTCTAGTAAAACGCATATATTAGGACAAATCCTTATTTATACAAGGAGGAAATGTCCCAATGAAGCGTCTAATCCTTTTATTCGTCACAGCTCTAGTTATATATATCATCTACTATGACCTAACGAATGGGACTCTACCAGCAGTAACCGAGCAAAAAACAGAAGCAAAAGAAAAATCTATTGATTTAGAAGAAGGAAAAATAGCCTTTTTCACTTATGAAGTGAAGCGTGGGGAAACAGTTCTATCCATTGTTGAAAAACAATTAGAATCTTCTCCTCCTGTTTCAATCAATCAAGTGATAGAGGATTTTATCGATTTAAATGGCATAAAGCCAGAGAATATACAAACAGGAAAAACCTATAAATTCCCCAATTACCATGAGAAATTGAAGTCGAATCCTTAAGGTCATCATACTAGATTCTTGTCAATATAAGCTGTTCATTGATACAATTACTTAGAAGTGGAAAGATAAAATCGATAGGTTGATCTTTATTAAAGGAGCGAATCACCATTGAGTGAAATTATAAATCGTACACAAACTCGCCCAGTTAAAGTAGGGCCTTTAACGATAGGCGGAAGTAATGAACTATTTATCCAAAGTATGACGACGACAAAAACACATGATGTGGAAGCGACTGTAGCCCAAATCAAACGCTTAGAAGAGGCAGGATGTCAAATTGTTCGCGTGGCCTGTCCTGACATGAGAGCGGCAGAGGCAATCGCAGAGATCAAGAAAAGGATTAATATTCCCCTTGTTGTTGATATCCACTTTGATTATAAACTAGCACTTAAGGCAATCGAGGGAGGAGCCGATAAAATCAGAATAAACCCTGGAAATATCGGTAAACGCGAGAAGGTTGAAGCTGTTGTTAAAGCAGCGAAAGAACGTGGGATTCCAATTCGTATAGGGGTTAATGCTGGATCCCTGGAAAAACGAATTCTCGACAAATACGGTTATCCAACAGCAGATGGCATGGTTGAAAGTGCTCTACACCATATCAAGATCCTTGAAGACTTAGATTTCCATGATATCATTGTTTCGATGAAGGCATCTGATGTGAACCTTGCTATTGAAGCCTACGAAAAAGCAGCAAGAGCATTTGATTACCCATTACATCTTGGTATCACTGAATCAGGTACGCTTTTTGCAGGTACTGTGAAGAGTGCTGCAGGCCTTGGAGCAATATTAAGTAAGGGGATAGGAAACACCCTACGCATCTCATTAAGCGCCGATCCAGTCGAAGAGGTGAAGGTTGCGAGGGAACTATTGAAAGCTTTCGGGCTTTCCTCTAACGCAGCTACTTTAATTTCCTGTCCGACATGCGGTCGCATTGAAATTGATTTAATTAGTATTGCAAATGAGATTGAGGAATATATTCAACAAATCAAAGCACCGATTAAAGTGGCAGTACTTGGTTGTGCTGTTAATGGACCAGGAGAAGCACGTGAAGCAGATATTGGAATAGCTGGTGCGCGTGGTGAAGGTCTGCTTTTCCGCAAAGGGAAAATCGTAAGAAAAGTACCTGAAGAGACGATGGTAGAGGAATTAAAGAAGGAAATCGATCAAATTGCACAAGAGTATTATGAAAAGCAAAAACAAGAACAAATCGAAGGAAAGTAATCAATCTTCTTTAAATAAATATATCTTCAAATGAAAATAAAGGGCTTGGCAGTTTGCCAAGCCCTTTCCTTTTCAAGTGCCCCAAGCCTGAAAAGGGTTAAAAGAACGGCATTACGAACATACCGATTATAATAGATAATGCTCCAATTCCAATCGCCCAACTACCAAGCCCTGTGGCTCCTCTTCGTACTGCTAAGAAACCAAGTACGATACCGATTGCTCCAAATAACACTGGCCATACAAATAGTGATAGTATAGACAACGCAAGAGCAGCGTACCCAATTCCTCGACCACTTGTAGCCTGTTCACCTTGACCCTCATTCACATTCCTACCTAAGGATACAGGAGCAGCTATTTCTGCAGCAGTCTCTTCCCTGTAGCTTGATGAAGTATCATTCGTTGTCGCTCCATTTTCTACAGGTGTAGATATATTCGATGCCGAATTAGCATTTTCTGAGGAATTGTTCATACTGGTTCCATCATTCTGCTCACTATTACTACTACGAAGTATTATCTCTTCGTTGTTGCGTCCTTGATCTGCCATCAGGATCCCTCACTTTCATGATAGGAGCATTTATTATTGTATCCGAGGAGGCCATAATTAACTGTGTTAAATTTTGTCTAATCAATGGGGTGAGAGGGGACTTATCTTAAGTCGATTTATACCTATTTCTGTCGACCTCTTGTATAATTTGCGTTAAAATAGTGAAATATACTACCTGTTTAAGGAGAGCAATAATATGAAAAAACGCTTTGGAATTGACATTGATGGAACCGTGACTTGTCCGTCCACATTTGTTCCTTATTTAAATGATGCCTTCCAATTAAATATTACACTTGATGATATAAAACAATATGATTTTATGCCCTTAGTAGATATTTCCGAAAAGGAATTTGCAAAGTGGTTCTCCAAAATGGAACCAAAAATATATTCAGAATCCCCATTGGCTTCAGGTGCTTGGAACGTATTAAAAAATTGGGAAAAACAGCATGATCTCTTTTTTATTAGCGCCCGTGGTTCCCATCTTAAAGAGGTTACAAAGGATTGGTTTCACAAACAAAAGCTTAACTTTCATACCATTGATTTACTTGGAACTCATAATAAAGTTGAAGCTGCTAAAAAGTATCAAGTGGAAATCTTCTTTGAGGACAAACATGATAATGCGGTAATGATTCATGAAGAATGTAAAATACCAGTATTATTATTTGATACACCCTATAACCAAGATCCAACCCCAAATGGAGTCGTCCGTGTAAACAATTGGAAAGAAGCAAATGAATGGGTTCATCAATGGTTGAAAACAGAATCAATATAATGTGAAAGAGGCTGTCTTCAAGGTGCTATACACCCAATGAGACAGCCTCAGTTCATACATTTTGTTGTTCATTCATTACATGTTCTAGTTTCATTCGACATTCTGGACATCTTCCATATATTTCAAATTTATGTCCGGAAATATTGTAGCCCTTTAGGCTTTCTTCAATTTCAAGCATAGGGCAAGTTTTAATTTCCTTTGTCGTTCCACAATCCAAACAGATGAAATGATGATGGTGATGATCATGGGAGCACGTAAAACGAAAATGTTTTTCCCCAGACAACTCAGTCATTTCAAAAATTCCCAACTCATAAAATAATGATAAGTTACGATAAATCGTATCAAAGCTAAGTCCGGGATAATCACCCTTCATTTGATCAAGTACATCTTTTGCAGTTAAGTATCTGTTACTGTTCGAAAACAGCTGCAGCATTTCTTCTCTTTTTCCGGTATGTTTAAATCCCTTTTCCTTCAATAGCTCGAGTGCTGTACTTACGTCCACTTATTATTCACCCCTTATGAGACAGGTCTTGACATCCATAGTTTTTTCATTAAGATGACTACCATTAATATGAGAACCGCAATCATGACAATTGTTCCACCTGGTGCCAAATCCAAATAAAAGGAAAGAATTAGTCCACCAAGTACTGATACCTCTCCAAAGATGACAGAAAATAAAAGTGTTTGTTTAAAGCCCTTCGCTATTCGGATGCTTGCGGCAACTGGCAAGGTCATTAAAGAAGAGACAAGAAGAATCCCAACAATCCGCATGGAAGCAGCAATAACTAAAGCTACCATAATGATGAAAATAAAATGAATACTCTTAGCCGAAATGCCAGAGGCCTTCGCATATTCTTCATCAAAGGAAAGCAAAAACAATTCTTTATATAAGAAGAAAATAATTATCATGACAGCAATGCTAATAAAAAGAATAACCCAAAGGTCTTGGCGACTAACGGCACTTACACTTCCAAATAAATAACTAAAAAGATCTGAATTAAAGCCATCCGCTAATGAAATAAAAATGACACTGAGGCCTATACCTCCAGATAGGATAATCGGGATTGCCAACTCCTGATAATGCTTATACACCGTTCTTAACTTTTCAATAAAAAGAGAGCCCACAACTGAAAAGCCCATCCCCATATAAATTGGATTCAACCCGTTCATAATCATTAGTTTTTTTTCAAGTAAAAGGCTCGCGGCTATTCCAGCTAATGTTACATGGCTTAATGCATCTGCTATTAAGGATAATCTTCTGACAACAACAAAAACACCTAATAACGGGGCAATAATTCCAATGATTAATCCTGTAATAAACGCATTTTGTAAAAATTCATAATGCATTAATCCTTCAATCATACGACAGAGCCCCCATATTCATGTTCATGCTCGTGTTCATGATTGTGGTTAAGGAGATGAACATCATGACCATAAAAATCTGACATTTCATTCATGTTTAGCTTTTCAAACTCTTCAGTATCCCCATGGAAATGCAAATGCTTGTTAAGACAGGCAACATGGGTAACCTTGTCAGTGATAGTCCCGATATCATGGGTGACCAATACAAGTGTGATTCCTCTTTTTTTATTTAAGTCATCAAGCATTTGATAAAAGGATTGAACATTTTTTGCATCCACACCGACAGTTGGTTCATCTAAGATAAGCAGACTTGGATCGCTGACTAATGCCCTTGCAATAAAAACACGTTGCTGCTGACCACCTGAAAGCTCGCCAATATTTTGTTTGGCATAATGAGATAAACCAACAGATTCTATTGCTTGGTTAATTTTCTCTCGATGCGCTTTATTTTTCATCTTAAATAATCCAATTTTTTTTGTTAATCCGCTGGCAACCACTTCTTGAACCGTTGCAGGAAAACCTGTATTGAAGGAATTTGCCTTTTGGGAGACAAATCCAATTTTATCCCAATCCCTAAATCGACTGATATCCTGACCAAACAATCGAATATTTCCTTTTTGTAGCTTTAAAAGGCCTAAGATCAGCTTTAATAATGTTGATTTACCTGAACCATTTGGACCAACAATTCCTAGGAAGGCTCCCTCAGGTACTACTAAATGAATATTCTCGAGAGCATTCTCCTTTTCGTATCGATACGTTACGTCTTCTATTTCAATGACTGTATTGCTAAAATTCATATAATCACCTTACAAATTAAGAATCATTCCGATTTACAAATTTGAGTATACTAGATGTTCTCTTCAATGTAAAGAAGCCTGCTGGACTAACGGAATCTTTATATGCATATTATGAACTTTTTTAAAATATACTTTGCCTTCATTCGTCTTTCATTAGAATCTTCTTATCGTTGTTAGCAAATGGGGTATAAATACATTTTTTAGTCACTTTTCCATTCGTTACATCATAGATTACAGAGGGGAGTGATATGAATGAAAATTTTTGAAAATATTATTAATTATAAGGTAAGTACGATTACCTCAGATGAACTATTAAAATATGCCAAGCAATTCAATATTTCCATTAATCGAAAACATGCTGAAGTCCTCTCGGAGTACTTAAGAAAAAACAAAGTTAATATTTTCAATAACACAGAACGAACAAAGTTCATTAAGGAAGTTGCCAAGATTGTTGGACCTGAAACAGCAAAAGAGGTTAATCGGCTCTTTATCCAATTTACAAAATAAAGGATTATCTACCTATACTTAGAAAAAGCGGCTATCCAAGGTGCAATGCATTTTTTAGGATAACCGCTTTTTATGCTCAATGAATCAACCTTTTAATACATCATCGATAAGATTTTCATTAAATTTCTTGTTTCTCAAGCTATCAATTTCTTGTTTATATGGGGCCTTTTTATTGTTTTTATCCTCGCCAATATATGGCGTTTCTAATATTTTTGGAACATCCATTAATTGTGGATGGTGAACAACGTAATTGAGGGCATCGAAACCTATGTGGCCATAACCGATATTTTCATGACGGTCTTTCCGCATTCCCCGCTCGTTTTTACTATCGTTTATATGAAGCACCTTTAATCGATTAATTCCAATGATTTTATCAAAGCTTTCAAGAACCCCATCAAAGTCATCTACAATATTGTATCCTGCATCATGAGTATGACAAGTATCGAAGCAAATGGAAAGCCTATCATTATGGTGAACTCCTTCAATAATACTCGCTAGCTCCTCAAAGGATCTTCCACATTCTGAACCCTTCCCTGCCATCGTTTCAAGAGCAATTTGAACAGTCTCTTTCCCCGTTAATACTTCATTTAACCCTTCCACAATTTTCTTAATTCCTTCTTCTGCTCCTGCTCCAACATGTGCACCAGGATGTAGAACAATTTGATTTGCCCCTATCGCTTCTGTCCGTTCAATTTCAGATCTAAGAAAGTTAACTCCCAATTCAAATGTAGCGGGATTTGTAGTGTTTCCAATGTTAATGATATACGGGGCATGGACAACGATTTCATTGATTCCGTTTAACTCCATATGCTTGCGTCCCGCTTCAATATTCAAATCCTCTATCTTTTTTCTTCTTGTATTTTGTGGGGCCCCAGTATAAATCATAAATGTATTAGCTCCATAAGAAACCGCCTCTTCACTAGCAGCAAGAAGCATTCCCTTCCCACTCATCGAAACATGAGAACCTATCTTAAGCATGAATATCTCTCCCTGTAAAGATTATTTATTCTTTAGTCTTCTTTCTCGTTTCTTTATTTTATCCATCTCATACTTCATTTTCTTTTTATAGCCTGGTTTGACCTTTTTTGGTTTCTTAATTAATGATTTTGCCTTTTGGTCAATATCATCATGCTGTCTTTGCCGATTCTTTCGTTTATTACGATCTCCAATTTCAACAAATTCGCGATCTTTTATATCTACATGCTGAAATTCCACACCCATTTTTTCGAGTTGATTTAACGCATCCTCATCAGATACCTCATAAAAAGTTAAAGCAATCCCAGAGTTGCCTGCACGTGCAGTCCTTCCTACACGGTGAACGTAAAAATCAAGATCGGTCGGTAACTCATAATTTATTACATGACTAATCCCTTGAATATCAATTCCCCGAGAGGCAAGGTCTGTCGCAACAATGTATTGAAACTCAAGATCAAGGATTTGCTTCATCATTTTTTTTCGCTCACGGGGTGATAAATCCCCATGAATACGCCCAACCTTTAAGCCTTTTGCTACTAAGCCATCCGCTATCGTATCAGCCATTTTCTTAGTATTTGCAAAAACAATAGCTAAATATGGATTGAAAATAGCTAATGCTTCAGATAAAATATCTAGCTTATTCCTGTGTCTAGCTGGGATTAATAAATGCTCAATTTTGGCTGCAGTTAATTGTTTTGGTTCTATGTGCACATATTTTGGATTTTCCATATATTTTTTTAAAAATGGCTTTAGCTTTTCAGGAATTGTTGCAGAGAACACAAGCATTTGCAGTTCTTCTGGCATCCTTGAGGCAATTTGATCGACATCCTCAATAAAGCCCATATCTAGCATTAAATCAGCTTCATCGACAACAAGCATGCTAGCCCGATGGACAAATAATGCTAATTCTTTCACCAAATCATTAATTCTTCCTGGTGTTCCTACAACGATATGCGGTTGATTTTTAAGCCTTTCAATTGAACGCTGTTTATCTGTTCCACCTATAAAACAGCGAGCGATAATTTCTTTCTCAGTTGATTGCTCAGTAAATTTTAATATCTCATGATAAATTTGAGTAGCTAACTCTCTTGTAGGAGCCGTGATAACAGCCTGTACTTCTTTTCTAGAGGGATCAACTTTTTGTAGGATTGGTAGTACGTAGCTTAGTGTCTTCCCAGTTCCAGTTTGCGATTGACCAATAGCACTGTCTCCCTTTAATATCGTAGGTATTAATCTTTCTTGAATTTCTGTTGGTTCATAAAAGCCTGCCTTATTTAATGTTTTTATGATAAACGGGTGAAAATCAAATCGTTCAAATTTTGTTTCCATATTATGTTCTCCTTGTCTATTTTAAAAGACCTATTTGTCCATCCTGTTATTATAATAAAGTTTCTGCTAAACATCTACAAATACTATACTTATTTATTTTTAACAGTTCTATTGGTTTTTAACAAAATTATCATGCCTAAAACCTTTTATTAAATTTATGCATATTCTATTACGAGACGAGACTTTGAAAGGAGGCATTTATAATGCCGCCAAGACAACGGATTCCTTTTCAAGGAGGAATGCCAAACCCATATATGAGGCCACCAATGTATGGCAGACCACCAATGAGACCAATGAGGGGTAATCCCCCTTGGATGGGAATGGGGAATGTCCCAAGAGCATCCAAGGGCGGAGGACTTCTTGCGAGAATCCTAGGAAGAGGAAATCAAGCACGTGGAATGGGTGTTCCGGGAGGCTTTGGTCGCACAGTCCCAGGAAATCCCGGTGGTTTATTAAAATCAATCAGCAACCCTTCCTCTATTACAGGATTTCTACAAAATACTCAGAAGGTGCTTAGCGCAGCTCAGCAAATAGGGCCGATGGTACAGCAATATGGACCACTGGTAAAAAATCTTCCTGCGATGTGGCGACTATATAAAGGATTAAAGGATGCACCAAGTGGAGAAGAAGAATCCAATCAAGATGTGGAAATGGAGAGTATGGAGGGTATGGATGCCTCGCTCGAAAATGAAATAGAGGAGGAGCCTAATGACAAATCGTTAACGAAACAAAAGACTGCTCCAAAAAGAAAGGCAAATAAAGAAAAAGTCAGTAGTCATAAAGGCATGAGCAAAGGAGCCTCCAAACCCAAACTTTATATTTAGGAGAGAAAAGGATGCTAACATCAGCATTCTTTCTTTTTGCAAATTAAGGTCTTACTTAATCCTTTTGTAATCTACTAACAAGTTTTATATAATAGGAATGTAGAATAAGAGCAAATGGCTCTTATTCTCTATATATGTGTAGACCGGGTTTGTGTCTATTCGTTCTAGGAGGATTGATTATAAGGCATGGAAGTTTTGAAGATATCACCTCGTGGCTACTGCTATGGCGTTGTTGATGCAATGGTCATTGCCAGAAATGCTGCTTTAGATAAATCACTACCAAGACCTATTTATATATTAGGGATGATTGTTCATAATAAACACGTCACAGATGCCTTTAAAGAAGAAGGGATCATTACATTAGACGGGAAAAACCGTAAGGAAATCTTAGAAAAGGTGGATTCAGGTACAGTCATTTTTACTGCACATGGAATATCTCCTGAAGTAAGAGAACTTGCCAAGAAAAAGGGACTAGTAACTATTGATGCAACATGTCCTGATGTGACAAAAACCCATGATCTAATTCTTCAAAAAAAACAAGAGGGCTATCAGGTAATCTATATTGGGAAAAAGGGCCATCCTGAGCCAGAAGGGGCTGTCGGAGTAGCGCCCGACATCGTACATCTCGTTGAAACAAAAGAGGATGTAGAAAATTTAAATGTTCAAGCTGAAAAGCTCATTGTTACGAACCAAACAACTATGAGCCAATGGGATGTTTCCGAAATTATGAAGCTTTTAAAAGAGAAATATCCTCATGCTGAGTTCTATAATGAAATTTGCTTAGCCACACAAATAAGACAGGAAGCTGTCGCAGAGCAAGCAGGAAAAGCAGATGTAACGATTGTTGTTGGCGATCCTAAAAGCAACAATTCAAACCGTTTGGCTCAAGTGTCTGAAGAGATCGCAGGCACAAAAGCATACCGCATTGCCGACATTTCCGAGTTACAAATGGAATGGATTATGGACGCCAAAACAGTCGCAGTAACATCTGGAGCCTCCACCCCTACACCAATTACAAAAGAGGTCATCTCTTTTCTTGAACAGTTTGATCCAAATAATCAATCTACATGGACAAAAGAGAGAAAGGTTCCTTTAAGCAAAATCTTGCCTAAGATAAAGAAATAATTACAAAAGCCCACCAAATTCACCTGAATTTAGTGGGCTTTTTAGTTCTAAGTTAATATCCCCTCTCCAAAGACTTAAGAAATTCCTTTAAATGAATTGAAAAGGATCCGTATGTACTTCAGAAGGAAAAATAGTTACCAAATATCCTTTCTGTTCACAAACTTGATTCAAATAGTTTGCTACCCCTTTTTTCATCACTTTCTCGACATTATGACCCGGGTCTACAATATTAAGCCCTGCCATCATGGCATCATGGGCAACGTGATAGTACATATCGCCTGTAACGTACACATCTGCACCTTTAAATTTTGCAGAAGTAAAATATTTATTTCCGTCTCCACCTAATACAGCTACTTTTTTTATCTTTGCTGTAAGGTCTCCAACCACCCGTACACCCTTTACCTCTAAGGAATCCTTTACATGTCTTGCAAATTCCTCTAAGGTCATCTCATCAATCATTCCAATCCGACCGAGTCCTAAAGCCTCCCCCTGATTTTCTAATGGATAAATATCATAGGCAACCTCTTCATAGGGGTGAGCCTTTATCATTGCAGAGATGACTCTTTTTTGTAAATGCTCAGGGAAAATGGTCTCAATTCTAGCTTCATCCACCTTCTCAAGCATTCCCCTGCCACCAATAAAGGGATTTGTATCTTCTCCAGGTAGAAATTCACCGGTGCCATTTACTGAAAAAGAACAATGACTATAATTTCCGATTGCACCTGCACCACTATTCCCTAATGCCTGCTTAACAGAATCCGCATGACTGACAGGTACATATACGACTAATTTTTTCAACTTTGTATCATATGTAGGGATTAATACTTCCGTATTTTTAAGCCCTAATGCTTGAGCTAGAAGGTCATTCACTCCGCCTTTTGCCACATCTAGATTAGTATGGGCAGCATAGACGGCGATGTCATGTTTTATAAGTTTTTCAATCATTCTTCCATAAGCTGTATCGGTTGTTATTTTTTGAAGCGGACGGTAAATGAATGGGTGATGAGCTATGATTAACTCAACATTCTTTTGGATTGCCTCATCCACAACTTCCTCAAGTACATCTAACGCGATCATCACATTGGTTATTGGTTTATTTAATCGACCAATTTGCAGCCCAATTTTATCCCCTTCCATTGCTAAGGATTTAGGGGAAAACGCCTCAAACAATTGAATCAATTCATGCCCATTTATTTGCTTCACTTTGTTAAAACCTCCTCAACAAATTGAATTTTAGTCACTAATTCTCTTTTCTTTTGCTCATTCTCATCTGAATCAGGCGCCTGTTCAATTTGTTTCAAAATCCGTTTCCAGTTTTCCATTTCTCTCAACCACTTATTTTGAAATACTTGGCTTTTCTCCCTCATTAAGTAAGGACCTAACAATAATGCCTTGTTCATATCCTTTTGGTCGTATGGAATGAGTGGCTCCCCTTGTTCTGATACTAAAATCTCATATATCTTCCCATCTTCCTCTAATATTTCTTCATGAATCAACTGCCAGCCATTTTCAATAAGCCACAAACGAATGGAAATAGCACTAATATTGGGTTGAAGAATTAATCTTTTTACTAAGGTCAGCTTATCCTTCCCATCCTCCAAAATCCTTGCTATGAGTGCACCACCCATCCCTGCAATGGTGATACAATCGACTTCACCTTTTTTTATTACTTCAAGCCCATCCCCCATTCTTACAGAGATTTGTTCAGATAATCCCTCTTCTTGAACATGTTTCTGTGCCAATTGAAAGGGCCCTTCAACTACTTCTCCTGCCACTGCGTAGGAAATTTTTCGAGATAAAACTGCATAACAAGGTAAATAAGCATGATCGGAACCAATATCAGCAAGCTTATACCCCTCTGGTATATATTTAGCAACCGTCTCTAAACGATTAGATAGTTTCTGTGTATTCATTTCTTCACCACATTTTCTTTTATTAGAAGCCTCCATTACAGTATAAAAAAGAGACTGACTCAATACAAGAGCCTGAAACCTTAACAATCAAGGAGGTTGAAAAGGTGTCAGGCCCTTTTAGAGCCAGTCTCTTATGTTTTTTTAATTATTTCAAGCCTGCTAACCAATCTGCCATAGCATCTGCCTTATCCTCGGCAACTAAACCAGATGGCATCGTATTTTTACCTTGTGTAATAATGGTTTTAATTTCGTCCTTAGACAAGCGGTCACCAACACCATTTAATGCAGGGCCAACTCCTCCTTGGTATGAATCACCATGACAATCAACACAGCTAGCTTTATAAATATCTTCTGGATTGGATGCTACTTCTTCTGTTTTTTCTCCCCCATCTTTCTTTTCAGCAGTTAAAGCCTCATGATCTCCTAAGCCCTTAAAAGAAAGTAGGAACATCGCCCCTATACCGAAAACCATAATTAATACAAATGGAATAATCGGATTTCGATTCATGTAATAACCTCCCTTATGTATGAACATACCGTAAAAATTCATTTACAAACAATCTTTATTTTACTTTAAAAAGAGAAGAAGGAAAAGCCCTAAAGTTAACTTTGTCACAGTATGTTCGCAAAATTGACAAAAATCAACTTTTTCTAATCCATTACAAATATCGAATCGTCGGATTTAAATGAATTATTTTCTAAATATTAAAAAAATTATCAAAAATTTTTGTTATATGAAAATAGAAATAATCAAAACAATAATCCCTAATATCCCTGAGATGAAAAAATAAATTAATTTTAGCAATTTCCCTGTAAATAGCCACAATAAACAATTTAAAAACAGAACCATATAGAGCATTTCTGGCTGATTAGGAAATATTCTTGTAATCATTTCCACCGTTGTTAACAGCAGAATTAGAGCCGAAACAACAAGGGGCACTTGGGCTAATAAACCTTTTTTAGAAAAGTAAAAAGTTGTGATTAATCCTAAAAAAATCAAAAAAGCCTCAAGAGCTATTTGCCAAATAAATGATAATTCAGTAAAATAAATAAAAAATACAGCAAGAGGAATGAGCAATATAAAGAGAAGACTAAGAATTCTAATCCTTTGGTTAGGCGCCTTTTTGTCCAATTCTATTGGTCGATTTCCTTCTGTATATAAGGTTAGTAAGTAGTCGCAATAATGCTCAGGAAGGAGACGACTTTCCTTCCAATATAATATTTCATTGACAATTACCTTTTTTCGATGATCATCCATACTCATATGGTCACTTCCTATGACTTAAACAATTAATAAATTAAGCGCCATCATCCATGCGATATTGGGAATAGATTGATTATTCATATGAATGATGGGCGAAAGGTATATTACAAAAAATGATATTCTTTCAGGTAAAATAAAAATAGTTTACCTCTATTGTAAGAAGTAAACTATTTATTAGCAATCCTTTTATTCTAAAAAGTCTTTTAGACGCTTGCTTCTGCTAGGATGGCGAAGCTTACGCAATGCCTTCGCTTCAATTTGACGAATACGCTCCCGGGTTACTCCAAATACTTTACCTACCTCTTCAAGGGTACGAGTACGCCCGTCATCGAGTCCAAAACGGAGTCGTAATACATTTTCTTCTCGATCGGTTAATGTATCAAGAACATCCTCTAGCTGCTCTTTTAAAAGCTCATATGCAGCATATTCAGATGGGGATGTTGCGTCTTGGTCTTCTATAAAATCACCTAGATGTGAGTCATCTTCCTCACCTATTGGGGTTTCTAATGAAACAGGCTCTTGAGCAATTTTTAAGATTTCTCTTACTTTATCAGGCGTTAAATCCATATCCTCCGCAATTTCTTCTGGAGTCGGTTCACGTCCTAAATCCTGCAATAATTGCCTTTGGACCCTTATTAGCTTATTGATTGTTTCCACCATGTGAACTGGGATACGAATCGTCCTTGCTTGGTCTGCGATTGCCCGTGTAATTGCCTGGCGAATCCACCATGTCGCGTAAGTACTGAACTTAAATCCCTTGCTATAGTCAAATTTCTCAACTGCCTTAATGAGACCCATGTTACCTTCTTGGATTAAATCTAAGAACAGCATTCCTCGACCAACATATCTTTTTGCAATACTTACAACAAGACGAAGGTTTGCTTCTGCTAGACGCCTTTTAGCTTCTTCATCTCCCTGTTCAATTCTCGTTGCAAGCTGGATTTCTTCTTCTGCAGATAATAAATCGACTCGACCAATCTCTTTTAAGTACATACGAACTGGATCATTGATTTTAACCCCTGGTGGGACACTTAAATCATTTAGATCAAATACCTCTTCATTTTTTTCTAGCTCATGTACATTTGGATCCTCATCATCATTATCTCCTACCAATTCAACTCCTTGGTCTTGAAGGAATTCGTAAAAATCGTCCATTTGATGGGAATCTAATACAAAGCTTGATAATTTCTCAGCGATATCATCATAAGAAAGAACACCAGTTTTCTTTCCTACTGCAGTTAATTGTTCTTTTACTTGTTCTAGGGTCAAATCTGAATCAACCTCTTTTGAACGGGCCGATTTTTCAGCCATATGTACCCCTCCTTCCAAAAATCACAACACTTCATGTATATTAATTAGGAATGGATTTCTTTTCTCAATTCCATAATTTCCTTAGCTATCTTTGCTGCAAGAATAGGATCACTACGCTCAGCATTTCTGCCTTCTGCTTCTTTTTCCTTTATCTTTAACAATTTTGGATAATTCAACACCTGTTTTAAATAATCGGCTAATTCTTGTTCTGTGAGCTCCGACGTTACCGTCAACATTTCAATCTCCGCAATGATTCTTTTCAACTTAGGATCTTCCACATAATTAATAAAGTCACCAGCATTAGGCATGAGCCCTTTTGTATAATATCCTAATAAATAAGTGAATATGGCCTGATGTTCGTCAATATTAAATGTATGACCTTGAAGCCTTTCCTGAACGCGAAAAGCCAAATCTTCATCCTTTAACATATATGCCAGTAAATATCTTTCAGCATTATGGAAAGCAGGCTTTAAAGAGTTGTTTTGCTTTTCTAAGATGATTCTTTGCTTGGGAATATTAATTGCTTTTCCCTGATTCTTACGTTTTTCATTATAATAAATTTGTTTTTGTTGAAGCTTTAATGCCTCTAGTGAAAGAGAGAATTCTGTTGCTAATTGTCTAAGGTAGAGGTCCCTTTCAACCGCCATTTCTAGTCTTGAAATTTCCTTGAGTACTTCTTCGATATATAATAGGCGATCTCCTTCATTATTAAGGTTTTTTCCTTTTCGTAAATAATAAAGCTTGAATGCCATCCAGGTTTTGCTCGAATGAATTACTTCATTTTTATATTTATCTCCACCAAACTTATTTATATATTCATCTGGATCCATTCCATCTGGCATTAAAGCCACCTTTACTCGGCAGCCGCTTTCAGAAAGCATGTTTCCCGCTCGATAGGCAGCTTCTATCCCTGCATTGTCGGAATCATAGCATATTGTGACTGTTTGCACATTCCTGCGAATGATTGAAACGTGTTCTGAGGTTAAAGAGGTCCCCATCGAGGCTACTCCATTTTCAACTCCAGCCTTATCTGCAGCGATCACATCAGCAAATCCTTCGAAAAGAACTACTTCCTGTAATTTTTTAATAATTGGCCTTGCTAAATGGTAATTATATAAAATTTTACTTTTATTAAAGATTGCCGTTTCAGGGCTATTTAAATATTTTGGCTCTTCAGCGCCCAATGATCTTCCTGAAAAAGCAATCGTATTTCCGTTTTGGTCAAAAATAGGAAACATAATTCGATCTCGAAAACGATCAAAATAGGTCCCGTCCCTTTCCCGTTTTATTATGAGTCCTGCCTTCTCAAGAATTTCTGGTTGGAAATTTCTTTTGATCAAAAACTTATAGATAAAATCCCATGACTTTAATGCATATCCTATCTGGAATTTATCAATGGACTCTAATGTAAAGCCTCTGTTAAGCAGGTATTCTAAAGCGTGTTGACCATCTTTTGTGTTTACTAACAAATGGTGATAGAATTTACGTAATACATCGTGAGCATCAACCATCATCTGAGTATCCTTTGGAATTGATTTTCCTCTGCTAACTCCAGATGGATGGATTTCTAATTCAACATTTGCCTTTTTAGCAAGCCTTACAGCGGCTTCTTGAAATGAAAGACCTTCTAGCTCCATTAAAAAGGAAAACACATTTCCCCCTGCTCCACAACCAAAGCAATGATAAATTTGCTTATCAGGTGACACTGAGAATGATGGTGTGTTTTCTCCATGAAACGGACATAGTCCAAAGTAGTTTCGGCCTTGCTTTTTAAGTTGAACATAGTCAGCAATGACATCGACTATATCAACTGCTTGCCGAATTTCATTTAATTTTTCTTCGGCGATGCGCTCTGTCATGAGAACAACTCCATTTTACTTATGAGGTATTCTAGATTAATTACATTTTTCCTTCAATTATCGACAAAATTTTTATTAGTTCTTTTCTAAATTTTTGTCTATTTTCTTTTGTGAAAGGTTTTGGACCCTTCCCATATATCCCCTGTTGCCTACCTTTAGCGGAAAGATATCTAAGATCTAGAGCAGTATCCATTTTAGTTTCCATATAGGGATCCCCTTTTGGAGATAATACATGAACCTTCTTTGGTAAAAGAATGGAAGCTAATCCAATATCTTGGGTTATCGCAATATCCCCTGCCTTGACCTTATTCATGATAAATAAATCTGCGGCTTCTTTTCTTGAATCAACAAATTTCCATGTTCCCATAGATAAGTTATTTTTCACATGGTCATATGAGGCCACAAAAATAACTTCCACAGAAAACCTCTCCGAAATTTCGACAATTTCCTCTTTAACTGGACATGAGTCGGCATCAACATAAATCGTTGGTTTGCCCAATGTACTAGTAATTCTACACACTTTCGCATATTCCTTCTTTATTCTTTCAACTTTTGCAAAGATATGCATGTCGAATTTTTTTGGGGAAGTGAACTTGACTTCTGACAATTAATAGTTTATTCGTTCAAACTGAAGTCTAAACCTAAAAATATTAATTTTTATCACAATTTTTTATTATAGTACATAATATTTACTTTTTCCAATACTTTGAATGGCAAAAAGTTAAAATTTTGTTAAATAAATATGTATATCTTTTAAAACGAAAGGGATCTGAGACCTCCTTTTAGTTTCATATACAACTCTCTATAGCTGTATATGAGCTAGGATTAAGAATCAGACCCCTGTTTTTATATTCTTTTTTGATAATAATGGTTTAATATGATATTTGCTGTTTCCTCTACTGCTTTATTCGTTACGTCAATGACTGGGCAACCAATTTTTGATGTGATAGCTTCGAAGTAGGTCATTTCGTTTTTAATTCTTTCCAGATTTGCATAGCTTGCTTGATCATTCAGACCAAGAGAAATTAATCTTTCCCGCCTGATTTGGTTTAATTTGTCTGGACTAATCTTTAACCCAAAGCATTTTGATGCAGGTACCTGAAAGAGTTCGTCTGGTGGGTCCACCTCAGGAACGATTGGAACATTCGCTACCTTCAATCGCTTATGAGCTAAATATTGTGATAACGGAGTTTTTGAAGTACGTGATACACCAACGAGGACGATATCAGCCTTAAGAATCCCACGAGGGTCTCGGCCATCATCATATTTTACCGCAAATTCAATTGCTTCCACCTTTTTAAAATACTCATCATCTAATTTTCTCACTAACCCCGGTTCAAAAAGAGGAGTTTGTTGGCATAAATTCTGTATTTGGTCCATTAAGGGACCAATAATGTCAATTGCATAAATATTTTCCTTCTCTGCTGATTCTCGCATATATGAACGGATGTCAGGCTTTACTAATGTATAAGCAATCATCCCATGATCCATCTTAACAAGTGAGATTACTTCATCAATATTTACTTTATCTTCAACATATGGAAACCTTTTGATCGTTACATCATTTAAAGGAAATTGACTAATAGCTGCTTTCGTTACTAATTCTGCCGTTTCTCCTACAGAATCCGAAACAACATATATGATTGGAATTTTCCCCATTTTTGTAACCATCTCCCTTCTAAATCCTTACTGATTACTTCCTAACTCAAGAAAGGCTTTTGTTAAATTTGTTTTTGTTATTCTGCCAACCACTTCATAGCCCTGTTCTGTTTCCTTAACGACGGGCAATGCATCAATTTGTTTTTCTATTAATAACTTTGCTACATCCATTAAAGAATCTTCTTTTTTGCACATCGTAATATTGGGCATTCTAGTCATAATTATATTAACAGGAAGTGTAGTAAGTTCCTGATTTCCTATGCTTGCCCGAAGTAAATCCTTTCGTGACAATACGCCCACTAAATTTGATTGTTTATCAACGACAAACAAAGTCCCAACATCCTCTAAAAACATCGTACAAATAGCATCATATACCGAAATATTTTCGTTGATGACGACAGGTATGGATTGATAATTACCTACTGATAGCTTTTGTAATTTCTCATTGATTAGCTGTACACCAGACTTACCAGTATAAAAATAACCAACCCTCGGCCTTGCATCTAAATATCCTGCCATTGTTAAGATGGCTAAATCAGGGCGCAATGTAGCCCTCGTTAAATTTAATCTTTCCGCAATGTTTTCTCCGGTTATTGGTCCATTTTCTTTCACTATTTGTAATATGTGTTCTTGCCTTTTATTAAGTTCTATTGGTCTCACCACCTGTAATCCCTATTAAAAACCAATTAATGCTATACTTTTACATAAAATATTATATACTTTTTTAGTCAAAATGAAAAAGGCAAGATCTTGTTACATTCTATATTTCATATTTTTTACATACTCTTTGAGGAATGTAATACAATAATCACTGAAAAATTGCTATCCTCGAAAAAGAAAATGATGGAGGTGAGCAATGTTATTAATAAACATTGCTCTCACATTCCATCATTTACTTATTCAAACAACTTATTTTACTATAATTTCTTTTACATTTGCAAATTGATTAATTACCTGAGCAATCTTGACCATCAAGTTTAAGCGATTTTGACGAACTTTATCATCCTGAGCCATGACCATTGTGTGATCAAAGTATTGATTGATGACATCCTTCATGGAAACCAGCAAATCAAAATAATCTTCCTCAAGGATTGGTTGCTCTAAGAGAACTTTTACAGCTAAATATTTTTCATAAAGCTCATTCTCATATTCGCTTTCAAATAGCTCTGTATTAATTTCCCCAGCATTTTCAGCCTTGGAAGAGATATTTAATACCCTGCTTAACGCTTCAATGCTCTCCTTGAAACCATCTTTCTCTTTATTACTTTCTAATACTTCTGCTCTTTTCACTAGTGATGCAACTACACCAATATTAGTGGATAGTAAGGAATCAATTAAATCATATCGAATAGAACGCTCTTGCAATAAATGCTTCACTCTGAGCTTGAAGAAGGATAGAATATCAAGGGTTAATTCATCCTTATCCCTTTTAGCGAATCCCGCTTGGAATATCAAATCCAATGTTTCCCCTACAAGCGTTTCAATCTCAATGGTCCACCCTTTGTGAAGTAGGGTTTGAACTACCCCAGAAGCTTGACGTCTTAAAGCATATGGATCCTGAGAACCGCTTGGAATCATCCCAATAGCGAAGAAGGAAGCAATCGTATCTAATTTATCTGCAATCGAAAGAACCGCACCTACATTAGTTGCCGGCGATTCATCTTCAGCATTTCTAGGCATATAATGCTCGTTAATTGCTTTAGCAACCATTTCCTTTTCGCCCTTTTGCAAGGCGTATCTTTCCCCCATAAAGCCCTGCAGTTCAGGAAACTCATATACCATATTCGTTACAAGATCAAACTTACATATCTCTGCAGCGCGATCTGCAGAAGCCTTCTCCTCAGCATTAAGTCCTAACATATCGGCTATTTTATTGGTTAATTGACGAACGCGTTGAACCTTTTCTGAAAGTGTCCCAATCTCTTCGTGATAAACGATATTTTCCAGTTTAGATAAGGCTTTACTAATCTCCACCTTTTGATCTTCTTTATAGAAGAATGCAGCATCTGCTAATCTTGCTCGAAGTACCTTTTCATTCCCTTTTGCAACAGTATCTAGGTGATTATGATCGCCATTACGCACAGTCACAAAGAAAGGTAGAAGCTTTCCATCCTTTGATTTAACTGGGAAATAACGTTGATGCTCCTTCATTGAAGTAATTAATACAGATTCTGGAATATCCAAAAATTCTTCTTCAAACCGCCCAAATAGTACAGTAGGATATTCTACTAAATTATTTACTTCCTCAAGCAAATCCTCGTCAATTGGGATCACCCATTCATTTTCTTCTTGAAGCTTTTCAAGCTGGGATACAATGGCCTTTTTTCTTTCCGCCGAATTGGCGATTACATACTGACCTAATAACTGTTGTTCGTAATCAGATGGATTATCAATCACAATTTTTTCACCTAGAAAACGATGTCCTAAACTCCAGTTACTTGTTTCTACCCCTGCGATTGCAAATGGAATAATCTCCTGATCAAAAAGAGCTACAATCCATTTTATAGGTCGTATATATCTTAGCTCTTGATCAGCCCACCTCATATTTTTTGGGAAGGTTAGTCCAGTTATGATGGATTGAAGATTGGAAAGAAGCGATTTCGTTTCTTGGCCCTGAATAAACTTCTGCACATGGGCATATTCTACACCATTGATTTCTTTAAAATAGATATCCTCTACACTCATACCTTGTCCGCGACAGAATCCTTGAGCAGCTTTTGTCCACTCACCATTTTCATCGAGGGCGATTTTTTTCGCAGGACCTTTATTTTCTTCTTGGATGTCTTCCTGGGACTCAGCTACATCCTTAATAAGAATGGCTAGTCTTCGTGGTGTTGAATAAGAAACAATTTCACCAAACCCGATTTTATGACCAGTAAACCAGGATTCGATTTTTTCTGCTAATTGGATTCTTGAATTCGTTACAAATCTTGCAGGCATTTCCTCAAGGCCGATTTCGATTAATAGATTGTGTTTACTCATGGTTTTTTTCCTCCTTAGCCTTTAAAATCGGAAATCCTAATTTTTCACGTTCCTCATAGAATGTTTTTGCTACCTTTCTGGCAAGTGTTCGGCAACGTCCGATATAGCCCGTTCTTTCTGTAACCGAAATTGCGCCTCTTGCATCAAGAAGATTAAATACATGAGAGCATTTTAATACATAATCATAGGCAGGATGGACTAATCCTTCCTCCATTTGACGATGTGCTTCTTTTTCATAAATAGTAAAAAGGTTGAATAGCATGTCCACATCAGATGTTTCAAAAGTATATTTGGAATGCTCATATTCTGGTTGTAGGAAAATATCGCGAACGGTAAATCCTTCTGTCCATTCAAGATCAAATACATTATCCTTATCCTGAATATAAGATGCTAACCGTTCGATTCCATAAGTAATCTCAACAGAGACAGGCTTACATTCTAGTCCACCAACTTGTTGGAAATAGGTAAACTGAGTAATCTCCATTCCATCTAACCAGACTTCCCACCCAAGACCTGCACAGCCAAGTGAAGGGTTCTCCCAGTTATCTTCTACAAAACGAATGTCATGCTCCAATGGATTGATTCCTAATGCACGTAAAGAATCTAAGTATAATTCTTGAATATGGTCTGGCGACGGCTTCATGATTACTTGGAATTGATGGTGTTGGTAAAGCCGATTAGGATTCTCTCCATAACGTCCATCTGCTGGCCTTCTTGAAGGCTCTACATAGGCCACATTCCATGGTTCTGGACCAATGGCACGCAGGAAAGTGTATGGACTCATCGTTCCTGCTCCTTTTTCTACGTCATAGGCTTGCATCAAAATACAACCTTGTTCTGACCAATGCTTTTGTAAAGTTAATATCATATTTTGAATATTCATTTGACACCTCCGGAATATTATCCATTTCTATGTGATGATTCCACTGCCACTCCACTTTATGGCAACAAAAAAACTCCCCTCCCTATGCTTATTTAGCATAGGGACGAGAGTTTACCCGCGGTTCCACCCTATTTGCTGAGAAATTACTCAGCCTCTTTTAAAGCCATTTAGGCTTAAATGCTCAAGAATGCCCTTCCTTAATGCTCTATACCCTAGCTCACACCATCCTAGGTTCGCTTTTATAGAACTCATTAAGTACTCTTTTCTATCATTGCAAGTACTATTTTTTTTGAATTTTATCGAAAAGCTTAAATAATGTCAATAGCTTACCGAAGATTGTCTAAACGTTCCATTTGATTTAAGAACTTTTTGGTTTTGAGGTTTAAACCTGAATACTCATCATAATAGGTAGAAATCACCTTTTTAAGCTCGGCTTTTGTTTCTGCCTTCACTGAAATATTACCTAACCGAGATAAATCAAAATAATAAAATATTCGCAAAAGCTTTACCGTTGCTGGTGAAATCTTAATATGATACGGATCTTTTTCAATACATTCGTGGCAAATAAATCCACCTTCCCGAACGGAAAAAGCAAAGGTTCCGTCCGTTCTTCCACAGACAGCACATTGATTTAAGATCGGATGTAGTCCTAGAACATTTAGCATTTTCATTTCAAAAATCTGTGTAAGAATCACTGGGTCGTACTCTTCATTCATGTAATGAAGTGTCTGTTGAAGTAGCTCAAATAAAAATGGATTGGGCTTTTTTTCATCGGTACTTTTATCCAATAATTCAACGACATAACTAGCATAAGCAGTTAGAAAAATATCCTCTCGAATCAATCGATAAGAGGAGATAACCTCACCCTGCTGCAAGCCTCCCAAGCCACTCCCCTTTTGAAGCAAAAACTGACCATATGTAAAGGGTTGGGTAATGGCAGCAAGCCGACTACTCGGCTTTTTCGCGCCGCGTGCCATTGCCCCAACCTTCCCCCACTCTCGTGTATAAAAGGTTACTACCTTATTCGATTCACCGTAATCAGTTGTTCTTATGACAATTCCTTCAAATTTCTGCAACAAATGCGCCACCATCCCCAAAGTGACAAACCTAAGAGATGGGAAAATCTATATCTGCTAGCTCTTCATTCTTATTTTCGGGTATTTCTTGATTCTCCTTTTGCAATTCCTTAAAGAGAAGATATGTGTCAATATTACCTGTTTGTGAAAATACCTTCCAGGTAAATTCCAACATTGAAAACCCCACCTTTCAATTTTTAACTAGCAATTTATTATCCCAAAACCTATATTTATCATAGCCTTTCTACTAAAAATCATAAGACGTAAATATTGTAAACAAAAAACATGCATAAACTTTTCTTTCAGCTAATATGGTAAAAGGGTGTGACTAATACTCATCCTCGCGGAAGCCGAAATCTCTTAGCTGCGTGAGCTTATTTCGCCAATCCTTTTGAACTTTGACCCACAGCTCTAAAAATACCTTTGTTCCAAGGAGGTTTTCGATATCAATCCTTGCTCTTTTTCCAATTTCTTTGAGCATTCCACCTTGTTTCCCAATAATAATTCCTTTTTGTGAATCCCTTTCGACAATCACAGTGGCCATCACATGAATGACATTTTTCTCGTCCATTCGTTCAATTTTGTCAATTACGACAGCTAAAGAATGAGGTATTTCTTCTCTAGTTAAATGTAACGCCTTTTCACGAATTAACTCTGAAATGATAAATCTTTCCGGATGATCCGTCACTTGATCAGCTGGATAATATTGGGGACCTTCAGGCATATACTGCTTGATCTGCTCTAATAATCGTTCAACATTATTTCCTTGTAATGCAGAAATTGGCACAATCTCAGCAAAATTGTATTTTTCCTTATATGACTCAATTAAAGATAATAATTGATCTGGGTGAATTTTATCTATCTTGTTAATGACAAGAAAAACAGGAGTTTGAAGCGATTTGAACTTCTCAATGATAAATTCCTCGCCTCGACCATACCCTTCTTCTGCATTTACCATAAACAAGACGGCATCTATTTCTTTTAACGTATTTTGCGCCACTTTCATCATGAAATCGCCCAATTTATGCTTTGGTTTATGAATTCCTGGTGTATCGATAAAGATTAATTGAGCATCATTAGTAGTTAAGACACCTTGGACTTTATTTCTTGTTGTTTGTGGCTTATCACTCATGATGGCTATTTTTTGTCCAATGACTCGATTTAAGAAAGTTGATTTCCCAACGTTTGGTCGTCCGATGATAGAAATAAAACCTGATTTAAATTTTTTCCCTGTTTCGTTATTCATTTAAGTCCTCCGATGAAAATGCTCCTGTAAGTATTTCTTTGACTGTGAATTTTTTTTGATATTGTCTATTTTCATCCACAACAATCTTTCCCTTCAACGCCCGAGACTATTAGCCTCTGTATTTTATTTTACATGATTTTCTAATAAATTTCATCGTTTGTAGCAAAAATGTAATTAAAAAAATTGAATTTTCAAAAAATACAAGCATCCTTACTTAACGTTGCCATTCATTTTAACTCTATTTCGGATGGTTTTCAAATTCACCCCAAATAATTTCATTCAGGGATGTTTAATGACAGCCTATATCCCGTATAGCTAGACATAAAAAAACCAACATCTATGTAAGATAGTTGGTCGCTTTCACGCAATAATTATAATAATTTTGGCCAAAAAATAAGGATTCCTACAATAACAGAAAGGATTGAATAAAGTAATACTGCCCCTGCTGCAATATCCTTTGCCTCTTTAGCAAGTGGATGATAATCTTCTGTTACCAGGTCTACTATTCTCTCAATGGCTGTATTGATTAATTCTAATGAAATCATTCCACCGATGGCAAAGGAAATAAAAAGCCATTCCGTCTTTGTTAAAGATGTCCACCATCCTAAACAAATAACAGAGATAGTCATGAAAAGATGGATTTTCATATTCCTTTCCCTTATTATTGCTGCCATAATTCCTTCAAGGGCATAACGGAATGACCAAAGGATACCTCTTCTTTTATGATATGATTTATCTTTTAAGTCCGAATTCATCTAATATTTCCCTTTGTCTTCCAAACATAACGACCTCATCCTTCTCGGTCATATGATCATAACCTAAAAGATGTAAAAATCCATGTACGGCTAAAAAGCCAAGCTCTCTCAGCTCTGAATGGCCATATTCTTCAGCCTGTTCCCTTGTTCTCTGAACTGAAATAATAATATCTCCTAAAATCCTTGGCATATCAGAACCTAGCAACTCTCTTTCCCCTTCACTCGTTTCCTCCAATGCAAAGGAAATAACATCTGTTGGCTGGTCCTTATCTCTATATTCTTTGTTAATTTCTTGAATTCTCTCATTTGTTACAAAGGTTATGGAAACCTCGCTTCCTTGGTCTACCTTTTCCTTTTCCGCTGCAAAATTTAATAATCTCTCGATTGTTTGCAATTCCTCTTCACCAATTTCATTGGTTTCATCTATAAAATCAATTTCTAGACTCATGCTTGCTTCACCTTCTGCTTTGTCATTTCGGGGTACTCTATTCTTGAATGAAAAATTCCTTTTAATGTTTCACATAAGGTATTAGCAACAATTTCCAGTTCCCTTAATGTGAGGTTACATTCATTAAGCTGACCATCATTCAAACGATCAGCAATAATCGATTTAACCAATCCTTCTATTTGCTCAGGATTCGGTTGACGCATGGAACGTACTGCTGCCTCTAAGCTATCAGCAATACCAATAATCGCATTTTCCTTCGACTGGGGCTTCGGACCAGGATATCGGTAATCCTCTTCCTTCACGTCCATCCCACTCTCTTTAGCCTTATAATAAAAATATTTAATTAAAGTTGTCCCATGATGTTGCTCGGCCACATCAATAATTTCCTTAGGCATCTTATATTTTCTTAACATTTCGGCTCCATCTTTAGTATGTGAAATAATAATGTTTTTGCTTGTTTGTGGCGGAAGCCGATCATGTGGATTTTCTATATTCATTTGATTTTCAATAAAAAGCTGTGGCCTTTTTGTTTTTCCTATATCATGGTAATAGCATCCAACTCTTGCTAATAATCCATTAGCACCAATTGCTTCACACGCTGATTCAGCAAGATTTGCGACCATAACACTATGATGATACGTCCCTGGTGCCTCCATCAAAATTTTTCTTAACAATGGATGGTTTGGATTGGACAACTCAATTAATCTCATAGCTGAAAGGATTCCAAAGCTTGATTCAAAAAATGGGAGTAATCCGATGGAAAGAACACCCGAGATTGCACCGGAAATTAAAGCGGCAATAAAATAAAATATAAAATCACTTAAACCAAATTGGCCATTTTTTATAAATATTAATGAAAAAATGACAATAAGGTTAATAACTGCGGCAAACATCCCTGCCCCGAGAATTTTGGAGCGATGACTTTGCTTGCTTAAGAATAATATTCCCGCTATTCCCCCACAAATGATATAAATTCCAATATTAATATTTAGGTTCCCTGTAATCCCTTCATTAAACATAATGGAGCCACAAAGGGCGAGAACGATTGTAAATTGGATTGCAAGGCGCTCATCAATTAATACTCTTATTAATATCGCACCTAGAGCCACAGGAAATATGTAACCAATTTCCGAATAATCTAATTGTTGGAGCAAGCTAATGGCTTTCATTAACAAAATATTGATAATAAAGATAATACTAAAGATTAACAGTTGATTCTGCATCTTTTCCTTATCCACTTTTGTCTCGAAAAAATAATAATAGTGAGCCATCAAGATGATGATAACCAGTAGTCCTAATCCTATAAAAGGTTGAATGGCTATTTCATTATCCAGAAATCCAACGAGCTTCAGTTGTCTATAAATATCTCGACTAATTAATTGATTCTCTTCAACGATAATTTGTCCTTGCAGGATTCTAACAGGTTCTACAGCCTCTATTGCCTGCTGACGCCGTTCCTTTGTCGTTCCGGAATCATAAAATTCATTTTGTAGGACGGCAAATCTTCCTAACTCAATCGCAGCATTTTTAACATCTTTATCTAAATTTGTGTACTTTAATTCTTCCTCCACGCGTTTTTTGGCATTTTCAACCTGGTTGGCAGGAATTCGATTGCTCATCACATTATTTATTGCTGTAACTGTTAAATCACTGGCACTTGCAATTGTTTCATCTGATGCTTGAAGAAGAGTTGAAAAAACATCATCAGATACTTCCTTTGTCACATCTTCAGTCAATTTTGCTTTCATTAGTTCTACTTGCTCACTAATTGAAGGTTCCTTCACATTGGTTGCATCTTTTTCGATAGCTTTTTCCCTATTTTCAATGATATCTTCTTTTACCTCTGTCGATGCATCAAAAATCGACTTAATTAAATCCACCCGATTTTCAGTAATTTCTTTATTTAAGACGTATACATCTTCAATTTGGTCTTCTGCTTCTTTTTTCTTCTTTTCTGTGCTTTCTTTGTCTTCAATTGTAATCGGAGAGCGAATGGTTTGATCTGCAACCGAAAACAGTTTGATATTTACCTTCTCTGGCTTAATGTTGCTGTACATGGATGCATAAAGGACTATTCCTAAAATCAAAAACAATAATACCCTAAAAAAAGTAATATCGAGCAGGCTTCTGAGTTTTGATAATTGATTTTGAAATTTTTCCATTGATCTCCCTCCTACCCTGTCTTCAAGATCAAACAAGATAAGCGCGTAAATATATTAATATGTAAAATGATAACAGTTTTTCGTACAAGTTTCACTCTTTTGTCCAAACAAGTAACATAATTTTAATCTTTTGTCACTATATGATGTTCATAAACAGCTATGTTCAATGGTTTTCACAGAAATTGTAAAAAAAACCGTTCGGAATTCCGAACGGCATTACTGACCATTTTTTTCGTATGCTTGAATAATTCTACCAACAAGTGGATGGCGAACAACATCACTTTGTTCTAAAAAGATAAACGAAATTCCTTTTACACCGGAAAGAACCTTTTCGGCTTCAATTAAGCCTGAATGAATCCCTTTAGGTAGGTCAATTTGTGTTTGATCGCCAGTTATCACCATTTTAGAACCAAAGCCTAACCTTGTTAAGAACATTTTCATTTGTGCATGGGTTGTATTCTGCGCCTCATCAAGAATAACAAAGGCATCATCCAATGTTCTTCCTCTCATATAGGCTAGTGGAGCAATTTCAATTGTTCCTCTCTCAATAAGACGCCCGGTTTGCTCTGTTCCAAGTATATCATGTAGCGCATCATATAAAGGTCTTAAATATGGATCAACCTTTTCTTTTAAGTCCCCAGGTAAGAACCCTAAACTTTCACCAGCTTCAACCGCTGGACGGGTTAGGATAATTCTTTTCACTTGTCCTGTTTTAAGAGCGTTAACCGCCATGACCACTGCTAAGTAGGTTTTTCCCGTTCCTGCAGGTCCAATTCCAAACACAAGATCAGTCTTTCTCATCGCAGAAATATATTGCTGTTGACCAAGAGTTTTTACACGAATGGATTTCCCTTTCGCATTTTTTGTGATTTCTTCGTCGTAAATATCAGTAAAATAATCCAGCGTTCCTTTTTTGGATAATTGTATGGCGTATACAACATCACGCCCACTTATAGTTATTCCTTTTCGGATGATTTGCAATAGTTTATTAATGATTTGTCCTACGATTTCAACCTTTTCAGGGTCGCCTGATACCCCAATTTGTTCACCTCTAGTGACAATGGATACCCCTAACTCCTGTTCTAAGATCTTAAGATTAGAGTCCGCGTTCCCTAGTAAATTGATTGCTTCATGATGATTTTCTAATTGTACGTTTATGGTTATTAAGTCATCTGTCATTCTGAGTCTCCTTGAATTATCGGTTGTCCAACTGCAATATTCTCAATAATTTGGAAATGGATTGATAATTTAACTTTACCATTCCGGATTGATTGATGCAAAACATTTTCACCTTTAATCATAGCATCCTCAGGCAATTGACTTTTTATATCTTTTCTAGCCATTTCTTTTGCAATTTCTATTGCTTCTGTTTCAGAATAATTCCTTTCTTCTTCTTCCTTTTCACGATATGTTTCTTCAAGGTAGGAGATTGGCAGCTGCCATTTTAGGAATCGAACCTTTTTTTCATTGATTTCTCTCTCATAGCTGTTAAATTCAGGTTTACCAAAGTTCCATATAGGGAGCCTGAATTTCCCAAATTTCAAATAATGCTTGATTTTTTCATTCCCATTAAATACTTGGAATGTACTCTGTAAAGGAAGCTGCACCTCTGTTTTATACCAGGTTTCCCCAAATACCTTTCCCTTTGCGGGTACCTCCTTCGTTTCTCCCTCTTTTCCTATGAGTCCCGAAACCAACAGCTGCCCTGGTTTAACATGTTGATTAACCTCGACCATAGGCTGTCCTTCTTCAACAAACATGTCCACAATGACCGCCTTTTTTTTGGCCACTAGGTTTTGTGAGCTTAAATGCTCAGGCTTTTCAGGTTCATTTTTTTCAACTACCTTTAGTGAGTAGGTTGTCCCCTTTAATTCCACACCAACCCATGTAATTTCATCAATGCTATTGGTCAATCGGCTCTGAATCGATTCCACATTATCTACGAAGAATTGGAGCTTTCCAACCTTTACCCCAATTTCATCTAACTCTTTTCTAATTTTGTATTCTGTTGCAGGATTGGCACCTTTGATTTCAATCCCCCAAACCATATTTGATAAAACGAAAATAATAAAAAGGAAGAAAACAGCGCCTGCTAAAAAGCCACCATTTTTCATTAAACGCTTCAATAAAAATGGGGTTCCGCTCCGGCGTAGGAACTCTATTTTACATTCAGAGCCCCTAGCTTCCTGTCTAAATTTATTCACATCCTTTAGGCGTATCCTAAATGTTACTGCATGTGTTCCATGTCTTTTGACATTCCAAATGTAAATACCACTTCTTGTTAATTTATTGATTAAACGCTCTATTCCGTTGCCTGTTACTTTTACAGCAACAATTCCAGAAAAAAATAATATCCATTGATTCTTCATTTTTTTCCCCCTGAAAGTTCTTTGTTCAAAAAATATTAGCTATGATCATTTAAATAAAGTACTTGGTCGATTTTTCCTTCTAGTAATATCTCTTCAGGCAATATCGTTTTAATGACAAAAGCCTTTCCCTTTATTAATAGCTGCCCCTGTTTTAGAAGCAATCTTAATTCCTTGTCAGAAAATGCAATTAGCCCGCGGTGGTTCTCAATATATATATGAATTTGTCCAATCATTGTAATGCGGGGTAAATCCATCATGACATCTTGAGGTAGACCCATTTGCTTTGTCATCCAATTACGGACTCGTTGCCCCCACTTTTTTGCCATAAAAAAAGAACCCCCTTTCATCTCATGTTTATGAGATAAGAGAGGGTTCTAGCACTTATTTTTTATCAATCATCTATTGCGAATATATCGACTTCCTTGATATACCCGGTGACGATTTTTTGCTCTTGGAGGTCCAAGAATTTCAGACCAAACAATTGCATCTATTATCTTATTTTCATCTAATGGCTGTTGACTAGGACTAAGTTGATTTTTTTCAGCCTTTTTCTTTATCAGCTCAGTCTTTCGTTCTATTTTCTCCATTTGTTCCTTATAATCGTTGATTTTAGATATTGATTCTTCTTTAACTTCATCATATTTTGCCAAATCATCAATATAAGTTTTTTTTGGTGTTTTCACCTTTTTTTGGGTGGAGATTTCTGTTTGAACAACTTCCTTCAATTCTTGCATTGATTTTTGTAAAGGCTTAGGTATATTCTGTCTCCTACGACTTTGCTTTTGGTTCGATCCTTTTTTTTCTGGTTCCTTTCCCTTTTTAAAAAGGGAGGATATAATCCCCAAAATGATGATAAGAATAATTGGGTTCTCAAATAAAACTCTCATAAGGCTTCACTCCCTTCAAGGGGCCAAGATAAGCTTCAGTATGACATCACTTATTATTTTCATCATTGATTTTACCAATGGAGTCACGCATATCTGTATCAGCAGAAATATTTTGGATATTCATGTAGTCCATGACACCCATATTTCCTGAACGTAGGGCCTCAGCCATGGCAAGTGGTACAGTTGCCTCTGCCTCTACCACTTTTGCTCTCATTTCTTCCACTTGGGCTTTCATTTCCTGCTCTTTTGCGACGGCCATCGCCCTGCGTTCCTCTGCTTTTGCTTGGGCAATCTTCTTATCTGCTTCAGCTTGGTCCGTTTGCAGCATCGCTCCAATATTTTTACCGATATCTACATCAGCAATATCAATGGATAATATTTCAAAAGCTGTACCTGCATCCAAACCTTTTGATAATACGGTTTGTGAAATCATATCAGGGTTTTCTAGTACTTTTTTATGGTCAGCTGAAGACCCAATTGTAGATACAATACCTTCCCCAACACGGGCAACGACTGTTTCCTCTCCAGCTCCACCAACTAATCGATCAATATTTGCACGAACAGTGATTCTTGCCTTTGCCTTCATTTCTATTCCATCCATGGCAACACCCGCAATAAATGGTGTTTCAATTACTTTAGGGTTTACACTCATTTGCACAGCTTCTAATACATCACGACCTGCTAAGTCGATGGCTGCGCAGCGTTCGAAGGTTAATTCAATATTTGCACGGTGGGCTGCAATTAGAGCATTGACTACTCTATCTACATTCCCTCCAGCGAGATAGTGACTTTCTAATTGGTTAGTCGTTACATTTAGACCTGCTTTATGTGCCTTAATTAAAGGATTGATTACACGACTTGGAATCACTCGACGTAACCTCATACCAATTAGTGTGAAAATGGAAACCCTAACACCGGCTGCTAGAGCGGAAATCCATAGCATAACAGGAACAAAGGTAAATAGAATTGCTAATAATATAATCCCAACAACAATTGCGATTAAGAGTAAAGCCGTACCAGCTGTTATCATTATTTATCCTCCTCTTTCATTTCATTTGAAGTTATTTCTCTTACAACAATTTTTGCGCCTTCGACCTTTATAACCTTTATTTTTGCTGATTTTTGAATAAAGTTCCCTTCACTGACGACATCAATTCTTTCATCGCCAATGACAACTGTTCCTGCAGGTCTTAGAGCGGTAAGCGCATAACCCTCTAAGCCAATGAGATCCGTTCGGTTAATATTGGAGACATATCCTTCTTCCGTATTCGTTGAGTCGGTTAAGATTATTTTTTTAAAGAGCTTCATTTTTTTACCAAACACCTTTACCATTAGAATCGAAAAGATCATCGAAATGCCAATCGCAATTAATAATGAGATACCCATATGAATAACATTATCCGATGCGAGAAAGAAGCTTGTTATGATCGCACCAGCTCCCAAAACACCCGTAATGCCACCAGGAACAAAAAATTCTAATATGATGAGACCAATTCCTAGAATAAATAATATTATGGTTTCAAATCCAGCGAGTCCTGCCACAAGATGTCCATAGAAAAAGAGCATTAAGGAGGATAATCCCATAATTCCAGGGATACCAAAGCCGGGTGAGTAGAGCTCTACTACAAGGCCGAGACTCCCGATAGTGAGTAGAATTGGAATCACTACTGGATTTGTAATGAAACGAGCAATCTTTTCTGCAAAGCTTTCATCTAAATGGCGTATATCAGCATCCTTTAATCCAAGGTGCTGAATTAAGGAATCAAGATTTTCATATGTTCCTTCAGAATATCCTACATCCAATGCCTGGTCTGATGTTAAGGTCAGTAATTTTCCTTTTGGTGCTCCTAATTTCGGAAGATCGACCTCTTCATCTGCCATTGCTAATGCATAGATGGGATTTCTTCCACTTTGCTTCGCTGCACTTTGCATTGCCGCAAACCAGTAAGATTCCGCCTTTTTTCCTGCAGTATTTCCTTCTTGGTCAATGATGGCCGCTGATCCCATTGTTGCACCAGGAGTCATATAAATTTCATCTGTATTAAGAGCGATATATGCTCCTGCAGATAATGCTTGCTTATTTACAAATGAAACGGTTTTTAACTCTGTCGATGATAATAGCTTACCAATTTGCCCAGCTGCATCTACTGCACCCCCAGGAGTATTAATATCAAAAATAATCGCTTGGGCGTGTTCTTCCTCAGCAGTTTTAACTGCGCGATTTAAAAAAGCATATAATCCCTTTTCTACCGTATCTTCAACAGGAACGACATATACGACATCTCCATCTGCAGAACTGTCTGAAGGAAATAAGACAACCAATAGGGGAAGTAACAATGCAAAGGATAGGATGAATCGCTTAAGCTTCACTTGAACCCTCCTTTCAAACGTTCATATGAGTGATACGGATGATAGCGTTAAATAGTTTCATTAATATCATAACAGTTGAAACGGGATAGTGAAACACAATGAATAGGGGAAGAGAAATATATGTTCAATCCATGTCTATGTAATATTAAAGGCCGAAAGCTATGTGCTTACGGCCTTTACCAATATTAATTATGAAAGGTGTTGTTGTACAAGTTTATTTATAAGTGATCCGTCTGCTTTTCCTTTAACTTTTGGCATAATAGCAGCCATCACTTTACCCATTTCAGCTTTACTTGAAGCGCCCGTTTCAGTAATCGTTAGTTTAACAATTTCTGATATTTCTTCTTCTGTTAACTGTTTAGGCAAATAGAATTCAACATGCTGTAATTCAGTGCGAATTTTTTCGGCAAGGTCCTCGCGTCCTGCCTTTTCAAATTCATGGAGGGAGTCCTTGCGTTGTTTTACTTCGCGAGAAAGGACAGTTAACTCCTCATCTTCAGATAGGTCATGACCAGCTTTGATCGCTTCGTTTTGAATAGAAGCTTTAACCATCCGAATAACTGAGAGTTTATCTTTTTCTTTGTTTTTCATCGCTTGTTTTATATCATTATTTAAACGCTCGAGAAGACTCAATAAAATACACCCTCTCTTACCACTTACGTTTTCTAGCTGCTTCTGACTTTTTCTTACGTTTTACACTAGGTTTTTCGTAGAATTCGCGCTTTCTAGCTTCTTGTATAGTACCTGACTTAGATACAGTACGTTTAAAGCGACGAAGAGCATCTTCAAGCGATTCGTTTTTACGAACGACGGTTTTAGACATTCTCTTTCCCTCCCTCCGAACACAACACACTTACACCATACACGGATAACCATGTACTTGACAATTATAATATAACAGTGAAACAAGGTCAACTGTAATATACCAGTGTATGTGTACTTTTAAAAAGTATAAATATATTGAATTATCCAAGATTTAATAATCCGAATTAGAAGTAAGCCCTTTAACAATTGCAACTCCTGAGCTTGCACCTATACGCGTGGCACCTGCTTTAATCATTTCCGATGCGTCATGGCTACTTCTCACTCCACCCGATGCCTTGACCCCAATATCTGGACCAACTGTTTTTCTCATTAATGCGATATCCTCGATTGTTGCGCCACCAGTAGAAAATCCAGTAGATGTCTTAACAAAATCTGCCCCTGCTTTTACTGCTAGCTTACAGGCAAGAACCTTTTCATCATCTGTTAAAAGGGATGTCTCAATGATCACCTTAAGTATTGCTTTACCTTTAGCAGCATCTACAACTGCTTTTATATCCTTTTCCACTAATTCGCTATTTCCCTCTTTTAAGGCACCAACATTTATAACCATATCTACTTCTGTTGCCCCATTTTCAATTGCATTTTTTGTTTCAAACGCTTTGGTTTCTGATGTAGTGGCTCCTAGAGGAAAGCCAATGACCGTGCATACCTTGACATCACTTCCTGATAGCTTTTCCGAGGAAAGCTTCACCCAGGTTGGATTTACACATACAGACGCAAAGGAATATTCCTTTGCTTCCTCACAAAGTTTTTCAATTTGATTTTTCGTAGCATCTGCTTTTAGTAGAGTATGATCAATCATTTTTGCCATATTGTCCATCTTCATTCTCCAATCTATGACAGGGTTATTTATCATTTATCTATGTGCCTTCTCTATTTTTAGTATATCCAAACAACCAACGAAAGGAGGCATAAAAAAACTGTCAAGAATGTCATTCCCGATTAGATCCCGAGAATATAAAATTCTTGACAGTCTATTTAAGATTAAATGATGGCTTCCTTCATTTCAGGTTTATCATCCATTACCTTGACAAATTGCCCTTCATTATAAGGATACCCAGCCTTTATGACTTTTACCTTTACGATTTTCCCAATCATATCCTCTGTTCCAGGAAAAACAACCTTTAAATAATTATCTGTATATCCTTCATAAAGGCCGCTATCTGGATTATCTTTAAAACGTTCTTCTGGAATGACTTCTAGAGACTCTTCCTCAAACTGAGAAGCATATTCCTTTGCAAGCTGATCAGAGAGTTCAATTAGACGGTGAACTCGTTCATTTTTTACCTCTTCATCCACTTGATTTTCCATTCTTGCAGCTGGAGTTCCAGTACGCTTAGAATAAGGGAATACGTGCAGCTCAGAAAACTTATGCTCCTTAATAAAGTTATAGGTTTCCATAAATTCTTCTTCCGTTTCCCCTGGGAATCCGACAATAACATCTGAAGTTATTGCAAGGCCAGGTAGAGCCTTTTTAAGCAGATTTAATCTTTCTGCGAAAAATTCCATTGTGTATTTTCTACGCATTCTTTTTAAGACAGAGTTTGAACCTGATTGAATTGGAATATGCAAATGTCTAACAATCATTTTTGATTGGTTAATCACTTCTATCACTTCATCGGATATTTGGCTGGCTTCTATGGAGGAAATTCTAATTCGTTTTAAGCCTTTTACATTTGCCTCGAGATCCCTAAGTAGTGCAGCGAGGTTGTAATCCTTCATGTCTTCACCATAACCACCTGTATGAATGCCTGTTAATACAATTTCTTTATAACCAGCATCAACTAGAGCTTGAGCTTGTCTGATGACCTCTTCTGGATCTCTTGATCTCATAAGACCTCTTGCCCAAGGAATAATACAGAAAGTACAGAAGTTATTACAGCCTTCTTGAATTTTTAATGATGCACGAGTACGATCTGTAAAAGATGGAACATCAAGCTCCTCATATACACGGTTTTTCATGATATTCCCTACAGCATTGATAGGCTGGCGCTCATTTTTATATTGTTCAATATAATCAAGCATTTTCACACGATCTTGAGTACCAACAACAACGTCCACTCCTGGAATCGCTAGAATTTCTGCTGGAGAGGTTTGTGCGTAGCATCCTGTTACACATACAACTGCATCCGGATTTTTGCGAATCGCACGACGGATTACTTGGCGACTCTTTTTATCACCTGTATTTGTTACCGTACATGTATTGATTACATAAACATCTGAAGTAGATTCGAAGTCTACTCGATCATAACCGTTTTCCTTAAATAATTGCCAAATAGCTTCTGTTTCATAGTGGTTCACTTTACAACCTAATGTATGGAATGCAACTGTTGGCATATATTTCACCTCATTAATTCAAAATGGTACGAAACAGCTGATAGTACGTATAATGGTGCTGTTTCAGTTCTTAATATTCTAGGTCCTAGTCCACAAGACATAAACCCGTTTTCTCTTAGAAGAGAAACCTCTTCTTCCGTTAATCCACCTTCTGGACCAAAAACAATAATTAGGGATTGTCCTTCTTGCATTTTCTCTAAAACATTAGCAAGAATAGATACTTCCCCTTGTTTTGCATCCTCTTCATAGGCAATCAATTTATAGTCAAATTTGATTGAAGCTTCCAATAGCAATTTCAAACTATTTGGGTGTTCTACGACAGGTATGTGGCTACGGTGAGATTGTTCAGCAGCTTCCTTAGCGATTTTTTGCCATCTCTCAACCTTCTTAGCAGACTTTTTCTCATCCCATTTGACTACGGAGCGAGCTGCAGTAAAAGGGATAAACTTATCTGCTCCAAGCTCTGTTCCTTTTTGGATAACCCATTCAAGTTTATCCCCTTTAGGCAGTCCGCTCGCAATGGTAACCTTTATTGGAAGCTCAGAAGTCCCTTCTACCCATTTTACAACGTTTGCTATGACGTTTTCACCGGTAATTTCTGCAATTGAACAAACCGCACTTCTTCCATCAAGAGTGGTACAGAGTATTTGGTCATTATCTTTTAATCTCATCACCCTCGTAATATGATGATGATCTTCACCTGTAATAATAAATTGCTCTCCAATACATTCCTTCACAAAATACCGTTGCATCGGGTACACCTCTTTTTCCTCGTACATCATGATAAATTGAAAAAAGGGGATTGTTCAGATCATGAAATCCCCCTTTTAGTTCATTATTTTCTTTTTGCTAATAATGCAACCCAATCTTCCATTTGAATCGTTTCCACGATGTCAAAGCCTGCCTGAATGATGGCTTCCTTTACTTCTTCCTTCTTTTTTTGAATAATCCCCGAAGCAATAAAGTATCCATCCTTTTTCACTACTCTTGCCACATCATCGGTAAAGCGTAAGATTACTTCCGCTAAGATATTAGCAACAACAACATCAACCGTATCATTGATTCCATCTAGTAAATTATTTTGTGAAACGCTCACTCGTTCATGGACCTTGTTCAGTTTAATATTAAGTCTAGCTGACTGAACAGCTACCTCATCTAAATCCAATGCCTTAATGGATGAAGCTCCGAGTAGTGCAGCAGCAATACTCAATACTCCTGACCCCGTCCCAACGTCTATCACCTTATCGCCCTTTTTAATTGTTCTTTCAAGGGCTTGAATACACATGACCGTTGTTGGGTGTGTTCCAGTTCCAAAAGCCATGCCTGGATCCAACTCGATAATTAATTCATCACTATTCACCGGAACGTAATTCTCCCATGTTGGGACAATTGTAAATCGTTCAGAGATCTTCACCGGATTATAATATTTTTTCCAAGCAGTAGCCCATTCTTCTTCATTTACTTCACTAAGCGTTACTAGATTTCGTCCAATATCAATATTAAATAAAGGTAAATTATTAATCGCTTGTTTAATTTCCTCGACCGTTTCACCAAGAAAACTATTAACTGGAAGATAAGCTTTAATCATAACTCCCTCATCAGGGTAGTCATCTGGATTGAGTTGGTAGATTTCTCCGAATTGATCTTCTCTTTCCTTCTGTAATTCCAAGGGATCCTCAATCACTACTCCACTTGCACCAGCCTCATGCAGGATATTAGAAATAGGCTCAACCGCTTCATTTGTTGTATGAATACCAATTTCAGACCATTTCATTTTCTACCAACTCCATTTCTTAGTCGCCTTTAAAAGCTCTTTTTACCTTTGAGAAAAATCCTTCTTCATTCTCCCCTTGTGGCACAGGTCCACTTATTTCTGCAAATTCTCGAAGCAATTGCTTTTGATTTTCTGAAAGTTTTGTTGGAGTGATTATTTTAACGATAATATGTTGATCTCCAACTCCATATCCTCTAACATTCGGAACCCCTTTTCCTTTTAAACGGAATTTCGTCCCGGTTTGGGTACCAGCAGGAATTTTCAATTTCACTTTTCCATGAAGTGTTGGTACCTCCACTTCGTCACCTAAAGCCGCCTGAACAAACGTTATCGGCATTTCACAATATATATCGTCGCCGTCTCGTTCAAAAAATTCGTGACTTATCACATGGAAGACGACATATAGGTCTCCTGATGGACCGCCATTTACTCCAGGTTCACCTTGACCAGCTACCCTTAATTGTTGGCCATCATCAATACCTGCAGGAATTTTCACATGGATTTTACGACGTTTTTTCACACTGCCCGTACCACCACATGTTGTACACTTTTCCTTTATTTCCTTACCTGTGCCATGACAATAATGACAAGTACGGCGGTTTACAATTTTTCCAAATGGTGTATTTTGCTCTACGTTTATTTGACCGGAGCCTTTACAATGCTTACATGTCTCAGGCTTTGTACCAGGTTTAGCACCAGAGCCCTTACAAGTATCACAAGTTTCCTCCCTTGGGATTTCTATATCTGTTTCTTTCCCAAATACAGCCTCCTCAAAGGAAATCGTCATCGTATATTGTAAATCAGCTCCCTGTCTTGGTGCATTCGGATCTCGTCGTCTAGATCCACCACCAAAGAAGGTACTGAAAATATCTTCAAATCCACCGAATCCACCAAAATCTCCTCCGCCACCAAATCCTCCAAAACCTTGGTTCGGATCGGTATGGCCGAATTGATCATAATGAGCTCTTTTTTGATCATCACTTAGAACCTCATAGGCCTCTTTAACTTCTTTAAACTTTTCATCAGCATCAGGTTCTTTATTTATATCTGGGTGATATTTCTTTGAAAGCTGACGATATGCCTTTTTTATTTCATCCTTGGTCGCACCTTTACTCACACCAAGGACTTCATAGTAATCCCTTTTACTCATGATTACTCACTCCCCGCTACATTCACATAAAGGTTATTGTAACATTCCCATGTAATATCACGCAATAAGCAGGTTTCTCCTTTCCCTGTTGAATAAAAAACTGCTAGTACATGATCGATAATAAATCAGTCCAAAAGGAATGACGAAAGAAAAAGCCAAGTCAATTGATGACCTGACTTTTACTCTCATGATGGAAGATAAAGTAATGATTATTTATCATCCTTAACTTCTTCAAATTCTGCATCTACTACATCATCGTCTTTACCAGCGCCATCAGCTTGACCTTGACCTTGTTGGGCTTGCGCTTGTTTTGCAGCTTCTTCATAAAGTTTAACAGATAAATTCTGAACTACTTCTTGTAAAGCATCCTTCTTCTCACGAATTTCATTGAGATCATTTTTTTCAATCGCTGCTTTTAATGCATCCTTCGCTTCGTTTGCTTTGGACACTTCAGCTGCATCGACTTTACCTTCTAAATCCTTCAACGTCTTTTCTGTTGTGAAGACAAGTTGGTCTGCCTCGTTGCGAAGCTCTACTTCTTCTTTACGTTTTTTATCCGCTTCTGCATTTTCTTCTGCTTCTCTTACCATTTTTTCGATCTCATCATCAGATAAACCTGTTGAAGATTTAATAGTAATAGCCTGCTCTTTATTGGTGCCTAAGTCTTTTGCACGAACATTAACAATACCGTTCTTATCGATATCAAATGATACTTCGATTTGTGGAATTCCACGTGGAGCTGGTGGAATGTCCGATAATTGGAAGCGACCAAGTGTTTTGTTATCTGCTGCCATTGGACGTTCACCTTGTAATACGTGAATATCCACAGCTGTTTGGTTATCCGCAGCAGTAGAGAAAACTTGAGATTTTGAAGTTGGAATCGTCGTATTACGATCGATTAATCTAGTAAATACGCCACCCATTGTTTCGATGCCCAATGATAATGGTGTTACGTCTAGTAAAACCACATCTTTAACATCACCTGTAATGACTCCACCTTGGATAGCAGCACCCATTGCTACTACTTCATCAGGGTTTACCCCTTTATGAGGTTCTTTACCAGTTTCTTTTTTAATCGCTTCTTGGACAGCTGGGATACGTGTAGAACCCCCAACAAGAATTACCTTGTCAAGCTCAGAAGCAGACAAACCAGCGTCTCTTAATGCTTGACGTGTAGGTCCCATAGTTCTTTCAACAAGATCAGCTGAGATCTCATCGAATTTTGCTCTTGATAATGTCATTTCTAAATGAAGTGGACCTGCTTCACCTGCTGTAATAAATGGAAGAGAGATTTGTGTAGAAGTAACACCTGATAAATCCTTCTTCGCTTTTTCAGCCGCATCCTTTAGACGTTGAAGAGCCATTTTATCTTTTGAGAGGTCAATTCCATTTTCCTTTTTGAATTGATCTACTAAATAATCAATAATGACTTGGTCGAAATCGTCACCGCCCAGACGATTATCCCCGGCAGTTGCTTTTACTTCGAACACTCCATCTCCTAATTCAAGAATGGAAACGTCGAAAGTACCACCACCTAGGTCATAAACAAGAATCGTTTGATCCTCATGCATTTTGTCTAAACCATAAGCAAGAGCTGCTGCAGTTGGTTCGTTAATAATACGTTCTACTTCAAGGCCAGCAATTTTACCAGCATCTTTTGTTGCTTGACGTTCTGCATCATTGAAATATGCTGGAACAGTGATAACCGCCTTAGTTACCTTTTCACCTAAATAGTCTTCAGCATATGATTTTAAATATTGTAAGATTGCAGCGGAAATTTCTTGTGGTGAATATTCTTTTCCTTCCGCTTCCACCTTGTGATTCGTGCCCATATGTCGCTTAATGGAAATAATCGTATTTGGATTTGTGATTGATTGTCGTTTAGCCACTTCTCCCACTTGGCGTTCGCCATTTTTAAATGCAACAACAGAAGGTGTCGTACGATTTCCTTCTGGATTTGGAATGACTTTTGGCTCGCCGCCTTCTAATACAGCAACACATGAGTTTGTTGTTCCTAAGTCGATACCGATAATTTTACTCAATGAAAAAACCTCCCCAATATGTAAATAATTCTATTGACTTACTTTGACCATTGATGGACGGATTACCCGGTCCTTCAATAAATAACCTTTTTGAAATTCTTCTACGACCATATTGGATTCAAAATTAGGATCCTCTACTGTCATTACTGCTTGGTGAAGATTCGGATCGAATTCCTTCCCAACAGCTTCTATAGGTTCACAGCCTTCATTTTTCAATGCGGTAAGTAGACTGCGATAAACCATTTCCATACCTTGTAATAAAGATTTGGACTGTTCATTATCAGCATTCATTGATAACGCTCTTTCAAAGTTATCAATTGCAGGTAGCATATCATTGATTAAATTTTGTGCTCTATATTTTTGAGCGGCTTCAAAATCGAGCTTTGAACGACGTCTTGAGTTATCAAAATCCGCCTGTAATCTCAAATAACGATTATCCGCATTTTCTAGCTTCGCTTCAAGCTCCGCAATTTTTTCATTTGCCTCTTGTAATTGAGCTTCAAAGGAAATTGGATTTTCTTCCTCTATTGTTTCTTCTGAAGTTATCTCCTCGTCAAACACTTTCTCTATGTTTTCTTCCATATTCTCATCTACTTGATTAGGAGTATCTACTACTTCTTCTGTTTGCATTTGTTTTTCATCTGCCAACTAACTCACCTCCCTTTAAATATCGAACATTACATCCACCTAAAATATATACATTAGTGCTGCATAAAACACAAGGGAAAAGGGATGGAATGAATTTTCCACCCTTAATCAATATTTCCACCATCATTTGTTTTGATACAGTTTGGTTAGTAATGTTGAAAAGTCATTGCTAATATATTGAAGCAAACTTATCACCCTGGAATACTCCATTCTAGTTGGGCCTAATACCGCAATGGTACCCAATTGTTCGGTACCTATTGAATAGGTCGCTGTGATTAAGCTACAATTCTCCATTGCAGAGTTATTATTCTCTTTGCCTATCTTAACATTTATGCCAGATGGGTTACTTCGAATCAATTCATAGAAGCCTTCCTCTTGCTCAATCATTTTCATTAGCGTCTTAATTTTAGCAATGTCATGGAATTCTGGTTGCTTTAATATGTTTGTTTTCCCACCAAAAAACATTTTTTCATGAGTTGGAATCTGCAAAGCTTCAACTATGGAGTTATACATGGATTCATAATTATTAATATGTTGGTGCAATAAAACAGCTATTTCTTTATAGATTTTCCCATTTAGATCCACTAATGGGACTCCTACAATCCGATCGTTAATGATATTAACCATTTTCTCAATATCACTTGCATCGATAGTGGAGGGCAAATTAAACATTCTGTTTTCCACATGACCAGTATCTGTTACGATAATTGCGATCGCTGTATCCTTATTTAAAGGAACAATTTGTAGCTTCTTCAATTTATTTTCCTTTACGGCTGGGCCTAAAACAATAGAAGTATAGTTTGTCAGCTCAGAAAGAATCTTTGCGGATCTTTGGACAATGTTTTCAATTTCAAAAATCCGTTCCGCAAAAATAGACCGTATCGAATGAATATCATGGTGATTCAACTTTTGTGGGTGAAGCAGATGATCAACATAATATCGATACCCTAGCTCAGATGGAATTCTCCCGGATGATGTATGAGTTTTCTCCAGAAAACCGATTTCCTCTAAATCGGCCATATCATTACGAATGGTCGCAGAGCTAAAAGGAATTTCAGGCTTTTTCGACAAGCTTCTAGAACCAATCGGTTGTGCAGATCGAATAAAATCATCAACAATAACCTGGAATACCAACAATTGTCGTTCTGTTAACAAGTGAATCACCTCTGTTAGCACTCATTGAATCCGAGTGCTAATTCTACATATAAATTATCAAATAATAGGGCTCAATGTCAATCATTTGAATCCTATTTCACCTTTTCTTCATAGAGTTCTTATATACGTACTCAATTAAATAAGAAATTCCTGAAAAACCTCATTACCTAAAAGGCGTCCTTGCTTTGTTAAAGAAATGTTATTCTCTTTGACCTGGAGCAATCCTTGAGTTTGCAGCTTCTCAATTTGTTTCTTAAACCGTTTAAGGGCGTTTTCGTCAAATTTATGAATAAAATGTTGTACATTTACTCCACTCACTTTTCTCAAACCTAAAAACATCTCCTCCTCCATACCTTCCTGTTTGGTCACTACATGTTCGTGAAGGATTGGAATCATTCCATGCTGGAGGTCGTTCATATATTTTTTAAGTGGTCCGTGGTTGGATCTTCGTTTTCCATCAACATAACTGTGCGCACCTGCACCAAAACCGAAATACTCCTCATTATTCCAGTAGGTTAAATTATGCCTGCTTTCATAGCCTTTTTTGGAAAAATTACTTATCTCATATTGCCCGAAGCCATTTTTCTCCATTTGCTCCATTAATATTTCGTACATTGTTGCTTCGGTGTCTTCACTAGTGACAGGCAATTTTCCTTTTTGTAATAGATTATAAAAAACAGTTTTAGGTTCAATTATCAGGGAGTATCCCGAATAATGAGGGATATCCAATGTAAAGGCAGTTTCTAATGTTTGTTTAAAGTCATCCACGGTTTGTCCGGGAAGACTATAAATTAAATCAATGCTAATATTTCGAAACCCTGTCCTTTTTGCTAAATCTACTGAATGAAATACATCCTGTGCTCGGTGAACCCGACCGATTTTTTTTAATAGTTCGTCATTGAATGACTGAACACCAAAGCTAAGTCGATTGACCCCGAAATCATATAATATTTGAAACTTTTCCTTCGAAAGGTCTCCAGGGTTTGCTTCAAATGTATACTCTGTATTTGAATCATATGGAAGATGTTTTTGAATGATTTCACACAATTTCTTGAGTTGTTTTTCATTTAGAGCAGTCGGGGTTCCTCCCCCAACAAAAATTGATTTAAATACTTTTGTTTGCAAAGGAGCAAGGGTTAACCTTATTTCTTCCTCGAGTGATAATAAATATTCATCTACTGGCTGACCTTTTAGAAACACTTTATTAAAATCACAATAGTGACAAATATGCTCACAAAACGGAATATGAATATATGCTGCTTCTATCATTTTTTCACGACCTTTAAGATAATAAAAAGAAGGTAGATTCACCTGCTTTTTAACAAGTGTATCTAACCTCCGTCATATCAATCAACTGATTACTTTTTCGGATTGCTGTCGTCCATTTTCAATACAGCCATGAATGCTTCTTGTGGAACTTCTACAGAACCCACCTGCTTCATTCGTTTTTTACCTTCTTTTTGCTTCTCTAGTAGCTTACGTTTACGTGAAATATCTCCGCCATAACATTTCGCTAAAACATTTTTACGCATTGCTTTAATGGTTGACCTTGCGACAATCTTTTGACCAATCGCAGCCTGCACAGGAACCTCGAATTGTTGTCTAGGGATTAATTCCTTTAATTTCTCAACAATAATTTTTCCCCGTTCATAGGCAAAATCTTTATGAACAATAAAGCTTAACGCGTCTACCTTTTCTGCATTTAGTAGAATATCCATTTTCACTAGCTTAGATTCTTTATAACCGATGAGCTCGTAGTCGAAGGATGCGTATCCCTTTGTTGAGGATTTCAATTGGTCAAAAAAGTCATAAACAATTTCAGATAATGGAATTTCATAAACGATGCTCACGCGGGTTTCCTCTAAATACTGCATATCGACAAAGATACCCCGTTTTGCCTGACAAAGCTCCATGATTGCCCCGACATAATCATTTGGAGCCATCATCGTTGCTTTAACATACGGTTCTTCAACATGTGCGATTTTTTGTGGGTCAGGCATATCAGAAGGATTATCAATTCTAACATCCGATCCGTCGGTCATGACCACATGATAAATAACGCTAGGTGCGGTTGTAATGAGGTCAATTTTAAATTCACGCTCAATACGCTCCTGAATAATTTCCATATGGAGCAAGCCTAAGAAGCCACAACGGAAGCCAAAGCCTAACGCTTGGGAGGTTTCAGGTTCGAATTGGAGAGCTGAATCATTCAATTCTAGCTTTTCTAATGCATCTCTTAAATCATTAAATTTCGCGCTATCAATTGGATAAAGACCACAATACACCATTGGATTTAATTTTCGGTAGCCTGGTAATGGCTCCGTAGCACCATTTTTGACACTCGTAATTGTGTCACCCACTCGGGTATCACCTACATTTTTTATAGAGGCTGTTAAGAAGCCAACATCACCAGCAGATAACTCGTTCGTTGGAACCTCTTTTGGCGTATAGACTCCAACTTCAGTAACCTCAAATTCTTTACCTGTCGCCATCATCCGTATTTTGTCACCGGCTTTAACCGTACCATCCACTACTCGAATATAAGTGACTACTCCACGGTATGCATCATACAGGGAATCAAATATAAGGGCTTTAAATGGTGCATCAGGATCTCCTGTTGGTGCAGGTACCTTTTCTACTATTTGCTCTAATATATCTTCAATTCCAATTCCTGCTTTAGCAGAAGCAAGAACAGCATCAGATGCATCGAGTCCAATAACTTCCTCTATTTCATGACGCACTCTTTCAGGGTCAGCACTTGGTAAATCGATTTTATTGATAACTGGTAGAATCTCCAAATCATTATCTAAGGCTAAATACACATTAGCAAGTGTTTGGGCTTCAATCCCTTGAGCTGCGTCAACCACAAGGATCGCCCCTTCACAGGCTGCTAAGCTTCTAGATACCTCATAAGTAAAATCGACATGTCCAGGGGTGTCGATTAAATGAAATGTATAAATCTCTCCATCCTTCGCCTTATATTTCAGTTGGACAGAGTTCAATTTAATCGTAATTCCTCTTTCTCTTTCAAGATCCATGGAATCTAATAGCTGATCTTTCATTTCACGAGAAGTTAAGGCATTAGTTTTCTCCAAAATACGATCCGCTAAAGTAGATTTCCCATGATCGATATGAGCGATGATGGAAAAATTACGGATTTTCGATTGTCTATTAAGTCTTTCTTCTCTGTTCATATCGTTCGTTCACTCCTACTATTTTCGCGCATAATACACTATTTTTGATTATATCAAGAGGAGATTCAAGATTCAATCAAAATAGAATTTGGAACTTTCCCCCACTTATAAATAAAACAATGAGGATGCACCCAAAGTAAAAAGCTTACCTTTGGTACACCCTCAATCATCGAAAGAACTATATCTCAGATAGAAATATTACTATTTTTTTCGTTACGTTTGATGTCGTATTTGCTATTTTTTTTCCCAAAGAAGAAAAGAAGTTATATACCTTCATTTTTTCAAGCTTTTCTCTTTTCTTCTCTATGTCATGGCTGTCAACATCATTTCCTAATAGGGAAACCTCTAGCTCACCGCCATGATTATTTTGTACGGTCAAGGCACTTTTAAAGTTTTTATCCTCATAACCCTTCATGTTTGAAATTCCTTTATACGCTTGCTGCATACCGAATAATACAGATAGGAACATAAGGGAGGCAATAAGAATCGATTTGAACATAAACATTTTCATATCATTCACCTTTACTTTCGGAGTTGATTCTTATTCCCCTTCCTCTGAAGCCTCCACTTGGCTATCCACCTTTTCAGCCTGCCAGTAATATTCACTAAATGCATCCGCTATTGCTTCAGCAGAGCGATACAGCTCTTCGAAGGTATTATCGACTCCACCAAATTCGATTAAGATTGCATTACTAGATAATTCTTGGTTATATTTCCCATTATTCCCAGGGCCACCTTGTTTTAAAACACCACGGCTAAGCCCCTTATATTTTTTTTGAAGAATCTTATGCAGCTCCCCGGCGAGCTTCGCATTCTTTTCAAAATTAGGATTTTCAGCACCAATGACAAAGGCCACTTTTGCATAGGATTCACCATTAATCTTCATTGTTGTATGCTTCTTTCTTCTTGCATCTCTGTGAATATCAATTAAATACGATAAATCCCTATTTTGTGCTAATGCAGCCTTTACAATTTTTCCGGATTCCTCATATGATGCACCATGAAGCTTCTTTTTCTTTATCAGAATGGCATGAATGTCTGTCTTATCAAGTGTCGTACCAATACCTTTCGATTCTAATTCTTCCTTAAGCTTATCGCCTATTTTTGTCACGTTGATTTTCGAATGATAGGCCTGGTTAGGGTTTGTTACCCCTTTTAAATAAGGAAGATATGACTCGGTATTATGTGAAAAGTATAAATAGACGACCTTTTTTTTGCCCGTTGATAACGGCGGGGTTGATGATTGGTTATTTTTTGTATCTTCAATATCATCGGTATTTTGTAATGTTGCTTCTTTTTCAGCGGTTAAAATTTCTAATGGTGGGGAGGATTCAATGGGCATATTCGTATAATTCGTACCTTCCCCTGCAATGAGTATCTTCCCATCAAATTGATAAAATCCAGGAAGCTCTCTTCCTAATAAGCTTCTCGGGTCATTTAAATTCACATTTGTTGATAAAGCAAACATAATATTTGCAAGCCTTGGAGTTGAAGAAACTTGTGGGGATGTTTCTAAGAATGCATGGTTTTCAGATCCTAGCAATTGATAGAGCATACCACTTGTTATGTTGGCAGCAACGGTATTAACAGATGAAGACTTTAACTGATAAGCCGATTTAAATGATGTTAAGACTCCACTAATAGAAAATAGTAGGAGGATAAATAGGAAAAAGGCAATAAATATTTTGATTAAACTTGACCCTTGTATGGTAATCATTACATTAGGCGGTCTATTAGATTTCATCGTTCCACCTCACAAACTAGTCTAGTAAATGATATGACTTTACTAGAAAAGATAGAACTCCATCTTTGCAATTTCTTATCTTACAGACTAACTATGATAGAAAAATGTCAGTTACCTTGTATAAAAACCAGCGTTTTCTTGATCAATTGAATGATGAAGAGCAGCATTTAATCCATTGGCTATCAGATTGGCCATGTCTTCAATAAACACATCCACTTCCTTAGGAGTGACCATTAGGTTATGCCCTAGTGGGGAAAGCACCTCATATATTAATTTCCTTTTTTCTTCTTCAGGGAGCGTACCAATCATCCCTAGAAATGTTTTTCGATGCTCTTCTTCAGGGAGATCTTCTTCCGTAAGCTTCTTTCTTTTTCCAAAGGTCATACCAGCAGGTGCTAGTGAACGAGAAGGTCTATTTCCTTCACGCATTTCCTTTCCAAAATGCTTTAATATGTAATCGATGGTATCACTAGTAATCGAAACAGCATCTACAACTGTCGGAATCCCTATGGCGAAAACCGGAATTCCCAACGTTTCTTTGCTTAATTCTTTTCTTTTATTGCCAACTCCAGATCCAGGATGTATCCCTGTATCAGAAATTTGAATTGTTGAGTTAACTCTTTCAATTGATCTGGAAGCAAGGGCATCAATGGCTATGACAAAATCTGGCTTTGATTTTTCAACCACACCCATGATGATGTCGCTTGTCTCTATACCTGTTAATCCCATAACTCCTGGCGCCAACGCACTTACTGGTCGAAATCCCTTTTCAACACTTTCTGGCTGAAGCTCATAAAGATGCCGCGTAACCAAAAGATTTTCACAAACCTGAGGTCCAAGAGCATCAGGAGTGACATTCCAATTCCCGAGTCCCACGACTAAACAGGAGGCATCTTCAGTGATTCCGTGCCCTTTTAAAAAGAGAGCAAACTCACTTGCGAATACTTCCTCTACTTTTTTTTGCAGCTCCGTATCTTGTCCACGAATTCCTACTACTTCAATTGTTAAATAGGATCCAGCCTTTTTTCCAATTTGCTCCTCGCCTGCTTTCGTAATTTCCACTAGGGAAATTTTCATATCATTATTTTCCTTTTCTTTAATAATGACACCCTCAATTTGAGATAAATCTTCACCATGCTGGACTGATTTAGACCTTTCATCAATAACCATTTCTCTAGCCTCTACTGCAAGATCTGTTCGAATGGAATATTTACTTAAATCAATGGATTTTTTCACACAAAGTCCTCCGAATCATTAATAGTTCTAATAAGAATATGTCTTATTTTCTCCTTTTCCAATTATTTCATTCATGCTCACATTATTAACTCTTTCAAGCAAATTCGGCGGATAGTCTTGCAATAATGTGTTTCGTTTGATAGAATATCACTTGTTCTTCATTTATGTTAATGAACGTGAAAGTCGAGTTATATAGTCTCGAGTGTTTTTTTAGGGAGGTGAATGGAATGCCAAACATTAAATCTGCTATTAAACGTGTGAAAACTAACGAAGGTCGTAATGCTCAAAACGCAACTGTTAAATCTGCAATGCGTACTGCTGTAAAAAAAGTTGACGCTGCTATCGTAAACAATGATGCTGCTGCTGCTAAAGAATCTTTCGTTGAAGCTGCTAGAAAATTAGATAAAGCTGCTGCAAAAGGTCTTATCCATAAAAACGCTGCTGCTCGTAAAAAATCTCGTTTATCTAAGAAATTAAACTCTTTAAATGCATAATCGAAACATGAGGCTGACCATGAAATGGATCAAGCCTCTTTTTTATTACTGAAAACAAAAAACAAGGAATGTTTCATAAGGAGTAAGCACCCTGTGAAACATTCCTTGTTTTTTATACTCGGGCATCATGTAGATGGAAAAGAAACATCTCAATCGGCATTTCCTTATTCATTGCACCCGTTTTCATTTGATAGTCAGCATCTGAAAGCATATTCATAATTTTGACTAATTCCTCATCCTTAAACATCCTTGCTTGTCCTGCAGCAAGTTTTATGCGAAACGGATGTACCTTTAAGTACCCCGCAATTTGCTGCTGGCCATAGCCTCTCCTGCTTAATTCCTTGACTTGATAGATTAATCTAAATTGACTCGTAATGACTGCCAAAATTTTAATTGGCTCCTCTTTTTGCTTCAACAAGTCATAGTAAATTCTTAATGCTTCATCGATTTGCCGCTGAACAACCTTTTCGACCAAAGTGAAAATATTTTGTTCTAATGACCTGGATACTAATTTCTCAACGGTCTCCACATTTATTCGATTGTTCTCACCGGAATACAAGGCTAATTTATCAAGTTCACTTGTTAACATAAATAAATTATTTCCAGCTAAAGTAATCATAAGCTCAATGGCTTTATCATCGATTTGAACATGGTTATAGCTCGCTCTTTGTTTAATCCACCCAATAAGTTCACGTTCATTAAGCTTTTTCGCCTCGAAGGTTTGTCCAACTCTCTTTAATTCTTTCGTTAACTTCTTTCTTTCATCTAACTTTTCATAAGGTCCAGTAAACACCACAATGGAAAAAGGAGAGGGTTTTTTTAGATAGGCTTCCAGTTTGGAAAGATTATGCTCCACTTTATCCTTTTTCTTTTCTGCTGTTAAAAAATATGGATTATTGACAAAAATGAGCCTTTTATCCCCTAGGAATGGAAGAGTCTCTGCCTCTTCTAAGACAGCATCAATGGGAGTCTCTTCTAAATCATAAGATGATAAATTAAACTCTGTATCCTCCCCCTCTAGAACATGACTGGTTAATAATTGTTTTATTTCATTTATAAGAAAGGCTTCCGTTCCATATAATAGGTAAATTGAAGAGAATTGCTTCTTTTTAATCTCTTTCCACATGTCCAAAATCAATTGATTACGCTCCGTTCTCTAAAAATATCCTATTATTAATCCTAAATAAGCTTGGACATTTTGACAAGAGCAAAAAAAGACTTCCACAAATTTCATCTAATATTATTGTTAAAAAACATATTAAAGGGAATTGGTTGACCACTTAACACCAATTCCCAAATCTATATTGAACGCTGCCATGTAAGGCCTAGGATACTTACATGACAGCGGTTAAGCCTGTTTGTAACAATTATTTTTACCTCATGAATGTAAACTATTTGTGACAACTCTTGTCATTATAGGAAAAGGGTTTTATAGAAGATATAGATTTTTTTAATTATTTCGCTTATACTATAAAGGAAATAGGGGGGGTAGACTGTGAACGAATTTGAACAAAATGTACAAAGCAAACGTAATGATGCGGTTGATTCTGGTGTAGGATTTATTGTCTCCTTTGGTTTCTTTGCTACATTATTTATTATTGCTACAGTCATTTTCTTGGTCGGCGCTTAATACATACAATGACTCACGTAGCTTCTTTTTAAGACTGCTTGATTTCAGCAGTCTTTTTTTTATGCCTATAATTGTTTCTCATGCTAGACAATCTTGTTAAAGTTGTTCACTTGTGGGAGTAAGATGTTATGAACTATGTGATATTTTATGGGAGCACGGTTAAAAAGGTTCCTTTTTCTTTTCGATTAAAGCGATAAGTCACTGCTCCATTCTCGTCGGTTCTAAATAATAAGATCCTCCTATCATTCAGCCTTTTCACTACTTCAGAATGAGGATGACCAAAACGATTATCCCTACCTACAGAAATTACAGCGGCTTTTGGCTGAAGGGAATCAAGTAGTAATTCTGAGGTCGAGGTTTTACTACCATGATGACCTACCTTTAATACATCTATCCTAAGATTTGGGTACCTTTTTACCAATTCTTTTTCTCCAGACTCCTCCAAATCACCTGTAAAGATCCAAGATATTCCTCCTAGGTTCGTGTGGATAACGATGGATCCATCATTTTTCTCCGAATAGACAATACCCTTTGGTGATAAAATAGAAAAGGTAGTCTTGTCCCTTCTCCAGCTATCACCCGCTTGAACAAACTTGATTGAAATCTCATATTTCCTTGCAAGCTGTAATATCGTCGCCTCTAAATTTGATTGCTCCCAAGTGACTGGTAATACTATTTCCTTAATTTTCAACTCCTTTATTACGGAAATTGCCCCTCCTATATGATCCAGATCACCGTGTGTTAGGATTAGCTTATCAATGGTCCCTATACCTTTACTTTTTAAATACGGAACGAGTACATCCTCCCCAACTTCAAATGTGCTCTTGCGCTCTCTCCATTTTTCTTTTGAAAAGTTCTGGGTTCCTCCCGTATCAATTAGGTAAACTCCTTTGCGAAAAGGCAATGTAACCAAAATACTGTCCCCTTGACCTATATCAACGAAGGTGACTTCTCCATCTGATGAAAAATATGGGCATATCCCATGAGACACAAAAAGGGCAATGGGAATGAAAAGAAGCTTCAGAATATCACTTGGCTTCCTTTTTCTCTCCCAAAGGGTAAAAAAGATGAAGGTCCCAAGGATATAAAAGAAGAGTTGTACGTTCCCTGGTTTCCCTAAAATTATTGTTGAATAAGGAATCTGTCCTATTTTTGTCGTCAATGTGTTTGAGAAAATGACTAAAACATTAAAGAGCATGACAATTGGTGTAATCAAATCTTGCAAGAGAAGATGTAGTAAAAAGAGCAATAAAATGACTGGAGAAAAAACTGATGAAAAAAGTGGGACAAATATTAAATTTGCGAGGAGAGAGATTAAGGAGATTTCGTAAAAATTATATAAAATAATTGGAGTGGCTGCCATTTGGGAAATAAATGAGATAACCATCAAAATTATTATTGGATGAGATATTGATTTTAATATTAAAGTTGATGAAAGGATTAGGGAAAACGTCACGCTAAATGACAATTGGAATCCTACATCCAAAATAATCAAAGGGGACCAAGTAACATAGAGCAAAAACGCAAGACTTACTAAGTCAAGAATATTTAATGCAGCAAACCTCCATCTATTCATCAATAAAATGATAATCATCATGATACATGCTCGATTAACAGAGGGTGATGCTCCGGTTAGTATCATATAAATTGGTAAAGCTATCAGCAACCATTTGGTCATACTTTCTCGTGTTACTCCAAATCGTATCCCTAAATAAAAGATAATCCCAACTAACATACTTACATTCAATCCAGAAATGGCTAATAAATGAGTAATCCCTATGTCCTGATAGTCATCTAGTAATTGATCATCCATTAAATGTCGGTCACCAAAAATTAATGCCGCTGCTAGTGGAGCTGTTTCTTTTGGAAAATGGAGAGACAGGTATTCAACCCCTTGATGACGGAGCCTTTTGAGAATTGTTAGAGGAGTATTTTCACCCTTTTGGCAGGATGCGAACTCTATTTTTTCTATGTTCAGAATCCAATGTATCCTTTTTGCTTCTAAATATTTGGGATACGAGAAGGCATTATCATTTGTTGGTGGCTGCGGTCTTTTTAAAAATCCGGAAACTTTACAAGTGATTCCCGGGGTAAAGGCGTTCTTTAAGTAATGTTGTTCTCTCTCCGATTGAATCAAATATGTGAAAGATATTTTTTCTTTATCCTTCACTTCCTTAGCAAATCCTGAAATCTTGTCTCCATCCATCTTGATTTCATCCAATTCAACTACAAAATTTGTTTTCGTGCCTTCAAGTTTGGTTTGTTTTGCAAGCCTCAGATCAAATTGGGTCCTTAAGGAAAAAAGAACAAAAACACCAATAAGAAGGATAATTGACTTTCGTGAAAATGACTTATAAAAATATAGATAGAGGATAAGGGTGAGCAATAAGAAGAAGGAAAAAAGAGACTGATGAAAACCGTGGTATATGCCTATTAAGCTAACAATGACAAAGAAAATGAATCTTCCTTTCAAAACCAATCACCGTAATATTGAGAGGAATCCATAAAAAAATCAATGAAAGTCAATAAAAAGCCTCCTATCTATTGAAAGTAGAAATCCAACTAAGCAGCTTGAGGTTTAGTTGGATCTACTTGTTTATTTTGTTTCTAAAGATTTAAAATCCCACTTTAGGATTCCTTTAGAAGGATGAATCTCATCAATATAATTTTCAATATTTACTTCCAACTTAATGGCTTCCACATTGCTAACCTCAAGTAAGTGATAGCAATATTCATGATTTTTATAATCCTCGGCATAATATATTTTTGTAATACCTGCTTGTAGGATCTTTTTCATACAATGAATACATGGGAAATGAGTTACGTAAATGACACTATTTTTCGTTGAGATTCCTTGCAAAGCGCATTGAAGAATGGCATTTTCTTCTGAATGAAGGCATCTAAGGCAATGGTTTTCTTCCACATAACAGCCAGCCTCCAAACAATGTTCCTCTCCGCTGATTCCACCATTATAACCAGTGCTAATAATGCGGTTATCCTTCACCAACACACTTCCAACCTTTAAACGATTACAAGTACTCCTCATGCTTATTAGGTGTGCATTCAGCATAAAATATTGATTCCAAGTTAATCTTTGTTCTTCACTCACGGCTATCCATCCCTTTAATCATCCATTTTCCTTTTAGTTTAATATTGAAAGAAATCTGACGTCAATTGAAAATTTGTCCTAATGCACCGAAATGTTTTCCTCTAGCTTCTCAAAGGTCTTATCTCCTATCCCACTTATTGATTTTAAATCCTCAATCGATTTAAACGGCCCATTTTTTTCTCTATACTCTATGATTGCTGCTGCTCTTGATGGACCAATACTAGGGAGAGTTTGAAGGGCAGCTTCATCAGCTGTATTTAGGTTCACCTTCTCTTTACCTGAGGAACTTGAAGGAGACCCAACCTGTGATTGTGATCCTTCAACATTCGTCTCCCCAATCCTAGGTATGTACAAAACCATTTCATCTGTTACCTTCATGGCAAAATTTATATTTTTTTCATCTGCTTGTCCCTTTAGCCCTCCAGCTTTTCGAATTATATCCTTTACCCTTTCTCCCTCTTGTGCCTCATATACTCCTGGCTGATGGACAGCACCTTTTACATCAACTAGTATTTCTTTTTGATTCTTGTTCTCTTTGTCTGAAATAATATCTTCTTGCTTGGTATCCATAGTCCCTTCCTGAAAATTGCTCCATTCAAGATTAGTGTTTTTCTCCTTTGGCTGGTCTTCGATTCGTGTAAATCCAAAATACATAATCATAACGAAGGCCAAACCACCAATTATTCCATAAATCTTGTGAACCTTTAACCATTCAATCATGCAAACACGTTCCTTTCATTGGTATATTTCTTCAAATGCATTCATATTGTTATATGAAATATTTTGTTAGTGAAGGAGGGAAGTAACAATGAAAATCGGAATCATTGGAACAGGTAATATGGGGAGAATACTGATAGAGGCATTATTAGAGAGTAAAGCTATATCCCCTTCTTCTTTGACAATTACAAATAGAACCCTTTCAAAGGCAGTACAAATACAGGATGAATATAAAGGGATAGTCATTTATGAAAATCCTTCTGATGTCGCAAGGAACTGTCATTTAATTATCATTTGTGTGAAACCTTTAGATGTATTTCATGTCATCCAAGAAATTCGTCCTTCTCTAAGTGAAAGTAGTTGTGTAGTTTCTATCACTAGTCCGATTAATGTCGATCAACTTGAATGTGTATTACCATGCTCTGTCGCTAGGGTTATTCCAAGTATTACAAATAGGGCCCTTTCAGGAGTATCCCTTTTTACCTTTGGAAAAGGATGCAAAGAAGAGTGGAAAAGAACATTATTAGCTTTATTCTCTTTTATTTCAACACCGGTGGAAATTGAAGAAAATGTAACAAGAGTAGCATCTGATATTGTCAGCTGTGGACCTGCTTTTTTTAGTTATTTAACAAGAAGATTTATCGAAGGGGCTATTTCAGAAACAAAAATAAATGAAGAAACCGCTACAAAGCTTGCAAGTGAAATGCTAATTGGTTTAGGACAATTGTTAAATAGAGGATTATACACATTACCGGCGCTAGAAGAAAAAGTGATTGTAAAAGGTGGAATCACTGGAGAAGGAATAAAAGTGTTAGAAAGTGAGCTTGGAGATGTATTTGAACATCTTTTTCAAGCCACCCATCAGAAATTTGCAGAGGATATTGCGGACACGAAAAAGCAATATACCCTTCATTAAATTCTCTATTAGATTTACAAATTCCTGCTATAAATTTATAAACTTTTTAAGAAGAAAATGCAAAGGTGTCAGGCACCACATTCGCGTGGGTCCTGACACCTTATATTATTTTTTTGCTATGAAAAGAATTCTTTCGCAATCCTGCTCATATGATTTATTTTCAAAATCTGCCAATATTTCCATTACTTGAAGTCCGGCTTTTTCAAGCCATTCTATGTATTGTTGAACAGGATATGTTCTTTGAAAATGAAGTTCATCATATCTATCATATTTTCCATCATCATCCTGAACAAAAAATGTTAGCTCATGCTCGATACTTAATGGGAATTCTCCTTCAAAGCATTGCCAAATATAGCTTATATCATCCCCATTGTAGGCATAGGTTTGATTTAAGAAGAGATTGCTCATTTTATGTACGGAGTGTACATCAAATATAAAGAGGCCATTTTCTTTTAAATGGCGGAAGACGGAATGAAAGGTCTTAATTACATCCTCTTCTGTTTGTAAATAATTCAGAGAGTCACAGAAAATTCCTACGATATCGAATGGGGTCATTAATTCTAGTTCAGCCATATTTTGCTGATAGAAATTGAGTTCTAATCCCCTATCTTGAGCTTTAGCAAAAGCTACTGCTAACATATCCTCAGAAAGGTCAACTCCTGTTACTTCAAAACCACCTTCAGCAAATTGAACGGAAAGCTCACCTGTCCCACAGGCCAAATCCAATAATTGTTTCCCATCTATTCCAAGCTTTTGAACCTCTCTAGTTACGATTTCCACCCATTTTTCATAGGGTACATCCTTCATTAACTCATCGTATAGATAGGCAAACCTTTCATAGCTCATTGCTCTAGCTCACTCTGAATGTTCTCAATTGGAGCATCTCCCCATAAGCGTTCAAGGTTATAATATAAGCGATCATCTCGATGGAAAACATGGGCTACTACATCTCCTAAATCAACCAAAACCCATTTCGCTTCATCGAATCCTTCCATACGTTTTACTTCAAAGCCATTTTCCTCTACTTTTTCCTTCATTTCTCGGGCAATGGCTTGTACTTGCTTGTCGGAATTTCCGTGGCAGATAATAAAATAATCTGCGATTAGAGATAGACCCTTCATATTTAAGACAACTATATCTTCAGCCCTTTTATCATCTGCGGCTTTCACTGCTGTTAACAATAGCTTACGTTCACTCATTCAGGTAAAACCCTCCTCATGACTAGATCATTATATGTAATAAATGTTTCTGGATAAACTGGTTGATTCTTTTTCATTAGAAAAACAATGGTGTTTTGTATAGATTTAATTAAAGCCTTATCTAAATCATGTCTGGCCAGTTCTCTAACCTCTTCAACTCCAGGAAAATGCCTTCCCGGTTCAATATAGTCAGCTAAATAGATAATTTTCTCTAATATTGTCATGCCCTTTCGACCAGATGTATGATAGCGTATGGCATCTAGTATTTCCTTATCAGAGATTCCCGCCTCTTTTTCAGCCAAATACGCTCCAACTGGTGCATGCCAGAGCTCACTATTATAATCCAGAAGGTCTGCTGGCATTTGTTCCTTTTCAATAATTGCCTTCATTTCTTCTTTAGGACGAAATTTGGCATAATCATGAAAAATTGCCGCTAGTTCTGCCTTTTTTTCATCCACACCATATTTTTGAGCAAGCTGGATGGCAGTTTCCATTACCCCTATCGTATGCTGATAACGATGTTCGGTTAATTGCTCCTTTACAAGCTTTAGAGCTGTTTCACGATTCATACAATTGATTCTCCTCAATATAGTGTCTAACTGGATCCGGAACTAAATAACGAATGGTTATTCCTTCCTTCATTCGATTTCTAATGAGGCTCGATGAAATATTAATATTTGGGATTTGAACATAAGAAATAGGATAAGGTGATTGAATACTGTATGTAGGACGGTTAACTCCTACAAATGTAATAAGCTGCACTAGCTCATCTATACGATACCATTTTGGCAAGTATTCAACCATATCCCCACCAATAATGAAATAAAATTGATAGGTTGGATAATTCTCCTTTAGTAATTTCATCGTATCATAGGTATAAGAACGTCCAGCACGCTCAAGTTCACATGTTTCTATTTTAAATTTAGGATGTCCTTCGATGGCTAAACTTAACATATCTAATCGATTTTCATTTGATATATTCTTAGATTTTTCTTTATGCGGAGGATCTTGATTTGGCATAAACCATATTTCATCAAGTTCAAGGGAACACAATACCTCATTTGCAATGATGAGATGTCCTAAATGAGGAGGATCGAATGTTCCGCCTAATATGCCAATTTTCAAAGTGATTCCTCCTTTTTCATTTATGGTAATTTTATTTCCTTATTTTCCTTTGACTCTTTGTACAAAACAATCGTAGAACCGATAATCTGTACAAGCTCAGCATTTGCTCCTTCAGATAGCTGATGTGCAACTGTATCTTTATCTTCATCACAGTTTTGTAGAACACTTACTTTTATCAGCTCTCTTGCTTCTAAAGCTTCACTTATTTGTCTAATCATATTTTCATTCACTCCACCCTTTCCAACTTGAAAGATTGGATTTAGATGATGTGCTTTGGAGCGTAGAAACCTTTTTTGTTTTCCTGTTAGCATTTTATTCCTCCTAATTGTGTAAGAACCGTGTTCTTCATGCGATCCGTACTTGGAAAAATTCCTGTCCATTTTTCAAAAGCAAGTGCCCCTTGAAAAACAAACATATCAATTCCATTTTGAACTCTCGCACCTTTTTGCTTCGCCTGTTGTAGGATATTGGTTTCAAGTGGATTGTAGATAATATCACTAACAAAGGCTTGAGCATGTAAATTTTGTAATCCAATCGGTGAAAACTCAATTTTTGGTGACATCCCGATTGATGTAGTTTGAATAATTAAGTCATATTCGCCTAAAGCAGCTTCTGCCTCTGGAATCGTAAGGACTTTTGATTGTACTTGATATGGGCAATCCTTTACTAATACATCTGCCCGTTCGACCGTCCGATTGGTTATATCTATCTTGTGGACACCTGAATGGGCCATTGTAAAATAGATGGCACGAGCTGCTCCACCAGCACCTATAATCAGAACAGATAGGTCATCATGGATATCCATTATAGTAGAAAGACCTTTCAAATATCCACTTCCATCTGTATTATACCCAATAAATTTTCCATTGCAGTTTACAACAGTATTCACTGCTCCTATCGAACCTGCTAAAGGATCCATTTCATCTAATAAAGGAATAATATTCACTTTATGAGGTACTGTGACATTAAAACCTTCCACTCCAATGGCTTTAAAACCTTTTACAGCCGCCTCAAGGTTTTCCTTTTCCACTTTAAATGCATGATAATGTGCATCCATTCCGTAAAACTGAAATAAATCGTTATGCATGGTCGGGGACATGGAATGTGCAATTGGGTCCCCAATAACAGCATATAACTTTTTCATAACCCTCTCCCCTATCTATTTCTACTTTACGGCTTTTATATTAATGATTTTCGAATCATCGCATTAACACCCTTTGGAACGTGTACAGACACCCTTGTTCCTGGCTGATTACAAGTAATCCATCCAAGACCAGAGAATACGATATCCGTCTTTGCTTCCTTTATTGTGAAATCATGTCTGACGAGCTCAGGAAACGTATCGAGCTGCTCCATCCTCGGAGGTGTTAACATTTCCCCAACGTGCTTTTTGTATAACTCCGAAGCATTTTCTGTTTTCGTACGATGAATATTGATTTCATTTGAAAAATAGCAGGTAAATGAACATCTTCCTCCACTAAGATAATCAAAACGAGCCAACCCACCAAAGAATAAAGTTTGCTGTTCATTTAACTGGAAGACCTTTGGTTTTATTTCTTTTTTAGGTGTAATTATTTTTAAATCACGCTTATCAACAAAATGGGCCATTTGATGATGGTTTATGATTCCAGGAGTATCCACCAATACCTTTCCATCTGAGAGTGGTATTTCAATAATATCTAATGTAGTTCCTGGAAAATGGGATGTTGTAATCACATCTCCCTCGCCTGTTATTTCCTTTAAAATTCGATTAATAAAGGTAGATTTACCTACATTTGTACAGCCAACGATATAGACATCTTTTCCATCTCGGTAATCCTCAATTGCAGCTGTAACCTCTTTAATAAAATGACCTTTCTCGGCACTAACAAGGAACACATCCTCTGGGATTAAACCAAGCTGTTTTGCCTCTTGTTTCATCCAATGAATCACCTTTTGAGACTTAACGGATTTCGGAAGCAAATCCACTTTATTTCCTATTAGTAAAACCTTATTATGACCAACGAAGCGATGAAGCCCAGGCAGCCAACTACCGTTAAAGTCAAAGATATCTACAATTTTGACAATCAAAGCATCACTTTGTCCAATTTCATTTAATATTTTAAGGAAGTCATCATCCGTTAAATCTACATCTTGTACCTCGTTATAATGCTTTAACCGAAAACATCGTTGACAAATGATCGTATCCTTTTGTAATGAGGATTTTGGGGCGTATCCCATTTTTTCTGGATCTTCCGTTTGAATGTTCACCCCACAACCAATACATGTAATTTGTTCGTTCAATTCGTTTAATCCTCCCACTGTAGCATTCCTTTTTTACGAAACCACTTTAATAAGATTCTTTCAATCTTTCGATTAATTCTTGTCGCAAATCCATCCGTTTGAGCCACTGGTACAACTAATATCGTATGAAACCCACTCCTGTTCCCGCCTAGAACGTCCGTTAAAAGCTGATCACCTATGACAACGGCTTCCTCTTTTTTGATCCCCATCTTTTTAACCGCCCTATTAAAGGCCAATCTAAGTGGCTTTCTCGCCTGAAAAATAAAAGAGATACCAAGGGGCTCTGAAAATGTTTCCACTCTCTCTTTATTATTATTTGATACGATTGTAATTAAAATATTTTGCTTTTTCATTTCATCAAACCATTTAACTAATTTTGGGGTCGCATTAGGCCGATCCCATTCAACCAAGGTATTATCTAAATCAGTAATAATTCCTTTGATTCCCTTTTCTTTTAGTACTTCTGGTTTAATATCAAAAATGCTTTTGACATGTTGATCTGGTAAAAATTGCTTTAACAATTTACAAACACCTCGTTAATTATCCAATTATCGCCGCTATCCATCATAACGAATATTGTATCCTCTTTCAAACACTAGTGAAACATTATTCATGAGTTTGTGCAAAACTTTATCATTTAAATTTTGCCCTATTTTGACAAAAACCGCTACATTTATCCTATTATGCAAAAAACTTTTCGACAAAAACTGTTCTTATCCAACATTGTGGATAACTTTATTCACATTATCCCACTTGTCCCTACTCTGTTCCCATTAATTATAAACAACTTACTAACAGGTTATCCACTTTATTCTGTGGATAACAGAACAGTTGTTCTTAATCTGCAATTTTGTTAAAGTAAGGTAACAACCAGTAATTTACATTATATGTATGAAAAAAAATGGTTAGAACGGACATTAAGCAAATGGAGGTGAATTCTGACATGCGGAAGTTGTCAGACGAATTGTTAATCGAATCATATTTTAAAGCCAGAGAACTAAATTTGAGTTTAGATTTTATTCGCCTTATCGAAACAGAAATTCACCGACGTTCTTTATCACACAAATTAAAAGTATCCTGAGCCTTTTTTTAAGGCTTTTTTTTATTTTCGTTTTAGACTCCCTATAATTTCTCCAACCTTGACATCTCTAGGTGTTTTAGGGGAAGACGGTTCAAAGAAGTCCTTTTCAAACAGTAAAACGACAGTAGAGCCAAATGAAAAAAACGCTACCTCATCTCCTTTAGTAAGTTGGTCCTGCTCATGAACCATTTCAATGGAATTAACGAACATGGCACCGACTTTTACAAGAAGTAATTCACCATTTGGATGCTTGATCTCTGTAATCACTCGATAATTTTTCGATAGTGGACTTTTCCCATATTTAAGCCCCCATTTATTCACTGGATAGGATCGATTACCAATGGTCCATCGATTAACCATCCTCCCAGATATTGGGCTATGAATGCGATGATAATGACTGGGGCTTAAGTAAAGAATCATATATATACCCTCTTGGAAGGATGCTAGTACTTGATCATTTCCAACCATTTCACTTATTGAGTAATCTTTCCCTTTTACGGTAATCATCTGATTTTTCGAAATCACACCGATATCTTCTATTACCCCATCGACCGGACTAATCACTGTCAATGGCTGAAGATCAATGGGCCTCGCACCGGCTTTTAGTTTTCTCGTGAAAAACTCATGTAATGTAGAGTAGTCTTGTAAGGGCTTTTCCATCTCATCCATATTTATTTTATAAGCTCTTGTGAACGAAGGTACAATAACTTTACTTAATTTCGACATAGCAAAGCGCTTTAAAACATTTGACGTCCATTTTCGATTAGTTAATTCAATAAAGATGCGGTATATTATTTGAAACAAAGAATGAAACCTCCATAAGAAAAAAATATACTACTTGCCTACAGGCATAAAATAAAGAGACAAAAATATCATTATATAAATAATAAAGGGTCTTTCATCAAATTGTTAATCAAAATTTATATGATTGAAACCCTATGTATCTCTCCGAAAAAGGAGTGAGGATATTGTTTTTATTGGATGTCTTTGATCAAACCATCAAAAAACTCAAAGCCCAAACTGCAAATGTCATTACTTTAGCTAACCTTGCTTTAGGGGGTTTTTCCATTATTATAGGTATAAATGGAAATTCAAATCTAAGTTTGCTCCTTATTTTCTTGGCGGCATTATTAGACCGATTTGATGGAATGGTAGCTAGGAAATTCAAAATCACTTCAGATTTAGGAAAGCAGCTGGATTCCATGAGTGATATTATATCATTCGGAGTTGCTCCAGCTCTATTAGTTTATCACGGAATATTGAACGAATTTGGGGCTCCAGGAATATTTTTTTCGGTTTTTTTCATTGGCTGTGGAGCATTTCGTCTTGCTCGCTTTAATATTACTGAAAATAATGGGTTCTATACCGGACTCCCAATCACTGCAGCTGGTTGCCTTGCAACATTAAGTTACCTCGCAATTCCATATTTCCCACCACAATCCTTCATTTTTATTATGATTGTTCTATCTTTTTTGATGGTAAGTACCTTTACACTTAAAAAAATATAGGATTGGTCTAAATGAATGGTGATGCTGTCGATTTGTTATCGACAGTTTTTTTATTAGGAGTCTGGTTGATTATCAGTTGGGTGGAGAAAATCGATGCCTTTCTAGCTTCGTTTGGAGAAATGATCTTTTCATATTGGAAAAATGGCTATATTTTCGGGGAGAAATTAGTTAATTCAAGGGACATTTCTTATTTATCCGAGATGTTTCCAATATATCCGCGATTATTTCTATTTATCCGCGATTACCTAATTACCTCACTATTTTTCCAAAAACAAATGCAGGGCTTCACCAAAAATACCAGCCATCGTAAACACGAACCAAATTGACAGGCCTGATGCAAAAAAAAGAGCCAGATCCCCCTGGCTTCCTTCATGTGTTTTTCCTCTTTTCCTTCTCAGCGCGATAAAATTCATGGAACATTTTCATTAATGCCCTTTTTTCAATCCTAGACACATAGCTCCTGGATATTCCTAATTCTTTGGCAATTTCTCGTTGGGTTTTTTCCTTTTTTAAATCAAGTCCAAATCTGCCAACAATTACTTCTTTTTCCCGTTCATCTAAAACATCTATATATTCTTTCACTTTTTCCAGTTCCATATTTAATTGAATGGTATCAATTACATCCTCAGATTCAGACTTCAAAACATCAATCAGAGATATTTCATTTCCTTCCTTATCCTGACCAATTGGATCGTGAAGGGATACATCTTTTTTCGTTTTCTTTAAAGCTCTTAAATGCATGAGGATTTCATTCTCAATACACCTCGCCGCATATGTAGCAAGCTTCGTCCCCTTTCCTTCTGAAAAGCTCTCAATCGCCTTTATTAGTCCGATTGTCCCTATTGAAATGAGATCCTCGGCCTCTTCGCCGGTGTTTTCGAATTTTTTTACAATATGTGCAACTAACCTCAGATTGTGTTCAATTAACATGTTTCGAGCATGGGCATCCCCCTCTGCCATCAGGCGCAAGTACTTTCTCTCATCTGAAGCTGACAGTGGTTGGGGAAAGGCATTGTTTTTTACATATGAAACGAGGAATACAATTTCCTTTACTAAATAACTCAACGCAGTTAAGATTCCGGACATCATTCCACCCCCGTTTTATGGACTTTCACCTATAACTAATACCTATGAAAAAGGGAGGATGCTTTTGTCTGTCCATTAAAGAATATTTATAAACAATTATTATGAAAGAAAAAATGAGACAATCCCAAAAGCAATGGTGCCAGACACCTTTTGGAATAGCCTCATTCTTTAATAATCTTATTTGTCTCTTTTTATGCATGGAGAATAGATTAATACTTCTTAATGATACACCCTCTACTCTACACTTACTTCTGCAGCAATAATGCAACCAACTGTACCGCATATTAATAAACCAATAACCATTGCGAACATGTTCCACACCCCTCTTGAAAATGCTCCTTATACTTTAGAATTTATCATATTTACAAGGATTACATTAGAAAAGTTGTGAACATTTTGTTAATTTATTAAGAGCACTTTTTCCTTTTTCGGAAAAGGTCTGTTAATATCAAAATATTTAAATACATACAAGACCTCCTATTAACCTTAATTAGTTATGCGGTGTCTTTCTCCACCCATAAGCATGCTAGTCGACGTTGTAATATTAAAATCATTTTTCATTCCACCCTTCTATATTAATTGATTGTTTCTTAATAATATCTTTGAATTGATAATTGACGGTCTTTGTGGTCTTGATAAGCTCTTTCAGCATTTTCATTTCGAATATAGTCTTCGACTGATACTGATCTCTTTTTAATCGTTACTGTAAAAAATAATATATTTAGTGTCATAAGCTCCAACCTCCTTTCCATCTTATTATTGTTATGCATATCCAAATAAAAGGACACAAAAAGCCGCAAGGAATACCCCGCGGCAAAAAAAGACACAAAAAAGCCGCAGGACATATTCTACCTGCGGCTTGGATATGCAGAATTAATTAAACCTTAAGCAATCCATTCCTTAACGGTCGAATATGTGTTTATTAGATATACGGTTGTAGTGTTGCGTGTGAACTTCTTTGAAAATCCCTGGCACATTCCTAAATTCATTAACATATTATTCGACCTCCTTCTTAAGAATAAATTACTTACATTGGTAATTATATCCACAATCAAAATATTTGTAAACCTTTTTTGCCTATTTTCAAAAAATAAATTTTTTATGCAAATCCTCCATAAATTTTGCGAAAAAAAAACGCCCCGTATGGAACGTTATTTTTTCGCAATATATTCTTGTCCTTCTTCCGTTTCTAGAAGTCTTGTACGAAATCGTTTTGAGTTGTAAAAAAGAATAATAGATACAATCAAAAAGGATGTGGCTGAACCCATCATTATATATTGGTCTAATTCTGATTTATCAGAAGGGATGATAACTCCTAAATAAAAAAATGCACCTATTGCCAAGAATACGACTGCAAAACGATGCAAATCTTTCATATTTTCATAAAGTTTTTTTACATTAGTTTTCATCTAATTCTTTACCCCTTCTCGTAATCTTTAACAATCATATTCTAATTTAGCACACTTTTTCTTTTTTCAGGTGGTGTAATTTATAGTAAAAATGGAAAAGAGCCGACTTTTGGAGGAGAAGCTCCTCTTAGTCGGCTCTTTTTGTTTTCCCTTAATTGTCCAGTGCAATTTTCAAGTCTTCAATTAAATCCTCTGCATCCTCAAGTCCTACGGATATTCGAACTAAACCATCCGTAATACCAAGCTCTTCTCTACGTTCCTTTGGAATAGAGGCATGGGTCATTTTGGCTGGAACAGAAATTAGGCTCTCCACTGCTCCAAGACTTTCTGCGAGTGTAAAGTATTTAACCTTACCTAATAATTTATCAGCATTTTCTGCGCTGCCAACATCAAAGGAAACCATTCCTCCAAATCCAGCCGATTGCTTTTTAGCAATTTCATGATTTGGATGGTTCTCTAAACCCGGATAATAGACCTTTTTGACAGCTGGATGATTATTTAGGAAGTTTACAATTTTATTGGTATTCTCTTCGTGCTCTTCCATTCGAATACCAAGTGTCTTAATTCCTCTCATCAATAACCAAGCGTCTTGAGGTCCAAGAACGCCACCGGTTGAATTTTGGACAAAGTGTAAATCCTCTGCAAGCCTTTCACTATTAACAACTACTACACCAGCGACAACATCACTGTGGCCGCCTAGATATTTCGTTGCGCTATGAAGAACAATATCTGCACCTAATTCTAGTGGATTCTGCCAGTAGGGTGTTGAAAAGGTATTGTCTACGATAGTTAATAAATTGTTTTCCTTAGCAATTCTTGATGCTTCTTTAATATCCGTTATTTTTAAAAGTGGATTCGTTGGTGTTTCTAAATAGATGGCTTTTGTATTTGGCTTGATTTCCTTCTCAATATTTTCTAAATGACTTGTATCGACAAAGGTAAATTCAAGACCAAATCGATTTAACACCTTTGTCATAACACGAAAAGTACCACCATATACATCATCAGTTAAGATGACATGGTCTCCGCTATTCAATAGCATAAAGACAGCTGTAATCGCAGCCATTCCGGAGCCAAAGGCAAATCCTGCTTTTCCACCCTCTAAATCCTTCATCAGTTCTTCTAAAGCGTGTCTAGTTGGATTTCCTGTACGAGAGTATTCAAACCCTTTGTGACCACCAATACCTTCTTGCTTGTACGTACTAACCTGATAAATCGGTACAGAAACTGCTCCTGTTAGCGGATCTCCAGATATGCCACCATGAATTAATTTTGTTTTTGTTTTCAAGATTATATGCCTCCTTCAAAGATGTTTTTACTTAAATATCTCTCGCTTCCATCTGGAAAAATGACGACGATATTCGTTCCGGGTTTTGCGGCTTTTGCTTCCTGTAAAGCAGCATAAAAAGCAGCTCCTGATGAGCTTCCTACTAACAAACCTTCTTTCGACGCTAGCTCCTTCACCAAACGAAAGGCATCATCATCTGATACGGTATGAATCGCATCAAAATACGCTCGATCCATAAATTCTGGTAAAAATTCCATTCCGATTCCTTCTGTTTTATGCGGACCGGCTTCTCCTCCAGCTATGATTGATCCTTCTGGTTCAACAATCACGGTTTTAATTTCCGGCTTTTTCTCCTTTAAATATCGAGAGGTCCCCATAAAGGTACCACCAGACCCTGCACCTGCCACAAACACATCAATTTCCCCATCAAGCTGTTGCCACATTTCTGGTGCTAAAGTTTTATAATAGGTCCCAGGATTGGAAGGATTAGCAAACTGCTGTGGACAATAGGAATTAGGAATTTGTTCCACTAGTTCCTTTGCCTTTTTGATAGCTCCTGTCATCCCCTCCTCAGTTGGGGTATGTACCACTTCAGCACCAAGAGCTCGCATTAATGCCTGCTTTTCGAGACTGAACTTCTCCGGAACACAAAGAATAATCTTTAATTGTTTATTAATCGCAGCTAAAGCAAGACCAATACCTGTATTTCCAGCAGTAGGCTCTATCACCGTTCCACCTGGCTTTAATTCACCTGATTTAAAAGCCGCATCTAATAATTCAATTCCTAACCGATCCTTAACACTCCCACCTGGATTCATAAATTCTAATTTCGCAAAGAGGCGCACCTTCTCCGGCAATTGGAATTGAGTAATTTCCATGATTGGAGTTTGACCGATTATTTCATGGACATTATGATAAATCTCCATTCTTGATGTCCCACCCGTCCAATAATTTTTGGCTTTTATTTCAAATTCACTAACTAATTCATGCTTGATAAGTTTAATCAACTTTCTGTTTTAAGCAATATATACATTTATTTAAACAAAGTGATTAATGAATTTTTAATGCCGACACGATTTTCATGACTAGGGTGGACGAATGTAAGGCAGCTTTTTCTAAAAATTGATCAAAGGAAATATTTGATTCCTTACCTGCAATATCAGATAAAGAGCGAATAATCACAAATGGAGTTCCAAATTGGTGAGCCACTTGGGCAATGGCCGCTGCTTCCATCTCAACCGCTTGGAGCTCCTTAAATTTTCCCCTTACAAATTCCACTCTAACGGGGTCATTCATAAAGGAATCCCCAGTCGCAATTAATCCTTTTACAGATTGAATTCCATCAATTTCCTTCGCACATTCTAAGGCTATTTCCACTAATTTTGAATCCGCAGTAAATGCTGCTGGAAGCTGTGGAACTTGACCATATTCATAGCCAAATATAGTGACATCTACATCATGATGCCTAACTTCTGTAGAAATCACAATATCTCCTACATTTAGCTCTGGATTATAACCGCCTGCAGAACCTGTATTCACAACGACATCAGGTTTAAACTTCTCTAAAAGGATGGTCGTAGACATAGCAGCATTCACTTTTCCAATTCCTGAACGTAATAAAATAACCTCTGCTCCGTCCATTATTCCACTAGTAAATTCACAGCCAGCGATGATTTCTTGGGTTTTATTCTCTATTTTGTCACGTAGTAAAGTTACTTCTTCTTCCATTGCTCCGATGATGGCAATCTTCAATACCCTTACCTCTTTCTAATATGGTTTTCGCAGATTATCTTTCCTTTACACACTCCATAATCCAAACAAAATCATTGCACCTATCAAAAGTAACCGAAAAGCCATGCTGCTCTGCTATTTCTTTTAATAGTGGAATCGTTGTATAATATTCTCTCTGCAAATCTTCAGCTAGATTATGATAGCCTTTAGTCAACGCATCCTTTATGGCCTCATTATAGGCTTCTTCAGATTCGTACATTGTATCCGCAAAAACTATTTTACCACCTGGTGTTAAGAGATTTCCATAGATGCTAAAAGCTTCTTCCTTTTCCTGATCTGTTAAATGATGAAATGCATAGGTACTGACGATTGTATTAAAAGGCAATTTTGGAAATTGTAGAAAATCACCGTCGATAATCGTTACCTTGTTCTTCAATTTCTCCTTTGCAATCCTTCTCATAGCAGGGGATGGTTCCACTCCTGTCACCTTTAATCCGTATCGAATTAATGTAGCTGTTAAATTACCAGTACCCGGACCAAACTCTAGTACATGACCGAAGGAGCGCTTCGCCACGTTATTCAAAATACGATCGTAGTTTAGAAATACATCCTTATATTCGGGGTCGTGTCCAGTCACACTATCATCATATGAATCTGCCCAGTTCTCAAATAGCTCAATAAACTCTTTTCCCATCTGCTGTCACTCTCCGATGTCATACTAACAAATTCCTATGAGTATACTATGAATTAAAATAAAAGATGTTCTAACTTTACCACAGCATTATTCTTTTTTCAATCAATATAGTAGGTCTAATGGTATGGGTTTAAAGTATTTTAGGGATATTTTGTGTACTTTCCAACCTATTTCAGCTTATTCATTACCTTGACTCGAATAATAACGTGAAAGCCCAATAATCATAGCTCCCATCCGTTCATTGTCAGGTACAAGAAAGTTTTCTAACCCTTCTTCACTTAATGCTTCTGCCGTTACCTTTCCAACTGCAGCAGCTAATACCTTTTCATTAAATGCATCTAGAATTGAATCTAAAACTCCTATCTCTCTTGCATAATCAAATAATGACCGGACTTGAATAGCCGTCGTAAAGCATATTGCGTCAATATTATTCATTGAGATTTCTTGGCAAAGCAGATCTACTATTTCTTTTTGTGGAGGAATATGCTGATACGGCAATAGTTTCATGACTTCAGCCCCTCTTTTTTCAAGAAATGATATTAATGTTGGTGCATTTTCTCCATGAAGCTGGACCATGACTTTTTTTCCGTGAAAATCATCATTTTCTAGTGAACGGACTAAACCACGGTTTGTGCCATCGTCGTCAACAGCCCTCGGCACAACTTCAAGCTTCTTTAAGGCTGCAAAGGTTTTATACCCTCTTGAAGCTACACTTGAGTTTCCTATGATTGATAAAAAACGGTCTTTCACACCCAATTTTAGGCTGACCTCTATTAATGTCTGAATCCCCATTCCAGTGGTAAAAATCGTCCAGTCTGCACCCTTTTTAAGAAAAGACAAAAAATCCTTCTCTAATTTCTTCTCGTCAAAATAAACAGTACCTTGCAGTGGTCGCAAAATGGGTATGCCACCTTGTTTTTCAATCAATGTACTCATCTCATCGGTCTTTCGAGAACCCGCAATAACTACCTTTTTTCCACTTAGGCCCTTTTCCATTATTTCTCTCCCCAATCTTCCTATGTTTGCACTATTATACTATTTTTTACTAGTGGAAATAGAAGAAAGTTTATTGATTAACAGGAATTGTTTCCCTAAAATAAAGTTAGTTGATTGAAAGAGGAGCGAGAAGGTTGAATTTTCAAATAGAAATAATTGAGGATAAGATTGAATTTTTTGAAGCGGTAGATATCAAAACATTAGAAAGGAAGATTAATGATCAAATTGAATTGAATAAGGCTATTCTTCTAGGTGTTCATTCTGTCTCTCATCAGATGCATGTTGATGAGAAGGGGAGAACTCTTTATAGCGCTGTTGTTCATTTTAAAGCAAAAAGGTGACTTCAAAAAAAGACCTCCGTTCAATATTATGATAGATGAAACGAATCATAATGAACGGAGGCTTTTTTTATTTTAAGACTTCCACTTTCGTTGGTTTCCAGCCTTCACCCTCAACCCATTCAATGAAGACTCTGTATTTTTTTTGTTCACTCTTTGCTAATATATTTCCTACTGATTTATTCGGACCATTATTGCCTAAAAATAATACTGTCATATTACTTTCTTCTACCCCAGATCCATAAGAAATTGCCTTTAGCATCTCCTTCCAATCCGCAGAATTTGAGTCATACACTGCCGAATGCTCACCTGTTTGTGTTGTACCAACAGGTTGCCAGCTAGGATTGACAATGGTCTTCTGGACACTTTCGTCACTTCCGCCTTCCGTTTCCACTGCTTCACCATTTGTCTCAACTGGCTCATTATCACCATTTTGAGTTAGATCTTCACCCGTATCAGATGGCATATCTGTTGAGACATCTTCACTTTCAGTTGTGCTAGAATCCTCTGCTGTATTATCTTGGTCTTCCTTCGTTGATTCTTGTTTAGTCTCTATTTTGTTATCCTTTTTTGTATCATCTTTGGAATTATCATCGAAAAAAATATTTGCGGAAATCACTACTATTAGGATTAATACAATGGCAATTAGTCCATTTAATATAAGATTTGTTTTTCTCCTTTTTGATCTTTGTTCAGAACGAGATGAACGTAATTCATCATTCATCGATGCTTTCCTCCCTTTCATGAGTCAGCAAATAATTTTAGCTTCCCCTTGGCCTATACATATTCTACCATGTCTTAGTAGTAACATGAAGAAAAACGCGATACCAGACCTTCATGAACAAATAGTATAGCAGAATCGCATTAAGATTCAAGTGGAAAAAGGGTTATTCCTAATTATTGTCATTGTAATCATATATTGCTTTAACAACACTAGCGAATAAAGGATTGACAGCCCCCTCATCCTCATAAACCCCTAGATTTACCGTTACAAGTGCATATTGCGGGTTTTTATAAGGAAAATATCCAGCAAACCATTTATTATGAAGTTGCTTTCCTTTTACATATTGATCGGTTTCTGCTGTACCCGATTTACCTGCCACTTCGTACGGCAATTCCTGAAACCATCTGCCAGTTCCATGATCATTAGTAACTACTCCTCTAAGTAATTTTTGAAGCTTCATCGCAGTATAAGGAGAAAGGGTTTCCCCTTCTAGCTTTTCCTTATCAAATTCCATAAGTGATGTTCCATTTTTATATTGAATTTCTGATGCTACTCGTACACTTTCCTTTTTTCCACCTTTTGCGATGGTTGACATCATGTTGGCGATTGCAAGTGGTGTCGCCCTGACCTCATGCTGACCTATCCCTGATAAGGCAACAAAGTTATCATCCTTCATTGCTTCTTCAGACAGAAATACTCTTCCCTTTTCTTCATCCGGCAATTGTTTGAAGGAATTGATATGGAATATGGAATCATTCCAACCTACTGTACCAGTCAAGGATAGCTTCTCTGCATATTTTGTAAGCAGATTAGGGTCCATATCTTTAAGCTCTTTTGCTAGTGTTCCAAATGTATTGTTACAGCTTCGTGCAAAGCTTTCACTAAAATTTAGCATTCCATGATCATACACAGGATCTGGGTCACCATTGATTTTTTTACTACAATCAAATGTTCTTTTTGGGTCGTCTAATTGATAATCAATCGAAGCGGCTGCTACAACGGTTTTAAAAACTGAGCCCATTATTTGTTGAGTTAGCATCATGTTCTTTATTCCACTTGTTCTCTCATCGAAAGGGGCATCCCTATTTATTTTTGGCCGCGATACCATGGCTAAAACGCTATTTGTTTTAATATCAAGAAGAACAAGTCCTCCCTTTTTAATTCCTTGGCCATCAACTAGCTTCTCTAGTCTCATTTGTAGTTTTTTATCAATCGTTGTTTTCACATTGACGGGATAAAAGGGATTAGCGGGCTCCACATATTTTACATTGATACCAAATAAAGGTCCGCCCCTTGCATCAACATGGTAGACTAATTTAGACTTTCCTTCGGGTAATAGAAATTCGTCAAAGCTCTTTTCAAGTCCAGATAAACCGACTAATGTTTGTGGGGATAGATCTTTATCAGGGTATCTTTTATTAAGAACATTCGTATTTTCACCGGTGATACCTATCAGCTGTTCAGCTATTGAATCCAGTTCATCATATTTTCTCTCAACAGCAAATACACCAGGAATTTTTAATTCGTTAATTTCCTTCATCTGATCTTCTGTGAGAGGAATCGGGTGAGGGTCTCCAAATGCAAATGGCTCTTTCGCCTTTTCGATGGATAACTGCAGAGAAAACTTAGATATGCCAATAATCTTGGATACCTTTTCAACATCCCACTCCATATTTTTTAAGAATGGGAATAGAATGAGCACTGGGATGCTTTTATGTGTCAGTGGTTCTCCCATTCGATCTAGAAATTCTCCTCTTCCACTATCAATAATAACTTCCTGTGAACGCTGTTTGACACTGCTTTCCAATAAATTTACTTGATGTTTAGAAAAGCTCTCAGTCGATACTAATTGAACTTCAACTAGCCTTCCAATTAAAAGAAAAATCATGAAAATAAATATTCCACCAATTACAATTGCCCTTTTTCTCCACATAAAAAAACACCTCGTCAAAAGTGTTGACGAGGAATGCTATTTTCAAACTATTAAGTTAAATCTAAGTATAAATATTTTCGTTAATATTAAATGATAAAAGAACAATAATTATTTAATAGAGACAATTTTAACGTTCATTTCCCCACCAGGAGTTTGTACTGCCACTTCATCTCCAACGCTTTTTCCCATTAAGCTCTTTGCTATTGGAGAATCATTGGATATTTTACCTTCGAAAGGATCTGCCTCTGCGCTACCAACGATTGTGTAGGTTTCTTCTTCCCCACCTGGTAATTCAACAAAGGTTACTGATCTTCCAAGGGATACAGTATCACCGCTTACATCTTCTGAAATGATTTTTGCATTACGAATCATATTTTCTAAAGTGGTAATTCTTCCTTCTACGAAAGCTTGCTCTTCTTTAGCAGAATCATACTCGGAATTTTCTGATAAGTCTCCGAAACTACGAGCAATCTTTATTCTTTCAACCACTTCTTTTCTTTTTACAGTTTTTAAGTATTCTAATTCTTGCTCTAATTTTTCTTTTCCAGCTAATGTCATTGGAAATTCTTTCTCTGTAGACAATTCCTTCACTCCTAACCCACAATCATAAATCAGATTGTGTCTCAATATTATGTAAGGCATTTAAAAGCATTTAAAATGAATAAATGCACAGGAGCGCGCCTTAAATAGACGCGCATACTTTTTCATTCTTTTTATATATATTTTCTATGCTATTGTTTCATAAAAATGATTTTTGTTCAAGGATTGTTTGTATCTTTGTGACCATTAAATCGATTGCCACATGATTATGTCCACCTTCGGGAATAATAATGTCCGCATATCTCTTGGTTGGTTCAATAAACTGATTATGCATTGGGCGGACCACACTCACATATTGTTCAATCACTGAATCCATTGATCTTCCTCTTTCCTTGATATCCCTCATAAGACGACGAATGATTCGCAAGTCTGCATCTGTGTCGACAAATAATTTAATATCCATCAGATTGCGTAATCGCTCATCTTCAAGAACGAGTATACCTTCGAGAATGATAACATCCTTAGGTTCTACATTGATAACTTTATTGGATCGAGTGTGTATCGCATAGTCATAAACAGGCTTTTGAATGGGTTCATAATTGAGCAGCTTCTTTAAATGCTCAATTAACAGGTCTGTATCAAAAGCTAGTGGGTGATCATAATTCGTTTTTAATCTTTCTTCATAGGGAAGATGGGATTGATCCTTATAATAGTAATCCTGTTCAAGCATTAAGATGGAGTGACCATGAAACCAATCATAAATGGCTTTGGTTACACTTGTTTTTCCAGAACCGGATCCCCCGGCGACTCCTATAACAACTGGCTTGCGTTCCATGGTGGTATTATTGCTCCTTTCGCATCATGTTGTTTGGGTAAACCGGTTGATCGAGTTTAAATTTAACAATTTGTAATGGATGGCGAGCTGCATCAAGCTCATTTCCATCTTCATCCCAGATTTTTTCAATAACTGTAGTAAAGTTTTCGATTTCTGGACCAAAAAATTCAACTTCTTGACCTGGCTTAAAGAAGTTACGTTGCTGCAATGTAACGATTTTTGTTTCTGGATTATAATCCTTCACTAAGCCTACAAAATCAAATGTAGTCTTTTTGCTATGATTACCAAACATTTGCTCTTTATACCCAGGAACACCTTCAAAGAATGCTGGGGCTGTTTCGCGGTTTGCACATTTATCTAACTCCTCCAGCCATTCTCTTTTAATTACAAAGTTGTCAGGATCCGCACAATACGTATCAATCACTTTACGATAGACACTAACCACCGTTGCAATATAGTGAATGGATTTCATGCGTCCTTCAACCTTCAGGCTATCAATTCCTATTTCAATCATCCGAGGGATAGACTGAATTAAATTTAAGTCCTTTGGGCTCATGGCAAAATGCTCATCATTCTCTGAGAATAATGGATTTTCCTTCTCACCTTCAAGTTGATATAAATCGTAATCCCATCGACAGCTTTGACAGCAGCCGCCTCGGTTTGAGTCTCGTGCTGTCATATGGTTACTTAGTGTACAGCGCCCAGAATAGGCAATACACATCGCACCATGAACGAAGGTTTCGATTTCAATATCTACTTTTTCCTTCATTTCTTTAATTTCTTCCGCACTTGTTTCCCTTGCCAATACTACTCTTTCTAAGCCTTCTTCCTTCCAAAATTGAACGGCCTTCCAGTTTGATAGGGATTGCTGTGTGCTCAAATGGACCTCGATTTCTGGTGCAAGTCTTTTAACCGTTTCAATAATAAGTGGATCAGCCACAATAACCCCATGAATTCCGGCTTCTCTAAGACCTAAAACATAGTCTTCTAATCCATCAATATTTTCATTATGTGCAATTATATTTGTTGTAACGTAAATTTTTGCCCCATACTTCTTGGCGAATTCCACGCCTTCTTTCATTTCTTCAAATGTAAAGTTATCCGCATTTGATCGTAATCCATATTCTTGTCCGCCAATAAAAACAGCATCCGCACCATAGTGAACAGCTATTTTTAACTTTTCCAAATTACCTGCTGGAGCAAGTAACTCAGGCTTTTTCACAATGACACGTTTTCCGTCAACGATTTTTGAAATAGGCTCTTTTACTAACGTTGTCATTTGCTTTCCTCCCTGATTTATTTTGACTGTTAATAGACCGTTTCTTTAAAGAAGAAACCAGTATCTAACGGGCGATTTGCCGGTTGAATCTCTTGGATTTGCCCTAATAGCTCGTCTTTTTCTTCTTCGTACTGATCGACGTCTTCAACACAAAGATCAATTGCTTTTCGATAAAGCTTTGTTACAGTTAGGATATATTCAGGGCTTTTTAAAATCCCATCTATTTTAAAGGAGTCTACGCCTGCCTCAACCATTTCCTGAAGCTCATCAATCATGCAAATATCGTTTGGACTCATGATATGTGTTCCATTGATATCCTCAAAAATTGGGTACTTGTTTCCCCTCTCCTTATCATGAAGGAACATATTCTTTTCCAATTTACGATTTTCAACTTCCATCGCCTTGCCTTGGTATAAGAAATAGTTGCCTAATAGAGAACGCTTTGACTGGAACATGGTTGTCATCCCATGAATTTGTACTTCAATTTCGACTTCAGCCTGTTCCTTAATTTCAATGACTGCATCCATGTTAATTTCACGGGCTAAAACTGCTCGTTTTGCCCCTTTTCGACCCCAATAGTTACATGTATACCAGTTTGTTCCTGTCGTTTCTGTACTCCAATGAAGCTTCATATCTGGTACCACTTCACGAGCGACCATCAATACTGCCGGGTCACCAAAGATAATCGCATCTGCTTTTGCATCATAGGCAAATCGTAAATAATCAGCTAGCTGGTCAACCATTTCATTATGAAAAATGGCATTCATAGCAACATAGACTTTTTTCCCTTTCTGATGGGCAAGCTCAATTGCCTTTTTAACATCTTCCCTAGAAAATTCTCCTGCTAATCTTAATCCAAATTTTTGCTCACCAATAACAAATGCATCTGCTCCTGCTTCGGCAAGAGGAGCGATATCATTCACTGATATCGGAGTTACTAATAATTCGGGTTTTTTCATTCTGCTCACCTCTTCTTACTTATTGCTATTCCATCTCCAACCGGTAGGATTACTGTGTCATAATCCGGATGATTCATCAGCCAAAGATTAAAGTCTCTTATTTTTTTGACTAAATTTTTCGTTCTTTTGCTCTCTATATTCGATTCTGCTACTAGTCCCTTAAATAATACGTTGTCCGTAATAATTATCCCATTTTCATTTAAAAACGGTGCATAGTACTCGAAAAATTTCTTATATTGACCCTTTGCTGCGTCAATGAAGATACAATCATAAGGTCCGTGTCCTTGAACCTCATCGACAAGATTTAACGCATCCCCTTTTAGTAAAACAACCTGTGAGTCAATCCCTGCCTCCTTAAAATATTGTTCTGCCACCTCATATCTTTCAGGGTCCCTTTCAATGGTAACGACCCTTGTATCAGGGATAGTATAAATCATTCTAATGGCAGAATATCCTATTGCCGTACCTACTTCTAAAATATTTTTTGGCTGCTGCATCCTAAGCAACTGGAGCATCACTTCAATTCCAGTTATCTCCATGATTGGCACATGATGCTCCTTTGCATAAAATTCCATTCTCTGCAAAAGCTCAGGTCTATTAGGTATAAGTTCTTCTATATAATTATGCAGCTTCTCATTGAACAAGCTGCCTCACCTCTATCCTTATCATACTATCGGACAAATCATTGGAAGTAACAATCTAGGTAGCAAGGTTCCGTCTGTCTATTTTAGACATGAAAAAATAGCGTTCACAGGAGTTGTACATAAAAGACAGGGGTTTATGCACTACTAGGTTTGGCTAAAAAGAAACAAAACCATACAAATCTGTGTGTTACGCTATCAGCAAATGAATTAATACACTTTTTCTATTTTAACATAAAAATAAGAGGAAAGCGAACCTTGCGCCTTCCCCAATTTCTTCATGATTCTTCATTTTTTGTTATATGTTGAGCCTTCTTATCATTATGCTCATCCAATGTTTTTGAAAAAAGAACCTCTCCATCTGCTGTGGCTAAGAAATATAAAAAATCTGTTTTGGCTGGATTAATAGCTGCTTCTATGGATATCTCACCAGCATTTGAGATAGGGCCAGGAGTTAATCCGACGTTTTTATAAGTATTGTATGGATCATCCACCTCTAAATCCTTGTACACTACCCTCTCCTTATGCTTCCCTTGAGCATAAAGTACGGTTGGATCAGTTTGCAATGGCATATTTAATTTCAATCGATTATAAAAAACACTTGATATTTGATCCCGATCGACCTTTTCGGTTGCTTCTTCTTCAATCAGCGATGCCATAGTCAACACCTCGTGAGCTGTCAGCTTTTTCTTTTCCATTAGCCCCATTTGCTCATTGATTACCTCACTTGTTTTATCAAGCATATAAGTAACCATTTCATCTAAAGTGGGATTTTCCTTATAGAATGGATAGGTTGCTGGAAAAAGATATCCCTCTAAAGGATACTTGATATTCTCGTCTAAAATCTCTTCCGTTAAAAGGCTAGGATATTTGTCCATTAATGATTTAATATATTTTTTATCATTTAATTGCTTAAATATTTCATCTGGGTCTCGATTAGTCTTTTCAGCAATGATATCGGCAATTTGATCAAGCTGCTTACCTTCTGGAATGGTCATTTTGAATACGACCTTTTCCATTAGCTTACCGGTCTTAAGTCGATTAATAATTTGAGGCAATGTCATGGATGGTTTTAATTTATATTCTCCTGCCATAAATCCCGATTCATTTCTAAATTTCACATAATACTTAAAGATATGGGCATTTTTTATGACCCCTTTATCCTCTAATATTTGTGCGATTCCAGAAGTGCTTGAACCAATTGGGATTTCAACAGATATGTTTTTATTATCATTTTTATCAAGAGGTTTTAAAGCAGATTTGATGTAAATATAGCCACCAAGAGTCAGTGATCCTGCAATGATGAATATCGCAATTGTCACGATGAGCACAATTTTTCTTACGACCTTCGCCTCTCCTTGCTTCTCAAGCATTTTTTGACGTATGTATTCTTTTTTTTCATTTTTATTTTCTAAGGTCAAATAGTTCCCCTCCATTCTCCAAAGCACAGCACGAATCTCCACATTTCTCGAATCATTATACTATATTTTTTTATTTAAGTCGCAAGAAAATACAAAAAAGTAGGAATGCATAAGTTTATTGTGAGTTTTTTGGTTGCGAAAGATTAGGAATGGTGGTAAAAGAATAGAGTTGAGTTATGGGGATTTTTGTGAGAGGTAGCTTTAGGTTCTGGGAAAATGAGTATTTGTGGGTGAAATTTTTTTCGAGTAGAGTTGGACTTTTGGTGGACTAATTAGGGGTTCGCGAGTATTTCTGGATTTTCGGTAGTATTCTGGGGTTTTCGCGAGTATTTCTGGATTTTCGCGAGTATTTTAGGATTTTCGCGAGTAAATTTAATTTTTTGCGAGTATTTTAGGATTTTCGCGAGTAAATTTAATCTTTCGCGAATATTTTGGGGATTTTCGCGAATAAATTTTAATTTTCGCGAATATTTTTAGGATTTTCGCGAATAAATTTTAATTTTCGCGAATATTACTGGTAAATTCGCGAATAAACAAAGATTTAATGGATTATTTTTCTCCAAAGGCATATAAAAAAATATATTGCCATCGTTTTTATACTACCAGCGGTATCAAAGACACTAATCAACGCTTAAAAAGCCTTCAATTCTCCTCAAAATTTACATAAAAAACAAAACCGACCTCATATCAAGGCCGGCCTTATCTATTTCTTATTCTTCTTCTTGTTCTTCAAGGAAGGTATTAAGCATTTCTTCAATTAGGTCCCATTCTTCTTCTGTTTCGATTGGCATTAATTCGCCATCATTATTATCCTCGCTTGGCATAAAGGCTGAAGCGTGAATTTCAATGTCTTCTTCATCGTCTTCGTCTGCACCAATTGGATAATATAAAACGTATGACTTGCCAAATTCTTCAGAGTCGAATGTGAAAAGAACCTCACATAACTGCTCATTTCCTTCTTCATCTACTACAGTAATATTATTATCACCGTGATTCATTCTAGACACCTCATTTTGCTGTTTTGGAGTGTTTCATTATTTAATATTTTGCCTTAAGGCATGTCTTTATTACCTAAGGTTTACTTGACACTATCTAAATATCCTTGCAAAATGATCGCCGCTGCCATTTTATCAATGACTTTTTTTCTTTTTTTTCGGCTTACATCCGCTTCTAATAGGACGCGTTCGGCTGCCATCGTAGTTAAACGTTCATCCCAAAGGACAGTAGGCAATCCATACAATCTTTCAAGTTCTTTTGCATAAAACTGGCTTGCTTCTCCTCTAGGTCCTATCGTTCCATTCATATTCTTTGGTAAACCGACAACGATTTTAGTAACATCATACTCATTAATTAATTGACCAATTCGCTCAAAACCAAACACATTTTCTTCTTCGTTAATACGTATGGTTTCTAAGCCTTGGGCTGTCCAACCTAGTTCATCACTTAAAGCAATGCCAACTGTTTTCGAGCCGACATCAAGACCCATTATCCGCATTCATTTTTTCCTCACGTTGTTTTTTTAAATATGATTTCACTAGCTCTTCAATGATCTCATCGCGCTCTAACTTTCGAATGATATTACGAGCATCGCGATGACGTGGGATATAGGCCGGATCACCTGATAAGAGGTATCCAACGATTTGATTAATCGGATTATATCCTTTTTCCTGTAGTGCTTCATAAACTTGAAAAAGCACCTCATTTACATCATGTTCAATTGGCTCTTCAGGAAAATTGAACCTCATGGTTTTATCAAATGAGCTCATTTTATGCACCCCGCTTTTAGTGAACCCATGGCTACTATTTGACAAAAAGCGTAAACTTTTGTGTCAAAAAATAGCCAACTTGTTAATTGTTACCTACATTTTACACTACTTTGTCCCAATATCAAATGGATTTAACCCATTCTTCAACAAATTGTAGAGCTTCATCTAGTTTATTCGGATCTTTTCCGCCGGCTTGAGCCATGTCTGGACGACCACCACCGCCGCCACCGCAACGAGTTGCCACTTCCTTAATAAGTTTTCCTGCATGGTAGCCTTTTTCAATTAAATCCTTCGTTACACCTGCAATGATGTTAACCTTTCCTTCTTGGACACTACCCAATACAATGACGACTGAACCTATCTGCTGCTTAAGCTCATCAGCCATGTTTCTCAGATTATTCATATCCGAAGCTTGAACCTTTGCAGCTAGTACTGTAACACCATTTACTTCTTTAGCCTTATTCACAATACTTCCCGCTTCAATATTGCCCAATTTTGTAGCCAAAGATTCATTTTCGCGCTGAAGTTCCTTCATTTCAGCAAGTAGGTTCTCGATACGCGTCATTACGTCTTTTGGATTTGTTTTTAACTTACTTGCAGCTTCCTTCAATAAACCAATTTGATCATTCATTAGCTTATAAGCGGATTCTCCCGTTACTGCTTCGATTCTTCTTGTTCCTGCACCAATTCCACTTTCAGAAACGATTTTGAATAATCCTATTACAGATGAGTTTGGAACATGGCATCCACCGCAAAGCTCTAAGCTATAATCTCCAACCTTCACGACGCGAACAACATCCCCATATTTTTCTCCGAACAGAGCCATTGCTCCCATTGCCTTTGCTTCTTCAATTCCCTTCAAGGAAATATCTACATCAAGGCTACGCCAAATTTGTTCATTAACTATAGCCTCGACCTTTTCTAACTCTTCTGGAGTGATTTGGCCAAAATGAGAAAAGTCAAAACGGAGACGATCCGCTTCTACTAAAGACCCTGCCTGATTAACATGAGCTCCCAATACATCTTTTAAAGCTTGATGTAAAAGGTGAGTAGCTGTGTGATTTTTAATAATTTGACTGCGATTGTTTTCTTCAATTTTCGCTTGTACTTTTGAATCTACTGTAAGTATTCCTTGTGTGATTACGGCACGGTGTAAATGCTGACCATTTGGAGCCTTTTGGACATCCTTGACTTCAACGGTTAAACCTTCAGCCTCTAAAATCCCAAGGTCTGCAATTTGTCCGCCGCTTTCAGCATAAAATGGAGTCACATCAAGAATTAATTGAACCTCATCGCCTGTTCCTGCTTCCTGAACAATTTGTCCATCTTTAAGAAGCACAACAACCTTTGAAGTTGTCTCGAGTTGATTGTAACCAACGAACTTACTCTCTGCTTTTATTTCGCCTAGTACCCCGCTTTGAACCTGCATAGAGTCCACTTCCTGCCTTGCAGCACGAGCACGTTCACGTTGAAGCTCCATTTCAGCCTCAAAGCCTTGATGGTCAACGCGCATTCCTTCTTCCTCAGCATATTCTTCTGTTAATTCAACTGGGAAGCCATAGGTGTCGTATAAGCGGAATATATCTTTACCAGATAACGTATCACTGCCATTTTCTTTTTCTTTTTTGATCATAGCTGCAAGAATTGCTAAGCCTTCATGTAAAGTTTCATGGAAACGCTCTTCTTCGTTTTTAATGACCTTTTGAATAAAATCTACGTTGTTCTTTACTTCCGGATAGAAGTCAGCCATGATTTCGCCAACGACTGGTACTAATTCAAACATAAATGGGCGATTAATATTAATTTGCTTCGCATAACGAACAGCCCGGCGAAGTAAGCGACGTAATACATACCCGCGGCCCTCATTGGAAGGTAATGCCCCATCACCAACAGCAAAGGATACAGTTCGGATATGGTCTGCAATAACCTTGAAGGCAACATCATGCTCATGGTTTTTACCATAAGAAGCCCCAGAAATTTCTTCAGTTGCTCTAATAATTGGCATAAATAGATCCGTATCAAAGTTGGTTGGAACATTTTGGCAAACAGAAGCCATACGCTCTAATCCCATGCCTGTATCAATATTCTTCTTTGGAAGTGGAGTATATGTACCATCGGGATTATGATTAAATTCAGAGAAAACAAGGTTCCAAACCTCAAGATAACGATCATTTTCTCCACCAGGATATAATTCCGGATCATTTTCATCGTTTCCATATTCAGGTCCACGATCATAGAAAATTTCCGTATTCGGTCCAGATGGGCCTTCACCGATATCCCAGAAGTTTCCTTCTAAGCGAATAATTCTCTCTTCAGGAATTCCAATTTTTTTATTCCATAATTCAAAGGCTTCCTCATCCTCTGGATGGATGGTAACAGATAAAAGCTCTGGATCAAAGCCAATCCACTTTGAATCCGTTAGAAATTCCCAAGCCCATTCAACAGCCTCTTCTTTAAAGTAATTTCCGATTGAGAAATTCCCAAGCATCTCAAAGAATGTATGGTGACGAGCTGTTTTCCCAACATTTTCGATATCATTCGTACGGATGGATTTTTGAGCATTTGTAATACGGGGATTTTCTGGAATCACCCGACCATCAAAATATTTTTTAAGTGTTGCAACCCCGCTGTTTATCCAAAGTAAGGAAGGATCGTCATGCGGTACTAGTGATGCACTTGGTTCAATAGCATGACCTTTTTCTTTAAAAAAGTCTAAATACATACGACGGATTTCAGATCCTGTTAATTGTTTCATTTTCTAAAACATCCTCCTGATTTATAAGAATATTTTTTTCAATACAAAAAGCCCTCATCCCCAAAAACAGGGACGAGAGCTAACTCGCGGTACCACCCTGATTATGGATGCGAACTCTTGTAAAAGAGTTTTTAAACCCAATACATCCATCTCTCAAATTCACCTTAACGCGGCTGACGGCAGGTTTTAACTGCACTCCGGATTAGCTTTCTGTTATCCTTCATCTAGAATTTCTTTCAGCCAAGGAAATTCCTCTCTTTTGTGCATAAGCACTCAGATGGTCTATAACATAATCGATCCTTCAACATTTTTTACTATATACACTCTATTTACGAATTATAGCGATAGAAAAAGATATTTGTCAATGTAGATTTGAAAATAATATATTTGTGGTAAAATTAGGCACCATCCGAGCTTATGGCTCGATCTTTAGTCTAGACTTGCCAAAATGATGTCTTGCATGAAGCATTCCCACTTTTATTATGGCTAAAATGGGAACGGCCAATATCATCCCTAATATTCCCCCCACTTGACCACCAGAAAGGAGGGCAAACATAATCATAAGGGGGTGCATATGTAAGCTTTTTCCCATTATTAATGGAGAAACAATATTCCCTTCCATAAATTGAAGAAGAATGATAATAATAGCAGAAAAAACAACCATTTTTACAGATATCGTTGCTGCAATAATAACGGCTGGGATTGCTCCAATAAATGGTCCAAAGTATGGAATCACATTTGTAATCCCTACGATGGATCCCAATAATAAAGGATATTTCATATCGATAATCCAAAATAACACAGATGATAGTGTTCCAATAATTAAGCAGACTAACAGCTGTCCACGAATATAGCCACCTAGAGATTTATTAACGTCCCTTAAAAATAAAATCCCTTCTTTTCTCCATTTTCTTGGGGTAAGATACCAACAAGTCTTTTTTATTAAATCTATATCTTTTAGCATGTAAAAGGCTATGAAAGGAATAATTGCTATAACAACAATTGAATTCAATATTCTCACTAACACATTAATCACTTTTGTAAATAGTTGACCTAATGAGGTTTCGACTGTTGTTATTCCTTGTTCAACCCGTTCCTGAACAGTGTTTGGCCATTTTGATGTTTGGTGCTGAACCGCTTCAATCCAGGACCGATACTGGTTCGAGAAGTAAGGGGCATTTTCCGTCAGATCCTTTAACTGTGCAATAAAGGCTGGGATTCCCTTGTAAACAGCCATTCCAACCCCGCCAAAAAAAATAAAATAAATAAGTATGATTGCTAAGCCTCTTGGAATCCCTCTTTCATGAATATTTTCTACAACTGGATGAAGAAGGTAGGTAATGAAGGCGGCAATGGCAAAAGGGATTAATACATACATAAATGCTTTCATTATCGGGAGCCATATTTGTTGAAGTTTCAAAAAGACTAAAACAACAATAAATAATAGGAGCAGGAAGCCAAGTCGATAGTACCATTTCACACGAATATCCAAAACACTACCTCCTTCCACTCCTTATTTTTTAATATAGTGGGATATTTATACATAAAAAGGCTGCCTCAAAGAGACAGCCAATCTAAAAGTTTTCACTTAAAATATCGCTTTTGTAATTCTTTTTTGCATTTTTTTCATTTGTCTGCCGGAGAACATATTATTTCTTTTCGCTAGGTTGTATGCTGCCATACCCGCACCAATTGCGATTGCGGAGGTTAACATTTTATTCATACGTTTCACCTCTTAGTCATTTTTATCCACTATATCGACGTTCATTCTCGTCAAACAAATCATCTAATGAGCTTAAAGTTCCATCTTCCTCTACTTGATGGGTTAAAATAACTCCCTTTGATAAGGAGAGTTCAATAAAGCAATTCCAGCAATAGTACTGGTTTATCCCTATTTTCCCTATATCTTTGCTTTTACAGTTGGGGCATTTTAACATGGAAGAACACCTCATTTTACATCTCGCCACCTATTAAAGAAGGCGGTGTTATTCTTTAACGTTTACAATGATGGCGTCCTTCCCAATCGCAGGGGGCTTATCAGTTTTGATGACACGTTTTCCTTCCGTGATATCTGAAAAGAAGCCATCTGAGCATTCATACCCTACGATTGTTCCCAACTCTTCCTGAAAATATACATCCTCTAGGATCCCAAGTCTTTCTCCTTCAGCAGACATAAGCATTTTGCCGTTTAAACGCTGACGGCTATCAAAGGTAAGCTCAGGATTTCCTAATGGTTCCAAAACCTTTTCATCCTCTACCATAATCCCATCCCAACCAAAAGAGGATATATTGAGGATATCGATTAAATAGCTCCTTTTAAGGAATGCACCTTTTTTTATGATCAAGCCCTTTACCGTTCCATTACTTGAGATGCTAATATCACAAATTTGGCCAATTCTAGCACCACTTGATAATGCATAAACGGGAAGCCCTTTTAGTAATGAAAATGTCCGCAAAGATTATCCCACCTCTTTTCGAACATTTATATTTTTTACGAATCAAAGGAAAGTATAAGGTGAAACGATTTCCATGATTACAATTAATAAAATGAATAAAAAATCTAACTCCCCTTTTTTGGAGGGATTGAGTTAGATTTTCATCTAAATTTATTTCTTGTTTGTATTTAGTTGTTCAATATTCTGGTTCCGTTCTCCCCCATCAGACAATTCTTCTGAAAATTCATGTTCAAAATTGCGTACAGTAACATGAGCCCCGAGATTTAAATTAGGTGCTGCTTCTTCATTTAATTTTTCTTCCTTCATATCATCACCTCATTCATTATTTTGCGATAAGGTGACAAAAATAAACAAAAAAAGCGCTAATCCAATCACCTAGCGCTCCAAGCTTCTTTATTCCGTCATAAAGTCATATGGTGTAATATTTTCCATTCCAATCATTGGGTCAACCTTCATGAGTTGTTCCTGATATGAGAGAGGTGGAATGTTCATTTCTTCTTGAACTTGAACCAATTCACTTGCCTCTTTGATTGATTCCTTTTTCTCTATCGCCATTTCCAATTTCATGCAAAGGGTTGTGAGTCGGGTTTGTTCATCTGCCCGTTGAACTCCCATTTTAAATGCTTCTTCCTCCCCGCATAGAATAAGAAACTGTTTGCTCCTTGTAATCGCAGTGTAGATTAAATTTCTCCTCAGCATTCGATAATAGCTTCTAACAACCGGCATTATGACAACAGAGAATTCACTCCCCTGTGATTTATGAACAGAACAGCAATAGGCAAGCGTAATCTGATTTAAATCTTGCCTTGTATAGGTTATTTCATTTCCATCAAAGGAAACAACAACCATATCTTGTTTTTCCGTATTTTCCTTTGCATAGAAGATCGAGACAATTTCACCAATATCTCCATTAAAAACATTATTCTCGGGTTGATTAACTAGTTGTAACACCTTGTCTCCCGTTCGATATAATGCATCTCCAAATTTCAATTCGCGTCGTTTTCCATCCACATTAGGATTGAATATTTGTTGGAGGCTTTCATTTAACTTATCAATTCCTGCTGGGCCTCTGTACATTGGGGCTAGCACTTGAATATCCTTGACAGTATAACCCTTCTTCTTGGCATTAAGAACAATTTTTTCTACTGCATTGACAATTTGATTTCCATTACATTTAATAAATGACCTGTCACTTTTTTGCTCGACAACATTTTCAGGTATATTGCCATTTTTAATTTGATGGGCAAGCTCAATGATAGAAGAACCTTCTGCTTGTCGATAAATATCTGTTAATTGGACGGTTGGGATTCGTTCAGATTGAAGTAAATCCTTGAGAACCTGACCTGGTCCAACAGATGGAAGCTGATCTTCATCACCAACTAGAATGACTTGAATATTGTCAGGCAATGCTCTAAACAATTGATTTGCTAACCACACATCTAACATGGATGTTTCATCAACAATTAGGATTTTCCCTTCAAGTGGATGTTCCTCATTGTGTTCAAACCTCTCCGTTCCATTCCATCCAAGTAGTCGATGAATGGTAACTGCAGGCAACCCTGTCGATTCTGTCATTCTTTTGGCTGCACGTCCTGTTGGTGCGGCTAAAAGAAATGGGAAGGGCTCTTCTTTTTTATAATCAAAGGGATTTAAGGAACAGCCATGTAATTCACCATAGAGCTCGACGATTCCTTTTATGACGGTTGTCTTCCCTGTGCCTGGACCACCCGTTAATATGAGCATAGGAGACATTAATGCCGTTTGAATCGCCTCTTTTTGCGAGTTAGCATATTGAACACCAATCCGCTCTTCTAGATTTCCTAAAGCAAGAAGGAATTCAGATTCAGGAAATTGATCCTCATACTCGGTTTGACCTAAAATCCGCTTAATATTTGTAACAAGTCCTTTTTCAGCAAAAAATAAGGAAGGTAGATAAATTCTCTTTTCTTCAATGATGATCTTGCCTTCTTCTTCAAGCTTGATTATTTCATTGGAAATATCCATAAAATCTATGAGGTCCCTTTTATTTTCCTCTAAAAGGGATTTGACATTTTCCAGAAGTGTTTCAGCCTCAATATAGACATGTCCATCCTGCATGCATTTCGTCTCTAAAGTATATAAACAACCTGCCTTAATTCGATCAGGGTGATTACCTGATATTCCAATCTGATAACCTAATTCATCTGCCCTGTTAAACCCAATGCCCTCCACATCCTCAACTAGCTTATACGGGTTTTTTTGAATGACATCAATGGTTATTTCCTTATAGACCTGATAAATTCTCATTGAAAGCTGTGGGCCAAATCCATATTGATTTAAGGCAATCATCGCTTGCTCTAATCCTTGATGCTCCATCAATGTTTCATAAAGACTTTTCGCCTTATCTGGAGGAAGTTTTGGGACTTGATCTAATAAAGAGGGCTGATTTAAGATTTTTGAGATTGCATTTTCACCTAAGGTTTCAACGATTTTTTCAGCTGTTTTCTTTCCTATCCCTTTAAAAAGCTCACCTGAAAGATAGCCGATGACCCCTTGTTTGGTTTGTGGAATATCCTTTCTAAAATGACTTGCGAGAAATTGGAGACCAAACCTTGGATGTTCTTTAAACTCACCGTAAAAAATATAAGTCTCTTGCTCGAATATTTTTGGAAAATAGCCTGTAATGACCGCTTCCTTCTCATCATAGGAATGGTTTGTTTCTTCCACCCTAATTCTTAACACGGTATACAAATTATTTTCATTATGAAAAATTGTAACCAAATGCTTTCCTTTGATAAATTTCCCCTGATCCTCGAATAAATCTAGTGATTCCTGACTCTCCAAAAGCTTTGCCTCCTTTCTCCCCTATTAATAAAAGTTAATTTAGTTCGGAGTTTCCCTTTTCAATTAGTTTTTTCCCGTATCCCGCTAAAAGGTGATCAGGCTGAATTTCTAAGGCCTTTTCAAACATATGTAATGCTTTCACATCATCCTCTTTAAATCCATAGGCAACACCTAAATTATAGTAAGCATCAGCATGGGTTGGATCTAATTCCACGCATTTGGTTAATTGAACAATCGCCTCGTCAAGGATTTCTAGCTGTGCCAAGCAAAGTCCGTATTGAAAACGGGCCTCAGCATCCAAGCCATTAAGCTCAACACTTCTTTGAAGGTATGGCAATGCGAGCTTAGATTGATCTAGTTGCAGAAGTGTCATTCCCAGCATGAAAAAGTTATCACTTGAGTCTAATCCACTTTTCATTGCGTGCTCAAACATGTTTTTTGCTTGGTCGAATTGCTGATTTTCAAAGTAAAGATTTCCTGCACTATAGTACGCAGCACCTGCATGTTCGTCTAATTCTATTGCTTTTTCAAAAAATCGCAGTGCTTTATCGGTTTCACCTACGACGGAAAGGACATTTCCAAAGTTAATATAGGAGACAGGGTCCTGTGGGTTTTCTTCGATAGCTTCCATAAAAATCTTGGCTGCTTCCTCCCATTTTCCCTCTTGCATATATTCGATTCCTTTTTCATTCTTGTTCATATGTATCACACTCCAGTTCATCCTGTATAGAAGTATAGCATATTTTTTTGGTCATTCCATTATGTGTTCTTAGGTAGCCGGCTTCACAGTTAAAAGCCCCGATTTCCGTTGAAATCGAGGCTGAAAATTAACCAACATATGTTAACTGCTTACCATCTTTAAATACCTTGTCAATGGTTCCTCCACCCAGGCATTCTTCTCCTTGATAAAAGACCACGGCTTGTCCAGGTGTGACTGCTCGAATGGGTTGGTCGAATAGGACCTTCACTCTTCCATCACCAAGGTCTTCAACTGTGACCTTATTATCTGGTTGACGGTATCTGAATTTAGCCGTACATTTTAGCGGTTGAGAAATAGGTTTACTTGAAACCCAACTAATATCCGTTGCAATGATTGAATCTGAAAATAATTTTTCATTATCAAAGGATTGTCCTACAAGTAAAACATTCCTCTTTAAATCCTTTCCTACAACAAACCACGGCTCACCTGCTCCACCAATTCCTAAACCATGCCTTTGCCCAATGGTGTAATACATCAGTCCATCATGACGACCGACAACCTTCCCGTCGAAGGTTTCCATATTTCCTTTTTGAGCTGGTAGGTAATTACTAAGAAATTCTTTGAAGTTTCGTTCTCCGATAAAGCATATTCCTGTGCTATCTTTCTTAGTCGCTGTTGCTAAATTCGCTTCCTTGGCGATTTCCCGAACCCTAGCCTTTTTAATATTGCCTATTGGAAACATAACCTTAGATAGCTGTTCTTGAGTTAACTGGTTTAAAAAGTATGTCTGATCCTTATTTTCATCCAACCCGCGTAGCATTTTATATTCTCCGTCACGATATTCCACCTGTGCATAATGACCAGTTGCTAAGTAGTCAGCGCCAAGCTTCATGGCGTGCTCCAAAAAGGCCTTAAATTTAATCTCTTTATTACACATAACATCTGGGTTTGGAGTTCTACCTGCTCGGTATTCATCCAAGAAATAAGTGAATACTTTGTCCCAATATTGTTTTTCAAAATTAACAGCATAATAAGGAATACCAATTTGATTGCAAACCTTGATGACATCCTCGTAATCCTCAGTTGCCGTACAAACTCCATTCTCGTCTGTGTCATCCCAGTTCTTCATAAAAATACCGATGACATCATAACCCTTCTGTTTTAATAACAATGCTGCAACAGAAGAATCAACCCCACCAGACATTCCTACCACGACGCGAGTATCCTTTGGTGCTTTATTCAAGTGTATCACCTCGCTTCCCTTTCTTAATTCTTACTTATTTGTTAAACGCTGAACGACTTTAGCTGTTTCCTCAGCAGCATGTTCGATTTGCGCCTTTGTATTGGTAAATCCAAAACTGAATCGGATTGAATTTCTTAATCTTTCAGATTCCTTTCCAAACATGGCCACTAAAACATGGGAAGGATCTATTGAACCAGCAGTACATGCAGATCCGCTCGAAACCGCAATTCCTGCTAAATCTAAGTTCACTAACATTGCTTCCACGTCTGTACCCGGAAAGCTTAAGTTTAATACATGTGGTAAGGAATTTTCAATTAATCCGTTTATGGTAAAATTTATCTGGAATTTCTTAAGTGTGTCAATCATTACTTTTTTATACTCTACATACAGTTTTTCTCTTTTTTCCATCTCTGTCTGTGCAATTTTCACTGCCTCATGGAATCCAGCAATTGAAGCAACATTTTCAGTACCTGCTCGTCTTTTTCTTTCCTGTTCCCCACCAAACATCCTTGGAGCTAGCTTCAAATTATTTTTCGCATAAAGAAATCCGATTCCTTTTGGTCCGTTTATTTTGTGGGCTGAAACGGATAAGAGATCGATACCAAGCTCTTTAACATCTATCTTTTCTATTCCGTAGGCTTGTACAGCATCTGTATGAAAATTGGCAGGATGGCTTTTTAGAAGCTCTCCAATTTCTTTGATTGGCTGGATGGTTCCTACTTCGTTATTTCCGTACATAATGGTGACCAAAATCGTATCATCCCTAAGAGCGCTTTTAACATCTTCAATGGATATACGCCCTGTTTCATCAACTGGCAAGTACGTGACATCAAATCCCTTTTTCTCAAGCTGTTGACATGTGTGAAGTACTGCATGATGTTCAATTTGAGTGGTAATTATATGATTTCCTTTTTGTTGATTTGCTTCTGCAACACCAATAATAGCAAAGTTATCTGCTTCTGTACCTCCAGAAGTGATAATGATTTCATTTGATTCAGCATTTATGCTTGAAGCCAGTGCTTCTCTTGCTTTATCGACAATATGTCTCGCTTCTCTCCCAAAAGTATGGATGCTTGACGGGTTCCCAAATTGGTTTTCCATACATGTTACCATTGCTTTTATTACATTTGGATGCATGGGAGTTGTCGCTGCATGATCTAAATAAATCCGATCCAATCATTTCACCTTCCATAAGTTCCTTTTTAAGGTTAGTTTCGACATTATCTTAAATATAAAACATATAAGAGTCTGGCTCTTGATCCTCAGAATGATTGGCCAGATCTTCGATGGTTGTATTGTCCAGTACATCCTTAATTGCATCGCGAATACGAATCCAAAGCTCTCGTTTGGCCGGTTCCTCATCCTCAATACCCTCTACAGGAGTAATCGGACCTTCAAGGACTTTAATAATATCTCCAGCAGTGATTTTGGAAGGATGATTTCCTAGTAAATAACCACCATAAGCACCACGAATACTTTTTACAAGTCCGGCATTTCTCAGTGGAGCAATCAACTGTTCTAAATAATGCTCAGAAAGATCATTTGAAGTAGCAATTGACTTTAATGAAACAGGACCTTCCCCATATTTTTTCGCTAATTCAATCATAATTGTTAAACCATAACGTCCTTTAGTAGATATTTTCATTTTTATCACCTCAGAATTAGTATCGTTTTATATGACGCTCAAAATCTTTCACCAAAGTATATATGTAAAAAAAGAGGCATTTTAGTATGATTAGCCTATCTAAATAAATTGTATCAAAATCCATACTATATTGATAGGCATTTGACATTATAACATATTCTTTAGAATGATTTCCTGGTATCAAATTGGTAAAAATTCAAACAAAAAAGTACCAATTGCTTGATACTTTTAATTATTTTTAAACTCCTGAAGCTTTTTGTAGATGCCTGCTAGGCGTTTTTCTTGGCCGGCTTCTGTTGGTTCATAATACTGTGTTCCTAGTAGTTCTTTCGGTAAATACTCCTGCTTTACCCAGCCTCCAAAAGAGCCTATTGGATAATCATGGGGGTACTTATAGCCAACATGTCCAAGAGCCTTAGCACCTTGATAATGAGCATCTCTTAAATGCTTTGGTATATCTCCCACTTTTCCATTTCGTATATCGGAAATTGCGCGATCTAAAGCAACATGGGCTGAATTAGATTTTGCGGAAAGACACATTTCAACGACGGCGACAGATAATGGAATTCTTGCCTCTGGAAGCCCAAGTCGCTCACTTGCCATAACAGCTGCTAGTACATTATTGCCTACAGAGGTATTAGCTAATCCAATATCTTCAAAGCCGATGACCAAAAGCCTTCGATTCACTGCAACTAAATCCCCTATTTCGAGCAAATGCGCTAAATAGTAAAGAGCTGCGTCAACATCACTTCCACGAATGCTTTTTTGAAGACAGGAGAGGAGGTTGTAGAAATTAGAACCCTTTTTATCACCATAAACACCCACTCGATCGATAAGATCATCGATCGTTTCGTCCTCGATGATAAAGGTTTCATTTTCCTTTACTGAAGAATAAACAACAGATTCCAATAGAGTTAATGATTTTCTTGCATCTCCGTTAGAACCTAACGCAATTTTCTTAACTTGCTCATCAGTAATTTGAATCGAAAGAGTCCCTAAGCCCTTCTTTTCATCCTTTAAAGCTCGATGTAGAAGCTCCAGGATATCATCGACCTTTAAACGAGTAAGCTGCTTGATTTGACCACAACGACTGCGAATCGCAGGATTGACATCATGATAAGGATTTTCCGTTGTCGCTCCAATTAAAATAATATCCCCTCGTTCAACATGTGGTAAAAGATAGTCCTGCTGTGCCTTATTAAAACGATGAATTTCATCCAGGAATAAAATGACCTTACCTGTTAAGTGTGTTTCTTCAACAACCGCTTCGATATCCTTTTTTCCAGAGGTCGTTGCATTAAGAGCAATAAATGGAATCTTCGTTGTTCCAGCAATCGCAAAGGCAATCGAGGTTTTTCCAACTCCAGGTTCACCATATAACAACATGGATGGTACATGTCCATTTTGAATCATTTTATATAAACTTGTATGCTTTCCGATAATATCCTTCTGACCAACGATTTCATCTAGGTTAGTTGGCCTCATTCGATAAGCCAGCGGTTCTCCATTCACACTCATTACCTCCACTGTAATCCTGGTATCATTATACCGAAATAAAGGGAAACAAAAAAGCCAGACATCACGTCTGACCTTTATTTCTCATCTTTTACCCGTTTTATCTCGATATCCTTTAATAGCTCTCTTACTACATAACTTGCCATGATTAACCCGGCAACGGAAGGGACGAAGGCGTTGGAGGCAGGAGGCATTTTTGCCTTACGAATTTTCGCATCATCCTTCCCAACTACTTTTCTAACTTCCTCACGAATGACAACAGGACTTTCATCTGAAAATACGACTGGAATCCCTTTTCTAATCCCTTCCTTTCTTAGGCGGGTTCTGATTACCTTTGCAATAGGATCCGTGTGTGTTTTGGAAATATCTGCGATTTGAAACCGAGTGGGATCCATTTTATTTGCGGCACCCATGCTTGAAATAATCGGGATATTTCGTTTTAAGCATTCCTTCATTAAATGGATTTTATATACAATGGTGTCTGAGGCATCGACAACAAAATCTAACCCATGGGCAAAAATTTCTTCATATGTTTCTTCTGTATAAAACATCTTTAATGCAATAACTTCACATTCTGGATTAATATCTTTTATTCTTTCCTTCATTAAATCTGCCTTTGGTTTACCTACTGTTGAAAGAAGGGCAATGATTTGACGGTTTACATTCGTAATATCGACATCATCCTTATCGATAAGAATAAGCTTTCCAACGCCTGATCTGGCCAAAGCCTCTGCAGCAAAAGAACCAACACCGCCAATTCCAAGTACAGCAACCGTGCTGTTTTTCATTATTTCTAATCCTTCTTTACCAATGGCAAGCTCATTTCTAGAAAACTGATGTAACATCATATATCAACTCCGAAACTACTTATTAGAAAATACTTACTTTTGTTTTTCCCGATATTGAATATAACATACTTTCTTTTAAAAACAAGTAGATCTATGGGAATAATTAGGCTTTATTTTTTGAAAAAATAAAAAGCCAACCTCTGAGAGATTGGCTTTGAGATAGTGTGATTGCTAGAGTCCCAACTGTGCCGTCATTTTTTTGCCTTCGTTTTGAACCCGCACTTAGCAGGTGGGTGTTCTATTTTAAGCTTTGTAAGTCCTAATCCAAGGCATTTACGCTACTTAAAAACTCCGAACTCCCAAAGAAGAAATGTTCGGTCAAAACTTTAGGTTACACAACGAGCACCTCAGGACTCTTTACTTGTTGAATGTATCATATCATATCGGTCATTCGTTTTCAAGGAAGACCAATCACCCAAAATTTTACAGTTTTTTCACCGTTGTAGCAAGGCTAAGCTCTTTTAATTGTGCCTCGCTAACCTCACCTGGTGCATCTGTTAACAAGCAGCTTGCACTTGCTGTTTTTGGAAAGGCAATCGTATCACGAAGATTTGTTCTTCCAGCTAGCAGCATGACAAGACGATCTAGACCTAAGGCAATTCCACCATGTGGAGGAGTTCCATATTCAAAGGCATCCATTAAGAAGCCAAATTGTTCCCTCGCAGCTTCATCAGTAAAGCCAAGAGTTTTAAACATTTTTTCTTGAATATCTCTTTCAAATATACGAAGGGATCCTCCACCCAGCTCATAACCATTTAATACAATGTCATATGCTTGTGCACGTACCTCTCCTGGTTTTTCATCAAGCAATGGAAGGTCTTCTCTGAATGGCATCGTGAAAGGATGATGAGCAGCAAAATATCTACCAAGATCCTCATCGTATTCAAGAAGTGGCCAATCTGTCACCCATAGGAAATGAAATTTGCTTTGATCAATTAAATCAAGCTCTTTTCCTAGTTTTAAGCGAAGTGCTCCTAATGCATCAGCAACCACACTTGATTTATCAGCAACAAATAATAATAAGTCACCTGTTTCAACCGCAAGCGTTGCTTTTATCCCAGTTTGTTCCTCTTCGGAGATAAATTTGGAGATAGGTCCCTTTAATCCATCCTCCTCAGCCTTTAACCATGCTAGTCCTTTTGCACCATATACCGCAACAAATTCGGTTAGAGCATCGATATCTTTACGAGAATATTTGCCTGCTGCGTTTTTCACATTAATTGCTTTTACCTTACCTCCAGAGCTAATCGCACCTGAGAAGACCTTGAAGCTTGAATCCTTTAGTAACTCGGACAAATCAACGAGCTCCATCTCAAAACGAGTATCCGGTTTGTCAGAGCCATAACGGTCCATTGCTTCTTTATATTTCATTCGAGGGAACGGGATTTGTACATCAATCCCCTTAACATCCTTCATTAATTTTTTCATCATGTTTTCCATCAAGGAAATAATATCATCCTGACTCATAAAGCTTGTTTCAATATCAATCTGTGTAAATTCAGGCTGACGGTCAGCACGTAAATCCTCATCACGGAAACAGCGTGCAATTTGATAATAGCGTTCAAAGCCTCCAACCATTAGAAGCTGTTTAAACAACTGTGGTGATTGAGGAAGTGCGTAAAACTCACCTGGATGAACACGACTAGGAACTAAATAATCACGAGCCCCTTCTGGTGTGCTCTTCGTTAAAATAGGTGTTTCAACATCAAGAAATCCTTCGCTATCTAAGTAATTGCGGATTACTTGGGTTACTTGATGACGCATTTTTAAGGTTTCAAACATAGCCGGACGACGTAAATCTAAATAGCGATATTTTAAGCGCACGTCCTCCGAAACCTCTGAATTATCCTGAATCATAAATGGAGGTGTTTTTGCCTCATTTAAAATGGTTACCTTTTCTGCTTTGACTTCGATTTTCCCTGTTTTTAAATTTTCATTGTATGTTTCCTCTGAGCGGGCAATAACCTCGCCTTCAACGTCTAGTACGTATTCATTACGGATTTTTTCAGCAGTCTTTAATGCTTCTTCAGAAGTCTCTGGGTTAAAAACAACTTGGACAATTCCAGTACGGTCCCTTAAATCAATGAATATTAACCCACCAAGGTCACGTCTTTTTTGTACCCACCCTTTTAACTTAACCTTTTCACCAATCGCAGCTTCTGGTACCTCTCCGCAGTAATAAGTCCTTCCAAACATGATGATGATCCCCCTATTTTTTAAGTAATTTAAATTGATTGATAAAAGTATTTAATTCTAATTCCGTTTGTTCCCCAGTTTCCATTGATTTCACATTAATTTTATTGGCTTTGATTTCATCCTCGCCTAATATTGCAACAAAACTTGCATGAAGGCGGTCTGCTGCTTTCATTTGTGCTTTAATTTTACGATTGAGATAATCACGTTCGGCTGAAAATCCTGCTGCTCTTAGCTGTTGAAGAAGGGACACGGAATAATCCTTTGCTTCTTCTCCTAAGGAGACAATATAACAATCGATTCCAGGATTAGTAGATAGCTCGATGTTTTCCGCATCTAATGCAGCAATAAAACGCTCAATGCTCAAAGCAAAACCAATTCCTGGAGTTTCCGGACCACCTATTTCCTCCACAAGTCCGTTGTAACGGCCTCCACCACAAAGTGTAGTAATCGAACCGAAGCCTTCTGCATCACTCATGATTTCAAAGGCTGTATGGTTATAGTAATCTAGACCACGAACAAGATTCGGGTCAACCTCATAAGGAATATTCAATGCGGTTAAATACTTTTGAACCTTATCAAAGTAATTTTTGGATTCCTCATTTAGGTAGTCAATAATAGAAGGAGCAGACTTCATTAGCTCATGGTTTCGATCCTTTTTACAGTCTAGAATTCTCATCGGATTCTTATCTAGTCGACTTTGACAATCGTGACAAAACTCCCCAATTCTTGGGCTAAAATGTTGAATCAGCGCCTCCCTATGAGCACTTCTACTCTCTTTATCACCAAGGCTATTAATAACAAGCTTTAATTTTTTCAATCCTAATGACTTGTATAGTGACATTGCAAGAGAGATAACCTCTGCATCAATCGCGGGATCTGCACTGCCTAATGCCTCAATTCCAAATTGTACGAACTGACGGAAACGACCAGCTTGAGGGCGTTCATAGCGGAACATTGGTCCCATATAATATAGCTTTACAGGCTGATTGGCATCCCCAAACATCTTGTGTTCAACAAAGGCTCGTACCGTTGATGCTGTTCCCTCTGGTCGAAGTGTGATGCTTCTGCCACCGCGATCTAGAAAGGTGTACATTTCCTTTTGAACAATATCGGTTGTATCCCCTACGCTTCTTAAGAATAATTCGGTATGTTCAAATATTGGTGTGCGAATTTCTTTATATTGATAGAGATTGCATAGCTCTCTGGCTTTTGACTCAATTAATTGCCATTTCTCCACATCTCCCGGACGAATATCCTGCGTCCCTCTTGGTATTTGAATGGACATAATATACCTCCCTATTTATGTATCAAATTCTTTTTGTAAATAAAAAAACCCTCGTTCCTTGTAAATATACAAGGGACGAGAGTTGAATTTTCCCGTGGTGCCACCCTAGTTGAAATACGAGTTTACTCGTATTTCCACTTTTACAGTTAACGCCTGTTAACGTTCATCTCCTACTAAAGAAACTTTTTCAGAGAGAAGCCTATGGAGTGTTCATTCATTAAGTCACAATGGAGAAATGCTTTCAGCCTTAGGCATTTCCTCTCTTTCCAAGTGATTCTTAACTACTATTCTCCGTCATTGGTTATTATTATACTTTAATAATTCAATACCATTTTATGGTCTATAAATGAATCCTTTATAGGAGTTTCACTTTATCTATATAATAATACGTAGCATAGAAAGAAAAGTCAAGATGGGTTTTACTCATAAATATCTAGGTCATGCTCTGCCTAAATGCTTTTTTAACTTCCTAACATCCCTCACTGAAAGGCCAAATTCAGAAGCAAGTTCAACCATATTAGAGCTCTGCTCCTTTTGAATAAAATCATGAAAATCTACTCCTAAAATTTGATTTTCACCAGATTGAGTCATCATACCCTTTTCACTGTATCTCATATCCAATCACCTTTCCATTCGTTAGTCCTTCTATTGTTCCCACCATTCCAAAAAAAGTTACAAAAAAGTTGTCTAAAAATGTTTGTCAAACTTTGTGGACAAAATGTCTAGTAAATATAAAAGGGAATCTCTACTTTTAGTAGAAATGGTATAAAACAAACTTTTCTCTCGTTTTAATCTTAGGTGCATTGCCTGTGCCAATTACTCCTGTTTACAACCGCAAAAAGGGGGATGCTCTTTGTTTAAGCAACGTTTTATACGATTAACTACTTCATTCTTTTTGGTATGCATTTTGTTTCATCCTTCGTTTGCGAAGGCAAAAAATACAGTAGTTATCATTACATCAGAAATAGTAAATATCCGTGAAGGTCCCGGATTGGAAAATAGAATCATAGCAAAGGCCTCAAAAGGAGAAATATACTCGGTTATAAAAGAGGATGGGGCTTGGAGCCAAATTCAATTTGGAAATGGTCAAAACGGATGGGTTGCTAATTGGCTTTTAGCAAAGGCAAGTACATCAGAGCAAACGAAAGAACACGTCCAATTAGCCGTTTCTAATGCAGATAACCTTAGAGTGAGAGAGGCACCTAATACGGAATCAGAAATCATCGGCATAATTAATCAAGGGGAAGGTGTGAAGGTACTCCAAATCAACGGGGATTGGATTAATATTGAGACCCCCTCTGGCAGTGGCTGGGTGTATAAAGAATATATGATTTTGGGCGGTAAGCCACCTGAGATAAATGAAGAATCAGGTCAAGAAGTGAATCATCAGGAATCGAGCCAAGTGGAAAAGATTATCGAAGAAAAAAACGTAGTCATTCTTCATGACCACACGAATATTCGAACTGGACCGGACGTTTCCTATGAAATGATTCAAAAGGCAAATACCGGTGATACCTTTCAAATCATAGAGGAAGAAGGAAATTGGTACAAAATCCGCTTAACTGGCGGGGAAATTGGGTATGTTGCAGGCTGGATTGTATCCATTGAAAAGCCCTATACAGGGGAAGTCAAAAAACAATCATTACAGGATAAAATTATCGTCATCGATCCTGGGCACGGTGGAAAGGATAGAGGAACAACAGGCATTTCCGGAGTAATTGAGAAGGATCTCACCATACGAACTGCTAACCTCCTCTTCGAACAATTACGAAAGGCTGGCGCAAGACCGATCCTTACCAGGACGACTGATTCCTTCCTCTCATTGCCTTCTAGGGTAAAGCTAGCAGGGACTGAGCATGCGGATGCCTTTATCAGCATCCATTACGATAGCATTTTGGATTCTAGTATTCATGGAGTGACTAGCTATTATTACCATTCCTATCAAAAACCACTTGCTGTAGAGGTGCATTCGGCCCTTTCTGGAATATCCAGTTTATATGACAGAGGTCTTAAATTTGGAGATTATCATGTTTTAAGAGAAAATAGCCAGAAGGCTGTTCTCTTGGAGCTTGGATATTTAAGTAATCCTAATGAAGAAAAAATGGTAGAGAGCGATCAATATCAAAATCTCGTATCAAGCGCCATTTTTGAGGGGTTAAAGAACTATTTTAGCCAATCCAATTAATTACATTTGTTAGCGGACATTCATTCCGCTAATTGTCGAAAAAAGGGGTTTTTTCAAGTCTTATCGGACCGTGGTTCCGTTATTTTATAAAAAGACAGCCATTTTCTTATGATTCTCAGTTAATAGTGGAACCTGTGTCCTATAAATTCTAGTAAGCCTATCAAAATGAATGAATAACAAAACCATTGTCCGTAAAGATAATCTCAACTTCATTTTCGGACAATGGTTCCGCAATGATATATCATACAATTATTCATCCAAATGATTTATTTACTTACTTTCAACAATCAAAGTAACTGGACCATCATTAATAAGCTCCACATCCATCATTTCACCAAACCTGCCTGTCTCCACATGAACTCCCTTTTCTGATAAAAGACGATTAAATGACTCATAGATTTCCAAGGCATGGTCAGGCTTTGCTGCATCCATAAAATTAGGTCTTCTTCCCTTTCTGCAATCGCCATATAGAGTAAACTGCGAAACAGATAATATTTCTCCTCCTACATCCAATAAGGATAAATTCATTTTCCCTGCTTCATCCTCAAAAACGCGAAGGTTTACTACTTTCTCTGCTAAAAATTGAGCGTCATCCTCGGTATCCCCATGAGTGACTCCAACTAATAGCATGAAACCTTTTCCTATCTTCCCGACAACTTCTCCAGCTACCGTTACATTTGCCTTTTTACATCGTTGAACAACAACCCGCATAACCATACTCCTTATCAAACAAATAATCGCTCACATATGTGAACGATCATTTGTTCCTACTATTTTTATTCATCGTCAAATTCCTTAGTTCATTATCCGTCTGACAGAATAAATATCTGAAATTTGTTTGATTCTTTCAACAACTTTATGCAAATGACTAACATTTAAAATTGAAATAGACATATTGATGGTGACCATTTTATTTCGGTCGGTTCGTCCTGAAACGGCAGAAATATCAGTCTTAGATTCATTAACCGCCTGAAGGACTTCATTTAATAGCCCTCTGCGGTCATAGCCAGTAATTTCGATTTCAACATTGTACTCTTTACGAGTGGTAAGGCCTGATTCCCATTCAACCTCTATTAATCTTGCCTTTGCATCTTCTGAATCTATATTCGGGCAATCTGCTCGGTGAACAGAAACCCCACGGCCTTTTGTTATAAACCCGACAATCTCATCACCTGGAACAGGGTTACAGCAGCGAGATAAGCGGATTAATAAATTATCAATCCCGGCTACTCGTACTCCGGATTCACGCTTTTTCGTTTGAGGGTAAGTCTTTAATTCTGATACTGCATTTTTTATCGTACTAACCTGTTCTAAATCCCGTTTCTTACGCCATTTTTCAGTTAGTCTGTTCGCTACCTGGAGAGCTGTAATTCCGTTATAGCCAACAGCAGCATACATATCCTCTTCATTGGCAAAATTAAATTTCTCTGCCACTCGTTTAATATTATCCGCTGTTAAAATTTCCTTAATATCAAAATCCATGTTACGGATTTCTTTTTCAACAAGCTCTCTGCCCTTTTCAACATTTTCTTCTTTTCTTTGCTTTTTAAAGAATTGTCTTATTTTGCTTTTGGCTTGAGAGGTTTGTGCTAGCTTTATCCAGTCCTGACTTGGCCCATAGGAATGCTTGGAGGTTAGAATCTCAATAATATCTCCTGTTTTAAGCACATAATCAAGGGTGACCATTTTCCCATTCACTTTTGCACCTATCGTTTTATTACCAATTTCCGAGTGTATTCGATAGGCAAAATCGATTGGAACAGAACCAGATGGTAGCTCGATGACATCCCCTTTTGGAGTAAAAACGAACACCATATCAGAAAATAAATCGATTTTGAGCGATTCCATAAATTCTTCAGCATTTGTAGTTTCATCTTGGATATCCAATATCTCTCTAAACCAAGTAAGCTTCTGATCGAATGTGGAGGATTCACTGATTGCCTTTCCCTCTTTATAGGCCCAGTGTGCGGCAATACCAAATTCAGCAATCCTGTGCATTTCTCCAGTACGAATTTGTACTTCTAATGGCTCTCCCTTTGGACCAATGACGGTCGTATGGAGGGATTGATACATATTCGCCTTTGGCATGGCAATATAATCCTTAAACCGTCCAGGCATTGGCTTCCAGCAAGTATGAATGATACCTAGAACCGCATAACAATCTTTAATACTGTTAACCACAATTCTAACTGCAAGCAAATCATAAATCTCATTGAACTGTTTATTTTGCATGACCATTTTTCGATAAATGCTATAAATATGCTTTGGCCGTCCTGATATTTCCGCTTTAATGGATACTTCATTAAGACGCATCTTTACTTCATCAACGACTTCATCTAGATATTGCTCACGTTCTGCCCTCTTCTTCTTCATAAGATTAACGATTCGATAATATTGCTGTGGATTTAAATAACGCAAAGCAGTATCTTCTAATTCCCACTTAATTTTTGAAATACCGAGTCGATGAGCTAGAGGTGCAAAAATTTCCAAGGTCTCATTTGAGATCCTTCTCTGTTTTTCTGCAGGAAGATGCTTAAGGGTTCTCATATTATGCAAACGATCAGCTAATTTTATTAGAATGACGCGAATGTCCTGAGCCATAGCCACAAACATTTTCCGATGGTTTTCAGCTTGCTGTTCTTCCTTAGACATGTATTTAATTTTCCCGAGTTTTGTGACACCGTCGACTAACATCGCAATTTCATCGTTGAAGGTTTTTCGAAGATCATCTAAAGTTACCGGTGTATCCTCAACGACATCATGAAGAAAACCAGCAGCAACCGTTGATGGGTCCATTTCCAGGTCAGCAAGGATTCCTGCTACCTGAACGGGATGGATAATATATGGTTCCCCTGATTTTCTAAATTGGTCACGATGAGCATACTTGGCAAATTCATAAGCCCTTTTTACCAATTCTACGTTCTCATCATTTAAATATTGCTTTGTTCGATCGATGACTTGTTCGGCGGTTAAAACCTGATCATTCGCCATATAATCACCTTTAATTTCTAAATATATTTCATAAAGTTATAAAATGAATCACTTAATATTACTTTTCAAAATAGAATGATTGTTACTATTATCTTGAAAAAAAAGCAATATGTAAAGGGATTGAAATTTATTTTTCTCCCAATATGAAGAAAATTGTCGAAAATTCATTTCTTTTTCAAGATGAATTTTCCATATTAGGAAATGTTATTCTATTCAATATAAAAAAGAGCACTAAGAAATAGCGCTCCGTACATTTTCTAATTTCCTTTTATTTTAAATGAATTATCTCTTAACGTCCACTTTAAAATTGCATTAAAGTAAGAACATCATAACCGTTTAGCTTTTGACGACCTTCTAGGTAAGATAGTTCAATTAAAAAGGCAATTCCTGCAACAACTCCACCAAGTTGTTCTACAAGCTTAATGGTAGCTTCAATCGTCCCACCTGTTGCTAGTAAATCATCTGTAATTAATACTCGTTGTCCAGGCTTAATTGCATCCTTATGGATAGTAAGTATATCCTTACCATATTCAAGTCCATATTCCACCTTTACTGTTTCGCGTGGAAGCTTTCCTTCCTTACGAACTGGGGCAAAACCCACCTCTAAAGAATAAGCAACTGGACAGCCAATAATAAATCCTCTTGCTTCTGGACCAACAACAAGATCGATTTGTCTTTCTTTTGCATAGGAAACAATTTGGTCAGTTGCATATTTATATGCCTTACCATTATCCATCAAAGTAGTGATATCTTTAAATTTTATTCCTGGTTTAGGCCAATCCTCTACAATAGTAACATAAGGTTTTAAATCCATTCCTTAATTGCCTCCTCAAATTTCATCTGCCCTTGAATCATTTCGTCAAACCAATGATGCAGTTCCTGGAAGGATGAAAATAATAAATCATTTTCAAGAGCATAATGAGCTTGCTTTTTACGATAAACAAGAGATTCCGATAGATCACGTTTTATCTTGTTCTGATTTAAGAAAATAAATCCATTATCTATTTTAACAAATTCTAATTCAGAAAACACCTCTGACATGAAATCAATCGTATCACGAGTCCAGCCACGATATTTAGCCAATTCATCGCCATATCGATTTAAATCAAATGGGGCCTTCTTAAGGAGAAAAGCGTAGTACCATTTAAAATGCTCTCTCGTTGGCATAGTACTAAAGAAATCACTCTTTTCCTGATAAAAGTGGACATAGATTCTCTCAGGCTTTTTCCCACCCAATAATCTTTCAAGGGTTTCCTTATTAGGTGGCATATCCACTAAAACAACATTAAATGCATCAAGCCTTAATTCAACCGCAGCCTCCTTGGAGTCTACGATAACCAAATCATTTCCCACGTATTTTTGTAGCTTGTTCTTATTTTCTTGATTAAAAAGGACCCATTTTGTCTTTTCCCTTGGAATGGAGTCAGATAATTTATGAACCCTTTTTAATCCTCTAAAATCAAAAAGCTGCCAGGATGAAACAGAAATATCCTGTAGGAAAATCTGCGGTTTCCTTATATTATTCCATTCATTAATCGATAGCTCTCCAGTAACAGAAATTTTTGAAAGTGGAGAAATCCCTTCATAGAGATGTCCAAGTCCAAATCCTACTCCATCCAAGCCATTTCCATTCTCGTCTAAAGTGAGTTTTAAATGACTTTGATCAGAACCAATCCTTCTCATTTGGGAGATTCCAACATGATGAACTAGAACACGCGGCTTCGGATTGTCCATTCCATATGGAGAAAGAAGCTTCATTTCCTCAATGGCACCTATTTGAATATCACTTAAATCCACTTCACAATCAATTTTTGTTACAGGAATAAAGTCTTCCTCTTTGAGTTGCTCACTAGCTAATGAATTAAGTCTATCCCTTAATTCCGTAACATCCGATAGCTTTAAAGTCATTCCTGCTGCCATAGGATGCCCACCAAAATGAGGTAAAATGTCACGACACGTAGATAAATTTTGGAATAAATCAAATCCTACTATACTTCTAGCGGAGCCTTTCGCAATTCCTTTTTCTTCATCAAAGCTAAGCACAATGGTTGGGCGATAGTATTTTTCAACTAGCTTAGATGCAACAATTCCAATCACTCCTGCATTCCATCCTACTCCACCAATCACCAATACGGCATTATCTTTGATTGGAAAATGCTCTTCAACTTCTTTTACCGCTTGCTCAGTAATTTCTGAAACAAGAGACTGACGTTCCTTATTTAACTGTTCAATCTCATCAGCCAATACATCCGCTTCCTCTTGATTGTCTGTTAATATGAGATGGACAGCAGGCTCGGCACTTTCAAGTCTACCAATTGCATTAATTCTAGGGGCAAGCACATATCCAATCGTTTCTTCATCAATCGAAGAAGGCTTCACGCTCGCCTTTTTCATTAAAGCCAGTAATCCTAAATTCTCTGTTTTTTGTAGCCTTTTTAATCCTTTTTTAACGATTAAGCGATTTTCATCCTTTAAGGATACAAGGTCTGCAACCGTACCAATCGCTGTTAATTCAAGTAAATGCTCTGGAACATAACCATACAATGCATGGGAAAGCTTGAAGGCAACACCAACCCCAGCTAAGTCACGAAATGGATATTGACTATTCGCTAGTTTAGGATGAACGATGGCCAAAGCTTCAGGTAGCTCCTTACCTGGTTCATGGTGATCTGTTATGATCAGATCGATCCCAAGTTCTTTTGCAATTTTTGCCTCATGAATAGCAGCAATCCCGGTATCAACAGTAATTATTAAACGAAAGCCTTGATCTGCGGCTTGCCGAAAGGCGTTTTCGTTCGGACCGTATCCCTCTGTAAAGCGATTAGGGATATAAAAAGTGACATTAGCACCAAGCTCAGATAAGGTTATCATCATCACTGAAGTACTTGTCACCCCATCCGCATCGTAATCACCAAATACTAAAATGGGTTCTTGTTTTTCTATCGCCTCTTTAATTCTGGCGACGGCTACATCCATATCAGACATTAAAAAAGGATCATGAAAATCCTGATTTTTGTCAAATAAAAAACTCCGTGCTGACTCAGGAGTTTCCAGTCCCCTATTAACAAGTAAGGAAGCAACAAGAGGAGTGATGTTCAACTCCGAAACTAGTCTTTCAACTTGTTCTTGATTCGTTTCCCGAACAATCCATCGACTTTTTGGTTTTAACATACGCTCACCTCTTTAGAGATAATATTATACAGGAGACCTTATTTTGATTCAATGAAAGTTCATTGAACATTACTTGGAAAATCCGAACAATATATCAAAATAAATCCGTATAATTTTGGAATTCGTTCAATATTTTATAACAAAAATGCAAAAAAGGAGGGACTGCCCTCCTACTCGAATCAAAATATCCTTTCATGTATTTGATTCTTAGAAATGAACCAGTCCCTTTACTGCTTTCTTTTATACTTGTGGTTGATCTGAATATTTACGTTTTTTCTTTGTAGTAATAATCGTACCCTTCTTCTTCAATTCCTTCACTTTAAGGACATACCAGATTTGTGCTGCGATACAAATGGAGGAATAGACACCGCCCACTAATCCAAATAATACTGCAATGGAGAAGTTACGAATGGATTCACTACCAAAAATAAGGAGTGTAATAACCGGGATAATGACCGTCATAACTGTATTTACTGATCGCGTTAAGGTTTGTCTTATCCCAACATTAATAACTTCAGCAATATCCTCTGGTGTTTTCAAACGCTTCTTCTTAACCATTGATTCACGCATCCGATCAAAGGTAACGATTGTATCGTTGATGGAATAACCAACAATCGTTAAGACAGCTGCAATAAAGGTTAAATCGACTTCCAGACGAGTGATGGCGAAAAATCCAATAATCATGAGAACATCATGTAAAAGAGCCAGAATAGCTGAAATCCCCATTGCTGTCTCAAAACGGAAAGCGACATAAATAATAATACCAATGGCAGCAATAGCAACCGCAATCACTGCATTTTTAGCCAATTCCTTCCCAACTGTAGGAGAAACCGTACTTACATTTGGCTCATTTCCAAATTCCTTCTTAAAATGTGCCTTGAGGTCCGCAATCTCATTTTTCGATAAAACACCTTTTAACCTTGCCACACCAATATCCTTATTATCTCCAGATATAACAATATCCTCTGTTTCAATGTCTAATTGATCAAATTGCTTACTTATTTTCTCTGTTGTCAAAGGTTGTTTAGACAATAATTCAATTCGCGTACCACTTGAAAAATCAATACTAAGATTCAAACGGACGACAATCAGTGCAATTATTGATATAGCTAACAAAACTCCCGAAATAGTAAAGAATTTCTTTCGATTATGCACAAAATCAAGCTTGTCAAAACGGGTTGGAATTTGCAATGTATCGACATTGTCAGAAATCTTGTGAATATCCTTTTCCTTAACCCCAAACCAACCAGGTCTTTTATCAAATAATCCGCTGTGTACCCATAATCCAAGAAGTAATCTTGAACCGTATACTGCTGTGATAAAGCTTCCTAGAATACTGATTATCAACATTGTTGCAAACCCTTTTACAGAGCTATTTCCATAGAAGAATAATACACCCGCAGCTAATAGGGTTGTAATATTTGCATCAAAGATAGATGTAAACGCGCCTGAGCTACCTGCTTTAAAGGCAGACTTAATGCTTCTTCCGACTTTTATCTCTTCCTTAATCCGTTCATACGTTATGATATTGGCATCAACAGCCATACCAACCCCAAGGATAATCGCTGCAATCCCCGGTAGGGTCAGGACACCATTCATCCAGTCAAAGACGAGTAAAATTAAGTAAATAAAGATGGATAAAGCAACCGTTGCAATAAATCCTGGGAAACGATAATACAAGATCATAAATAAGAAAATAATCGCAATCCCAATTATGCCTGCAAATACAGTTTCATTTAAGGCCTGTTCCCCAAATTTAGCCCCTACTGATGTCGAATACACTTCTTTTAATTTAACAGGGAGAGCCCCTGCATTTAATAAAGAAGATAATGTCTTTGCTTCTTCAAGCTTGAAGTCCCCAACAATCGAAACGGTATCTTGATTAAAGACTTGGCTAACGCGAGGTGCAGAAAGATACCCAGGGTCTTTTTTCGCTGCTTCAGCTTTAAAAGAATCTTTTCCTTCCTCAAAATCCAACCAAATAACAAGTAGGTTATTTGGTTCACCCATATTGACAATTTTTTGGGTTACTTCTTTAAACTTGTTCGCACTTTTTAATGTAAGTGATACGCTAGGATTCCCATTTTCATCAAAGGTTTGCTTGGCTCCGCCCTCTTTTAAATCCGTACCATCCATCATTTTCTTATCGTTCACATCACGGAAGGTTAGGTTCGCTTGTGTTGAAAGAATCTCACGTGCTTTATTTTGGTCTTTTACCCCCGCAAGTTGCACGCGAATACGATCTTTTCCTTCAATTTGTATATTTGGCTCACTAACCCCAAGTACATTAATACGTCTATCCAATGCGTCCGCCGTATTGGCTAGAACCTTCTTGTCAATGACTTGTCCCTTTTTAGCTGGTTCTACCTTATATAAAACCTCAAAACCACCTTGAAGATCCAGTCCAAGTTTGATGTTATCTAGGATGTTTTTTGTTGTTCCACCAACTAACCCTCCTAGTAAAAGGACTAGAAGCAGAAAGGCAACAATTCGACTGCGTTTTACCATTATGTATAAATCCTCCTTAAATTCAGGGCCTCAATAACCACAATCTCTCTGTTTATCAGAATATGCTTGTATTTTAAACCAACATTCTAATTATGAAACAGATTGGAAAAGCTGTCAATTTATGAACATGAACTTTCATTGCCAATTTCATGAAAGCTGTAAAATCGACTAAAATGCCTTAACAGCCTTTTATCAAAATCTTGTTTCTACTTTAGTAATTCCTTTAAATCATCCCCACTAACAAAATAAAACTCGGATTCTTTAAAGGCCTCCACTGTAACAAAGCTCATATACTCACCAACATCAACAGATAAGATATCTTGAACAATTTCAAAAAGCTTGATCTCTTCCTTTGGTTTTTTCCATCTTTTATTCGTTAAATATTTCCATAATGTTTCTTCTAGCACTGTCCCATATCCAAGGAGTTCAAATTCCTCAAGTTTACTTTTCATAGCAGGCTGTACAAGTTCGCGAAAATGATCATATTTATGGCCGATTCCCATATCGAGCCGCCCCCTCGCCTTTTATCAAAATGAATTATTATCTAAACCTTGTCATGCTTTGTCCACATGGGTGCATATAGTTAATTGTAAATGATATCACCATTTTTGAGAAGGCAGGGAAATGGATGTCTAAGTTTTTGAGAGGAACACTTATTTTATTAATTGCGGGCCTAGTAACAAGAGTTTTAGGTTTTATCAATCGAATTGTAATTGCCCGTTTTATTGGAGAAGAAGGGGTAGGACTCTATATGATGGCATTCCCAACTCTTATTCTCATAATTACAATTACCCAGCTCGGGCTACCGGTTGCCATATCGAAAAATGTTGCAGAAGCAGAGGCACGGGGAGACGTTAAAAAGATAAAGAAAATCCTGATAGTTTCACTTACTACGACCATATCTTTATCAATTGTCTTCACCCCTGCACTTATTTTTCTTGCCCCGTATTTGTCTAAAACATTATTTACCGATTCCAGGACTCTGTTACCACTATTAGCCATTGCACCGATTGTACCGATTGTTGCTGTTTCCTCTGTACTAAGGGGGTACTTTCAAGGGAAACAAAACATGAAACCCGCCGCCATTTCACAAGTCATTGAACAGGTCATACGAATTGCCCTGATTGCGTTTATGACGAAGACATTTTTACCCTATGGGGTTGAATATGCAGCGGCAGGAGCCATGTTTGCCTCTGTTATTGGGGAGCTAGCCTCTCTTGTTTATTTACTTACCAGCTTTAAGCTAAAAAAACGTTTTCGCTTACGTGGACGCTTTTTTCAGCATGTTCAGACCGGAAAGAGTACTTTTAAAGAATTAATGGCGATTGCCTTACCTACTACAGGAAGTAGATTGATTGGGAACATCTCTTGGTTTCTCGAACCGATTGTTGTCTCCCAAGCGCTAGCATTAGCAGGGGTAACAGCTATTGTAGCGACAAAACAATACGGGGCATTAACAGGGTTCGCTATGCCATTGTTAATGCTACCTTCCTTTGTTACAAACTCCCTATCCACATCCTTGGTACCTGCAATCAGTGAAGCCAAATCAAAAAATGATAAAAGAATGATAGAGCATCGATTGCAGCAGGCCCTCCGATTTGTTTTTATCACAGGGGGAATTGCAGTTGTTATTCTTTATGTCCTATCAGATCCCTTAATGGAGGTAATGTACGGCTCAACCAGCGGTTCCTTTTTCATTAAGCTTATGGCCCCATTTTTCTTACTGCAGTATTATCAAGGTCCATTGCAGGCGACACTTCAAGCGTTGAATTTAGCTAGAGCTGCTATGATTAATAGCTTTCTCGGTGCATTAGTCAAAACAGTTGTCATCTTCCTTCTTGCCAGCCAACCAAGCTTTGGAATCAACGGTGCAGCTATTGGGATTGTTGTGGGGATATTACTTGTAACTATGCTTCATTTCGCAACTGTATTAAAAACCATCTCATTTACCTTCTATGTTAGGGACTACGTGAAAACATTTATTGCAATCGGAATTACAGGATGGGTTGGATACATGCTTTTTTCTACCCTTTCAAATAAATTCCAAATGTCCCTAAGTTTATTATTAACAACGGTAATTATGGCCTTTCTATACTTCTTATTAATCATTGTCTTCGGTCTAATTTATAAAAATGAAATAGCTCGCATCCCATTCATCGGGAAATTCCTTTCTCGTTTTGCCCTTTCCTAACCTACATGTAAAGGCAAATAGGTTTTTATCCTAACCTATTTGCCTTAGAAAAAAACAAGTGAATATGTAACTATTTCTCATCCTTCACATCAATATAAAAATCACCATTTTGATAGCTGCAAAAGGAAATATTATTAAGATCTTTATATCCCTTCTTCCTTAATTCCTGAGTCAGCCAATGGTTATCCCTTTGAATTCGCTCTAGATTTTCATCTTGGATGGCTCCATCGACAATAAGGGGAATCATGAGATCTCCCTTTTGATCATTTTGTTTAGCAAAAACAGATAGCTTCCCAGAAGGCTCTAAAATGGCAAATTCTACATCAGCAATATTGCGAATATTATTTTCTCTCAGTTGAAGAAGTAAATCATCAAAATTATACCTTTGCTTCTTCATTTCATTTTCATCAATTTTTCCTCGATTAATTAATATCGTTGGTTTCCCTTCGACGAAATCACGAAACTTTTTACTCTTTAAAGAAATCATCGCCAGTGTTACCTGCACAACGACTAATAGCAGCATAGGTAAAACCGTTTTAAACATATTGTCATCTGTATTATCTATGGCAATTACCGCCATCTCTGCAATCATAATATTGACGACCAGGTCTAATATACTTAATTCCCCAATTTCCCTCTTCCCCATGATTCGAAAAATAACCAGGATTAATGTGTACAGAATTAACGTTCGTATTATGATAATTACGTATTCCTCCACTTGAATCCCCCATCCACGTTTGCTCAAGTTTAACCTTAGAATAAACACTTCTGTTGATATTCATGAAACGAAGGTTTTTCCATTTTCTTATATTTATTCCCTACTCTTTTCCAAATTCCCATTCTACTTTCCCATATCCTTGAATATGCATGTACTATGAGAAACAAGCTGTATTAATCTTTTGCTGGAAAGGATTTACAGAGGGGAGATGTAAATATGGATGAATCAAAAAAAATGGGTAGTTCAATTTTATATGGGATTATTACTATCTTTATCGTATTCATTATCTGTAGCTTTATCTTTTCAATTCTATTGAAATTTACTACCGTTCAAGAGTCTTCAATCCAATTTATTGTGACAGCTATTTCTTTTATCACATTATTTGTTGGGGGCTTTGTTTCTGGGGGGAAGGGTAAACAGAAAGGGTGGTTACTCGGCGGTTTAACCGGTCTTGTATTTTCCTTAATTATCTTCTTATTTCAGTTTTTAGGCTATGATCGATTATTTAATGTGGAGCAATTGATTTATCACATTTGTTATATTTTAACAGCGATGATGGGTGGGATACTTGGAGTAAACATGACGAATAAATCTCGCGTTGCCTAAGAAGAATAAAGAGAATGACGAAGCCTGATGGTACCACATTAAAAAGAGTCTGACCCATAAGATACCACGCACCTTATGGTTCAGACTCTTTCGCTTAATCAACCTTCTGTGGATTTAACATCCCTGATTGCTACGCGGTCATATGTAAGATGACTACCGTCACCGCATTTAATTACTACTTTATCTTCATCAAGTGAATCGATTGTTCCATGAAGACCACCAATCGTCACAATCTTATCGCCTTTTTTCAGACTCTCCTGCATTTGTTGAACAGCCTTTTGACGCTTTTGTTGGGGACGAATTAATAAAAAGTAGAACAAAACAAACATTAGTAACAATGGACCTATTGTACCTACTAAACCTTCCATTCTATCTCCTCCTTTCGGGAATTATTAAAAGTTCTTTGCATCGGGTTTATTGAAGCCATAACGTTCAAAAAACTCTTCTCTAAAGTCACCCAAACGATCCTCTCGAATAGCTTGTCTGACTTCTTCCATTAATTTTAACAGAAAATATAGGTTATGATAAGATGTAAGTCGAATTCCAAATGTTTCGTCACAACGAATGAGATGGCGAATATAGGCACGTGTATAATTTTTACAAGTATGGCAATCACAATGCTCGTCAAGTGGTCTAAAATCTCGTGCATATTTTGCATTTTTAATCACAAGACGTCCTTCGCTTGTCATACAAGTACCATTTCTTGCTATTCTTGTTGGCAGCACGCAATCAAACATATCGATCCCACGAATGGCCCCGTCAATCAGTGAATCTGGAGAACCCACTCCCATCAAGTATCTAGGCTTATTTGTAGGAAGCAATGGAGTGGTAAATTCAAGCACACGGTTCATCACTTCCTTTGGCTCTCCCACGGATAATCCACCTACTGCATATCCTGGAAAATCAAGTGAGACTAGATCCTTTGCACTTTGTTTGCGCAGTTCCTCATATTCTCCCCCTTGAACGATTCCAAAGATCCCTTGATCATTTGGACGAGTGTGAGCATTTAAACAGCGTTCAGCCCATCTTGACGTTCTTTCTACGGATTTTTTCATATAATCGAATGTAGCAGGATATGGTGGACATTCATCAAATGCCATCATAATATCGGACCCAAGAGCATTTTGAATTTCAATCGCCTTTTCAGGTGATAGGAAGAGCTTATCTCCATTCAAATGATTTCGGAAATGAACTCCCTCTTCTTCAATCTTCCGAAATTCACTTAGACTAAATACTTGGAACCCTCCTGAATCAGTTAGAATCGAGCGGTCCCAATTCATGAATTTATGTAATCCACCGGCCTCCTTGACAATATCATGTCCTGGACGAAGCCAAAGATGGTATGTATTACTTAAAATAATGTTAGCTCCCATTTGCTTAAGCTCTTCTGGAGACATCGTTTTAACCGTTGCTAATGTTCCAACTGGCATAAATATTGGCGTCTCAAAGGAGCCATGTGGGGTGTGAACTCGTCCTAAACGGGCTCCAGTTTGTTTACATGTTTTGATTAACTCATATCTAATTGCTGTCAAATCTTTGTACCTCCTGAGTTGACCTTCTTATTAATATAACAAGAGGAAAATCTTTTTTCTCGTTTTTATAGGATTAGCATGGCATCACCAAAGCTAAAGAAGCGATACCTTTCCTGGACCGCTATTTCATAAGCATGAAGAACATGCTCTCTCCCTGCCAAAGCGCTCACTAGCATAATTAGTGTGGATTTAGGAAGATGAAAATTAGTAACCATTCCATCAATCGCTTTAAATTCATAGCCTGGATAAATAAAAATGTTTGTCCAGCCACTTTCAGCATTAAATCTGCCATTATGGGCAGCAGCTATGGTTTCAAGTGTTCTAGTTGATGTGGTACCAACAGTAATGATGCGACCGCCTTTTTCCTTCACCTCATTCAATAATCGAGCAGTTCCCTCGGATACCTGGTAAAATTCAGAATGCATTTCATGCTCATCCACATCATCAACACTTACCGGTCGAAACGTACCTAAACCGACATGTAAGGTAATAAACGCGATATGGACACCCATTGATTTTATTTCCTCTAGAAGTTCTTCGGTAAAATGAAGGCCTGCCGTTGGAGCAGCTGCTGAACCTCTTTCCTTTGCATAAACCGTTTGGTATCGTTCCTGATCATCCAATTGCTCCTTAATATAGGGAGGCAATGGCATTTCTCCAAGTTGATCAAGAACTTCATAGAAAATCCCATCATACTTAAAGGTAATTAGTCTACCACCATGGTCAGATGATCCAACACAAACTCCTTTTAAAAGTCCATCTCCAAAGCTTATTACTGTTCCTTCTTTGACACGCTTTGCTGGTTTTACCAGGGTTTCCCATGTATCCCCTTCTGTTTGCTTAAGAAGTAGTACCTCTATTTTTGCACCAGTATCTTCTTTTTCACCAAATAGTCTTGCGGGTAGGACCCTCGTATCATTTAGAACTAAACAATCTCCAGGTTTTAAATATGATGGGATGTTTTTAAAAACCTCGTGTTGAATATTTCCTGTTTCTTTGTCGAGCACCATTAAACGACTGCTTGTCCTGTCCTCTAGTGGTGTCTGAGCGATGAGCTCCTCTGGTAAATGAAAATCAAATAAATCTACTTTCATGATGTCACCCTATCTATATCAATACAAAATTTTAACGAAACTTTCCTAATAAGTAAAATACAAGGGACAATAAAAGACTCAAAACAATGGAAGTTACAATAGGAAAATAAAAGGTTGTATTTCCTTTTTTAATAATGAGGTCTCCCGGGAGCTTTCCGATATGAATAAATTGCATCAAAAACCCTACTGCAAAAAGAATAGCTCCTATTGTCATTAGTATTTTTGGAATCCCTGTCAATCCTCCGGCACCTCCATATGAAAATGACGATACACTAAATCCGTGACAATTCTTCCTCGTGGAGTTCTTTGTAAGAAACCAATTTGCAATAAATATGGCTCATACACATCTTCAATCGTTGTGGACTCCTCACCAATGGTAGCGGCAATGGTTTCTAATCCTACAGGACCGCCACGGAATTTCTCAATAATTCCTTTTAATAATTTATGGTCAATATGATCCAGTCCTAAACGATCTACCTGGAGAAGTTCAAGGGCTTCAACAGCTAAATCATAATCAATGGAGCCGTCTCCACGAACCTGTGCATAATCCCGTACCCTCCGGAGAAGACGATTGGCAATTCGTGGGGTCCCTCGAGATCTCCTTGCAATTTCGATGGCTGCTAATTCATCAATTTCTATTTCGAATAACTCTGAGGTACGCATAACAATATGCTTTAATTGCTCCTCATGATAATATTCCAATCTTGCTAAAACACCAAATCGATCTCTAAGTGGGGCAGAAATAGAGCCCGCCCTTGTTGTAGCCCCAACTAGGGTAAAAGGGGGTAAATCTAACCGCACCGAGCGAGCGCTGGCACCCTTACCGATAATAATATCTAAACAAAAATCCTCCATTGCCGGGTACAGCACTTCTTCTATGGCTCTAGGCAAACGGTGTATCTCATCAATAAATAACACATCCCCAGGCTCTAAAGCTGTTAAAATAGCTGCTAAGTCCCCAGGCCGTTCAATGGCTGGCCCTGCAGTTGTTCTAATATTTACACCCATTTCATTAGCAATAATCGCTGCCAAAGTAGTTTTACCCAATCCTGGCGGGCCATACAGTAACACATGGTCTAATGTTTCCTCGCGAAGCTTTGCTGCTTGGATGAATATTTCAAGATTCTCCTTCACTTTATCTTGCCCAATATATTGTTTTAACGTTTGTGGACGCAAGCTTTGTTCGAACGAGACATCTTGTAAATCAGCTTCACCTGATACGATTCGTTCCTCCATACGGTTTCCATCCTTTTTTCAAAAAAGTTCACTATCTTAGCTGCTTCTGTAAAGCCAGCTTTATATATTGATCGGTTGTTAGCTTTTCTTTTTTCAAATCCTTTGTCATTTTAGTAATCTCTTTATCAGAATATCCAAGAGCCTTCAATGCAAGGATGGCTTCTTCTAATTCATGATGATCATTAACGTGCGTTGCTTCCCCATTTTCCTCAGTAAATAAGTTTGGAAAAAAGTCTGGGACTACGTTTTGTAGTTTTCCTTTTAGGTCTAGAATCATTTGTCTGGCTGTTTTCTTTCCCACTCCTGGGAATTTGACAAGAAAGCTCTCATCCTCTGCTTCAATTGCCTGTACCACTTGTTCAGGTACTCCAGAAGCAAGTATAGCAAGGGCACCCTTTGGACCGATTCCTGAAACATTTAATAACTTAGTAAACAGGAGTTTCTCTTCTCTCGTTTGAAACCCGTATAGGGCCATCACATCTTCTCTAACATAATGGTACGTGTAAACAATCACTTCATTCCCTATCTTGCCTGAAAAAAAGAATGGGTTAGGTGTGGCAATTTGAAATCCAATTCCTTGATTTTCAATGACGATATATTCTGGTCCTATGTATTCAACTTTTCCCTTAATAAATTCAAACAATTCTTTCTCTCCTCAACATTTGCTGTACCCCTCATTTTATCATAACAAATGAGGAGATACGAAGGAAAACTCAAAACGTGAAAAAAGTCTGTCTCTTAAAGAAAACAGACTTGTAGGCTATTCTTTTAATGTTTTTCCTCTGTTGAATACATTTTAAAGCTTTCTAGCACCTCAACATAATTATTTTTACTTTTAATTGGGATTCCTTTTTTCAATTGCTCATGCTTTGTACTTTCAAGTCTTCCAACATCAATTTGAAAAAAGGATTGAATAATATTGTAATTTCTTGGTTTTCCATTAAAAATGGTTAAGATTCCCTCATCAGTAATACCAAAGTAACCGTTTGTTTTTAATAAAGGTGAAATATCATCAATATTTTTATGAAATACTAATTTGTCTTTCCCCATATAAACCAGGTCCCACTCGTCATACTTTGCCCAGAAATTCTCCATAGACCAAATCGTTTCACGGACTACCTCTTGACTAATATCTCCATCCACATAAGCACGTTCTAAGATGACCGTTACATGAACTGGCATTTCCTCTTCTTGAACAATCCTCATCCCATCCATTGTTTTCCCTTGTATGTGCACAGAATGGGTGAAAAATACAGAAGTAAAAACAAATACCATCAGCATGGGGGAAAGAATTCTACTCATTTTGAACACCTCTATTATCAATAAGAGAATCAAAAAATGTTTTTCAAATTATATTTTTGCCATTGGATGGTCAAATTATCCAAAAAAATTAAGCGGACTGATTTTCCTGACAGCCCGCTTAATTGAATTTTCATATTAAAGCTATTTTTTGGATTGTAGCAAATCCCTTAAATCATCCTGAATTTGATCAGTCGGTCCCCCATCACGCAAATCATTATCAATGCTTCTTATACGACTGATTGAACTTGGATCGGTGACAACTGTTAGTTTTTTCCCTTTTACATACGGCTTAACTGAACCATTGATATCATTTATGGTTGATTTCTTCTTTCTGTTATCCTTCAAATTTACTGCCACAACCATATTTTTTCCATAGATGACCGTTTCAGCATCCTTAACATTTGGAACGGACTTGACTGTATTTCTTACCTTATCTGCAAGCTTTCCATCATAATTTGTATAATAGGACGGTCTACCCACATGATTATTTTGATTTATATGACCATGATAATTGGCATCTTCCTTACTAAAACGATTATCTCTTTCGAAGAAGTTCTTATCATAATCTGCAAGAGGCTTCGTTGGATTTCCTGGATTTCCGTTTTCATCTCTTGTTTCAAGAATCCGGGTCCTTCTGTCATTGGCAACTTGCCCCTCTTCCCCAAGAGTATGATCCATAATTTCGGTTAATGCTCCATCATTATCATTGTCCACCAGAGCATTTCCTCCACGATTAGGGGTTTCATTGGAATAATATCCAACGGGCTGCATTCGATTGCTATACCCATCTTGAACATTCGCCTCGTTATTCCCTCCACATCCAGCTATTCCGATTCCTAGCAAGGTGGATAATGAAAAAACCATTAAGCCTTTTCTATTCAAGCGAATGACCTCCTTCGCCAGTTTAAAGAGCAAAGTATGCTCTTTATTAGATTGTGACGAAGGAGGAATTTCATGCTGTCAGATAAGACCTTATAAGTCTTTTAACGCCAGTTGAATTTCCTTTATAAATTCCTTTCTCATATGGAATTGTGCTGTTGTTAATTCAATAATGGGTCTTACTCTTTTGGGGTTATTATAGCTTTTTTCCTTAATGATTCGATTCCATTCTCGCATAATATCGGTAGGAAAGGCGAGAGCATAGAGGAATCCTTTTTCACTCAAGTTTTCATTTATCCCTTCATACTTCCTTAGTTCCAGGAGACTCCAGCCTAGATATGGGAGAATTCGATTCGCATATTGTAAATAATCAAATTTTTCTTTTCCAATAGCTATTAAATCAAAATCAATTAACGATAAGTCATTGCTCTGGTTGCGAAGAAAATTATGATGAGCAACATCCCCATGTAAAATAACTGTGTTCCCATGATTAAAAAAACCCTGTTCCTTTTCTAAACCTTTGAGGGACCAATTTGCCCATCTGATTAATTCTTGAGTGTAATCTTCTTTAATAAAAAATTGAATGATTCGCAGATTGTCTAGGAATAGATTTGTACGCTCTTTCCACTTATCGATCAATTGAAAGGTTGGAATCAATCTTTGATATCGATTAACGAGCTTTTCTGTCGTATGATGAAAGCTCCTTAAGAGCCTTAACCCTTCAAGGCGATCTTTTTCCTGATAATAAGAGAACATTTCTTTAGACGGTGTGATGTATTCTAGGCAGCCATAGTATTTTTTATCAAATAACATTGGTGGATCCTTAAATATATTTAGAAAATGATACGTTTTGTTAAATCCTTCTTTTTTTAAGGATTCAGTAAATGACTCCTGTAGCTTCATTCGATGATAAGAGGAAAACCCTTTAAGGATAAAATTGACTTTCTTTGATTTGACAAAAAAAACATGACTTCGAATTCTATTAATGGAGTGAATATGAAATGGAACTTGTTCTTTTAAATAGCTGAGGAGACGATTTTGATGGTCGTCTCCCGGGGTATTAATCGTCAAGTTCTTCTTCATTGCTTCGTTGCATCGTCTGACCCATTGGACCATAGCTATACGGTGTCATATATGGTGGCTGGGTCTGCCATTGTGGCCCATATGCAGGTGTGAAGACTGGTGGCATCATACCTGGTCCAAACATCGCTGGATTATATCCTCCTGGGCCAAAAGAGCCTAATTCGTAGCTTCCGGCACCCATTCCTTCATGTGCAGTTTGCGGACCACCACATCCACAATCATCCATCGGCATACCCATTCCTTGAACCTGTGGAGCAACAGACATTTGTTGCGGTACCATCGGCATATCTGCATCAGGAGATTCATCAAAATCTATTCCTTCCTGGAGGGGTTGCATTTGAGGATAGCCCATTGGGGCAGCTCCAAATGGTGCTCCTCCCATTTGAGGATATCCGTATGGAATTTGACCATATGGCATACCCATTTGCATTTGCCTTCCTTGCTGCAGCTGTGGCATAAATGGCTGTTGTGCTTGCATCATTGGTTCATCTTGCATCATTGGTTGACCCTGCATCATTGGTCCACCTTGCATCATTGGCTGTCCCTGCATCATTGGTTGACCCTGCATCATTGGTTGACCCTGCATCATCGGTTGACCCTGCATCATCGGCTGGCCATGCATCATTGGTCCACCTTGTTGGTATGGCATAAATGGTGCCTGTTGGAAGCCAAAAGGTGTCTGACCTGGAACGCCTTGATAGGTTGGCTGCATGTTAGAGAAACCTTCTGGACTTTCCGGATCAAAGCTTCCCATACCTGTACCAGCAAAGGATGGAGTGTATCCTGGCATTTGTGGCATAAATAATGAAGAAGATTCATCATGATCAAAATTTCCCTCTACTCCTGGAAGCATACTTGTTGGAACAAATCCAGGATTCTGCATCATCCCTTGAACTTGTGGTAGTGGCTGATCGTAAGCTCCTGCTACCTGAGGAAATTGCTGGCCATATGCCCCTTGAACTTGTGGAAACGGTTGTTGCATTGGAAATGGAACTGGAACTGGCGCATGAACAAAAGGTGCACACGGGTTTACAGGGTAACAAAATCCAGGTCCTGGCATTACTGGTGTGATTGGGTAGCAATACATGCAAGGACACATTTGTGGTTGTTGAACCTCTTGAATCGGCATTTCAATTGGTGACTCTTCTTCAATAGATTCCGGACTTTCTTCCATTATTGGCATTACTTCTGGTGGAGCCTGAGTGGTTTGCTCCACAGATACATTTTGCTGCATATTCATCAGATAGTAATTATTAATGTCTATTTCTGGGATCACTGGCTGAGGCATTTTTGGCACGTATGGTGCTTTTGGAATTTCCTTAGGTACTTCTTTTGGAGCTTGCACAATTGGTGCTTCTTTAATAGGTGCTTCCTTTATAGGTGCTGGGGCTGGGGCTTGGATTGGTGCTTCAACAACTGGAAGTGGTTTTTCTTTTGTAAATGGATGCTCCATAACGGGAAACTCCTTCTTGGAACCCATAGGGATTTCTTTTTTCACGGTTCCACCTGTTGTAGGTACTTTTATTTTCATACCGGGCATGATCATATCAGGATTACTTAGCTGGGAATTCATCTGTTTTAGCTCTTCGAAGTTTACCCCATATTTTTTGGCGATTTTCCAAAGAGTATCCCCTTTCTGAACGATATGGATCTTCACTCTGCTTCCCTCCTATGCATAAGTCCATATAGTGTATGACGAAATGGGCAAAATGCTAATAATCTTCACAAAAACTTATGCATAAAAGGAAAAAAATATGAGTAAGTCGCTTAAAATCAGTGGATTACTACTTTTTTATTGGGCAAAAAAAGAGAGTTACCTGCATGACTCCATCTGTCCGAGTGAACAAATGTGATTAGTACATGTCAGGCAACCTCTGACCGATAAAAATTATTAAGATTGTGCAAGCATTCTATCTAATGCCAGCTTTGCCTTTTCAGCAATTTCCTCTTCCACATTTATGATATTTGAGAATTCTCCTCTTTCAATGGAGTCTAAGCACCAAACAAGATGAGGTAAATCAATTCGATTCATTGTTAAACATGAGCACATATATGGGTTTAATGAAATGATGTGACGGTCAGGATATTGCTTAATTAAGCGATTGACAAGATTGGTTTCTGTTCCAATGGCCCAGGATGTTCCTGGCTTAGAATTTGCAATTTGATTAATAATATAATTGGTCGACCCAGCTAAATCTGATAAAGCAACGACCTCTCGGCTACATTCAGGATGAACAATAATCGTCATTTCTGAGTATTTCTTCCGGACAGCCTCAACATTTGCCACCGTAAAGTTTTCATGGACTGAGCAATGACCTTTCCATAAAATGACTTTGATTTTTTCAACGGAGCCTTCATATTCTAAACGGTTCTCTGCTGGGTTCCATATTGCCATTTCTTCTAAAGGAACTCCCAATTGATAAGCCGTGTTCCGACCTAAATGCTGATCAGGTAGGAATAATATTCTTTCCTTTTGCTTTAATGCCCAAGTCACCATCTCTTCTGCATTAGAGCTTGTTACTGTAGCACCACCATTTTCACCGACAAATGCTTTAATGGCAGCAGTAGAGTTGACATAGGTAATGGGTATTACAGTATCCCCAAATAGCTCTGTTAGTTTTTTCCAGGCTCTTTCTGTTTGGTGAATGTCGGCCATATCCGCCATTGAGCAGCCAGCCCTCATATCTGGTAAAAATACCGTTTGATTCTCTGTTGTTAGAATATCTGCTGTCTCTGCCATGAAATGCACACCGCAAAAAACAATATATTCGGCATCTCGATTTTCTGCAGATATTTGTGCAAGCTTTAGTGAATCCCCTGTTGCGTCTGCAAACTGAATGACTTCATCCCTTTGATAGTGATGACCTGGAATAAACAACTTTTTTCCGAGTTTTTCTTTTACTTCTTTTACTCGTTCCTCTAATTCTTCAACAGTCATCGATTTATATATTTCTGGTAGATTATTTGTTTTTTCAGCGGTTTCAAAAATGTTCATTTATTTCATCCCCTTACATGAACTTTTACACTTATATCAAGAGCTTTGACGGTATGGGTTAAGAACCCTAATGATATAACATCAACACCACAATCCTTGTAGCTCCCAAGATTATTCAAGGTGATTCCACCTGATGCCTCTGTTATGATTCCTTTTGGAACATATGGAATCCATTCCTTTATTTCCTCTGGTTTTCGGTTATCAAACATGATGACGTCAACGCCGGCATTAATAGCCTCCAGCATTTCTTCCTTCGTTTCCGTTTCAACCTCAATCTTTACCATATGTCCAAGATTTTTTCGAACCTTTTCCACCGCTTTTGAAATTGAGCCTGAAAAAGAAATGTGATTATCCTTAATCATGACTGCATCGTATAGCCCAAAGCGATGATTCAAGCCTCCCCCACATCGGACAGCATATTTTTCAAGCATTCTTAAGCCTGGAGTTGTTTTTCTTGTATCCACTATCTTGGTTTGTGTGGTTCCTAAAATGTTGACTGCTTCCCTTGTTTTTGTTGCAATCCCGCTCATCCGTTGCACAAGGTTTAATACGACACGTTCCCCTTTAAGCAACTCAGCCACTCTTCCGCGAACAGTGGCAAGTCTTTGTCCCTTTTCAATTCGCTCACCATCCTTAACGAGCAAATTAATTTCAACCTTTTCATCGAGTAAAGAAAATCCAGTCTCAATTACAGCTTGACCGCAGAAGATTCCATTTTCCTTCGCAAGGAAGACAATTTCTCCTTTTTCTTCCTCTCCAAAAATGAGCTCACTAGTTACATCTCGTTCTCCAATATCCTCAAGAAAAAATTGCTCAAGTAGTAATCTTAGCTTTAATCTGTTCATTCGCCTCTACCTCAACTTTCTGTCTTTTCTGAATGATGATTTTCTGTCTCCACTTTTTATCGTTTTCAAAAGGATAATCCTCTCTGAAGTGGCCACCCCTTGATTCTGTTCTCTTCATGGCAGAATCGGTAATCAACCAGGAGGTAATTAGCATAAAGGCTCTAGAAATATCCTCCTTAGAAAGCCTTCCAAGGTCAGCATTCACCCATTTTTCAATAGAAAAACCTTCAAGCCAGCTTTTTTGCTTTTTCAAATTTTCATAGTTTCTTACGATTCCTGTATAATCCATCATTCTTTGTTTCAATTCATCTACTTCTGGAAGCTTTAAGTTTAAGGCTTCATTTATTTTTCTTTCATCCATCTTTACCTCTTCCAAAACCCCTATAGGAGCTTTAGCATGAGTATTAATCCACTCAGCTAGCCTATTGCCAAAAAATAGCCCTTCTAATAAGGAATTACTTGCAAGTCGATTCGCCCCTTGGATTCCAGTACAAGCCACCTCTCCGATGGCATACAAGCCTGAAATCGAAGTTCTTCCACATGAGTCCGTCTTCACACCACCCATTAAAAAGTGGCAGCCAGGTACAACAGGAAGGAGCCCTTCTGTTAAGTCCATTCCATTGGTTTTACAAATAGTTGAAACGGTCGGGAAATGCTCTTCAAAATTCTCTATGTTTGAAATGTCTAAAAACACATCTTCACCATGTGAGATATGGTCATAAATAGCCTGGGAAACGATATGTCGAGGAGCTAAATCACGCATTGGATGGACATCATCCATGATGGTTTTTCTATCCCTTGTCACTAAACGTGCGCCTGCCCCACGAACAGCCTCTGAAACCAGTCCTCTTGTTTTTCCGTCAACAAAAAGAAGGGTTGGATGGAATTGGATAAACTCCATATCTGCAATCTCAGCACCTGCGATATAGGCAAGGGCAATCCCATCTCCTGTTACTGTATCTGCATTTGAAGTATAGCTGTACACTTGACCACAGCCTCCTGTCGCTAGCACCACATGTTCTGCATAAAAGACTTCTTCAGTTCCATCTGGATATTTCCCCATGACTCCAACACAGCGATTATTGACAATTAATAGCTTATAAACAGTCACATTCTCCACAACGAACACATTATCATTCATATTTCGGAAAAAGTAATCCATGATGGTTTTTCCAGTTGCATCGCCACCACCATGAACGATTCTTTTCTCGCGGTGAGCGCCCTCTAACCCTAATAAAAGCTGCCCCTTTGAATCTTTATCAAATAGGCAACCATTTTGGAAAAGCTCCTTTATTAAAAAGGGAGCCTCTTTTGTCATAGCTAAAACAAGATCCCCATTATTATGATAACGTCCTGCCTCCATCGTATCTAAATAGTGTTTATAGGGATCATCTTTATCTCCCAACGCTACCGCCACCCCACCTTGAGCCAAGTAGGAGTTTCCATCGTTTAAATCTGATTTTGTGAGAATCATCACATTTACATCATTTCTCAATTTTTTTGATAATTGCATGGCGGCCACACCGCTTCCAATTATCAATACATTGGAGTGTCTCATTATTTTTTACCCTCCGTTTTTACACCTGTCTTGACACTTATAATTACATAGATTTAAAATTATGACAAGTGTTTTCATAGTAATGAGCTTAGAAAATGGAGGTACTTATGATATATTTCGATTATGCGGCTAGTTGTCCACTGGATAAGGAAGCTGCAGAGACCTATATAAAAGCAGCTACTGATTATTTTGGAAATTCAAAAAGCCTCCATGACATTGGAAATAAAGCCTATAATCTACTAGAGTATAGTCGCGCACAGCTTTCATCCGTTTTAGGTATCGATAAGGATGGACTTTATTTCACATCTGGTGGGTCTGAAAGTAACTATTTGGGAATTCAAACTCTCAAAGGATCGCCACTTAAAAATGGAAAGCATATCATCTCAACTTCCGCAGAGCATTCCTCAGTTGGGAATACTTTAGAAAAATTGAAGGAAGAAGGCTATGATATTACGTATCTTGACTTTAATCAGGATGGGGTAATAGACCTCATGGAGCTAGAGAAGGCAATACGCAAGGACACGATTCTCATTACCGTACAGCATGGAAATCCAGAAATAGGCACGATTCAACCGATTTCAGAAATTAGCACATTATGTCAAAAAAATGATATACTCCTGCATAGTGACTGTGTGCAAACATTTGGCAAACAAGATTTAAAAACGATTTCAAAGCTTGTTGACAGCTTTTCAATATCCGGCCATAAAATTTATGGACCAAAAGGAATCGGTGCTTTATATCTCTCGCCAAAAAGGGCATGGAAGCCTTATTATCCTGGAACTTCACATGAAGGAGGGATTAGACCAGGAACGGTCAATGTCCCAGCAATCGCTGCAATGACGGTTGCTGCAGTGAAGATGGAAAAAATGCGTGAACAGCTCCATGAGCATTATCAAATTCTTCGCAGACAACTCCTTCAACAATTAGAAACGATGGATTCAAGATTCATTTTCTATGAGTTTAATAATCAATTACCCTCAACCATAGGTATGCGTGTTAAGGGGATTGAGGGACAATGGATGATGCTAGAGCTTAACCGCCTTGGTTTTGCTATTTCAACAGGAAGCGCCTGTCAAATTGGTTTGCTATCACCATCTAAAACTATGAAGGCTCTTGGTGTCACCGGAAAAGAGGCAAAGGAATTTATCCGTATCTCCTTTGGTAAAATGACATCCATCAATGATGTTAAGCAATTGGGAGAAGCCATCCTGTCTATTGTAGAAAATGCAGAAATCAAGGTGTAAAAGGTGTGAATTTTTTAAGAAAGGGGGTTCTTACCATTGAAGGAGAAAAGACTATCGGGGGAACAAAGAAGAGACCTAATTCTTAATTGGTTAAAGACAAGTAATCGTCCAATCACAGGTAGTGAGCTTGCCGAAAGAGCAAATGTCAGCAGGCAAGTCATAGTCGGAGATATCACTTTACTAAAAGCCAAAAATGAACCCATTATTGCCTCAAGTCAAGGGTACTTATATTTAGTTCATCCATCTACTTTCACGGTTTATGAACGAACAGTGGCCTGCTCCCATCCACCTGAACAAACCGAGGAGGAGCTCAATTTATTAGTAGACCATGGAGTAACGGTAAAGGATGTTAGAATTGAGCATCCTGTTTACGGCGATTTAACGGCTTCTATTCGGGTATCTAATCGAAAGGAAGTCAAACAATTCATGGAAAAAATAAGAAACACGAAGGCTTCCTATCTTTCTGAACTAACAGATGGATACCATCTACATACGATTACTGCAACTTCCGAAGAAATACTAGATGAAGCGGTAGAAGCCATGAAAGAAGCAAATTTTTTAATTGATCAGCAATAAAAAAGGCCTGTCCTAAAGGAAAAATGCCATTCACCATAAGAGGATATCTAAATATGGTGAATGGCGCCTTATGGGACGGCCTCTTTTTTTATACTTCCGTTCGAGCAGATGTCTCCCCGACTGTGGAGGATTCCTTATCCAATTGAAAATAAGGATAGCTTCCTAGTATTTTTACCGAGCATCCTAATGCTTCAAGCTCAGCCATTGCCCCTGGAATCAATACATCGTCTAAAGACATTTCAATGTCAATTAAAAAGAAATAATTTCCAAGCCCTGTCTTCATTGGCCTTGATTCAATTTTTGATAGGTTCAGCTTGCGCCAAGCAAAGGCAGAAAGGACTTGATGCAGCGCCCCTGCTTGGTCAGAAGGTAGCGTCACCATCAATGTTGTTTTATCCCCAACTTTATATTTCATTTGCTCGTTCAAATCAATAGGATTCTTAGACAAAATGATAAATTTTGTATGGTTAAAATCAAAGTCGTGGATATCAGCTTTTGCAATAAATAAGCCATACTCTTCTGCCGCTAATTCATTGGCAATCGCTGCTGCCTTCTGATTGGGATGATCAGCCAAGAATTTCGCAGCCGCTCCTGTTGAAGTCACACTCTCGTATGGTATGCCCTTAAAATTTCTATGTAAAAATTTATGGCACTGGGCAATCGCATGGGAATGACTATAGATTATTTCAATATCCTCCCAATGATCTGCCTGGTTAGGATGTACAAGAAAATGCTGACGAATGGGCGCTGTAATTTCCCCCACGATTGGTAAGTCTACCTCATGAATCAAATAATCAAGCGTAATGTTAACTGACCCCTCTAACGCATTCTCTAATGGAACTACAGCTATATCTACTTCATCATCCATCACTGCATCTAAACAATCTGGAATGGTTATATAAGGAATAGCGGTTAATCCAGGGAACATTTTTTGAACAGCTAGGCCAGTAAAGGTTGCTTTTGGACCTAGATAGGCAATCTTCATTTTTCCTCTCCTCCTACAAGCTAAAAAACATCTATCTTTATTGCTTTAATGTAACCATGTAATACTAGAAAAAAAACAGGGCTGAGGTACCTCTTTAAGCACCCGACCCCAGCACCTCAACCTTATCAACAAATTCAAGCTTTCTTAACTCAGCTAGCAATTCATCTATTTCTATTCCCATTTCAGAGATGTTTAAAGATAACGTAACATTCGCTCTTCCAAGCAAAGGGATGGTTTGATGAATGGTCAGAACATTGCAGCCTGCTGTCGCCACAACACTTAATAGATGGGATAATGTTCCAGATCTGTCCTCTAGATGAAAAAACAATGTAATAAGCTTCTCCTTCACCATTGTATGAAAGGGAAAAATGGTGTCTCTATATTTATAAAAGGCACTTCGGCTTAAATCCACCTTTTGTACAGCCTCCCATACAGATTCCACTTTTCCTCGCTCTAGCATCTCTTTTGCCTCTAACGTCTTTTTCATCGCTTCTGGAAGTACATCTTCACGCACTAAATAAAATTTTTTATCTAATTTCTTATTTTTCATTTCCCCACCCCATGAACCAACCAGCTTAATCCATAAACTCGAATTCATATTCTAACAGCTTCACAGTGTCTCCATCTTTCGCTCCTCTTGCTCTCAATGCATCGTCCACACCCATACCTCTAAGCTGGCGTGCAAATCTGCGAATAGATTCATCCCTTGAGAAGTCTGTCATTTTGAACAATCTTTCTATCGAATATCCTGAAAGCACGAAGCTGCCATCAGGATCCCTTGTGATGGCGAAATCAGGTTTTTCCGCTTCGTGTTTGTATAATACTCGGTTAATGCTTTCATCCTCTTCCTCAGCTTCGTGTGTAAGTGGGAACTCAGGTGTATTCTCAAGCTTATCTGCAATCGCAAAAAGTAAATCCCTTAAGCCTTTACGGGTAATAGCTGATATCGGAAAAATTGGATAATCCTCTTTTAATTGTTCTTTGAACTTTTTAAGATTTTCTTCTGCTCCCGGCATATCCATTTTATTGGCAACAATAATCTGCGGACGTTCCGTTAAGCGTAGATTATATTCTTTTAATTCATTATTGATTTTTTGATAATCATCAAATGGATCTCGCCCTTCAGTTGCAGCCATATCAATTACGTGAACGATAACCCTTGTTCTTTCAATATGCCTTAAAAACTGATGGCCAAGCCCTACTCCTGAGTGTGCCCCTTCAATTAATCCAGGGAGGTCCGCCATAACAAAGCTTCTGCCATCTTCTGTTTCAACCATTCCTAAGTTTGGAACAATCGTAGTAAAATGATATTCAGCGATTTTTGGCTTGGCAGCTGAAACAACTGAAAGAAGTGTCGATTTCCCAACACTTGGATAACCAACCAGACCCACATCGGCTAAAAGCTTTAATTCAAGGACGACATCTCGTTCCTGCCCAGGCTCACCTTTTTCAGATAGCTCTGGTGCGGGGTTTGATGGGGTTGCAAAACGAGAATTTCCTCGACCTCCTCGACCACCCTTCGCAATAACCGCACGCTGTCCATGCTCTGTTAGGTCAGCTATTGTCTGATTTGTCTCTGCATCATACACAACCGTACCCGGTGGAACCTTGACAATCATGTCCTTCGCGTTTTTTCCATGCTGATTCTTGCTCATCCCATGTTCCCCTCGGGGAGCCTTAAAATGTCGTTGGTATCGGAAATCCATTAAGGTGCGCAAGCCTTCTTCTACTTCAAAAACAACATCTGCACCCTTTCCTCCGTCCCCACCAGCTGGACCACCTTTTGGTACATATTTTTCCCGGCGGAACGCAACCATTCCATTACCGCCGTCTCCACCTTTAACATATATTTTGACTTGATCTACAAACATATTTTTCCTCCCGTCGAAAGTCTGTAAAAAGAATGATTATCATCAGACGAGAATCCTTCTATTTATTTTCCTTAGTTTATTCATTTGGTAAAAAGAACTCGAGAGAAAGCTCGCCCTCGGTAAATTGCTGAACTGTAACACCCAACTTTAAAGATTGCTCCCTCTTTAAAAATTGTTCGATTTGTTCCCTACTTGTTATTATCCCGCGAAAATCAAAAAAGAAACCGGTTCCTTCTATTTGCGGTTCAATTGTTACTGAAAGATAATTATCGTAAAACATTTTTACCGACAAATCTAACGTCTGAAAGAAATTATTCGTCCAATTTGTCAAAGCTTCATCCTGAATTTTATTCTTATTCGGATGATCGTCTAATACATCAAATTCTATTTGAAATAAGTGATTTTCCCAATTGCAGGTTAAAAGTAATGAGGCAAACTGAGGTATATTCAAATTGGATAGCTTAGATTGTTGCTTACTCTCTGCCACAATTTCATCAATAATTTCATTTACACGTCCATATTTATTTAAAGATAAATTTCCTTTTATTAATTGTATTTTGTTTAACCAATCATGTCTTGCGTGCCTTAGCACCTCAACCGTATTCCAGTCCCTATTCATTGTAGCACTCCTAGCACAGTTTCCTCTTTAGGCTAGTATACCAAAAATAATTACAATGGCATGATTAAATTCATAATTTTCATCCAAATATGCATATATTAGGCATTGTTTGGTTCTGGATTTTTGTGTTTAGTGTGATCCTTTAGTTGTGTTCTAGCCTGGAGTGAGATTGATTTTTGGTAAAATCCTCGAATAATAGGGAGATTTACTTGATTATTTGCTCTGAACAGCCACTTTTTACTTATTTATGGCCCTTGAGCAGATTTTTTTATTTGTCGGAGGCGGGAGAATTATTTTTACTTGGAGAAATTGGGGGTTTATTCGCGAAAAATTGAGTTTTATTCGCGAAATTTGGTGATTTATTCGCGAAGTTTTGGATTTTATTCGCGAAATCTTGGGGATTATTCGCGAAATTTTGAAATACTCGCGAAATTCTCGAAATACTCGCGAAATTCCACCAAATACTCGCGAAATTCCACCAAATACCCGCGAAATTCCACCAAATACCCGCGAAATTCCACCAAATACTCGCGAAATTCCCAAACTGATTCGCGACAATCCAACTCCCCAATCCCAAAACCAATCGTAATCTCCCAACCCACTTCCCACACCAACATGCCTAATCCCACAAAACAACAAACTATGTAATCCACAAAACAAAAAGTACTATGTATTTTCCCCAAACTAAAAACAAAACTCTAACCTAATCGGTTAGAGTTTAGTAAGAAGATTAAGCTTCTTGAGCTACTGGATAAACGCTCACTTGCTTACGGTCACGTCCTAGACGTTCGAACTTAACAACGCCATCTACTTTTGCAAATAGAGTATCGTCGCCACCTTTACCTACGTTCACACCTGGATAGATTTTTGTTCCACGTTGACGATAAAGGATAGAACCACCAGTTACGAATTGACCATCTGCACGCTTAGCACCAAGGCGCTTAGCGATAGAGTCACGTCCGTTCTTTGTAGAACCTACTCCTTTTTTAGAAGCAAAGAACTGAAGATCTAATCTTAACATTTGTTTCCACCTCCTACTTTTTGAAGGTAATTTTTATGTGTCTTCCATAATCTCTTTCAATCGTTTGCAATGATACGAGCATGCCCTCAAGCAACAATTGAACCTTCTCTTGTGTATCCTCTGGTAAGTCGTCTGGTATTACACATCGGAGAAAGCCACTCTCGCCTTGTTCGATTTCAGGAGTCACTCCGGTTAACGCGATAATCGCATTAATGGAACCAATTGATACAGCTGATGCACCTGCACAAACAATATCATTGCCATGATTCGCAAAAAGCGCATGTCCGCTTAATGTGAATGATTGAATAGCTCCGGATTCATTACGAATAAATTCTGCTTGAATCATCACTACTCGCCTTACGCGTTGATTTTTTCAATAACAACTTTAGTGTATGGCTGACGATGACCTTGTTTTTTACGATTGTTTTTCTTCGCTTTGTATTTGAAAACAATGATCTTTTTAGCGCGACCTTGTTTTTCAACTGTAGCTGTTACAGTTGCTCCTTCTACAACGGGGCTACCAACTTTAACGTTGTCACCACCAACGAATAAAACCTTATCAAATGTAACTGTTTCGCCTGCTTCAGCGTTAAGCTTTTCGATGTAGATAGCTTGACCTTCTTCTACACGGATTTGCTTACCACCAGTTTCGATAATTGCGTACATGAACTGCACCTCCTTATAAACTAAGACTCGCCATGATCAGGCGTTTTGCTCGAAAGCAAAAGCTTATTACCTGCTCTGAGCGGTTGTAGCACGGGTGCGCTACAAACATAACATTAAAATACTAACATGGTTTAGGCTTGAATGTCAATAACAATAAAGAAAACCAGCCTTGAAAAAAGCTAGTTTTCACTGTTACACTTTTCTTTCAATCTCCGAGAGGCTCCCTATCTGTCTAATCTCGTAATATGGCTTACAGCTATCCTTTAGGATAAAGAATAATCGGAGACCAATCATCTCTTCAAATCTTTTTTTATGTATTTCCTGATCCCCACAAAAAATAGATTTTACCTCTAGAGTCGTTTCAATTAAAATAGCTTCCGCATCAGAGTTTCGATGCTCCCAAAGCTCTCTTTCTAATTGAAAGGCAATGGATTCCGGACTTAATACCATACCTGTTCCTTCACATACTGAACATTTTGTCTGCAAAGACTCAGAGAGGGAAACTTTTGTTTTCTTTCTTGTTAATTGTAAGATGCCAAGAGGTGTAAATCCTATTACCTTTGTCCTTCGTTCATCCTTAGAAAGCTCAGTCTCCAGCCGTTTTTGAACAATTCTCCGTTCCTCATCACTTTTCATATCAATAAAATCGATTAATATCATTCCTGCAAGGTCCCGCAAACGAATTTGCCGCGCGATTTCCTCGGCCGCCCATTCATTTGTTTTCAATACTGTTTCTTCCAAATCATTTTTTCCAGAAAATTTTCCAGTGTTCACATCTATGATTGTTAATGCCTCCGCATAGTCAAAAATAAGATAGGCTCCATTTTGAAGCCATACAATACGCTTTAACGCCCTTTCAACCTCATGCTCTAAATGATAGGCAGAAAAAATACTTTCCTTCTTCGAATACCATTGAACATTGATCTCAGGGTTCGAAATCAGAGATTCTATCTTCTTCTTAGCCTCTGCATCATCTATAATGACCTCTCCAACATTCCATTTTTTCAGTTCCTTTTCAATTTCCTTTAGAAATGTATCCTTTGAGAGAACAATTCCGGTTTTTTTCATCGATTGCGCTTGTTTATTAACATTAAAGAATCTCTCGCGTAAAAATTGAAGCTCGGATTGAACTGTTTCTTCTGATTGATTCTCGCATTCCGTCCGGAAAATTAAACCTTCCTCCTCGGTTTTCTCATGGAAGCCATATTTGCGCCATCTAGCCTTCTCTCGTTCACTTTTCATTTTTTTTGAAACGGCTACATAACGTCCATTTGGCATATAGACGAGATAATCCCCGGAAAGCTCGATGATTCCACTCAGTCGGGCGCCCTTTGTTCCTGTCGCATCCTTTTCCACCTGGACGAGAATTCGCTCTCCCTGATGGACAAAGGTGGAAATACTTCTTTTTTGTTTAACCTCCTTCGGTTCATTTGATTGGATGTAGGATAAAAGCTTGTCACGATGAAGATAGCCTCCCTTATCCTCCCCAAAGTCTACAAAGGCAGCATTCATTCCTGGAAGAACCTTAGTTACAATCCCTAAATAGATATTTCCAACCGATGAAAGCTGTTGTGGTTGTTCTATCATTATTTTTTCAATCTTATCATTTTGTAATAAGGCCCATCGTTTTTCTCTTCCTGTGTAATTAATTACTAATTTATTCAAATGGTTTCCTCGTTTCGCAGTCAGATTCCTATATTATTTTACACTAATAATAATATAGCAAATCCCCGACTTTTGCAGTCAACAGCTTATCAGAAAAAACCACATGTAAGAGCTCATTCTCATCGAGGGTCCCAATTTCACTGCCATCTCCTTCAACGACGATTGGATGCTTGCACCCTCTTTGGAAACGCTCTAGTATGTCTATCACCATATCGTCCTTATGAACAGTCAAGGGAAGAAGGGATTGAAAATCTGGATTTTTCCCGTAATATCTTTCAAGCAGGAAGCGGATAAATAAATAACGCCGCTGCCTCCACTCATAAAATAAAGAAAAAAGTAGGAATGCGACAATAATCCACACATTCAAATTAAAAGGGTCTATCAAAAAATTGATCAAAACAAAGACCAAAGTACTTCCAATGGAAAGCATAAGAGTATTCATATGTGCCTCAGGAAACGGCTGCTTTAAGGATAATAATAAAAACAATAATTTCCCGCCATCCAGAGGCCAAATTGGCAATAGGTTAAAGAAGAGAATCATTAAATTATATTGAAAAAAAAGAGAATAAATATCTTCTGGAATCAGGTTTAAAGTATATCCAATCCACCCTGCGAGAAAAAGCCAAAGGTGTTGAATGGGGCCTGCAAGAATGACCAACGCATCTTCCTTTAACGGTCTATTGCCATGCTCATCCATTTCCACAACTCCACCAAAGGGGAGGAGAGAAATCCTTTTTATCCTCCATGCAAAATAAGAGGCGCAAAACGCATGTCCCATTTCATGAATCAAAACAATCAAGAAAAGAATGGTTAAATCTAAGAAATGTGCCGTCATGATAGCAAGGGAAGCAATTGCCCAAAAAATGGGGTGAATATGAATTTTTTTCATTAAATTCAATAGATTATTCAAACGGAATCACCTGAATAGGGTCAATAAAGTCATCCCCTTTTTTTATTGCGAAGTAAAATTCCCCTTTAGCTCCATCCTTACTATCTGAGGCTTTCCCGACAATATCTCCCTTTTCGACAAAGTCATAAGGGCTTACATCCACCTTAGATAAATTTCCATACCATGATTCACTTTTATCAGGATGTTGAATAATGACCGTTTTCCCGAAACCATCCTTATTCCCAACAAAGCTAACGATTCCTTCACTCATCGCATCAACAGAGGCCTGCTTACTCGTTTCAATGGCAATCCGTTGCCCATTATCACTAAATTCCTCTAATATTTTCCCCGATGCTGGCATGGCGTATTGTAATTTCTCCTTGGTTTTATCTTCCTTTTCTGAGTTCTTAAAAGGTAAAAATGCCAGAGGCTTACCAAATTGCTTTTCATACCAATTAGAGATATAGGCAAATTGAAATTCCTTTTCCATAGTTTTTGTCACAACCGTGCGTGTTGTATCGAATTTCGGGCTTTCATTTCGAAACAAAATCGCTACGACTAAAACAAGAAAGGCAGATAGTAAGATTTTAAATACAAATAGTTCCTTTCTGAAAAGAGGATGGCCTTGGTCATCTGGTCCCCCAACATAGGTAGTTACTTTATCAAATCCATACTTTTCTTCATCCTCTGCCCATAATAGACGGTTATTCAAATTCTTGTTCATTCGTTCTTTCGATCTTTTTCTTTTTTCTATTCTTCTTCGAACTTCATCTGCACGAGATCGCATTTCCCCCACCAGTCCTTATAAACTTTTAGTACAAGTCTATGAGTGAAGGAAAGATCATATGACTAACAAAAAAAAGAAACCAGACCTTTTCATAGGCTGGTTTCATTTAGCTCCGAAGAATTTTTTTAGTTTTGAGAACATCCCTTGTGAATCCTGTTCAAGAGATTGAAGTGGTACTGATTCACCAAGGATTCTTCTAGCAATGTTCCGATAGGCAATGGATGCTTTGCTATTAGGGTTTAAGGCAATCGGTTCACCATGATTTGAGGCCTTAATGACTTCATCATCATCTGCTACGATTCCAATTAAATCGATTGAAAGATGGGCTGTCACTTCATCCACATCCATCATGTCGCCGTTTTTCATCATATGATTTCGAATCCGATTAATGACTAGTTTAGGTGGTGCGATATTTTCTTCTTTCTCTAATAATCCAATGACACGGTCCGCATCTCTTACAGAGGACTTTTCAGGAGTAGTAACAACGATTGCTCTATCTGCTCCTGCTACAGCATTTTTATATCCTTGCTCAATTCCAGCTGGACAGTCAATAATGATATAATCATATTCTTGCTTTAGACCCTCAATTAATAGCTTCATTTGATTTGGATTAACTGCTGTTTTATCAAAGGTTTGCGCTGCCGGCAATAAAAATAATAAATCCTCAAATCTTTTATCCTTTACAAGAGCTTGATGGACTTTACATCTACCTTCAATAACATCTACTAAATCGTAGATAATTCTATTTTCTAGTCCCATTACTACGTCTAAATTCCTAAGTCCAATATCCGTGTCCACTAAGCAAACACGTTTTCCTTGAAGAGCCAAAGCTGTTCCAATATTTGCAGATGTTGTAGTTTTTCCAACTCCGCCTTTTCCAGATGTCACAACAATTGCTTCGCCCACTTTAGCGTCCCCCTTCCAATCTTGTTAAATTCGGTCTAAGTTGCGATAATACTTGTATTCTATCAATCATAATCTGATCGCTTGCATTAATATAGGCACATTCCATTTCCCTTTTTTCGGAGTCCGGATAATAATCGGGTGCACGATTAATGCATTCATTAATTCTTAATTGCGTAGGCTTCATCACAGAAGCAGCAATGATGGCCTCATCATTTCCATTGTAGCCTGCATGTGCAATTCCTTTTAAGGCGCCCATGATAAAAATATTGCCCCCAGCCTTTACGGTTCCACCTGGATTGACATCTCCTATTAGTAAAAGGTCACCAGCAACCTCCAAAACCTGTCCAGAACGAACAACTTTAGCAACGGAAACAATTTCGGTTTCGGCCTTTAATCGATCTGACTCTTCCTTTGTAATCACGTTTGAAACAATAGATCCAACCGCAAGATTTTTTTTCTGTCTGATTATTTCTTTTAATACTTCCTCTTGCTTAGGTGTTAAGTATCTATTTCCAAGTTTTATTGTAACAGATATAAGTGAACGGTCATCTGCTGAAATTGAACTTTCCGATAACTTTTCATCTAGTTCTTTTAGAAGCTCTTCGAATGAGCAAAGGTCATCTAGATGTAATGAAATTCCCTCTTTTGTACCCTTTATAACGACAATTTGTGATTTCTTCATATCCAAGATGTTCACCTCAATAGAATAGCGTAAGCGCCACTTAATAAGAAGTAGGCGCCAGCATCGTGAAGCAATAACTCATGACCACAATTACTTGTAGACAGCTAAAATAAATTATTCGACAGAAAAAGCGAATTTCCTCTTTTCTCACCTGTACATTTTTAAGGGAAGATAACAAATATATGATTCAATTGTTCAACACTTTTTAGTGAGAACATAATCTTTATCCTGCTTCTTCCACACTTTTTTCGAAAAACCTTTTTAAAGGATAAATCACGATAATAGTAAACGCCAGGTTAAGAATTAATGTAGGAAATAATCGATTATAAGCAAATGTTGTAAAGTCCATATCTGTGATTTTAATTAAAAAATTCATTTCATAGACACCGAGCTCAAGCAGGGCCACTCCAATTGTAGTGACTAGACTTGTAATAAAAACATTGGCTTGTAAAATCCTCATGAATTGAGAGACTAAATATGCGACAATTGGGAACATAAATAAGTAAATTCCTAATATTTCCGTATAGACGATGTCAAACAAAAGACCAAATATTAATCCATATATGATTCCTTGTTTTTTGCTTCCGTATATCGTTAGTAGGATACAAGCAACCATTAAAAAACGCGGAACTAGAATCCATTCACTTTTCGATAACACATTCGAAAAGAGTTCAACAAATATACTTTCCAGGATAAAAAGGAAGGATAATATGATAGGAAGAAAGAATTTCCTCACAGGTCTTCCTCCTCACCCTGGGTCAAATCTCCAAAATCAGGCTGAGTGATTTCCCTTTTTACAACAATCACATTTTCGATATCATAAAAGCTTGCCCCAGGTTGTACGTAAGCGGTTTGGGTAAGACCATTTTCATCCGGCTCCACACTGACCACTTTTCCAATCGGTAATCCCTTTGGAAAAACTCCACCTAGCCCCGAGGTAATGACAATCTGATCCTTTTTCACCTTTGCTTTAGAAGGTATTCTCTTTAAAAGGAGTAGCTCTGTTTTCTCGTCATATCCATTAATAATTCCGAAGGCGTCCTTTTTCCCCTTAACAACAGCAGAAATACGGTTTGTATGATCCATTGAGCTCAACAATTGGACTGTAGAAGAAAATTGCTGACTACTCTTTACCTTTCCGATGAGACCATTAGCCGTTATGACCGCCATGTTTTTCTTAACCCCATTCACCTTACCCTTATTAATAATCAGCAATTCATGCCATAAATCAGGGTTTCTTCCAATAACAGTTGCTTGAATTGGGTCATAGCTTCTTAAATGATCCTTTTTATCTAAAATTCCTCTTAAATCATCGTTTTCCTTTTTTAGCTCTTGAACATCTGCTTCCAATTTTGCTAATTCATCAAGTCTTGATTTTAACTTTTTGTTCTCTTGATATGTATTTTGCAAGTCTTGCACGTTTGTAAAAAAGCCTGCAACATAATGGGCTGGTCTTGAAAAAACGGTTTGAACCCAGCCAGTTGTATCCTTTACAAATTGTTCTGGCCAGGTCAAATTTTCTTTCTCTCTTAAGGAAAACCCAATCAATGCCACGAGAATAATGATGCTAACAAGCAAAATAATCAGGCGTTTATTCAAAAAGAATTGTGGCATTCTTTTACACCTCTTAATTTATTATTTATCTATATTATTTCAAGCTCTCCCGCTTATCTAAGAATAAATCCTTCAATTATTACACGTTTCCCACAGATCTTGTAAAAAAATCAGCGGGAATCCTTTGATTTATTTTTAAATAAATGAATATGGTCTAATGCCTTTCCAGTTCCGATTGCAACACAATCTAGTGGAGCTTCAGCGATAAGAACAGGCATTTTTGTTTCCTCACTAATCACCTTATCTAAATTACGTAGCAATGCTCCACCGCCTGTTAACACAATTCCGCGATCCATAATATCCGCCGCTAATTCTGGAGGAGTCTTTTCAAGGGTAACCTTAACTGCATCCACAATGGCATAAACCGTATCATGCAGAGCTCTAGAAATTTCTTCAGCAGTGATTTCGATTGTTTTTGGAAGACCAGTAAGCAAATCACGACCGCGAATTTCCATATTATCGATTCCCTCTGGATCACCTGCAGATCCAATTTCAACCTTTATAGTCTCAGCCGTTCTGTCACCAATTAAAAGATTATAGTTTTTGCGAATATAGTTGATGATGGCCTCATCGATTTCATCACCAGCAATACGGATAGATTGACTTGTGACAATTCCACCAAGTGAAATAATCGCTACCTCTGTCGTACCACCGCCAATATCAACTACCATGCTTCCTGTTGGCTCCCAAACGGGTAGATTTGCCCCAATAGCAGCAGCAAATGGTTCTTCAATGGTATAGGCATCTCTTGCCCCAGCTTGGCGCGTCGCATCAATAACAGCACGCTCCTCAACTGCTGTAATACCAGAAGGAACACATACCATAACATATGGCTTCCCTGAGAACATACCTTTTTTATTCATGGCCTGTTTAATATAATAATTCATCATGGTTGCTGTCGTTTCATAATCAGCAATGACTCCATCCTTCATTGGTCTAAGGGCAACGACATTTCCAGGTGTACGTCCAATCATATTCTTAGCATCATTTCCAACAGCTACAATACTTTTCGTGTCGGTTTGAAAGGCAACAACGGAAGGTTCGCGAACGACAATTCCTTTTCCTTTTACATAAACGAGTGTATTTGCTGTACCTAAATCAATTCCGAGATCTCTTGTCCCAATTCCAAACATGGTTGTATCTCCCTTTCTAAACTTGATGTTGCAGATATTTAAAGTAAGAATCTATTTGATAGAATATTTGCAAACTTATTCGATTTTATTTTGTCATTAAAAAAATCATAACCATTATTATAGCCTAACGTCAAATAAAATCATAGTGTTATAAATACCCTTTTTCCTTTAAGCTAACAAATTTATTTTCCCCAATGATCAGATGGTCTAATAATTCAATCCCTATTATTTTACCACACTCTACTAGGCGTTTTGTGACCTCTATATCCTCACGGCTCGGTGCGGGATCTCCGGAGGGATGGTTATGGAGGCAGATAATAGAAGCAGCGGATCGACGTATGGCTTCTTTATAAACCTCCCTTGGGTGCACGATGGAGGCATTTAAGCTTCCAATGAAAATCGTTTGCTTGTGGAGCACTTGGTTTTTGGTGTTTAAATAGAGGCAGACGAAATGTTCCTGCGATAGAAATCTCATATCATTCATCATATATTTTGCTCCATCCTCTGGAGAGCGAATAACATATCGATCCTGATAGGTGAGGTTAGAAATTCTTCTCCCGATTTCTACTGCAGCTAACACTTGAATAGCTTTTGCCATTCCGATTCCTTTTATCGATGTTATTTCGTCTAATGTGGCATCTTTTAGAAGTCTTAAACCTTCAAATTGGGTTAATAATCGATTGGATAATTGGAGAACCGACTCTTCTTTTGTCCCCGTTCTTAATAAAATCGCAAGTAACTCATGATTAGAAAGGCTTTGTGCACCATTTTGAATAAATCTTTCCCTAGGCCGCTCATCCTGAGGAAAATCCCGGATCATTAATGTTTCAGTGGACAATATCATTCCTCCTTATCAAATGGATGTTGAGGGAGAAACGAATGGATAAACTGCTGCTACTTATTGAATAATTGGAAACCAGCCTTTACTAGCTCTCGAACCGTTCTAGAAATGGGGAGCCCAACAACTGTAAAATAGTCCCCTACAATTCCTTTAACAAGCAAACTACCGAAGCCCTGGATTCCATAGGCACCTGCCTTGTCGAAGGGTTCATTAGTATCAATATAAGTATTGATTTCATCATCTGTTAACTCCCAAAACACCACATCCGTTTTTTCATAAAATTGAATCACTTTTTTAGAAGAAGCAATAGCTACACCTGTATAAACAGAGTGTGTATTACCGGACAAACGCTTAAGCATGGTAAACGCTTCATCCTTATCCTTTGGTTTACCTAAAATTTCCTCATCAATCACAACGACGGTGTCCGATCCGATGATATAAGCTTCTTGGTTCTTTTCAGCAACAGACTTTGCCTTCCTTGAGGCTAGCTCCATCACTACCTCCTGAGGGCTTAATTGGGGATCATAGCTTTCATCCACATCACTGCTAGAAACCTGAAAGGGAATGTGAAGATTTTCAAGAAGTTCTTTTCGACGGGGAGACGCTGAGGCTAAAATGAGGGTTTGCATACTATCACCTTACCTTAAGTATTTTGTCAATAAAGGGAGATACAACACTATCGTACCAAAAATAGTGACAAGGAACAATTTGATATTGAAAAAAATGTCATATTTTCCACAATGAAAAAAGAGCCAGTCGAATGAAATCGAATGGGCTCTCTTAAGCTTGTGTAATTTCCCGGAAAATATTCGATATTTGTCATATTTTGGCGGATGATTTGTTGGCAGAAAAAATGCTATTGAAAGCTGGGATACTACCCATTATGTGATAAATTATGGTACCCAGACAGGATGGATAGAAGATGCTGTTGGGCCTCATATAGTAAATTTTGTTCCTTGCTAGAATGGTACTGACTTAATTTTTCACCAGCTAGCTTAAGCTCCTTGCTAATTCCTAATACAGTTTTATTTGAAAGTTTTTTTTCGGAAATTTGATTAATCTTTTTCATTTGTTTTGTAAGAGGATCTAGAGAAGATAGGTTATCTCCCATTGCACCTACTGTATAGGCTTGTACAAGCATATTGTATGTGTCAGGAACTAGTTTTACTAGTTTTTGCTCGTCAGAATTCAAGCTAGTTGTTTTCTCTCCCCCTGTACTCCATTTTTTCGCATACACATCAATATCTAATTCTCTGATTTCTGAACTAAGCGATTTTGCGTTCTCTAAACTATCTGCCAAGCCAACAAATAGAAAAGAGTTTCCGTCCTTCGTGATAATCTTACTTGGAACACCTTTATTCGATATCGATTCCTGGAGATTTTTCGCAGATTCCTCATTTGAAAATACACCTGCTTGAATAATAAAGGTCGAGACAGTGGGTAAACTAATTGCCTTTTTTGTACTAGAAATAGGAGACCCCTCATTATTTACTAATGCCTCTTCATTACTCCCTACCTTTGTATTCAAATTAGACGCATGTTCATTTGTTAATAATTTAAGCATTAATAGTCCAAAGCTTGTCCCAAGTAAAATAGCGAAGGCAATAGAAAATAGGATCGATGAATTCCAGTTTATTTTACTAGGTTTTTTTAATGATTTTGGATAGATTGTGCTTTTCTTCTTTTTTGGACTTGGGGAATAGTTTATTTTATATTCCTTAATATCAGTAATTGATTTGTCAGGTAAGATCCAATCAAAGCTTTCCTCAACACTCTCCTCTGCTACTGCTGACTCTTGGTTAGATCGATGAATTTCATTATTTAAAGTATCCCTTTGGAACTCATTCCCTCCCTCCATATCATCCTCTTGATGATGAATGAAGATTGTTTCTTTAAAAGGCTGTTCATCTCCATTAATCTTTATCGTAATCGTTCTCTCATTTTGTTTCTTTTCCATGCTTGACCTCCCCTCACCAAAATTTCTAGTTTTTTTCCATCCTATCATAATGGATAAAAAAAATAACAAGACTTTTGTCGTCTTGTTATCGAATGATTTCGTCAAATTTTTTACTAGATTTGAAGGGATATTAAGAATCAATGATTATAATTCAAGCGGAATGATTAATACTTGTCCGACACTGATATTGTCATCCTTTAAATCATTGGCCTCTTTGATAATTTGAATGCCATCCTTGGATTTGAAGAATTCCATAGCAATTTTTGTCAAATTATCGCCCTTTTTGACTGTATATTTTACTCGCTTTACCTCTTCTTTTTGTGTTGAATCTTCCTCGTTTGGCGAATTCTTCTTGTCATCATCAGGGGAATCAGATATGGAATCTGTTTCATCCTTTTGATTTTCATCCTTTTGATTTTCATCCTCGCCATTTAGGTTCGTTAATGATTCATCGTAGTTGCTTTCAATTTTACTACTATCGTAATCTCCAAAGTCACTAAATGGATTCTTTTTATTGCTTGGCTCAGGTGCATCCATTTTCGGCAGCTGATCGATTAAGTCTGTTAAACCTGGCATAAAAAATGCAGATAATGTGACTTGATAGGTTAATGGTTTATTCTTCTGATCTGTGGAGATGATTTCCTCATTTGCACTAAAATCGATTGATTCTATGACAATGATACGACTCGAATTTTCAAGGATGCTTAGAAACTTTTCTAATTCGAAATAGCTTGCCGATTCGATTTGTAGATTGGCTGTAAGCTTTTTGACGCCATTTGGGAGTGGAATGGTGTTTTCCTTTGATTTTCCAACGGTTTCATCTGTTTGAGCCTGTTCCTTTTCTCCTACTTCAGTCTTTTCTTGACTCTCTTCCCCTTTTTCAACGTCTGCTTCTTGAAAGTCCATATTCACAACAAAGCTACCAGAAACGACCTCAGCTTTTTCAATATCGAGTATAAGCTGTTCAGACAATGGTTTTACTGGAACGCTTTTTTGCAAGGCTACGGTGCTTTCAAATGTATTTGTTTTCGTAGCAGATATTTTATTCTGCAAGGTTGAAAGGATTTGCTCTTGGGTTTTTAATTCTTGCTCCTTTTGATGCAATTCTTCTAATTTAGGAGATATGGCAAGGAAATAAATACCTGCTCCTATTGACCCGATTATCAGAATTGCTAATAGAACAGTAACAAGCTTATTTTTAGGCAAGCTAATACTCATGAATCCTCCCCACCTTTCTTATTGGAGGCTTCTGATTCCGAGCTTTTCTTCTTAATATCTTCCTTCACGACATTTCGGTTTAACGTAATCTCGTATTCTCCTTGATAGCGTGGAACATATTTCTCATTTTTTATTTTTGTTTCATCCATTTCTTCCCCAAGCTTTTTATCATAAAAGGCTGTGACTGCCTCGAGTTTGTTTAGCTTCGCGTCACTAATCCAGTTTGATTCAAGTAATGTCGTTAAATAGTAGGCTGAATCCCTGCTTGTTTCAAATTGTACACTTAAAGTGATCATCCCTGTTTCCTCGTATTTAAAATTCTGAATAAAACCTCTATCCGGTAAGTAGGAGGTTAATTTTTCAATAACTGGAACGGTCTTTATCGGATAATCCCGGGCCCAAGCAACTGTATTTTCTAACTCAGCCAATGAATTGGATGATTCGAATTCAACAATTTTCTGCTGCTCGGTCGCAATAATTTGTTCAGAACTAACAATGGATTCATTCATTTGTTCAATGGCCTGATTCGTTGTTCGATTAAACCAGTATAAAGCAAATCCACCAATAAGGAGGATGGCTATTCCAATAATTAATATTAATAAAAGGGATCTCTTTTTTTCCTCTTTTTGAGGTAATAGATTGATTTCTACTAGCATTTATTGCACCCCTTTTAACGCAAGCCCTAATAAAAGATAATGAGTCTCAGGAAAATGGTAATCAACATGAACTGCCTGATCATAGGAAATCGTTTCGATTGGGACATCTAAACGGACTTCCAAATCCTTTTTTATTTTAGCAAGCATGGGATGATCCCCATTTAATAGGATTCTTGCCACCTGCTTTTGTCCTTGATGTAAGGAATAGCGATAAAAATCCATGATTCTATTAATCTCTTTATAGGTGTCTTCAAATTGAAAGGAGAGGTTTCCCTCATTTCCGATAAACTTTAATTCATAGTTTCCCTGATGGTCTAGCTTCATATCCCACTGATTCTCGTCATATTCAATGGGAAGGTGATGCATGAAAAAGGGAATTGTATTTTCAAAAATACAGATGTTAACTGAATTGAAATCAAATTGAACGACGAGTAGGTCTTCATCCTTCCGTGCTTGATCGATATGATGATATAAACGATATAAAGCAAGTGGTGAGATTTCGGCTTCAATTGGATTCAAGTTTAGGTGTGTGAATAGATCCACATATTCCATCACATTTTCCTCTTGAGCAGCAAACAATAGGATTTCCTTCTTTTCCTCTGATTCCGATAGCACCACACAGTCAAAAACAGGCTCCTCAAAAGGAAGATGTATGCTCGATCCTAGCTCTAAATATAAATATCCCTTGATTTCATCATCACTTATTTCCGCTGGAATCGATAGTTTACGAATGATGACAAATGATTCAGGAACAAGAAAGCGGATTTGGCGATTACGAAGCTTCCATTCGTGAATGCATTCTTCTAATATATTGGAAAGTATTTCAAAGTCGTTGATCTTCCCATTAGTAATAATCCCATTGGGCAACAACCGCTCTCCCCATTTACTTGCAATTGGCGGTTTTATTTGTTTTAGCTCTAAATAACGAATGGAGTGATCATTAATCACGATATTCACAACATGACCTTTTCGAGTGAGTCGAGAAAAAACCATAACCTTTTACCCCTTAGTTTAATTTCCTGCTGATTGAGCGATTGATCTAGTTCAACTAACCATCAGTTTGAATTTCTTTTAGATTCAACTGATGCCTAGTTCAGCTAACCAACCATGAATGCGTTTTTCCTTTATAATTATCCTACAACATTCGACAAAAGGCACGTAATTTCCTGTTAAGAATGGAAATTCCCTGATTCTTAAAAACATAAATTTACATAGGTCAAAAGAATCAGGGGTTCACATTCCAAAAGATTTCGTTAGTAGTTGAAGATAGGCATGTACAATTTCAAAATGGAAATAATAAGCCGTTAATGTACCGGCCATAATAAATGGACCGAATGGAATGGGCTTTCCCTTTTTTACCACTTTAAAAAGCATCCCTATGATCCCTATGACTGCACCGTATAAAGTGGAAAGGAAAAAGGCCAATAATAAGATTTTCGTCCCTACGACAAATCCAATCAGGGCAAAGAGCTTAATATCCCCTCCTCCCATTCCTCCCTTACTAACGACAGCAATGATGAGTAATAGGATAAAGCCTACAGCTGCACCGAGAATGGAATCCCACCACGGAGTCAGCGGTATAAAAATCCGCTCCAATAAAAAAATCCCCGCAAACACTAGCAATATTTTATCAGGGATTAGCATATAATTGACATCCGAAACAAAAATGATCATGAACAAGGAGATGAGTGTCCAGGCTACAAAAACTTCGGATGTCCATCCAAGTACAAGTGGTGCAGAAACAAACAATAGCCCTGTCATCAACTCGACAATAGGGTAAATGGGAGAAATGCGCGTCTTACATTGACGGCATTTACCCATTTGAAAGATATATGATAGCACCGGGATGAGCTCAACTGCCGCTAACTGATGATGGCAGTTTGGGCAGGATGAGCGTGGTGCTATGATTGATTGTTTTAGGGGGACTCTTAGGCCAATTACATTGTAAAAAGAACCAAAAATACAACCATATAAAAATAATAATATATTGATAATCATTATTCACTAGGTGTAGCTGACGCTGGAATATCTCTAGATCCTTTACCTTTATCATTCTTGATATCGTCAAGTGTTGCACCTTTAAAATTAATAGTTTCCTTACCAGCTTTACCCTCACCGGTAATTGTTATAACTGTCCTATTTGTATCACTATCAAATGTTGCAGTTATACCAGTTACTGTTACGCTACCTTTCTCAACCAGCATTTCAATATTCTCTGGATCTATAGTACCAGAAGATTCAGGAATCCCTTCAGATGCAACATATGTCTTAGCTGCATTAATAATCTGTATTGCATCAGCTTTTACAGCGTCTTCCTTTGATTTTTGAATTATTCCACCGATGCTAGGTATTGCTATAGCAGCAATTATTCCCAAGATTACAATAACAGCTAATAATTCCACTAAAGTAAATCCTTTTTGATTTTTTAATCGTCTTTTAATATTTTGAAGCATGAGTCCATCTCCTTTAATCTAGTAATTTATTACTATTATAACAGTACTCTATCAAATAAATCAGCCAAAAGATAGAGGATTTCTATGGCAATTCAACGACATATTTATACATTTTCTACTATTGCACCTGATTAAAGATTTCAAACATCGGAACAATAATCGCTGTAACAATTGTACCAACTAACCCAGCTAATACAATAATCATTAATGGCTCAATTAATGACTTTAATCGATCTGTACTATTTTCAACCTCTTGTTCATAGAAATCAGCCACTTTGCCCAACATAGCATCAAGCGATCCAGTTTCCTCACCAATAGCAATCATTTGAGTAACAAGGGGAGGAAAGGCCCAATGCTTTTTCATAGGAATGGTCATAGACTGCCCCTTTTCAAGAGCTTCATGAGACTGTTGCAGCACCTGAGCAATAACCTCATTCTCAACGACATCTTCAACGATTGACATAGCCTGCAAAATGGGAACGGAACTTGTAAATAACGAACTTAAAGTCCTTGTCATCCTTGCCAATACCGCTTTTTGCATCATCTTTCCAAATATAGGTACCCTAAGCATAAAATAATCAAGATAATATTTTGTATCCTTATTATTTCGCATTGAAACAATCATAACAATAAACGCAGTAATTAAAAGAACAACTAACCACCAAAACCTTTGCATAAAGTGACTCGCATCCAGTACAAATTGGGTAATAGCAGGTAGTTCCCCTCCAAAGTCTGCGAACATATCAACAAAAGTTGGAACAACTGCTACTAGCAAAAATATAACAACAGCGACAGCAAAAACCGCAACAGCTATTGGATAAGCAAGTGCTGACTTTATCTTTGACCTCGTATTATGCTGCTTCTCAAAATGAACAGCCAACCGATCAAGCGTTTCATCCATATTACCGCCAGCTTCTCCAGCCCTAATCATATTGATAAACATCGGAGAAAAGATTTTCTTATGCTTGGCAGATGCCTCTGATAACGGTTTCCCTTCTCGTAAATCCTCTACAATGTTTAATAATGCCTTTTTCAGACCCTTACTATCTGTTTGCTCCGCTAGAATACTAGTAGAATCCACAATAGAAACCCCAGCCTTCAGCAATGTCGAAAACTGCCGTAAATAAATAACCATATGCTCAAGCTTAACCGGAGAACCAAAAGTAATATCTTTAGTCAATACGGTCTCAGGCACTTCGATAATCTCCATCACTCTTATGCCGTCTGTACGTAGCTTTTGAACTGCCTCACGCTTTGAAGGTGCATTTATTACCCCATTCTTTTTCCCTTTACGGTCTCTGCCTGAATATTTAAATCGTGCCATCTTAGCTCATATTCTCCTGTAAAAATGGTTCAACAACATCCTTCGAAACGATGCCTGCCTGTACTAGCTCTTTTATGCTAGTTTCTATTGTGTGCATTCCGATGGCCCTTGAGGTTTGCATTACATTCACGATTTGATAAATCTTTTCATTCCGAATCAAGTTCGAAATCGCTGAATTATTGAGCATGATTTCAGTTGCAGCCCTACGTCCCTTATGATCAGCCGTTGGAAATAATCGTTGTGAAATAATGCTGACAAGCACGGATGCAATTTGAATTCTCACCTGTGGCTGCTGGGATGGTGGAAAGACATCAATAATCCGGTTAATCGTTGCTGGAGCACTAGATGTATGCAAAGTACCTAATACTAAATGTCCAGTTTCAGCAGCCGTAATCGCCGTTTGAATGGTCTCCAGATCCCGCATCTCCCCCACAAGAATTACATCAGGGTCCTGTCTTAAAGCCGCTCTTAAACCATTCGCAAAATTATTTGTATCGAAGCCTACCTCGCGCTGGTCAATAATACAATTGCCATGCTTGTGCAAATATTCGATTGGGTCCTCCAATGTAATAACATGCTTCCTCATATTTTGATTCATATATTGAATCATTGAGGCTAGTGTGGTTGATTTTCCACTTCCAGTTGGCCCTGTTACGAGCACAAGACCTTGAGGTTTCTCCATAATCTTTTTCAATACCTCAGGCAATTCTAGCTCTTCTATGGTTGGGATTCTTGTCGGAACCACCCTTACCGCAATCGCCACACAGTTTCGTTGAAGATACGTATTGACACGGAAACGCGAAACTCCAGGGATCCCATAGGAAAAGTCTAGCTCTCCTCTTTCCTTGAAACGTTCCCACATATTTTCAGGAATGATGGCTCTTGCCATTCCCTCCGTATCCATCGGCTTCAACATATCTTTTCCATACCTTTTCAGCTCACCATTGATCCTCATAATAGGAGGAACACCCACAGTTAAATGAATATCTGATGCCTTGAGTTCGAATCCTGCTCTTAGCAAATGGTCAATCATTTCCTTCATCCTTAGCACCCCTTACTCAGGTATGGCCATCTTAAGAATTTCTTCCGTTGTCGTGATTCCTTGCTTAACCTTTAATAAGCCATCATCAATAAGAAAAATCGTCTTCGCTTTCACAGCTAGTTCTCTAAGCTTAGTAAAAGACTCTCCATTCATAATCACTTTTCTAATATCATCATTGATGACTAAAACCTCATGAATGGCAATCCTTCCTTTGTAACCAGTCATGTTGCACGAAGAACAACCTCTCCCACGAACTATTCGATCAATCTTCATTCCACGCTTGGCAAAGATTTCAATTTCCCTTTTTGTTGGAGCCTGTTCCTCAGCACAATCTCGACAAACTCGACGAACAAGTCTTTGGGAGACGATACCACTTAATGATGATGCGATTAAAAATGGCTCCACTCCCATATCGAGCAACCGAGTAACTGTTCCTATGGAATCGTTTGTATGGATCGTACTTAAAACTAAATGCCCAGTTAAGGAGGCACGGATCGCCACTTCGACCGTTTCCTTATCACGAATTTCCCCAACCATGATAATGTTAGGGTCCTGACGGAGAATGGAACGAAGACCAGCCGCAAAGGTCATCCCAATATTCGAATTAACCTGAATCTGGTTAACCCCTTCAAGCTGATATTCCACAGGGTCCTCGATGGTGATTAGATTTACCTCTTCACTATTCAACCGATTTAAAGCTGCATATAACGTGGATGACTTCCCTGAACCAGTAGGCCCTGTTATCAGGACAATTCCTGTAGGTTTGTTAATCATCTCTTCAAACCGCTTTAAGTTCAGCTTGTTAAAGCCCAATTTATTAATATCATTTAAATTGCTACCCAAATCAAGAATGCGCATGACAATCTTCTCTCCATAGATGGTAGGAAGCGTTGAAATTCGAAGATCGATTGGATGAAAATCTAGGTTGATCTTGATTCTACCATCCTGTGGTACCCGGTGCTCAGTAATATCAAGATTTGACATTATTTTAATTCGAGCTGTTAATAAGCCCTGCATATGCTTAGGAAGCACTCTTTCCGTTCTCAGAATCCCATCGACACGATACCGAATGACAACCTTTGTTTCCTGCGGGTCCACGTGAATATCACTTGCCTTCATCGCAACCGCATTGGAAAGGAGCTGATTCACCAATCGAACAACAGGAGAATCCTGGTCGTTGATTTTCTCTTCCTTTTCATTTTCAATTTCATTCGGATTGCCCACTAATTCTTCGAAGCCCTCGTCGATGTCATAATACTTATTAATTGCCCGTAAGATGTCATCCTTCGTCGCAATTGCTGTTTCAATTTGGAAGCCGGTTGACAGGCGCAGGTCGTCGATTGCAAAGAAGTCCATCGGGTCAGCCATTGCTACAAAAAGCTTGTCCCCATCAATCGATAGTGGAATTAATAGATTTCTTTTTGCCGTCTCCTTAGGAATCAAGTTAAATAATTTCGAATCAAAAGGATAGCGGTATAAGCTAATATGTGGAATACCAAGCTGGAATTCTAGTACTTCGATTAACTGTTGCTCCGTAATATATCCTCTTTGTAATAATGCGTCCCCGAGCTTTTGACCTGCCGTTTTCTCTTTTAATGTAGCTTGAAGCTGATCTTCAGTAATAAGACCAGCTTCAACAAGTAAATCTCCAAGACGTTTTCGGGTTTGTTTCATTTTTCTTTAACCCCGCTTTATTGGTGATTTTTCAACCTACTTAAATAGCTCACCCTTGAGCATTTGGATCCTCGGTAATCGGTGGTTCACTTTCATCCGAGTCACCAGAATCGGTTTCTGTATCTGTATTTGTCTCTTCATCTGAATCGTCCGTTGCTTGTTCCTCATTCTCGGAGGAATTGCCTTCTTCCACAATTAGTCCCTGGACTTCAACTCGATGAATCGGTGCATAAAAATCCTCTGAAATCTCTTCAGTTTTTAAAAGCTGCCCATTTTCATCATAAGTTTCGCGAATGACCTTGATTAGAAGTCCTTCTTTCCCCTCTTCTTCCACTATTTTCTGCAATGGAGTCAGTTGAGGATTAAACTGTACGATCGTTTTTGGCTTAAAGGTTTGTTTTCCCTTTGTTTTTATTTGATATTGGTTTAAAAAGCTTGAACCTAAAAGGGAAACTTTAACACTATTTTTCTTCCATTCTACTTTTATTACATAAGTGGCTTCGTTTGGATTAGAAAATACTAAATCCATATTTCTGTCTACGTCTGCTTTCGCTTCATATCCTAGCTCCGCGTAATTAGGAAGCTCTTTACTTATTTGTCTTTCGATAATGGAAAAATTAGTTGGTAGTATCACCTGGTAAATTCCTGTTGCAAGAAGATTTAAAGCATGTTTAGAAACCTGCTTTATCTCTAATTCGTCTAGCTTACCAAGTAGTGAAAATTGAGTCATCGGTTTCAGTTCTATTTCTGACATCTCGCTAGCCAGCAGATTATAGTCATTTTCTGTAATTTTCGATTGTATCGTTACTTCTGAGATAACATGGTCCTTCTCAAATTGAGGATCAATTAAGAAATCTCCTAGCTGTAGATCATACTTGCCTGTTTGCAGTTGTCTAGCCTTTGCAAGGATTTCTGACTTTACCTTTTCAAAATCATAAACCGTATTAGACAAAACGGGCGAAATACTCGATAGAAATGACTCAAATGTATCGATTTCTGCGATTAGGCTATTTTTTTGGCCTTGCTTCGCCTGGTTGACAGAATTCTCAATTTGGAATGAAATCATACTTGTATCGAAAGAGTCTGTTTTTTCTTTAAAATGGATTTTGAATTCTGTCTCGCTTTGCCATTTTTCAACCTGCTGCTTCACGATTTGAACCGCTTCATTCTTTGTTTTTCCTGATACATCGATAGATCCAATAAATGTCCCTTCATCAAAAGAGCTGTTTTTGTTCCATAACGCATCATATGCTTGGACACCGTATTGTGAGAAACCGTAAATATAAAAAGTACATACAATTAGTACAAGAAACAGCTTAATTACTTGCTGATTTCTCACATCCATGAGCCTCCTTTATGTTAAGCTTCAACATTCATGGATAACTCAACTACAATGCTTGGACCCGCTTCTTGAGCTTTTTCAATATCATTTGAAGTTAGAACGGTTCCTTCAGAGATAAGAATGTTTCCTTCATTATCCACAATATCTTTTGTTACACGTTTACCATTTAATAGCTCAATTTGTTTTTCCTTCAGTGCAAGTACTTCTAAATCCTCAAGGGATTGCTCTGTAGGTACCGCAGGAATTTCCTCAATTAATGCATCTGCTTGAGAGGTTGCAGCCTCTACTTGTCCATTTTCTTCAAGTTCTTCAACAGAATTTAGAAAATGGGAGGTTGATTCTTCCTTAACAATGATAATATCTTTACCAAAGGTTACGACTAAATCTGTGGAAAGAGCAACCTCTTTGTCAGCCACTTTTAACTGCATACCAAGGATGTGCCCAGTATCTTGGTCAACAAAATACTCGACAACTTCTCCGATGAGCTCTCCTTTTCTAGTCATGACTCTTGTATTGGTGATTTTGATCTTTTTATTTACAAGCTGATTTGCAATTGGAATTTCGTTTAAATCAATTACTGCGCTCTCGCTATCAACGGTTACAGCATATTCTCCAATCCCTACAACTTTTTTAAAGGGAATGGCCTTTACACTTACTTGAAAATCTTCATGCTCAATGGTTAAAAAATCAACTGAGCCTTTATCTGGATTTATAACTAATGATTTTACTTTACCTACTTGATTACCGTCTGCGATACTGATAATCGGCAATCCACTTATTTGAGTACTTTTCTTCATGAATTTTTCACCACACCTAATCTATTAGTTACTAAACTATTATATATGATTTTCATTTTAACATGCCCAATGTAATTTATAGTGTATTTTCATAATATTGTCCATATAAATATAGAATTTCCAATTGTATGATTGGATAGTCCTTGAATCTTTCTTTAAGTTCATCTAATAACACTTTTAGTTTTTCCAGTTCATGAGACCGAATATATTGTTCAATCAGTAAGCTGGCAAAAGTGTAATATTCCTGTAGCGGTAACGCAGGATGCATATGATCTTGGATTAGTTTCTCATACTCCGCCGGCCTCATCTGTTTGCGCATAAGATGAATTTGCGAGACCATCGTATGGAAAATCTGTTCTTGTAGGGTAGTTTTTTGTTCATACTTAGAAGCTTCAGCTTCTATCTCCTCTTCAGCATTAGATTGTTCCATTTTTTCAGGAGAGATGTTGAAATCTTCTATATCCAGTACATCTTGCTCCTCAAAATCTATATCTGTTTGTTCTTCTTTTGAAGGAAGAGTATGTTCTTCCATCTCATCCATTTCTAATTCTTCATCTACCATTAGCTCATTGTCTGCCGCGACTTCCAATACATCCAATGGTAAGTCAAGTACTTCTTCTTCCTTATCAAATAATAACGACTCGATTAGTTCTTCTGAGTCTGTATTAAAATCTTCATTTAAAGAAGCTGCCTCGAAGGTATCCAGGTCAAGATTATCAATTCCATTTAAGATTTTCTCTTCTATCTTACCTTCAACCAGTGGAGCTTCCTCTAGGTCTATTTTCTCTACGATGAAATCATCATTATTTTGTACCCCATTTGGTACCATAGTCTCTTCAATTAAAGTATCATCTAGCTGGTCTGTTTCTGGTAACAGATCCTCTTCTATGGAGTCTTCATTTAATGGAGCTTCTTCTGGTAAGAGACTCTCTTCAATGTTATCGTCATTAGCTTGAGCTTTTTCTGATAACGGGTTCTCTTCAATGATATCTTCATTTAATTGAGTTTCCTCAGGTAACAGAATCTCTTCAATGAGCTCCTCATTTAATTGAGCTTTTTCCGGATTTGCTTCCTCTTCGATAGTTCCTTCATTTAATAGATTTTCCTCTATCTCTAATACCTCTTCTGTTATCTCATCAATAGGCTCTTCAGAAGCATCCTTCTTATCCTCAATCTTAATTGGGGCAATTTCGTCATCTTCCCAGTTAAGATTATACTCTTCCACAGCTACAAGGCTATCTGTAACATCTTCCTGCCATTCCAATTCTGCAATTTCTGGTTGAAGCTCTTCTTCATTTGTCTCATTAATTTCAGCCTCAGCAATAGCCACTTCCTTCTCCGCCATTGATTCAACCAAATCATCTTTAAACAAATCTTCATATAGACTATCATCGATGGTATGAACTGGGTCCTCGTAATCGTCGGATTCTAGTTCTAACTCATTTCCATCAAGCTGAGCATCAAGATTTTCACTCGCCGTATCAAGTCCTACCTCTTCACCCTCTGGTTGATTTATTTCATCAAAGCTCATATCTGTCAGGTCATCATTTTCTTCTAATAGTTTTTCGATTTCTGACATATAATGCTCTTCTTCATTGCTAATGACAAGGTCTTCACTTTCTTGGTCAATCTTTTTAAATTCTTCTATCTCTTCTCGTTCAAGTAGAGAGGATAAATCATCGTCGATTTTATCTAATGGTACTTCTTCGACAATTTTTTCTGCTTCTGCTATAGTATCAGTATTAACAGGTTCCTCTGTTTTTTCATCAACAGAATGTGAAAAAGGAGCTAATCCCTCGTCATCGAAAATAATTTCTTCTAGATATTCATCCTCTTTTTTCTGAGCACTATCAGCTTCTTCAGAATTGATTACTGATATTTCGTCAATTTTGTCCAATTCATCCAAATGAATATCATCTTGAATTCCATTTGGTATGTTTAATTCGTCATTACTAGCTTCATCATTATTTGCAGAAGGTAGAAATTCGTTTTTATTCCACTCTTTATTGCTTTGTTCTTGATTGGTTAAATAAATGACTTTTCCTAGCCGTTTATCCAAAATATAAGCAACTAATAATACCAACAGCAAAATAAGCAGGCCGGTTTGCCATAATGGGAAAGTGTTCTTTGCCAAGATACCAATGCTTGCAATGCAAAAAGAAATGACAATTAGGATCATTTTTCCGCTCACTTTTAACCCAAGAGGCAAGAAGTAGATAATTGGTACTAGAATGATTAATGATACTAGTGCTATAATCATACTCTCCACTTAATCACCCCTTTTTTATATATTTTTTATAGAAGTGGGTCAGGCCATTTTTACCATATTTATTTCTACTTTATTAGACATTTATCGACTAATAATTATTGTATAATAAACTTATCCTTTTTGAAAGAAGGTGAAGTTATGATTATGTGGAAATTTTTGAAAAACAATCGCGGACTTACACTCATTGAAGTATTAGTTTCCCTCACTATATTAGGAATAGTCGTGACTTCTTTCCTATCTTTCTTTAATAATGCCTATAGCTATACGAAAAGGAATGAAGATAAAACGGTTGGAATTAATGTGGCTAGGAATGTGCTTTATTATATAGAAGAGTTGGACTATGAGGAGGTAGAGAAATTTATTACTGAATCAAATAGTCCATCTGTAGATTTGGATGTTTCTGACTGCAATAATTCAATTTTTAAAGATAGCACCGCCTGTAATGGCATTTTCTCCACTACTATTAATAATCAAGTGTTTATTCCTACTGTCAAACTATCTAAAAGAGGCACGGAGCTAGACGATTATTTAACAGATGTGACTGTCAAGGTAGAATGGAATGATCAGTCTGTTAGTGTAAAGGGTTTGATAAAAAAATGATAAAATTTCTTCATAACAATAGAGGTCTTACATTAATTGAAGTTTTATTAACCCTGGTCATCACTGCGATTGTATCAACCGTTATTTATAGTACCTTTACTACCGGTATAAAACTCTATCAAAAAATAGGAATAGAAGGTCAATTGCGGGATGATGCAGATTATATTGCCACGATGATTTTAAATCAATTCTATGAAAATTCACCAAGCTTTGTTGAAAACTTTGAAAATGCTGGAGTAAAAGGGGTAAAGCTTGTAAGATACAAAGAAAAAACAGTTGAGCGATATGTTATTGAGGATAACATCAAACTTGATAAAATCATTTTAATATATTTAAAAGATAATAAATTTTATATAAAAAATTTAAGGGTAGATAATTTAAAAAATGCCGACAATGTAAACGATTTGTCTGAAGGGGATGAAATAGAAATTTCTAATGATTCATCCATTTTGACAACGATTGATGGAGAAAGTTCTTCTATTAATTTAGATATATACAGCTGTCGTTCTAACAAAAATGAAGCCAAATGTAATCATGGGACCATTAAGTTAATTATCGCCATTGGAGATGAAAACCAAAACAGAAGTAGTTTTTTAAAAACGAAGCCGATGTTATTAAAAAGTTCCTTTGGATACTAATGGAGGGATACTATGTTAAAGAATGAAAAGGGCTCGACCCTATTAGTTGTTATGCTTATGGTTTTTATTTTTTCTGTTTTGGGGCTTTCCATCATTTCTACTAGCATCGGTGGTGCAAAACGGACTGAAGTAAGAGAAAATGAGGTAGTTGATAATTTAGAAGCGATTAAGAAGGTTAATGAGGGAGTAGCTGTTATTCGTTCATATGTTGATAAGAATTTTGATCCTAAAGAGGATATTCGGGAATATAGTCAAAAATTAAATAGTTTTATTGAGTGTAAAAGTTCAGATAATGAAGCAATTTGTTCGAACCCTACAAAAGCCAATATTGAGAATGACGAAGATGAGAAAAGATATGAGATAACTAATATCTCTTTTATTGATAATCCTGACAAACCCGGCGAAAAATTGTACAACATCAGTGAATTCGAAGATTATTCTCGAGTCTTAGAGGTTTCATCAGAATATGCTCCTGGCAAATATTATACTCAACTTGTTTATATCACAGCTATGCCTAGTTTTCTCAAGTATTCAATAGGCTCGAGAGGTGGATTAACAATTAACGGTTCAGCCTATTTGCAAGGAAATATTTATGCTAATAAATCTTTAAGTATAAGTAAAGAAGCTAAGTACACATACGCCTCAAATAATTATATTGTAAAAACTGAATTGCCTTCCTTTTTTGATGAAGGTAATAATAACTTGATGGTTGAAACAGGAAAGGTTAAATATTGTGAAAATTCCTGTTATGATTCTGATAATAGCCCGATAGAAGATAATTGGAAGGATCAAAACGTAGATAATATTGTAGATTTATTTGAACCTTATGATCCAGATGTTTCAGATGAAAAACTTCAATTTGTCCAAGTGGATATTTTAAATACCTTTTTTGAAAAGTTAATATCTGCAGGTTTTGACATTTCCGTAATACCTACAGATTATTTAATAGAAAAATCGGATCCCCTAGCCGAAAATCAACGAATTTTAGACTTTACTACATTCATAAAAGGTCAAATTAAAAAGAATGCAGATTCTATTAATGGAAAGGGATTTGAAACAATAACTTCCTTCAATCAATTTAAAGATATCGGAAAAAGTGTATTATATCAGGGAGATGCTTATATTGATTTGGATAATCTAAATTTATCTAAAGGTAATTGGTTAATCATTGATGGGAATGCCTTTTTTGAAAGCTCTGGAACGAATCAAATGTCTATTTCAGCCAATATCTTGGTTACAGGGAATATCAGTTTTAAAGGGAAATTTTCCATTGATTCGACTATGTATGTATTAGGGAATGCATCTGTAAATGACGTTGATATTGAAAAAACCGATAGTGGATCAGAACTTATTCTAATGGCACAAAAAGAATTAAATATTGCCAGATTTAATAAGTTTTTTGATCCAACAGACCCTACAAAAATTAACGAAAACAGGGTGGATAAAATTAATGGTTACCTTTATACTGCTTCAGATGCGACCGTGTATGCAATCGGCTCTTATATTTATGTTGATGGCGGGGTGTTTGCAAAAGGGAATTTAGAAGTAAATTCCTTCAGAGGGAAGGTGAATAGTCTCCCTTGTAGCAATAATAACGATGATTCGAATTGTGTTAGAGCTGCAGATGTCAACTCATCCCGATTAATTATTAAAAATAATAAGAGACTCTTTTTAAATCAGGTTCAGGGGCTACCAAGGGTAGATAAGCTTGATGTGATGACTGATTTAATGAAAAAAGGTGCCAAAACGAAAGTTGAGTAGGAGCATATAGTTGTTAAAATGAAATGAAACCCCGGTATTGCTCCGGGGTTTTTTTAACTACTAAGGACATACCAAAACCCGAATGAATAGTCGCTAGTGTCTATACATTCGGGTTTTTAAGGATAGGGCTATATCTTAATATAAATCCCCATCGTTTTTATGTGGTTCTGTTGATTTTTTCTCTACTATGTCAACTTCCAATATAGCTTCAAGCTTTTTACCAGATTCACTTTCCCCAGTAACCGTAACATGTACTTTTCCTAGACGTTTTGCAGTTAATTCACCAGAAGAATCGATTGCAGCCAAATATTCATTATCTACGCTATAAGATTTAATTATAATTTGTTCCAATGTCATGGTTGGATTTTTTTGGATTAATCCATCAACATCAATTATTTCTCCTTTAGTCATTGTAATAGGATTAAAGTAAATACTATCTAAAGGAGCGTAAACTAATACAGTAATTTCTTTAAATACATTTCCATCCTTTGGATGTTTTGGTCGAACAATCAGTTTCGTCTCACCAGGATTTGTTCCTACTATCGATTTGTGATCCTCACTAAAGTAAATATAAGAATCCGACGTATCATCCCATTCATAATCTTTATAGGTAGCATCATTAGGACCAACAATCACGTTTATTTTATCTAGTGGGTATTCTTGTCCCACTCTTAGCTTAATATTATCGGGATTAGCATTTATACTTTCTGCAAGTTTAATAACATGAACCTGAATTTCCTTAGTAATTTCACCAAAAGCATGCTTAACTGTTAAAGTAATCGTTACATTACCAGGTTTTGTACCACTTGCAGTTACATTTCCTTGGTTATCTACACTTGCAATCGTTGGATCACTAGACTGCCAAACGGTTTCTTCCACTATATCTTGAGAACCAACATATTCAACATTTATTTTTTTCGATTCTCCTAGATTAATAGAAACCTGATCAGTTACATTTACTTGGATATCCTTAACTGATATAGACAAAGGATTAAATGTCATAGTATCTTTAATATCCTGATTATCAACCTTAACGGCACTATTATTTAAATTATAATCTCCAATTTTTTTAGGAGTTAATGTAATAGAGAAGCGATAACTACCATTTTCTGCTTTAGCGTCACCGTTTTCTTCTTTATATTTGATGCTTAATTTACCACTTACTTTATTATTTTGAATACTAACATTAGACAAACCTTCTATGTCTGATGCTTTTATTTCAAAGTCTTGAGGGAAGGTTTCTTCGAAATTTAATTCTGCAGTTTTTAAATTTTGATTATTGCTGCCTCTTCCTTCATAAAAGCCTAAAAACTTCGCATAAAATTTTGGCTTAACACTTGGATCAAAGCATTTCTTTTGACTATCATACTTATTTAAATCATTCAAGGTAACTCTTCCAAATCTCGCAAATTTCGTATAAACAGGTTTTTTCTTTTTACTTGATAAGTCTTTAACAACAGGTAAAATAAAATCATCACCTGTAAGCGCTAGAGCCGCTAATCCAGCATCCACTTTACCGGTCTTTTCTCCCTTAACCAAATAAAAGCGATCACTAGTCGAGTTTAAATCTGATATAGATATTGATTCCCAATAACCCCATAAAATATTTTCAAATAGGGTTGGTGAATCATTTCTTTTAGAGAAATTGATGATATCCACATTTTGATCATTTGTCTGAGGACCTTCATATAGCAAAACATTTTGATTCTGCTTTCCTTCTAAGTAACTCTCTGTTACTGCAAACGGTCTTAAATTCCATTGTGAGACTACTATATCTGATTCATAGCTATCCTTTGGGTTGACCCAATAATTTATAGTTAAAGGTGTCCCTTGTTCATACAATTCAGTATTAGGTTCAATATCGCGTGATAAGTCTACTAAATCGCTCAATTTTACATTATTCTTGTCACCAGACCAAAATCCGCATCCAGTTAAAACTAATAACAGTGAAACTACTATATAGATTATTTTCCGCATTGAACTTACCACCTCGATTTGACTATTTTCTAAATTACATATGGTTCCTTTATACTATTATATCAGGTATAGTATCTAACAAGAATAGTTTTATTTTGAAAAATTTGACCAAAAGGTGCCAGGCACCATCCAAAATTTGGATGGTGCCTGGCACCTATATAAATGGTTTTACTTCTGATAGAAAATAAAGAGATCCAGTGATTATTATCATTTCATTTTCCTTTAGGTCATTTCTCTCATCACTGATAGCTTCTTTCCAGCTTGAAGCTATACTTTTGTTCTCTGAACTGCTTAGGTCATATAATGATTGTGCGGTAGCTGCCCTTGGATAGTCGAATTCGACAAATGTTATTTTGTCAGCTATTTCATCTAGATGACTAATCATTTTGTCTAGTTTTTTATCATTTAGTCCAGCAAATATCACTCGTTTCCTTCTCTCTGGGTATCTCCTCTGCAATTCCAGAACGAGCGATTGGATTCCTTCTTCATTATGAGCCCCATCCATCATAATAAATGGTTGCTTCGAGATAATCTCAAATCTACCTGGCCAATAAGCTCGCTTCAAGCCATTTTTGATGTTTTCTTCATCTATTAAAAAGGAATAATAGTTTTTTAATAATATCGCAGTCATAACAGCTAACCCAGCATTCTCTGTTTGATGCTTCCCTATCATTTGGATCTCAAGCTTGTCCAACTGTTGAAAGGCTGTTTTTACACCGAAGGATTCACCATTCTCCATCGACTGATGATTTTCGACCGTAAATTGATTGCCTAATAGGTACAATTGTGCTTTTTTTGCTTGAGCTTCGTTGATGATTACTTTCAACGCTTCCTGCTGCTTAACTGCAGCCACTACTTTTACACCGTTTTTTATTATTCCTGCTTTCTCATAGGCAATCTTCTCGTATGTATCTCCAAGAATATTCGTGTGATCTAACCCTATACTCGTAATTACAGATATTAACGGATAAATGATATTCGTTGAATCCAATCTTCCCCCAAGACCGACTTCGTAAAGAACAATATCAACGGGATGGATGTGAGAGAAATAATACATGGACATGACAGTGATTATTTCAAACTCGGTTGGGCATCCCCACTCGGTTTCTTCCAGTTCATCACAAAGAGGTTTAATGATATTGGCGAGCTGAACAATTTCCTCATCGGAAATTGGTTTTCCATTAACACTGATTCTTTCATTAAACTGCTCAAAATATGGGGAGGTGAAGGATCCAACCGTGTATCCTGCTTCCTCCAAAATACAGCGAAGAAAGGTTAAAGTGGACCCTTTCCCGTTTGTCCCACCGATATGAACCGTTTTTAACCTTCTTTCTGGATGGTCCAGCTTTTCCATCATCATTTCCATTCTCTTTAATCCTGGTTTAATCCCAAGTCGTAAGCGACCATGAATCCAGTCTATTGTTTCTTGATATGAAGTAAACAAAGCTTGTCTCCCCTTTTATGATTTGCGAATGAAAACGAACCCTTTTTAGGGTCCGTCTTCATTCAAGATAACTAGAGTGAAAGTTCCTGAATCAAGACAAACCTCTTTCACCCTATATAAGCTTTAATCTTTTGGGTATTACTTAAGATGACCATGAATGATTTGGGACGAAGGTACCTGTCCCTATGTCCCTGCCTCACTGCTCTTTCATTTCCTTCAATCTTGCTTCGACAGCAGCACGTCTTTCTAAGTAATCCTTTTCCTTTGCTCTTTCCTCTTCGATTACTTTTGCAGGTGCCTTTTTGACAAATCCTTCATTGCTTAGTTTCTTTTGTACGCGTTCGACTTCCTTATTTAATCGGTCAAGCTCTTTTTCAAGACGAGCGATTTCTTCTTCGATGTTAATTAGACCTGCTAATGGAAGAATGATTTCTGCGCCAGTTACAACAGCTGTCATCGCTTTATCTGGTGCATCCACGTCAGTACCTAATGTTAATTCCTCTGGGTTACAGAAGCGTTCGATATATGCACGATTTTTTTCTAATACAGCTAAGATGGCGTCATCCTTTGCCTTTACAACCATATTAATTTTCTTACTTAACGGCGTATTTACCTCAGCACGAATATTACGTACGGAACGAATGATTTCAACAAGAAGCTTCATTTCCTCAGCAGCCTGTGCATCGGAGAGATTCTCATCGACCTCTGGCCATTTAGCAACCGTAATGGATTCCCCTTGGTGAGGAAGGTTTTGCCAAATTTCTTCTGAAATAAATGGCATGAATGGATGCAATAATCTCATTGTTTGATCTAAGACATAGGCTAAAATGGAACGTGTTGTTTTCTTCGCTGCCTCATCTTCACCATTCAATGGAAGCTTCGACATTTCAATATACCAATCACAGAAATCATCCCAAATGAAGTTATAAAGAATGCGGCCAACTTCCCCAAATTCATAGCGATCAGATAATCTTGTTACCGTTTCAATGGTTTCGTTTAAACGGGTTAGAATCCATTTATCGGCAACTGATTTATCTCCACTTAAATCAATTTCATCATAAGTTAATCCGTTCATATTCATAAGGGCAAAACGGGAAGCATTCCAGATTTTATTCGCAAAGTTCCAGGTTGCTTCAACCTTTTCAACGCTAAAACGGAGATCTTGCCCTGGTGAGCTTCCTGTAGATAAGAAGTAGCGCAAGGAATCTGCCCCGTACTTGTCAATGACTTCCATTGGATCAACGCCATTACCTAATGATTTACTCATTTTTCTTCCTTCAGAATCTCGAACTAAGCCGTGGATAAGAACATCCTTAAATGGTCGTTCCCCAGTGAACTCAATCGCTTGGAAAATCATGCGAGAAACCCAGAAGAAAATAATATCATAACCGGTAACAAGTGCATCGGTTGGGTAATAACGTTTAAAGTCAGCTGCCTCTTTATCCGGCCAGCCCATCGTTGAGAAAGGCCAAAGGGCTGAACTAAACCAAGTATCTAGTACATCCTTATCCTGCTCCCAATTTTCAATATCCGCGGGTGCCTCATGGCCGACATATACTTCTCCAGTTTCCTTATGATACCAAGCAGGAATACGATGTCCCCACCAAAGCTGACGGGAAATACACCAGTCACGAATATTTTCCATCCAGTGTAAATAGGTTTTTTCGAAGCGCTCCGGAACAAAGTTTACTTTGCCCTCCTTTTGCTGAAGAGCGATGGCTTCATCAGCTAATGGCTGCATTTTTACAAACCATTGAGTGGATAAATATGGCTCAACAACAGCTCCACTACGTTCAGAGTGGCCAACGGAATGGAGGTGATCCTCAATCTTGAAAAGAACGCCTTGTTCTTGAAGGTCTTTGACAATTTGCTTACGGCATTCAAAACGGTCCATTCCTTGGTACTTGCCTGCCTTGTCATTCATCGTTCCGTCTTCATTCATTACCAGGATTCGTTCTAAGTTATGACGGTTTCCTACTTCAAAATCATTCGGGTCATGAGCAGGAGTAATTTTCACCGCACCTGAACCGAATTCCATATCGACATAATCATCACCAACAATTGGGATTTCGCGACCAACAATTGGTAAAATAACAGTTTTCCCAATTAAATGCTTGTAGCGCTCATCCTCAGGATGAACAGCCACCGCAGTATCTCCAAGCATTGTTTCCGGACGAGTCGTTGCGATTTCAATTGAACCAGTACCATCAGCTAGCGGGTACCTCATATGATAAAATGCACCCTGAACATCCTTATAAATAACCTCGATATCAGATAGGGCTGTTTTCGTTGAAGGATCCCAGTTAATAATGTATTCCCCGCGGTAAATGAGACCTTTATTATAAAGTGTAACAAACACTTCTCTTACAGCCTTTGAAAGACCTTCATCAAGTGTAAAACGCTCGCGGTTATAATCTAAACCAAGACCTAGCTTTGCCCATTGTTGACGGATAAAGGAAGCATACTCTTCCTTCCACTTCCATGTTTCCTCAACAAATTTTTCCCTGCCTAAGTCATAGCGGCTCTTGCCTTCGCTGCGGAGCTTTTGTTCAACTTTCGCTTGAGTAGCAATCCCGGCATGGTCCATCCCTGGTAGCCATAGTACATCATAACCCTGCATACGCTTCATTCGCGTTAAAATATCCTGTAATGTCGTATCCCATGCATGACCTAAATGTAGCTTTCCAGTTACATTTGGTGGTGGAATAACGATTGTATAAGGTTGTTTTTTCTCATCACCCGTTGCTTCGAAGAATTTCCCCTTTAACCACCAATCATATCTTCCTTGTTCTATTGATTGTGGATCGTATTTTGTCGGCATTGATAATTCATTTGACTCCATTTCATTTCTTCCTTTCCAATAAAAAATATCTTCAGTCAAAAACAAAAACTCCACTCATCCATAAAAGGACGAATGGAGTGCTGTTCGCGGTACCACCTTTTTTTCCAATCAAGTTATCTTAATTGGCACTTAATCAAATAACGGATTTCCCGTCCTTCATTACTCAAACAAAATGTTTTTTCACAAAAGAAGCTCAAGGGTGACTTCCAATGGGTCTGCTTAGAAAATCTCACAGCTAATAATTTTCCTCTCTTAAAGCAGCTTTTCCGTTGTACTCTTCCCTTTCGAAGCATTTCACTATGTAATTTATAATCATTATACTACAAAATAATGTGAACTGTCGTCAATAAGGATAACCTAATTTTTTATTATTCATACCCCGTTTTAGAATGAGGCAGTAAATTTATGACTTATGAAGAAATATTCTATTCAACCTTAAAAATGGAACATACCTATCAATTTTTTCATAGATTAGGATAAGGGGGAAATTATTTTAGGGGGGACATTTTTTGAAAAAGTATAATCATTACCGTTATCCACCATGGCTAAGGACATGCAGAAATGTTTGTGCCCAATTCATTATTCCATTTTGTGTCTTTCAGGGCATTCGGACAATTTTTATTCCAACAACCTTTGATGTATTATTACTATCTATCTTAATTTTGCTGGCATTAGGTATTTATTTGGACATAATATAGAGCCCAACCACATTTACGATGTTTGGGCTCCATCATTATTTGCTTTCTGCTGCTTTTTTTGATTCTCAATTTCCGTTATTTTCATAACGACGTATTCTGTATTTTTAAGTAACCAATATTTTTTCTGCAATTGCTGAACAAGCCTTCTTTCATTCATACTTCTTGGTGAGTTATGATACTTTTCTGCAATTCTAAGTACAGGGCTTGGATGGGCAAAGTAAGCTAATAACAACAGCATTTCATCCTCTTTAAGTGGAAAGAATTTCATATAAGTATAGAACCAATCTACACATTCATTGCTTTGCTTTGGAAATCCACTTAAGTTGCGTGACAAATAAGGCAAGAGGTCATGAATAGGGGAGGTGAGCTTTGCATTTTCGAAATTGATGAAATATCCATAACCTCTGTCATCATATAAAAAATGCTCAGTTGAAATTTTCCCATGGACCAACACTCTTCTTGCTTTTTCTTGATCCTTTGTTTTCTCAAACCACTCTTTGAATTTGTTGATCGAATACTTAATAGCCTGATTGATGTCATGAAAGTATAAGCAAAAGAGTAATTCAAAGGGGGACATGTATATTTTTGCTTCACATCTCTCAATAAACCCCTCAAGAAATTCGCTGTCACTCTCCCATTGATTTATGGTGGTTTCATAGTGTAGGTTCCGTTCTTCTTTGCTAATATTAATTTCACCCACTGACAACGTATGAAGCCTTGCTAGTTCCCTGAAGAGCTGCAGATGTTTTTCCTTTCGTTCTTCCTTTTCCTCATTCGGAAGCCAAGGCATTAAATAATATAATTCATTCTGAAATAAAACAGCATATCGACCATCATTTGTTGGATAAATGGGAACCACCCTGTTATAGCCTTTTTGATATAAAAATTGAATGTGGCGGATAAAATCTGTCCCCATATTTGGTGAAAGCTTCTTTAAAGCAAAGGTTCCTTTATCTGAGTATACCCTTTGAATCCTTCCAAAATCTTCAACAAAGTATGGCTTAATACCATATGGCTTTAATATGGAAATGGTCTTCTCGAGTTGTATATGCTCTCCCATCCTAATACACTCGCTTTCATATGCATGGATGCATTTAATCATAAGGATAGTGGAATGAAATGATTGATGCTAGGGAATGTCATCTTTCTCTAAACAAAAGAATTGAGTAGACAATCATATCTACTCAACCTTCTACCCTATTAGTTTCGGGTTACTGTAACGGGAATATATAATACCTGCCCTACATAGACATCTTGATTAAATTCTAATTGGTTCACTCGCATGAGTTGTTGAATGGATACTTCGTAGCGTTCGGCAAGCTGATTGAGCGTTTCTCCTTGCTGAACGATGCAAACTTTTAATCTGGTTAAATCAGGTGTATCCTCTTTTCGTGCAAAAAACTCAGACAAGGTTAAGCTTTTCTTTTTCTTTGAAAATAATTTCTTTTTTAGTATGTTTTCAGAAGAAGAAGAGGATTCACTTTCTTGAGATTCATCAGTTTCCATCTCAGTACCTTCTTCAGGAACTTTCACTTCTACTTCTTTGTCATTTCGTGCAGCAGAAATAACCAAATCTGGAGTATTCGCAGTCTGTGCTTGATTAACCTGAACTATCGGGATCTCTTTTTCCACATTATCTTCCTGAAGGGATCCCGTTGGTTGATTTTCGTTAGTATCTGGTTTTTTCCTTGCAACTGCCTCAAATGGAACGTTAAGCTCATCCTGTTTTTCCTCTATTGCCCCTTGAATGTGGATTTCTTCTAATTCTTCTTCCTCTTTTGTATCATCGATCACTGGTCGACTCAATGGGCTTAGATCATACCCTTGAACAGGTTGAGGAACATCTACTGGCTCTGAACTTACTTGCTCTTCTTCATATAATCCTGTAATGCTTATTTCAGCAGTCAATTTCATCAGACTTCGCTCAGGAAATACATAATCAAAGGATGCCACTTCTACATCAATGTCGTAAACGCTTTGAACACGACTATTTGGAATGGAAATATCAACTGGGAATCGATGAGAAAACTCATATATCCCTTCTTCTCTTTCCTCCACATGCTGCACAAATTTTGGTGCAGGGAATTGCTCTTCTTCCTCTTGTTGTTCATTATGACATCTATATTCTCCAGTTAATTGTAAAGCTCCTTGTATCGAAACATATAGGTCATTATCTTGTATTGTAATATCAGGGTCAATGGATATGGATATCAGTTCAGATACTTCCTGTCCTTTTTGAAACCAAACCGATTCTTCTATTGAAAATCGTAATACAGACTGATTCCCTTGAGACAAAGCGACTCCTCCTTTCATAACATTCCGTTTAATCACTATGTCATTATCACTCTATGAATGGAGGTCCGTTTTTATGATAAAAAAATAAGGCTAAGGCACCTGACACTTACTGGGATGTCCGGTACCTTAACCTCTAATCACGTTTTATTTTAACTTTGAAAAGGCATTTTCTGCTGCCTTTATTGTTTTTTCAATATCTTCATCGGAATGCTCAGTTGATAAGAATAGACCTTCAAATTGAGAAGGTGGTAAGAATACTCCTTGTTCAGCCATTTCACGATAATATGCTGTAAAATAGTCTAAATTAGAGGATTTGGCTGTTTCATAATTAATGACCTTTTCATTTGTAAAGAAGAACCCAATCATTGAACCTGCACGATTAAACGTATGTGGAATGTCATACTTTTCAGCAGCCGCATGAATACCTGCTTCAAGCAAGTCTGCTTTACGAATAAATTCCTTATAAGTGTCAGGTGTAAGCTGGCGTAATGTTTCATATCCTGCCGTCATCGCAAGTGGATTTCCCGAAAGAGTACCAGCTTGATATACTGGACCACTTGGCGCAATTTGCTCCATGATTTGCGCGCGACCACCATATGCACCGACTGGAAGCCCTCCACCGATTACCTTTCCTAGGCAGGTTAAATCTGGCTTGATATTAAAATATCCTTGAGCGCAATGATAATCCACACGAAATCCAGTCATAACCTCATCAAAAATTAGCAATGCTCCATATTGAGTCGTAATTTCCCGAAGTCCTTCTAAAAATCCTGGAACTGGTGGAACTACTCCCATATTTCCAGCAACCGGTTCGACAATAATACAAGCAATGTCTTCACCAAACTGTTCAAAAGCGAATTTCACGCCTTCTAAATCATTATATGCAACGGTAATCGTATTTTTTGCAATGCTTTCAGGAACACCTGGGCTATCAGGTAAACCTAATGTAGCAACACCTGATCCTGCTTTGATTAATAAGGAATCCCCGTGTCCATGATAGCTGCCTTCAAATTTTAAGATTTTGTTTCTTCCAGTAAATCCACGAGCTAAGCGTAGGGCACTCATTGTTGCCTCTGTTCCGGAATTTACCATACGGATAATTTCTATTGAAGGTACACGCTCTTGAACTAGCTTTGCTAATTCATTTTCAATTAAGGTTGGAGCCCCAAAGCTTGTACCAAGCTCGGTTATCTTTTTCAATGATTCGACGACCTGATCGTTTGTGTGCCCTAAAATTAGCGGTCCCCAGGATAGAACATAGTCGATATATTCGTTCCCATCGATATCGTAAATTTTTGAGCCCTTTCCACGCTCCATAAAAATTGGATTCATGCCAACAGATTTAAAGGCACGTACAGGGCTGTTGACTCCACCCGGCATCAGTGTTTTGGCCTCTTTAAATGCTTCAATGGATTTTGTATAGTTGCGCAAATTAAACCCTCATTTCGTTTTTGCAAATTTACTTACATCTAATCAAAAGAAAGTTCATGTAACTTGATTTATTATTGTTCTTTTAACCAGCGTGCAGCATCTTTAGCATGGTAGGTGATAATTAAATCAGCACCAGCACGTTTCATACCTGTTAGCATTTCCATAACGGTTTTTTCTTCATCAATCCAGCCATTACCTGCTGCAGCTTTAACCATGGAGTATTCACCGCTAACATTGTAAATAACCACAGGAAGATTAAAATTATTTCTCACATCACGTACAATATCTAAATATGGCATCCCTGGTTTGACGATAAGAAAATCTGCTCCTTCATTTGTATCAGATTCAGCCTCGCGCAATGCTTCCAAACGATTAGCAGGATCCATTTGATAGGACTTTCGATCGCCAAATTGTGGTGCAGACTGTGCAGCATCACGGAATGGCCCATAAAAAGCAGAAGCATATTTAACAGCATAAGACATAATAGGCACATTAGTAAAACCAGCTTCATCAAGACCTTCTCTAATTGCAGCAACAAAGCCGTCCATCATATTCGATGGAGCAATGATATCTGCCCCAGCGCTTGCTTGGCTGACGGCTGTTTTGACTAGAAGCTCAAGGGATGGGTCGTTTAATACATCCCCATTTTCAATGACTCCACAGTGTCCGTGGCTAGTATATTCACAAAGGCAAGTATCAGCAATGACAATTAGTTCTGGATAATGGTCCTTAATCAACCGTGTTGCCTCTTGAACGATTCCATGATCATGATAAGCACCCGTTCCACATTCATCCTTCTCATTTGGAACTCCGAATAACAAGACAGATTTAATTCCTAATGATACAACCTCATCAAGCTCTTCCTTTAGGTTGTCCAATGAAAGATGATAGACCTCTGGCATGGAAGGGATTTCATTTTTTATATTCTCACCTTCCACCACAAACAATGGATAAATGAAATCATCTAAAGTTAAATGAGTTTCGCGAACAAGCGCCCTCATATTACTAGTTGATCTTAAGCGACGATGACGATTAAATTGAAGATTCATAACTTGTCGGCCTCCATATATTTCGATGTATTTTCTATATATAAAATTAAACTTTTTACCATTTCATAAACAGTATATTTTTCCGGCATAACCTGTACTTTCAGACCAAAGGATTCTGCCTTTTTTCTTGCAACGGGTCCGATGCAAACAATTAGGGCACCCTCTAAGCTATGATGTAGCTCATATTTATTAACAATTGACATAAAGTTTTCAATTGTAGAGGGACTTGTAAAGGCAAGAATATCGATTATTCCGCTTTCCAATAGATTTCTTAGCTTTAACTTACTCTCTTCTGGAAAGAAGGTTTCATAGACAATGATTTCATCTACCTCTACCCCTATTGACCTTAATCGGGTAGAGATGTAATCCCGAGCTAAATTCCCTTTAGGTATCAATACCTTTGACCCTTTAGGAACGATTGGTATAAACTCTCGAATAAACCCTTCAGCAACATATTCCTTCGGAAGAAAATCTACTGGATATCCCTTTTCCAGAATCGCCTCTTCCGTTTTACTACCAATGACGGCAATCTTGGGTAAAGGGAGGGCTTTATCTATATAAGAGAAAAAGATATCAACGGTTACTTTACTAGTGAAAATCATCCAGTCGTAGGTTGAGAGGCTTTGAACAACATTTTTCAACTGCTCCTCTCCCACCGGTCGAAATTCGATTAATGGGATTTCTAAGGGAACACCGCCATATTCTCTCACTAATTTTGAAAATGAACCGGACTGCTTCTGTCCCCTAGGAATAAAAACCCTTCTCCCCTCCAAGGGTAATGAGGTAGACATTATTGATCAAGCTCCTCTTTTACTTGATCGATTAACTGCTTCGCACCTTTTTCAATTAATAGGTTCGCAGCAATTCCCCCAACCTCTTCGGGATTGGAACCCTTTACCCGTTCCTTAAAGATGGTCTTACCATCAGGTGAGGCCACAAGTGCATTAAGAATAATATCATTTTCTAGATCAATGGATGCATAGCCGGCAATCGGTACCTGACATCCACCTTCCATTTTATCAAGAAAGGCTCTTTCAGCGCGAACAGCTTGACTTGTCTTTTGACATGTGAATTTTTCCAGTAATTCTAAGAGCTCTTTATCACTTTCACGGCATTCAATAGATAATGCACCTTGACCAACAGCTGGGATACATAAATCATCATCAAGAAATTCAGTAACAGTCTCCTTTGCCCAACCCATTCTTGATAGGCCAGCTGCAGCTAAAATAATCGCATCATACTCGCCTTGTTCTAATTTAGATAGTCTTGTATCAATATTTCCACGGATCCACTTTATTTCTAAATCGGGACGCTTTGCCAATATTTGTGCGCTACGTCGAAGACTGCTAGTCCCTATGACAGAGCCAGGCTTTAAGTCAGCTAATTTAATATGATTCTTGGAAATAAGGGCATCGCGATGATCTTCCCTTACTGGAATACATCCAATCATCAAACCTTCAGGGAGAACGGCTGGCATATCCTTCATACTATGTACTGCCATGTCAATCTCTTCATTTAGCATAGCCTGTTCAATTTCCTTAACAAAGAGACCTTTCCCACCAACCTTTGAAAGAGTCACATCAAGTATTTTATCACCCTTTGTCACAATTTCCTTTACCTCAAATTCAAACGATGAATCGATTTTCTTTAATTGTTCAATTACCCAATTGGTTTGTGTTAAGGCTAATTTACTTCTTCTAGAACCAACAATGATTTTTCTCATGATAGCCTCCTAGTATAAAATTAGGATATTTCAATTATTTATAATAATTTTGCTTATGACTCTTTTTAAGAATACCAAAAATGAAAGGCGGAAAGTTTTCCAAAAAGAAAAAAGTTGATCAACACAATCAAAAATGATGCAACATTCCATAATGCAAGTGATTTTCCATTAAGACCTTTACCAACACGCATATACAAATAGCTACTAAAGCTACATAAAACGATAAAAGAACCAATGACTTTGGCGTCATACCAATGCATATCAGGGACTTTAATATAGGCCCACTGTAATCCAAGAATAATGGCCAATATCATCATCGGCACGCCAATAGCATTTAATACATAAGACATCTGCTCTAATCTTGTTAAATCCGCTATTCTTAATAGTCTTTTCCCCCACTTTTTCCTTTTCAATAGATCATATTGAATTAAATAAAGTAAAGAAAACATAAATGATAATGAAAAGGCCCCATAGGCTAGAATGGCAATGGTTATATGTATGAATAAGAGCTCAGAAACTAACTTCACCGCCATGACATTCGACTCTAATTGGACAGGTGCAAAGGTATGGATAGCCATAATAGAAAATCCCAGTACATTTGTAAAAAAGACGATGAAATCGACCCGTAATAGACGATTAATCCCAAGCGATAAGGTAACGAGCACCCAAGCATAAAAATAGAGACCCTCAGAGATGGTTAATACAGGGAATCTTCCTGTTTTAACCATATATAAAAATAAAAAAATTGTTTGCAAAACCCAAACAAACGCAAGTAACCAGAAGGCAATTTTATTTGCTTTCCGGTTACTATTAAGAAAATCAATAAAATATAAAAGGACACTTAAAGCATACAAAACGACTGTCAGTTCATGTAGCTTGACCATAGTAATGTCATTCATAGTCAAGACCTCGTTTATGATTGAAAGGAAACGGAAGGCTGTGCGGATTGAACCATAACCCGTTCAGTTTCAGCATCACGCTTTTCTTGTTCCTTTATCACAAGCTCTTCTATATTAAAAATCTGTACGAATAAATCCAATGCTTGACGAGCATCTTTTCTTGTTGACAACTCTTTTGCTTGTAAAATAGGATCCTTAAGCATTTGGTTAATAATACTTTTCGTATGCTTGTTTAACACTTTAATATCTCGTTCAGATAGATTTGGTAGCTTTCGTTCAATGCTTTTCATCGTTTCTGACTGAATCAAGGTCGCTTTTTCCCTAAGAGCAGAAATGACAGGAACGACTCCTAGCATATTTAACCACTGCTTAAAATCCACGATTTCGCCTTCAATCATCAGGTAAATCTCTTCAGCTGCTTTTTTTCTTTCCTGTAAATTCGCTTCAACGATTCCCTCTAAATCATCGATATCATAGAGAAATACATTTTCTAACTCAGCAATCTGAGGGTCTAAGTCACGAGGAACCGCAATATCCACCATAAATAATGGTTTGCCCTTTCGGAGTTTTGCGACTGTCTCCATCAATTCCTTCGTAATAACAAAATCCTTCGCTCCAGTTGAACTTATAAGAATATCCGCTACAGTAAGGGAAGCTTTTAGATCTTGTAATGGTTTGGCATCCCCTTCAAAACGACTTGCTAAGTCCTTTGCCTTTTCAAAAGTTCGGTTGATGACAGTAACCTTGCTAACTCCATTTCCATGGAGGTTTTGAATAGCAAGTTCCCCCATTTTTCCTGCTCCTAAGATAAGCACATGCTTCTGATTTAGTTCACCAAAAATCTTTTTCGCTAATTCCACTGCTGCATAGCTAACAGACACCGCATTTGCACCGATTTCCGTTTCGGAATGAGCGCGCTTAGCTAATGTTACAGCTTGTTTAAACAGTTGATTGAAGACTGTTCCGGTTGTTTTCTCCTCTTGCCCCTTCAAAAAGCTTGATCGCACTTGTCCCAAAATTTGTGTTTCTCCAAGAACAAGAGAATCTAAGCCACAGGCAACCTTAAAGAGATGTTCAACCGCTCCATCCTGTTCATAAATAAATAGAAAAGGAGAAAACTCACTAATCTCAATTTGAAACCATTGGGACAAAAATTCCTTAACATAATATCGACCAGTATGAAGCTGATCCACGACTGCATAGATTTCCGTCCGGTTACAAGTAGACACAATCACGTTTTCTAATATACTTTTTTTCGAATTTAGTACTTTCATCGCATCCCCTATTTGCGATGGGTTAAAGGTCAATCGTTCACGTATTTCTACTGGGGCAGTTTTGTGATTAAGACCAACGACCAAAATGTGCATGGTAAATTGACACCCCCAAAAAAGTAAAGCTTCTAACTGTTCGTATTTTAAAATAATGATAAAAGTTTATAAATTATAATTATTTCCACAATTCACTATTATTAATTATAGCACGCACAAATTTGTATAATTTTAAAAAAATGTGAACAGATAATGAAATCCTATGATATGATTATGAATTGAAATAAATAATTCTGATGAAAATGTGTACAAAATTCGACATTCTTCCCTATGTACAATATCAAAAAAACAAGGAACATTCAAGTAAACCTTATCGGAAGGTGAGAAATGATGAAAAACCAACGAATTTTCCCAGGAATTATCCTGATTGGCTTTGGGGTCTATTTCTTTCTACAGCAATCAAATATTATGTTATTTAAGGAATTTTATACATGGCCAACCTTATTATTAATCGTAGGCGTTGCCTTCCTATTTCAAGGCTACGGTGCCAAGGATTATGAGGCGATCTTTCCTGGTGTCATTTTAACCGGGTTTGGTATTCATTTTCATGTGGTCAACCGGTTAGAAATTTGGCCTGATCACATCGGTGCGTTCATTCTCATTATAGCTCTAGGCTTTTTATTACGTTATCAAAAGGTTGGAGCAGGACTATTTCAAGGGTTGCTTTTCCTAACTCTTGCCATCTGTTTGCTATTTTATGACAAGATTGTTCAGTGGTTTGGTTTAGTTGAAAGTAGTGTTTCCATAGCATGGAAGTTTTGGCCAATTGCGCTCGTTTGTGTTGGTTGCTATCTTCTTTTTATTCGGAAAAAATAAATTGCCTGGCATCATCCATATAAAAAACCTGCAAAGAGTTCATTTGCAGGTTTTCTTTATATTACATATAACTTTCAATAACTGACCAAGCTTTGTCTTTTCCCTCTCCAGTTTCTGAAGAGAAAACAATAATCGTATCATTTGGATCAAGATCTAATTCTTCTTTTGTAACCTTAAGATGCTTTTGCCATTTTCCCTTAGGAATTTTATCTGCCTTCGTTGCAATGACTATACATGGTATTTCATAGTGCTTAAGGAAGTCATACATCATTACATCATCATTTGAAGGTGGATGGCGCAAATCTACAATGAGCACCACTGCCTTTAATTGCTCCCTAGTGGTTAAATAGGTTTCAATCATTTTCCCCCAGGCTTCTCGTTCCTTTTTAGACACCTTCGCATACCCATATCCAGGTACATCAACGAAATGTAAAATTTCGTTAATTAAATAAAAATTTAAGGTTTGCGTCTTTCCAGGTTTTGATGATATTCTTGCTAGCCCTTTTCGATTCAGCATTTTATTAATAAACGATGATTTTCCGACATTCGATCGCCCAGCTAAGGCAAACTCCGGAATAGACGTATCAGGATATTGGTCCGGCTTGACAGCACTGATGATAATTTCTGAACTCGTTACCTTCATTTTCCGGCACCACCAATCAATGCCTCGTTTAACACCTCGTCAACATGTGAGACAAGAACAAATTGTAGCTCCTCACGTACACTTTCAGGGATATCATCAAGATCCTTTTCATTATCCTTTGGACAAATGATCTTAGTTAATCCAGCACGGTGGGCACTTAAGGTCTTTTCTTTTAAGCCCCCAATTGGCAATACTCGACCTCGTAATGTAATCTCTCCAGTCATTCCAACCTCTCTACGAATCGGCTTACCAGTTAAGGCAGAAACAAGGGCTGTAGTAATGGTTATCCCTGCAGAAGGGCCATCCTTTGGGACTGCTCCTTCTGGTACATGGATATGAATGTCATATTTTTCATGGAAATCTTCTTCAATGCCTAGCTCACGAGCTTTAGATCGAACATAGCTAAATGCGGCTTGAGCTGATTCCTTCATAACATCCCCAAGCTTACCAGTTAGAACGAGCTTACCTTTTCCAGGTGACAGAGATACCTCGATTTGAAGAGTATCCCCACCAACAGTGGTGTATGCTAGACCTGTAGCCACACCTACTTGATCCTCAAGCTCTGCCTGACCATAGCGGAAAATGGTTTTTCCTAAAAACTCCTCTAAATTTTTATCTGTTACAACAACCCGTTTCTTTTCCCCCGAAACAATAATTTTCGCTGTTTTTCGGCAAATGGCAGCGAGCTGACGCTCTAAACTCCTTACTCCAGCTTCTCTTGTATAGTAGCGAACGATTTTTTGAATAGCATCCTCGCGAACTTGTAGCATTGACTTTGAAAGGCCGTGCTCATGAAGCTGTTTTTGCAATAAGTGATCTTTAGCAATATGTATCTTTTCCAGCTCCGTATAACCGGCAATCGTAATGATTTCCATCCGATCTCTTAATGGACCTGGAATGGTTGCTAAATTATTAGCTGTGGCAATGAACATAACCTTTGATAAATCATAAGGCTCCTCAATATAATGATCACTAAAGTTATAATTTTGTTCAGGATCTAATACCTCTAACATAGCTGAGGATGGATCACCGCGAAAATCATTGGACATTTTATCGATTTCATCTAATAGAAATACAGGGTTAATCGTCCCAGCCTTTTTCATTCCTTGAATGATTCTGCCTGGCATTGCCCCAACATACGTTCTACGGTGACCTCGTATTTCTGATTCATCTCGAACCCCTCCAAGTGAAACTCGAACAAACCTTCGATTCAAGGAGGTGGCAATCGAACGTGCAAGACTTGTTTTACCAACCCCTGGAGGTCCCGCTAAGCATAAAATCGGACCCTTTAATGAGTTGGTCATTTTTTGGACAGCTAAGTATTCGAGAACGCGTTCCTTCACCTTCTCAAGACCATAATGATCCTCATTTAATATCCGTTCTGCTTTTCGAATATCCAAATCATCCTCTGTTGCATTTGACCAAGGGAGGGAGATTAGCCATTCTATGTAATTTCGAATCACAGCACTTTCAGCAGAGCTTGAAGGTACCTTTTCATACCGGTCTAATTCTTTGAATGCCGTTTTTTCAACATTTTCAGGCATACCAGCTTGTTCAATTCGCTCTGTTAGTTCACCGATTTCTCCGGTTTTTCCTTCTTTATCTCCAAGTTCCTTTTGTATGGCCTTCATTTGTTCACGCAAATAATATTCTTTTTGCGTTCTTTCCATTGATTTCTTAACACGCTGTCCAATCTTTTTCTCTAGGCTTAAGACTTCCTTTTCATTATGGATAATCTCAATAACATGGGTCATTCTTTCTTTTACATTAATTGTTTCAAGAATTTCCTGCTTTTCTTTCAGCTTCAATGGCAAATGAGAAGCAATGATATCAGCCATTCTTCCCGGCTCTTCAATATCTGTCACAGATGAATAGGTTTCGGCAGATATCTTTTTAGACATTTTTATATATTGCTCAAAATACTCAAGCATCGTCCTCATTAAGGCTTCGTCTTCAACATCCTTTGTTTCTGGATCTTCGAAGGTTTTTAAGCTGACTGCATAGTACTCTTCTTCATCATAAAAGGACACTATCTCTGCTCTTTTTAACCCTTCTACTAAAACACGAATCGTACCATTAGGAAGCTTTAACATTTGTTTCACTTTTGTTAATGTTCCCATTTTGTATATATCTTCTTCAACCGGCTCATCAATGGATACATCTATTTGAGTCGTTAAAAAAATTAAGCTGTTATCTACCATTGCCTTTTCAAGAGCTTGAACGGATTTATCTCGCCCTACGTCCAAATGAAGGACCATTGTAGGATAAACAAGTAAGCCCCGAAGCGGCAGGAGGGGAACGGTGATTTCTTCCATATTGGCCATAACTATGTACCTCCATCAGAATCTATTATCCATCTAAAAATATTTTAATCTTTGTACAAATTCTAACCCATTTAGGAAAAAGTGTCTAATATGAAAAGCGGTAGCGACCATTTATACATGACTAGACCTGAGTATATTTTTCACAAAAATAAAACCTCGGTTTGTACATATCTGCAAACCGAAGTCACCCTTGTTTCTAGTATAGTGTAGACCTATTTCTCAGCATGTTCAAATTTAAAGGTGAACGGATGCCGTGTTTACACCATAAGAGAATTTAAATACTTTCCTTCTTTTTTAATTCAACAGAAGCAGTAATGGCTTGTTCCTCGGCATATTCCTTTAATAAGGCGATTTCAAATACCTCCGATAGATGAGTAACCGGTATAATCTCGATGTCTTTTATTTCTTTTAACATGCCCTGTAAATTTTCCTTTGGAATGATCACCTTTTGGACCCCAGCCTTTTTCGCTGCCTTCACCTTTGGATATACTCCACCAATCGGCTTAACATTTCCATGTATGCTAATTTCACCAGTCATCGCAACCTTGTGGTCAATCGGATGCTTATAAATTGCTGAATATATTCCCGTAGCCATGGCAATACCCGCTGAAGGTCCGTCAATTGGGACACCCCCCGGAAAATTCACATGGATATCAAACTCATCCGCTGGGACCCCCATGGAACGGAGGACAGTGATGACATTCTCAATTGAACCCTTCGCCATACTTTTTCTGCGGATTGATTTCCCTTTATCCCCAATACTTTCTTCCTCAACAATTCCCGTAATATTGATTGAGCCTGACCCTTTTGTCGGAATCACAGTTACCTCAATTTCAAGAAGAGCACCCGTATTCGGACCATATACAGCCAGACCATTAACAAGCCCTACTGTTGACGCTTCACCTATTCTTCTTTCCATCCGAGGAGTAAGCTGACTTGAATGAATGACCCATTCGATATCCTCGTCTTTAATATAATTTCTGTCCTCTGTTATGGCGAGTCCTGCTGAAATCTGAATCATATTTACAGCCTCTCGACCATTCCGAGCATATTGAGCTAAAGTATTTAATCCAACCTCACTGATTGCTAAATTTACCTTAGCTGCTGCTTTTCGTGCAACTTTCTCAATTTCTTCTTCCGTTAATTCACGAAAAAATACTTCCATGCACCTTGATCGGATGGCTGGTGGAATCTCGCTCGGAGTTCTTGTAGTGGCTCCAATCAGTCTAAAATCAGCCGGGAGACCGTTCTTAAAAATATCATGAATATGTGAAGGAATCTGGGTATTTTCCTCACTATAATAGGCACTTTCTAAAAACACTTTACGATCCTCTAGTACTTTTAATAGCTTATTCATTTGTATCGGGTGTAATTCCCCAATTTCATCAATAAACAAAACACCACCATGCGCATTGGTTACAGCTCCCTGTTTCGGCTGAGGAATACCAGCTTGTCCCATTGCACCGGCACCTTGATAAATTGGATCGTGAACGGACCCAATTAATGGATCAGCAATTCCCCTTTCATCAAAACGCGCTGTAGTTGCATCAAGCTCTACAAAAACAGAAGAAAATTGGAAAGGGGATTTTGGATTCCTTTTCGCTTCCTCTAATACAAGTCTGGCCGCGGCCGTCTTTCCTACACCAGGGGGACCATAAATAATCACATGTTGTGGATTTGGACCGCAAAGCGCGGCTTTTAACGACTTAATGCCATCCTCTTGACCAACAATATCTGAAAATGTCATTGGACGGACTCGTTCAGATAATGGCTCTGTTAAAGAAATAGACCGCATCTTTTTCAACTGATCCATTTCTTTTTTTGATTCTCTATCAATAGAAACTTTTTGGGTACGTTGACTTTTTAATAAGTTCCAAAAGTATAGTCCAATAATGATTCCAAAAAATAACTGAACAAATAAAGCAATCCCTGTCCAACTCATTATTTATCCCTCCTGCATTTCTTCCCGTTGTTTATCTAGTATCTCCTCGTAAAGGATTGAATAAACAAAATTCCCAAAGAAATATTAGGAAGAAAAGGCTCAACCACCAATGTGGAAAGGGACAAAAAAGCTCGAGAAAGGCTTAATATTTATCCTCATTGGAGAATAAATATATAAAGCTTCTCGAGCTAGTTTTTCGTTATTTACGCTGATGTTTTACGTTCCTCTTCATCAAGTACAGTACCATCTTTCAAAATAAGCTTTGGCTCTTTGTTTTCCATTACAGTTTCTTTTGTAATGATACATTTTGAGACATCCTCCCGTGATGGTAAATCAAACATTACTTCGAGCATGATGCCTTCAATGATAGAACGTAGACCACGAGCACCTGTTTTGCGTTCTATTGCCTTTTTAGCAATTTCAATCAATGCCTCTTCTTCAAATTCAAGCTCAACTTCATCTAATTCAAGCATCTTTTGGAATTGTTTAACAAGGGCATTTTTTGGCTTAGTTAGAATTTCTACTAGAGCTTCTTCATCCAATGAAGAAAGACTAGCAATAACTGGTAGACGGCCAATAAATTCAGGAATTAACCCAAATTTCAATAGATCTTCTGGTAAAACCTTTGAAAGAAGATCCTTATCTTCTATGTCTTTTTGTTTTAATTCAGATCCAAAACCAATAACCTTTTGACCTAAACGGCGTTTAATGATAGGCTCAATTCCGTCAAATGCACCACCGCAAATGAACAAAATATTCGTTGTATCAATTTGAATGAATTCTTGATGGGGGTGTTTACGCCCACCTTGAGGAGGAACACTTGCAACAGTACCTTCCAAGATTTTTAGAAGTGCTTGTTGAACACCTTCACCAGATACATCTCTTGTTATGGAAGGGTTCTCTGATTTGCGAGCAATTTTATCAATTTCATCAATATAAATGATTCCCTTTTCTGCCTTTTCAACATCGTAATCAGCAGCTTGAATAAGCTTTAGAAGAATATTTTCCACATCTTCTCCAACATAGCCTGCTTCTGTAAGGGATGTTGCATCTGCAATGGCAAATGGTACGTTTAAGATTCTTGCCAGAGTTTGTGCTAATAAGGTTTTCCCACTACCAGTCGGTCCGATCATAGCGATATTACTCTTTGAAAGCTCAACATCATCTATTTTGCTGTTAGAATTAATCCGTTTATAGTGGTTATATACTGCTACAGACAAAGATTTCTTTGCTTCATCTTGTCCAATGACATATTCGTCAAGAATCTCGCGGATTTCTTTCGGCTTTGGCACATCCTTGAATTCAACTTCTTCCTCTGTACCAAGCTCCTCTTCCACGATTTCAGTGCATAATTCAATACATTCATCACATATATATACACCTGGTCCGGCAACTAGTTTGCGAACCTGGTCTTGTGTTTTGCCACAAAAGGAACACTTTAATTGTCCTTTCTCATCATTAAATTTAAACATATTTTCACCCCTTAGCGACTTCTATACCCTATATTTAAAACATGCAGATCTCAAGTGTAAAATTTGTCTATCAGCATATCCATATTCTTCGGTATTATGTAAATGCATTGTATCACATTTTAGCTATTTAGATGAAATAATAACTCCTAGAACATCTAATTCACTCTTGAGATCAAAAAATTAATATGTACCCATTAAGCTTAACCAAATGTCGTACAGTTAAATCGAAAATCAGCACTTTTATTATATGTATATCGGTTTGTTTCATTTTTCATTATTATTTATATGTATTTTATTTTCTGACTATTGCTAGTCCATGATAAAGGAAGGTTGGTTTTACTAGCATATGTAATATAACACCTATGTTATTACAAAAAAATTAAAGGAAATATTGTATAAAACAAGGCACGATGGAATCGCGCCTTGTCATTATTCATTATAAAAGAGGTGTTTCTACCTCAACATTTTTATGAAATGTCTAATATAATTATCTTAATTATTCAACCGTTTTGCTGTTTTCAACAAGTAGCTCAATTGATTTTCTGATACGAAGATCACCTTTTAAGCCATCTAGGTTGCCAAGAGCATTTTTGATATTATCAATAGTCATGTTGTACATTTCAGCCATTTTTTGAAGTTCTTCATTGATCTCGTCTTCAGTTGGCTCAATTCCTTCAGCCTTTGCAATTGCTTCAAGAGTTAGTGTCACGCGAACACGTTGCTCTGCTTCTTCCTTCATTTGTTCACGAAGAGCATTTTCATCTTGGCCTGAGAATTGGAAGTATAATTCCTTGTTCAAGCCTTGCATTTGTAGGCGTTGTTCGAATTCTTGAACCATGCGGTTTACTTCATTTTCAGTCATTACTTCTGGAAGATTGATTTCTGCATTTTCAGCAGCCTTTTCTACAAGGGTATCACGAACATAATGTTCTTCTTCATGCTTTTTGTCATGCTCTAAACGACCTTTAATTTTTTCTTTAAGAGCATCAAGAGTTTCTACTTCATCATCCACATCTTTAGCAAATTCATCGTCTAGCTCAGGAAGTTCTTTAGTTTTGATTTCATGAACTTTCACTTTGAATACAGCAGGTTTTCCAGCTAATTCAGGAGCATGGTATTCTTCAGGGAATGTCACTTCAACATCTTTTTCTTCCCCAGCTTTAGTTCCAACTAATTGCTCCTCGAATCCAGGAATAAATGTGCCTGTGCCTAATTCAAGTGTATAGTTGTCTGCTTGTCCGCCTTCGAATGCTTCACCATCAACGAAACCTTCGAAATCAAGAACAACAGTATCACCATTTTCAGCTGTGCCTTCTTCTCTAACAACTAACTCAGCATGTTTTTCTTGAAGAGATTTCAATTCGTTTTCAACATCTTCATCTGTTACAGTTGTATCGAATTTTTTCAATTCAAGACCTTTGTATTCGCCAAGCTTAACTTCAGGCTTAACAGTAACTTTTGCTTTGAAAATGAATGTTTTGCCTTTTTCAATTTGTTCAACATCGATTTCAGGACGATCCACTGGCTCGATTCCTGTTTCATTGATTGCATTTTCGTATGCATCTTGAAGTAAATAATCGATTGCGTCTTGGTAAAGTGATTCTACACCAAAGCGTTTTTCAAAAATACTACGAGGCATTTTTCCTTTACGGAATCCTGGTACATTTACTTGTTTTACAACTTTTTTAAATGCAGCATCTAAACCTTCGTTTACTTTCTCTGCATCTACTTCAACAGTGAGAACACCAACATTCTCTTCTACTTTTTCCCATTTTGCAGACATTAGGTACTTCCCTCCAAAAATCTATTATCAGTTTGAGATTCATAACGACATTAAGTTCGTTTATGGATATACATCCTTTTTAATATGTAAAAAAATTTACACATTGCAACCACTACATTATAACATACGATTTCCTTGTTTCAACAGGCAAGACTAAAATATCGGATAAGAAATTTTTTCTATTTTTTGTATTTCCATTAGAGCATTTTTCAAAGAATCCTCCTGTATGTCGTTTAACTCACAAAATTCTTCAAGAGATAATTCCTTTCCTAAATATTCACTTGCAGTGACATAATAAGCCATTGCCCAGAGAAAGGAATTAGGTGGATTTATTTCAAATGGATACAATATGAAAAGCTGCCTTTCCACCAATTTTTTTGTATTTTCATATAGAACTGGATCATCATTTTCAAAATGCTTTTTCAGTTCTTCTATGATAGCCAATAATTGTGGTTGGTCTTGAATGGAATGAAGCTTCATTGGATTGACCGATAATCTTTCCCCAAATTTCTCTATTTCAATTTCTTGATCGAATTGCTGGTCATGTAATATGTTGAGTAGCATCGTCTTCAAGAAAGGATTTCCTTGCTCACTAATGAGATAGGCTTTAATCTCGGTTAAGTACACTCTAATATTCCGGGTTGACAGCTCAGATAACAGTAGCATTTGTTTATATATATCTTCCTCTTCAAAAAGGCTTTGAAGGCTGATTTCGTTCTCGTCATTCGATCCGTCCTCATGCTGGTCTTGTTGATCTTCCATTTGTCTTTTGTAAAATTGCAGCATGTTCAAGAGATGAACTTGTTTTTCACTTGAGATTTCATTTTCTTCAACTAAAACTTCAATATAGGAAATCAATTCTTCATACTCATGTAGCTGAATAAGGATCATCATATATAAATCCGCTGTCTGAAAATAATCTCCAATCCCTTCCGCTAACATCTTTTTAGCTAGCAGCTTTGCCTCTTGATAATTTCCAGTTTCATAATAGGAAAGAACTAAACCTATGTATACTTCCTCATTTTCACTATCTAATTCCTTCGCTTCTTCTAGAAATTGTATCGCCTGATGGTAGTTTTTCTCTTGGAGACTTTCTACCCCCATAATCAAAAGCCTTTTTTCTAAATCGGGAAAGAGTATCACATTACCTTTCTTTTTTCGTTCCCGTCTTTTCATTTATAATGATCTCCTATCCTTTCTTAATGAAGTAAGTTTAGCATGATAAAGACGAAAAAACAAAAAAGTGTAGAAAAGGAGCCAAAACATCCTTTTGCACAATAGAAGATGCCTCTCTTTCACGCATCTATTTTCTTGTTATTAGATGTTTGGCCCCTTAATCTACGATTATTTAATGTATGGTTGTACAGTTTTCAATCATGAAATTTTAAATAGTTCTTCCTTCTCTTCGAATTTTCTAATTTCATCATCTAGTTGTATGGTGATTTCAATTTCATCCCATCCATTCATCAATAGGTTTTTCCAATATGGATGAATGGAGAATTGAGCTTTAAATCCTTCTTGATCTTCAATTGTTTGCGCTTCTAATGAAATGCTTAGGTTTATTGGTTGATCCTTCGTTTTTTCTAATAGATAATCAACTTCCTCTGGTTTCAATGCAATAGGCAAAATTCCATTTTTTAAACAGTTTTGATGAAAAATATCTGCGAAGGATGGGGCAATAACCGCTTTAAAACCATAATCTAATAATGACCATGGAGCATGCTCCCTCGAAGAACCACAACCAAAATTTTCATTTGCAATTAATATTTCTGCTCCAGCATTTTGTGGGGCATTTAATTCAAAATCAGGGTTAAGGTCTCCATTCGGAAGATATCGCCAATCAAAAAATAGATATTGACCAAATCCGGTTTTTTCAATTCTTTTAAGAAATTGTTTTGGGATAATTTGATCTGTATCAACATTTGCGCGATTTAACCCAACCGCTTTACCTTCTAATAAATTCACTCCACTCATTACAATTCCTCCTTCACACCATCTCTGCTGTCATTATTTTTCTGACATCGACAAAATGACCGTAGATTGCGGCTGCTGCTGCCATTGCCGGACTAACTAAGTGGGTTCTTGCTCCAGCTCCCTGGCGGCCTTCGAAGTTCCGATTAGAAGTTGATGCACAATGCTCTCCGCTTGGGACGATATCATTATTCATGCTTAAACACATGCTACAGCCAGAATCTCTCCATTCAAAACCAGCTTCAATGAAAATTTTATCAAGACCCTCTTCTTCAGCCTGTTTCTTGATCTTTTGAGAACCTGGAACGACTAATGCCCTAACCTTTGGATTCACCTTTTTCCCTTTTACTACTTCTGCAGCTTGACGTAAATCATCTAATCTGGAATTGGTACATGAGCCGATAAATACATGCTGAACCTCGATGTCTTCAATCTTTTGACCTTCTTTTAAACCCATATATTGAACAGCGTGTTGTAATGAGCTGATATCAATTTCCGACTGACATTCTGCTACTGTTGGAACATTATCTTCAATTTTGGCAGTCATCGATGGATTGGTTCCCCAGCTGACCATTGGAGATATATCATTTCCATCGATTTCGATTACCTTGTCGTATTCTGCATCTGAATCTGAGGCTAATTCGCCCCATTTTTGAACATATTTCTCAAACTCTTCTTCTTTCGGAGCATATTTTCTTCCTTTTAAGTAAGCGAATGTTGTCTCATCTGGACTAACTAGGCCTGCTCTAGCACCACCCTCAATGGACATATTACAAATCGTCATTCTTTCATCCATTGACAAGTTCTTTATGACATCTCCACAATATTCAATGACATAACCTGTACCAAATTTGATTCCTTCTTTGGCAATAATATAGAGGATGACATCCTTAGCTGTGACACCTTTTGCAAGCTTTCCATCGATTTGAAGCTTTAAGGTTTTTGGCTTTGTTTGCCATAGAGTTTGTGTGGCTAATACATGCTCAACCTCACTGGTACCTATTCCAAAAGCTAGTGCACCGAAAGCACCGTGAGTAGAAGTGTGGCTATCTCCGCATACAATTGTTTTTCCAGGCTGAGTTAACCCTAGTTCTGGACCTATAACATGAACAATTCCTTGATCTGGACTTTCTAAACCAGCTAACGGCACTCCAAATTCAAGACAGTTTTTCTCAAGTGTGGTCATTTGATTTAAGGCAACTGGATCATCTATTTTAAATCGATTGAAAGTCGGAACATTATGGTCCATCGTAGCAAAGGTTTTATCAGGTCTTCTTACCTTTCGACTTTTCATTCGTAAACCGGAAAATGCCTGTGGTGATGTTACTTCATGTACTAAATGAAGATCAATATATAATAAATCTGGTTTGCCCTCTTCCCTATGAACGACATGATTCTCCCATATCTTTTCAACAATTGACTTCCCCATATCCAAGCCTCCTAATTTCTCTTTATTAACCATCTAAACTATGAAGAAAAAGCTGACTCTATCGAATTTTGCACCAATATTACAGTTACCTAAAATTTATAGCACCTGTAAAAAAGAGGAACAAAACTTCACTAGTCAGCTTTAATCTTGTTTGTTACGCATAGCAATTCATGATGTTTGAAATTTCACCTTGATCTAGAATGGTCGACTTAACCTCTTGAATCATTTCGGAGGTGCTAACAACCTTCTTACCAGTTGATGAAATATCCATTGTTCTAAAACCTGCTTCTAAAACTTCATTAACTGCATGCTCAACTGCTTGTGCCTCTTTCTCTAATCCAAAGGATAATCGAAGCATCATTGCGGCAGATAGAATAGTAGCAAGTGGATTTGCTTTATTTTGTCCAGCAATATCAGGAGCTGAACCGTGAATAGGTTCATATAAATATGGTCCATCTTGTGAGATACTTGCAGATGGAAGCATTCCTAGTGAGCCTGTTAAAACAGATGCTTCATCACTTAAAATATCACCAAACATATTTTCTGTTACAACAACATCAAACTTCTTCGGATTTTTAATCATTTGCATTGCAGCGTTATCTACTAGCATGTGTTCAAGTTCAACATCAGGATACTTAGTTGCGATTTCTTCTGAGACCTCTCTCCACATTCTGCTTGATTCTAATACATTCGCTTTATCAACTGATGTAACTTTTTTCTTGCGCTTGCTAGCCAATTGGAAAGCTAAATCAATGACTCGATACATTTCGTATCTTTGGTAGAATAATGTATCAACCACTGCATCCTTTCCGTCCTGCTTAGTCCGCTCACTTGGTTTTCCAAAATATAATCCACCAGTGAGTTCCCGCACCATAAGCATGTCGACGTCCTGGATATATTCTTTTCGAAGTGGAGATGATTCTTCAAGACTAGGATAATATTTAGTTGGTCTTAAATTTGCATAAAGATCTAATTCCTTACGAATCTTCAACAAACCTTGCTCGGGACGTAAATGTACAGGAATACGGTCCCATTTTGTTCCACCAACTGCCCCTAAAAGAACTGCGTCACTTTCCTTGCATAATTTAATCGTTTCATCTGGAAGTGGAGTGCCTTCTGCATCATAGGCTGATCCACCAATTTTTCCATAGATGAAATAGAACTGATGATTAAATCTTTCTCCAATCGCTTTCAGAACGTCGATTGCTCCTTGTGTTACCTCTTGACCAATTCCATCTCCAGATAAAACTGCAATCTGTTTTTTCATTCTTTTCACTCCGTTCTTTGTCAAAGCTCCATCTCCACCTCAGAAAGAGCTCTTATTATGCTAATTAACTCTGTAAAACTGTGGGATTTTTTTCGTTCATGTATATCACTCGATTAATGGCATTTAGGTAGGCTCTTGCGGATGCCTCCAACACGTCTTGTGCTAATCCCCTGCCACTTGTCGCTGTTCCTGCATACTCAAGCTTGACAAAAACCTGTGCCAAGGCGTCTCTACCAGCACCAACCGATTGAATTCGATAATCTTTTAAATGAACCTTTTCATTTATGCATTTTTCTAAAGTGTTATAAAGGGCTTCGATACTTCCTGAGCCTGTAGCGGCCTCTTGAATTACCTCATTATTTCTTCCTGAAAGAGTAACAGTTGCCGTAGGAACATTATTCGTTCCATATTGGACCTGTAATTGTGTCAAATCAAAGAATTTCTTTTCCTTCGATAGCTTCTCTTCCAGAACAATTGCCACTAAATCATCATCCGTCATTTCCTTTTTACGATCAGCTAAGTCTTTAAAGACGGCAAAAAGTTTACTTATTTCACTTTCTTCGACGGTTAGCCCGATTTCTTCTAATCTATTTTTGAAAGCGTGTCGACCTGAGTGTTTCCCTAGAACCAATGAGTTTTCTTGATAGCCAACTAATTCAGGTGAAATAATTTCATAGGTTGTTTTTTCTTTTAATACTCCGTCCTGATGAATACCCGATTCATGAGCAAAGGCATTTCTACCCACGACCGCTTTATTTGCTGGTACCACCATTCCTGTTAATCTACTAACAAGATTGCTTGATCGGCTGATTTCTTTTAGTTTCAGTCGGGTCTCAGCCTGATAATAGTCTTGTCTTGTGTATAGAGCGACAGCAAACTCCTCTAATGCGGCATTGCCTGCTCTTTCACCGATTCCATTAATCGTCCCTTCAACTTGTGTCGCACCGTTTTCTACCGCTGCAAGGGAATTGGCGATTGCCATCCCTAAGTCATCATGGCAATGAGTGGACAATGAAACTTTATCAATAGAGGGAACATTATTTTTTAAATATTGGAAAATTTCTCCGTACTCTTTTGGCGTTGTGTATCCAACTGTATCAGGAATATTAATGACATTTGCTCCAGCTTGAATGACAGCCTCTACAATACTTGCTAAGAATGGGAGCTCTGTTCGTGTAGCATCCTCAGCAGACCATTGAATAATCGGAAACTTTTTCGCCGCATATTTAACCATTTCTACTGAAGTATTTAAGACTTCTTCTTTAGACATTTTCAGCTTATATTCACGGTGAATGGGAGATGTTGCGATAAATACATGTAATCTTGGTTCCGCTCCATTCTTTAGAGCCTCCCAAGCCGTATCAATGTCGGTATAGACTGAGCGTGCTAGCCCAGTCACCGAACAATTTCTGATTGCATTTGCGATTTGCTGTACCGAGGAAAAATCCCCTTTAGAGGCAGCTGGAAAACCTGCCTCTATGATATCCACATTAAGTCTTTCGAGCTGTTTAGCTATTTCAAACTTTTCGGTAAAATTGAGATTGACTCCAGCTGACTGCTCTCCGTCTCTTAATGTCGTATCAAATATTTTAATTTTGCGCACTACCCACCACTTCTTTCTTTCTGTCTTTATTGACAAAAGGCATCATGGCGCGCAATTCTTTTCCTACTTTTTCAATTGGATGTTGTTTTTCATTTTCATTAATTGCATTGAAAACCGGTCTATTAGCTTGGTTTTCTAGAATCCAACCTTTAGCAAACTGACCTTCTTGAATATCTTTAAGAACAGCCTTCATTTCTTCTTTAACAGCAGCATTGACTACTCTTGGACCACTAACAAAGTCGCCCCATTGTGCTGTGTCAGAAATTGAATAGCGCATTCTTTCTAATCCACCTTCGTAAATTAAGTCAACGATTAGCTTCATTTCATGTAAACACTCAAAATAAGCCAATTCTGGTTGATATCCAGCTTCAGTTAGAGTTTCAAAACCAGCTTTGATTAATGAAGTTAGACCTCCACATAATACAGCTTGTTCTCCAAATAGGTCAGTTTCAGTTTCTTCTTTAAAGGTTGTTTCTAGAGCTCCAGCACGTAATGCTCCAATGGCATAGGCATAGGCTAATGCTAATTCTCTTGCTTCACCTGTTACATCCTGATAGATGGCAAATAACGCTGGTACCCCTGCACCTTCTTGATAAGTTCTTCTTACTAAATGTCCAGGACCTTTTGGTGCAACAAGTAAAACATCACTTGTTTTTGGTGCAACAATTTGATGGAAATGGATATTAAATCCGTGAGCAAACATTAATGCTTGATTGGTTAGGTTTGGAGCAATTTCTTCATTATATACTTTTGGTTGAAGCTCATCAGGTAATAGAATCATTACTACATCAGCTTTTGCAGTTGCTTCGCCAACAGAATATACTTCAAATCCATCCTCCACTGCTTTATCCCAAGATTTACCTTGTCTAAGACCAATAACTACATTTACTCCACTTTCTCTCATATTTTGGGCATGCGCATGACCTTGTGATCCGTATCCGATAACTGCTACCGTTTTCCCATTAAAATATGATTGATTTGCGTCTCCGTTATAATACATTTTTGCCATGATTAATACTCCCTTTCGTTACTGAAATTAAACAATAGAAAATGATTTAGATTGATTGTTACTTGCTCTTTGTGTTCCACGTTGGAATGCAGTTGTACCAGTTCGTGCCAGTTCCTTAATTCCATATGGTCTTATTAACTCGATAAAAGCTTCGATTTTATCAGATTCACCTGTAATTTGAATACTAATACTATCCTTGCTGACATCGACGATAGATGCTCTAAAAGGTTCAATTAAAGAATAGATTTCATTTCTTGTGCTCGCAGTAGTTAATACTTTTATTAACGCTAATTCCCTGGCAACAATAGATTGCTCGGTAATATCTGTTACTTTAATTACGTCAACTTGCTTGTTAAGCTGCTTTGTAATCTGTTCAATTATTTGGTCATTATCAACATTCACGACGCAAGTAATTCTTGAAACCCCTTCCTGTTCAGAATGACCAACGGTAATGCTTTCAATATTATAATTTCTTTTTGAAAACAAATTGGTCATTCGATTGAGGACCCCTGGACGATTCATTACAGTTAATGTAATTATTCGTTTCATTCTTCTACACCCACCATTTCATGTAATCCTTTGCCTGGTGCAACCATTGGGTATACATTTTCATCTGGATTAATTCTAAAATCCAAAAGAACAGGTTCACGATTGTTTAATACCTCATTGAGAATGGTTTCAGCTTCCTTTTCATGATGAATTTCATAGCCTTTGATTCCAAAAGCCTCCGCAATTTTTACAAAGGATGGTTGAACAGGATTCTTACTATGTGAATATCTTGCATCATAGAATAATTCCTGCCATTGTCTAACCATTCCAAGAGCCTTGTTATTAAGGATGATAATCTTGATTGGAAGATTATACTCTTTAATGACAGCAAGCTCTTGAGTACACATTTGGAAGCCGCCATCTCCATTAATGGATAACACAATTGAATCTGGGTCAGCGAAGCTAGCTCCAATACTTGCTGGTAAGCCAAATCCCATCGTACCAAGGCCTCCTGATGTTGCCCATCGATTGGCATTTGAAAATTTATAATACTGTGCTGCCCACATTTGATGCTGACCAACATCAGTAACAACAATTGCTTCACCATTTGTTTTTTCGTAAAGCATTTCTAGTACTTTTTGCGGCTTTAATTGTTCAGAGTTTTCATAGCGATATGGGTTCTTTTCATTCCATTTTTGAACGGTTTCCACCCACTCTTTGTGCAATGGTGGCTTTCCGTCTTGAGCAATAAGCTGCTTCAAGGTTTCCTTCGCATCAGCCACGACTGGGATTTGTGTTGGAACGTTTTTCCCAATCTCTGCTGGATCAATATCAATATGCGCAACTGTTGCATTTGGAGCAAAATGTTCTAAATTTCCTGTAAGACGGTCATCAAATCTTGCACCAATATTGATGAGTAAGTCACATTCATACAATGCCATATTCGCTGCATAACAGCCATGCATGCCAGCCATTCCAATAAAAAGCTCATGTTCAGCAGGAAAGCCTCCAAGACCTAGCAAGGTATGAGTAACAGGAATTTGCTGTTGCTCTGCATATTCCTTAAGCTCCTTTGAAGCATTGGCATGAAGAATACCTGCCCCTGCTAAAATAACTGGGCGTTTTGCGCTGCTTACTGCCTCTGTTAGCTTTCTAATTTGTAGGTAGTTTGGATGCACATTTGGTTGATAACCAGGAAGATTAATTTCTTGCTCTTCAGGTCGTTCAGAGATTCCAGAAGCGATATCCTTAGGTAAATCAATTAATACTGGTCCTGGTCTTCCACTTGAAGCAATATAAAAAGCCTCTTTAACAATTCGTGGAATATCCGCAATATTGCGAACTTGATAGTTATATTTTGTTATCGGCGTTGTAATTCCAAGAACATCTGCTTCTTGAAAAGCATCCGTGCCAATTACTCCAGTCGCCACCTGGCCAGTAAATACAACTAATGGCAATGAATCAATCATCGCATCAGTTAGACCAGTCACGATGTTGGTTGCACCCGGACCAGATGTTGCAATAACCACTCCCGTTTTACCAGAGATTCTTGCATAACCTTCAGCTGCGTGGATGCCCCCTTGTTCATGTCGAGGTAAGACGTGAAGAATTTTAGAATCATAGATTTTATCATAAAGTGGTAAGACAGCTCCACCCGGATAGCCAAATATGACTTCGACATTTTCCCTTTCTAATGCTTCTAATAAAAGTTCTGCACCAGTAATCGATCGGTTTTCAGCCTTTGTTTCCGTAAAGGCGGCTTCTTGCAACATGAATAATTGACCTCCCTTAATGGTTGTTTAATTATAAATAAAAAAGCCCTCTCATCTCCAAATACCTATCTATATAAGGCATAAGGGATGAAAAGGCTTATTAAACCAATCCACGGTACCACCCTTGTTCACACATGAAACGTGTGCACTTTTGATCATGTAGCTGATCATTTTGATAACGAGTGCGGGCACTCGACTAACTCTACTCAAGTTTCAAATTAGTGCTCAGAGGTGAGTTCATCTTAAGTTCAAATCACCGGTTCCCAGCAAATCCCGGCTCTCTGTAGATCTAAACAAAAAACTACTTATCCTCGTCAACGCTTTTTAATATTAATCTTTAAATGTTCATCAAGACCTTAAAAAAATAGAGAGAACAAACACTATTTTTACTTTAGAAGGAAAGAAGTTATGGAGTGTTGTTTTCTTTATTTGAGGATTATCTTACGCTGATTTCGTATGAGAGTCAACACCATTTTCAAGAATTATTTGATAATTTAGATTAATAAATCAAGCTGTAATCGCTTACAATGTTGGTGCAATCGACGTTTTTCAAATTATTAATTTTTTTTGAATTTTTCTAAATCCTCCTATGATCTTAAGAAATCCAGTTAGGGATTGACTGCTATATGAGGATTAAGGATTAAAAAGATCGTGAAAAGAAGAGGAAAAACAAAAAAACTCACTATTTAAGTGAGTTAACTTTAAAGGTATGTAGTATAGATGGCGTCCCAGGAGAGATTCGAACTCCCGACCGTACGCTTAGAAGGCGTATGCTCTATCCAGCTGAGCTACTGGGACTTATTAATAATATATATTTAATTTTTACTACCACATTTTGGGGTACGTCCTAATCTCAGAAAGATTATTCAAGCAGTGGCTCGATTAGTACGCTGTTGCTTATTCGAGGAAGATTATTCGAACGTGCTCTATCCAGCTGAGCTACTGGGACAACTTAATAATATCTATTTAATTTTTATTAACACATTTCGGGGTACGTCCTAATCTCAGAAAGATTATTCAAGCAGTGGCTCGATTAGTACGCTGTTGCTTATTCGAGGAAGCTTATTCGAACGTGCTCTATCCAGCTGAGCTACTGGGACTTATTAATAATATATATTTAATTTTTACTACCACATTTCGGGGTACGTCCTAATCTCAGAAAGATTATTCAAGCAGTGGTTCGATTAGTACGCTGTTGCTTATTCGGAGAAGCTTATTCGAACGTGCTCTATCCAGCTGAGCTACTGGGACAACTTAATAATATATGTCGTTCCTTTTTTCAAAGACATTTTTTATTATAGGTGGATAGCTTACAAAAGTCAATAACTATAAATCATTTTCTTAAGAAAATATTTGTAAGAGGATGAATTAACCCTCTTACAAATATTATAGACAATAATCCACTTTTTTTAAAGTGTAAAGCTTTGCCTTAATTCCTCTAATTCTCCACTATCGAAATCATACACCCGTAAATCGAGACTTGTCTTTTGGATATCAAGAATCATATACGTTCTTTCTCGACGTCCTCTTGGCAAACTAATACTTCCGGGGTTAAGAAAGAGGATCCCCTTATTCATTTCAGCCCCGACAATATGGGAATGACCAAAGCAAACAATTTTAGCATCAAGCTCTTTTGCACGATATAGAAGACTCATGAGAGAAGACTTCACAGAGTATCTATGTCCATGAGTTATGAAAATATTTAGGCCCTCGTAGGTTTCAAGAATATCATTAGGAAATTTCGACTCATAATCACAATTACCTCTAACAATGAGAAATTTATCCACTTGCTTGTCATCCGCAAAAAGCTCTGAATCACCACAATGAATCATCAAATCAACTTCATCTTTATATGTCTCTTTAAGTTTCTCTAATTCATTCGTTAATCCATGGCTATCACTGACAATAAGAATTTTCCCCATACATTCTCACCCTTTAAATTCTGTTAAAAAAACTCTTTTTAGCTCTTTTAATGCATTTGCACGATGACTAATCTGATTTTTTTCCTCAGGTGCTAATTCTGCCATTGATTTTCCTTCTTCAATGACATAAAAAATTGGATCGTAACCAAAACCATTTGTTCCTCTTCGTTCTTTTAAGATAAGACCTTCACAAGTTCCGTGCACTGTAAATGTGCTTTGACCTGGGACAGCAACGGCAAGGGCACAATAAAAACGTGCAGTACGATCCCTTTCTGACACTTCTTCTAGTTCGGCTAATACTTTGTCGATATTTTTTTCGTCATTTTTCTCTTCTCCTGCATATCTGGCAGAAAAAATTCCCGGTCTTCCATCTAAAGCATCTATCACGATCCCTGAGTCATCAGCTATAGCCATTTTTCCTAAAGCACTTGAAATACTCTCCGCTTTAAGGATTGCATTTTCCTCAAATGTCTTTCCCGTTTCTTCGACATCTTCTATTTCTGGGTAATCAAGTAAAGTTTTCACCTGAAATCCTAGGGGCTCCAGCATTTGTACAAATTCTTTTGCTTTCCCCGGATTTTTCGTTGCAATGATGACTTCTTTCATTTTTAAAAATTTCCCCTTTATTTTTTCATTATTTTTCTAACAATCTCTTCTCCTAATGCTTCCTTTTGTTTTTCAAAAAGGTTCATAATTCCCTCTTGAGAAATACTCAAGAGATCTTGAAGCTGCTGATAAGAAAATGTCGCTTCTTCTCCAGTTCCTTGTAGCTCAACAAATTCTCCATTTCCTGTCATCACAACATTCATATCCACTTTTGCTTGGGAATCCTCTACATAGTTCAAATCTAATACAACACTGTCATCTTCTAAAATACCGACACTCGTTGCCGCCAAGAAGTCTTTAATTGGATATTTTGAAAGTTTTTTCGTTGAATAAAGCTTCTCAAGAGCTATAGCCATGGCAACAAAAGCGCCTGTGATTGATGCTGTTCTTGTGCCCCCATCTGCTTGGATTACATCACAATCAAGCCAAATCGTACGCTCTCCAATGGCTTCTAAATCCACTGCTGAGCGCAATGCCCTTCCAATTAAACGTTGTATTTCCATTGTTCTTCCAGTGATTTTCCCTTTGGAAGATTCACGAATATTTCTCTGCTCTGTGGCCCTTGGAAGCATCGAATATTCCGCTGTAATCCATCCTTTCCCTTCACCACGCATAAAAGGGGGTACTCTTTCGTCAATACTGGCTGCACAAATAACTTTTGTGTCTCCTACTGTAATTAGTACTGATCCTTCAGGATGTTTAATATAACCAGTTTCAATATGTATGGGCCTTAATTGTTGCGGTTCTCTTCCATCAAAACGCATAATGATTCCTCCTTAGTCTTACAAAAACCTCTCAGAACAATCGTAAATATTATACTTCAAACAAGAAAGAAGAGCTGGCAAAATGCCAACCCCTTTTCGAAGTCTATTCTATAGTATATCAAAAAATTTTTTTTAAAAACTACCTGTATTCACATTTTCCGGTCTTGTTACAGGCTTGGTGAGTTTTTCCCCCTTCTCATTGAGAAGATCTGTTTTTCCATTGACAGTAAGGGCTACACTTTCAATTCCTTTTTGTTCTGTTAAAGATAACACCAAGGATTCTAATAAATGCTGTGAAACCTTTTTCTTATCTAAGCTATTTACAATGGATTCATTAAAGTTTAAAGTTACTTTCCCGTTTTCTACTTTTGGTTCATCTAAAAGTCTAGCTTCTTCTGAGAAGTCGGATACTAGTTTTGAAGTATAACTAGGTCCTTTAATAAGCTCGTCTACTGCCGCTTGAATATTATTGTCGACTTTATTGCTCACACGACGAGTAACAGGGACATAATAGTATGAATCATCTTCCTCTCCTAAATAATAAACAGTCACCGCCCTTGTATTGGTAATATCCAATACATCTGTCGTATCGATGTTGATCCCATTTGCCCTTGTTAATCCATCTTTGATTGGAGTTTTATTCACAGGCATTTCTTTTAATGCGTATCCATTTAGCTGAAGCTTTACCTTGTCAACGGAATCAAATTGAGTCAAAGTCCAAGTGATGGATTGTAAGATTTTCAATTCATCCTCTTTCTTATAATTCTTGAATTCTTTAGAAAGATTCACTGTAGCTACTTTATCTTTTTTATCAATATCCACGCTCACGTTGGTTTCAGCAGGAATAACAGCTTTAAAACCATTAGGTAACATATCCGTTACTGGTCCACCTTGAACTAAATATTCCAAAGCTTGTTTCGCCACAGAATTTGTTTTTGGTAAGTCTAGGGTTTGTGGTACAACGTAGCCATTTTTATCCACAAGATAAAGCTCTGTTTTTAAGGTGTTCTCAGCAGCCACATTTTGATCTTTGTTTTCCTTTTCAGCTGTTCCTTCCTCTGTGCTTATTTTTGAAGTATCATCTGTCAATGATTCTTCCTTAGGTGGGTCAATCTTTTGCTTCCACTCAAAGTCTAATAAGCCACACCCAGACAAGAGAAGCGATGAAATCATGACTGACGACACAATCATTGATTTTTTATTTTTAAACATTTTTATCCCTCCAAAGACAGTTTGTACTACCATGTATACGAGCCTATTTGTAATTTAGACCGTCTTTAGAAAAAATTTTAGGTGACAGGCACCTTCCTTTTTCTGGAAGGTGCCTGTCACCTAAAGTCGGATAGATGAAACATTTATATTTTCTTCTTCGAGCCATTGAGTGGCGATTTTTTTAAAAATAGACCTTGATCCGGTTGTGTAGAAATGATGTTCTGCTCTGTGATTCGATGTATTTAGTTTCCCACTATGGTACAAAATAGTGCTTACCTCACGAGCAGTTTCCTCACCGGAGCTGATGACGGAGACCCCCTTCCCCATCACATTTTTGATTAATGCCTCCAATAATGGATAATGGGTACACCCTAGTATCAGTGTATCAAGACCTTTTTTCTTCAATGGTCTTAAGGTTTCAGCAACTATTTTTTTAGCCACTGGACCATTATACTCTCCGCTTTCAACTAGAGGAACAAATTTAGGACAAGCAAGGCCAGTAACCTTTGACTTATTATTTATCGATTTTAAGGCAATTTCATAAGCATGGCTTTTAATGGTGCCAATTGTCCCGATGACCCCAATTTGGTAGTTTTTCGTTACTTTGATTGCTGTTCTTGCACCAGGATGAATAACACCAATGACGGGTATTCTCAGCTCTTTCTGAATTTCATCAAGTACAGCTGCTGTTGCTGTATTACAGGCAATGACAAGCATTTTAATATCCTTTTCAAGTAAAAATTGGGTCATTTGCCATGTATAAGCTTTGACTTCCTCCGTTGGTCTTGGACCATAGGGACATCTTGCTGTATCCCCAACATATAAGATTTGTTCATTTGGAAGCTGACGCATCACTTCTTTTACTACTGTTAATCCTCCAACTCCCGAATCTATTATTCCAATTGGTTGTTTCAAAAATCTCGCCTCATTCTTTACTCATTTCTTGATGTAGTTTTTTCATATTATTTTGTAATTGTTTTACCTCATCATATGAATAGTCTGCCAGTAAATGTTGAAGATAATTTTGACGTTTTAGAATAACTTCATTTATTATTCGCTCACCTTTTTGTAATAAATGAATGCGAACAACTCTGCGATCATTTGGGTCCTTTTCCCTTTTTACAAGCTCGCTTTTTTCCATTCGATCAATCAGATCAGTTGTCGTGCTGCACGCCAAATACATTTTATTCGATAACTCCCCAATTGTCATGCCTCCCTCTTCAAATAACCATTGAAGTGCGACAAATTGGGGCGGGGTTATGGTAAAATCACTTAGGATTTCTCTCCCCTTTTGCTTAATGATACCCGCTATGTATCTTAAGTCTTTTTCTATTTCAGCAACTGAATTCTCTACATGACCTCGATCCTCCAGATTATCAAACATCATTCACAACTCCTAAGCTTGCTATCATTTTCTAACAACATTCATATATTAACCTACTAAGTTATTTTCCGAAGCTATCCATGTGCCTATTTTCTATCTTTTATGATTAAATATCAAGAAGGAAATATTGTCTATCCCTTAATCTAAGCAATAATAAACCGGCCTCCTTTAAAAGGATAGCCGGTCTAAATTATAGTTCTAGTTCTCCCATTCTTAGGAGCTCTACAACAGCTTGTGATCGCCCCTTAACACCAAGCTTTTGCATAGCATTCGAAATATGATTCCGAACCGTCTTTTCGCTGATAAACAATTCACTAGCGATTTCCTTTGTTGTTTTGTCTTGTACTAACAGTTCGAACACTTCTCTTTCGCGTTTGGTGAGTAACGGCTTGTGAGTATATTCATTCTCCTTCAAGTATTGTAACCCTCCTTGCCTTCGCCAGCTATGAACAGCGGGGTGGGTATATATTTAGTCACCATATCATATGTTAATAAAAGGGTCGGAGTGACTAGAATTGCTTAAAGGTTTATTTTATTTGAAGAAATGGGTTTCAATCATTTTTTATACTCCTACGCGTTGGTTCTTTTGAAACAATGCAATCATTTCTTCCGACCATGGTACTCCCTTCCCTGTGATTTTGGACATTTGCACCACTGTGCCACGTCCCACGATACAGGTTTGTTCCTTTTGATTCTTCACTAAATAATGAATATCAACGGATGTATTTCCAATCTTTGCAGCTTTCACAAATACCTTTAATTCTTCTCCGTAGAAGACCTGTTTGAGATAATCACATTGAAGATCAGCAACCACTGGGATTGTCTCATTTTCTGGAGTTACCCATTCCTGCATGAATCCCAAGCTATTAAAATACTCAATCCTTGCACTTTCAAAATAAATAAATGGCACCGTATTATTTAAATGGCCAAACATATCTGTTTCAGAAAATCGGACCTTCACTTCATAATAAAATTCAAACTCGCTCTCCCATTGATTAAAATCGTTAATATAGTTTATTCTACTCACTTTAATCCCCCTGTTTCCATAAAAATACATTGTAAAAGAATCCATCACATTTCGTTCCATCCCAATAAATGAATGAGCAATCATTCATTTATTTTTATACTTTACTATTATAATAATTTTTCCAATGATTGAAAACCTATTTGAGGATAATTTTCGTTATTTTCTGAAATATTTTTTTTAAAAAAAGAGAATAAATAGGATTTATTTATAAAAAAGAGACTGACTTATGAAAGTCAGTCCCTTTTCATTATACTTGATCGCTTCCGAAGAAGTTTCTAAATGATTGAATTGCTGTATCACGATTTAATGATGCAATTGATGTCGTTAAAGGAATTCCCTTTGGACATGACTGTACACAGTTTTGTGAATTACCACAGTTTGCCAGTCCTCCATCACCCATAATGGCTTCTAAACGCTCAAAACGGTTCATCGCACCCGTTGGATGGGCATTGAATAAACGAACTTGTGATAAAGGTTGTGGTCCAATGAAATTCGATTTACTATTTACATTCGGACAAGCTTCTAGACAAACACCACAGGTCATACATTTTGAAAGTTCGTATGCCCATTGACGCTTTTTCTCTGGCATACGTGGACCAGGACCTAAATCATAGGTTCCATCAATCGGAATCCAGGCCTTAACCTTCTTAAGAGAGTCAAACATTCTGCTACGATCCACTTGTAGGTCACGAACAACTGGGAAGGTTTTCATTGGTGCCAATCTAATCGGCTGTTCCAGCTGATCTATTAGTGCTGAACATGATTGGCGTGGTTTGCCGTTAATCACCATGGAACAAGCCCCACAAACCTCTTCTAAACAGTTCATATCCCAAGCAACTGGAGTGGTCTTTTGACCTTTTGAAGTCACTGGGTTTCTGCGAATTTCCATCAATGCAGAAATAACGTTCATATTCGGACGATATGGAATTTCGAATTCTTCCTCGTAAGGAGCAGCGCCCGGGTTATCCTGACGAGTAATAATAAATTTCACGGTTTTATTTTCAGACATACTTTTCCTACTCCCCTTTCAATTAGTGCTTTTTAGTGTAGTCGCGTTCACGTGGTTTAATTAACGAGACATCTACATCCTCATAGTGGAAAGCAGGAGCAGATTTAGCATCAACAAATTTAGCCATTGTTGTTTTCAAGAATTCCTTATCATTACGTTTAGGAAACTCTGGTTTATAATGAGCCCCCCGGCTTTCATTACGGTTATAAGCCCCAATGGTGATCACACGGGCTAGTTGAAGCATATTTTGTAACTGGCGAGTGAATGCAGCCCCTTGGTTGCTCCACTTTCCAGTGTCATTAATATTGATGTTTTGATAACGTTCTAATAGTTCTTGGATTTTTTCATCCGTTTTTAATAACTTATCATTGTAACGGACAACTGTTACATTCTCAGTCATAACCTCACCAAGTTCTTTATGAAGAACATATGCATTTTCCGTTCCATTCATGGACATAATATTATTCCATTTCTCTTCCTCTTCTTTAACATATTTATCAAATACAGAAGATGGGACAGAATCTGAACTCTTTTCAAGTCCTTCAATATAATTGACTGCATTTGGCCCAGCAACCATTCCACCATACATAGCGGATAGTAAGGAATTGGCACCTAGACGATTAGCTCCATGCTGAGAATAATCACACTCTCCCGCAGCGAATAGTCCAGGAATGTTGGTCATTTGATCATAATCAACCCAAAGTCCACCCATTGAATAGTGAACTGCAGGGAAAATTTTCATTGGAACTTTATGAGGGTCATCCCCAGTGAATTTTTCATAAATCTCAATGATTCCACCAAGCTTAACATCAAGTTCATGTGGATCTTTGTGGGATAGATCAAGATAAACCATATTTTCCCCATTGATTCCTAGCTTTTGATTAAAGCAAACATCAAAAATTTCACGTGTTGCGATATCACGTGGTACTAAGTTTCCATAGGCAGGATATTTCTCTTCTAGGAAATACCATGGCTTACCATCTTTATATGTCCAAATACGTCCACCTTCACCACGAGCGGATTCACTCATTAAACGAAGCTTATCATCCCCTGGTATTGCGGTTGGATGAATTTGAATCATCTCACCGTTTGCGTAATAGGCTCCTTGCTGATAAACAATCGCAGCTGCAGATCCAGTATTGATGACAGAGTTTGTAGACTTACCAAAAATAATACCAGGTCCACCTGTAGCAAGAATAACCGCATCACCAGCAAACGATTTAATTTCCATTGACGTTAAGTTTTGAGCAACAATCCCGCGACAAACGCCATCGTCATCAATGATTGTGCCTAAAAACTCCCAGCCTTCATATTTTGTAACAAGGCCGGCTACTTCATGGCGACGAACCTGTTCATCCAATGCATATAGAAGCTGTTGACCAGTTGTTGCACCAGCAAATGCAGTACGGTGATGCTGTGTTCCACCAAAGCGACGGAAGTCTAATAATCCTTCTGGAGTACGGTTAAACATAACTCCCATACGATCCATTAAGTGGATAATCCCAGGTGCTGCTTCACACATTGCCTTTACTGGAGGCTGGTTAGCCAAGAAGTCCCCACCATAAACGGTGTCATCAAAGTGGATCCAAGGTGAATCTCCTTCACCTTTTGTATTTACAGCTCCATTAATCCCACCCTGAGCACAAACTGAGTGAGAACGCTTTACTGGAACTAATGAAAATAATTCAACAGATTTACCTGCTTCTGCAATTTTAATTGTGGACATCAAGCCAGCTAATCCGCCACCAACTACGATAACCTTTCCTTTACCCATCCGACTCACTCCTTAAAATCCTAGTCCAAAAAAAAACAATCTATTATTCTATTAAATAAAAGCAAATAACGTACGAACTCCTACAACCGATAACGCAATAAAGATTACTAAAGTTACATATGTAGAAATTTGTTGGGATCTTGGTGATACGGTAATACCCCAGCTAACAAAGAATGACCAAAGTCCATTAGCAAAGTGGAATATTGCTGAAACAATCCCAATGATATAGAACCAGAGCATAAATGGATTAGAAAGAATATTTTCCATCATTTCAAAATTAACCTCTGCTCCAAATGCAGCCTGAACCCTTGTTTCCCAAACATGCCATGTGACAAAAATTAACGTGATTACCCCTGTTACACGTTGCAGTAGGAACATCCAGTTACGGAAAAATCCAAATCTGCTTGTGTTGTTTTTAGCAGTAAAAGCGATATAAAGTCCGTAGATTGCATGGAATAATAATGGTAAGAAGATAATAAATATCTCTAGAAAAATTTTGAATGGAAGAGCATCCATAAAGCCAGCAGCCTTATTAAATGATTCTTCTCCTCTAGTTGCAAATTGGTTTACCACAAGATGCTGACAGAGGAATAATCCTACCGGAATGACCCCCAACAGCGAGTGCAATCTGCGATTAAAAAACTCTCGATTACCTGCCATAAAATTAACCCCCCTTAATTTTAAGAGATGAATCAGTACTCTACTTATCTATCATGGAATAATAAGTAAAAAACTGACCCATCCTTTTTAAATACTTTTACTTTTTACAATTATGTGACATGTTCATTTTACCCCCAACTTTATAGAGCGTCAAGAAAACGGATACACAAAATCGACATATATAGATAAAATTTTTAAAATATACAGAAATTGATGAAAATTATATTTTGACCTAAATTTCCTTCTCAATCTCCACTATTTCCGTTATTTTGAAATAGCAATTTTTACATATAACAATCCTCTCTCTTTTTTATCAAAATCGTGCGTAATTTAGCCCTAATTGTATATAATAGAATAGTAGAAAGAGGGGAGATCACTTGAGCGAAATTTCATCCACAGAAAAATTTTCATATACGGATTCTTATCATGTACCTGCTTTTGGTTATGACTTAATACGTGAAATTCTTATCCCAGAGCTATTAGGAAAAGATACACCCTACCTTTTGTATTGGGCAGGAAAAAGTCTCGCACGTAAATTCCCATTAGAAACAATTGAGCAAATAGTCGACTTCTTTTCTCAAGCCGCCTGGGGCTCACTTTTAATAAAAGAAGAAAATAAAAATGAAATTGAATTTGAAATTGCAAGTGAACGTATTACACATTTAATCAAGCAGAAATCTCGAACTTCCTTCCAGCTTGAAGCTGGATTCCTTGCCCAACAAATTGAAATGCAAAAAAAACTTATTTGTGAAGGCTTTGAACATCCAAAAAAGCGATCAGGAAAGGTTCAAATTACCGTTAAATGGGATAAAAAGGATCCTACCGAGTAATTACAGACATTTCTAAAGCTTTCATATGGAATCCATCATATGAAAGCTTCTTTATTTTGGTTTACTTTTGTAATTCTTAAAGCAAAAAGTTCCCGTATGATTTTTGCCTGTATGCTTTGATTTCTTTATAAATTGACTGGAATACGTGATAATTCAAAGGCAGAATGAAGCTCTTCAACCGCTTGAACCATGTTCGAATCTTCGATTACTGCTGATACTTTGATTTCTGAAGTGCTTACCATTTTTACTTGGATTTCACTATTTGCTAACACTTCAAACATTTCAGCAGCTACTCCAGGGTTTGATATCATTCCAGAACCAACAATTGATACTTTTGCAAGCCCTGTTTCTGTTTCCACCTTGTCATATTTTAAAAGATCTTTATTGCTTTCTAGAACCTGAAGTGTCCCTTCTAAGTCTGAGGTTTTGATCGAAAAAGATAAGTTATTTGTTTGTTCAGCGGTGGTGCTCTGAATGATGATATCCACATTTATATGATTATTAGCCAATGTAGTAAAAATGGTTGATAAGGCTGTTAATGAACTTGGTAAACCAAGGATTGATACTCTCGTAATTTGATCTTCAAAAGCGATTCCTCTAACTACTAAATTTTGTTCCATCTTTGGTTCCTCCTCAATAATCGTTCCGCGAACTCTTTCCATACTCGAGCGTACCTCTAGAGCTACATGATAATTTTTTGCATATTCAACAGCTCGAGGATGTAAAACACCTGCACCTAAATTTGCAAGTTCAAGCATTTCATCATAAGAGACAGATAATAATTGCCTTGCCTCCTTAACATAACGTGGGTCTGTCGTAAAAACGCCTGTCACATCTGTATAAATATCACACTTATCAGCATGTAATGCAGCAGCCAATGCTACTGCAGTAGTATCTGATCCCCCTCTACCAAGGGTCGTAATCGATCCATCCTCTGTCACACCTTGAAATCCTGCAACAATGACAATCTTTCCCTTTTCCAACTGCCCTCTTATTTTCGATTCACTAATGTTCAATATGCGTGCGTTCCCGTGAATACCTTCTGTTTCTATTCCAGCTTGCCATCCGGTAAAGGAAATCGCATCATATCCTTTTTCTATTAGAGCCATAGCCAATAAAGAAATTGTTATCTGTTCACCTGTTGTAAGGAGCATATCCATTTCACGCTTACTTGGTTGAGCAGAAATTTCATTTGCCATAACCACTAATTGGTCTGTGGTTTTTCCCATGGCTGATACTACAACTACAACTCCATTTCCACGAGACTTTTCTTCAATCACTCGATTTGCTACATTTTGTATTCTTTCTATACTTCCTACTGAAGTTCCACCAAATTTCTGGACTATTAACCCCACTTTTCCCCCTACTTTCTTGTAAATTGTTAGTCTTCGTATGTAATGGCAATAAAAAAAGCAATGAGAACAAAATCCCATTGCTGTGTTTGAAAACGTAATAATACATACATACTCACACAGTGAGATAGCGCTCCAAGACATTGGTCCTGACAGTCCTGCATTTCTTAAATGCAGACCCAGCAAAGAAAGTTATAAGACTTTCTCCACTTCGGCGAACACCCCTTTCAAAGTTCTTCACAGAAGCTTATTCTTCTCCAAACCTTTACTAATGAAGTTCGCACCTCTACCATCACTTTAATACTCTAAAGTGTTTTATTAAATTATCACTCATTATAGCATAGACAAAACTTTGTGACAATTCTATTCCTGTAACTTTTTCAGCAGCTCAAGAGCCACATTTTCCGGTATTCCTATTTCTTTAAAATCCTCCATCTTGGCTTCCTTCATTTTCTTGACAGATCCAAACGTTCTTAATAGAAGCTTTTTCCTTTTTTCTCCGATTCCCGAAATATCATCCAGCATGGATTGAAATGCATTTTTCCCTCGCAATTGGCGGTGAAAGGTAATGGCAAATCGGTGTACCTCATCCTGTATTCGTTGTAACAAATAGAACTCCTGACTATTTCTTTCAAGTTGGATGATTTCAAGAGGGTCACCGAACAGTAATTGAGAGGTACGATGTTTTTCATCTTTTACTAGTCCTGCTATTGGTAGGTCAATACCTAATTCATTTTCAAGAACATCCTTGACTGCGTCAACATGCCCTTTTCCTCCGTCAATGATGACTAAATCAGGGAGCGGCAATCCATCTTTTAAAACTCTTGTGTATCTTCTTCTGACAACCTCTCGCATGGATTCATAATCATCTGGACCCTGTACCGTTTTAATTTTATATTTTCGATACTCTCTTTTCTCCGCTTTTCCATCAATAAATACAACCATAGCAGAGACAGGGTTTGTTCCCTGTATATTGGAGTTATCAAATGCCTCTATCCGGTGTGGCGTATAAATTCCAAGTGAGGTTCCCAGTTTTTCTACTGCCTTTATGGTTCTATCTTCATCTCGCTCAATTAGAGAAAACTTTTCATGAAGAGCAATTTTGGCATTTTTGCAGGCAAGATTCACAAGGTTCTTTTTCTTACCTCTTTTTGGTTGATGAACCTTGACCTGTAATAATTGTTCAGCATAATCTGAATGAATGGATTCTGGGACTAATATTTCCTTTGGTTTGAAATGGTTTGCCTTTTCATAGAATTGTCCTAAATAGGTTAACATTTCTTCCTCAGGTTCATTGTATATAGGAAACATAGAAACATCCCGCTCGATAAGCTTTCCTTGACGGATAAAGAACACTTGGACACACATCCACCCTTTATCAACCGAATACCCAAAGACATCTCGATCGATAAAATCATTGGTTTGCATTTTTTGCTTTTCCATTGTTGCTTCAATATGAGCAATTTTATCACGAAATTCCTTAGCACGTTCAAAGTCCAATTCTTCTGACGCCGCCATCATCTTTTCTGTCAAATCTTTTTTGATATCCTTGTATCCACCATTTAAAAATTTTGTTATCTCATCAACGATTTGCTTGTACTCTTCTTCGTTAATAGTATTTATACAAGGAGCAAGACATTGACCCATATGAAAATAAAGACAAACACGATCAGGAAGGGTGGAACATTTCCTTAATGGATATATTCTATCTAATAATTTCTTCGTTTCATTTGCTGCTTGAACATTCGGGTATGGACCAAAATATTTTCCCTTATCCCTTTTCACATTTCTTGTTGTAATTAATCTAGGATGGCGTTCTGCAGTTAACTTAATAAAAGGATAGCTTTTATCATCCTTTAACATAATATTGTATTTCGGATCATATTTTTTGATTAAATTTAATTCTAGAATAAGGGCTTCCATATTGGATGAGGTTACGAAGTATTCGAAGTCTTCTATCTCATTAACTAACCTAAGGGTTTTACCATCATGGGATCCGGTGAAATAGGAGCGAACTCTATTTTTTAATATTTTTGCCTTTCCTACATATATAACGGTTCCCTGGCGATCCTTCATTAAATAGCAGCCAGGTTGATCAGGTAATAACGTTAATTTATGTTTTATTAAGTCATTCAAGCTCGTTCACCCCCATTTTTTTATTATAATTTGATTTACTTCAAAAATAAAACCCAAACCTCAAATGAAGTTTGGGTGATTTATAGGATTTTTGGAAAAATTAAGCGTGATTTGCAAGACGTTCAGCTAATGCTTCTTTTGGTTGGAATCCAACTACTTTATCGACAACTTCCCCATCCTTGAATACAAGTAAAGTTGGGATGCTCATTACGCCAAATTTTGCAGCTGTTTCTTGATTTTCATCAACGTCAAGCTTTACAATTCTTAACTTTTCTCCCATTTCGGCATCAATTTCTTCTAAAACCGGAGCTATCATCTTACAAGGACCACACCAAGGTGCCCAAAAATCGACTAGAACTAAGCCTGATGATGTTTCAGCATCAAATGTTTGATCTGTTACGTTTGAAATAGCCATTGTATATCCTCCTAATGAAATTACTTTTTTGTATCGTCAGTATATCATCGATTATGTTTCTATGCTAATAATATGTTTCGAAGCTAATTTTGCCCTAGATCTATCATAGTTTATTCATTTTTTATACACATTATTATATGTAAGAATTCACTGTTTTTGTGATATCTAAAACGAGCGGTCATTTGGCCGCTCGTCGAATAAGCTGATCAATTTATTATGCATTAACCTTTAATTTTTTAAACTCTTCGGTTAACATTGGGACAACTTCAAACAAATCTCCAACAATTCCGTAATCAGCTACTTTAAAAATATTTGCTTCAGGATCTTTATTGATGGCAACGATTACCTTTGAATTGGACATACCAGCTAAATGCTGAATGGCACCAGAGATACCACAAGCGATATAAAGGTCTGGTGTAACTACCTTTCCTGTTTGACCAATTTGTAATGAGTAATCACAATACTCAGCATCACATGCTCCACGAGAGGCACCAACGGCTCCTCCAAGAACTTGTGCTAGCTCCTTCAATGGTTCAAATCCTTCTTCACTTTTCACACCACGTCCACCAGAAACGATCACTTTTGCTTCTGAAAGGTCAACCCCTTCAGTTGCTTTTCTTACCACTTCTTTAATAATTGTGCGAAGATCCTTAATTTCCACTGAAATGGCTGAAACCTCTCCACTTCTAGATTCATCCTTTTCTAATGGAGCAATATTATTTGGACGAACAGTGGCAATAATAATACCGTCAGATACAATCTTTTTCTCAAATGCTTTTCCAGAATAAATTGGACGAGTGAAAACGATATTTCCACCAGCTTCTTCTACACCAGTAGCATCAGAAATTAATCCGGAGTTTAATTTTGCTGCAATTTTAGGAGCAAGGTCTTTACCTAAGGATGTATGTCCAATGATTAATCCTTCAGGATCCTCAGAATCTATTACTGCGGATAAAGCTTGTGAAAAACCATCTGAAGTGTATTGGGCTAACTTTTCATCTTCAACCACAACAACCTTATCTGCACCATATTGAATTAATTCATTACCTAAACCGCTTACAGATGTTCCAATTAAAACACCTACTACTTCGCCGCCTTCAGCAACTGTTTTAGCAGCACCTATTGCTTCGAAGGAAACATTACGTAACGATCCGTCACGAACTTCACCTAATACTAATACTTTTCTAGCCATTACGATTTACCCCCTGTGTTATTATTCAAAGATTCCATGATCGAAAAATCAGACTACTTTTGCTTCTGAGTGTAGAAGTTGAACGAGCTCTTTCACTTGATCTGCTAGCTCACCTTGAAGTACTTTTCCTGCTTCTTTTTGAGCTGGAAGGAAAATTTCAATTGTTTTTGTTTTTGCTTCTACATCATCTTCATCTAAATCTAAATCGTCTAACTCTAATTCTTCTAGAGGTTTTTTCTTCGCTTTCATAATCCCTGGAAGAGAAGGATAGCGTGGCTCATTTAAGCCTTGTTGAGCAGTAACTAGTAATGGAAGACTTGTTTCGATTACTTCAGAGTCGCCTTCAACATCACGTGTTACGGTCGCTTTACTTCCATCGATTTCAAGCTTCGTAATGGTAGTTACATAAGGGATATTTAATAATTCAGCAACACGTGGACCTACTTGACCAGTACCACCATCGATTGCAACATTTCCACCGATAATAATATCAGCTTCTTTGTCCTTTAGATACTCAGCTAAGATTTTTGCTGTTGTGAATTGATCTCCATCTTCAATATCATCTTCAGTGTTAATTAATACAGCTTTATCAGCCCCCATTGCTAAAGCTGTACGAAGTTGTTTTTCAGTTTCTTCTGTTCCTACTGAAATAACCGTTACCTCTCCACCTTGTGCATCGCGGATTTGGATTGCTTCCTCAATTGCATATTCATCATACGGATTGATAATGAATTCTGCACCGTCTTCATTAATCTTTCCGCCAGAGATTGTAATTTTTTCTTCAGTATCAAATGTTCTTTTCATTAATACGTAGATGTTCATTTTGTCCCCTCCTAGTATTTAAAGCATTTTCAAGCAATCTATGATTATATTAAATTACTAACTATCATTTACCTGTAAAATGAGGAACCCTTTTTTCAATAAAGGCGCTAATTCCTTCTTTACCGTCTTCAGATGTAAAAACATGACCGAATAATTCAGCTTCCTTCTTCACACCATCATAAAATTCCTTCGATTTTGAATAGTTCAATAATTCAATCGCTGCCTTTAGCGTTAAAGGACTCTTCTGAGCAATCTTTTTCGCTAGAATATTGGCATTCTCAAATAATTCATCGTCAGGATAAGCATGATTTGCAAGGCCCCTTTGGACCGCTTCTACTCCTGTAATGGGTTCGCTTGTGAACATCATTTCAGCTGCCATTGATTTTCCAACATATCGAGGTAGACGTTGTGTTCCTGCGAAACCAGGTATAATTCCAAGTGATAATTCTGGCAAGCCGAGCTTTGCATTCTCAGAAACTAGTCTGATATGACAGCTCATAGCAAGCTCCAATCCGCCCCCTAATGCTGCCCCGTGAATGGCCGCAATAATTGGTTTTGGAAAGGTTTCCATTCTTTCAAATAAGTCTTGTCCAAAGGTGGAAAGATTCGCAAATCCCTCGCTGGTGTCAAGTGTCGTAAACTCCTTAATATCAGCACCTGCAGAGAAAAAGCGGCCTTCCCCACGAATCAATATCACCCGAATATCCCGATTGGGCTCTACTTCATCAAGTACCGCTGACAGCTCTCTCAAAAGACCTTGTGATAGAGCGTTTGCTTTTGGACGATCAATGGTAATGGTCGCAATCATGTCCTGATGAGACCATTTTAGGTATTCCATTCCTAACCCCTCCTTAAAAAATTTCCTATTCCTTCCTAAACCCGTTTATCAGCAATTTGTGCACAGTTCCAGCTAAAGCCGTTAGGTCATATTTTTGATCATTCATAATCCAAGTGGTAACTAATTCATCAATAGTACCAAATATCATTTGTCGGGCAACCCTAACATCAAGAGTACTTGAAAATTCTCCATCTTCTTTCCCTTGGATTAATATTTTATCTAATACTTTAAAATATCCCTTTAAGACTTCATTTATCTTATAGCGCAACTCCTTATTTGATTGCCTAAGCTCCAACTGGGTGACAATTGCTAGGTGCCTGTCATTGGACAGGATCTGAAAATGAGTTTTGACCAACATTAATAACTTCTCCGCCGAAGTCTCTTTTCCTGCTATATTTTGTTCAATTTTTTCAACAAAGGAACCCATTTTTTCTTGAAAGAGAGAAATGAGAATATCTTCTTTATTTTTAAAATATAAATAAATGGTCCCATCAGCTACGCCCGCCTGCTTTGCAATTTTTGAAACCTGAGCTTGATGATATCCATTCTCTGCTATTACTACAACGGCTGCATCAATGATTTGTTTGTATTTGGGTTTATTTTTTTTCAATCTCTTTTCCCCCTTTCAATATATTATTGTATCACTATTGAGATGGGATCCATTTTTATTATTTCACAAACTGAATGAACCATCATTCATATTTTTATAATAGTCATACAATTATTTTCTGTCAAGGGGGACCATTTGATTTTACATACCTTTATGGGGAGCACCCAAAGAAAGATGGACAAGCCTAATTATTCAAAATAAAGAGCCGAGGATTCGGCTAAAAAACATTAAGCTTCTTTTTGTTCATCCGAATTCATTTTTTGTTTTTCTTCATCCACTAATGCTCTTCTTAAAATTTTTCCTACTGCTGTTTTAGGTAATTCATTTCTAAATTCATAGATTCTTGGTACCTTATAGGCAGCTAAATGCTTACGGGCAAATTCATTTAATTCTTTTTCTGTTACAGTCATTCCCTCTTTTAAGACAACATACGCCTTTACAGTCTCCCCACGATAAGGGTCTGGAATACCTGCGGCAACAACCTCTTGAACAGCTGGGTGTTCATATAGAACCTCTTCTATTTCTCGCGGATAAATATTATATCCTCCTGCGATAATCATATCCTTCTTGCGATCAACTACATAGAAGTATCCATTCTCATCCATGTATCCAATATCACCAGTTAAAAGCCATCCATCCTTCAAGGTTTCAGCTGTATCTTCTGGCCGATTCCAATATCCTTTCATGACTTGTGGCCCTTTGACGGCAATCTCACCAATTTCACCTTGAGGGAGCGGTTCCCCTTCTGGAGATAAAATGGCAGCGTCTGTATCTGGCCATGGAACACCGATACTTCCCTTTACTCTTGGCTTATCCCATAGGAAATTAGAATGCGTAACAGGTGAAGACTCTGTTAAGCCATATCCTTCAACAAGCTTCCCACCGGTTACCTCTTCAAATTTCTGTTGAACCTCAACTGGGAGGGGTGCAGAGCCGGAAATACAGGAATCAATGGAGGAAAGATCATATTTCTTAATGTCTGGATGATTTAATAATCCAATATACATGGTTGGTGCCCCGGGAAACATAGTTGGACGTTGTTTCTGAATGGTTTTTAACGCCGTTTCCATATCAAATTTTGGGAGTAAGACCATTTTATTTTGTTGTAAAATCGTTAAGATCATTACCGTTGTCATTCCGTAAACATGGAAAAATGGTAATAATCCTAAAACAACTTCTTCTCCCCGTCTACATTTATATAGCCACGCTTCACACATAGAGGCATTGGAGACTAGGTTCTTATGTGTAAGCATGACGCCCTTTGGAAATCCGGTTGTCCCGCCTGTATATTGGAGTAAAGCCAAGTCTTCATCAAAATTGTATTCATATTCTTTAACCGGCTGAACTGGACGCTTTAAAATCTCTTTCAGCAAATGATTATTGCCTTCATGCTTCACATTAACAGAGAAGCCATATTGTTTTTTCTGAACATAAGGATAGACAAGATTTTTTGGGAATGGTAAAAAGTCCTTGATAGCGGTTACAACAATATGCTGTAAATCTGTTTGAGATTTGACCTTCATGACTCTTGGATACAGAATGTCTATTGTTACAATTACTTTTGCTCCTGAGTCCTTCATTTGATATTCAATTTCTCTTTCCATATATAAAGGGTTTGTTTGGACAACAACCCCACCTGCCATTAAGGCACCAAAATAACAAATGACGGATTGAGGTGTATTTGGTAGCATAATTGCAACCCGATCACCCTTTTCAATTCCAATTTCTTGGAGATAACCTGCAAATTTTAAGGCATCATCGTAGACCTCTTTATAGGTCAGCTCTTTACCCATGAAATGGATAGCTACTTTATTGGGGTTCTCTTCTGCAGCCTTAATTAAGTATTGTTGAACTGGCTCATCTGTGTAGGATAAAGTTGAAGGAATTTCTTCTGGATAGTTTTTTAACCACGGTTTTTGTTCGACCATTTTTGACCTCCTGCATCTAATTTTTATAAAATTCTAACACTTCTGGAATTAATTATATTATAATGTTGATTTTATGACAATTAGAATAGAAAAACTTGGACAATTTTATAGGTCAAGCCAAATATACATTTTTTATTTCATTTATTAAAATAATATTTTATAGACCTATCATTTATTTAAAAAACAAAAGGCTTTCCCAAAGGAAGGTGTCAGATACCTTTTCCTTTGAGGAAGCCCCATTTTTACCCTTTAAAAAACATATATAATATTCCGATTACGATAAATAGCCCGCATAAAGCGAACAAAACTTTTGCCAGCCTCTCCATTTCCATTCTCTCCTTATGAAATCCCTGCTCCTATGACGAAGGATAATCCTATTGAAATGATCATGGCAATAAACCCAACTGCCCGATTATCATTTTCTAATTCTTCATCAATTTTGAACTTTGGTGTTAAGAACTCAAAAATAAAGTAACCTGCTAGTAGTAAAAGAAAACCAAAAACACCCCAGCCAATCATCGCTAGTAGCGTATCATGCTGAACAATGGAATAGCGAAATATATTAGCTATCCCAAATATCTTTCCTCCTGTAGCAAGAGCAACCGCTACGTTCCCATTTTTTATTTGATCCCAATTTTTATATTTTGTGACAAGCTCGAAAATGGCCAAAAAGACAATCAGACAAAGTACTACAACACTGAAATTAGCGGCTGTTTGGACGTATTCATTCTCCCAAAATTGGTTCATATCTTTTACTCCCCAATAAATTATTTAAATTCTACTATTGTTACTCCGGTACCACCTTCTGTTGCTGCACCAAATCGAATATTTTTCACAGAGCGGTGATTGCGAAGGTATTCCTGAACTCCCTGTCTAAGTGCACCGGTTCCCTTTCCGTGAATGATTGACACGCGTGGGTAACCGGCTAGTAACGCATCGTCTATATATTTCTCTACCTTTAACAAAGCATCCTCAAACCGTTCACCTCGTAAATCTAGTTCAAGGCTGACATGGAAGTCTTTCCCTTTAACTGTTGCAATAGGACGTGTTTCTTTAACCTTGGCGCTCTTCATGTACTCAAGATCCTTTTCTTGTACCTTCATTTTTAATATTCCAATTTGAACCTGCCATTCATGGTCAGATACTTTCTCAACCAAGTGTCCTTTTTGATCAAAGGTTAACACCTTCACTTCATCACCAGGTGAAAAATGATGTTTACTCTCTTTTTGAAGAACGGATTTTTTATTGGTGGACTGTTTTGGAGCAGCCTCATTTAATCGTTTTCTTGCTTCAATTAGTTCATGCTCTTTCACATCTGCATTTTTTTCAATTCGTAATCTTCGAAGCTCGGAGATAATCTCTTCTGCCTCTTGCTTAGCTTGGTCAACAATTTTCGTTGCCTTTTCCTTGGCTTTTTCCTTCATTTTATCCTTTTGTTCATAAAACTCAATCATTTGCTTTTGAAGGTCACGATGGAGCCTTTCAGCCTGTTTTAATAAATCATTTGCCTCATCGAGCTCTTTTTCAGCCTCCCACTTACTCTCTTCAATGGAAGCAATCATACTTTCAACCTGGTTACTTTCTGCACTCACATGTGCTCTTGCAGTCTGAATAACATTTTCTTTCAAGCCAAGTCTTTTTGAGATTTCAAATGCATTGCTTCGGCCTGGAACTCCAATCAATAATTTATACGTAGGAGTTAAGGTTTCGATGTCAAATTCGACACTAGCATTTATGACACCTTCTCGATTGTACCCATAGGCCTTTAATTCCGGGTAATGGGTAGTGGCAATGACCCTCGCTCCTCTTTTGTATACCTCATCTAAAATTGAGATAGCTAAAGCGGCACCCTCCTGTGGGTCCGTCCCTGCTCCGAGCTCATCAAACAAAACAAGGCTATCAAAGCTAACAGAGTTTAATATATCTACAATATTCACCATATGGGAGGAAAATGTGCTCAAGCTCTGTTCAATGGATTGCTCATCCCCAATATCTGCATAAACAGCACCGAATACTGCTAGCTCTGACCCATCTAAAGCTGGAATCTGTAGTCCAGCCTGAGCCATTAATGTACAGAGACCAACTGTTTTCAATGTGACAGTTTTTCCGCCTGTATTTGGACCAGTAATTACAATCGTTGTAAAGTCTTCTCCAAGCACAATATCATTTGCTACCACTTCATCTATTGGGATAAGTGGATGGCGTGCTTTATAAAGTTTTATTTTTCCCTGATTATTCATTTTGGGTTTGGAAGCCTTAATCTTTTGAGCATACCGAGCTTTTGTAAATAGGAAGTCAAATTCGGCTAATACATCTACAATCACTTCTAGCTCGTTGTAATGCTCACCAGTAAGGCCTGAAAGCTCAACTAAGATTCTTTCGATTTCTTGCTGTTCCTTCACCCGTATGCTTTGCAGTTCATTATTTAATTGCACAATAGCTTGTGGTTCAATAAATAGCGTTTGCCCGGACGAGCTTTGATCGTGAATAATCCCGCCATAATGCCCTCTATATTCCTGTTTAACAGGGATAACAAAGCGATCATTTCTTATTGTCACAATGGCATCTGAAAGCATTTTCTGAGCGCTAGAAGAACGAATCATACTTTCTAATCTTTCTCGAACTCTTGCTTCCTTTGTTCTTATTTGATTACGCAAGGAACGTAAGGTTTCACTAGCGCTATCTAGTACCTCCCCATTATCATCTATAGCATTTCTTATGGCTTGCTCTAGTTCCTTGAGGATAATAATTCTATCAGCATATTGAACTAATAGTGGAATTTCTATTTCTTCCTCTACCAGCGCTTCAATGAATTTCTTCATTTGTCTACTTGCATGAATGGTTGTTGAAACTTGATTTAATTCTTGTGGACTTAGGATACTACCTATGGAAGCCCGTTTTACTTGCGGACGAATGTCAAAGATTCCTCCGAGAGGGACATTCCCTTTCAGCCTTAACACCTTCACCCCTTCATCCGTTTCCTCTTGCATTTTTACAACCCTTTCAAAATCGGTTGAAGGGGTTAATTTGGAAACCTTATCTCTTCCTAAAGAGGAAGAAGCAAAATCCATTAGCTGATCCTTAATTTTATAAAACTCTAATACCTTCAAAACTCTTTGTTGCACGGAGATTGTCCTCCTTTCATTTCTGTATCAACCATTGTTCCTGCATAAAAAGCGTAGAAAACCCTCTTTATCAAAAGTGTTTAAAACAGTAGAAGTTTTAATCCACCCTTTTTTTGCTGTTGAAACTCCTATTTTCATATGATCTAACGTTTCTATTTGATGGGCATCTGTATTAATCAAGATTTTCACCCCAGCTTCTTGTGCCTTTCTTAAATACTCTGGTGCCAAATCTAACCGATTAGGATTCGCGTTTAATTCCAATGCTGTATTTGTTTCCTTTGCAAGTTCAATAAGACTATCGATATCCACTTCGTATCCATCTCTTCTACCAATGATTCTTCCTGTTGGATGTGCAATTAAATCAACATTTGCATTTATTAACGCCGTTTTTAGCCTGTCCATAATTTTTGCCTTTGGTTGAGAAAAGGCTGAATGAATGGAGGCGATGACAAAATCCATCTCCCTTAGGATGGAATCCTCGTAGTCAAGTGAACCATCGGGAAGAATGTCCATCTCAACTCCAGAAAAAATGGTGATATCACGGTATCTTTCGTTTAAACGATAGATTTCCTCTTTTTGTTTTAATAACCTTTCAGGGGTCAACCCACCAGCGACCTTTAAATATTGTGAATGATCGGTTATGGCCATATATTGATAGCCTTTTCTCCTGCATGCCTCTACCATCTCTTCTATAGAAAAGGCTCCATCACTCCAGGTCGTATGCATATGAAGATCACCTTTTATATCCTTTAAAGAAATCAAATCCATTTCCTCATGGTAGTTTTCCACTTCACTTCCATCCTCACGAATCTCTGGTGGAATATATGGCAAACCAAAATGCTGATAAAACTCCGTCTCTGTCGAAAAGTTCAATATTTCTCCTGTCTCGATCTCTTCCACACCATATTCACTGATTTTTTCCCCTCGTTCTTTTGCAAGCTGTCTCATTCTAACATTATGTTCCTTTGAGCCCGTAAAATGGTGAAGGGTTGTGGCAAATTCCTTTGGTAAAACTAAGCGAAAATCAATTGAAACATCATATTCAAGTTCTAAAGTAACAGATACCTTCGTATCACCTGAAGCAACGACAGTTTTAAGATTGGGAAGCTGTAAAAGCTGTTCTTTCACAGAGGCAGGGTCTGTCGTAGCAATAATAAAATCTAAATCCTTCACCGTTTCCCTCATTCTTCTCAAGCTTCCTGCTCGTGAAAACTGATCAATCTTTTCGATTTGTTTGATGGCATTTTCGATTTGTTCGGCAACCTTTAGCATAAAGGCTAGAGGCAAACGGTTTGGCCTAGAGCCAAGACCTTCAATGGCCGCTAAGATTTTCTCCTCCGTTTTCTTTCCAAAGCCCGAAAGTTTCTGAACCTCACCTGCTCGACAAGCATTTTGCAATTGTTCCACATTCTCTATCCCTAACTCCTTATTGAGCTTGGCAATTTTTTTACCACCTAAGCCGGGGATTTGAAGTAGTAAAACTAAGCTTTTAGGCACTTCATCCTGAAGCTCCTTTAATACCGTAGAAGCACCGGTATTTATATACTCTTCGATTACAGCTGCTGTTCCCTTTCCTATACCGGGGAGAACCGTAAAATCCTTTATTTCCAGAAGACTCTCGTCACTTGTTTCCAATGCTGCAGCTGCCTTTCTAAAAGCAGACACTTTAAAGGAATTTTCTCCTTTTAACTCTAAATATATCGCAATGGTTTCTAATATACGGACGACATCCTTTTTATTAACACCCATAGTTTCACCTGCTTATGTATTAAGACAATCATTTATGATTAAAAGCCTTAAAAGACGATCATATCTTATTTTGCTCATAAAGATAATATAACAGAAAGGGATTCATAAAGTGAAACTTTGCCCATTGATTAAGAGGCTTTCCCTTGCCCTTCTCCATGGAAAAAAGACTGATCCAATTAACCGATTATTTACGCTTGAACTCTTAACGTAAATAGCGTTTAAAGGGTAAGAATCAGTCTTTAACAATCATAATTACTACAAAACAGAAGGAACCTTGTTTCTATTTAAGTAGCATGATAATAACATCCATATGAATCCATTTTGAATCGTACTATGAAGCGACATATTCAATCCAAAGTTCTTTAATCTGATTTGAAAAAATTGGAGTATGCTTTACAATGAACTCTCCAATAATAGAATTGTTTAATGGAGTTTGTATGGCATCAATTGGTACAAGTGCTCCTATGTATAATAGGATAAAAATGATAAGATAGACTTCAAGAAAGCCTAAAGCTCCTCCACCCCAAACATTTAATGATTTAAGAATTGGAAGATTAGAAACAAAATCTAGCATACTACCAATTATGTGGAGCAGAATTTTAACCGCAAAAAAAATCACGACAAATGCAATGGCGCGATAATAGGCATCTTCTAAGTTCCCTTCGAACAACATGGCAATTGTTGAATCTTCACCTAACGCTGGATATGGAACCCATAGTGTTAGTTTGGATGATAAATCATCATAGTATAAACTCGCGACAATAAAGGAGATAATGAAGCTAGTTAAATGGATAACTTGAAGGATGAAGCCTCTTCTCAGCCCAATAAAAATTCCAAATAATAACAAAATTATAATGGCTAAATCTAGCATGACTATTTCAGTCCTTTACTCTTTTTAATTCATTTTCAAGCTGCTCTAGTCGGTTCTTTAGTTTAATATAATCATTAACGGCATTAACTGCAGTTAAAACAGCTAATTTGCTAATATCAAGCGATGGATTCTTTGAGCTGATTTCACGCATTTTATCATCTACCATTGATGCAACAAGACGGATATGACTTGAAGTTTCACTACCAACAATTGTATACTGACCACCAAATATGTCCACCGTTATACGCTGCTTTTGTGTATCAGACAAATTCCTTGCCTCCATTCTAAGAATCCTATTTGTTATCATAACATGAACCCTATTATAGTGGAAAGTATAAGAAAGGTAAATTCATCTCCATTCAATTAACAAACTATTCTATTTTTGTATTTTTTAGGAGTGAGAAAACAATGAGTAACACGGTAATCATAAAAAGCTTAAATGAGATACACGAAATGAAGGAACATTATCATGTCTTTCTTTCTGAAAAGGTTCCTCCAGGAGGAGTTTTTTCAGCCAAAACTACCAATTGTTCAATAACTGCCTATAAATCCGGGAAGGTATTATTTCAAGGGGCAGGAAGTGAAGCTGAAGCTAGTAAATGGGGAGGTTCGCCTCAAGCACCAATCAAAGCCTCAGCGAAAACCCAAGCCAAGCATGGAAATTTACCTGCTAATTTTGAGAATTTGTCTGTCCTGGGTTCTGACGAGGTAGGAACTGGGGATTTTTTCGGCCCGATTACAGTTGTTGCGGCTTATGTTCGAAAAGAGGATATCCCACTATTAAAAGAGCTTGGTGTTAAGGATTCTAAAAGCTTAAATGATGAGAAAATCTGTGAAATTGCTAAACAAATTAAAGAGGTCATTCCTTACAGCCTCTTATCCTTACATAATGAAAAATACAACCAACTACAAAGGTCCGGAATGTCACAAGGAAAAATAAAGGCCTTATTACATAATCAAGCCTTAAAGCATGTACTGAATAAAATTGCCCCTCAAAAACCAGATGCGATATTGATTGACCAATTCGCTCAAGAAGGGGTTTATTACAATTATTTAAAAGGGGAACCCTTTATCGTTCGTGAGAATGTTTATTTTAGTACAAAGGCAGAGGGGATACATCTTGCTGTTGCTGCCGCTTCTATTCTGGCAAGGTATGCATTTATTCAGCATTTTGAAAAGCTAAGTGAGAAGGCTGGCTTTACTATTCCAAAAGGGGCTGGCCCTCAGGTAGATGTTGCCGCTGCACGATTGATTAAGGCTAAAGGAAAAGAAGTACTCCCCCAATTTGTTAAGCTGCATTTTGCTAATACAGAAAAAGCATTTAAACTCCTAAAATAAGTAAAAGTACCTGGTGCTGCGAAAATTTCCTCAAGCGTTCCAGGTACTTTTAAAATTTCATTATCCTCTTAAAACAGCTCCTGCTTTTTCTTTTACAGCTGCAAGGACTTGACCATGTGCCTTTGTTACCTCTTCATCAGTTAATGTTTTTTCAGGATCGAAATATTTTAGTGAGAAGGCAATGGATTTCTTGCCTGTTTCCATGCGCTCACCCTCATATAAGTCAAAAACATAAACCTCTTTCAATAATGTACCACCTGATTCAGTGATGATAGTCTGTAGTTCTCCTGCCGTCATACCTTTATCAACAACAAGAGCGATATCCCTCGTGATGGAAGGGAAGCGTGGAATAGACTCATATTGTAATGGAGCTACATCTGCTTCTAAAACATCCTTAAGAGAAATTTCAAATACATACGTATCCTTCAAGTCTAAATCCTTTTGAACATTTGGATGAATTTGTCCAACAAATCCGATTGATTTTCCATTTAGCAAAATCTCAGCTGTTCTTCCAGGATGCATATCTTCTATAGCTGTACTACGATATTCTACTTGATTATTCAAACCCAAACGAGTAAACAATCCTTCTAAAATTCCCTTTACAACATAAAAGTCAACTGGTTTCTTTTCACCCTGCCATAAGTGGGATTGCCAAAGGCCTGTTACAGCTCCTGCCAAATGCTCCTGCTCATTTGGAAGCTGATCCTTTTCGTTCGCTAAAAAAACTACACCTGTTTCAAAAACAGCCATATTCTCATTTTGACGTGCAGCGTTATATTTAACTACTTCTAATAATTGTGGAAGAATACTTAAGCGAAGTAGACTTTTATCTTCACTCATAGGCATCGCTAAGCGGATTGGCTCACGTTTATCTAATGCGTATTGTGTTGCCTTTTCTTTACTTGTAAGTGAATAAGTAACAGCTTGGTAAAGACCTGCCCCTTCAAGGAAACGGCGAGCAATACGGCGTTTCTTTTGATAATCTGACAAATACCCAGGAGTTGATGAACCGATTGGTAAAGTCGTTGGGAGATTGTCATAACCATAGAGTCTTGCAACCTCTTCAATGAGATCCTCTTCAATCGTAATATCACCACGGCGAGTAGGGACAGTCACTGTCAGCGAATCATTGTCTGTTTGAACCTCGAACTGAAGTCGTGAGAAAATCGACTCAACTTCAGCTAGGCTGATTTCTGTTCCAAGAACACGATTAATTTTTTCTAATGTAATGGTTACAACTGCTGGCTCAACCTTTAATGTATCGGCTTCTACAGATCCTTCTAAAACTTCACCACTAGCATATAATGCCATTAACTCAGCTGCTCTTTCAGCAGCAATTCGGGTCCGATTTGGATCAATGCCTTTTTCATAACGCGCACTGGCTTCACTTCTTAATCCGTGATCCTTTGAGGCCTTGCGAATGGTTGATCCTTTGAAGTAGGCGGATTCCAAAAGAACAGTCGTAGTATCAGATTGAACCTCAGAATTAGCCCCACCCATTACACCTGCAAGAGCAACTGGAACTGTGCCATTGGTAATAACAAGATGATCAGCTGTTAGGCTTCTTTCTGCGTCATCTAAAGTTATTATTTTTTCTCCTTCATTTGCTCGACGAACGAGGATTTCCTTCGACCCTAGACGGTCGTAGTCAAAGGCATGTAATGGTTGACCATACTCTAATAAAATATAATTCGTAATATCGACAACATTATTATGTGGGCGAATCCCCGAAGCCATTAATCTTCCTTGCATCCATAATGGAGATGGACCAATTTTCACATTTTTAATGACCTTTGCAACATAAAGAGGATTATCTTCTGATGCATCTACTGTTACTTGGATATAGTCCGCTGCCTTTTCAGAAATTCCTTCTACTTTAGGCTGAGGAAGCTTAACTTCTCTTCCTAAAATAGCAGCTACCTCGTAGGCAACCCCAATCATACTTAAGCAATCTGCACGGTTTGGAGTTAATCCCAACTCGAGGATTTGATCATCTCTTTCTAGATAAGAAATGGCATCTTCTCCAACCTGTACATTATTAGGAAAAACAAAAATACCTTCAGAATATTCCTTTGCCACTACTTTTGGATCAACACCAAGCTCTTTTAAGGAACAAATCATTCCATTAGATTCTTCCCCGCGTAGCTTAGCCTTTTTAATTTTGAAATTACCTGGTAGAACCGCACCAATGGTAGCGACTGCAACCTTTTGCCCTTTATCAACATTTGGTGCGCCACAAATGATTTGTACAGGTGCCTCTCCGCCAAGATCCACTAAACACTTGTTTAGCTTATCCGCATTCGGGTGCTGTTCTTTTTCAACTACATGACCTATGACAACACCTTTAATGCCTTCGTTTAGGGTCTCAACTCCTTCGACCTCAATTCCGCTTTTGGTTATTTTATCCGCTAATTCCTCTGCAGTGATTCCGGACAAATCAACATATTCCTGCAGCCATTTATAAGAAACGAACATTTTTCCTCAATCCCTTCTGTTACTCTTGTATCGCAAATTGTTTTAAGAAACGAATATCATTTGTATAGTAATGGCGAATATCATCAATTCCGTATTTTAGCATTGCAATACGTTCTGCACCCATTCCAAAGGCAAAGCCGGAATATTTTTTAGAGTCAAAGCCGGCCATTTCAAGTACATTAGGGTGAACCATTCCTGCACCTAATACTTCTATCCAGCCGGTACCTTTACATACATTACAGCCCTTGCCATGACAAATCATGCATGAAATATCCACTTCAACAGATGGCTCGGTGAATGGGAAGAAGCTTGGACGCAAACGGATTTCTCTGTCTTCCCCAAACATTTTCTTTGCAAAAATCTCTAGTGTTCCTTTAAGGTCACTCATGCGAATATTTTCATCGACAACAAGTCCCTCAATTTGCATGAATTGGTGTGAGTGTGTAGCATCGTCATTATCACGGCGATACACTTTTCCTGGACAGATGATTTTGACAGGACCTTTTCCTTTATGCTTTTCCATTGTTCTTGCTTGCATTGGTGAAGTGTGAGTACGAAGCAATGTCTCCTCTGTGATATAAAAGGTATCTTGCATATCACGAGCTGGGTGACCCTTTGGCAGGTTCAATGCTTCAAAGTTATAATAATCCTGTTCAACTTCTGGACCTTCTGCAACGGTGTAACCCATGCCAACAAATAGATCTTCAAGCTCTTCAATAATACGTGTAAGGGGGTGGAAATTCCCTGTTTGTACAGGTCTGCCAGGAAGCGTGACATCAATGGTTTCAGAAGCAAGCTTTGCTTCGACCGCTGCCCTTTCTAAATCCTCTTGTCTTTCTGAAATTTTTGAAGAAATGGCATCACGAACTTCATTTGCTAAAGCACCCATTTTTGGTCTTTCTTCAGCAGATAATTTTCCCATTCCTTTTAGAACCTCAGTAATGGGGCCTTTTTTGCCTAAGTAAGATACTCGAATATCATTTAATTCTTTGAGGTCACTTGCTTGATTTACTTTTTCAAGCGCCTCTTTTTGCAGCTGTTTTAATTGCTCCTGCATGTTGTTTCCTCCTTCATTCTTGCTTTTTTCCAATAAAAAAAACCTCAATCCCAAAAAAGGGACGAGGTTTTATATCGCGGTACCACCCTTATTAACACAAATGCATACAATTTACCTGTGTTCAACTTCATTAGGGTAACGGCTTGTAAACCGATGCATCTTTACATTTCGAATATTCCTCAAAATGGTCCCGATGCCACTCAGGAGGTGAACTTCCCTTACTTTTCTATAAAATGCTTCCAGTCTAAGGCATTTTTTCCCTTGATAGAATCAGTAAGATACTCTTCTCCGTCAATGTTTTTTCGATATTCATTTTTCCGTCTATTATAGTACATCTTTTTCCATGTTTCAAACGGATTCTAGAAAAAAGGGCATTTTTTTTATGCCCTTAAATAATATAACAATATCCCGGTGGCGACTGCAACATTTAATGATTCACTTTTTCCGAAAATCGGTATGTAGAGGTTTGCGGATGTTTTCTTAAGAAGCTCTGGATTGACTCCATTCCCTTCGTTTCCTACTAATAATGCAAACGATTCTTCAGGTTTCACTTCTGTGTATACCTTTGCATTTTCTAACGCCGTTCCAAAAATAGGAATTTGATTTTCGGCTAACTGACTTATCCATTCCTCCAGATTTCCTCTTAAGACAGGGAGATGAAAATGACTCCCCTGAGCCGACCGTAGTACCTTTGGATTGTATATGTCCACACTGCCCTCTCCGACAATTACAGCATCCATGCCAGAAGCGTCCGCGGTGCGAATCATTGTTCCTAGGTTCCCTGGATCCTGAACAGCATCCACTAATAATAGGCGTTTCCCCTTAAAACTAGTTAATTCCATCTTTGTTTGCTCGCAAACAGCTAAGACTCCTTGAGGGGCTTCCGTTTCAGTTAATGCGTGGATGACTTCATCTGTAACCTGGGTAACAGGAATATCGTGATAGTTCCATTTTATAGGAAGCTCCACATTTTCATGTACGATTATTTCATTAATTCTATTCTCCATAAGAGCTTCTTCAACAAGGTGAAATCCTTCAACAAGAAAAGTACCCGAACGATCTCTCTCCTTTTTTGTTAAAAGCTTCTTCCATTGCTTCACTTGAGGATTTTTTGCAGACGAGATATGCTTCATCCTATTCATCCCTCCATTCCTTCTCCAATTTTCTTATTATATATTAACTTAAATACATAATAAATCCAAAAATTGAAAATGATAAAAGTGAATAAATATGAAGGGGGTAAATCATCGTGAATTTAAATTTACGAAATGCCATCATACATAATGTATCTGGTAATACACAGGATGAGTTAAGAGATACAATTGTCGATGCCATTCAAACTGGTGAAGAAAAAATGCTTCCTGGTCTTGGCGTTCTATTTGAAGTAATCTGGAATAATGCCTCTGAAAAAGAAAGACAGGAAATGCTTCAGCTACTTGAAAGTGGCCTAAAATAAATTAGGTTGGTCAAATAGACAATTTTCTACACTAACTAAAAGGGTACCCCTTCATTTCATTCAGGGATACCCTTTTTTTATGACCAATTCAGACTATTCAAGTGTAATTCGATCAACAGTTTCACGGTCTAAACGTTTAATGACTTCAACAATTAATTTTACTGCATTCTCGTAATCATCACGATGGAGCATTGCAGCATGTGAGTGGATATATCGTGTTGCAATTGTAATGGATAACGCTGGAACACCGTTATGAGTTAGATGAATGGAGCCGGAATCTGTGCCGCCACCTGGAACAGAATCAAATTGGTAAGGAATATTTAATTCATCTGCCGTATCAGTTACAAGATCGCGTAATCCCTTATGAGAAACCATGGAGGCATCATAAAGAATAATTTGTGGGCCTTTTCCCATTTTACTCAATGCCTCTTTTTCCGTAATTCCAGGGGTGTCCCCTGCAATCCCAACATCTACGCCAAATGCAATATCTGGTTCAATTTTTTGGGCTGAGGTTTTTGCACCACGAAGTCCAACCTCTTCTTGTACTGTTCCAACACCGTAAACTACGTTTGGATGGTCGACATTCATTAACCCTTTTAATACATCAATGGCGATTGCACAGCCAATTCTGTTATCCCATGCTTTAGCCAATAACATTTTTTCATTATTCATCACTGTAAATTCAAAATAAGGAACGACCATGTCTCCTGGGCGAACTCCCCATCCTTCAGCCTCTTCACGACTTGATGCACCGATATCAATAAACATATCCTTAATCTCAACTGGCTTTTTCCTAGCCTCAGCAGAAAGAACGTGAGGTGGTTTGGAACCAATGATTCCTGTTACATCTCCCTTTCTAGTGACGATTGTCACTCGTTGGGCCAGCATTACCTGTGACCACCAACCACCGACGGTTTGAAAACGCAAAAAGCCCTTATCATCGATATTTGTTACCATAAAGCCAACTTCATCAAGATGGCCAGCAACCATGATTTTTGGTCCGTCAGCCTTCCCTGTCTTTTTCGCGATTAAACTACCGAGATTATCCGTTGTCACTTCATCTGCAAATGGAGCTATGTATTTTTTCATTACTTCTCGAACTTCCCGCTCATTCCCAGGAATCCCTTTTGCATCTGTTAGGTCTTTAAGCATCAATAAGGTTTCATCTAAATTAGCCATTATTTCGACTCCCTTAATAATTTAGTTTCTTCCATATTATAACTGTATTTTTGTTTATATACAAAAATTTTGCGAATTCGCATTTTTTCTTTTATTTTTTATTATGGAACCTAAAAGAAGGGACTTGATACACAATTCTATATTTAGTTAAAAAATTTTTCTATTTTAGACCAGAGGAACCAAAGCCTCCCTTTCCTCTTTCCGATTCTGATACCTCTTGAACCTGAGTGACATGGACCTTTGCCACTGGGGCAATCACCATTTGCGCTATCCTCATTCGTCTCTCTACCTGAAAGACCTCTTTTCCATGATTAATAAGGATGACCTTTATTTCCCCTCTGTATCCTTCATCAATGGTTCCAGGACTATTTAATACAGTTATGCAATGTTTTAATGCCAATCCGCTTCTCGGTCTTACCTGTGCCTCTGTTCCTTCCGGCAACTCAATTATTATCCCAGTATTGATAAGAGCTGCCTCACCAGGATGGATCAGCTTGTCCTCTGCAGAAAATAAATCCAACCCGGCATCACCAGGATTTGCCTGGAAAGGTAATGTAGCCTCATTATTAATTAATTTAACCTTCAAATGATATTCCATTATAGCATTCCCCTTTTTCTTTTTATCCCTTTTCTAAAAATAAAGGAATTTCTAGCCAACCATTTATTAATTTATGTCCACTTTAGAGTGTATCAAAAATGCCCCCTAAGAAACTACCATTAACGAAAAAGGAAAGGTACCGAAGACCTTCCCTTTTTGAGATATTATGAAGCAGTTGCCTTAAAAAATTCCTTCCATTTAATTATGGTCACTTTTTCACGAAGGATATACACAAGTACAGATAATGAAAAGAGGATGATGATAATTAGAGTAGGTGTAAAGCGGCTGATAAATTCACCAAAAACGGTATAGAATAGGGCAAGAGGAATATTTGTAATAAATGATGCCTTCATATATTGTTTCAAGCTTTTTTTCCTTTCAATAAGACAAAAACTTAACAAATGATAATGTATAAAAGGAATTAATCGTAAAATGGCAATCTGTCCGACGGTAAGGTTGCGATACTCGCCAAACCATTTCCTTTTTATTTTTGAAAGCCTTTCATAGGTTTTCGGCATCCTGTTCACAATGAAATAAAATAGAAAGCTGCTAAAAAGGAGGCCAATCAATGAGTAAAACGTACCTGCAATTGTACCAAATAGAACTCCTCCTGCAATACAAATTACAGATACAGGTATAAACAAAAATTGCCTAACAAAATGAAAGAATATAAATGCAATAGGTGCAAAAATGCCTCCTGCCTTTACTATGACAAACAACATAGCTAACTGTTCATCCATTTATCCACCTTCTTTTGCTGCTCACTTGATGATACTTTATCCTATCGAAATTTGGTAACAGTTATGACAAAAATATTTTTCTTACACAAATAAAAAGTTAGAAATTAGAATTATATGCATAATAGACAATAGCGGAAATCCCCATTTAAAGGATAGATGTTTTGTTTTATGTCTAAATAGTTCCATACCTAGGGTTGAACCAATTGCACCACCTATCACAGCAATAAACCATAAAGTTTTTTCTTGAATTCGGTACTGATGCTTTCTTGCTCTCCTCTTATCGATGAACATTGCTAATATCCCAATGAAATTCATACCGATGTAATAAATAGTTAAAAAAGTTAGCATGATTATGTCACCACCTATTTATGGAAAAAGCCATTCTCTATAAGAGAATGGCTTTATATCTTATTATTTTAAGTTTTGTTTTGCAACAGTTGCTAATTCTGCAAATGCTTTTTCATCTGCAATCGCAAGTTCAGCAAGCATTTTGCGGTTTACTTCGATACCAGCAAGCTTAAGTCCATGCATTAAACGGCTGTAAGAAAGACCATTCATGCGTGCAGCTGCGTTGATACGAGTAATCCATAATTTGCGGAAGTCGCGTTTTTTCTGACGACGATCGCGGAAAGCATATTGTAATGATTTCATTACTTGTTGGTTTGCAACTTTATATAATGTATGTTTTGAACCATAATAACCTTTAGCTAATTTTAAAACCTTTTTACGACGTTTGCGAGTAACTGTACCGCCTTTTACACGTGGCATATTTTTTCCCTCCTAGAATCGGATATTACTTAAGATTTACTAATAAGTTACGGATGCGTTTGTAATCGCCAGCAGATACAAGAGTTGCTTTGCGAAGTTTACGTTTTTGTTTTGTTACTTTGTTAGCGAATAAATGGCTTCTGTATGCATGAGAACGTTTAAGTTTACCAGATCCTGTTCTCTTAAAACGCTTTGCAGCGCCACGGTGAGTTTTCATTTTTGGCATTAGGGATTCCTCCTCATTACTTATCGTTTTTAGGTGCTAAAGTCATGAACATGCTTCTTCCGTCCATTTTTGGATGAGATTCAACTGTAGCAATCTCACTGCAGCTTTCAGCAAATCTGACTAAAACACGTTGACCAATTTCCTTATGTGTAATCGCACGACCTTTAAAACGAATCGATGCTTTTACTTTATCGCCTTTTTCTAGAAACTTGATAGCATTACGCAGCTTAGTATTAAAATCATGCTCATCAATCGTTGGGCTAAGGCGAACCTCTTTAATATTGATAACCTTTTGATTTTTACGTGCTTCTCTTTCTTTCTTTTGCTGTTCAAATTTGAACTTGCCATAGTCCATGATACGGGCTACAGGTGGCTTCGCATTTGGAGCAACAAGAACAAGGTCAAGATTTACACGAGCTGCAATTTCCAATGCTTCGTTTTTGGACTTGATTCCTAATTGTTCCCCGTTTTGATCAATTAGACGAACTTCCCGGGCACGAATTCCCTCGTTTAACAATATGTCTTTGCTAATAGTTAGACACCTCCAAGGTTTTTTACGAATACAACGTCCGTAAAAGGAAAACTAGGTTTATACAAACAAAAAAGTGTGGATAGCATACACCCACACTTTACGAAAACCTCATTTTAATAAGAAAAATGCTTACGTAAAACCTGTCAACAGCCTATTGCGTCAATTCAGGTGAGAAGCGGGTGCCTCTTCTTTTACAAACTTGTATTCAATTTACCTTAGTTACTATATCACAAAGAATGATATGCTGTCAAACATATATTTTTTAAGCAACGATAAAAATTCTAACATAAATTACAAGGTTTATGCAATACTTTTATCTGTGTTTGCACAAATTATCGATTTACCTCATTTTTTAGTGAAGTAATAAATTCACTAAAAGGTACAGTTTCAGATTCTTGATGTCCGTATTTGCGTACATTAACAGCCTTTTCAGCAACTTCCTTATCCCCTACTACAAGCATATATGGGATTTTTTGCATTTGTGCTTCCCTTATTTTGTAGCCGATTTTTTCGTCACGGCCATCGAGCTCAACACGGAATCCTTCTGCTTGAAGCATTTCTTTAACTTCCTTCGCATATTCATGATGGATATTTGGTGATACAGGAATCACTTGAACTTGAACAGGTGCTAGCCAGGTTGGGAAGGCACCCTTGTATTCTTCAATTAGGAAGGCAACAAAGCGTTCCATTGTTGATACAACCCCACGGTGAATAACAACTGGTCGATGTGGTTTGCCATCTTCACCAACATACGATAAATCAAAGCGTTCTGGAAGTAAGAAGTCTAATTGAACAGTGGATAATGTTTCGTCTTTTCCTAAGGCTGTTTTTACTTGTACGTCCAGCTTAGGGCCGTAGAAAGCAGCTTCCCCTTCTGCTTCAAAGTATTCAAGACCCATATCGTCCATAGCTTCTTTAAGCATACTTTGTGCCTTTTCCCACATTGCATCATCATCATAATATTTTTCTGTATCCTCTGGATCACGGTAGGATAAACGGAATGAGTAATCAGTAAAATTGAAGTCTTTATATACTTCTAAAATCAGATTTACAACGCGTTTAAATTCATCCTTGATTTGATCAGGGCGAACAAAGATATGAGCATCATTTAAAGTCATTCCACGAACGCGTTGAAGTCCAGAAAGCGCCCCAGACATTTCATATCGATGCATCGTTCCAAGCTCAGCGATGCGGATTGGCAGCTCACGATAGCTATGGATACCATTTTTATAAACCATCATATGATGTGGACAGTTCATTGGACGAAGAACCAATTGTTCATTATCCATATCCATAATAGGGAACATATCCTCCTGATAATGAGCCCAGTGGCCAGAAGTTTTATATAAATCTACACTTCCCATAATTGGAGTATAAACATGGTCATAGCCTAGACGAACTTCTTTATCGACAATATATCTTTCAACAATGCGGCGAATTGTTGCCCCTTTTGGTAACCATAAAGGCAAACCTTGACCAACCAATTGGGAAGTAGTGAATAGATTAAGCTCTTTCCCAATTTTACGATGGTCGCGCTCCTTCGCTTCTTCAAGAAGACGTAGATGTTCAGCTAAATCTTCCTTCTTAAAGAAAGCTGTTCCATATATACGCTGAAGCATTTTGTTATCGCTGTTTCCGCGCCAGTATGCACCAGCAATGCTTAATAATTTAAATTCCTTAATCTTTCCAGTCGATGGTACGTGAACTCCACGACATAAATCGATAAAATCGCCTTGTTCATATAAAGTAACTGTTTCATTTTCAGGGATTGCTTCAATTAGTTCAAGTTTATACTCATCGCCGATTTCCTTATATAATTGGACAGCTTCATCTCTTGAAACCTCTTTACGCACCACTTCAATATTTTCATTTATGATTTTTTTCATTTCCTTTTCAATTAAAGGAAGGTCCTCCGGTGTAATGGATTCTTCCATATCCATATCATAGTAAAATCCACCCTCAATAACCGGACCAACACCGAGCTTTACATTTTTAAATAGGCGTTTGATCGCTTGTGCCATTAAATGAGCTGTGCTATGACGTAAAACCTCTAAAGCTTCGGGGCTATCCTGAGTAATAATTTCAATAGACCCATCCTCTTCTATTGGACGGCGAAGATCATACATCACGCCGTTTAATTTGCCAGCAATGGATTTCTTTTTTAATCCTGGGCTAATCGATGCAGCGATTTCTTCAGTTGTTGTTCCTTTTGGAAACTCCTTTGTATTTCCATCTGGAAAAGTAACTTTAATCTGCTCTGACATGATTAATTCCTCCTTACATTTATTTTGATTATTTTAGTTGGGCTAAGCTTAGATAATAAGCCTTTCTCCGGTTTAGAGGCAAAATAAAAAACCCGCCCCTATACGAAGGGACGAGTTTTGATTTCAACACGTGGTTCCACCCTAATTCTCATTTTTACTAAATTAGAAAAATGACTTCATTAGTTCAATAACGGATATCCCGTCAACCAGTAATAATTGAATCCAACGTTCATGGTTGAAGTTTAGAGGTGGTAAGTACTCAGGATCGTGTTAGGAAGGTTTCAGCCTTGCCTTCCCTCTCTTTAAACCGTACAAGAATACCCTTGTCCTCATCATGACTTTTTTCATATTTCAATGTTATGTACGTAATTATAGAGGGTTGTTATACGAAAATCAAGGGATACTTACATTTTTTCTTCAACTGGCTTTTTTTTATGATAAAAACAAGAAATCGGTTGAATAAAGACTCTTTCTTCAAAAATATTTTGGATAGTACGAACTAAAGGCTGCTCTGGCTCATTTGTATATATATTGATTTCCTTCGGTGCAATGGATAAAAGAGGCGCAATAGTAACTGAATCAATATACACAGGATGGTTAGACAGAAGCCTTCGATCAATCATTCTGACTAGCTCCGCCCGCTTCATTTCCACATATTGATCATCATAGAAGGAAATCTCCTCCTCAAAAAGTAAATGAAGATGGTTCAGTTTTGGTGCTCTTGTTGCGATAAATTCTCTTAATGTTTGGATAAACATTTGATATTCCTGTTCCATTTTATATTCATCAATCGAAATTTCTACATATCGTGCCAATTGATTCATAAAGGTTCTTAAGCGAAATCGTACAAAGGAATCAAAGGAAAATGATATTTGATTCTGAAACATCCCATAGATGGCTTCCTTTAAACTTTCCTTATTCTCTGATTCTTTAATGAAAGAAGTTAAATCTTCCCGTTTTCCTTCGACGATTGATTGGATAATTTCTAAAATTTGCTGCTGCTCATCTTCATCCTCATAATAATACTGTTCCCTCAATATTCTTCGGAACCAGTCAATTTGTTTGATATTGAGGATAAATCGATATAAGGTTTCACTTAATATTGTATGATTTTGGTCTGAGATAGAATCAAAACGCACAATTCCTTTATTTTTATCTTCAACAAGAAGAATATCCGCTACTTCCGTTTTTGATTTATAGTAGTCGAATAACTTCTGTGCATCCTCTTTATTTTGGAATATGATTTCAATCAACCAAATCCCCCCTTGTTTAGAAATCCTTGTCTCATGTATATGGGGAATTTGGCCAATTTAGAAGTATGAACCGCTAACTCATATGCTAGAAATGCCGTATTCTTAGGCAATGGCGTACAAATTTATTTCGGAGGGAACTTCTGTAATAAATATTGAAGGGATTGTTTTAACGAATCCTGTGCCCGTTACGGTTCCCTCTGTTCTCTCATTGACGTTCACTGAATTTGGCATGGTTAATTTGGGTTTAATAGTGTGAAGCCGGGATTTTATATAAAGGCTGTTTTCGTATAGATTGTTGCTTTTATAACCGCAGCCTGAATACACTCCGCTTTCCGTGGGCGAGCGGTGAGCCTCCTCGTTGCTACGCTCCTCGGGGATCTCACCTTTCTCGCATTCCCACAGGAGTCTACGTGTATTCAGGCTGCTAAGTCAGTACTCTCTACATATTTATCATCAAAATAACAACAAGCTTTGAGAAAACAGCCTATATAAAAAAAGCTAACCCATCTGGATTAGCTTTTCATGTTATTGCAAACGTCGATTTGGTCCTTCAACCAATATTGGAGTAGATAAATATTTGATGCGCTCCATAATTCGAGCGGCTTTAACAACCTCTTCTTCTCCGCGTTGACTGTAGGTTAAATGCTCTTGCAGATCATGAAAGTTAAAATTCGATGTAAAGAAGGTTGGTAATTTCTCCATCATGCGGAATTGTAGGATTGTGCCTAAAATTTCATCTCTTGTCCAGCTTGTCATCGATTCAGCACCAATATCATCCATCATAAGAATAGGAGCTTTTTTGATTAAATCAATCTTTTGATTAATATTATCCTCACCAATTGAGCTCTTTATTTCCCGCAAAAATTCCGGTACATAAACGATGAGGGAAGAAATCTTTCTTAGGGCAAGCTCGTTTGCAATAGCTCCTAATATATAAGTTTTCCCAGTTCCAAATGGTCCATGAAGATATATCCCTTTACTCCACTGATCCGGATGATAATGATCCACAAATTCCTTAGCTGCTTGAATAGCTTTAAACCTGCCCTTATCCACATGTAAATCTGAAAAAGAAGCACGCAAAATCTCCTTTGGAACATATAAGCTATGGATTAGGTTTTCATGCATTCTCCGTTCATCTTCCATTACTTTTTTCGGACATTTATCATATTGAATATCAATCATATGATTTCGAATCACTAAAGTTGGACTGTAGCCCTTTAACATATTTTTACATTGATCTAAGCTCTGGCAATCTTGACATTCTTTACTCTGTGAAATAAATTCATAGAGCTTACTTAAGCCTTTATCTATTGCAGTAGGGCCAAGCTCATCTCTATGTTTATGAATAAAGTCTCTGACATATGGGTCATTTAATATTTGATTTTTTAAAAGCTCATGCCTTTTAAGAAAATCCTTTTGATTTGAAAGTCGGCCTATCGTCTCACCTATTCTTTCCATTCAAATCACCTCCATTCCGCAACTGTTTTAATTCTTCCTCTAATTTTCTTCTCTCTATCTCAAAGTCAAAATCCTCATCATCTTCCATCTTTGTTGCTTCTTGGTCCTTATTTTTAAACCAATCTGGGATTACTTCTGTTCTTATTGGTTTCTTTTTATAGCTATTGACCCTTCTTGAATTATTTTGAGCATTTTCTTTATTTTCCTTATCCTGTTTACGGGTATATTCAATGGCTTCTTTTGCGGTTTTGATTTTCTTCCTTGCCCAATGGGAGGCGATTTTCTCAATATAAGCCTTTGATAATTTCATATCATGTTTAATCATTGCAAACTCGATGAGAACATTCATGACTCCCGGCTCAAGTTTTTGTTTGGACATAATTTCTTCTATTAACTTCAAATCTGCTAATGAAGGCTCTGCTCCACCCGACAGTTGTGTTAAAAACTCTCTTGAAGAGGTTGTCTCTAAATAATAAATATGCTCTTCCTCTTTATTACTGGGTGGTTCAGAGAGTGAATGCAGCATTGGGGGATGAATTTTATCAACTAATAACGGTAGCTTATCATTATGATTAAATTGATACCAAACCTTCGCATTCTCCTTTAGTTCACTAACACTGATTTCGTCAGTATTCGGCTGGAATGCATCTAACACTAACTGCTGCATTTTAACAACATCTATTCCATAAACAAAGGCCAAAATACCAATCGTTCGTTTCACAAGTGGAGTGAATGCTTCAGCAGGAATCATTTTTGAATGCTCAATAATAAAATTCATATCAATAAATGACTCAGCTTTGCCAAATAATTTTGACGGGTCACCGCTTCCAATGAATTTTCTCTCCTCACTGAAGTCCAAATCCTTTTCTGACTCAATAGACTCCTGCAGTGCCTCATCGGATAATGAGGTATACACTTCTTCAAAGGGAACTGTTGCCTCTTGAAAGCCTTCTTTTGGTATAATCCTATCACTAAAAAAACGCTTTAATCTTATATATTGCTTCTCCCCAACTTTTCGCTTTAAATAAATATTCAAAGCACCGCTATTAAAAAAGATTTCCGGTGTTGGAGGTGGCTGTAATTCATAAATAATCAGGCGTTCCTCTTCCGTCTCCTTGATAAAGGTCTTCAATAATCCAATTCCTTCAAGTTTTAATCTCCAATGATAAATATTGCTTAAGCTTTCACCTAAAAGGTGCATTAAATCCCTATGTAATGATGCAGTGGACGAGCGCAGACGATTTTCCTCTAATTCACACCAAAAATTCATATATAAGCCATATGGCTCCATACCAATTAACGGTTGATATAAAAAGGTTAATATCCTACGATCATATTCCTGTAATAGTCCATTTGATGTTACTACATACCGATCGATAGGTCTTAGTTTATTCCATAGTTGCATCATTTTTTCAATCCTTTATTAAAAAGATAGGCTTTAGAAAACCTGATTGTTGATTTTCTCTAAGTTAGGATTGTTCTTTTTTTAACAATTCCTTTAGCTCATCGATAAATACATTTATATCCTTAAATTGTCTATACACAGAGGCAAATCTTACATACGCGACCTCATCAACATTGGCTAAACGATCCATGACCATTTCACCAATAACTTCACTTTTAATTTCCGATACTCCCTGGCTTCTTAATTCCTTTTCAACCTCTGAGGTAATATCCTCAAGTTGTTTCAAGGCAACTGGTCGCTTTTCACATGCTTTAATAAGACCACGGAGAATTTTTTCCCTACTAAATTCTTCACGAGTTCCTTCTTTTTTCACAACTATTAATGGAATGTCTTCCACTTTTTCAAAGGTTGTGAAGCGATAATTACATTTCTCACATTCTCTTCTCCGGCGAATTGAGCGTCCTTCATCAACTGGTCGCGAATCAAGCACCCGTGTATTATTATTTTGACATGAAGGGCATTTCATAATATCAGCTCCAAATCAAGATTCCTCTTTCGACAATTACTTACTAATATCTTATATAAAAGAATGTTCTAGTACAAGTATAACAAAACTGGTTTAATAGCCTCTAGAACGAAAAAAGCAATCGGTAATATAACCGACTGCCATTTTATGTAAATAGTATCATTTACAACTAAAAAGAGGTGCATTCGATTACACCTCCGACATCGCTCTATTTTTATAAAACTTTTGCTTTTGAATGATTAGCTTGAACAGGACCCATACCGCGTGGGATTTCAATGTTCTCTCTAGTCTGGGCTCCTAAGGCCTCTGCAATATATTCTGCAGCAATACTAGGATCAAGATTGCCACAAGTATACACATCAATACTTGCATATCCATGCTCTGGGAAGCTATGAATAGTTAAATGTGATTCAGAGATGATGACAACACCACTTACTCCCTGTGGTGCAAATTTATGAAAGGCAACTTCTCTAATCTCAGCACCCGATTTAAGCGCAGCATCTACAAAAATTTGTTCAATTTGATCAAGATCATTTAACTTTTCAAAATCACAACCCCATAGCTCAGAGATAACGTGACGACCCATTGTTTCCATATTCAGTTTCCCCCTTTACTTTAATGAAGATCCCTTTTTCCTTTGGCTTACCACTACCACGGGGGAAAGTTAGTCCTATGAGGTCCTAACCCTTTAAGTAGTAATATTCACCAAACATCAAGAAGTTCACGAGCATTAGTATACTTGGTTTGTTTTTCTTTTGCAACACGGGACTATTAATACAATATTCCAGAAACCCTTAAACTACTGGATTTACGCTGATAATATTTCATATTTTTACCAAGAGCAGAGTTTTTGCTCATCCAAATTTTCACTTTGCCAGTAAATTAGAAAAAGACTAACCTTTTAGGAGGCTTTTCATTTGAAGGATTATATGAATCATTCAAACGAAACATCCTATAAAGTTAGTCTTTTATTATATTCAGTATCTCTTATTTGCGACTAAACATTTACTGTAGTGGACTTTAATAACTTCTGAGCCACATATTTTGTTAAATCAACAACACGGCAGGAATAGCCCCATTCATTATCATACCAAGCCAAAATCTTAACTTTGTTACCGCCAATAACCATAGTGGATAATGCATCAACAATTGAGGAATTCTCATTTGTATAAAAATCAACGGATACTAATGGTTCATTTGTTATGTCTAAAATTCCCTTTAGCTTCGATTTTGAGGCATTAACAAAGGCATAATTAATTTCTTCTGCAGTTACTTCTCTTTTCAAATCAACCACTAAATCTACAAGAGAAACATTTGGGGTTGGAACACGAAGTGCCATCCCGTGAAGCTTTCCTTGTAAATGAGGTAATACTTTGCTTAACGCCTTTGCGGCTCCCGTTGTTGTTGGAATTATTGATTGGCCACATGCACGGGCCCTTCTTAAATCTTTATGTGGATTATCGATATTATTTTGATCATTCGTATAGGCATGTACGGTAGTCATTAGTCCATTCTCAATACCAAATTGCTCATCTAATACCTTAATAACTGGAGCTAAGCAGTTAGTTGTGCACGACGCATTGGAAATAACATCATGTTCTTTAATATCTAATGCGCTTTCATTTACACCCATGACAATCGTCACATCTTCATTTTTTCCTGGAGCTGTAAGGATGACCTTTTGTGCACCAGCTTCTAAGTGTAAAGCAGCCTTATCTCTAGCATTGAATTTTCCAGTCGCTTCAATAACGATGTCAATTCCTAGTTCCCTCCAAGGTAATTCTTGTGGATTACGGTTTTCTAAATGGAGAACCTTTTTTCCATTCACGATAATGGTATTATCCTCAGCTTTCACTTCACCACTAAATTTCCCATGAACGGTGTCATATTTTATTAAATGAGCTAAAGTTTCCACTGGATAGCTCGCATTAATAGCAACTACTTCTAAATTTTCATCAAGAATGGCTTTTCTGAATACCATTCGACCAATTCTCCCAAACCCATTAATCGCAATCTTCGCCTTCATTTTACGGCCCCTTCCGCATAAATGTTATACTTTTTTGCTTAAAGTTACAATTAGTATAACATATTACAACCCGTTTGTGATGAACAAAATGCTTATTTATTAAATTATTGAAAGTAATAAAAAAAGAGAGACATATGCCTCTCTTCATTGGTCTAAAACCTTCCATTCAGTTAAGATTTCAAGTAATTGAGCTTCCGTTTCTTCAATCGTTCCATTATTATTAATCACTTTATCCGCATATTGGATTTTTTCCTTCAAAGGCATCTGAGAATTGATTCTTACCCTTGCCTCTTCTTCAGAAAAATGATTCCGTGCCATTAACCGTTTTAATTGTGTTTCCTCATCCACATATACAAGCAATATTTTTTCGACCATACTAGATAAACGGCTTTCAATTAGTAAAGGAATATCCATAACAATGAGTTTTTCTTCTGCATCTTCAGCCTGTTCTTTTTTAGAAAGCATTCTACTTCGAACAGCAGGATGAACAATACTGTTTAGTTTTAGTCTTTTTTCCGTATCATGAAAGATAATTGACCCCAGCTTTGCCCGATCAATTGAACCATCTGATAAAAGGATATCCTCCCCGAAATTTTCAATGATTTCCCTATACGCTGGCTCCCCTTTTTCAACCGCAAGCCTTGCCTCTAAATCCGCATCAATGATAGGAAACCCCAATTTTTTTAGCATATTGGAAACTGTACTTTTTCCGCTTGCGATCCCACCTGTTAATCCCACGACAATCGACATCAGTTAATTTCCTTTCTCTAGCTAAATTTTCCATATCCCTATTATAATTAATATAATCCCAGGAATAAATGAAAACTTATCTAGCCAGTTACCTCTTGACAATAACCTTCCAGACTTGATCCCAATATAAACAAACAAAGAGCTCATGAAAGCAACTGTTATAGCTAAATAAAGGGGAGAGAATCCAAGCATGGCTGCCCCAATTCCTGCTCCAAAAGCATCCAACGATAAAGCAAATCCTAGCATAATGGCTTCTATGCCTGTAATGGTTCCTGATTGGTCAAAATCAGCTGACATTGGTTTTCTTAAAATTTGAATAACCAAACCCAACGATTGAATTTCAAAATTAACAATTGTTTTTTCAACTGGTAGTTGCTCTTTGTTTCTTTCTGGTCGATAAAGTTGGAACAGAACCCAAGCTCCTATTAGGATGAGGATACAGCCTCCAATACTTTCAGCAACATTTGGAGAAATGACCCTTTGAATAAAGTGCCCCATGGCCATTGCTAGAACTAGAATGATGGCAGAACAACAAGCAATAATGACAATGGATTTAAAAGGAATTTGCATTTTCCTGAGCCCGTAAGTGAATCCAACACTAAAACTGTCAAGACTAACCGCTAAAGCAAGTAGTACAAGTGAAATTGAATATCCCATGGATGGATAAGCTCCTTCCTATCAAACGCTACGATAGTATATGAAGGAGCGAATGCATTGTTAATGAAAAATCAGATGTTTCAATTTATCTCGCCATAACGGGCAATAGAACCCCCAACTCAGGATTCAACGTATGTTAAGAAGTTAGGTGGGGGATCAACTGCCGTAAAGGTCCGATTGGTTCAACTAACCATCAGAGGGGGATGAAGTCGACTAAATACGCCACGTCCTGTAGCAACGACGACACTAGAACATCCTGTGCGTCGAACCCCCTACTGATGGAAGTTTCACTTTATTCATTCATCTAGGTTTTTTTTGACATTTTGGACAAAAAACAGAGCCTCTGCCACCGATTACTTTTCGTTCCATTGGCGTTCCACATGTTTTACAGGGCTCTCCCTTTCGTCCGTAAGCAAATAATTCCAGTTGGAACATGCCCATTTGTCCTTGTGAATTGACATAGGATCTGACCGTACTGCCCCCTTTTTCTACTGCTTCATGAAGGGTGCTTTTTATTTCCTTATATAATCTTGAAATCTCAGCCTTTTTCAATGAGTTCGTGAGTCTTTCAGGATGGATTCCTGAACGAAAAAGCGCTTCATCAACATAGATATTACCAAGACCAACGACTATTTTTTGATCTAATAGTGCAGGTTTAATCATTCGATTAGTCTTTAATAATTTTCTAGAGAAATCTGCTAAAGTGAATTCTCTAGAAAACGGTTCTGGTCCCAATTGAGATAAAGGAAGTTCTTCCATTTCTGTACCCTTTTGAAAAAGATGCATGGTCCCAAACTTTCTTACATCTCTATAGCGTAATTCTGTTCCATCTGTAAAATGGAAAATCACATGTGTATGCTTTTCGATTTCCTCCATATGATCTTTGAGAGCATACTTTCCTTCCATTCTCAAATGGGAAACTAATGCCAAATGATCCGTATAGAAGATTAAAAACTTCCCTCTTCTCCCCATTTTTAGGATCGTTTCCCCGCAGAGGGCATCCTTAAACTGTTCCACCTCTGGATGCTTAATTATTTTCGGCCAATTCACCGTAACCCTTTCAATTTCTTTATTGATGACTAAGACTTCTAATGTTCTACGGATCGTTTCCACCTCTGGAAGCTCTGGCATAGCCAAGACACCTCACAATAATCATTATTTTGCATCGAACCAGGTTGGGCCATATGCATAATCAACCTTTAACGGAACCTTCAATTCAATCGTATTCTCCATTACATCCGGTACAATTACCTTTAATCTCTCGATTTCTTCTTCTGGAGCTTCAAAAATTAACTCATCGTGTACCGACAATAACAGGCGTGCCTGCAATCCCTCTGTAATTAATCGTTGTGCCATATCAACCATAGCCTTTTTAATAATATCTGCCGCACTACCTTGAATAGGGGTATTCATCGCCGTTCTTTCAGCAAAGCTTCTGATGTTAAAGTTTCTACTTGTAATCTCAGGTAAATATCTTCTTCGGTGTAAAAGAGTGGAGACATATCCCTTTTCCTTAGCCTCCTGAACAATATCAGCCATATATTCCTTAACACCAGGATAGCTTTCTAAATACCGATCAATAAAATGGCCAGCTTCTTTACGACTAATTCGGAGGCTTTGTGATAAACCATAATCACTAATACCATACACTATTCCAAAATTAACAGCCTTTGCATGGCGCCTCATATTTGCGGTTACTTCATCCTTTCCAACATGGAACACCTCCATCGCAGTTTTCGTATGAATATCCATGCCTTCCTTAAAGGCCTGGATTAATTTCTTATCATCTGCGATATGGGCAAGGACTCTTAACTCAATCTGAGAGTAGTCAGCAGCGAACATCACCCAATTCTCCTCGGAGGGGATAAAGACCTGACGTATCTTTCTTCCCTCTTCTAAGCGAATAGGAATGTTTTGCAGGTTCGGGTCCGTAGAGCTTAAACGACCTGTTTGTGTTAATGCCTGGTTAAATCTAGTATGAACCTTACCTGTTTTAGGATTCACTACTTTTAATAATCCTTCAATATATGTTGATTGAAGCTTTCCAAGTTGTCTATATTGAAGAATTTCCTTTATGATTTCGTGTTTATTCTCCAGCTTTTCCAAAATATCAGCTGAAGTGGAGTACCCTGTTTTTGTTTTTTTCACCACAGGAAGTCCAAGTTTTTCGAATAAAATCACTCCAAGTTGCTTTGGGGAGTTAATATTAAAAACTTCTCCCGCTAACACATATATTCTGCCCTCGATTTCACTAAGCTTTTGATTAAATTCCTCTCCCATTACACGTAAACGATCGGTGTCAACCTTTACACCCGTTGCTTCCATATCAGCCAGAATTAATGAAAGTGGCATCTCTAAGTCACGAAAAAGCTCATATTGTTGATTATTTTTCAATTCCCCTTCTAGTTTTTGCTTTAAAAAGATAAGAGCTTCAGCCTTTCTCACCAAATGTTCGGCAAGTAACGATTCATCGGGTATATGCCTTTTTGCCCCTTTACCATAAAATGAATCATCCGATTGGACATTTTCAAATCCGTAGCGCTTGGCAATGGCTTCAACATCGTCAACTGCCTCTGCTGGATTGATAATATATGAAGCAATAAGCAAGTCGAAATCTACTCCCTTTAAGTGAATATCATGATTTCGAAGTGCAACCTCCGACCGTTTGGCATCATAAACAGTTTTCCTTTTCGTTTCATCCTCTGCCCATTCCTTAAAGACCTTTGATTGGATTGCTTTTTCTGCAGATATAAAGAATTTCCCATTTTGGTTAACTAGAGAGAATCCAAGGATGTCAGCATAATGATAATTTTCTTCAAGAATTTCCACATAAAATGCGCTTTCCTCCAAAAAGAGCTCATCCGTAATTTCATTTACTATTTCAAATTGGATCTCTTGTAATGGTTTCTCTTCTCGAATCTCAGACTGATCATCCATTTTTGAAAGTAAAGATTGAAAACCCAATTCTTTAAATAAGGCAATTACCTTTTCTTTTTGAAAGCCGCTGTATTCGATTTCATTCAGTTTAACTTCTACTGGGGCTTCTCTCATAATAGTAGCTAATTCCTTACTCATTAGAGCCTGATCCTTAAATTCTTCAATCTTTTCTTTTAACTTTTTGCCACTTACCTTTTCGATGGAGGAAATTAATTCTTCAACGCTCCCAAATTCCTTAAGAAGCTTAATGGCGGTCTTCTCTCCAATTCCAGGAATTCCAGGAATGTTATCAGATGCATCACCCATTAAACCCTTCATATCAATAATTTGCTCCGGTGTTAAACCATATTTCTCCTTTATGTGCAAAGGGGTATATTCTTCAATTTCCGTAATCCCCTTTTTTGTCACACTAACCGTTGTATGCTCTGAACTTAATTGGGTTAAATCTTTATCCCCTGATATCACCTTAACCTCAAATCCCTCTTTTTCAGCATTAAGGGAAAGTGTACCAATAATATCATCTGCTTCATAATTCTCTAACTCATATCTTGAAATACCATAAGAATCTAATAATTCTCTAATTAATGGAAATTGCTCTGAAAGCTCTGGTGGGGTCTTTTGCCTTCCTCCTTTATACTCTGTATAGGTCTTATGACGGAAGGTTGTTTTTCCGGCATCAAAGGCAACCATAATATGTGTTGGTTTTTCATCCTCAAGAATCCTTTGCATCATCATTGTAAAACCATAGACTGCATTCGTATGTATTCCTTTATCGTTATTTAATAATGGTAGAGCAAAAAATGCCCGGTATGCTATCGAATTTCCGTCAATCAATACCAGTTTCTTTTTCAAGAAAAATCCCCCAATCATTGCGTTTTTATGAACGTTCTTATCCTTCTATATATTTTATCACGGGCTTTGTTTAAAGGAAAATCGCTTGCCATCAATCTAAACATGCCACAGCTTAGCTATTGATGTTCTGCTTCGTACAGCTTCCCATTAGAAAAAACGAAAAAGGCAAAAGCCAGTGGCTTCTACCTTTTTCATGGTCTTTGGATGAAGGGGTCTTCACAAATCATTGTACTATCCTTTTGTAAAGAAAAAATGGAGTTATTGTAAAGTTCTAGTAAACTTTTCCAGCCCCTTCATCCATATGGAAATCTCTTATGAATTTCGATGCTAAAACTAGTCCCCTTTCCAATCTCACTTTCAACCATTATGTGCCCTTTATGAGCTTCAACAATATGTTTTACAATAGCTAATCCTAGTCCAGTACCACCAGAATCGCGACTTCTTGCTTTATCTACTCGATAAAATCTCTCAAAAATTCTTGGGATTTCCTCTTTTTTAATCCCTACTCCTGTGTCTCTTACTTGAACGATAACCAGATTTTCAAGAGATTGTATAGAGATGGTAATCTTACCACCTTTTGGAGTATAGGAAACCGCATTAGTAATTAAGTTAATAAACACTTGCTTCATTCGATCATTATCTACTTCTGCTACAACATCATAAACTGGGAGTTGAAGACTCATTTCTATGTTCTTCTCTGATGCTTTTCCCTTAAGAATGGCTATAACTTCTTTCAATAATATCTTCATATTCGTTTTTTGAATAGTAAGTGCGAATCCTTGCTGTTCTACTTTTGATAAATCCAATAAATCTTCAATCAATGACTGCAGTCGATCACTTTCTTTTAAGATAATGTTTAAGAATGTATTCATTGCTTTTTGATCATACATCGCTCCATCTAATAGAGTTTCTGAAAACCCTTTAATGGAAGTAATCGGAGTCTTTAGTTCATGAGAAACATTGGCAACAAAATCCTTTCTCATTTGCTCAAGCTTTTTAAGCTCCGTGATATCGTGAAAAACTAATAATATTCCCTTCCACACATCATTTGTCCCAATGATTGGAACACCATATATTTCAAAATGTCTTCTTTCTATAGAAAGTGAGAGGTGCAGTTGTTTTTTTACCTTTTGCTCTGTTATAAAAATTTCCTCGATAATCTTTATTATTTCCTCTTGTTTAAGAGCCTCATAATAACGTTTATATAAATAATCGGTTGTTCTTATATGAAATATTTCTTTAAATGCACGATTAAATAAGATAATATATCCTCTACTATCTATCAACAACAACCCACTACCAATGTTTTCAATCAAGGTACCTAATCTGTCTCTTTGGATATCATGGACCTTTATCATTTCCTCAAGATTATTCGCTAAAATATTAATAGATTGACTTAACAACCCTGTTTCCTTATTTCCATCTTCACTAACCCTTGCACGGTAATTCCCTTTTGATAACTCCATTGCAACATTCGTTGCAGATTCAATAGGCTTCGTATATCGCTTGGTAATCTGAAACCCTAGCATGATGATAATTACCAGAGCAAAACTTAAACTAACAGACAATATCCACCAAATTTGTTTATAGGCATTTTTGATTTCAGTAAGGGTTGTACTAAGAAATACGTAACCATCTAACGTTCCGTTATATGAAATCTTACTCCAATAATAGTGGATTTCCCTTTTTCCACCTATATCAAAGTCATCGGTCTCTTTATATTCCCCTAATAATAATCCATTAATAATTTCTTGATTTCGTTCCTTTGTGATGTTATTCATTCCATCACTATCATACATAATCTGACCATTTTTATTAACAACTGAAATTCTTGCATCTAAGGTTTCACTTAAATGATTTAATTTTGTAGGATTGATTTGCTCTATCCCTTTTTGATCGGCTAAATAGGTTGAAATAAAATGAGTTTCCTTATTTAATCGTTCATCAAAGGATTTTCGGTAATTTTCCTTAAATAACTGTCCTAATACCATTCCTAAACCTATTAGAACAGTAACCCTCTCTGTTAGGATAGTTGTCGTACGATACTTTAGTGTTATAGTTAAATAAATAACACGGAGGTCGTTCGATATGACTGAAAAAAATGGAGCACGGTATTCCCAAGAACAAAAAGAAGCTATTATCAAACGCATGATGCCCCCAAATAATGAATCTGTGTCTAGAATTTCAAAAGAAGTTGGTATTTCAGATGTGACATTATATAAATGGCGTAGAGCAGCACGTGCAGCTGGAGTGGCAACACCTGGCAATGGACAAACAAGCGATAATTGGAATAGCCAAGATAAGTTCTTAATCGTGATGGAGACGTTCGCGATGAACGAATCGGAGCTTGCCGAGTATTGTCGTAAGAAAGGTTTGTATCGTGAGCAGATTGAAGCATGGAAAAATGTGTGCCTTCAGGCAAACGGTCAGGTATTCGACCAAGCCAAACAGTTGAATGGCGCATTGAAGGAAGAACAGAAGCGTGCCAAGCAATTAGAAAAGGAGCTACAAAAGAAAGAAAAGGCACTAGCCGAAGCTGCAGCGTTATTACTTTTGCGAAAAAAGGCCCAAGCGATTTGGGGGGACGACGAGGAAGAATGATTAGCCCGTCAAATCGCGCATTAGCAGTTGAACTAATCCAAGAAGCCAATCAAAACGGTGCGCGATTAGCGAAGGCTTGTGAGGAACTTCATATCAGCGTACGGACATACGAGCGCTGGGTAGTAGAGGGTGGAGTGAAGGTCGATCAGCGCCCATTTGCGAAAAGACCAGTACCGAAAAACAAGTTGTCTGAAGAAGAAAAAGAGGGAATTCTGACAGTTGTCAAACAAGAGGAATACGTCGATTTACCACCTACACAGATTGTCCCAAAGCTTGCAGACAAAGGAACTTACATTGCTTCAGAATCCACGTTTTATCGTGTGTTACGTGAAGAAAAAATGCAACACTATCGCGGTCGTAGTCAAAAGCCTGAAAGAAGAATCCCTGAGAGTCATCTAGCAACAGCACCAAATCAAGTGTGGACATGGGATATTACATGGCTTGGTGGACCGGTGAAAGGTTTGTTTTATCGACTCTATTTAATTCTTGATTTATTTAGTAGAAAAGCAGTTGGCTGGGAAGTTTGGGAAACAGAAGAGGCAAAACACGCTGAAACGCTTGTGAAAAAGGCGGTTATCAATGAAAAAATCCAAGGTGCACCACTCGTATTGCATTCAGATAATGGTAGCCCTATGAAAGCCGAGACATTCCTAAGTTTACTAGAGAAATTGGGCATTCAAAGTTCCTTTTCAAGACCACGTGTGAGTAATGATAATCCTTACTCAGAAGCGATGTTCCGGACACTCAAATATCGACCGGATTTTCCGCACAAAGGTTTTGCATCACTCGGAGAAGCAAGAAAATGGGCACAGCAATTTGTCCATTGGTACAACGAGATTCACCTGCATAGTGGGCTAAATTTTGTGACACCTGTACAGTGCCATACCGGAGCACATTTAGCCATATTGGAAAGGCGAAAAAACGTATACGAAGCAGCGAAGGCTAAACATCCAGAACGTTGGTCAAGAAGCACAAGAAATTGGGCACCGAATGAGAAAGTAGCACTCAATCCAATACGAGATGAGAGTCAAACCGGAGCATTGAGGAAATCATAATATTCCCCATTTTCCTGGTGATTTGAATCGAAAGCACGCTTTTCCTTTCGATTCAAATCACCAGGTCAGCAAGCGCAGCGCGGTAGCCTTGACTAAGCTAGGGCATTGAGAAAATTCTATTAAAATACTAAAGTAGCTAAATGCGACAACTATATTGACAAACACCGGTAATGATTAAGGTAATTAAAGTTAAGAGGAGCCTTTTACGAAAGTGTGTCATTCTTTTTTGGGCACCTCAAGCTTATAACCTAAACCTCGAATGGTCTTAATATAATCAGGCTTTTTTGTATTTTGTTCAATTTTTTCCCGGAGATGACTAATGTGTACATCTACAATTCGGGTATCGCCAGCGAAATCATAATTCCAAACCGCACTTAATAACTGGTCCCTTGTTAATACCCGCCCAACATTCCTTGCTAAATATAATAATAACTCGAACTCCTTCGGTGTAAGTTCTAGTAAATTTGATTGAAAATAGGCCTCATATTGGTCCGAAAAGATTTTTAACTCACCCAACTCAATGAAATCAGCGTCTTCAATATTTTGTTCCTTATAGCTATCTTGAATTTGCGTTCTTCTCAAAATTGCTTTTACCCTTGCGATGACCTCACGAGGACTGAAGGGCTTTGTCATATAGTCATCTGCTCCTAATTCTAATCCAAGAACCTTATCAAATTCATCATCCTTTGCTGTCAGCATAAGGATAGGAATCTGTACTTTTTGTTGTCGTAATTGTTTACAAACTTCGATTCCATCTAAAATTGGTAGCATTAAATCCAATATGATAATATCAGGATTTTCAGATAAAGCGAGGTTTTTTCCCTCTTCCCCATTGAATGCCGTAATGACTTTAAATCCTGCCTGCTCAAGGTTGTATTGGAGTAAAAAAACGATAGACTGTTCATCATCTACAACAAGTACCTTCTTTGCCATAAAAATCCTCCATCAAATAGATTCCCCAAATTTCCAAAGTACCTAATCTCATTATAATATATAGTTTCTCAATAAAGGGGAATTTTCTACTCTGTTGTACTTGTAGAATGATTAAAACGGCCTATTTTAACCTTATGTATACTATTACGGACTTTTAAAAATTTTCTAGCACCTTACCTTCCATCTTTTCTAAGCGATATGGTGGACAAACGATAAGTGAACCAATAATCACAATTTCGTCTTTTTCATTTGTTACCTGAACATATAATTCAAGTGTATGATTGGTCTTGTCTACTGAGATTATTTCAAAGAGTAGTTGGATGGTTTCATAATGATATACAGGTCTAGGAAATTCGAGGCTTTGTTTCAAGATATTACTACCTGGACCAGGTAAATATTTTGAAATAGCAGAGGTGATGATTCCGGTCAACATACTTGTAGGAACAATGGGTCTTTTATATGGGGTTTGCGAGGCATAATCATGCTGAATAAATAATGGATTCGCATCGTCGGTTAAACCTAGATATAACAAAATATCCTTATCCATTATTTTTTCACTTAAAGTTAGTTTTTCACCTTTTGAAATATCATCAATCATTCTTCCATTCTTTGCTCTTTTTTTTAACATTGAACGACCTCCAATTGATTGTAATCTAGTTAAAAATACAAGGTTATTTCAAAATTCAATTTGATAACTAACGTATTTTTTTCCTTTTATGTAAATTTTTCCTATTTATATTTTAACATAGATCATGTTCGGTATCCAAAGAAAACAAAAAAGCTTGAGGACATTTATCTCCCCAAGCATTCTTTAAAAAATTAGGATAAAACAGCCATTAAATTACGTACAGATTCAGCAGATTGTTTTAATGCTGCCTTTTCATCCTCAGTAAGCTCTAATTCTATTACTTTTTCAATACCGTTTGCCCCTAAAATAGTTGGTACTCCTAAATAGATTCCATCAAAACCATATTCCCCTTCAAGATAGGCGATAGAAGGAAGAACACGACGTTGGTCTTTAAGAATCGCTTCACACATTTCCACTAGTGAAGCAGCAGGTGCATAATATGCACTACCGTTTCCTAGAAGGTTAACGATTTCTCCGCCACCCTTTCGAGTACGTTCAACAATTGCTTCAATGCGATCTTTTGGAATTAATGTTTCAAGTGGGATTCCACCTGCAAAGGAGTAACGTACGAGTGGAACCATGTCATCTCCATGTCCTCCTAAAACGAATCCAGTAACATCTTTAACAGACAGATTCAACTCTTGAGCAACGAATGTACGAAAACGCGCTGTATCAAGTACACCGGATTGTCCGATTACACGATTTTTAGGGAATCCAGTTTCTTTGAACACAGTGTAAGTCATAGCATCGACAGGATTGGTTAACACAATAATGTAGCAGTTCGGTGAATATTTAACAATTTCTCTCGCTACACTTTTCATGATCTTTTGGTTTGTTTGTACCAAGTCATCACGGCTCATTCCTGGCTTTCGGGCAATACCAGCTGTAATAACGACAATATCAGAATCCCTTGTATCCTCATAATTGGAAGTACCCAATATATTTGCATCAAATCCTTGAACTGGACTAGCTTCAAGCATATCTAATGCCTTCCCCTTTGTGGGATTTTCCATTTGAGGGATATCAATTAATACAACATCAGCAAGTTCCTTTTGTGCCAATAAGAAAGCTGTGGTTGCCCCAGTAAACCCTCCACCAATCACAGATACCTTTTTACGATTTAATGACATTTTAAGGTCCCCCTTTGATTCGTATGCAATTGAAAAGGAGTAAGAGCTATTCTCTAAATTTGAGAACAGCTTTACAGCCATTAATCCATGTTCTTAATTAATTCATCCCCAAATTCTGAACACTTCACTTCAGTTGCGCCATCCATTAATCGAGCAAAGTCATATGTTACAACCTTGGAATCAATTGTTTTCTCCATAGATTTTATGATTAAGTTAGCTGCTTCATTCCATCCTAAATGTTCAAGCATTAAAACTCCAGAAAGAATAACAGATGAAGGGTTCACTTTATCTAGTCCTGCATATTTTGGTGCAGTACCATGAGTTGCTTCAAAGATCGCATGGCCAGTTTCATAGTTGATATTGGCACCCGGTGCAATACCGATACCTCCAACCTGAGCAGCTAATGCATCTGAAATGAAATCTCCATTTAAGTTCATTGTTGCTACGACATCAAACTCACGTGGACGTGTAAGAATTTGTTGTAAGAAGATATCTGCAATGGCATCCTTAACGATAATTTTTCCTGCTGCTTCAGCTTCTGCCTGTGCTTTATTTGCCTCTTCTACTCCTTGTTCATCCTTTATACGATCATATTGGGCCCAAGTAAATACTTGGTCACCAAACTCTGCCTCGGCTAGTTCATAGCCCCAATTTTTGAACGCGCCTTCGGTGTATTTCATAATATTTCCTTTATGTACAATCGTAACTGATTTACGTCCTTCTTTAATTGCATAATTAATGGCAGCACGAACTAAGCGGCTAGTACCTTCTTTTGAAATTGGTTTAATTCCAAGACCAGAAGTCTCTGGGAAGCGAATCTTAGTCACACCTAATTCATTTTGCAGGAAGTTTAGTAGCTTTTTAGCTTCTTCTGTTCCTTGTGCATATTCAATTCCAGAATAAATATCTTCCGTGTTTTCGCGGAAAATAACCATATCTGTATCCTGTGGACGTTTTACTGGGGAAGGTACTCCTTCAAACCAACGGACAGGACGTAAGCATACAAATAAATCTAACTCTTGACGTAATGCTACGTTTAATGAGCGAATTCCGCCACCGACTGGAGTGGTTAATGGACCTTTTATTGCAATCAAGTACTCATTGATTACATCTAGTGTTTCTGCAGGGAGCCATTCGCCAGTTTGATTGAAGGCTTTTTCTCCTGCAAGAACTTCCTTCCATACAATTTTACGTTCGCCTTTATAGGCCTTTTCTACAGCTGCATCTAATACTCTGTAAGAAGCTGCCCAAATATCTGGGCCAGTCCCGTCACCCTCGATAAAAGGGATCACTGGATTGTTTGGTACATTTAATACCCCGTTTTTAACCGTGATTTTTTCACCTTGCATAGTTTTTCTCCCTCCAAAATAGAAAAGTTTGAACACTTTTTGTCAATTTCTATCATATCCCTTGTTTCACATAAAGAAAAGACAAAGTGTTTAGACTTTTCATCATAATTCAAAGGTTAGAAAGCTGGAGCCTCTAACCTTTACCCTAATTTCTCTTTTACAGCTTTTTTACTAATTATGTAACAGCTGTTTTTCTATTTTTATATATTGTTAAAAGAAGCACTTTTCGAGATTTACTCGCAAGTGCTCTTTAACTAGCAATGAAGAATTAGCCTCTTTGAATAATCGGAATGTATTTTTGCATTCCAGGTCCAGTATAGTCAGCACGTGGACGGATCAGACGGTTATTATCATATTGTTCTAGAATATGAGCTAACCATCCTGACATACGGCTAACTGCAAAAATTGGTGTGAATAAATCATGATCAATACCTAAACTATGATACACAGATGCTGAATAAAAATCTACATTTGGTGGTAAATTCTTTTCCCCAGTTACAATTTCTTCAATTCTAGTTGACATCTCATACCACTGAGGTTCACCTGTAAGATTAGTAAGCTTTTCAGACATAATCTTTAAATGTTTGGCTCGTGGATCACCATTACGATAAACACGATGTCCAAAGCCCATAATTTTTTCTTTATTATTTAGCTTTTCACGAATATATGGCTCGGTATTTTCGAGAGAACCGATTTCTGAAAGCATCTTCATAACTGCTTCATTAGCCCCACCATGAAGTGGTCCTTTTAATGCTCCAATAGCTGCAGTAATGCCTGAATATATATCAGATAAAGTAGCCACACAAACACGAGCAGTAAAGGTTGACGCATTCAATTCATGATCCGCATGAAGAACGAGTGCTTTATTAAATGCTTCTATTGCAATATCCTTTGGTTCTTCACCTGTTAACATATAGAGGAAATTTGCAGCGAAGCTTAAATCTTTTCTTGGAGCAACTGGCTCTAATCCTTTTCTAATTCTTGCGAATGCGGTTACAATGGTAGGAATTTTTGCTTGTAGACGAATGGCTTTACGGTAGTTTGCTTTAGGGTCCATTTTATCAGCTTCATCATCGTATAAGCCAAGCAATGAGACTGCGGTGCGAAGTGCTGCCATTGGATGAACGTTATTGATAGGATACATTGTAAAATGATCTAATACTTCTTTTGGTAAGTCAGCATTTTCTGCTAATTGGTGCTTTAATTCCTCTAACTCAGACACTGTTGGGAGTGCTCTGTGCCATAAAAGGTAGATAACCTCTTCAAAACTAGCATTTACTGCTAAATCGTCGATGTCATACCCAACATAAGTTAAAGTATCATCAATAATAGAGCTAATGGAGGAAGTTGTTGCTACAACCCCTTCAAGTCCACGTGTAACTGTCATAATTCATTCTCCTTTACTATAAAAATTTCCCCTTGCCCTTTTGTCATTGTTCTTATGGTGCTAATGGTTTTCTCCTAAATATAAGCGAAAAATTGGACCATCCCATGCCCAACATAGCACTATCTAAGCCCTTCTATATTAATAAGATCCAAACATTTAGATCATATTAAAGAAAATGCTTACATTTCTCTCTAATTTAAATAATATATTTATAGTGTATATATCGAAATGCGCAAATTCCACACTTGGGCTGCGCTACAAGTTTTATTATAAACAATTATCAGATTTTTGTGAATGGGAAAGCTCAAATTATGTAAAAATATTATTTTTTTAGAAAACTATATCTTTTTCTATTTAAAGAATTAAAGGAGTAGCAATATTAAAAGCTACTCCTTTAGTCCATTGGTGAATACACCTATATTATTGAGGAAGAATCATTATTTTCCCCACCTTGATTTATACCTAATGGAACCATTCAAATACCTTCATTGCCAAATATGCAATTCCAGCACCAATTAATGGGCCAACAGCAACTCCCTTAAAAAGAGCAACAGCAATGATCGTCCCAAGGACAAGAGCTGTTGTAATATGAGGGTCTTCGGCTAATAATGATACCCCCCCTTTTGCGAGCATAGCCACAGCTATCCCAGAAACTAATGCAATCCATGCATAAGGGGATTTAAATGCACCTGATAAATCCCTAAAACCTATTTCACCAGCTGCAATAGGAGCTAAAACGGCAATGGTAATAACTGTAACTCCCCAATTAATGCCCCTAGATTGAATAAAGGAAAATATTTTTGAATCCAATCCTATTATTTTTAGCAATAATAAAAACCCCACAGCAACCATAAGTGAATTATTTTTAGATAAGAAGCCCATTATTAATAAGAGCAAAAGAAAAATATATGGTCCAAATGGCAATGGAATCCTTCCCTTCATTAAGATGTCTTCTATCCCCTTTCTATAGACGATAAAAAGATTCTTGAACCATTTTCATTTTAATATAGAATGTTCCAAAGCAGATACATGTGTCATATTATTCAAGAAATGGCTATGTTAATATATTTTTGAAAAACAAAGTAGTCATGAAACTTTCGTTTTCCTTTAATCGTAATTACAATAAAAATAGAATAACTAAAAGGAGGTACCTTTTTGAATTACAAATATCTATATCGAAGCATTCGGTTTCTACTAGTTGTAGGAATTGTAATTTTATCATTTCTAGCATTATTCTTTCTTTCCAAAGTTACATATCCTTTTCTAATTGGTCTTATTATTGCCTTTTTTATTAATCCTCTTGTGAATTTTTTAGAGAAAAAGGCGAAAATGCCAAGAACCTTAGCTGTTCTTATAAGCATTGTATTAATACTCGCGATTTTTGCAGGATTAATTACTCTTCTTATTGCAGAAATTGTGTCTGGTGCGGATTATTTGGCAAATGTAGTACCTAGTCATCTTGATACATTAATCAATTATCTTGAAAATTTTTTTGCTGGCCAAATTATCCCTCTTTACAACCAGTTGACTAGTTTATTCAATAACTTGGATGCTGGTCAACAAGATACGATTATGTCCAATATTCAAAATGTAGGAAAAAACATTGGTTCAACTGTTGGATCATTTATTCAAAACTTTTTCGGTAATATTCCTAACATTATTTCATGGTTTCCAAATGCTGCAAGCGTCTTAATCTTTTCCCTGCTTGGTACTTTTTTTATTAGTAAAGATTGGTACCGTTTGTCAAGCATGGGTGCAAAACTATTACCTAATCGTGCAATGGATAGTTCTAGAACGGTTTTGTTTGATTTAAAAAAGGCATTATTTGGTTTTATCAAAGCGCAATTAACCTTAATATCCATCACAACTGTAATCATATTAATCGGGTTGCTTATTTTACGTGTTGATTATGCCATTACTATCGCACTTATTGCGGGCTTAGTAGATATTATTCCTTACTTGGGTACGGGTGCTATTTTTGTCCCTTGGATTATTTATGAAGTCATTTCAGGAGACGTTGGTTTAGCTATTGGTTTAGGTGTTCTATATGTAATCGTGCTTGCTCAAAGACAAATAATGGAGCCAAAGGTTCTATCTTCAAATATCGGGTTGGATCCACTTGCAACATTAATTGCCCTGTTTGTTGGGTTTAAGTTGCTTGGATTTATTGGTTTAATCGTTGGCCCTGTAACACTAGTCATCATTTCCACTTTGCATAGAGCCAATGTTTTTAAAGATATTTGGGCATTTATTAAAGGGAAAGAGGAAATAATTAAGTAAAATAAAAAAGTCAACTCATGAATGAGTTGACTTTTTTATTTTAAAGGACACGAGCGTGACCGTTATAGATTATCCCACTATGGGCGTCAACAGTAATATCTTGGCCTTCTTTAAGGATATTTGTTGCATTATGAGCTCCTACAATAACAGGTATACCAATACTTAATCCGACAACGGCAGCATGGCTTGTAAGGCCGCCTTCTTCAGTGATTAAGGCACTACATTTTTCAATGGCAGGTACCATTTCACGATCTGACCCAATCGTTACTAAGATAGAGCCTTCTGTAGTTTTGTTTAGGGCTTCTTCAGCATTTTTCGCAATGACAACTTTTCCGTAAGCTGATTTACGTCCAATCCCTTGTGCCTTTGCAAGAATGTCACCAAGGACATGTATTTTCATCATATTTGTTGTTCCAGATTCCCCTGCAGGAACCCCAGCCGTAATGACAACGAGGTCACCATGCTTTACAATTCCACTATTTAAGCTTTCTTCTACTGCAACATCAAGCATTTCGTCAGTTGAGTTCGATTTTTTACCAATTTGAGGATAAACACCCCATACTAATGATAAACGGCGACCAACATAATCATTGGAGGTAACAGCAATGATAGGTGCTTCTGGGCGATACTTAGAAATCATTCTTGCTGTATGGCCACTTTCAGTAGGTGTAATAATGGCATGGACTTCTAAGTTTAACGCTGTATGTGCAACCGATTGCCCGATAGCATCCGTAATATTATGCTCACTATCCTTGCTTCTCTTGGATAATATTTCTTTATGATTCAAGGCTGATTCTGCACGGGATGCAATATTATGCATCGTTTGAACAGCTTCAACTGGATATAGTCCTGCAGCTGTTTCGCCTGATAGCATGATTGCATCTGTTCCATCAAAAATAGCGTTGGCTACATCACTTGCTTCTGCGCGAGTTGGACGAGGGTTTCTTTGCATGGAATCTAACATTTGAGTAGCTGTGATAACTGGCTTACCTTGTGTATTACATTTTTTAATTAATTGCTTCTGTACTAATGGTACTTCTTCAGCAGGAATTTCTACCCCTAAATCACCACGAGCAACCATTAATCCATCTGAGATTTCTAGGATCTCATCAATTTTGTCTACGCCCTCTTGATTTTCAATTTTAGGGATGATTTGAATGTGAGTTGCTTGGTTTTCTTCTAACAAACGACGAATTTCCAAAACATCTGATGCTCTACGTACAAATGATGCTGCAATAAAGTCAACACCTTGTTCAATTCCAAATCTTATATCATTAGCATCCTTTTCAGTGATACCTGGTAAATTAACGGATACACCTGGAACATTAACACCCTTTTTATTCTTTAAAGTTCCAGCGTTTAACACTTTAGTAGTAATCTCACCAGCTTCATTATTGATGCTAGTTACTTCTAATCCAATTAGACCGTCATCTAATAAGATTTTTGAACCAACATGAACATCATCAATTAAGCCTTCATATGTAACAGAGAATTTTTCTGTTGTACCTTCTACTTCAGTCATAGAAATGATGATGTCTTGACCAGGAACAAGATCAATAGCACCATTAACCATGTCATTTGTTCTAATTTCAGGTCCCTTTGTATCCAATAGGATAGCAACTGTTTTTCCAGTTATTTTGGATGCTTCTCTAATATTTTTAATTCTTTGACCATGCTCATCATGGTCACCATGTGAAAAGTTTAACCTTGCAACATTCATTCCAGCTTCAATTAGTTGTGTTAACCTTTCCACACTTTCACTAGCGGGGCCTATTGTACAAACTATCTTCGTTTTACGCATATTCAAAATATCCTCCTGGTATATTAAATTGACAACTCTTTAGATAATTTAAGTAGATCATAATTAATTGCATGCTTTCTTGATAAAACCTCAATAATGTCATAATCCACTAATTCATTCTTTTCAATTCCTACTGCGCGTCCACCTTTACCTTCAAGTAATAACTCTACTGCTTTCGCACCTAGTCTGCTTGCAAGTACACGGTCAAACGCAGTTGGTGAGCCACCTCTTTGAATATGTCCTAGTACAGAAACACGAGTATCAAATTGTGTAGCTTCTTTTACTTTCTGACCTATCTCCATACCGCTTGCAACGCCTTCTGCAACCACAATAATTGTATGTTTCTTACCACGTTCAACACCATTTTTTAAACGCTGAATGATTTCATCCATATCATACCCTTCCTCAGGGATTAAAATCGTTTCAGCACCGCCAGCAAGACCTGCCCATAATGCGATATCTCCTGCATTTCTACCCATTACTTCAATAACAAAGGTTCTTTCATGGGAAGTAGCTGTATCACGGATTTTATCAATGGCATCGATTACGGTATTTAAAGCTGTATCAAACCCAATCGTAAATTCTGTTCCTGGGATGTCATTATCAATTGTTCCTGGGACACCAACACATGGAAATCCCTGCTCAGTTAAGGCTTTTGCTCCCATATATGAGCCGTCTCCACCGATAACTACTAGCCCTTCAATTCCGTGTTTTTTTAATTGTTCAATTCCTTTTTGTTGTCCTTCTTTTGTCTTGAACTCTAAGCATCTTGCAGAGTATAGGCTAGTACCTCCACGATGGATAATATCACCTACTGAACCAAGTTCTAATTTATGGATATTTCCACTAATTAACCCTGCATACCCACCATAAATACCATACACTTCTAGTTCATGGTATATTCCTTTTCTAACCACAGCACGAACCGCTGCGTTCATACCAGGTGCGTCTCCACCACTAGTTAAAACTCCAATTTTTTTCATTATATAATTCACCTCAATTTTGATAGAAGCCACATCAAATAGTCATAAGAAATACATTAGATATTAGCTTGATAATAATATTATTAATAATAACAATAAATAAAATACCCGCGGAATATCTCTAAAATACCACGAAGAAAATGCTATCACAACAAATTCAAAAATATTGTCAAATAGACGTAATTGTCAGTTAACTGGAAGCGCTTTTAAGAGTAATATTTGCTATTTTTCTTCTTATTATTTTGTTAATCCACTTATTAATATAGGAAATAAGAAAAACGCACATCATTAAATGCACGTTTTTAAAGCGCCCCAATATTTTCCTTGTCTATAGAATATTTTCCTATTGCCTTGTACTTTCTATAGCGCTGCGTTAATAGTTCTTCTTCAGTTAAATTCCTTAGCTCTTTTAATGATTGATATAAAACATCTTTTATAAAACTTGCTTGGATTTGTGTATCTTTATGTGCTCCACCCTTTACCTCAGGGATTATTTCATCTATTACTCCTAAACTTTTTAAATCAGGAGCAGTAATCTTCATTGATTCTGCAGCTCTTTTGGCTAATGCAGCATCCTTCCAAAGGATTGACGCAGCCCCTTCAGGTGAAATAACGGAATACGTTGAGTTCTCTAGCATATGAATTCTGTCACCAACCCCTAATGCAAGAGCGCCTCCACTTCCTCCTTCACCAATGACAATACAAACAATCGGTACCTTTAAACCAGCCATTTCAAAAAGATTCCTTGCGATTGCTTCGCTTTGACCTCTTTCTTCTGCAGCTTTCCCCGGGTAAGCTCCTTTTGTATCGATAAAGCAAATGATTGGACGGTTGAATTTTTCAGCCTGCTTCATTAGTCGCAACGCCTTACGATAACCTTCTGGATGTGGCATTCCAAAATTCCTTCGTATATTTTCCTTTGTATCTTTACCTCGTTGATGCCCAATTACGGTTACGGGGAGGCCATTAAATTTAGCTATCCCCCCGACGATTGCTTCGTCATCTCCAAAGGATCGATCCCCATGACATTCAAAGAAATCGGAAAACAAATATGGAATATAATCTAAAGTAGTTGGTCGGCTTGGAAGTCGTGCAATTTGAACACGATCCCAAGGCTCAATATGATCATAAATTTCCTTTTCTAGCTTTACTAACCTAGCTTCTAATTTCTCAATTTCCATAGATAAGTCTACATCAGCATTTTGAGTAAATTCCTTTAACTCAATAATCTTTTTACGAAGTTCTATAATAGGCTTCTCAAATTCTAATTCTCCTACCAATCAAGCTCAACTCCTGTCTGATGTATGTCTAATATCAAGGATATTTTTTCCTTTAGCTCAAGTCTAGAGATTACAGCATCTAATTGACCATGTTTTAATAGGATTTCCGCTGTTTGAAAATCCTCCGGTAATTCTTCTCTTATAGTTTGTTCAATGATTCTTCTTCCTGCAAAGCCAATTAATGCACCAGGCTCTGCAAAATTATAATCTCCAAGGGATGCAAAGCTCGCAGATACCCCACCAGTCGTTGGATGAGTCATGATAGAGATAAATAAACCTCCATTATCACTAAATTTCTTTAGCGCCACACTAGTTTTAGCCATTTGCATCAAGCTTAATACACCCTCTTGCATTCTGGCACCGCCAGAGGCTGTAAATATAATAAAGGGAATCGATAATTCATCTGCCTTTTCAACTGCCCTAGTGATTTTTTCCCCTACAACGGAGCCCATGCTCCCCATTCGAAAAGTGGAATCCATTATTGCGATGGCGAATTCCTTTCCATCTAATTTAGCTATCCCCGTTACTACAGCTTCATTTAGTTTAGTCTTTTCCCGATCCTTTTCGATTTTTTCCAGATAATCAGGAAATTGCAGGGGATTAACAGATAGCAGTTCTTTGTCAATTTCCCGAAAGCTCCCGCTATCAACAAAGCTGTCCAACCGTTCCTTCGCATTCATCGGATGATGATAACCACATTCAAAACATACCTTCACATTTTTTATTAATTCTTTTGTATACATGATTTTTTTACAATTTGGACATTTTGTCATTATTCCCTCTGGTACGTCTTTTTTTGTTGTTTCAGAAGGAATGGTTGCATATTTCTTCTTCTTTTGTTTTGTAAATATGTCTTTAAGCAAGGTTAAACCTCCCCCGTTCGTTGCAATCAAAAGAAATTGTAAAATTTTGTAACCACTGGTCAGACCACTTAAGGAAAAATAAATACCTATTATTATAGGCAGCTCTTAAGATTGTATATTATTTCATTGTAAAATACTAGTCTTAGGAAATCTACAGAAATATGTCTCATTCATTCGACAATTTCCTTAGCAGCCTATAACAAAGGATTGTGTCTTCTTCTTTTCTTGTCAAAATGGCATCCAGTAGGTCTAAATATTCCTTTTTAGATAACCTTTTGATCTCAATGGGTAAGGAATTATAATAATCTTTTAAGATCATCCAAATTCTTTGCATAAGATGATTTTCAGAAAGCTGAACGATTTTTGAAAAGAATTCGTCATCATTAAAATCTTTGATTTCAACCCAATTTTTTAATTTATGTATTTGTTCATCATTATTTCTAAGGATTAATAGTCTTAAACAGTCCATTTCAATGAAATATTTTGTTTCCTTTACATCCTTTATTGCTTGATTCTCTTGTAGAATAAATGTACTTAATAATTGAACGAGCTGATTATCCCTAAAATCCCTAATAAACGTTCCCTCTCCTATCCTCGTTTCGATAAGACCTAAAAGCTCTAAAGCTCTTAATGCCTCTCGAACAGAGGAGCGCCCTACATTAAGGCGCTCAGACAACTCACGTTCGGAGGGAAGTTTATCCCCTGGTTTTAGTCCATCAAGCTCGATCATATCCCGTAACTGTTTTACAATTTTTAAATATACTTTTGAATTTTTTTTGGTTGAACTCATTGGATAGCACTCACTTTATCTGATGCTTGCTAATTCTTTTGTTCTTTTCTTAATTTCCTCAGGTTCCAATTTGATTCGTGCTACACCCGTTTCCATTGCTGCCGCAGCTACTGCTGCTGCAACTTCAGGTGCAACTCTAGGGTCAAATGGTCCGGGAATGACATAATCTGCATTTAGCTCTTCTTCACTAACTAGACTTGCGATAGCTTCTACGGCAGCCATTTTCATTTCCTCATTAATGTGAGTAGCACGAACATCGAGCGCACCACGGAAAATACCAGGAAATGCAAGAACGTTATTTACCTGATTTGGAAAATCGGATCGACCTGTTCCTACTACCATCGCCCCAGCTTTTCTTGCCAAATCAGGCATTATTTCTGGATTTGGGTTAGCCATAGCGAAAATAACTGGGTTTACATTCATGGATTCAACCATTTCTGGAGTTAAAGCACCTTCTGCAGAAACACCGATAAAAACATCTGCACCTTTTATCACTTCTGCAAGGCTTCCTTGTTTATTTTCCCTATTTGTAAATTTGGCAACTTCTTCTTTTATTTCATTCATTCCATAAGGACGTCCTTCATAAATAGCACCTTTTGTATCACACATAACAATATCGCGAACACCATAATTATATAAAAGTTTAATAATGGCAATTCCAGCTGCACCGGCTCCACTAGCAACCACTTTTATTTCATTCATTTTTTTGCTTACTATTTTTAATGCATTAACTAATCCAGCAACTGTTACAATGGCTGTCCCATGCTGGTCATCATGGAAAACAGGAATATTTGCCTCTTTTTTGAGACGTTCCTCTATCGCAAAACAATTTGGTGCTGCTATGTCTTCCAGATTGACACCTCCAAAGGTTGGTTCCAGTAATTTCACTGTCTCAACAATTTTGTCAATGTCGGTCGTATTTAGGCAAATTGGAAAAGCATCTACACCTGCAAAGCTTTTAAATAAAACCGCTTTTCCTTCCATAACTGGTAAAGCAGCCTCTGGTCCAATATTTCCTAAACCCAATACTGCCGTACCATCGGAAACAACAGCAACCATGTTCCCTTTCATGGTGTACTCATAAACCGTTTCAGGCTTTTCATAAATAACCTTACAAGGCTCTGCTACCCCAGGAGAATAAGCAAGACTTAAGTCCTTTGCATTTTGAACAGGTACCTTTGATTTTGATTCTAATTTCCCTTTATTTATTCGATGCATATGCAATGCTTCTTCACGTAATGTCAAACGATTCACCCCACAATAATTTCAAGTGGTAAGACCACAATAACCTAATTAAATCCATTTTATTAACTACATTTTGCGAATTTTTACTCTTTTAATATAACATTGTTTTCCCCTAATAAACTCCTCAATTCTGAGAGACATTTTTCTGTAACATTTACTCGGTCATTTTCTCCCAAACGAATCGTTTTTCGTGAATTTTCATAAAATAATATTATCTCTATGTTTCCCCTATATTTATTAATTAAATATTTTAATTTTTTTAAATTTTCAATGGTCTCTATACTTTTTTCGACCTTTAGGTACAAAACACCTTTTTGTTTTTCATATTTTTTTATTTCTTCCTCAATTAAACTTGCCTTTTGAACAATTAATTGCCTATTTCCAGACCTTTCCTCTACTTTACCAGTAACTAAAAGTATTAGTCCCTGCTTAAGTAATGAGCTCAAAAGCCGATAATCCTTTGGAAAGGTGACCGCTTCTATTTCCCCACTTTGATCACTAATTTTGATAAATGCCATTGCATCCCCTTTTTTTGTTCTAATTTTCTTCACTTCGGAGATAAATGCAATAACTTTATATTGCCTGCCAATTTGTGAAAGATTACTAATTGGCTCTGCACCAAGAATGGGATAATCAGACTCATAAACAGAAACAGGATGACTAGATAAATATTGACCTAAAACAGCCTTTTCAAACTTCAACTTCTCCTCGAGGGGTATCGGATCGACCTCAACATACTTTGGTTTGATGGAATACTCATCATCTGAAAATAGGCCCATTTGGTCCATCTCAGCAGGCTTCACTAACTCCGCATGCTCGATTGCTACATCTATGCTGGCTAATAATACCGCCCGATCCTCACCAAACTCATCAAAGCTACCCGAGTGAACTAATGCTTCTAACACCTTTCGATTGAGACTCTTTTGAGGGATTCTAAGACAAAAATCAAACATATCTGTAAATTTCTTTACTTTTCTTGCTTGAAAAATATCCTTTAACACGGTTATCCCAATCCCCTTTATTGCTGAAAGGCTATAGCGAATCGCTCCATTTTCAACTAAGAAGGAATAACCGCTTTTATTAATCGATGGCATTAATATTGAAATATTCATTTCCTTTAATTCTCTCGTATACTCAGCAATTTTCCCTTCATTTCCAATGGCAGCAGATAATAAGGATGCCATAAAATGAATCGGGTAATGCGCCTTTAAATAGGCCAACTGATAGGCTATCATACTATAGGCTACAGCATGGCTTCGATTGAAACCATAGTTGGCAAACTTAACGATTAAATCATAAATATTATTTGCTATGTCCTCACTATATCCATTTTTTAAAGCACCTTTAACAAAATGGTTTCTTTCCTTATCAAGAACTTCTTTTTTCTTTTTACTTACAGCCCTTCTTAACAAATCAGATTCTCCTAATGAAAATCCTGCTAGTTTTGTGGCGATTTGCATTATTTGTTCCTGATAGACAATTACCCCATATGTGCTTTCTAGGATAGGCAATAGGTCTGGATGTGGATAAGATATTGGTTCACGTCCATGTTTTCGATCAATAAAAAGTGGAATATTTTCCATTGGACCTGGCCGATATAAAGCGTTAACAGCAACAATATCTTCAAAACTACTAGGCTTCAGCCTTTTTAGAACATCTCTCATACCATCGGATTCTAATTGAAAAATCCCTGTGGTCATCCCCTTGCTCAATAAATCAAATGTGAGGTTATCATCTAATGGAATGGAATTAATTTGAGGCCCCACACTTGTTTTTTGTTTAATGGAAGTTAATATGGATTCTAGAAAAGATAAATTTCTTAAACCTAAAAAATCCATTTTTAACAAACCTAAATCCTCAAGGTGTTCCATTGAATATTGGGTTAAGTATACTTGGTCATGGCCCTGTTGAATGGGGATGACATTGACTAATGGCTCTTCACTAATGATTACTCCCGCCGCGTGTGTTGAAGTATGTCTAGGGAGGCCTTCTAATTTTATTGCCGTTGCAAAAAGACTGCGGTTAAAAGGAGAAGCTTCTACAAAATCTCTTAATTCGCCAGATTCTTTATAGGCCTTCTGAAGAGATATTCCTAGCTTAGCTGGAATAAGCCTTGATAATTGATCCAATTCTTTTGTATTTAATCCAAAGGCCCTTCCTACATCACGAACAGCAGCCTTAGCAGCTAATGTTCCAAAGGTTAATATTTGAGCTACATGAAGCTCACCATATTTGCTCGACACATATTGAATTACCTCCTCCCGACGATGGTCCGGGAAGTCTATATCAATATCTGGCATGGTAATTCGTTCTGGATTCAAGAATCTTTCAAATAAAAGGTTATACTTGATCGGGTCAACTTCCGTAATAAACAAAACATAGGCTACCATCGAGCCTGCTGCAGATCCCCTACCAGGACCTGTATAAATTCCATTCTCTCTTGAATATTTCATGAAATCCCATACGATAAGAAAATAATCACTAAATTTCATTTGTTTAATTACACTTAACTCGTATTCTAGTCTTTTTATATGCTCACCTGTTGGCTTTTCATATCGATTACTTAAGCCTTCATAGCAGAGCTCTTCTAATAAATCATATGATGCCTGTCCTTTTTGGGTTGGATATTTTGGCAACTTTTTCTTCCCCATCTCAATCATCACATTGCATTTTTCAGCAATATAGATTGTGTTTTCTAGGGCGCTCGGAAAATCTGAAAATATCTCCACCATTTCAGTTGGAGTTTTTAAATAATATTCATCACTTTCTAATCTTTCTCGAGAATCATCCTGTAATTTGTCTCCATTTTTAATAGCTAATAGACATTCATGTGCACGCGCATCCTCTTTATTAAGATAATGAACATGATTGGTTGCTACTAATTCAAGATTAGCTTCTTGAGCAATTTCTATTATCTTTCTAATGGTTGCTATTTCTTCCTCTAATCCATGGTTTTGGATTGCTAAATAAAAGTTCTCCCTTCCAAAAAGATTGGCGTACAAGGAGGCAGTCTCCTTTGCTTTCTTAAACTCACCATTACTGAGTAGGCCTTCAACCTCTCCTTCTCTACCAGGAGTTATTGCGATGAGACCTTCCGTATAATGCTTTAACCATTTAATGGGGAGGCCATTAGGTGATTTTGTTTGAACTGCGCTAGAAATTTTAATTAAATTTTGAAATCCTTCTTGATTTTTGGCCAATAGGACTAATGGGTAAGAACTAGACTCTTCAAAGGAACTCATAATATCTACTGTCAATCCCAGAATGGGCTTTATTTTATTTTTTAAGCATTCCTTATAAAAGGAAATCATCCCGTACATGACATTTCGATCGGTTAATGCGATTGCTTTATAGCCTTTTTCCTTTGCATCAATTACTAATTGATCTATTTTTGCGGTACTCGTTAATAAACTGTAAGCACTATATACTTGGAGGTGTATAAATGACATGCTTTTCACACCCTTATCTATCTTCTTTATTTTTTTATTATAAAACTCACCACTGAAAAAGGAAAATATGTTCTGTTTTTTCTTATTCGAATATTTATTCTTGTTTGTCCATATGATGAAGTAACGGTTGGTTGTTAATAAATTTTCGTAAGGGTGGTTACCATGCAAAATGAACCTTTTTTCCCCCATTTATTTGAAAGTTATTTCATCGCTCTAGGTGTATTACTAGGTGGGACTTTAATCGGAGGATTATCTTCTTTCATTACAGGGAAACCGCCTCTAACTGAAATCGTACGTATATCTTCTTCGATTCGAATATGGGCTATTATTGCGGCTATCGGCGGCACATTTGATACCGTGTATAGCTTTGAACGGGGATTCTTAGAAGGGGAAACAAAGGATATTTTTAAACAATTCTTGTTGATATTATCTGCAATGGGTGGAGCGCAAACGGGAGCCATCATCATTAATTGGTTAGCACAGGAGCAAATCTCATCATGAGAATTCCTCCTTTATATAAGAAACCATCATGGCAGCGCTTTTTTGCAGGAATGGCTATAGGTGGAGTCATTAGCTGGGGCATATTTCTATATATATTTGGAGAATGGCAAAATGAATACAGCAAAACCATTAAAAAGCAGGCAAAGGATATTCAAGATTTAACTAAGGATAAAAAAATATGGCAGCAAGAATTTCAAAAATTAAATAAAGAAAATAAAGAGAAATTAACCATTCAAAAAATTAAAGTTCGAATTACGAATAGTGAAAGATATCGACTAAATACATTTAGTGAATTTGAAGTTGAGGAAAAGGTGAAGGAAGATATCTATATGTTACTGGCAAAGGATATTGAAACTGCCTATAATAGTCGTGATTTAATCACCAAGGTAATTGAAAATCAAACATTTAAAATCCATGGAAAACGCTACAAGCTTGAAGTAAGAGAGATTGTCTTTTATACGACATTATCTATAAATTTACATATTCATTTAGAAGAATAGGTTCAGGCACCCCCTAATAGAGGAATGCCTGAATATTTATTTAGAGATAGATGATGTAAATACTCACCATCCATTAGTGATTTTTACAGGCCTCTTCTAAATCCTCTATCACATTTTTCACCATATCCCATGAATAGATGGACGCACCAGATGCTAGAGGATGACCGCCTCCATTATACTTTTTAGCAATCCCATTAATAATCGGGCCTTTAGAGCGTAATCTGACACGGATTTGATCTCCTTCCTCAATAAAGAAAACCCATGCCTTGATTCCTTCGACATCTCCCAATGTACTTACAAGCAAGGATGCATCTGAAGGAACGGTTTCAAATTTATCTAACAGTTCTTTATCTATTATCATAGAACCAACACCGTTTTTGCTTAACTCGAAATTTTGCAGGATATATCCATTGAGCTTTACGACATTAAGCGGTAGCTCATACATCCTATCATATAGCTCCGTTCGAGAAAATGGAAAATGAATGAGTTCCCCAGCAATTAAAAAGGTTTTATCAGATGTGCTCGGATATAAGAATCTACCTGTGTCTCCTACAATCCCAGCAAAAATAAGTCTTGCCGCTTCTTCTGTCATTTTTAAATTATTTTCTTTAGCAAATTCATAAATCATTTCACTAGTAGAGCTAGCTGTCGTATCTACCCATAATAAATCTCCGTACGGATCTTCATTAGGATGATGGTCAATTTTAATTAATTTGTCTCCTGAATGATATCTTTGGTCACATATTCTTTCTTTATTTGCTGTATCACATACAATGACTAATGCACCTTTAAATACAGCATCTTCTATTTGATCCATGCGCCGTAGGAATAATAAGGAACGTTCTTCTTCTCCAACAGTATAGATATTCTTTTCAGGAAAATTAGCCTTTAGTACTTCGGCCAATCCTCCCTGTGATCCATATGCATCAGGGTCCGGCCTTACATGGCGATGGATGATTATCGTTTCGTACCTTTTTATCTCTTCTAATATTTTTTCGTTCATCGTCTACTCCTTTTATTTTGGTTATGTTAATCGTCATAAAAGAGCGAAAGTCATTTTTTGTCTTGCAGGGCCAATATTTTATGATATTTAATTAAATCATATATCAGAAAAATACAAAAGCTTCTACTGTAGAAATTTCAAAGAAAAATCGTTAAAATAGAAGAATACTGTCGAAGTTTGGAGGAACTAGGAATGCCAATATTGGTTATTTTTATTATTCTTTCCTTTTCTTTTTACATCTTCTATAAGATAAAAAGCGTTCGATGCAAACGCCCTGCAGAAAAGAAATGGATATCATCTAAATCAAGCATTGCTTTAGGATTGTTTGTTGCCTTATTTGGTGTAAACCAAATTTTCCTTTATAACACGACTCTTACCTATATCATCGCAGCTATTTTTGTCATTATTGGTTTATTAAGTGTATGGGGTGGAATAAAAGCCTATAAATTTTTTCTTCCAATCGCTATTAAAGAAGCTGAGGAATTTAAAAATTAATAGTAAAGCCAAAAGCCTTGTCATTTATTGTGAGACAAGGCTTTTCACTTTTTCTTTGTTATTATTCTTAATATGCCATCTGATATTAGTTTCTATCAATTAATTGACACATCATCATGGCTTTGCCGACTAAAACTCCTTCGTTAAAAACCTCAACATCCACTTTCCCAAATTTCCTACCCACTTCTAATATTCTTGGGATAATCTCTAAATTACTGTCCATTTGAACAGGCTTTAAATAATAGATAGACATGTTTTCAACAACTAAGTCACCTTTTTTGTACCCTCTTAATAATCGATTAGCAGCCTCTGTCACAATCGTCGTGAATACACCATAGGAAATGGTACCAATATGGTTTGTCATTTGTGGTGTGATTTCACAACGAAACACCTCTTCATTTTTCGTCTTTCCCTTTAACAAAACAAGTTGGTTAGTCACTATATCATCAATTGTTTCACCCACTTGTGGTTGGCGTTGAATCATCTGTAAAGCCTTTAAAACATCCTGTCTGCTAATAATCCCTACTAGTCGATGAGACTCATCGACGACAGGAAGAACCTCAATCCCTTCCCAAACCATCATATGCGCGCTGGAGGCAACACTGGTTTTTCCACTGACAGTCATTGGATTCTTTGTCATTACTTTATCGATTGAAGTATCATTTGAAACTCCTAATATATCCTTTGATGTTACCATCCCTTGGACCTTTAAGTTTTGGTCCACGACCGGAAAGCGACTATGGAAGGTTTGACCATTTAGCTCGTGCCAATTTGAGACTGCATCGGTAGTCTTTAGGTAGGATGTTTCAGCTAATGGTGTTAATATATCTTCAACTAAGATGATTTCCTTTTTTATTAACTGGTCGTAAATTGCCCTGTTAATCATGGTTGCAACGGTAAATGCATCATAGCTTGTTGATATTATAGGAAGCTGTAGTTCGTCAGCTAGCTTTTTTACGTCGTCATCTGTATCGAAGCCACCAGTAATGAGAACTCCGGCACCCGCTCTAAGAGCCAATTCATGCGCATTTGTACGATTTCCGACAATGAGAAGGTTACCTGCTCCTGTATAACGCATCATCGCTTCGAGTTTCATAGCACCTATGACAAATTTATTTAAAGTTTTATGTAAGCCTGCTTTTCCACCTAATACTTGTCCGTCTACGATATTAACAACCTCGGCATAAGTAAGTTTCTCTATATTTTCCTTTTTTTTCTGCTCAATTCTTATCGTTCCAACACGTTCAATCGTGCTGACATATCCTTTATTTTCGGCATCCTTTATCGCCCGATATGCTGTTCCTTCACTAACATTCATTGCCTTTGCAATTTGTCTGACTGAAATTTTTTCTCCTACCGGCAGACCATCAATATACATTAATATTTGTTCATGCTTCGTAGCCAAGAGCTTCACCTTCTAACGGATAGATTCCCCAATTGTTTTCCTATTCCTTATTATAAGGTTAACGAGAGCATGATTTCAATTTTGTTTTCAACTCTTGAAGGTTGATGCTAATATGAACGGACTCTTTTTTTTCCTTCTGATTGTCCACTTACTCTTCTTCCTTTTTTAGGTGAGTGTAATAGGGCAGTTAAATTTCCAGCAACAGCAAATAAGGCAAATATTAGCCAAGTTACAGCAAAAATACCTTCTGTCCCGGTATTTAATACAGAAATCCTTGGTACTGCATAATATAGCATTACACCAATAACTAGCAAGCACAATAAGTAACGATTCCTATTCATCATTTCTTCCTCCTAAAATGCTTATTGATACATATTATGCGGACAGGTTGAAAAAATGTGTTATCAATAGGAATCCTACATTTTTAGAGTTCTATTCCTTCACCAGGTTTTAATACCTTTCCCACATCACTCTTTAATAATTTAATAAATTGATAAGGATCTTGTTTAATTCGCGGGAAGGTATTGTAGTGAATGGGTACCACGTTTTTTGCAGATAATAGCTCAGCTGCATAAGCTGCGTCCTCCGGTCCCATTGTAAAGTTATCACCTATTGGAAGAAAAGCTAAATCAATAGGATGTCTATCCCCAATTAATTTCATATCAGAAAATAAACCTGTGTCACCTGCATGATAAATGGTTTTACCTTCGATTGTAATTAGTACTCCTGCTGGCATCCCACAATAGATGATTTCCTTATTCTCCGTTACAAGCCCTGTTCCATGAAAAGCTTGAGTGAGCTTCACTCTTCCAAATTCGAACTCATGGGCGCCACCGATATGCATGCCATGGGTATTGACACCTTGCCAACCTAAATAGGTAGCTAATTCAAAATTAGCTATAACTAAGGCATTGTTCTTCTTTGCTAAATCAACTGTATCCCCAAGATGATCATCATGCCCATGTGTAACAATAATATAATCTGGTTTTAAGTCTTTTACTTCTAGGTCTGTTAAATCATTACCTGTGATAAATGGATCGATAAGAATGGTGTAACCATTTGATTGGATTTTCACTACAGAATGTCCATGATAAGAAACTTTCATTTGATTCACCCTTTCTATTTATTCCTTATTTAAATTATACAATCTTAGTTGCCTTTCAATCACCTTTCTTTATCATTTATTGCCTATTCTTATCAAAGACATAAGTTTACTTTTTCCGAAAAAATTGATAATCTCAAAATATTAAAATGTTGGGGAGGATTCAATCATGAAATTACAATTACAAAACATCTCCGAATGGATGAAAAAGAAAGATATCGATGTTTGTTTCGTCACATCACCTGAAAATGTATTTTATTTAAGCGGATTCCTTAGTGATCCACATGAAAGATTACTTGCTCTTGCGGTATTTAAGGATAAAGAGCCCTTCCTAGTTGTACCTAGCATGGAAAAGGAGGAGGCAAGAAACTCCGGTTGGGATTATGAAATTATTGGGTATAACGATATTGAAAATCCATGGGATATGATTAATCAATCCATCAATAAGAGAGGGCAAAGCATTCAAAAGGCGGCCATTGAAAAGCAGCATTTAAATGTAGAACGTTATGAGGAGCTATTGCATTTGTTTATGAATGCCACCTTTGTTTCTGCAGAGGAAGAGCTACAAAAGCTTCGCATGGTAAAGAACGAAAAGGAACTATCCACCATTAAAGAGGCATGTGCCCTCGCAGATTACGCTGTAGAAGTAGGGTGTCAGGAATTAGCCGAAGGAAAAACTGAGCTAGAAATCATTGCTGCAATTGAATTCGCATTAAAGAAAAAAGGGGTCACCCAAATGTCATTTGCCACAATGGTTTTAACTGGAGCGAATGCTGCCTCTCCACATGGTACACCTGGTTTAACAAAGATAAAAAAAGGAGACCTTGTTCTATTTGACTTGGGTGTTGTTGTGGATGGCTATTGCTCAGATATTACTAGAACGGTTGCCTTTGGTGACATATCAGAAAAGCAAAAGGAAATATATGATACCGTTCTAAAAGCCCAGCTTGCAGCTATTGAAGCAGCTAAGCCTGGCATTACCTGTTCAGCGGTAGACTTAACAGCTAGGAAATTAATTGCGGATGCTGGATACGGAGAGTATTTCCCACATCGTTTAGGACATGGATTAGGTATTAGCATTCACGAATATCCATCAGTCACCGAAACGAATCCTCTTCTTCTTGAAAAAGGAATGGTATTTACCATCGAACCAGGAATCTATGTTCCAACGGTTGCAGGTGTAAGAATTGAAGATGACGTTTATGTAACTGAAAATGGTGTAGAGGTTCTAACTAAATTCCCAAAAGAACTACAGATTATAAAGTAAGACAAAAAATCCATGGATTAAGTGTCCATGGATTTTTTGTTTTCTCATTTTGTATATCATACTTGAGCTAGTAATGATTTGGCATCTGAAAATTCGATATTATGAGCTTCTGCCACTGCTTCATAGGTTACAAATCCATTTAATGTATTAATCCCTTTTAATAATGCCTCATTATCTATACAAGCTTGCTTGTAACCCTTATTAGCTATTTGAACAGCATATGGAACTGTCACGTTTGTTAAGGCTATAGTGGATGTTCTCGGTACAGCACCTGGCATATTCGCGACCGCATAATGAACAACACCATGCTTGACATAGGTAGGATTGTCATGGGTAGTGATTCGATCAGTTGTTTCAAAAATTCCTCCTTGATCGATGGCAATATCCACAACAACAGACCCAGGACTCATTTCTTTAATCATTTGGTCCGTAACGAGCTTTGGAGCTTTAGCACCCGGTATTAACACCGCCCCAATTACTAAATCTGATTCCCTGACTGCTTCTGCTATATTATAAGGATTAGAGATTAGGGTTGTCACATCACTTCCAAATATGTCATCTAATTGACGAAGCCGATCAGGATTTAAATCGATTATCGTTACTTTAGCACCAATTCCAACGGCCATCTTTGCAGCATTTGTACCAGCAACTCCACCACCGATAATGGTAATATTAGCTCTTTGTACACCCGGTACTCCGGAAAGGAGAATTCCCTTACCACCATGTACCTTCTCTAAAAATTGTGCACCGATTTGCGTAGCCATTCTCCCTGCTACTTCACTCATAGGAGTTAACAGGGGCAATGACCCGTTTGAAAGCTGAACCGTTTCATAAGCAATCGCGACCACCTTATAATCAACTAAGGCTTTAGTTAATTCAGGCTCAGGGGCTAAGTGTAAATATGTAAATAGGATTAATCCTTCACGAAAAAAATGATACTCATCAGGGAGCGGTTCCTTTACCTTCATAACCATATCGGTACCCCAAGCTTCCCCTGCTGTTTTTACAATCCTTGCTCCTGCTTTTTCATAATCATAATCTGTAAATCCTGATCCTAATCCAGCTCCAGTCTCAATATATACCTCATGTTGGTAAGAAATTAGATTTAAGACTCCAGCTGGTGTCATTGCCACGCGATTTTCATTATTTTTTATTTCCTTAGGTACTCCAATACGCATTTCGCATCCCCCAATTATTATCTTAAGTATAATTTTACTATATCACCTTTAATTACCAAATAAAACTAGTTAATAAACAAAACTCAACATAAAAACCCAATCGTTTAACTATTTAAATCATTAAAGTATCTACAGAAAGATAGGTATCTTCCAACCAAACCTACTAAGGAGTATTTCTATATTTTATTTATCACCATAATAAAAAAGGCTGTACAAAAGATACCACGTACCTTAAGACAACCTTTTTTCCATACTGCAAGAAAGTATATTTACTCTTCAATTGATTGGTTTCTGTTAAATTTATCCATATCGAATTGACCACTCTCACTATCAATGACCCCACTATTATACGCATCCACAATTTGTTGACTTACGTGCCCTGCACCCTGTTCATCATAATAATATTGAGATTGTTGACCTGACCCTCTTTTATCCATTCATCTTATCTCCCTTCACAAAAACTGAAATCCCCTCTTATTGTTCGATAATTTGTTACACATATTCACATTTAACTATTGTATAATTTAGGAAAAAGGAGGAGATGGAGAATGGGATTAACTTATAAAAATATCCTAGTAGCAGTAGACGGTTCAAAAGAAGCAGAATGGGCGTTTAAAAAGTCTCTAGAAATTGCTAAAAGAAATAACGCTCGTATTGTACTGGCTCATGTTATTGATACACGTACCTTTGCAACAGTTGAAGCATATGATCGTACGATTGCAGAAAGAGCAGAGCAATTTGGGAAAGAGCTCATGGAAAATTATAAGAAAGAAGCATTAGAAAATGGGGTTTCAGATGTTTCTTATGATATTGAATATGGCTCACCAAAAGTGAAAATTCCTAAGGACATGGCAAAAAAACATAAAATTGATTTAATCATTTGTGGTGCGACAGGTCTAAATATGGTTGAACGCTTCTTAATTGGAAGTGTCTCTGAGCACATTACACGATATGCTACTTGTGATGTTCTTGTCGTTCGTACAAATAAAGAAGAGTAGTTAGTAGGATATAAGAAGGGTAGACCAAATTTTTGGTCTACCCTTCTTTATTCACCAATTCTTTTGCTTTATGGATGGCCTGATATACTTGTTCAAAGCCTGTCCCACCAGCGCTATTTCGGCGCTTCACAGCTGTCTTTGGCTCAAGCGCATCGTAAATATCCCCCTGAAATAAAGAGCTTGCTACTTGAAACTCATCCAAACTAAGATCCTTCAAGAAACAACCCTTTTGAACACAGGATAATACTAATTCACCAACAATTTCATGAGCCTGACGGAAAGGTAAGCCTTTAGAAGATAAATAATCTGCTAGCTCAGTCGCATTAGAAAAGTCATTCTGTGTTGCTCTTTCCATTTGTTCCGTCCGAACCTTCATCGTACGAATCATTCCTGCAAAAATCTTTAAGGAACCACTCACTGTCTTAACTGTATCAAACATTCCTTCCTTATCTTCTTGCATATCCTTATTATAGGCAAGTGGTAGGCCCTTCAAGGTAGTTAGTAAAGCGAATAGGTTCCCATAAACCCTACCAGATTTTCCACGAATTAATTCTGCCATGTCAGGGTTCTTCTTTTGCGGCATGATGCTGCTACCAGTCGAGAAGCTATCTGATAGCTCGATAAATTGGAATTCTTGACTTGACCAAAGAATGATCTCTTCTGCAAATCTAGACAGATGCATCATCAAAATGGAGCTTGCAGATAAGAACTCAATGATAAAATCCCGATCGCTTACTGCATCCAAGCTATTTTCATAGATTGAATCAAAGCCGAGAATTTCTGCACTTAAATAACGATCGATAGGAAAGGTGGTTCCAGCAAGTGCCCCCGCACCTAGTGGAGAAACATTAATTCTCTTCAAATTATCTTCATAGCGCCTTTTATCTCTTTCCAGCATCCAAAAATACGCAAGTAAATGATGGGCAAATGAAATCGGTTGTGCCCTCTGAAGGTGCGTATACCCTGGCATTATCGTTTCAACATGATTTTCCGCCAAAGTGATTAATTCATTTTGCATTTCTATTATTAGTTCAATTATTTGTTCAACTTGATTTCGTAAATATAAATGCATATCCGTTGCAACTTGATCATTTCTACTTCTACCTGTATGAAGCTTTCCTCCAACAGGTCCAATCATATCAGTTAACATACTCTCAATATTTAAATGTATATCTTCGAGCTGAACGGAAAAAGATAGTTCATCTCTTTCCGCCTTTTCTTTTATGGCATTCAAGCCTTTTTTTATTATGTCAGCCTCTTCTTCTGTAACGATTCCGCATTTTGATAGCATCGTGACATGTGCAAGGCTTCCTTCTATATCCTCTAAAACTAATTGCTGATCAAATGATATGGAGGCTCCGAATTCATCGACCCATTCTTCTGCTGTTTGTGTAAATCTTCCGCCCCACAGTTTTTTCACACTGTCACCTTCTTATTATTGTGTACAATGCTTTGAACCTTTGTAGGTAGTCCAAAAAGGTTAATAAAGCCAACAGCTGCAGTATGGTCAAATTCGTCATCTGATGTATAAGTAGCTAGTTTCTCATCATATAATGAATAAGGAGATTTTCTTCCTTCAACTATCGCATGGCCTTTGAAAAGCTTAACTCTTACTGTACCAGTAACATATTTCTGTGTTTCTTCTAAGAAAGCAAATAAGGCTGATTGTAAAGGAGAAAACCATAGTCCATCATAAATTGTTTCTGTAATTTTCTTTTCTATAATTGGCTTAAAGTGAGCAACCTCTTTAACTAAAGTTAAATCTTCCAATTCCTTGTGAGCTGTAATTAAAGTAATAGCCCCAGGACATTCATATACTTCACGTGATTTTATCCCCACTAGACGATTTTCTACATGGTCAATACGTCCAACCCCATGTTTCCCGGCAATTGTATTTAACTGTAATATCAACTGAGATAAAGGATACTTTTGACCATTTAAACCAACCGGTACTCCTTTTTCAAAATCAATTTCAATCATTTCAGGAGTATCAGGTGTCTTATCTAGACTTTGTGTCAAATCATATGCATCCTCTGGAGGCGCTGCCCAAGGGTCTTCTAATATTCCACACTCATTACTGCGGCCCCATAGGTTTTGGTCAATAGAGAATGGACTATCCAAATTAATTGGAATTGGAATATTCTTCTCTTTCGCATATTGAATCTCTTCTTCACGAGACCAACTCCACTCACGAACTGGAGCTAATACCTTTAAATTTGGATTTAATGCTTTAATAGATACTTCAAAACGCACCTGATCATTTCCTTTTCCCGTACAACCGTGTGCTACTGCTACAGCATTTTCCTTTTCTGCTACTTCAACAAGTTTTTTTGAAATAAGAGGACGAGACAAAGCAGAAACTAGAGGATATTTCCCTTCGTATAATGCATGTGCTTGAAGAGCCTTTAATGCATATTCATTAGCAAACTCCTCTTTCACATCAATCATATAGGATGAAACAGCACCCACTTTAAGGGCTTTTTCTTTAACAAATTCTAAATCCTTTCCTTCCCCTAAATCTAAACAACAAGCTACTACCGCATACCCTTGGTCCTGTAACCACTTGATAGCTACAGATGTATCCAACCCGCCTGAATAGGCGAGAACAACCTTTTGATTTGTCACTACGTTTCCTCCTCGTTTGAATAAATATTCATCCGTATAAATTTTAATTACTTTTTCTATTTTATCAATTTAACAAGATTTTAAAAAAAATTCAATACTTATTCGTCAAAATGTATAAAAATTTATTTTTACATTTTTCTAACAAATCATTTGATTGAATACACAGCTAGGCTCCTATCATGTATAGTTAAATTAGAAGGAGGCGATTATTTATGGAAGGACAATTTAGAAAAGATGATCGTTTAGGAATTTCAATCCCAATTTTAGCTATGGAATGGGATGAGTATCCTTTAGAAATGCAACAGGATATACTATTCCATTGGGAAACAATTCGTGGCAGCATCCCAGATAGAATCGCTGAACTAGAGAAAGAAATTAATTTAAAACAAGCTGAACTTTATGATGAAAGTGACTTCGAACGTTCTTGTGAATTAAACAACGAGATTGCAGAGCTTGCCTCAGTGATTAATGACCTATGGCTCTGGTATCGAACTCATCAGGATATTTCAGAAATTGAAAATGATCGAATGAGATACCAATAGACAAAATGAAGACAACATTAATTATTAGTTCGCTAAAAAAATAAAAGAGACTCACGAAAACAGATGTGAGTCTCTTTTATTCTATAAATTCTTTCTCAGTTCCCGAACAATATGACCAAGCTCTGGAAGGATTAGTTTATTCATCGCTAATCGGACAGCACCAGTTGATCCAGGTGTGCAGAATACTGCTTTATTATTCACCACACCTGCCGTTGCCCTGGAAAGAATTGCAGCAGAGCCAATGTCATCTTGATAGCTTAACATGCGAAATAATTCTCCAAATCCACTAATTTCCTTTTGGAATAGGCTGGTCACTGTTTCAATCGTAATGTCTCTCTTTGCAATGCCTGTTCCGCCATTAGTGATAACCACATCAATTTCCGGATTCTCACAACCTTTAAGAACCTCTAATCGCAACTTTTCCTGTTCATCTTTAACAATGACATAATCAATAATTCTATGACCGGATTGTTGAAGCAAGTCAACCATTAACCGACCACTTTTATCTGTCTCTTTATTTCTTGTGTCACTTATCGTAATGACCTTACAACTGACCTGCCGAGGTGCTTCCATTTTATGATCTCTAATACTCATGTAAGCCCTGCTCTTTCTCCAATAAATATCTTAATTGGTAATATTTATGGGCAAAATCCGTCACACTTCTTGTTAGTTGATAATTAGTTCCAGCACCAATAGCCATACTGATAAAAGGAACCCCCTTAATCGACCTTTTTCTAAAAATTAATATCGTAAAAGCTTTTAATATATGGACTAAGGGTTGATCCATCCAAGATATATCTGTAATTTCCTCTTTCCCCTCATAGAAGTAATGCTCTTTTTGATTATCTATTTCCTGAATAAGCTGTTCCCAACCACTCTTTTTCATTCTTCTAGGAGATGTAGCAGCATGGAAGACCTTTAAGGATGTCATCATTTCATAAGGTTTATTGATTTCAAATCCATAGGTCGTAGCAATTAATTGTATTACCTTTAAATTAATTATGGCGATAGCAGGGATATCAGAGCCAAGGAGCAATGCCCCACCTGTTCCAGATATTCCCCCTTGAGCAAAAGAATAAAAGCGATGACGAGCAATTTGCTGTTCTGCTATGTATTGCAACTGATCTATATTTAATTTCTTTAGGTCGTCAACACTCTCTATATCAGCATAAAAAACCCTTCCAGCCGAGAGGATTCTCTCGCGTGCGTCTACCTGCAACTGAGAGCCCTGAATAATAGCATGTAAATAAAAAAGCCATTGATCAAGAAGAGTGAAAAATTTCGTTTGAATTTCTTCAGGTAGCAATGAAAATGACTTCTCCAAGTACTTTTCATACATTAATTCAAAATCATTAGCCTCATATTCAAATAGCCTATTTTCCCATTCCTTAATATTCATTAAGACTGATTTTTCTCTTTCAGTTAGCGCCATTAATAAATCCTCCTATCAATTGGAGTATATTTCCTAGTATATCACAAAGCTCAATTATCAAAAAAAAAGCAACCGCCAGCATGGACGGTTGCTTCTAAATTGAAAGATATTATAAAATATTACCGAACTTTACCACATCACGAGCAATCATTACTTCTTCATTCGTTGGGATTACGATAACCTTAACTGGAGAATGTGGATAGCTTATAAATGCTTCTTCACCATGTACTTTATTTAAAGCTGGATCCCAGTAAACTCCCATAAATTCAAGACCTTTTAGTACGCGTGCACGAATCGTATCACTGTTTTCTCCGATACCTGCAGTAAAGATGATTGCATCAACACCACTCATACGAGCAGAATAGGAACCAATATATTTATGGATTCTGCTTCCAAACACTTGAAGTGCTAATTCTGCACGGTCATTTCCTTCGTTGGCAGCCTTTTCGATATCACGAAGGTCACTAGAGAAACCAGAAACACCTAGCATTCCGCTTTTTTTGTTCAGAATTTCTAATACTTCTTCTGCGGATTTGTTTGTTTTTTCCATTATAAATGGAATTAATGCCGGGTCAATATTACCTGAACGAGTCCCCATTGTAACACCAGCAAGCGGAGTAAATCCCATAGAAGTATCTACTGACTTCCCACCTTCAATTGCAGCAATACTTGCACCATTTCCTAAGTGACAGGAAATAAGGCGAAGCTGCTCTAATGGACGACCAAGCATTTCTCCAGCTCTTTGTGATACATACTTATGAGATGTACCATGGAATCCATATTTACGAATACCATACTTTTCATAGTACTCATATGGCAAGCTGTATAAATAAGAGCTTTCAGGCATTGTTTGATGGAAAGCTGTATCAAATACTGCAACTGCTGGCACATTTGGAAGAACCTCTTGGAAGGCTTTAATTCCTGTGACATTCGCAGGATTATGTAATGGTGCAAGATCTGAAATCTCTTCAATCGTATTTAATACCTCATCTGTAATTAAAACGGAATCGTTGAATTTTTCCCCTCCATGAACAACACGGTGACCGATTCCTTCAATCTCATCTAGTGATTGAATGATTCCTAAGTTCGTTAACTTGTCTAAAAGCATTTTGACAGCAACAGCATGATTCGGTATATCAGTTGTCTCAGTTTGTTTTTCATTGTTTACAGTAATATTAAAAATAGAATCATTTAACCCTATTCTTTCGATTAATCCTTTTGTAATTACTTCTTCACTAGGCATTTCAATTAATTGAAACTTTAATGATGAACTCCCAGCATTTATAGCAATAACCTTTGCCATTAGAACCGCTCCTTTTTCAAAACATAAAAAACTTATTTCTTAATATGTCATTATTATTTTGTACTTAAACATCCTATCTTATCTCTCAATTTTTCATTAAATCACTCAAAGTGATTTCTTTCAAGGGAGTTTTATACATGTGAACGTTTTCACAATAAAATAAGTATTTTAGGATTATTCACTCAATTAAAATAATTATTACCTTTAATATAAAAGGCCCTATAAACACAAAAGATTACTTGTGTCTATAGGGCAAGAATGAAACAACATTAATTTTTATTTTCTCGAATCCATCGATCTATTTTTTCTAAAGCCTGCTCCATTTGGGCAGCATTAGACAAGCTAGGAAGCATTGCTAAAAGAACTTCCTTTGGAGCACGAACATTTTCACCTTTGTTCTGGAGAACTAATATACTTTTTGCTGTTTGCTTATTCTTAAACAACGACATTGGCAATTGTAAAAGAGCTTGGATGTGGACATGATCCTTTATGAATTCATGGAGTTTACCAGCTTGATCACTTTCAAAAAGATTAGAAGGAACTAAAAAGAATAAGTACCCTCCATCCTTCACATACTTTACACTTTGTTCAATAAAAAGATGATGTGCATAGGAATGGCCCTCATCTGCCTTTAATTGGTAGTCTAATGCACGTATATCATCAGGATAATATCCAACTGGCAAATCACTTACCACCACTTCAACTGGATCAATAAATAAGTTTGAAAGGCTATCTTGATTAAAAAACTCAATAGCATGCTCTTGTAAATTAGCATTTATATAAGATAATTTTATCAATAAATCATCAATCTCTATTCCTATAGATTGAATCTCCTTATCCCCCTGCTGATTTAATACCGTAGTAAGCAAATTTCCTGTTCCTACTGCAGGGTCTAGAATCCTAAAATTGGTTTGCTTTACAAATTTAGCAACCAAATATCCAATAAGCATTCCTATGGAATCGGGTGTCATTTGATGGTGGGGCTGTACATTTTCCTTCATCCCTTTTAATATGGCCAATTGAAATGACTTTCTTATTTCTTCCGGACTAAATTTCGTTAGCTTTAACGATTCATAGCGTTTTTCTAACCTTTTCACTGCCAATTCACTTAATTCCTCTTGAAGAATGGACTGATGAAAAATGTTTTCCCCTGTTTCTGCTAAAGCTTCTAAATATGTACACGATAATTCTTCTTGTAAAAGAACAGCTGTTTCATTAAAGGTTGTAAATAATTCCTCAACCGGAGAGACTTTCACTTCTCATTCCTCCTGTTTATATTCTATTTCCCTATTGTAGCCGTGAACCTTTCTATTCTCAAGTTATTCCCAGCCTCCAAAGAAAAAAAAGGGCCCAATCATTATCCTTCGAACATTCGTACAAAAGATAATGATTAGACCCATCTCACATTTTTGTTTTATTTCGCACCTTTTGCTGCTTCAATCGCTGCTTCATAATTCGGATGGTTGGTACCTTCATTAACATATTCCACATAAGTCACAACATCATTGGAATCAATGACAAATACTGCACGTGCTAAGAGTCTTAATTCCTTCATAACAACTCCAAATGCCTCACCAAAGGAAAGATCACGATGGTCAGATAATGTTTGAACGTTTTCAATTCCCGCTGCCGCACACCAACGCTTTTGTGCAAAAGGTAGATCCACGCTAATTGTTAAGATCTTGACGTTATCTAATTTTGAAGCTTCTTCATTAAAGCGACGGGTCTGTGCGTCACATACACCTGTATCAATGGATGGAACAACACTTATCAAACGTACCTGACCTTTTGTATCATCTAATGTTACTTCTGATAAATCATTTGCTAGGACGGTAAAATTAGGGGCTTTATCTCCAACCCTCACTTCCGAACCAAGAAGTGTCACTGGATTTCCTTTAAATGTTACGGATGCCATAAAACAATCTCCTCCTTTAACAACATATGTACAGTAAAAATATATCTTTTTATTTAAAGTATTGCAAATAGTTTAGCTTAATTACACTCTTGAGAATAAAAAATGGACAAAAAGTAAAAAACAGAGGCCTGCAAAACCAAAGTATGCAGGTGGCCTCCTAGTTGTTAAATATTCAAATCTTCCTTTGGACCATCATATTTACTAGGGTCACTCTGCTGATTACCCCCTGAGCCCCCGTCTGACCCCTTTTTGGACATCATTTGCTGAATTTTATCAACTGCTTGAGGGGCTAGGTCTAGAATTTTTTCTATTAAGTGGGTTCCTTCATCCATATGGACCATTTTCACTTCTTTAGAATTGACAATTAGGAAGGCGATTGGGGTAATGGATACACCTCCACCGCTACCACCACCAAAAGGATGCTTTTCAGGCCCTTGGGCTCCACCTGATTGACCGTCTATGATAAATTCACTACCGCCAGCTGCAAACCCAAAACCAACCTTGGATACTGTTAGAATCACACTTCCATCAGGTGTTTCAACCGGATCACCGATAATTGTATTTACATCAATCATTTCTTTTAAATTTTCCATTGCAGTTGTCATTAATCCTTGAATTGGATGATCGGACATAATAAGTGACTCCTCCTCTTCTATACCATATTAGACTTGTTATTAGAAAGAATGGATAAAGTGAAACTTCCATCAGTGGGGATTTTTCAACCCACACCAAGAGCTAGTGTCGACGTTGCCATAAGACGTGACCTATTTAGTCGATTTCATCCCCCACTGATGGTTAGTTGAACCAATCGGGCGTTTACGGGCAGTTGATCCCCCACCTATCTTCTTCGAATTCTCTAAGTCTTAAGTGGGGGAATCTTACTGCCCGTTAACCTGCGATAAAGATTTAGACTTAAATTCTGGTTTTCCACCCTTCCACAATTTAACTAGTTTAATTGCTGCAAACATAGCATGCCCGATTCTAAATTGAAACATACAAACAATCTTTGTTTGAGAAATCGCCTTTTGAAAGTTTGGAGTAATTCTTATGATGGGCATTTCAATCATTTTCATATAATGACTAATAATCCCTATGATTCCTCCTTTTATGCCCCAGAATGCTCCAACTAGCATCCCAGTATAAGCAGCATCTCCAACCCCAATCTCTGTATCCCACTGTAAATTCCGCACCTTCACTTTATGTAAAAATTCTCGAATCAGACGATGAAGGTTTAGAACATGATTCAATATGACCTTCATATCGTGGAAACTATCCATTAAATCTTCCGCAGTAAACCTTCTTTTCTTCTTATCCTTATTTTCGCCTTCCCCCATTGTTGTTTCCTCTTTTGTAACAATGGATGGAGAATCCTCATCCAGTTTAATCAATGGTACGTGTATTTTATATTTAATGAGACCAAACCAAGCTTTAAACTCGACTTTTAAATCATCATTGTCCTGCCCATGGTAATAATTTACGATTACATTAATTCGAGAAAAAATGATTACAATAATAAGGAGCAAAAGAATAATTAAAACAAGGAACAACCATTTCAATGTTTTTCACACCTTTCAGCCCATTAGTATGTTCTAAAAGATACAAAATAAACCTGCCAACTTATGTTGACAGGTTTATTTTTATAATCTTTCGTGAATGACTGTTGTGTCTGCAAACAAATCATGCAGCCCTTGCTTTTTTGGAAGGAAAGCTACTATTACATAGCTGATCCAAAGGGTCACAGAAATAAACCGACCAATCCATTCTCTAAAGATGATCGCACCCCATGACAATTTTTTTCCTTTTAAACTAATCACCTTAAGACCAAATACCATTTTCCCCAAGGTCTGACCAAGGTATTTGGTCATTAATACAAAATATAGATAGAAAATAACAGCAGTAGCAATCGAAACCGGTGCGAACATGCTTGTCGCATGTACATCGATATCCATGAAACGAAATAGAGGATAGATTAGCAACCGGTTAAGGCTTCCAATCACAATTAAATCCAGCAAATAGGCCCAGAATCTCATCCAAAAACCAGCGTAATTTATTTTTATTGGTTGTGAAGGAGGTGCTCCCAAATTTAATTGTTCTATTTCACTTTGTTCCTCATTATGTTTTAATTCCACACTAGAGGAGGAGTCAATTTTCAGCTCGTTATTTTCCTTCTTCTCCTCATTGGAAATATCATTTGAGTTCATATCTTCACACCTCCTTATTCAGCATATAAATACATAAGTCTAGGTGAATTGGATTGGGACAAGACTTTCAATAGACCAGCAAGTTCCGCATTTTCATCTTTGATAAATTTTTGAGCTGTCATACTAAATAAAGAGCCTATTCCAAAATTCTCTGAATAACTTACTACTTGCGCTCCGTTCAAATGATAATCCTTTTTTAATTGATCAATAACATCTTCAAAATATCCATATCCATCAATTAAATTGAGTTTTTTTGCTTGTCGTCCATCATAAACTCTACCATCAGCAAGTTGTTTAACCTTCTCTACCGGGATATCTCTTCCTTCAGAAATCACTTTAACAAAGCCTTCATAGGAGTTACCAATCATTGTTTGTAAAATTTTTCTTTCTTCTTTTGTCATATCCCTCGTTGGACTCATTATGTCCTTATATTTTCCACTTTTTATTGTTTCAAATTTCACACCGTATTTTTCTGCAAGTCCAGAATAATTATAGCCTTGCATGATAACACCTAGAGATCCTGTTAAGGTTTCAGGGCTAGCAAAAATTTTATCAGCCGGTGCGGAAATATAATATCCTCCAGAGGCAGCCATAGACCCCATTGATATGTAGATTGGTTTCTTCGCTTCTTTTTGAATTTCCTTTATTTTATCGTGAATTTCAGCGCTTTCTACCACGCCTCCGCCAGGTGAATTTACCTTAATAATAATCCCCTTAACTGTGTGATCATTCTTCACATAGTCAAGTCTTTTTAAGAAAGCTTGGTGGTTATATCCACCAGCATTGAAAAGCGATTCCGCTTCTCCAGTATCCTGTATCGTCCCGTTTACTTCCAGCACAGCAATCTTCTTTGTATCGTTTCCTTCCTTTACAACTTCTTCTTGAAGCATTCGATCATTTTCTTCAAATATCTCTGTGAAAGTTGACTCAAAATCTGTTAATGCAAATGTTGTTAAGAAGTTAATAATCACTGAAAAAATAAACAAGCCGCCTGCAATTGCTATTGCTGCCCATCTTTTACCATTCACTAAGTTGTCCTCCTTACTGTTATTAACATTAATACCTGAAACTTTTAAAAAATTCAAAAACATTGTAAACTAGACTCAATTATATTCATTTTATCAAAATAACTTATAAAAGAGTAATCATTTAATGAAGTGGGGGTTCACAGCAAATGAAGGATCGTCGTAATATATATTTCTTTTATAAAAGAGATAAGGAGATAGAAGAAAAGGCAAATAGCCTTATTCAGTTAGCTACTCAAAATGGATTTCGTGTAGTGAATGATATGAAAGAGGCTAATATTATCGTAAGCATCGGTGGGGATGGAGCGTTTCTGCAGGCTGTGAGGAAAACCGGATTTAGAAATGATTGTCTTTATGCTGGTATATCAACTATTGGGAAAGTCAATTTATATTGCGATTTTCTACTTGAGGATTCACAAAAAATCCTTGATGCTATTAATAACGAACAGATTGAAGTTCGAAAGTATCCAGTATTAGAGGTTAAAGTCGATCATAATACTTCATTTTACTGTTTAAATGAATTTAGTATTAAATCAGCAATTATTAAGACCTTTGTTGTAGATGTCTTTATTGATGACTTGCATTTTGAAACCTTCAGAGGTGATGGCATGATTGTAGCCACTCCTACCGGAAGTACAGCCTATAATAAATCTTTAAACGGTGCAGTTGTGGACCCTCTCATTCCATGTATTCAAGTAAGTGAGCTTGCTTCCTTAAATAACAATCGCTACCGGACCTTAGGATCCTCTTTTATCCTAAACGGCGATCGAGTCCTAATATTAAAGGTGAACGAGGACGGAAATGATTTTCCAACCATGGGAATGGACAACGAAGCATTAAGTATTCAACATGTTGAGAAGATTGAGGTAAAACTCAGTAACCAACAGATTAAAACGGTAAAGCTTAAGGATAATTCCTTTTGGGAAAAGGTGAAACGAACCTTTTTATAATCTGAGAGAAGAAGACTATTAGAAAATGGATAGGTTCCTAGGACCTTTCCTTTCTAATAGCCTTTTCAAATATTAAGATGCTTTTTGTCTTTTCCATTTCATTTCTAAATTAGACATCATTTTCGTACTTGCCAATGAGTATACAGCTAATGCGGACCAAATAAACAAAAAGGAGATCAAATGGACTTTAGAAAAATGTTCATTGTACAAAAATACACCAAGAATTAACGTTAAGGTTGGTGAGACATATTGCAATATTCCCAAAGTAGCCAAGGAAATTCGTTGTGCACCCTTGGCAAAATAAAGGAGAGGTATCGCCGTAGCTGCCCCAGCCCCAATAAGCAAAATATCTGTTTTTAATGAAATAGATAAAAATGCCTGCGTCCCATTAATCGCTAGGTAAATCATATATATTAATGAAATAGGGGCTACAACCATCGTTTCGAGAGCTAAACCAACGGATGAGTCCAGCTTTATTAATTTTTTTGCCAATCCATATAATCCGAAAGTAAACGCAAGACCAATGGCAACCCATGGAATTTCCCCAAATGAAATCGTTATGATTAGAACACCAATAAAGGCAAGAATAAAAGATACATATTGTGCTATTGATAGTTTCTCCTTAAGGACAAACATACCAAGAAATACGCTAATCAATGGATTGATATAATATCCAAGGCTAGTCTGTATCATATGATTACTATTGACTGCCCAAATATAAATAAACCAGTTGCCGCTAACCAAAAAGGAAGCAACGGCCAAGGCAGCAAATTGCTTTTTATTTTCTTTTAAACCCTTTAAGGTAGAAACAAAGTTCCCCCATTTTTTGGTAAAGATCAAAATAAAAATCATAAAAATAAACGACCAAAATATTCGATTCGCTAATATTTCATCTGAGCCTACATCTCCTAGTAGCTTCCAATAAATAGGCAGTATACCCCAAATGACATAGGATGCGCCGGCATAAATGATACCCGACTTTGTTTCCGTATTATTCATTATAAATGCCTCAATTCTTTCTAGTCTCGAAACAAAATTATATAACGAAACTTGTGAGGATAACAATAAAAAGAAATTGCCGTTTAATAGGATTCTTTTCTTTCATAGACGAGTTCCCCGCCAATAACCGTACCATTCACGATAATCTCTGAAATCATGCTTGGATTGATCTTAAAAAGATCTTGATTGATTATTGTAAAGTCTGCTAAGTATTCTTCTTTTATTTGACCGCGTATATCTTCCTGACAGGCAGCATAAGCGCTCCCTTTCGTATATAAACATAATGCTTCGTAAACAGTTAACCGCTCCTTTGGAACATAAACGGTATTACTTCGGCCATCTTTTTTCATCCTATTAACAGCTGCATGAATACCCAAGAACGGGCTTAATGGCTCGATTGGTGCATCAGACCCTCCCGCACATGGAATGCCCATTTCTAATAAGGTTTTCCATGCATAATTGTATTCCATATTTTCCATACCAACCCTATCTAGTACCCATGGAAAATCAGATGGAACGAATCCAGGCTGAATATCCAAAATCAAAGGAAGTTTTTTCACACGATTGATTAAATCCTTACGTAAGATTTGTGCATGAATAAGACGGTCTCTACCACATCCCTCCAACGGATTCCTTTCAATGGCCGTTAATGCCATATCAAAGGCTTGATCTCCAATTGCGTGAATAGCTACGGGCATTTTTATTCTCCTTGCTTCCTTCACAATCGCTTCTAAATCCTCCTGCGTATGGATTGCCATTCCATTTGTTGATGGATCATCCGCATATTGGTGACTTAGGAGCGCAGTTCTCCCTCCTAATGACCCATCAGAAAAAATTTTTATTGCACCGAATTCAATCCAGTGATTTCCCTTTAAATAAGCGCCGCTTTCTGCTTCAAAATCTCTTATAACACCATGATGGACAAGTAGATGCGCCCGAAATCTAAGTCCCTCCTCCTCAATAACCTTTTTGAAGATTTGTAAGGTCCCTTTAAAGCTTTCATAATAATTTAAATCCTCCGTATGAACGCCGGTAAGCCCTAAGCGGTACGCATCTTGAATGGCTGTTTTTAAAGACTTCATTAAAAAATCATCTGAAGCCTTAGGAATTTTTGAATATAATAATTCTTGTGCCTGATCCTTTAGAAGGCCGTTTAATCGCCCTTCTCGATTCTTTTCTATCCTGCCTCCTGGTGGGCAAATCGTATCTTCATTTATATTAGCCAATTTTAAAGCTAAGGAATTGGCGACTAACACATGCCTACATACACGTTTTAGGATTAGAGGGTGATTTGGGACAATTTCATCCAATTCTTCTCGAAATATAGGTTCAGGTGACTCCCATAAAAATTCATTCCACCCCTCACCGATCATCCAATCACCATTTGGAACTCCCTTAGAATATTCCATCACTGCAGCTAAAACCTCTGTTTTCGACTGCATTTGAGATAAATCCAGCTTTAACAATTTTTCCCCATGACCAATTAAATGGAGATGACTATCTACTAATCCTGGAATCATCACGTCCCCATTTAGATTCCTTATATGTGTAATGTCCTCCTTGTATTTTCTTTCTATCTCTGCCAAAGGACCAATTTCAATAATTCGATCTCCCTCTACGAAAACGGCTTCAACCTGATGACCCTCGTATTGAAGAGTGTAGATTGGCCCGCCAAACCAAAGAGTTCCCATGCTCTTAACCTCCAGCATATAAGATAAAAATGCAGACAACCACGGTCTGCATTTCTTAATATTATTGTACTGCTTTTTCTAATTCTCTTTTTCTCAATTCTACACGACGAATCTTCCCAGAAGTTGTTTTTGGAAGCTCTGATAAAAATTCTATTTTTCTTGGATATTTATATGGAGCTGTTAACAGCTTAACATGCTCCTGTAGGTTAGGAATTAGGTCAGAATCTTTTTGGTCAACCCCATCCTTAAGAACAACAAAGGCCTTTACAATATGCCCCCGAATTTCATCTGGACTTGCTACTACTGCACATTCCTTAACTGCCGGATGTTTGACTAAGGCATCTTCAACCTCAAAAGGTCCAATGGTATATCCTGAACTAATGATAATATCATCCCCACGACCTTCAAACCAATAATATCCCTCTTCATCCTTTTTGGCTTTATCCCCAGTAATATAATATTCTCCCCGAAACTGCATAGCAGTTCTTTCAGGGTCTTTATAATATTTTTTAAATAAGGCTGGTGTTTCTACATGAACCGCAATGTCCCCCACTTCTCCTACTGGACATTTTTCACCTTCTTCGTTGATAATTTCAACCCGATTTCCTGGAATCGGTTTCCCCATTGAGCCAGGTCTCAATTCCATTCCCTTGACCATGCCGACTAATAGGGTATTCTCCGTTTGACCGTAGCCATCTCGAACATCCACTCCAAAATACTTCCTGAATGTATCAATTACATTTCTATTTAATGGCTCTCCAGCAGATACCGCGCTATGAAGCTTTGGAAGGCTGTAATCAGAAAGATTGTCTACCTTTGCCATCAAGCGGTATTCTGTAGGAGTACAGCATAATACATTAACCTGATATTTCTCCAATAGTTGGAGATATTTATTTGGCTCAAACTTTCCATGATAAATTAGGCCAGTTGCCCCTGATCCAAGAACCGATAGAAACGGACTCCATATCCATTTTTGCCAACCTGGACCTGCTGTTGCCCATACGATATCCTCCTCATGGATACAGAGCCAATTTGGGGCTGCAGCTCTTAAATGTGCATAAGCCCAACCATGTGTATGTACAACGCCCTTTGGATTACCAGTGGTTCCAGATGTATAAGATAAAAACGCCATGTCATCCTTTTTGGTTTTTGCCATTTCTAAATCAATGGAGGCGTTTTTTGTTGCTTCTTCTAAATGAATCCAACCGTCTTCGTTTTTCCCAATAACAAATTTCGGAATGCTCTCGATTCCTGAAATCTCTTCAAACTGATCGACATAGGGATAATAGCTGATAATACCTTTCACATCACCGTGAGAAATTCGATATTGTAAATCTTTTGACCGCAACATTTCTGAGCTTGGAATAACAACAAGACCTGTTTTTAAAGCAGCAATATAAACTTGATAGGCTTCGATTAAGCGTGGGACAATGATTAACAGAACATCACCTTTTTGTAGCCCATTTTCTAAGAAAACATTTCCGATTCTGTTGACGTTTTGCATAAGCTCTTGATAGGTTATCTGTTTGGTCGTACCTTCCTCGTTTTCCCATATTAAAGCAAGCTTGTTTGGTACACTTGAAAAACGTTCGATTTCTGATACTAAGTTGTATTCCTCAGGTGCGATTAGACTTTCACGATTCATCGAATTTCCCCCTTATATCAATAATTATTAAACAACAATTCTCCCCTTCAGAAAATATTATACTAAATTATTTAAAAATTTTGAATTACAACTTTTTGTAATAGTTTCTAATAAATGGGTCAAATATATATGGGGGATGAGAAAACGATTCTGGTTGGACCAAGTAATATATCACTCATTTATTACTATCTATCATTTCATTATAAAAAGGAGCGGATAGACCGCTCCTTGTAGCCATGATATATATTTTTAATGTTATTTAGAGAAACCTCCGCCTAATGACTGTTCAGCCATTTGAACTAGACGTTTAGTAATTTCTCCTCCAACTGAACCGTTAGCACGAGAAGTTGTATCTGCTCCAAGATTTACACCGAATTCAGTTGCAATTTCATATTTCATTTGCTCTAGAGCCTGTTGTACTCCAGGAACTAATAAATTGTTTGAGTTATTGCTTCTGCTGCTTGGCATGTGATATCACCTCCTTGTGAGTATAGATTGTGTAATATCACATGCCTTCATACCATTATAATGTTGGTAATTGTTCACAACTTTTTAGAATAATTCCTCTAATGTATCCTCTTGTTTTTCAGATTTAGAATTGATAACTATAGTTTCCACTCCATGAACCGCCTTTTCTATTAACGGTTCAAAATCAACAAAGCTTTCATAGAATTGAACCTTTTCCTTTTTCGGCTTTGTTTTAGGAGATGCAGGAACAAACACCGTGCAGCAATCCTCGTAAGGTAATATCGAGATGTCATGCGTTCCAATTTGTTCAGCAATTTTTATTATATCTGTTTTATCCATTGTAATTAGCGGGCGCAAAACAGGTGTATTCGTTACATCATTAATAGCAAACATGCTTTCAAGTGTTTGACTTGCAACCTGACCAAGGCTTTCTCCTGTTACAATTGCAAGCGCACGTTCTTTCTCGCGAATTCGGTCAGTAATTTTGAGCATGATCCTTCTAGTCGTGGTCATCGTATAATTCTCAGGAACCTGTTTATGAATAAGCTGCTGTATTTCGGTAAATGGAACGATATGAAGAGTGAATGCCCCACTGACGGAAGCTAATTTTTGCGCAAGGTCAATAACTTTCTGCTTTGACCTTTCACTTGTGAAAGGAGGGCTGTAAAAATGGACCCCTTCGATTTCCATTCCCCTTTTCATGGATAAAAATCCTGCCACTGGACTATCAATTCCTCCAGAAAGCATAAGCATGGCTTTTCCACTGGATCCAACAGGTAAACCGCCAGCTCCTTGGATATTTTCGCATGAGAAGTAAACCGCCTCGTCACGAACCTCTATTTGAAGATTAATATCTGGATTTCTCACATCTACTTTTAATCCTGGGATATTTACTAAAAGATGGGCACCAAATGTTTGGTTTAATTCACCCGTATGCAAAGGGAAGGTTTTATCAGCCCTTTTTGCGGTAATTTTGAAGGTATCTCCTTCTTTATATATTCCTTTAAAAAGCTCGAGTGCAGTATCCTTCATAATTTCTAGGTCTTTTCCTGTTTTGACTGCAGGGCTAAAGGATTGAATTCCAAAAATATCCCTTAACTGTTCAATAATCCTGTCACTTTCCTCCCCGTTCAAAACGACATACATCCTGTCTCTTTTTGCCTCAATCTTTACCTTTGGAAAATCACTTAGGGCATGTCTAATACTATTTCTTAGTTTTTCAACAAATTTATTTCGATTTCTCCCTTTGGTTGAGATTTCTCCGTAGCGAATTAATATTCGGTCATAATTCATTTTAATTCATTACCTTTCGTAAATTTGAAATTACTTCTTTGAAGGCTTGTACAGCAAGATGGGCCTCTTCCATCGTGTTATCATATGACAAGCTAACACGTATTGCGCTGTTAGCTATTTCCTCTGATACTCCCATCGAAAGCAAGGTGCTGCTAGTTGATTTCCTTTTTGATGAACAGGCGCTTGTTGTCGATACAAATACCCCTTTTTCCTCTAACGCATGGACAAAAACTTCTGCTTTAAATCCATGAATCGAAAAGTTTATGATATGCGGGGCGCTGTTTTCCTTTGGTGTATGAATCATAACTCCATCCCAAGAATCAAGCTCATTATAAAGATAGTGCTTAATTTCATTCAAGTTGGCAAGCCCTGTTTTCCTTTTTTCATTTACTAATCTTAATGCTTTTGCCATTGCCACAATTCCTGCTACATTTTCTGTGCCACTGCGGATATTTTTTTCTTGCTTTCCGCCTGAGAGAAGAGGCGAAATTCTTACACCCTCCCGAATATAAAGAATTCCTGTCCCTTTCAGGCCATGAAACTTATGTCCAGAGATGGAGCATAGGTCAATATTGCTTTGATGTAAGTCTAATGGCACCTTGGCAATGCCTTGAACATGATCCACATGAAATAAAACCTTAGGATATTTCTTTAATACACGACCAATTTCTTCTATTGGTTGAATCGTTCCAACCTCATTATTAACATGAATAACCGAAACCAGAATGGTATCATTACTAATAGCTTGTTCGATTGAGTGCACATTCAACCGTCCATATTCGTCAACAGGTATATAAGTAACACGAAATCCTAATTGTTTTAACTGTTCCATTGATTCACTTACGGAGGGATGCTCTACACTTGTAGTAATAATGTGTCTCCCCCTACCTTGATGCATTAGAGCAGTACCCTTTATCGCTAAATTATTACTTTCTGTTCCTCCAGAAGTAAGAATAATTTCATTTGACTTCACATTTAATAGTTTAGCTATTTGTTCTCTAGCCTGGAACATCAATTTCTCCGCTTGTCCACCCATACGATGTAAGGATGATGGATTAGCAAAATAATCGGTTGATACCTTTACAAAGGAATCCAGAACTTCTTTATATGGTTTAGTAGTAGCGCTATTATCAAAATATATCATCCAAATCCCCTCCTTGCGAGGAATACTACAATTATTTGCATTTAAGGTGTAATCATTTTATCGTTACGTATTCATCAAGTGTTAACAATCAATCTTATCATGAATATTACTCCTATACAAAGAAAAAAGCCGACGATTTGTCAGCCTCTATCCGTACCTTCATTTATTGAACTGTCTTCATTAGCAAGGAAATCTTCAATTCTTTTCAATGAACCAGGTTCGACCTCTTCAATAGTGGTTGCTGCTTGTTCCAATGCAGCATGATAATCAAAGCCTCTAAAAGCCGCCTCTGCCTCTTCCAATGCCTTTCTTACACTTGAATTGCTGCTGCGATACCTGTTTCCATATTGGATAACCTTTTCAGCGAGCATAACGGTTTCAATCATATCAATCGTTCGATTATACAATTTGTCAACTGTCATAACCGAAACCTCTAAGTACTTTTGCACACTTGGAACATCTAATGGATGTTCTTCAAGCTTTAATTTTACATTTTGGATGCTTTCCTTGGAATCATCGATTAAATATTTGAAATCATGTGGTAGCCCCGGAATATGGCTTTTGTAAACGAGACGAATCGATTCTGATACTTTTTTTGTTAGTTCTTGAACTTTCTCCCGCGCAGCCAGCTCGTCCTTTCGCAGTGTATGAAGCTTTTCATTTAAGCTTGCTTGTTCATCTACAATGGATTGAAGTTGCGTTTTAATCTCTTCCATATCCTCACTTAGTAAAGAATGAGCAATACTTTGATTTTGAATATTTAGCTCAAGGATCTCAAACCGCTTTGAAAGCTGTGATAGTTTCTTTTCAATTTCCTTTTGTATTTCTTGCTCACTTTCAGGAATGTGATAACTGAGAGCTACAGATTGCATTTCAAATTGTAGTTCATTGTTAGCTTCCTTTGCTTTATTTAATGTTTCTTTTGTCTCGGCTTCATTTTGACTAATAAAATGCTTTGCATGAACCTCTTTTTCAAGAAGATCAAATAATAATTCAATATTTTCTTTTATATCATCTATCCCTTTTTGTACATCGCCAATTTCTGCAGCCTCAATATTGGAAAGATACATGGCGAGCTCTTCTTCCATACTTTTAATTTCTTTATTCAGTTGGATATGCTCAAGGATGTACCCTTTTTCTTCCATTTCTCGATATCCATCCTTTAAATCTTCAAGAAGAGATGGAATATTCGTTTGACACTCCACAAGTAAATTCGGGATTTGTTCCATTAATTCACTGATTTTACTTATTAAATCTTTAATCACTAATACCGTTTCTCTTGCTGTTAAATAGTCTCCATTTACTGTTTTTTCATCAAATTCCTGGAATTTCAAAATTACTTCATCCAGCTTCTTCTCAAGAGTACCTTCCGCATTCCCAAAATTATGACGGTAAGCAAGCAGATTTTTTTTCCTTTCACGGTATTGATCCTTTAAGTCTTCAATTTCTAATTTGTTCTTTTCTTCACTACCGACTAAATCATGAATTTCAGCTACAAGTGCCTTAATTTTTTCTTCCGTTTCTACTAAATGATTATGAATGAGCTGTTGAACTTCTTTTGACTTTTTAAATCGATATTTATCGGTATACTCTTCTGCATCAAATAAATATTCTTCAACATCAGGGAGTTCGGCTGTAACAATTTCGTCCCATTCATTTCGCCAACGCTCGAATAGAACTTCCGTTTCACCGGTCATATTTAATTGCTTAACCTTTGACATCTCATCTAACACAGGTCGATTGACTATGTCTATTTTCCATTCTTCTAAACGATCAATTTCCTTATAATTCTTTTTCTTCATGATAATACCGGTTATGTATAAACATAGTATAATTACTATGCCTGCAATGATGTATCCCATGATAAGCCCCCTGTTCTGTTACGAGCTAATTTTCAATTTATATTAAATGATAGAATGTTCATTTCAATGTAATTATGATAACATGTAAACGACATTTTTTGACTATTATTTTCATTTTTTTATGCAAAATCTTGTAAGAAGTCCGTTTTTTTTTGCATTTTTTCTACATAAAAGAAAATTTTTATATAAATTTAGGAAAAGGGGACTGAAAATGTTTTTGAAGGATGGTCATATTCACACGCCATATTGCCCACATGGTACAAAGGATTCTTTTAATTCTTATATTGAAAAAGCCATTACTTTAGGTTTTCAAGAGATTACATTCACAGAGCATGCACCCTTGCCTCATGGCTTTATCGACACAACTCCAGAACAGGACAGCGCCATGCAGTTTGATGAGCTTGATTTGTATTTTGCTGAAGTTGAGCAATTAAAAGAAGAATATGCAAGTGATATAAAAATTAATACAGGTCTAGAGGTAGACTTTATCGAGGGATATGAAAATGAGATTACATCTTTTCTTCAAACAATAGGAAGTAGACTCGATGATGCGATCCTTTCCGTACATTTTTTAAAAAATGGGGATCAATACCATTGCTTGGACTATAGTCCAGAATATTTTTCTCAAATGATCGTCGAATATGGGTCCATTGAAAAGGTTTATAAAAAGTATTTCAATACCCTTCTATTATCTATTAATGCGGATTTAGGACCGTATAAGCCGAAAAGAATCGGGCATATATCCTTAGTGAAAAAATTTCAATTAAAATACCCAATTGAATGTGATATCGAGCAAGATTTCATTCGAGTATTAAAGGCAGTAAAAGCAAAGGGCTACGAGCTAGATTACAATGGAGCAGGAACAGCAAAACCACTTTGCCGCGAGACCTATCCACCAAAATGGGTAGCAAAAAAAGCCAAGGAGCTAGGAATCTCACTAATTTATGGATCCGATGCCCATCAAGTTAAGGAGTTAGGACAAGGGCTTCATTCAATGGTGTGATAAGAAGATCTATTATAAGTTTTACCTTTGAAACCATCTTCAGATTCAATGCACTATTGGTTTACCACCATTAGCTTCTGTTCCATAAATGGATTTGTAATCACCGTGTCAATCCAATTGTTTATTTCTGAAGTATATTTGTCAGCAAAGTACTCTTCATTAGGGAAGATCTGAAGGACCTCCCTTGCATATTGGCTATTTAAATATGGCATGGCTAACAGGGCTTTCCACTGCATAATCGTATAATTAATGGAAAGGTTGCGAAATTCTCCTGTTTTCATTCCTTTTTCTAACACTTCCTTAAAGAAAAATCTTTCCTTAACGAAATATGTTGACATGATTTCTCTAATGACCTGTGAATCTATGGATATTTCTCTTAAAATAAATCTTGTTAAATGAACATTTTTGCTTTGGTATTGTATGATGTTTTTGGACATTTCTTTTAGAGCAATAGTAGCGCTTAAATCAGCATTGGAATACCCTTTTTCTATTTCATGAAGATAGCTTTCAAAGAAAATAGTAAAGCAATGCTCAAGAAGACCATGTTTATTATCAAAGTAATAGGAAATGTTGGCTACATTAATATTGGCCTTATTGGCAATATCCCGGATGGATGTCCCGGTGAACCCTTTAATATTAAATAATGTTATGGCCGCATCTACAATGGCATCTTTTGAGTTTTTTCTCATTTTCTCCTGCTCCTTTTGTAAAAAAATATCCTTTTTTAATACATTCTTGGTTTGTATGATTTTTCCTTTGAAAACAACTCGACAAAGTCTCCTCTTTTTCCCGTTATTTTGCTAGAATAGAATATAAAATTTACAAGAATTAGGTGAAAAACAATGTTTGAAGTCGAATCTTATCAAGGCTCCCGTGAGGATAATTACAATTTAGTGATAAAACAAGCAAAGGCTTTACTAGAAGGTGAATCTAATGTCATCGCGAATTTGAGCAATGCCTCTGCGTTATTAAATCAGTTTCTAGACCAAATTAATTGGGTGGGGTTTTATTTAATGGAGGATGGCGAGCTTGTTTTAGGTCCCTTTCAAGGACTTCCAGCATGTGTCCGAATTCCTTTAGGAAGAGGAGTTTGTGGTGCTAGTGCCAAGCAGCAGAAAACATTAAGAGTGGAGGATGTCCATCAATTTCCTGGGCATATAGCCTGCGATGCGGCTTCTCTATCGGAAATTGTAATACCATTATTAAAGAACGGGGAATTAATTGGCGTTTTAGACATCGATTCACCAATTAAAAACCGTTTTGATGAATTAGATCAGAAAAAGCTAGAGGAATTTGTTGAAGCAATTCTACCTTTTATATAGTAGATGTAAGAAGGGCTGACTCAAAAGGTTGTTAATGATGCAACTCTATTGAGTCAGTTTTTATATTCACAGGGCTTAAAGAAATGTAAACAAAAAGCTGCCCCCAAAATTAATACTTTTAGAGGCAGCCATTTTGTTATTATCATCTACTATTGTAATTCATTTTGTATAACAACTTTGTTCTTCCCTGTTTCCTTGGCGATATATAAAGCTGTATCAGCTTTTTTAAATAGCCCCTGAAATGTATCACTACAATCTCTTGCCCAATAGGATACACCACAAGAAATGGTGACATGTGGATTTGAATACTCTGCGACTGCATTTACCAATCGGTCTGCAATGGTTACTCCAAAATTTAATGGTGTGTTCGGAAGATAGATGGCAAGCTCTTCTCCTCCCCATCTTGAGCCGATATCGGTCTTTCTAATATGTCTCTTAATAATATTTGCTACTTGGATGAGGACTTCATCCCCAACCTGATGTCCATAAGTATCGTTTACAGCTTTAAAATTATCGATATCTATTAAAATAAAGGTTCCTTCTGCATCACTTTCCATCGATGAATGAATATTATTATCGAGGTAATTTCTTGAATAAAGCTTTGTTAAGTGATCTGTTATGACCATTTTTTCTAATTCTTCTCTCAGCATAGCGTTGGTAAAGGCCAATGTTGAATGATGGATTAGCGACTGAAGTAGCTTAAAGTTATCAAAAGAAAAATGATAAGGTTCATGATGCATGACTAGAGCAAACCCATAGACTCCGGTCTGTACCATTGGAACAGCCATTATAGATTTGTATTGAATTCGAACCTCTTCCTCCTTTAGGCTTAAGTCCCCAATGAACAATGAATCCTGTTCAGTTTCTAGTCTCTTTGTAATGTAATGAATGTATTTTTTTGCATCCTCTGAATAAAAAAATTCGCTACTGCCTTTTAAAATCTTTGGTTCATATCGTTCCTCAGATATTAGAACAAATCCAACCACTTCTGCATTGAAGGATTTAATAATTTGTTCTGACATAAATGTCATCGTTTCAGTTAAACGTAGATTGGAATTGAGGCGATGTGATGTTTCATTTATCAACTGTAGGTCGGTTACTAATCGTTTTGACTGCTGATATAGCTGAGCATTTTCTAATGCTGATCCTGCTGTATTTGCTAAGAGGGTAATAAATTCTACTTCATTTTCAGGAAACACTAGCGTATTTGGAGTGATGACTTGTAATACCCCATAGACACCTTGCTTACCCTTCAAAGGTGCATAGAGAACAGAACGCTTTTCTTGGATGGAATCCTCGAATTGGATAGAGCCTGTCACATATGCTTGCATCGCTGCAAGATTTTCACTATCATATTCCAAATCCTTGATAGGTAAATTAGAATTGCTATTATTATCATGAGATAACAATAAGTAATAGGTAAAAGTTGGATAGACTTCTTTTAAAGTATCAATGATTTCTCCTAAAACAACATCCATATTCATGGACGAGTGGAATTTTTCGGTCACACGAAACAGCTGTTTATATCTTTTCTCCTCTACAAGAACCTTTGATAGGTGCTTGATCCTTTTAATAAATTTACTGCATTCCACAGCCAATTCCAATAAAAGCTCGTCCTCTAAATTAGCCATAGAGTGATCATTTTTAAACACTAGGTAGCCTTGATAGGTACCTTCATTTACTAATGATAAAACCAGGTCATATTGCTCAAAGCCTGAAATGGAGATAGGTGTGCGCATGATTGGATAGGAGTCGGCCATTTCATATAAATCAGCACAGGAAATAGAGGGTATTTTCGTACTCTTGTCCCGTTCTTTTTTTGTTGAGACCTCAGTGTATATTTTATTTGTAAAACTATTACAACTTAAAAGTGTAACCTCATTAGAGTGGGTTAGCTGTTGAATAGAAAAAATCATTTTTTCTAGCAATAGCTCATAGTTTAATAAGTCGTCATCTAAATTAATGAGATCTAGAAAATGACCTTTTAGTTTCTGTATAAGTTGGGCATTGTGAATTTCCATCCCTATCATCACCTGTTTTATCTGTTTCAAAAGTTCATATATAAGCAACTTTATTTCATTTACATGTATTTTATTATATAGTTTTCTTACTTATATTTCCTGAAAAAAATGTGAATATTACTGAAAAATAGCCATATTTTTCCATTATTTTCTAGTTATAGGTCTAAAGAATCAAAAAAACCGTATTCTTATTATATCATATGTATGTAATTAAAGTTTTATTATTTATCAATCTCACTTATTAAAGTTCTTGACTTTAACTAATAATCGATAATATAATATTCTTTGTGTAAAATATTGCAGCCTATGTGAAATACTTTTATTTTCTATTTTGTTCCTCATTAGAACCTTTTATGGCTGAAAGTAGTTAATAGTTTTTTACTATGACTTTGTTGTTCTATTGATGGGGTACTGTGTAACCCTCTGCTGCTAGGGCGAAGGTACTAGAAAACAAAATAGTGATAATTGCTGTCACACGGTTTTTATTTTACTCAAAATAAAAACATAAGGAGGAGTCATTCATGGCTCGTTATACTGGCCCAAGCTGGAAATTATCACGCCGTCTTGGAATTTCTTTAAGCGGTACTGGTAAAGAATTAGAAAAGCGTCCTTACGCTCCTGGACAACATGGTCCAAACCAACGTAAAAAATTATCTGAATATGGTTTACAATTACAAGAGAAGCAAAAGCTTCGTCATATGTATGGCGTGAACGAACGTCAATTCCGTAACCTATTCGATAAAGCTGGCAAATTAGCAGGTATCCACGGTGAAAACTTCATGATTCTTTTAGAATCTCGTTTAGATAACCTTGTTTACCGTTTAGGCTTAGCTCGTACTCGTCGTCAAGCTCGTCAATTAGTTAACCATGGTCATATCTTGGTAAATGGAAGCCGCGTTGATATTCCATCTTACCGCGTATTACCTGGTCAAACAATCGGTGTTCGCGAAAAATCTCGCAACCTTGATATCATTAAAGAAGCAATCGAAGTAAATAACTTCGTACCTGATTATTTAACATTTGATGCTGATAAATTAGAAGGAACTTACACAAGACTTCCTGAACGTTCTGAATTACCAGCTGATATTAACGAATCTCTAATCGTTGAGTTCTACTCTCGTTAATTAATATGCTTTGTAAATAGCATATTCAAAAACCCTAGAAACCTTGATATATCAATGGTTCTAGGGTTTTTTGTTTGTATTCAGCTTTGTAGAATAATGTATTCTCCACCAACGATTCGGGGGAGGTTTTGGGGGACATTTTTAATTAATTAGTGTGGACAGACGGAACATAAAACAAAAACCACAAGATGCTTTTCCACTTGTGGTTTTGTTTTAACTTAGACTTAGTTGCTCCGCATATTTATATGTTATTAATTCTCTGTCTCTTGTCTCTAACCAAGCCAACTCTTTATGACTCAGTTCAGATACAGATCTTGAATTATGAGGTTGAAGAAGTTTAGATATGATCTCTAATGTTTTTATTTCCTCTTCTGTAAATAATGACGAGTCAAAATCTTCAATTACAGTGAATAACTCTCCTTGACCATTTCCAAAGTCAATATATTCCCGATTAATTAACTTATCTTCATTTAATATCAAGGAAATTAACATATCATAGTTGTCAGGTACTGGACCCATCGGTAACTTGGCGTATTTCAGCCCTGTTAAAGATACAGTCCAATTTTTAAAGTGAAGGAAATCAGTGAACCAAAGATATTTCATTAATTTCACTTTATATACCTGTGAGTCTCTGTAAAGAAAGTATTTAACCACATTAATTAGTTTCTCTAAATTAAATGTGGTAAAACCATTATATTCACATGGCTCAGTTATAAAAGAACTTTCTACCATAGTATATAAACTTTTGCTACTATGGTCGACTATCATTGTTTTAACTTTAGATTTAATTCGATCATATTCCTGTTTTGTTAAATTATCTTTGTTCCGTTCAATGATCTTCAACATATTTACTGGGTCTTGCAGTAAGACAAGTTCATTATTATGACTCTGACTCTGTAAAGCTCCAGTTTCATAACGGGACAATGTTGCGTGACTCCAGCCAAGAATTTTAGCCATTTGTCTTTGGCTTATGTCATACTTTTCGCGTATTTCTATTATTTCCTCTGGAAACAATAAGTTTTTTCTTTTTCTGTATTCATTATAAGCATTTACGTAATTTTCATCTTCATTTTCCGGATCAAGAATAAGCTCTCCGCATTCATTACACTTATAATAATGTGAATCAATCGTTATTACTTCATTCTTAACAGGGTAGTCCTCTTCGATGAAAATACTTTCAAATCCCCTCGTCTCTAAACATTCTGGACAGAAATGTTCAAATGCCATAAAAAGCACCTCCAAGACTAATTTTCATCTGCATATGGGAAAGTTAGTTTTTCTTCTTCCAAATCTTCCTCGTGAAAGGAAATACACACGCATTGAGTAATTCCAAAAGGAATTACATGTACTTTAATATAGATATCTAAACCTTCAATCTTCTTTCCAAAGGTCCAGACCGAACCTTTGCTGTTTCCACTACTACTTTTATTCTGTTCAGGACCTTTGCTGTAATTTTTATAGGTTAATGTCAAAATTTCTCGTTTAACATGAGATGGTAGCCAACCTAACTTGGTTAAGGTTGCCTTATTTTTATCCCTGTTTTTAAAAATAAAATTTTTGCCTTGTTCGTGTTGTATACTTTCTTTAATTTTTAAAAGAATTGAGTTGACTTGTTGCTTAGAAGCTACATTCAATACTAATTCACACCCTAGATCACCTTTCTATCTACATTTATAATATCCTGAACATTGCCGAACGTCAATCATTTTGTTATCATCCGATAACAGTAATATGTATTATTTCCACTAAAATTAATTATTAAACATTAAAAACCGCTCTTATATACCCATTAAGTGCATTTCTATTTTGTATAATTGCTAAATATACTTCTTAAATAGTAACAGATCACGGACAGAGCAAAATGAGCCAAAATCACGGATAAAGAACCACTCCTTTTCCTCCACCATTGACTTTATTGCTAATGTCATGGAGTGATTTCCTCTGTAAATACATGAATATAAGTTTTGAAATTTGGAGATATTTACTAAAAATTACATATTTGGGGGTATATATGGAAATTTTTTATTTGCCTGTTGAGTATTTAGATGCTAAGTGGAATATAAAACATAAATTAGTCAAGGAGTTTATTAATAATTTTAAAGATAAAAAGAAGAAGCTTCTTAATTGCAAACAAAGATTATCTTGGAATACTTCATTGATATTAGAGTTGCTTAATTTATTAAACTTATCTCCAGAAGAGAAAAACTTTACGTATATAAACTGGGGGTCATCATTTAATGTAAAATGTATCATCCATGATCACACATTTAACACCAGTCTCGAATTAATCAGTAAAGGCCAAATTTGTTCCTTTTGTATATCAACTGTAAAAGGCTTTTCTCACGATGAGGCAGAAAAAAAAGCAACTAAATTTGGATATAAATTACTTGAACCATATAAAAGTTACCATGAAATACATCAGCTTAAATGTCCAAAAGGTCATAAAATAAATATGCCTTATGCATTAATTTTTCTAGGATGCTGCAAAAAATGTGGTGACGAAAGAAAAAGAAATAAACTTCGTTACCCTTTTAATGAGGTTGAAAAATTATTTTCTGAATTGAAATCTCTCTACCCTAGTATTATGCTTTTAACAACAAAAACAGAGTATGAAAGTTATAAAGGAAAAAGTGAAAAATTTAAAATCAGATATACATGTGTATATTGCGGAAAAGAAAAAAAGGGAAAATTACAAGATATTAAAGCTCATCATCTTATGCATAAGCATTGTTCAAGTGAGTTCATTAATATCGATCGTAGATTAACCTATCAAGAGGTTATAAAAAGATTTAAAATAAAAGGGCTATTGCTCATTACAACTGAGGAAAAATTCAATTTAGAATACAAAAATAACTCATATAGGATTGAATGTAAATGTAAAAACTGCAGAATATATAGTGGCTTCAAACCAGTCAAGGATATACTTACCTCCGGCTGTCCAGTTTGTAACTCAAATTATTACAATAAACCTAACCACCTCCTGCAACAGTGGTCAGATAAAATCAAAATCAACCAAAATTATACTTGCTTTAACTGTGGCTATTCTGGATCCGGATCAGAAATGCACGCTCATCATCTCTATGCAAAAAAACACTTTCCTTTCTATGCCAATGAATTATGGTGTGGTATGGTATTATGTCCATATTGCCATATACATAACACTTATGCATATCATAAATACGAAAAAATGCTTGAGGTAAAATCAACTCCGGGGATTTTTATAGACTGGATTAATAATTGGGGAGAAAGTTGTGAAAAAGAAAGCCACTGTATTCACTCTCTTAAAAATAGTAAAAAGTATTCTTGTCCAAAAGATGTTTCAACATATATTAATACTTTTCCTTTTAACATTTTTAATGAGGATCTATATTATTTAAATTAAATATAGATCTTCCCTGATTACAGACCATTATTATTTGCCACTATTGCCATCTTTTGTACCAGTCTTTGACAAGCAATTTCCAACGCTTTGCTTACTCCATACCAATAAAATGCACATCTAATTCATTATCTTGTAAGGAGGGGTAGCGTCAGGAAAATGCGGATTTAAACTGTATAGAATACCAAGTATAAAAAGCCTAATTCTCGGTGTTGTAGATTGAAAATTAGGCTTTAGTTACTCATAAAAGCCACGATTGTGGAAAATCTTAACTATCTCTGATTGTGCTAACGTCTGTTACTTTAAGCACATCTCTTCGCTGCTTGAAATTAACATTTTACCCACAAATGACCAACTGAATTTTTCCAACAGTATAACTTGGAAAAACAAGTGATAATTAAAAAAGCCACCGAATTTATTCGGTAGCCAATTCTTCTTATTATTTTATAAGTTTTTTTACATTTTCAACAATATCATCAATTGTATTAATAGCTGAATTAAGGGCTAATTTACCTGCTAAGGAATAACTGTATTTTTTTACTTGGTCTGCTGTAACGTTGTGCCAAATAGGAAGTATCATTTGGTTTCCAGTTGAACTTTCCTTATTTAAAATTCCGTCAAGTTCATAATTGGTCCAATATTTCTCAATAAAACTTGGAGAAATAACCACTATTCCATATTTGGAGTTTGCAAGTCCTTTATCGATTTCTTTTCTAATACTTTGCCCCCAGCCGATGTTGTCAGTGTCGTACCAGATGGTAACACCAGATGCTTTTAACTCTTCCGCCAATTCTGAAACATAATTGTCTTTATCATTAGCCGAATGGGAAATAAAAACATCATATTCTTTAGTCTCTTCTAATTCATTATTTTGCAAAGAAGTTATAATTTTCAAATCAGATTTTTGTTGGGCATGTAATTCTTTTACCATTTTTTCCTGTTGAGCATATATTTTTCCAGCTTCTTTTTGCTGTGTTTTACTTAGTTCCGTTAGTGTTTTATTTAGTTCCGTATTCTTTTTTGCTATTTCAGACATCAACTTTGCCTGTTCTTCCTTTGCTTTTTGAATTTTTATATTTTCACGTTCTATTTCTTTTAATTTGGAGGAAATTGTGGATGAATTCTTCGTTCTTTGTAACGCCGAGTTAGCACTGTTTATTTTCTTAATTGAGTTACTTTCTTCCTTTACAGCACCAGCTCGTTTACCTTCTAATCTACTTATATCTGTGTGCAGCCTTTTTATTTTTGATTCCAATAACGATATACTTGGCATAATATGAGCCTCAACCCTTTGTAAAAATTTATTCGCTGCGATAAAAAAGTCTTTGTTGTCTATAAATATCCTATCATTTTTTACTTCACTAGAAACAAAAAATCAATAGTGCATATAACTTGCATATTTTAAGCTCTTTAGTTTAGTTCCTTATTAGTTTTAAGCGCTCCAATTTTTGAACAAAGTCGTATTCTTATTTATTATAATTAATTTGTTATATATTTATTTGGTGCATCTTCATCAAAATTCCAAAGGTCTAAATTACCTAATATCAACCTTCTTACTAGCATTTGAACATTATGGATGTCATAGGGATTTATATAAGAGATTACTTCATCAAATTTATGTCCGATAAAAAAGTTTCTTATGTAACTACAATAATGAATTGCATCATAAATCTTCATCTCTTGATCATTCACTATTTCACCGTCATTCCATTTAGATTTAATTCCAAGTTTAGGTTTAATACTTTTATATAATTCACTGGGAGTACCTCTTATAAGCCAATTAATTGTTTCATATTCTTTTACACCTATACCAGAAAGTCTTTTAATAATATCCTCTTTAACGACTGAATTCCATTCGTCATTTTTAGTAAATCGTGGTTTTTTCTGACTTGAACGTATATCAAGACCTAACTCTTCTATTATAGAATAAGCACTTAAAAATGCATAGGCTGCTGAAACATGGTAAGTGTAACCTCTGTTTTCAACTGAAAATATTTGTCCGTGTATTGGTGAGGCAGAACGAGGTGTAAATGAATCTAATTGTAGACTAAATCTATATTTTTCTATACTGTATATCAGGTTTTTATTCTTCCAACTTCTTGCGGCAACGAGACATGCAAATAACATACTTTCATTAATCTCATTTTGCCTATAATTTTCATACAATATGAAATTATTTTTTATGTCATAAACAATTTTTGGACTTGGGTTATGGAAAATATCAGGATAGGCTAAAAGCCTTCCTCCATGTATTAAATTACTTATATTCTGAGCAATATCTTCATTTGGGGCGTAAACTATAAGTTCGACAGCGCTGTAATAATCTTTTCGTAATTTATTTAACTCATCGGTAGTTGGTTGATATTGTCTCATTAATGTACTTTGATTATTTTTATCTACCCAATTCAAATAACTAGGATCTTCTCTATAATCAAAAAGTATATCTTCTTGAATATCAATTTTTTTAATAAAATCTACATTCTTATCATTGAAAATGTTGTAAGTTGCATATCCAGTTATATCACTCCCCATTTTTACTCCCCCCTAGTTAAACAATCTTGCTTATTAAAGTAATAAGTCACTGCACTTATTATAAAAAAAGCTAACGGTTACTTTTAAGCGTTGCTTTCATGATATTCCCTATATTATAACATGTATATTCGATTTTCTTTTTTTAGTATTATTCAAGGAAATGGCCCTTTTGCCGAAGATCGCTGTATAACCAGTGACATCTTATTGTAGAAGTTGTTTTTCAACCGTGTTATATGTTCAATTAGTCATTTTTTGAGAGGTGGTAAAATCTAAACGATTATTTTAAACCGGTAAAAAACCTGTCATTCTGTTGTAAATCCCTTGCCATTCATTGTAAATATTATGTCATTACTGTTGCATTTCGGTGGTAGTAATCAATCTTCTCTTCCTATAATCATCTTTTTCTATCTTCAAATTTATCATCCCCCTTAGAACACCGCCTATTTTGGCATACTAATTTAAACGTTGCCCTCTACATCCTTTCACAATCCGCTTTTTTCATTATAATGTTCTTTTAAAATTTTGTATTTCCTTACATGTTTTAATTTTTTCCAAAGCTATTTATTAGTCGACTAGAAATATCAAAATATAAAAGTACACTATTTAAGAACACTTAAAAGTTTCACCTGAGTAATGTACTTCGTTGTGAAAAATTTAATGTAAAAACCATATTACTTGTGAAAAGTCTATTACTCACGTTATTGACAATGTTTGAGAAGCATTTTTTTATGCTGACAATATTAGTGAAAAATGAACTCACAAAAGTGTTCTGCCAAACAAATATTATTCACACTAAAGAAAGGAGAAAATACGATGCAAGATAAAATTGTCTTAAAGAAAAATGCAAGACAACGGTTGGAACTAACTAAATCTGATTTACAGCTATTAGTATTCTTAGAACAGCAACGAATGTTAACGCTGCAACAATTCTATCAAGCTGCTAAACACTTGATTGAAATGAAAATTACAGAATATAGTTTTAAGAATCGAATCCGGAAATTTGAGGAATATCATTTGATTCGTGGCGATCATTATAGTGAAGGGTTTAACGGAGAACGCTTTAAATTCCTGTGTATTGGTAGCAAAGCTGTGGATTTGTTAATAGAAAATAAACTGCTCGACATTTCTTACAACAAATCAAAAATCTACAAATTTAATCAAAAAAAGAACTTTATGCATTTTTTAGCGACACAACAGGCAGCAATCAATATTTTAACCAATTTAAATGCTGAATTAATAAAAGATCCAAATACAGATGAAATAAAGTACTCTATTCTATATAATTTAACTGCCTTCTCCCACTCACCTGCTACTTTTCCGTATACTGAATGGATAAGGAAATATAAAAACCTACACCGGCAAAATAGCGGCGCCTACCATGCAAAAGTAGCAAAGTACATGACGGAAAATAAATCAAATACAGAGATAAATGGAGCAACAATGATGATTGTAAAACCAGATTGGATTATCGAATTAAAAGGAAGCAAGAAAATAAGGGATGCAATCATTAATATAGAATTGGATATGGGAACGGAACCTTACGAAACATTGGCACAAAAAGTGTTTAAATATGCAATCCTAGCAGAAAAGAACCCAGACGTCCTTCACATAATGGACATTGTAATCGCTGATAACAGCTTCTCTAACCGGTCCACACTTAGCAGTGGAATTAAAAGGGCAGAAAACATAATGAAACAATTTGTATCAGATTCCGCAATTGCAAATAGAGTGAAACAATCTGGTTTGAAAATAATTGTTTCTCCTTTGAAACAAAACGATCAAATTGTATTTGATGCACTAAGCAAATACTGATCAATACTATTCACGCACAGTCATTCATTTTGAATGACTCGCATACATACGTTATATTTTTCAGAATACACCATTCGTTACCATAAATATATACCATAATGAATCGCCGTAATATCAAAGCTTCCTCATCTTAGCCTTCTCATTTTTCTTCTCGATTTTATCAATCGTTACGATAAATGGTAACGATTATTCAAAGTAATAAACTTTTACAATCGTTATTGACCCTAAAATAGTCCTTATCATAAGATTGGTAACGAATATTAGATACCATGACGGACATTAGCAACCTCTCTATTTAATTGATTTATTTTTTATTTTATTAGAACTAGTATCTAACATTAGTTACGATTAATCGTTACCATATATTATTTTGACAAGATTGCCGAAGAAATACAGTAATATACGGAACGTTTTAATGTTTAAGACAAAAGTTCCTAAACTGTCCATAAAACTATCAACTTGGTAGCAAGTAATATGCACAAAAAAATGACCCCTGTTAGAACCCAACAGGAGTCTTCTTTTTCATACCTTTAATCCTTCACTTCTACCACTTTTCAATAATACTCATTGAACCGTTCGGAAATACTAATCGATGATTTTCATCAAACATCAGCTTTTCGTTTGCTTGAAAAATATAAAATGCCTCTCCTTCTATCATTGATTCCTTGTTTGCTTTATGCCGAACTTCAAAGATCGCTTTTGCTTCATCCAGTGACATTGCATCAATCACTACAAATTGTTCATCTTTCTCCTTCGTTCTACGTACTACACAATAAATTTCCATTTGATTCATTTGTTTTTCCCTCCATTTGGATTTTTTGTATAAAAAAACATCGGAAGAATGCCACGATTATTTTCGTCGCACATCCTACCGATGATTTTTAACTAATACCTTGACCAAAAGGCCCTTCTATTAAATTAGTTCATAAAAGAAAAAGAAAATAAAATCTATATCACATTATTATTGTATCTTGCACATTTCCTCTTTTTAAGCCATTTCATTAAATTTGTCTCTTAAAATAACAGATTTACTCATGAAAAGTCGATTGGGTATGATCTTTGTTACAAAAGTGAACTTCACCAATATCCACAGAGTCCTCATCTTTTGGCATAATAATGTTATTAACTATGATTACGGCTATAAAACGTAATACTTTTCCCATGCTTCTTGCCAGTGATTGTTAAAAGATTCATAACTTGTTGCCAATGTATTTACCTAAACTTACTCAAGTCTCCCTCTACATATTTAATACTCCTTAGAATATTTGATTTTAAAGCAGGTTTAATATCATCCAAAATGACTAAATCTATCGGCTTCTGAAAATGATCCTCAAGGGTAATTATTAAGCCCATATAATTATCAAAAGATAGATCCGATTCGTTAAATTCTACTATCACATCAATATCACTGGATTCTTTTTGCTCTTCGTGGCTGTACGAACCGATCAAGCCCATTCGCTTAACACCATATTTCTCTTTCCACTCACTTAAATTTTCGGACAATTCATCAAGGATTTCTTGTTTCGAAAACATATTATCAGCACCATTTCCTGATATTGCGACAAAATTTATTTGAAGTTTTTTATCTAACAACCTGATTCTAATGTCGAAATTAAAAGGTCCTCACAGTTTTGAACTGGAGGACCTAATTTTTTATGATTCCTACCAAAAACCATAAAAATTCCGGCCACAGAGGCCGCTTCATCGCAAATATATTATTCCAAACCGCTCAATAAATATCAAGTATGATTTTACCTACAAACCTTATATTCCACCATATATTATCGAGACAAAGCTCAACTGCAAATTTCAAATAGACAACAAACTTCCTAATTGGAATTAAACTTTTCAATGATCTCTAGAACCTCTGTTTCTGTTAATTTTATTGCAGAAGCGATATCTTTAGGTGCTTTGCCAAGTAGATGTAATTTAATTATCATTATTGTATTATTACGAGTATTTATAATACTCCGCTCTAATCCATGCATTAAAAGTCCCCCTCGATACCACCAAATATAATCCTGCTAGTTATCGTATCATCGTTTCTAACAGTTATTTTCGGTACTATCTTCGTAAACTGAGTAACTGAAATCAATATAATCATCTAGTTCAGGTTTCTCTTCGGAATGATTTATTCCCCATCCGTAACGTTGGTAATCCCTACCGCCATCTATGAAAATTTGACCACATTGACATCGTTTAAAATCATTACTATGTTTTGATTCGATAATGTCATTACACTTCCTGCAGCGCACTTTATTTACAAGTATTTTTTTCATAGGCTCCCCTTATCTAATCACTTAATATAGTAAGGCAAAAGAAAGATATTTACTCACTATTGCCTTACGAATTATTAATTAAATATCATTATCCAAAAATACAAATAAACTTAAACATATCAATCACCTAATTTACTTAAAAAAAATAACTGTTTGTGTATTTTCCGGGGTTACTAGTACAGACCACCAGAACGCAGCGCCTCTCCATTTGTTTTCTCCTATTTTCTTATCATCAGTAGCATCTTCATATTTACCTCTCAATATCCACTTTCTACGCATTAAATAATGAAGTAATAAGTTTTATTTCTTCAATTTTTTCTTCTTTTACTAAGTAGATGTAAGTCTTGTCTATTATAGTATTTAAATCTTCCAGATGCGCTTCAGTAAATACAAAGTCAGTCTTATCTGTTATAATAATAAACCGTTCTTCACCATTAAAACGTTCACTATAAAAATCAACTAATCCTAAGTTATCGTACATTTTTATTAGCTTTCGACCATTCGCTTTCTCATGAGCCTCGATTAAATTGTAGTAGTCAGATGCTATGACACGATAGGATGAACCATTGGGAATTAATTCAAACTGAGCAATTTTTTTAGGTGGCTGCAGAATAATTGTTCGCTGCTTATTTAAAGTAACTATCCGCTTTTTCTTCTGTTCTTCAATATCGATTAGCTGAGCGTTCATTTGATTGATAAGTGCCGAATTTTTATTATCTAGATTATCTGATTGGTATTGTAAAAGACGATCATATATCTCATTATATTGCTGCTGAAATGTCCCCACTAAGTAATCATGCATTCGATTTAACTGGCTAGTGCGCTTTTTCTCAAGTAGGCTCTTTTCATTAATTGCTAATTGTAAAATATGGTTTTGCAAAACTTGTTGCTCTAAGAATGGTAATTCCGTTACAGACTCTGTGAAATTTTCAAGTGCCAACCAATATAAATTCAATTCGATAACTGACCCATCCTTACGTTTTGCAATAAATAACAGTTGATTCTTCAATTCTTTTCCGGTTCCATCTTTATATACTAAACGATATAAATCAACTTCTAAATGCTCTGGAATATTATACGTAAATAAATAACGTTTGAATGCAAATTGATCGTTTGTTTTTTGGAGTATTATTTTTGCAAGCGAATATAAAGGATAGGACTTTGTCACAAATTGAACTTCTTCATTACTTTCTTCAACAAATCCTGTATAACGATAAGAATCATTTAAACTGGTTTCTTTTGCAAATTGATCACGAATAAGTTTTGGAAATCGATCAATACGTTTAACACGATTTTCTTGGCTACTAAATACTTTTATATTCGATTCTTTAAATGCATAATCCATTAGCTCTACATACATTCGATTTGGCACTTTATTAATTTCAATATCGAACTGTGAATTTTTCATTGCCTTAATATCTAAGGTATCAGTATCAAATTGCATTTTGTTCATTGTTTGTAATAGCTCTTTATGTTCTTCACTTAGGCCTTTATCCATTTTAGAAATTACTTCATCTAAATTTTCACGGGTTAATATGGCTTCTTTCATTAAATCCGCCAAATTGATATCTCCCTCAAGTAAATCTCCCATAAAATTATAGACTAAATCATTCCCTAAATCCTCTTTCATTGTTTCTAACTTAGCAAGTAAACGAGCCATAACGTGACCTTCGCGGGTATTAGCAGCAACAAGATTAAAAACAAACACTTCATTTTTTTGTCCAATACGATGAATACGACCCATCCTTTGTTCTAAACGATTAGGGTTCCACGGGATATCATAGTTAATCATCTGATTACAAAACTGTAGGTTAATAGATTCTCCACCCGCATCTGTTGCTAGCATAATTTGAGCATTATGACGGAATAGCTCGACTTGTTTTCTTCGTTCATCCATTGAAAAACTTCCTATAATTTTAGCTATCTGCTCAACCCTTGTCGAAAGCTTTTCCTCCAAGTATTTTAGTGTATCAACGGATTCTGTAAAAATTAAAATCTTCTCTCCTGTATAAATGAGTCCACCTACACCAAATAACATTTCCTCTAGTTCCAAGTATTTCTTTTCAATTCCGTATTTTTTGAGAGAGGTTGTTTTAATACGCAACTTTTTCAACTCTGTAATTTCTTCATGTAACGCCTCTAAATCAACCGTATCAAAAGCAAGTTCTAATTTCTTCTCAAAAGTGTCTTGCGATTCTGTTACCTCTTCTTCAAGATTATTTTCATACAGTTTTTCGAGTTTTTGCGTAAATCTTTTTCGCTCATTTTCAGTTGCCTCTAAGATCGCTAATAATTTTTTATAACGACGAGCTAGTGACTTATGTATGGCTTCAATTGAGGAACTTAACCGGCGTTGAAGTAGCATCATGGCAAAAGCAGTACTATTATTACCAGCATTTATGGCACGATTAAAATGAGTCTGTACATAATGCGTCACAGCTTCATATAAATCTAATTCTGGTTCCGTTAATTCATATTGAATCGTTTTCGTTGTTCGTTTAGGGAAAATCGGTGTTCCATCAAAATTCACCATCGATTCCTTTAAACGACGAATGATAAATGGATTACTTTTATCTCGTAAGGTTTCATTTGCAGAAACATGATGAAATAAATCTGGTTCAATTAGTTTCATTAATAAACGAAAATTTTCAGCATCTCCTTTATGTGGTGTTGCTGTTAGAAGTAAGCAGTGATTTGTTTTAGCTAATAGTTTTTCACCAAGATGGTAAAGCTTTGTTTTGGCTGTTTTCTTTTTAATTTTGCCGTAAGAATAGGCTGCCATCTTATGAGCTTCATCTACAATGACTAAATCAAACTGTGCTTCTAAAATTAAACCCCTGATATCATCACGAGTAGACCAATAGATAGAAGCAAGACAAAAACTATTTTCAATAAACGGATTTAAATTGCCATATTCATTCAATACGGCACGATTAATAATTTTAAATGACTCTTGAAATTTCTCTGACATCTCTTCCTGCCATTGGCGTAATACTAATGGCGGAACCAAAATTAATATACGCTGAATACTTTCACGTGCTTTTAATTCTTTAATCAGCATCCCCGACATAATGGTTTTACCAGCACCGGGATCATCTGCTAATAAGTAACGAATGTTGGACGTTTGTAACATCCTGCTATATACAGCTTCAATTTGATGAGGTAGCGGTATAACTTGTTGATTTCCTAATGCACGTGTTTTTGAATATTTATCTTCAATTTCGAGTGCTAGGTGTAAAAGACGTTGTTGAATATCTTTGCCAGTAAAAGATAAATTCGAAGCAGTAGGAGTACTCAAGATTGTCATTTGGTTAATATCATTTGTTGTAAGTAGCTGTTCATAATAAGTATTTGATTGACGGCCTATTCCTTCAAGTAAATAATAATCTTCTCCAAATGCTTCAAATTTTTTTACTTCAATTGCTTCCGGGAAGAACGGTCCATTAATAATATCTCCAATGTACATCTCTATTACCTCCAAAAAAAATCCCTCACTCAAAGGGAGTAAGGGATTTTAGGGTTACGTTCAATGATTGTATCACGAATATTTTTTATAATAGAATAGCGTTGTTTATCTAAATCCCCTATACGTATATGGTAATCGAATGGAAAGAAGATTGCACTATTATTTAAAATATCTGCAGATACTATATTTGCTTCATGATACATCATTAATACTTCAATCATTAAAGCTTTGATTAAGGGATTCTGTACCTCAATTTCTGTTTTTTTCGCTTGATATACTCCCGGTTTTAACATTGTCAGAAGTTGCCAATCTTTTGCAGACGAAAAAACAGCACCAACAGCAACTTCTACTCGGCGACGATCTCCGTAACGATTTTTCATCTCGGAAACGATCAATTTGCTTTGTATTTCATCGAATAACTTTAATTGTTTCCCAATGTAATGCATTTGTTCCCTATAGAATGGATAGGCAATATTCGTTAAACAATAATTTATTACTAGTTTTTCTCTTGGCGATAAATATGGATATTCGTTCAATAATGCATCACGGATATCGATAATAATAGGGTTTACTAGATTCCATGTCTTCATTAGCATTGTAATTGCATTCTTTCGTGATTTATCACCTTTAATAGAATTCATTAATTCAATATTTAATAAGCTGTACATTTCTTTTACGGAATATTGCCGTGATAAATTTGCTGTCAAATCAAGATGAGCGAGTTGAATTTTTTGATCAAAACCTACTGCTCTCATATTCGCACCTACTTTCTAGCGCTTCACTTTTACAAATGGTACAATCACTTCCTCAAAATGAATGCCACCATGAGTAACAATTTTATCATCTTTTGGTACGAAAGCGTGATTTTTTTTAGCTATTAGCACATGATAGTCTTTTGGCAACCCCGGATTATTCCAAGAAATTGTTGACTCTGTATGCGTGAGGTGCGTTTGATTTCGGATATTTTCAGATTGATAAATACGACTTCGTTCGCCTTTTGAATTCACTAAAACTCCCTCTTGAATTCGTCCTATTCCGAGGCACTCTACATTACCATGATCAGAAGTAATATATACATCAAAATCTTGATCTATTAAATCCTCCAAAAACCGATTTAAATAGTTTGTAGATAGCCATGTCGATAGTTCAGAAATCATTGTTTGATTACCTTGTACAGCACCATGCATAAATTGATCAATAACATCTATAACAGCACCATATATACGAATAGAAGGAAATTGCGTATAAGCAAGTAAAGACTGGTTATACACTTCTAAGCCAAGAGAATTTTCATAAGCAACATTTTGCTTAGTAAAACCTACTTGCTCCCAAAATTGTGTCCAATAAGTTTTTTCTTTTCTAGTTGAAAAAATGGTGTCGGCAAATTGTCTAGGCTCTAAACCAGAAAAAATAGCTTGTCTTGAAACAGAAGTTACGCTCGGTATCCAAGAAAAAACAGCATCTTCTTCAAAAGACCAACCATCACTAGCTAAATGCTGTTTAATCATATGCCATTGAGTAAAGTTCATTCCATCCATCACAATTAAAGCGACTTTGCGATCTATTTTCCTTGCTAAAAAATGAGGAATTTGATGGACCATTTTTGGTTTTGGAACAACAGGTAATGTACGAAGATTTGCGTAATCTTCTATCATCCACTTTTCAAAGTGTTCATTTAGTGTTTGCATTTGCGTATGCCATGTAGGTGCTAATGTACCATCATTTAAATAGTTATACTGAATTTCCCCGATTTGACTAGCCAAACCTCCCCATTCTAGCCTTGAAAACTTTGAAAAGTCTTGGGTGAATAAGACATCTGCATCAATAGAAGGTTTATTCTCCATTACTAAACCTGCCGTCATCCATTTCTCAAATTTCACTTTATTAGATATTGGAATGGGAGTAATGAACTTAGTGAGGGTTTGTCTAATCATTGGATCACTATAAAAGGAAAGATCATAATTGATCCTCGACTCATCAATTTGCTCATAATCTCGTTTTAAATAATCTTGAATATATCTTTCCCATTGTTTATTTAATAGCCGAGTTAAATTATCTTTTGATATAAAAACGTTTAGGGCTTCTTTTGAAAAAAACGGATGTGATTTCCTTATGCTTTGTTCTAGTCGTTTGAAAAATAGCGTAGGAAGAGCTTCACTAAATTTATCAAAATAACGAATAGCTGCTTTTATAAGATTAATTTCATTACTGAAAATGCTCGAATCTAGTTGATACACCTCTGTCAAAATAAAATCAATTGATTCGTTATAATTTAATGGTTTTAATTGAGTATTCGAAGCATCAAATAATAACTGTAATACTTCATCTGGACAGTACTGAACAACAGTAGAATCAAGTGAAGGGAAGATTGTTTCCCATGATATAGATAGTCGATTCGCACTACTTAGTATGTCATAAGGCAATTGATTGAATTGGTTTGTCCCGATTATTACAACCCAAGTTGGTCTGCTTTTACGATCTTCGTGTCGAAATGATGTCTCATACTCATAACGAAAAACAACTGGGTCTTGATAAGTATGGACAATTATTTCCTTTTGAGTTATTACCTGCAGCACTGCTTTCCGGTTGAAAATGCCATACTCATCTGAAACAATATACAAAACACCTTTACTTGGAAAATAGGTTGCTAATTTTTCGGCCCAATTCAATCAAATCACCTTCTTTTATTACATATCTAAACGTACTTGTGCATTATCATAATACATTAACAGTTTGTCATCTTCCTGAATCACTTGCTCTGGCAAACGATCTCCTACTGTAACAATCTTCTCGTAGTTTTTCTCACTCCATGCCTTTTTAAAGCCTGCGCGGATTGCCTCGGTACGGAATTGCTTTAGTCTCTTTTTACTATTTCCAAGCTCTTCTACATAATGATCAAACTCACGTAACAATGTTTTTTCGCGCAATTTTTCAAGGTCTGATTGTTTATTTGGATCTGGTACATACCAACGATTCATTGCTTTTGTTTTAAGCTTATCATCTGTATTCCCTAAACCACGCATATCATGATAATTTCGGCGCAAATAACTTGCAATTTGATCTGGTACTATTTCTTCGCCTTCATATCGTAAGAAGTTTTGAGTAAGTAAATCATCTAACTCAGGCAACTGCTCATGCTTCGCAATATGTTGAATTTCCTTCATAAACTGCGGATGTAAATCTTGACGTGTTTGTGGTTTCTTCATTAGCTGTTGGCGAATCCATTCAATCGCACTATTCTCATCAGAAACAAATAAGCTCATTTGAGTAAACTCTTTGACTAGTGTACGCTTCTTATCATATTCAGCTACTTGAGACTCTAAAAATGCCATTCCGTCACGCATTGGGAATCTTTGAGCTACGCCAGCTTGGAATTCTGCTGAAGAAATAGGTACAGGTAACCCATTCAGTACATGGTAAGCTACCATTCGGTCAAATAAAATACGTGGTGTCCGTTCTGCAATTATTGACGCTTCACCTTTTGAGCCTGAGAATTTAATAAGTTGTTCTAAATACTGGTTCACAAAAGTCCAAGCAGATTCAGGGGTATTCGTTTGTTCCCGAATTTTATTAATATATTCTACAGATGGTTTATAGGCTGATATTACTAAATCCTGTTTAACAGCTGTAGTAGAAGTAACAGCTTTAAAACTGCCTTGTTTTTTATCGAGTGCAGCTACATTCGCTATAATAAATCCGGCTTTTTGAAGAGCATTTTGGATAGAGTTCCATACACTTGCTTGTGAATTACTAAATTCAATTGTAATCCATCTCTCCGGCTTTAACACTCTGTATAATTCTTTTAAAGCACCATTCATTAAATTTTCATAATCAAATAAACTTTTCTTCTGAGTATTATTAACAATAGCCTCAGTCTTATTATCTGTATAAATTTTCATAAATGATTCCCAGATAAAGTTCAATTCAGAATACATTAAATTTGCTCCGAACGGGGGATCTATAAATATATAGTCAATACTTTCAGAATCAATATTTCTTAAATCTACAGCTGATTGATTAGTAATTATATTCTCATTGAATTCAGGGAGTGTCTTTATCACAGAATCCAATTTACTTTTAAACGCAGACGTTATAGGTCGTTCGCCGTTAACACTTGGAACATATAAAGTGCCTGTAACAGCCCCAAAAGAAAACAACCCACCATCAGTTAATAATCTGGAAATATTAACCTTTACCATCTTCGTAGAATAAGATAGACTACTTCTAAGAATCCCTAAAAACAGGGATTTATATTTACTATTTTTTACCTTTTCTAAAATGAATGAAATGGTAAGTAGATTTCTTCTCGTGAAGAATTGATGTGTGTGCGTTAGTCCAATTTTATCATTCCTTCTAGATTCATCTCCTTCTATCATTCTATCTGTTCTAATTTCATATGGCCACTCAGTATTTTCAATTTTCTTTATTAATTCCAAATCACTCTTACTTGGTTCCTTATCAAACCTTTTGCCGTTATACGTATAATTAATAAGAACCAATTTTTGTGAAACTTTTTCTACTATTGAACCAAGTATAGGATCATACTCTTTGACTAATAGTGGCTTTATTCTTCTTTTAGTTAATGTGGCATTACAATATGGACAATTGAATTCATCTTTTACTTTTTTCATTTCTTTATCAACAGCTATGTCAAAGAAATTAAAATCCATACCACATTCAGAGCATTCAAAATCATCACTCCATACAGCATAATTAATTTGTCCTTCGACTTCTTTTCCATTATGAAGGGCTTTTGTCATAAAAAACTTATCAAGATTATCTGATATTTCTTTTAAGACTTTATTTGCTTCATCCTCAAAACTTTTTAAGTTAATAGAATTATTATAATTAGAGGATATAAGTGCTGCGGTTGGTGATAAATCGTTTAAAATAACTTTACGTTTTCCTAATTGATATATACCTTCTTCGGAAGTAACAATATTATCCTCATTCACCTTGAAGCCTAGCGATTCTACTTCTTTTTTGCTACCACACATATACCCAGCCACGCCTGTCATACCTGTACCCGAAAATACATCTATAACAGTGTCACCCGGATTAGTATAGTGGAGCAAATACTTCATAATTGCTTTATGAGGTACTTTTGTGTGGTAACTATGGGCATTATATATAGCTCCACTTTTCCCAATACTTACATCACTGGCATAGGGTCCAACTTTCTTTACATCTGCAGAATTAGACCTTTTGATTAATTCATTAATCCACGGATTCGGACATGCAGTATAATATGGCGGATCTGATAAGGCGATAATATCTTCATCCTCACCAATAGGAAAACCTTCAATTTGTTTTAGTTCAGGTAATTTTTTGCGTAGTTCTTCACGGAAATATTCTCTACGTGCTTCTTCACTTTCAAAGGTCATACCGAGACAGACAACTGGTGTGTTGTCTGCTTCAGTTACCTTAAAAGAGAGCTGTTCATTATCTGTCATGTCAATCTCTCCTTTCTATTTTTTCAGCATTACACGTACACGATTTGATGGAGCAGTACCCACTGCTTTTGCCAGCATGTCCTCAAAACGTTTACGTAATTCTTCTACTGTTAATGGATGCCCGTTGGCCATCATTTGCTCTATGTCTGATAAATTCAACTCTACTTTATCGATACCTTTTAATAAATCATTAATTGCTTGGATTAATCGAACATCAACTGGTAATTTAAATTCTTTACTATCGATAAATTCTTGAATCAATTGTTGTTGTTCGGTACTTAACAATGAGATGTTCTCTTTTACAGACGCATCGTTTAAGTTTGTCAATAATGTTTCTGTCCAATTTTCATAAATAACTGGTAATTCCTCTTCAAGTTTTTGTAAAATAACTTTTTCATTGGCAGTAATATCTGTTGGTCGGAATTTACACTCACTACAAATTTGTGTATGTTGTAATTTATCTTCAGAAACATGATAGCATGTTTTGAGATCAGTCAAAGTCTTTTCCCATTTAACAATTTGTTCTTTTGGTAAGATGGAAATACGGTTCGCAAGTTCTTTTAGTGCTTTTAGTCGATCATCATTTAGAAGTGCCGTTTTTCTTAGGTTTTCTTTTGCATTTAAGCGTGACTGATCATGTGCTTCAATATAAAGTTGAATATAATCTTGTTTTAAATTGTTTAATTTTACAAGTTCTTTTGAAATATCCTGATGTTCCTTTAAAGCGTACTGGATGTCGTCAAGTGTTTCCTCAACATTTCTAGACCAATCTGAATGACTACCCATATTAGGTTGTGCGACACGCAAGTAGTTTACAAGCTGAGAAATATTTTTCAATTGACTATCTAGCTTTAGTAAGTTTTCTAATGTTTCAAGCGCTTCTCTTTGTGCTTCAATAGTTGCTAAGTCATATTTTAAATTACGCATTTTAGCAGGCGTATTATATCGTTTTACTCCTTCACAAAATTCTTTGAAATCCTCAAGAAGTTTTGTTTGTTCTTGAATTTCTGCATTATTTAATAATTGCCCATCCCATGTAGGAAATCCTTTTTTAACAAGTTGTAAAAGAGATAATGTCTCTGCTATTTTATTGTTTGCTTTTTCTGTAATAATTACAATTACACGACGTAACATATCTTCTTCGTAGTTTGGGATTTCGACCTCAAACAAATCTGCAATCGCATTTATTTCCGTTATTGGTAAGCCAGTTGGTTTCTTTATATGACTAAACTGAGTTAATTCCTTTATTGGTAATTGAACGTATTCGTGTAAGTTTAAAGCATTATAAGTTTTACCTCCGATAGTCACTTCTATTGCCCCTGCACTTATCATAGCGCCTAATAGTACAACAAATAACTCTGGCTCTAGTGAAAATTGTTTCGTAAATTGTAAATCTGGTGTACCTTTAATACGTATTGTTTCAATTAAATCGCTATGGTTGATTACTTGCCCATGACCCTTCGCTTCTAACAAATCAATAATCCATTTTGCATAACCTGACTCATTTATAGTCAATTTATTTGATTTATCAAATAATCTGAACCCATCTAAAAGGTCTGCACCCATTTTTGAATCCGTTCCGTTGATATACTGGAGTGCTTTTTGGACATAAGATTCCATATTTTCCTTTGTTAGTACGCCTTGAATTTTCCCAAAGGAAGGATAATCCTCATATTTTTGTTCAAACCAATCTGTTAAATAAAATTCAGCAGCTGTATCAACAATTTGTTTTACAGTAGGGTTATTTAAAATATACATGCGTAAATCAGCAACAGTGGATTTCTTTCCTTTATAGGTGATTTCAAATGTACTATCAAAGTTTTCAATTAACCATTTAAATAATTTCTTTTGATATTCTTCTACTTTCGACGTATAAAGTTTCTTTGTTGCTGGAGAAGCATCGATTGCTAAATCATGTGCAGCTGCATAAAACTTTAGATACTTATCAAATTCTTCATTGCTACGGGTATATTCAAAGAAAATTTCATCAGGTTTATGTTCATTTCTAAATGATACTTTATCATAAGGTCGTAACATATAAATATAGAAATCACGTTCCGGTTGTGCAGTTCCACGTTCATTTGGTGCGCCAAAGAATAAATATCCCTGCCGCATCACATGATGCGCCTCCCATGCTAAATTGTATTTCCAAACTTTAACATGTGATACGTGTGTATTATCATCAAGATCCATAGCTTTTTTTAATAAACTAAAGTAGTAATGATCTAATTTGTCATCCTCAATTGTTTCAGCTTGTGCTTGAATTAAACTATCCACATCAATATCCTTCTTTAAATCTAGATAGTACTGACCATTCGATTCGTTTGTAGAAATATATTGATAACTAACAGTTTCTTGAATTACTTTCATTGTTGCTTCAATATTTCCTTTTAAGAAATCTGACGCATCATCTTCTTCTAGTAAAAGTTCTATACTTGTGGTCGGATGTAAAAATAAGTCATCACGTAATTCTGTTGTTGTTAAACCTACCTTGTCATGAATATCTTCTGTTGAAAGTCGGTACACAGCTAATGCATTAATCATCCGAAGCGCCATTGGTTGATACAATTTCTTTTTAACTGGAAATGCATTCTCGATACGATCTTTTAAAATTTTATGCTTATCAATAACTGCGCGAATATTTGCATCTGAGCGATTCGTCGCATTTTCTTGGATGTATGTCCAATAACTATCGTAAGAAATTAAGCCGGGTGATCCTTCCGGTAATGGTGTATGAATGATTTTTTTAATTTCACTACTAATGGTTTGAAGTGCTACACGTTTTTCAGCTATATTTACTCTTTCAAATGCAGTCAAATACGCTGGGTGGATAGGAAATAGGTTAACATAGGTTTCTAAATCCTCGTTTAAACGTGTATAAAGCCTTGTAAAACCTTTTAAATGCTCGCGAATCAAAGACTTTTGTTCATCTGTTTTTTTCAACAGTCGTTGCGAAACTACATAAGCAATGTCGTCACGAACAATGCTTATTTGAACAAAACGTTCACTAATACGTTTTAGGGAATCTGAAACATAATTAAATCGGGCGTTACCGAAAAGCATTTCTTGAATCCCTGCAATAAAGCGCAAACGCGTTTTCCCACAAATCTCTCCTACTTCACGTAAGAAGCCTAAATCTAAAGCTAGCTCCTGCCCCCGACGTCCACGTAAATAATCTAGTAACTCATCAATAACTAGTAATAATCCCTGATTAGGATACTTTTCATTGAATAGTCCCATCATTTCTTCAAGTGCTTCTTTATTATTTGTTATTTGATCAACTGGAGGGAAACTGAAATCAACACCCCATTTGGCCAAATTATCTTCTAATGCATTTACTAAAATATCGCGTAATGGGGTTTTAACAGCACCAAATTCGATTCTTATTACCTTAAATTTACCTTCTATTTCTTTTGCCTTTTCTGCAACAGAAGAATTCGTTAAATATTTACTTACATTTTCACGTTCGGCAATTGTTGAGATTACACTCATTAAATGAGATTTACCCGTTCCGTAGTTGCCTACTATGAATAAACCCTTATTCTCTATAGAATGACTAAACTGTAACTGCTCAAAAATTAAATCATTCAGTTGCTCTGCCATACGTTCAGAAATAACATAAGTTTTTAATAAATTATTTGCATGTTCTTCTACATTGGCTTCTGTTAATTTAATAATCGATTCAATTGGCTCAAATTGTAGCAAATCTTGATATAGCATAAATTAGTCTCCTTTATTTAATAATAATGGCATCTTGTACAATATATTTTTTATACTCAGGATGACCCGGTTCAGCATGGATCAGTGCATCACCGATAATTTTCCCCCGCCAAGATATAATTAGTGTTTTATTTCGACTATTATTTTTTATTAGAATCATAGGATCGATTGCTAATGAATTATCAAAAAGTAATTCGTAATAATCTAAGCAAACTATATCGTCTGGATACTTATCAATTAATTGCTGGAACACCTCTGTAATTCGAAAAGTTCTGCGGTTTATTGGCACATCCTGTAGTAGTAGAGATACTTCAACGTTAACATTTATGTATGGTAACGAGTGATTTTCTGCAAATGTTTTCACTGTATTACCATTTATATAATCGTATACAAAAACTTGTTTGAAGTATCGTTCTGATACAACTGATATAGCATTTTTAATCCGTTCAAGTAAATGATTATTCATAATAACTCCTTCTTGAATGAAAAAGTGTAAACCAAAGTTTTTTATGTCCTTCCTTCATTCAAGTTAATCTTTTTACATAAAAACCGTACTCATATTTACAAATTTCACCTAATTGAAAAATATTTTTTCGAAAAAAACTTCCTAGTCTTCTTCCAATGATAATATTTTCTGTTCCCTACGATATAGAGAAATCCATTAAAAGACTCCAGCTTTTTCCTTCATATAAAATTTTATTTAATTTTCTCAGCCTTAACTTTCTTCTTGGCCCGAACAAGCGTAGATACGGAAATTCCAGTCATATCTTCAACTTGTTTATAAGAGTGATTTTCAAGTAAAGTTAAGGCATGATTAATTTGCTGCCGAGAAAATTTCTTTGGTCTTCCCTCACGGAAATCGGGATTCTGCTTGGCCAAGATTTTTCCTTCCTGAGTTCGTTCTACAATCATATCTCTCTCAAACTCTGCAAACGCCGAAAATATTGTAAAAATTAGCCGACCAGTTGGTGTATTTTCAATAACCCCCATATTTAATACATGTACTTTAATATTCCTATCAAATAAATGTTTAATGATTTCAAGAGCATCTTGTGTACTTCGAGCAAAACGGTCTAGTTTTGTAACGACCAATGTGTCTCCTTCCTGTAACATATCAATCAACTTCTGAAATTCAGGTCGCTTTTTGTTTGTCCCTGTATATTTTTCAGAGTATATTTTGTCACAGTTTTCATTCTCTAACTGTTTCAGTTGAACCTGTAAATCCTGATGCATCGTACTCACTCTTGCATAACCATATTTCAAAAAACCACCCCTTTTCATCAAAATTTGAGATGCATTTATGAACATAAGTATTGATTAAGCCTGATACCTTTATTTTATAGTACTATGGTAGCATGTTCAATACTTTGAAGTATTGAACATGATATATCTGCCAATCTTATTCTTAACCTGTCAATTTGACAGATAATAAGTGTTCGTTTATTTTGCAAATTTATTTAAAAAAACAGCTATCTTCACATGAGAAGGTTAGCTGTTTTCTTAATTTCTACATCCATTTTATAAGAACAGATCCATTCACCGGAAATGCGACCGACCTTTTATATAACTTCAAGAATCTTCTATTAACTGGTTACTTATACCAATATGATATTATTATTTATAATATTATTTAAAAAGTAGGTGACAAAATGGCCAAAAGAAGTTATGACTCAAAACTAGTTAAAATTAGAGGGATAAAGGCAGGAAAGCGTCAACTAAACAGTAAAGTTGAAATTAGAACTTCTCTGAGGATTCCTTTAAAGAAAGGCATTGCATCCTGTATCCTGATGAATCCAAGTACTGCTGATAGCTTAGACTCAGATGATACCATTAACTTTGTTACTGAATACATATATAAGAACATTCCTGAAATCAATTGGATAAGGTTTTATAACCTTTACCCTTTTTATGAACCTAAATCAACCAAGATCTATGATTTAATTCATAATTTAACACCATCAGAATACAGTACTGCAATGAATTTAAATAGACTAGAAATTAAGAAAACACTTGAATCAACAACGCATTTATTTCTTGGTTACGGTCAGTGTAGTGGAGATGCAAATGATAAGGCCAGTTATTATGATATCGAAACAGTTAAGTTACTAAGCATGATTGAGAAGACTTATAAGAATGATATTTTTGTATTCGAAACTTCTCAATCAAATATAATTCTTATCAAAAATAAATATCCTAGACATCCTAATCCCAATAATGAACACTTTGCTATCAATCATCACAAGTGTCACATTAAGAAGGGATCAATAATACTAAATTAAGCGACATAGATTGATAGCCTCCTATGCAATTTCAAAGGAAGGAAAAGAATACAAATACTACTATTCCTCATTCAACAGATTCATTACTGAAAATCGTCCCTGCTTATTGTAGAACCAGCACTAAATTGTAAAATGAGCGCCACCCCTCAAGATTGGCGCCCATTGTTGAATATAGCAAAGGAGATTAGTGTTATAAATATATACCGATGAATTTTTTTGTACAAAAACACGCTTACTAAAGTGAAAACGTGTTTTGTTGTTGGCAATAAATTTAGTTTTTATCAAATAAGCAACGCGTTATTTCTTTCTTTTGAACTTATTAACTTTTGAACCCTCAATCCACCCTATTATATGCTCACCATCTATATATGTTTCGATTTTAAGCCAATTCTTTTTCTTTTCGAGTACACTTACCACTGTATCTAATGGTACTTTTTGAGAAGCAACAGGATTGGTCTTCTTATTAGGGCTTGTTCTTAATAGGGAATCAACTCGAGTAAGACCAATTAAATTAAGATTCTCGTACCTAGAAAGTCCCTCTTTTTTAATCACCTTTTTTGCATGTGCGTAACCAACAACATATACCCCGCTCGAAAGTGATTCTTTAATCGTTTCTATAATCAGTAAATGATTGTCAATTATCAAGCTAACTAATATAAAGAAGAAAGGTACTAAGATAATATCAATGAATTTTTTCACTACATCTTGTCCATAGCTAAATAGTAAATCTTGTACAAATTTCTTAAAATTCATCTTTTCACTATTTGCAGCTGCTAAACGATAATCAACAATCTCCACAATCTCATCATATGAAAACTGTCGTTTTTCATTTACTGTAATTTCACCATATATCTCACTACAATCGTTTTGGTATTTTTGTTTACCTTTAATCTCATATTCCTCTAGTACTTCACTGATCTCTTGAACAGAAAAGATACTTAGTTGGTTAAATGTATTTGCTAAATTCATTGATTCGTACATTTTGATTGAAGATAATAGGGTTTGACTATAATTAGCCCAATCAATTTGTGCGATATTGTTAAGTGCTTGTCGGATTCCTTGTGTTTGGCTTGCCCAATCAATTTGTGCGATATTGTTAAGTGCCTGTTGGATGCCTTGAGTTTGGCTTGCCCAATCAATTTGTGCGAGATTGTTAAGTGCTTGTTGGATGCCTTGAGTTTGACTTGCCCAATCAATTTGTGCGAGATTGTTAAGCGCTTGTTGAATACCTTGAGTTTGGCTTGCCCAATTAATTTGTGCGATATTGTTAAGTGTTTGTTGGATGCCTTGAGTTTGGCTTGCCCAATCAATTTGTGCAATATTATTAAGTGATTGTTCAATACTCGGAGAATAAATTTGATTCTTTAATTTTGGCATAAAACCCTCCTTATTCATGATAGTTTAATATTGTAAGTATATTATAATATATATTGTTAAGAGAGGGACTACCCTTATAGTACTCAAAATAAAAATACTGAATCAAAGAGAACGAGAACCTAATTTGTTTAGAGTGTAAATGTTGTACTTTGGAAACGCGCCTGATTGTTTACAAAGCAAAATCCTTTTTTTGTTCTTGAGACTACTTAACCCACGTAAACAAAGTTTAACTACTAAAATCCTTTTAATATTCGATTTTTTTGAGCATACTGCGGTATCAGCTTCAAATTTGTCAGCCCCGACAAGCAAATGTTCTGCAACAAACTGCCCTTATTTAACAATCTCTACCGAAATTTATAAGAAGGATTTTTTGATGTTTTGTATGAGAAACTGTGGCTTATTTAGTAAAATCTTATTCGGAGGTGTTTAAAGTTGATATTTGATATGAGTGATTATGATAGTACATTAAAATCACTATTAGGGTTTTTAAACTTTCGTAAGGAAGATATAGAAAATGTTTTAGATTTTGTTTACCTTGAAAGTACAGATGTAGAGGATTTTTTAGAATCATTCGATATTGAAGATAATCATTTGTTAGAAAAGGATGTTGAACTTGTAAGTCTACATAGCACTACCAGTTTTGATAAATGTAAATCTATTAAAGAATTAGGTATAATTAATTTACAAGATGCCGTAACACAAGAGACACCATTAAAGGATTATTTAAGTAAAAAAGAAATCTATATTAATATTAGGGAGAAATACATTTTATATAAAGGTAATAAACTTGATATTAGTGAGAAAACTGATGGTTTCTCTTTAACCGATGCAGAAGAGTATAGGAACCGTGTAATACATAAATTTTATGGAGATTTTCAAATCAATGGATTTCTATGCCACTCAAATGTAGTTTCATATGAGGGGTATACTAGAAATAGACCTGAAATTCTTTTTGATTTAGCCCAATTTTTAAAAAATGATACAATTGAGAGTGATTGGATTAAACATAAGAACAAAGAACATTTTATTATTAAATTTAAGCAACCCCTTAATTATTATAAATATTGGACATTTGTGGTTGAATATGAGGATAGTTATTACGGAATTACGAAAGACAATCTAGAATATTTACCAGATGAAGTAATTGAAGTAAAAGTAAAAAGATGGTTGATTCAAAAATCCCTCTATATTTTGAGATATGGAGTATATGAACTATTTTCTTATGTACATCCAAAAGTAAAAATAGAGCCAAAAGACATCATGGAAATTATGCCAGAACAAGAATACATTGATAAGTATAAAGTCGAAAATGATTATTAATACAGTCCGATAAAGATGAGAACACTTTGGAAACTAAGTGTTTTTGTTTTTTATTCCTTTACATTCATTTGCATTTTCTCAATTTCGTTTGTTTTACCTAATAAGGGTTATTGGTAGGATTGACTACTAATTAATGCTGTCAGTAAATACTCTAATAAAATCTTCCTTAAATACAAGGAGTTACTCAAAAAACCGGTCCTTTGTTGAACAAGCTAAAACATTTTCTTTCAACTAACCATTTCGTACTTTAATAAGAAAAGCCGCCAAAAAAGGCAGCTGGATCTTCAACTTTTTCTCCCGTTACTTAAAGAAACAATGGCATTGGTTCAAATTCCATAATCTATCATGTCTCATAATAAAATCCGTTAGTTATATGTTATCATCAATATCTCTATTACAAATTTTGTCTCACGTTCTTCAACAACTTGCCAATCAGAAGCAGTAGTGTCTGGTCTGATTGGATCACATTCAGAACCAGTGCCAATTTTATCAACAATAACAATCATTATAATACAACTCCTTAATCATAACGTATTTCCAAACTTCGTTCTCTTTTTTTATATAAAAGGCTTTTTTAATATTCCTTGCTTCAAAACCATTATCGATACTTTCCGGCTCTAATACGTATAGCCTCAATACACACATTAATCAACTTGTCATCATTAACAGCACAAAAGATTTCAGCCAACGAAACTTGATAATCATTATAAAGAGACATTCCTAGATCAACCATTCTTATTGTTGAACCTGTCAAGGCAGCAGCATTATGTCCATTCTCGTCATCAAAAATATCTGCAAGGGGACCACAGCCTAGATCAATATTATCCTTACGAAAACATTTAAATATTTCAGGATATGCAGCAATATAAATATTTGCTTCATACTCTAAATCTTTACCGGGGCTTAAAGCATATAACTGCATCAACCATTTATAATTTTCTAAATGTTCATTGTCAGCAAAATACATATTATTTCCCTTCCTTTATTCAAAATAAGATTAACTCTTACAGATAACGCAATTAATAAATCTAGCCATCTATATAAAAATAATTTTGCTATTAATCTATCAATAAATTATTCACCGCTTACCATCGCGCTTTCTCTGGATAAAATCAAAGTAGCGTTTTGCTTTTAGCAAAACATATTCAAATTCTTTGAAGCTGGCAATTACTTTATAACTAATTGGGGTACTTTTCCCCGGAATATAAGTTTCACGCCACGCCTCCCATTGATTATTAGTGTTCTCAATGTATACTGCACTATTTTTCCCTAGCGATTTAGTATATAATTCTCCAGAGAGACAAATAATAAATCCTGCTTGCTTCGCTTTTTCATCTTTAATTTCCATTTCCGCTATTTCAATCAATTGATAAATTGTAGCCAATTAGTCTACACCTTCATATCTTCTACGACCTATACGAAGTTTACGAACTAAATCAGATTAAACCTTATACAATGGGCTTTATTACATAAATAAGAGTACGAATTTTAGACGAACTAATTTACGAATTATTTATAGGGAAATAATTCGTATAATAATTAGTAAATATTTCGTTTAGTAAAAGACAACAAAAGCATTGAAACCATTGGATTCATGTCCAATAATTCGTAACTTCGTAAAATTCGTTTAGTTAATTAATCGACAAGTGAAATCTTTTGTACCTTTTTCTTTCCCCCTTTGGGTGTTACCTTTTCTACTTTTATATATCCGTTTGAGATTAGTTCTTTAATAATAGAATCAAGTTCTTCTTTAGAAATATTTCCTTTAAAAACCTCTCTACTTACTTCCGTTCTGGTCATCCCTCCTTTTCCTTCTTCTTCCCATTTCCTCAACTCATCTAATAATTTATTAGCATTAGAATCCTCTAAAACCTTTGCATTTCCGAATATAAAACGAGCTGATTTAAAGCAATAACTCCATAACTCAAGTGCTGCTCTTAAATGTATTACCTTAACTTCATTCGATTGATCTAATAGTGCATATATACAAGCTAGCCGCATGGTTTGAGGTTCCGCGCGACTAGTAACTGACCCAACGATTCCCTTTACTCCAGTGGAAAGTGGCTCATAAACCTTTTCCCAAAGTTCTTCTGCTTCTTCATCCCTTGTCATTTCCCCAGTCTTTCTAGCAAACTCCACAGCAGCCTTTATCTTTTTCGTTAGTGGGTCTATATCAACTTTATGAAAAAATCCACCACTTGGAAGGATTTTTGATCGTTCTACCATCAACCATAAAAATCGGTTAGCTAGTCCATTAACCAAATCCACATCACAAACTTCCTTTTCTAACTCTTCGGGGGTAATTTGTCCTAAAATGGATACATGAGCATCTGTTGTTGTAAGTGGATTTTTAGTTAGCGTTCGCGGACTGCCTGAATCCCATAATTCACGGATAACTGCGGTTACCGTATTTCCTTGACGCTTTGCCAACCGAAGCGTTTTACCAAACTCTTCCTCAATATCAAACAATCTCTTATCCTCAACTCCTTCGTCAACAATTTCATACTCATAATCAACGATTTTCTTTTCCGCTCCCTTTCCTTCAAAAACTGGCACTTTTTTTACTACTTCATCACGTACGGCATAAATCAACCCTTCACCACTCGATATGCCCGACTTTATTTGCTTGCCTTCCCAAGTAGGGTCAACTGCTCTAAATAATAATCGTACATCACCCAATGATGCCCCTTTCCTACCATTACCTGATTCTCCAACTACAACAGCAAAAATACGACATGGATGCTTTCTTGCCCCAGCCATAAAATGGGCATTATCACCAATAAGATTTCCAAATCCAATTAAAAAAGTAATAAGTGTAGCCATAGGATCTGCTTCAGTATGTGGATCAATTTCCCGTACAACATCACCAGCTAAACCGTAAAAGGCAAGGTTTGCTGCTCCCCCATCGTCATCGAATAACTTAGGTTTATACGAAAACTGACCCTGTTCATTAATAAAATCTTCTTCATCGTCTATTGAGGGGACAATAAATTGTTTTCTTTTCACTTGTTCCCGTGATAAAATTGTTTTGTCTATAATTACACCAGTGTATTCATGTATTTCCTCTGGTGTATAGTGTTGTAACAATATACTGGCTGTATCCTTTTCCAAAAAATCACCCTGCTTTCATACCCACCTTACTAAGGAAGTGGTTAACTTCTTCCAATGTTTGAATTTGTATAACTGGATCAGATTCTACTAAACAATCAAGCCAGTATTCTATTTGTACTAATACATGATACAAATCACCAGAACGATCTAAGTCCTCAATCGTTTTAATTGTTGATAGAGTAGTCATCACTTCCTTTTCAATTTTTTTTAGAATAAACATAGTATTATTTACCTTTTTATCTAATCCCTTTTGAATTGCCTTTGATTGCTCACGAATGACTTTTTTCTTTTGCCATTCCCTTGACTGCGCACTACTTGGATTTTTTAGTCCAAAATCGGCGGTTAATATTTTAATGGCTCCTTTTGTATCTTCACCTGTAGATAATCTAACAAGGTCTATAACATCACCAGAATTTCCATCATTACATCCTGCCCAGCATCTAAAAGTGTTCGTTTGGGTATAAACGGTAAAACTAGGATTTTTATCGTTATGAAATGGACAACGAATGTTAAATTGTTTTCGATTTACTTTGTTACAGTTAATAATTATCCCGGTATATTGTTCTAGTGCATCTACTATTGAAATGGTATCTTTGATTAATTCAATAACGGACAAATTATCACCACATCTCTAGTTTTAATTGCAAACTTACAAATTCCCCTCTGTTGTACCCTTTCAAAATTAAAAATCAATCTTTTATCACGTCTGTCCACGCTATTATTTTTGTTTTTCTGTTTTTCTATTTACCTCTGTATCTAGTTGTCTTTACCTTATTGATTTTTACCATTCATCCATAATTTCCCTCATAACACGTTTTGATTCTTCATAAAACCAAAACCTCTTACCTTTTTCTTTTCTTCTCTCCAATAATTTCATTCTTGGATCATGCAAAAACTCCTGATCTAAAAATGATCTGCTCATGCAAGTTCGTTTAACCATTTGTTCCACATCCCAAGTAAATAGTGTTTCTTCTATAGATTCCTCAAGCTTTTGATTAATATAATTTCTAATTTCATCTTGATTAACATCAACTTTTATCTGTGCAATTTGCATTCTCGTTGTTCCCCCTATTTTGTTTAAATTAACTAACTGAATTAGCCAATTCATCAAACTTAATTATCATTTCTCCTTTAATTTTTGTAATACTTCTTTAGGAATTCTTTCTATATATGCTGCGACAAGTAATTCATCTTTAGTTACAGATGAGACTGTTGAAAGCAGCTCTCCTAATACTTTGTTTAACTTATCGGAAGGAGGTGGTACTTCACCTGTACATAATTTACTTAAATACGGTTGAGAAAGACTCACTCCGTTCTTTTTGCAGCGTCTAGATATCTCCCTCATACTCCAGCCACTTTCCTTAACAGCTGATTTTAATATCAAGTGATATTGCTGATTACAATCATTTTGATTACCCATTATGTTTCACCCCAATACAATTGATTAATTTTTATCTCTCACATTGAATGATATTTATTAATCACCTTTCTGTCAACCCTTTTTGATTAATTAATATTAATTATTCATTAAAATGATTAATATTTATCTTTCAATTTTCTTCAAAAAATGGTTATAATGGAATTGAAATAATTTGGAGGTGCAACCAAAATTAAAAGTTACTATGAATTATTAAATGGCTATATTGTAAATAGTGGATTATCCCATAGAGAGATATCTAGAAGATGTAAAGAATTAGGAAAGTCAGTTTCGCAGGGCTATATAAGCCAATTAGTCAGAGGGGAAACACCACCTGCATCCGATGAGGTAAATACGGTCATTGCGGAGGTAACTGGAGGTGATGTCAAAAAGTTATCATGGGCCGCATTTGTAGAAAAAGCCCCTGAAGATATTAAAAGCATCTTCACTTTAGTAGAAAATCCATTAATGTTTTCACTCTTAAAAATAGAAGAAAAGTTCCCCGGATTTTTAGAGGGTAAATATAAAGGCAGCAGTCGCACCAAAGAGATTATGAATTCCGAAGAGTTTAAACATTTTTATGATTTATTTGGAGTTTTTATTGAAGGCATAGAAAAAGATTATCAAGATCCTCGTTCTTGGCCAACTATATCAAAAGAGGAATTTGAGGAAATCTATAACGAAGAACCAACATTAGATAAAAGAAAAGTCATTCAAATTAACTTATATGATGCTTATCTAGATCATGCTAAGGAAATTATAAATAAAACTCCTGACCAACTACTAGATGAAATTACTTTCTTTAATGTATGTACAGAAGCCTTTTATGCACTTGAACTAAGATTAGATCAAATAATAGCAAAATCTATAATAAGAAACGGCGCTGAACCTGAGTGGGCTTCAGAATACCTTGAAGGTCTTTCATTAAGAGAAAAGCTTGAGTCCGGATTAAAAATACATTTGGGTTATGATATTACAGCTGAATCATTTTATACCGATTTAGTGAACACCATTAATCTAAGGAAGCAAATTGTAAATACTTCAACTAAAACAGACAAACAGACTGCAGAGAACATAGTAAATATTATTGAAAATGTTATTAAAGCCATTAATCTAAGAGTTAATGAAAACGGTTTTGAATGACAACTACTTAATTAAAGGAGGTGATGCCGTTTAATATCAGTCCCCCATAAAGCGTCTGTCCACGCATGAAAGGGAAGATATTTATGAAAGAGAAAATATACAAAACAAAGAAAGATAAAAATTTATATTTTTACTTTAATACTAAAAATGAAAAATTATGGTGCTACCGTTATAAATATTATGATTCTCTAGGAATACGTAGAGAAAAGTCTCAACAAGGATTTATAGCCGAAAATGAAGCATATCGCGCCTTACTTGAAGTGAAGGCTAGTATTCTTAATGGTGAAGTAAAGAGAGTGGAGAATTCTAATCTAACAGTCTCTGAATGGCTTGATATTTGGTTTGAAACACATAAAATTGATTGGGAAATCACAACACAATTGCAACGAGAAAATGCTATCAAATATCAAATGAAGCCAATGCTGGGAAAATACAAGTTAGCCGAATTAGACAAGGCTACCTATAAACGAGTATATATTAATAAACTCTTGGATTTTTATGAACCAAGTACAGTCCGTTTATTTCACAAGCTTTTTAAAGTTGCTATAAATGCAGCAGTTGATAATGAAATTATCCCACGTAATCGATTTAATAAAATATCCATTCCAGTTGAAGAGGTAAACGACAATTTTCTAACAGCGAAGGAATTATCTGAATTTCTTATAGCTGCTAAGGAATTGGAAAACATTACTAATTATACCCTCATCTTGCTTCTAGCTTATACAGGGGCTAGAAGAGGCGAAGCATTGGGATTAACATGGGATAATGTTGACTTTGATAATAAAGTAATTACTATCAATAGTACAAGAGATAAAAAAGGAGATCGGGAGCCTAAAACGAAAAATAGTTATCGGAATATTTTAGTTGATAATATCTTAATTAATCAATTAAAGTTATACCGTACTTGGTGCAAAGAGACAAAACTTACATTTGGTAAACACTTATCAGATAATGACTTTATTTTTATCTCTCACCAATCAGGAACTCCGACAGGAGAAAACACATTAAAGTATAGTTTTGATCGAATCATCAAAAAAACTAACTTAAAACGAATAACTCCACATGGATTACGCCATACCCATGCGACGATTTTGATGAGTCAAAAATTACCTGTTAATGTCATTGCTGATCGTTTAGGAAATACCCCACAAATGATTTTTAATACTTACGGTCATATCGTTAAAGAAATGGAAGAAGAGTCAGTCATTGCATTTAGCCAAGCAATACAACTTTAATCTGGGGGAGGTTTTGGGGGAGGTTTTCAATATAACCGTCTCAAGCCTTGAAAACACTAGGGTTTGTAGGACTATTGAGTTCTACTCTCGTTAATTAATACGATTTGTAAATAGCGTATTTAAAAACCCTAGACCTTTATATCAAAGGTCTAGGGTTTTTTGTTGCCTTTTTAGCCTTGTAATTCTTCCTTTTCGATAGTCTCCTCTTTATATAACTGATTAGGATTTGCCTTTCCGGAAAAGTTCTCCAATAATCCTCTTATATCAATTCCTGAAGAAGCCTTTAAAGATTCCTGCAAAGTTGACATTAGATTTGTAGCATAGCCTGTGACCTTATTGGCGCCACCTTGAGTTCCACTTCCACCGGTATCCACCACGGTAATTTTATCAATATTTGAAAGAGGACTGGCGACTTCTTTTGCATATTCAGGGAGCATTCTAACAATCATGTCGAGAACCGCAGCCTGACCAAATTGTTCGAACGCTTCTGCAATTTTCCGCTTGGCTTCAGCCTCGGCAATCCCCTTTAACCTAATAACCTCCGCTTCTGTTTCCCCTTTTGCCCGTTCTGCCTCTGCACTCGCTAAACCAGCTAATCGTACTTTTTCAGCCTCTGCTTTTGCCAATGATTCAATCCTATATTTATTTGCATCTGCCTCCGCGATTTCCTTAACCTTATTAGCTGTGGCAGCCTGTTCCAAAGCATAACGATCAGCATCTGCTTTCTTTTTCACTTCTGAATCATATTGTTTCTCACGACGCAAAATTTCTTTTTCTTCTAACTCAATTTGCTTTTGACGCTCAATAATTTTAATTTGCATTTCCTGTTCAGTTACCTCTTGCTTAGCTCTTGCTGCTTCTAAATCATAGGCCTGGTCTGCGCGGGCTTTAGCAATATCTTGTTCTCGTCTGTAATCAGCCATTTTCATTTGATTTACTTTCTCCGCCTCAGCGATTTCTGTTGCCCTTTCTAGCTCAGCCTTTTTCGCATCCTTTGCCGCCTCAGCCTTCTTGATCCGTGTTTCCTTTTCTGCCTCTGCTGTTGCAATATCCGCATCTCGCTTTACTTGTGCAATCCTTGGCTTTCCGAGAGAATCGAGATATCCATTTTTATCGCGGACATCTTTAATCGTAAACGAAACGATGATAAGTCCCATTTTTGCTAAATCTTGAGAAGCAACCCTCTGTACTTCCTGAGAAAATTTATCGCGATTTTTATAGATTTCTTCGACTGTCATAGAACCTAATATGGAACGAAGATGTCCTTCCAGTACCTCTTTCGCTTCATTTTCTCTGTCTTCTTTTCTTTTACCTAAAAATTGTTCAGCTGCGGTAGCAATTTCCTCGATTGAACCGCCAATTTTAATAATTGCTGTTCCATCTGCCATAACCGGGACTCCTTGCTCCGTATATACTTCAGGTGTAGTAACCTCCAATTTACTTGATAATAAGCTTAATGGTTCGGCTTGCTGGAAAACGGGCAAAATAAATGCCCCGCCTCCTCGAATAATCTTAATTTTATTCCCAGACTCATCAATATGAACATTTTTGCTACCTAAATAACTCCCTGTAACAATAAGGGCTTCGTCCGGACCTGCCGTCCTGTATTTTGTTATAAAAACAGCAATAAGAGCAATTAATAAAAATGCAACAATACCACCTACAATTAATATGGGTAACATCTAAGTTCCTCCTCTATAAAAATATGTCTTCTGAGTATTCATGCTGGGTAACATATACTACCCCATCACGCGCCTCGATAATAAGTACGGATTGCCCCTCTTTTATGTTTGTGTGATGAAAGCTTGCAGCAGGTTTAGAAATGGTGCCACTTTTATTATGTAATACTATTTCGCCAAAGCCATCTTTCGGAATAGATATAATTACTTTACCTACTCTTCCTTTTAATGAGTTGGTCGAATATGCAAGGGATTCCTGTGCTGAAGAAAGAGGGATAAGAATAAAGATATTTAAAATAGAATCTAGTATGAATGCTCCCACTACTCCTATAATAATAACGAGAGTATGGTTGAAAGATGTGAAAAGCTCTAGTAAATAAGCAATCGCCGAAAAAAATGTGACAAAGGCTAAAATTAGCGCTGGGCTGAGAAAGCCCAAAATTTCTCCTGTCCCTTCCAAAACATCACCAAAGAATAGATAAAGTAGCGTAATCAAACCTGAGATAACTAACATAGAAAAGTAAATAATTTCAATTGAATTCCCAAATAACTCCATTTTACACCTCCTTAAATATAGTTAATTATTTTATCAGAACCAGAATATTTCCTTTCTTATTCTGTTTATACGACAAAAATGCTGAAAAGATTCAAAATATTTACTCAGCTAATTTTAAAAAAGCCCTAAGGAATATACAAAAAACAGACCAAATTTAAACTGGCCTGTTTCCCTTTTTGATTCCCGGTAGAATCTTTAATATTTAATTAAAGAGTACTTCTTTTTCCCACGACGAATGATTGTAAACTGACCCTCAATCCGATCCTTATTATTGATTACATACTCCAAATCTGTCATGCGATCTCCATTTATATACACAGCCCCATTGGTCACATCCTCACGTGCCTGACGCTTGGATGGGCTGATTTTTGCTGCAACAAGCAAATCAACGATGCCGATGTCTTCACCAGTAGTATGCTCATAGGACGGAACATCTTTGAAGCCCTGTTTAATTTCTGATGCTGTTAAATTTTTAACATCTCCACTAAAGAGAGCCGTCGAAATTTTGATTGCTTGCGCTAACGACTCTTCTCCGTGAATCATTTTTGTCATTTCTTCAGCGAGTGCCTTTTGGGCCTTTCTTAAATGTGGCTCCTCTTGAACAGAAACTTCTAATGCTTCAATTTCTTCTTTTGATAAGAAGGTAAAGAATTTCAAGTACTTCACAACATCCGCATCTGCTGTATTAATCCAGAATTGGTAGAATTCATATGGTGATGTTTTTTCAGGATCTAACCAAACCGCTCCGCTTTCGGTTTTACCAAACTTTGTTCCATCAGCTTTTGTTACTAACGGAATGGTTAAACCAAAGGCTTTGGATCCTTCAGGTGCCATTTTACGAATTAATTCAAGTCCGGTTGTAATATTTCCCCATTGGTCACTTCCACCAATTTGCATCTTACATTCATGATTTTTATATAAGTGGTAGAAATCCATTGCTTGGAGAATGGTATAGGTAAACTCAGTAAATGAAATTCCTGTTTCTAATCTCGTGGCAATGGTATCCTTTGCAAGCATATAGTTGATCCCTACATGCTTTCCAAAGTCACGAAGGAAGGTAACGATATCCATGGAGCCTGCCCAGTCGTAGTTATTGACCATGATGGCCCCATTCTCTCCTTCAAAGCTAAAAATACTTTGTAATTGTTTCTTTATCCCGTTTACATTATGCTGAATCGCTTCAAGAGTTTGAAGTTTTCTTTCTTCACTCTTTCCACTTGGGTCTCCGATTAGACCAGTTGCACCACCTACAAGCACAATTGGGCGATGTCCTGCGTTTTGGAATCTCTTTAATGTGAGGTATGGCAATAAATGTCCAATATGCATACTGTCAGCTGTTGGGTCGACCCCACAGTATAATGAAATTTTTTCCTCTTCCAGTGTTTTTTGTATTCCCTCTTCATCGGTTTGTTGATAGATAATCCCTCTCCACTTTAATTCCTGCAATAAATCCATTCTTATTTCCTCCTTTTGAGACCTGCTGTTCATTCCTTTTTCACGTAAAAAAGTCCCTTCGAAATGAATCGAAGGGACGATTTATCAAAATCGCGGTACCACCCAACTTGAGGAATTTTCTTCCTCCGCTTAAAATAGATAACGGTATTCCCGTTCACCACTACTACCAAGAAACTAGATTCGTTGGTGAAAGCTTAGGGAGGTAATTCATTCTTCTATATGTACTGGCTTGCAGCAGCCGCCAGCTTTCTGAAACAGGGATAGAAGCACTACTGGATTCCCATCATTGCTTAATACATATATCATTTGATTAAAATATTTTTACCATAAGACCTTTCATCTGTCAAATGACAACTAGAAAATTTAAGAAAAAAATGATGCTAGTCAAACTTTACTCAGGTTTATGCTATAATGAATAAGATTTTAGGGGGTTTGATATAAATGAAAGAAAATCATAATTGGAATGATAGAATTAGGTCGACTCTCCAGTATTTCACAAATAAAAAAACAATTAAAAGAGCCAATATTTCCTTTCAAGTTTTTTGGAATTTAGTGCTTATTTTTCTAATTGTTATTTTAATCGGTGGTGCATTCGCCGGTGGTGTTGGAGCGGGTTATTTTGCTTCTCTCGTAAAAAAAGAACCGATCCGATCCTATGAAAGTATGAAAAAAGATATATACAACTACGAAGAGACATCGAAATTGTATTTTGCCAATAAAGTATATTTAGGAAAACTCCGCACAGATCTCGAACGTGAGGAAGTAAAGCTAGACCAAGTATCTAAAAACTTAGTTAATGCAGTAGTAGCCACAGAGGATGAATACTTTTTTGAACATGATGGCGTTGTCCCAAAAGCCATTTTTCGTGCACTTTTTCAAGAAGTTAGCAATTCATCCGTACAGTCCGGCGGAAGTACACTGACTCAGCAATTAATCAAAAACCAAATCTTAACAAATGAAGTTTCCTTCGAAAGGAAAGCGAAGGAAATTCTATTAGCATTAAGACTAGAACAATTTTTTGATAAAAATGAAATTTTAGAAGCTTACTTAAATGTTTCAACCTTCGGGAGAAATTCCTCTGGCAGAAATATTGCAGGAGTTCAGTCAGCTGCTAAAGGGATTTTTGGAGTAAATGCTAGTAAATTAACCTTACCACAAGCTGCGTTTATTGCCGGGCTCCCACAAAGTCCTTTTGGCTATACCCCTTATACCAATAAAGGAGAAATAAAGAAAAATCTTGAACCAGGTTTAACCAGAATGAAAACTGTTTTAAAAAGAATGCTAGATAACGGGTATATCAAGGAGAGTGATTACAAAAAAGCAGTCGCCTATGATATTACCAAAGACTTTATAAAATCAAGCTCAAGCCCTCAGGAAAAATACCCATGGCTAACAGCCGAAATAGAGAAACGAGCAGTAGACATTTTAACTACTATTCTTGCAAAAAAAGATGGTTATGAAGAAGAAGATTTACAAAAAGACGATGATTTATATGAAGAATATTCTACTTTGGCTGATCGAAATCTTCGGCAAAATGGTTATGAAATTCATACTACGATAAATAAAAAAATCTTTGATAAGATGCAAAAGGTGAAGGATGAATATCCTTACTATGGTAGCAGCATCACTAGAACGGTAGAGGATCCTGAAACAGGAAAAGAAAAGGTTGTAAAAGAGCCTGTTGAAACAGGTGCCATTCTAATAGAAAATAAAACCGGAAAAATCCTAAGCTTTGTTGGAGGAAGGGATTTTGAGCGTGAGCAGCTCAATCATGCGATGAGCGCGAAGAGACCAAATGGGTCTACGATGAAGCCATTGTTAGTCTACGGTCCAGCCTTTGAACTAGGCACCCTATCACCAGGTTCTATTCTGCCTGATATACCGCTTAGTTTAAATCCTGCAAGCAGTGCACCATGGCCACATAACTATGGAGGTGGCTATCATGGTTTAGTAACCGCTCGTGAAGCCTTAACAAGATCATACAATGTTCCTGCAGTAAAAGCTTATGTTGATATATTAGATCAACGACCTGCAGAATATCTTAAGAAAATGGGATTCACCTCTTTAACTGAAGCCGATTATACCACTCGCTCATTAGCACTTGGTGGATTAACGAATGGGGTAACAGTCGAAGAAAACGTCAATGCCTTTGGCACATTTGCAAATTCTGGCCAATTTATTGATGCATACCTTATAGACAAGATTGTAGATAAAACCGGAAAAACGATTTATAAGCATAAAGTCAACAAAGTGAAGGTATTTAGTCCACAAACTGCTTATTTAACTCTAGATATGATGCGTGATGTCGTCACAAGAGGTACAGCTGCATCACTCAACGGCAGACTTAAATTCTCTTCAGATTGGGCTGGAAAAACAGGAACTGGACAGGATTATAAAGATGCCTGGTTCGTTGCTGTTAATCCAAATGTATCCTTTGGCGTCTGGACAGGGTATGATACACCTACACCACTGGAACAATCCTATCAAGGACTCTCCTATGGGGTAAGGAACATTTTCTTATGGGCCGACTTAATGAACGCAGCCTATGATGTTGCACCTAATATAGTTGACCCTTCCGAAAGATTTAAAATGCCTGGAGGAATTGTCACTCGCTCTATTTGCGGCTTGACAGGACAATTACCAACTGAAGCCTGTTCAAAAGCTGGGTTAGTTAAAACTGATTTATTCAACGCTAAATTCCTTCCGAAACAAGGGGATGATGGCGGTTTTGGAGAAGGAAAATTTGTCATCATAGGCAAGAAAAAATATTTAGCCTTAGATTCTACTCCAAGTGAATTTACTGAGTCTGGCATAATCTTAGACCAGGAATATATTAAAAAATTACTAGGTAGCAATTCTAACATTACACAGTACCTTCCAAAGGATGAACAATGGGGAAATATAATCTTACCTGAAGCTAAATTAAGCGAAAATGGGAAGAAGCCTTCTTCCATAAGATTATCTACCTCAGGAAACACCATTTCGTGGGGAAAACATCCTGAAAGCGATATTGTTGGTTATCGTGTCTATTCTACAAGCAATGGAACAAAGAAGGTTGCTAGTATTAAAGCTGGGGATACTCTATCATTTAAGGGTGGAAATGGAACCTACTATGTTACTGCAGTAGATATCGCAGGGAATGAATCACCACCATCGAAGGTAATTCAAATAGGTTCAAAAAAGAATCCGTCAAAGGATACAAACCCAAAGAAGAATACAGGTAAGAACACAGATAAAAATCCTAATAAAAACCCTGATAAAAATCAACCCAACGACCCAAATACTGGGGAAGATGAAGAAGAAGTAAGTCAAGATACTTAAAAAAATATTTTAAATCTAATAGAGGCTATCCTATAAGGTTCAAATACCTGATAGGATAGCCTCTTAATTATTGCTCTTAATCTTCCATTGTTGATAAATCACCAGTAGGCAAGTTCAATTCCCAAGCTTTTAAGACACGACGCATAATTTTTCCACTACGTGTTTTTGGTAATTTATCGCGGAAATCAATTTCACGAGGTGCAGCATGAGCAGCAAGTCCCTTTTTAACGAAATTACGAATTTCTTCTTTTAATTCATCCGATGGTTCATAGCCGTCACGGAGAGCTACAAAAGCTTTAATAATTTCTCCGCGGACTGGATCTGGCTTACCGATTACTCCAGCTTCAGCAATAGCCGGGTGCTCAACTAGCTTACTTTCAACTTCAAATGGTCCTACCCGTTCTCCAGAAGTCATGATGACATCATCCACCCTTCCTTGGAACCAGAAATATCCATCTTCATCCATATAGGCTGAATCCCCAGAAACATACCAATCATTTGGTAAGAAATAAGATTCATATTTTTGCGGATTATTCCAAATTGTATGCATCATAGATGGCCAGCCTTTTTTAATAGCAAGGTTCCCCATTCGATATGGTGGAAGCTCATTCCCTTGATCATCTACAATAGCAGCTTGAACGCCAGGAATTGGCTTACCCATGGAGCCTGGTTTAATTTCCATGCAAGGATAATTGGAAATTAGTTGTGCTCCAGTTTCCGTCATCCACCAGTTATCATGGATTCGAAGATTGAACACCTTCATTCCCCATCTAACAACTTCTGGATTTAACGGCTCACCAACACTCAAAATATGACGAAGACTGCTTAAATTATATTTTTTAATTACTTCGTCTCCAGCACCCATGAGCATACGGAAGGCAGTTGGTGCACTATACCATACAGTAACACCGAAGTCCTCAATCATTTTATACCATCCATCTGGACTGAATCGTCCGCCGATGATTACATTTGAAGTACCTGTTAACCAAGGTCCAAAAATTCCGTAAGAAGTACCAGTTACCCAACCAGGGTCAGCTGTGCACCAATATACATCGTCATCTTTCAAATCTAAAACCCATTTTGCAGTCTGATATTGCTGAATCATTGCATTATGGACATGAAGAACTCCTTTTGGTTTTCCAGTGGAACCAGAGGTATAGTGAAGGATTAGGCCATCTCTGCGATCAACCCATTCAATATCTAACTTATTACTTGCATCTTGAAATCTTTTATTGAAGTCTACGAAAATTTCATTTTCTTCAACAGAATCTCCAACGATAAGGATGTGTTTTAAATTTGGTAGTTCATTGTAAGGAACCCGATCTAATAATTCAGGTGTTGTAACTAATACTTTTGCCTCACTATCTTCTAATCTATCACGTACTGCTCCTTCCATGAATGCCTCAAACAAAGGACCAACAATTGCCCCAAGCTTAATCGCACCAAGTACTGTAAAATATAGCTCTGGTGACCTTGGCATAAAGATGAAAACACGATCTCCTTTTTCAACATCTCCATATGCTTTTAATACATTTCCTGCCTTGTTGGACAATTCCTTCATTTCCTTGAAAGTGTACTTCTCATTTCTTTTATCATCACGATAATATAAAGCAATTTTATTTTTTCTATAAGTTTCAGCATGACGATCAATAGCTTCGTATGCCATGTTTACACGACCGGTACTAGACCAAGAAAAATTCTCCTCTGTATCCTTCCAATCATGTCTACTATACATTTCTTCATAGTTCTCTAAGTTGAAATCCCCTTTAATAACTGGTAGCGCTTCCAATTTCATAAACATACATCCCCCTTTTGTGACAATTTTATAACATTTTCTATTATAAACTATTTTTTCAATTTTTTAAATATTCTTCCAAGAAAATTTAAAAGTTATTTAAATAATTCGAAAATTGTCACAAAATATTTCCATATATAACAAAAAAATTAAATGAAAGGGCTTTCTGTTAATAGTTTTTATGTATAATATAACTAATATTCTAATTGTATAAAATTAGGTGGTGAATAAATGGAACATATTAAAACCTATAATGCAAAAAAGCTTAAAACTCCCCATGGAGATTTAATAATTGAAGGGCCAATCAAACCAGAAGTCCTGGCTGATTTGGAATTTCATGAGGGACTGGTTGCATTTAGACAGCCCGCTCAGCAGCATAAAGCTCTCATTGAAATTGCTGGCCTACCAGAAGGAAGAATCATAATAGCAAGACATAACAATACAGTAGTTGGCTATGTAACTTACCTCTACCCAGATCCACTTGAACGGTGGTCTGAAGGAAAAATGGAGGATTTGATTGAATTGGGTGCAATTGAAGTCATTTCTGAATTTCGAGGCTGCTCCGTTGGGAAAAACTTACTTATGGTATCCATGATGGATGATGCAATGGAAGATTATATTATTATCACAACTGAGTACTATTGGCATTGGGATCTGAAAGGTACAGGCTTAAATGTTTGGGAGTACCGTAAAGTTATGGAAAAAATGATGAATGCCGGTGGTTTACAATGGTATGCAACCGATGACCCTGAGATTAGCTCGCATCCAGCCAATTGCCTAATGGCTAGAATTGGAAAAAGAATCCCAAATGAGTCAGTTCAAAAATTTGATGCATTAAGATTTATGAATCGATTTATGTACTAAAATTCAATCTGATTAGTAATAGAAAGCAAAGGGGGATTAAGTGATGATCGTGGAAGAAATTATGCAGACAAATTTAGCCACATTATCGCCTAAAAGTACGATAAAAGATGCGCTACAATTAATGAGAGAAAGAAGTATTCGCCATTTTCCTGTTGTAGATACAGACAACCATATTGTTGGAATTGTAACCGATACCGATCTTAGAGATGCAACACCATCCATCTTTCACTCGGAGGAGCATAAAGAAGATCTAAACAGACCGATAGAAGAAATTATGAAAACAAATCTAATTACTGGGCACCCCTTAGATTTTGTGGAGGAAATTGCAGCCGTCTTCTATGAAAATCGCATTAGCTGCGTTCCCATAATAAATGATAAACAATTGGTAGGAATAGTGACAGAAGCAGATTTGTTACACACTTTAATAGAGTTAACTGGTGCTAATCAACCAGGCTCACAAATTGAGATTAAGGTCCCTCATAAAACTGGAGTTCTCTGTGATATTTTTTCTGTTTTTAATAAAAAGAAGGCCAACGTTCTTAGTGTCCTCGTTTATCCTGACAAGCACGATGTAAATCATAAAATTATTGTCATTAGAGTTCAAACAATGAATCCTGTAAGTTTAATAGAAGAGCTTAAAAAGGCAGGTCACCATGTTCTATGGCCAAATTTACCGGGGATAACTCTATGAAACAGAATTCCATATTTATTTTTTCAGAAGAACAACTTAGTTATAAATTTGGAAACAATCATCCCTTTGATCAAATTCGCTTAAAACTTACATTGGATTTATTAAATAGCTTAGATGCAATTACTGATAGTCAGATTATTACACCAAGATCTGCAACAGAAGAGGAGCTTCACTTAATTCATGACCCTAGTTATGTAAATGCTGTCCGTATGGCTGGTCACGGGCAGTTAGATGAAGCGAGCGCAGAAAATTATGGCATTGGAACTGAAGATACCCCAATTTTCCCTAATATGCATGAGGCAAGCTCCCTGCTTGTCGGGGGCACATTAACGGCTGTGGATTATGTAATGTCTGGAAAGGCAAATCATGCATTGAATCTTGGCGGTGGACTCCATCATGGATTTCGGGGGAAAGCATCGGGCTTTTGTATCTATAATGATAGCTCTGTTGCCATAAGGTATTTACAAGAGAAGTATCATGCACGTGTATTATATGTTGACACAGATGCTCACCATGGAGACGGAGTACAATGGTCCTTTTATGACGATCCGAACGTTTGCACCCTTTCCATCCACGAAACTGGTCGATATTTATTTCCTGGGACAGGAAATGTGAATGAGAGAGGCCAAGGAAAAGGATACGGCTATTCCTTTAATATTCCAGTGGATGCCTTTACAGAGGACGAATCATGGTTAGATGCTTACCAAACCTCATTTAGAGAAGTTGCAGAGTTCTTCAAACCAGATGTTATATTAACTCAAAATGGTGCAGATTCTCATTACCTTGATCCATTAACCCATTTGTCAGCAACAATGAAAATATATCGTGAGATTCCCAGATTGGCTCATGAATTAGCACATAAATATTGTGAGGGTCGCTGGATTGCTGTAGGAGGAGGGGGATATGATATTTGGAGAGTTGTCCCACGTGCTTGGGCACTTATATGGTTAGAGATGACAGAAAACTCAAACAGTAAGGGGAAACTTCCTACTGAATGGATTCAAACATGGCAACCTAAATCTCCAGTAGAACTTCCTTTATACTGGGATGATCCTAGCGATTTATATCCTGAAATCCCTCGAAAAGCGGAAATCACTGAAAAGAATGCCCTAACAGTAAGCAAAGCTCTTTATCCTATTAGAAAAAAGACAAAGGCAGAGTCACTTTAATTTAATAAATAACAAAAAAGACTGACTTGATGAATGGCACCTCCAATTGTTTGTTGTAATTGGGGGTGCCATTCATAGTCAGCCATTATTATTTATTTTTTGTTGAGTTACGATATTCAATACGATGTGGCAAGACAACAATATGATTATCCACTTTTTCTTTATTCATATATTTCGTCAACAATCTCATCGCAACAGCACCGATATCATATAATGGCTGCACAACTGTCGTTAGTGTTGGTCGAACCATCAAAGATAATCTTGTATTATCAGAGCTAACTACCTCAAAATCCTTCGGAATATTGTATCCCTTATCCTCGGCTCCGTGGATAACACCAAGTGCCATTTCATCTGATCCAACATAGATTGCACTAGGCTTTTCTTCTAATCCAATTAAATACTCAATTGCTTCTATACCTGAATCATACGTGTAATCACCTTCAAAAACGTATTCTTCGTGGTAATCTATACCATTTTCCTCTAAGGCACGCTTATATCCACTTAATTTTTTAGCTACGTTAATCGGTTCATGAAGAGGTCCTGTTACAAAGGCAATGTTCCTATCACCTTTACTGATAAAGTCAGTGACCACGTCGTATGCTGCCTTTTCATAGTCAATATTAACGGAAGGAATCTTTTTCGTTTCTTCTATAGAACCGGCTAACACAATAGGCGCTGGGGATTTTTCGAACTCAGCTACATGTTCTTCAGTAATATTCCCACCCATAAACACTATTCCATCCACTTGCTTTCCAAGCATATTATTTAATAACTGCAGTTCTTTATCTTTATTTTGATCAGAGTTACTTAAAATAATATTGTACTTATACATCGTAGCAATATCTTCTATTCCTCTTGCTAGCTCTGCAAAAAATGGACTTGCAATATCAGGAATAATAACACCTACAGTAGTCGTTTTCTTACTTGCTAAGCCTCTAGCCACTGCATTAGGCCTATAACCAAGTCTTTCTATTACTTCTAATACTTTTTTCCTTGTTGCAGGTTTCACATTTGGATTCCCATTTACAACCCTTGAAACGGTTGCCATAGACACGTTTGCTTCTCTAGCTACATCATATATTGTAATATTCAAGGTCTACACTCCTCTTTGCTAAAACGCTCTCATTATTTCTATTGTACTTCATATACAGAATTGCTAGTCTATATCTTCTAAAAAAAGATAATTATGTATAATCTTACTCCACTGCTTTTCATCGTGCAATGGTATCCACTCTTTTTTTACAAAAAAGTAAAAAACCTTCTGCATTTAGCAGAAGGTTTTCTAAAATAGAGATTAAACTCTTACATATTGAGATGCTTGTAATTCTTTATAGAATTCATCAAATTGTTTTAAGTCCATCTGTTGAGCTGAATCGGATAAAGCAACAGCTGGATCTGGATGAACCTCTGCCATTACACCATCAGCACCGATTGCAAGAGCCGCTTTAGCACAAGGCAATAGAAGATCCTTTCTTCCTGTGGAATGAGTGACATCCACTAGAACAGGTAAATGAGTCTCCTGTTTTAAAATTGGAACAGCAGAAATATCTAATGTATTTCTTGTAGCACGTTCGTAAGTACGAATACCTCGTTCACATAAGATAATTTGGCCGTTTCCTTGTGACATAATATATTCCGCTGCATTAATGAACTCTTCAATTGTTGCAGCCAGACCACGTTTTAAAAGAATTGGCTTATTCACTTGACCTGCCGCTTTTAATAGTTCAAAGTTTTGCATGTTTCTAGCACCGATTTGGATTACATCGATATAATCTACTGCTGTTTCAATATCGTTAGGGCTAACAATTTCACTAATAACTCCTAAATCGAAATCATCAGCAATTCTTTTTAATATTTTCAATCCTTCTAAACCAAGACCTTGGAAATCATATGGTGACGTTCTAGGTTTGAAGGCTCCTCCACGTAAAAGCTTCAATCCTTTCGCTTTTACTGATTCTGCTACTGCTGCCACTTGGTCATAAGATTCAACTGCACAAGGTCCGAAAATCAAATGCTGTGAACCGTCACCCACTTGTATCCCTTTAATATTAACAATTGTGTTTTCTGGCTTTTTCTTACGTGAAACAAGCAACGCTTTACGATGATCATCCTCTTGTAATTCTAACCCAGCCTTAAAAATTTGTTTAAAAATATGCAAGATTGTAGAATCTTCAAAAGGACCGTCATTATTCTCCTTAATCAAGTTCAACATTTGGCGCTCACGAACAGGGTCATAGCGATTGACACCTGAAGTTTCTTTTACACGGCCTATTTCCTGAACTAGCAAAGCTCTTTCATTAATTAAGCGTAAAAGCTCTACATTAAGTTCATCCACACGATTACGAAGTTGATCAAGTTCATTATTACTCATTTTTTCCCAGCCCTTTCGAATAGAATTTAGTCGATTGAAATAATTTCAGGGAGTGGCAAAGCTTAGGATTGCAATTATTTCCTTCTATTATTCTTTCACGACCACTCAAAATATGATACATTTTTCTATATAATTAGAGTTATTATATATGAATTGATTCTGAATGTCACGAATAATTTACTTCATTCATTAAACGCTTTTAAGCATTAAAGTATTTATGCCTAGTAAATAATGGCGATGATAAAGTTTATTGTTGATTTTCAAGACATGTTGATTAGTGCAGAAATGAACATTCAAATTTATCAGAGTCTAAATAAAAAGAAGGTGTATCAATTTGCCCGAAAAAAAGAAACTATTTGCACTTGATATAGGAACACGTTCAGTAGTTGGAATCATATTAGAGGAGCACGACTCACAATTTCACGTCGTTGATATTTTAGCTAAGGAGCACTCGGAACGTGCCATGCTAGATGGCCAAATACATGATGTTCTCGCCGTTTCCCGAGTAATCACTGATATAAAAAATCAATTAGAAAAAGAACATGGTCCATTAAAAAAGGTAAGTGTGGCTGCTGCAGGAAGAGCATTAAAAACAGAAAGGGCAAAGGTATCTGTAAATATTAATGGAAAACCAATGATGCAAAAACAGGATATTCTTCATCTTGAATTAAGTGCTGTACAGCTTGCCCAATCAGCTGTTGCTGAAAAACACGAAAATGATCATAGTCATTATTATTTTTGTGTTGGGTATTCCGTGCTATATTACCGACTAGACGAAGAAGAAATTGGGAGCCTAATTGATCAGCAAGGGGATGAGGCTTCAGTTGAAATTATCGCAACCTTTCTACCAAAGGTTGTAGTTGAATCCTTAATAGCAGCTTTGAATCGTTCTGAATTAGAGATGGAAGCACTAACCCTTGAACCTATTGCCGCGATTAACGTCCTAATTCCTCCCTCGATGAGAAGACTAAATGTCGCGTTAATTGATATTGGCGCTGGTACTTCTGATATTGCACTTACAGACATGGGGACAGTCATTGCATATGGAATGGTGCCAATTGCAGGAGACGAAATCACAGAAGCCATTAGTGATCAATATCTTTTAGATTTTCCATTAGCAGAAAAAGCCAAGAGAGAATTATTAACACAAGAGACGATTACAGTCACCGACATTCTTGGATTTGAAACAGAAGTACCGAAAGAGGATGTCATTTCCGAGATATCTCCCGCGATTAACAAACTGGCTGATTCGATATGTGAAGAAATAATGAAGCTAAACAACCGTAAACCTCCGAAGGCCGTGATGCTCGTTGGAGGGGGCAGTCAAACACCAGAATTACCTGCTAGAATTGCGGAAAGATTGTCTTTGCCAGCAAATCGGGTAGCGATTCGAGGAATAGATGCGATTTCTTCTTTAACTATAGCTGACCATATTACAAGAGGGCCGGAACTAGTGACCCCAATTGGGATTGCCATAGCAGCAAAAAAATCACCCGTTCAATACATTACTGTCTACGTTAACGAACAGCCTGTTCGCTTATTTGAAGTAAAAAAACTAACAGTTGGAGACTGTCTCCTTGCTGCTGGTATAAAAATGAATAAACTATATGGGAAGCCTGGGTTAGCAAAAATTGTTATTGTAAATGGGCAAAGTATCACAATACCTGGAGAACACGGTCAGCCTCCAATGATTTGGAGAAATGGAGGGATCTCTTCCCTTGATGACCAAATCCAAAACGGCGACCAACTTATTGTGGAAAAAGGGAAAGATGGAAAAAAGGCCTCATTAATCATCAGCGATTTAATTGGTGATGTTCCTAAGAAAACAATTATGATTAATGGTAAGGAATACGAGGTAGTGGCAAAGCTCCTTTGCAATGGTAAGGAGGTAGCATCAGACTATCCATTAGAAGACAGGGATCAAATACAAGTCACACTTCAAGATACGATAGAATCTCTTCTTAAATCATTGGATTTAAGAGAATTGCTTGCAGAATTAAGACCGTTCCGGATAAAGATTAATGAGAAGGAGACCTTCATACCTGCCTTCTCGGGAAAAATTTTTAAAAATGGGATAGAAGCGAGGCTTCAAAGCAGCTTTGAACATTTAGACGAAATCATCATTGAACATAAAAAGAATCCAACAGTCAAAGAGCTTGCTAATATGAAGCAGATAATGATTTCTCAATCCATTCCAGTTTACTTTAATGGAAAAGAAATCTTGTTAGTAAAGCAGCTTGCTAATTTTATGAGAGGGGAGGAAAGTTTAAAAGAAACAGATATTATACATGATGGCGATCACTTAACATTGATTAATAAACGGATTGAACCCTTTATTTTCCAAGACTTATTTAATCATGTCAAATTTGAAATTCCTAGCCAAGCGAACGGGATATTTCAATTATTGCGGAATAACAAACAGGCTGGCTTTCATGATAAAATCGCCCCTGGTGATAAATTAGAAATCATTTGGCCTAATCAACAAAATCAACACTCAGGTAATGTTCAAGTAAACAAAAGGGGCTGATTCATTCAGCCCCTTTTTCTATTACTAGTTTTGTGATGGGATTACAAAAAACCCCCCATTATGACTTTGTTACATTTTCCTCCAAAGCATTCTTTAGCGTCTCATATGTAATCTTTCGATGAGAGGTATGCCAAGAAACCTCTTTATTGACAAATAGGAAGGCTTGAGGAGATTCATGTTTTATTTCGTATTTCTCTGCAATATCATTCGATAACGGACGAGCCTCCTGAACAGCTAAGTAGAAAAAAGCTACGTCATTTTGATCAGTAGAAAAATTCTCGTATTCCTCAAAAGCGGCCTGACTAATTGGACATGTTAAGGAATGCTTTAAAAAGAAAAAGTACTCTTTTTCTTGAAGAATTTGTTCAAACTCCTCGATTGTTTCAATTTTCTTCATTCATATTTCCCCCTTTGTTTTCAGCAGAAAAAATTCTAATGGTTCAAATGACGTTCTGTCTCATCAAAAGCCCTTTTTGTTTCATCAAGCATCTGCTGAATTTGATCATCTTCAGGATTCAATTGTATGACAATGTCATCATTTTCATCATCTAAAACGTCTTGAGGTTCATTTTTCTTGATTTTATTGATTAAGTCAGATGATTGTTTGGTGACAGTTTCAGTTAAAGATTGAGACTTTTTCTTTGCTGTTTCCATAAATTCAGATCCTTTTGTAACAGCTGATTCACGTAATTGCTCTGTCTTTTCCCTCAAGGATGATACTTCATTGCTAATATCCTTTCTTAAATCCTTCCCAGATTTAGGCGAAAGGAAAAGCGCTATCCCCGCACCGATTACACTTCCAATTACGGCACCAGCCATAAAACCCTTTGACTGACCATTTGAAGCATTCTTTGACTTTTTTGAATTTGACATTGAAAATCTCCTCCATTTAGAAAACTTATGCTTGATCCCTTACTTTTCTTCTTTCCCTCTGCTTATCACTTTCTATTGTTTGTTGTTTTTTCAATTTCCATTTATCCTTTAATTCAAGAAAAATATTGCTCCATTGAACAACCTGAGTAATTTTATCTTTATTTTGTTCAACCTGGTCTTGAACTGACTTTGTTATATTTTGAATAGAGGAATTAAAACCTTTAATGGAAGATCCTACGTCCTTCACCGCATCAAATACACTATTGATACTCTCTGATTTTTTTTGAATATCTTCAGCTAATTCATTTGTTTTATGAAGAAGTTCCGTTGTCTCACGCGTTACCCCATCAAGCTGTTTTTCTAGCCCTCCTAATGTCTCAGAAACACTTTCTAATGTCCCCTGTAAAGATTTTAACGTCTTTGATAGATAAATAACGAGAATAAAGAAAGCAATTGCGATTAATGCAACACTTAAATAAAGAATAATAATCAAGCCTTGGCACCTCCGTTGTTGTACGAAAATTTTTTACATTTTTACTTTTCATCATTTTTCCATTGTAGCCTGTCCATTTCAAACTCATGAAACAAATGGTAATACTCCTAAGAAAATATTATCATAAAAATCATTTGATTCAATCATTCAACAATTTTATCTCTTTCGGTTACAATAAAAGATGTGATTGAAAAATATATTTAGGAGAGATTTAGAATGAGAGACCCAAGAATTGAAACATTGGCAAAAAATTTGATTAATTATTCTATTCGTCTTCAAAAGGGTGAAAAGGTCCTAATTGAAAACTTTGGTTTACAAAAGGAATTAGTTACGGCATTAGTGAAGGAAGCCTATGCAGCTGGAGGATTTCCATTCGTTTTGATTAAGGATAATCAGGTGGATCGTGAGCTTCTCCTTGGTGCAAGTGATGAGCATTTTAACTTGATAGCAGATTTTGAAGCAAATGTAATGAGTCAAATGGATGCATACATAGGTCTTCGCTCAGGAGATAACATAAATGAACATGCCGATGTTCCAGATGATAAAATGAAAATCCATGGAAGTACGATAGGTAAAAAAGTACATAGAGATATCCGCGTTCCTAAAACAAAATGGGTCGTTCTTCGCTACCCGACTCCTTCAATGGCTCAATTAGCGAAAATGAGCACTGAAGGGTTTGAAGACTTTTACTTTAATGTATGTAATTTAGACTACAGCAAGATGGATAAAGCCATGGATGCCTTAGTTGAATTAATGAACAAAACGGACAAGGTTCGCTTAACAGGACCAGGTACAGATTTAACCTTCTCTATTAAAGACATACCAGCGATAAAATGCTCTGGGCAAATGAATATTCCAGATGGTGAGGTTTACACAGCTCCTGTACGTGATTCTGTCAATGGAGTGGTTACCTATAACACTCCATCTCCTTATCAAGGATTTACATTTGAAAATGTGAAACTCACCTTTAAAGATGGTAAAATCATCGATGCTCAATCCAATGATACAGAACGCATCAATAAAATATTTGATACTGATGAAGGTGCACGTTATGTAGGGGAATTTGCCATTGGAGTTAATCCTTATATTCAGTTGCCTATGCAGGATATCCTATTTGATGAAAAAATTGATGGAAGCTTCCACTTTACCCCAGGTCAATGCTATGATGATGCCTTCAATGGAAACCATTCAAACATCCATTGGGATATGGTTAACATCCAAAGACCAGAGTATGGTGGCGGAGAAATCTACTTTGATGATGTATTAATTAGGAAAGATGGTCGCTTTGTTGTCCCTGAACTAGAACCATTAAATCCAGAGAATTTAAAATAAGAAAGGCACCGTTTAATCTGCTTATCTTATCGGACCCTAAATTCTGTTACTAATATTAAAAAGCCGTTTTTCTGAAGTCTATCGGACCTTGGTACCGCTACCGCCACAAAATCACCCTTTTTCAGCTGATTTAAGGCCAGTAACGGATCCTCTGTCCGATAATTTCAATTTTTAAGGTTGTTTTAAAGCTAATTACAGATTTCCTGTCCGATTGACAAGAAACAGCTCAAATAGTTGGACCGACTTTATATTGCAGCTCAACAAATAAAAGAGGGTCACTTGCAAATATCGCTATTTGGAATGACCCTCTTTTCTTTATTAAAGTTGTTTTTCATAGGCTTCCTGGAACTTTTGAATATCCCCTGCACCCATGAATACAATTACACTGTCTGCAAAATCCTTTAATAGGGAAGTATCATCCTCGGTTATGACAACCGAATCAGGTACTTTAGCTTGTAAATCAGTAATTGTAAGCTTCCCATGATTTTCTCTTGCAGAACCAAATATTTCACACAAAAAGACCTTATCAGCCAGATTCAAACTGTCTGCAAAATCCTGTAAAAAGGTTTGTGTCCGTGTAAATGTATGAGGCTGAAATACTGCCACTACATTTCTATCTGGATACTTTTGACGAATTGCATCTATGGTAGCCCGAATCTCAGTTGGATGATGGGCATAATCATCAATAAGTATTTGATTTCCAACTTTCTTTTCAGTAAATCTCCTTTTTACTCCTTGGAAGCTCATAAGATGGCTTTTTACAATATCAGCTTTGATTCCTTCATAATGACAAAGGGCAATGACTGCTAAAGCGTTTAATACATTATGATCCCCAAATGTAGGAAGGGAGAAGCTATCAAAGAAATTATTGCGAACAAAAACATCAAAGGTTGTACCCTCTGTTGATTTAACGACATTTCTTGCCTGAAAATCGTTTTCCTCATCAAATCCATAAAAAAGAACAGGAACCTTCGCCTGAATTTTTTGAAGCTGTTCATCATCCCCGCAGGCAATAATGCCTTTTTTGACTTGTAATGCCAGTTCCTGAAAAGCTGAGAACACGTCTTCAATGTTGGCAAAATAATCAGGATGATCAAAATCAATATTCGTCATGATTGCATAATCTGGTAAATAGGATAGGAAATGCCTTCTATATTCACATGCTTCAAATACAAAATAATGCGCATCCTCCTCTCCCTTCCCTGTTCCGTCTCCGATAAGGAAGGAAGTTGGCCTTGCGCCTCCCATAACATGTGCTAAAAGCCCAGTTGTTGATGTTTTTCCATGTGCCCCAGTAACGGCAACGCTTGTGAAATTCTGCAAAAAATCGCCTAAAAAACGATGATAACGTATTACTGGAAGACCTTGTCTAGTTGCTTCCTCTATCTCTTCATGAGTATCTGGAAAAGCATTACCCGCAATAATTGTCATTCCAGGTTGTATATTTTCCTTTTGAAAGGGAAGGATCTTTATACCTGATTGTTCAAGGGCGACCTGTGTGAAAAAATGTTTTTCAATATCGGATCCCTGTACTTCGTAATTCATATCATGAAGAACTTGTGCTAAAGCACTCATTCCAGAACCTTTAATCCCCACAAAATGGTAAATAGTCATATAAAGAACCTCCCACATGCGTCTATCTGTAAAACAGTATATGACATTTAACTATATTTGCTCATACAACAGAATATCAAAACACTGTAACTAGCATTTATCATATTTAGATATTATACCATAATAAGAAATAAATACTATGTATTCATATTTTGTTCATGGTATAGGAAAAATTTGCGATTTCCTAAAAACTACCTCTATCTTCTTTTATTATTTGAGATTTTAAAATCAAGAATACCTCAAGTTAGAAGATGTTATTAGACTCTTGAAAGGATTCTAATTCATCCTCAGTAATAAGAACATCGCGAGGCTTGCTTCCACGCGCCTCAGAAATAAATCCTTGCTGCTCCATCATATCAATCAGTCTTGCCGCTCGGTTATACCCGATTTTAAAACGGCGCTGTATACTTGAGGTTGAAGCTCCCCCCTGGTCCACTACAAACTCACATGCTTCATAAAATAGCTCATCTTCTTCCTCGGTAATTTGTGCCTTTTTGATTAGATCATCTTGTTGGAATAGGTAATCTGGTTCTCTTTGCTCTCTGACATGTGCAACGACATCATCAATTTCCATATCAGAAACAAAGGTTCCTTGAAGTCTTACTGGCTTTGAAGACCCATTTTCAAGGAATAACATATCACCACGTCCAAGAAGCTTTTCCGCTCCTCCAATATCAATTATAGTCCTTGAGTCAACTTGAGAGGAAACAGAAAATGCAATTCTTGTTGGAACATTGGCTTTAATCAAACCTGTTATTACATCAACAGATGGTCTTTGAGTGGCAATAATTAAGTGAATACCACAGGCACGTGCCTTCTGTGCAATCCGGCAAATGGCCTCTTCCACATCTGCAGGAGACATCATCATCAAATCAGCTAGTTCGTCGATGATAATTAGAATATATGGCAGCTTATCAGAATATCTTTTATGATTCTCTGCCACCTCATTGAACCTTGTTATATCTCTTACACCTGTGTGGGCAAACAATTCATAACGTCTCTCCATTTCATCTACTGCCCATTTTAAAGCGGCTGTAGCTGCCTTCACGTCTGTGATAACAGGGCTTACCAAATGTGGAATTTGGTTGTACGGAGCGAGTTCTACCATTTTTGGGTCAATCAATAATAACTTTAATTCATCTGGAGTCGCCTTAAATAGAAGACTGACTAGTATTGAATTGATGCACACACTTTTCCCTGAGCCGGTTGCACCAGCAATTAATCCATGTGGCATTTTTCTTAAGTCTGTAACAATTGGTTTTCCAGAAATATCGAGACCAAGAACAGCTGTTAACGGTGACTCATTTTGAATAAATTCTTTACTGTTAATGATTTCGCTAATAAATACTGGTCTGCTTTTCTGATTAGGTACCTCAATTCCAATGGTATGTTTACCTGGTATAGGCGCTTCAATTCGTATATCCTTTGCAGCAAGGCTAAGCTTAATATCATCGGACAAATTTGTAATTTTATTCACTTTGACGCCTGGCTCTGGCTGAACCTCAAAGCGAGTAACCGCTGGGCCCTGTGTAACGTTAACTACTTTAGCTCCCACATTGAAATTCATGAGCGTCTCATTTAATAAATCCTCTTGTTCGTGCAACCAATCGGTGTTTAAATTTGTTATTGCCGGAGGATTTAACAAGGATGTTATTGGAAACTCATATGTTTGGCTTCTATCGGCTGCTTGAGGTTCTTCAAATTGTTTCTCTTCCCTTGATGTCTCAAGCCCTGCTGCGACATATGGATTGACGAAAGGTTCAGGAGACTTTTGTTCTATCCTACGTTTATCCTTTTTAAGCATAATCACATTAAAAGGAAGATTGGATCTTCTGGAATCACCTTTTTCCTTTTTTTCGCTGATTAATGCTTCTTCATTAGGTGTTACTTTAGGAGCTGTCTCATTCTGAATGTCTTCTTCCTCTGCAACCGTATCAACCTCACTGTGATAAAGAGTCTGCCCTATTATGGTCTCATTTACGTTAGTATCTTCAAAAACAGGTGGATTAATAGGATTCTCCTCAACTAACAGCTCATCTTCAACGATATCCAGCTCCTGAAGTAACTCGATCTCTTCATATGCCGGCATCTCCGTTCTCTCTTCTATTTGTTCAGATGTATTACTATCAGCTATTTCACTACCAGGAGTAAATGAATGTAATTCAAACTCAACGACTTCTTCTTGATTTACATGCTTAATTCGGTTTGGACGATTAAAGCCATAAATGGGTGAAGGAATTTCTGTTGGCCGAAAAGGTCTACGACTATGTACTTGCTGCTCTTCCTCTTTTCTCTTTTGTGGACGAATATGGCGCTCATGACTTTTTTCAATTACTTTAGAATCGACATATTGTTCTGATTGTGACAGGGGTGATTGATTTTGATTTTGCTTGTGGCGTTTTGAGATTCTTTCCTTTATCTCTAACGGTTCATCAGGAATTAGTGGAAATTTGAATTGACCCTTCGGATACTGATAGAAAACCTTTGTGTCAATATCTCCACTTCCTTCTAAATGGTCATTTTTCGAATTAGTATGATGGACTTCATGTTCCTCATCTCGAAAAGGATCGCTGTATTCAAACTCATCATTGTCATCTGTTTTAAAAATTTGAAAAAATCTTCTTATCCAACTCAACGGTAATCACTCTTTCTCAAACTTACTACATACCTATTTTAACAGTAAATCGAAAAAATTCGAGTCAAAATAAAAGAATAGGACTATTTAATTAGTCCTTAGCTTATTTAAAAAGACCACACAAAGGTGGTCATTTACGATTTTGTTATCTTTTTTTATTTTTCCCTAAAATAAATATGGGTTCAAGCTCCCCATTTTCATACAAGAAGGATAATGCTGTAATTGGGACATGTCCATTGGCAAAAAAGCTCATGGTCATTTGGGCTAATACATCGTATCCAGTTTCATTTTGAATATCTGCAATAATTAATACATCTTGATGTGGTACTGCCACAGCCATCGTTCCAGTTATTTGTTGATGCATCTCCTTTAAAAAGGAATCATTTAATATCCTGCTTGCATCGTATCCATCATTCGTATTTAAGAAATAAAAGGTATTACCTGCAACGATATCTTTTTTCTTATTGGTGGAAAGTGAGCGGACATTAAATGCCGCAATTTCACGGATCTTTTTTGGATCCCACCCCTCTCCTTCCATCATTCTTTCATCAATCAAACGATAGGTTTTCCCTTGGTCAATTGCATAATAAACTCTTGTTTCTGCCGTATGCTCGTCGAATAAAAATGGGACTCCTTCCTCCGCTTCTTTCGGAAATGATGTGGAACGTATGACGGGGAAAATATTTTTTTCATGACCGGTTAACTCAATTTCCCTATCCATCGCTTGAAGTCCTTGTTCAACATAATAGACAACTTCATCTATAGCCCTTTCCTTTTGTTCCTGCCATTTAGATATAATACCTGGTATGGAGATCGTGATGCCCTTTCCCGTTTGTTTATTTTCTATTCTAATTTGATCCTTCTTTCGATCGTAATTAATAGACCTATACTCTGATTTCAACCTAGCCTCAAGCTCTACTTTCATTTTTTGACTATCCATTTTCATCTGTGATTTCACCCCAATCCATTCGCCTATTTCCAGATGGAAGGCTGACTCGAATATTCAGAGTCAGCCCTGTTGATTTTCATGTTTCTTATTTTCCAGAGAGCCTTATGCTATGCCTTTAGTCCCTCAATAAAGTTCTCAATTTCTTCTTTTGTTTTACGATCTTTACTTACAAATCTCCCCAGCTCTTTTCCATCCTCGAAGGCAATAAAGCTTGGAATACCAAAAACATCCAATTGCTGACATAAATCAATATATTCATCACGGTCTACATGAACAAAGGCATACTCTTTATATTTCTCTTCGATCTCTGGTAAAAATGGTTCAATTACCCGACAATCAGGGCACCAACCGGCTGAGAACATAAGAATATGTTTTCCGTTATTTTTTAATTCTTCAAATTGCTCGATAGATTCAAGATTCTTCATTGATCAAACTCCTCCTTAAGATGAGCATGGACATCCGATATCCAATAATTTCTTTAATAAACAGAATACTATCAAACTTAAGTTCCTAGGTCTAATCATATGCAATAATCACTTCATATTTATCATAGTTTCTCCAAACTCTAATAAAAAAAACGAAGAGATTTCTACTTCTCTTCGGGACTACTTTAATTTCACTGAGTTGACAATTTCAATCATAGTGGTTGCTTCAGAAGAAAGAACAGCCGTTTGTGCCTCTGTTGTAAGCTTAACTCCACCAATTCCTATTGTCATTTCATTTTCTTTTTTGGAAAGATGATCAATTAAGAGGTAACCAAATTTCTCCTTAGTTTTAAATGTCTCATTCACATCATATTTTTCCTTTTGCTGTAATGTTGATTTATAAACAACATCACTTAAAGGATCCTCTTGCTGATTATAGAAGAGAATGTACGTTTTAGAACCATTTTTTAGAATGATATTATTGGGGGTTTCCTTTTCAATTTCAAATCCAAAAGGGATTTTAAACTCAATATCTTCATTCTTACTATTTGGTTCACTTGGCTTTTTTTTCATTCCATTTGCAACAGCAGATTGAATTTCTTTCTGCTCCTCTTTTAAGGAAGGTGAACAAGCATTTAGTAAAGATATGGCAAAAATGATAAGCAAGGTTGCTTTCATATATCGAATCATTTCATTTCCTCCTTGCTCCAATCCTATTGAATCCTATTTAATCATAATCTTTTAAATAATCATCTGACAAGTATATTTTTTCTATAGCAAGTGCCGAATGTCATTTAATTATATTTCCTAATACCTTACAAAAGCATCATTTCCTATCAAATAGCTCAAACTCGATATAGCCTAAAAAGAAAGGAGGGACCCTAAGGCACCTCCTGTACTAGGTTAACTATTTTGAAGAATGGTATCAACTGTCGAACGATCACAGGATTTCACTAATTTAACGATCAATTCCTTTGCAGCTGAATAATCATCAACATGGATAATTGAAGCATGAGTATGAATATAACGGGAACAAATCCCTATTACCGCACTTGGAATACCTTCATTTGACAAATGGACCTTGCCTGCATCCGTGCCACCCTGTGAAACAAAATATTGATATGGAATATGATGAGTTTCGGCAGTGTCTAAAACAAAATCTCTCATACCACGGTGTGTCACCATTGTTCGGTCTAAAATTCTAAGTAATGCTCCTTTACCAAGATGACCAAATTCATTTTTATCACCTGTCATATCATTTGCTGGACTTGCATCAAGGGCAAAAAACAAATCGGGCTTAATCATGTTTGCAGCCGTTTGTGCCCCTCTTAACCCAACCTCCTCTTGCACTGTAGCTCCAGAATAAAGAACATTTGGAAGCCTTTCATCCTTTACCTCCTCTAGCAATTCAATGGCTAACCCACAGCCGTAACGATTGTCCCAAGCCTTTGCGAGGATTTTCTTTTCATTCGCCATGACGGTAAAAGGACAAATTGGGAGAATGGATTGGCCTGGTCTAATTCCAATTCTTTCAGCATCTTCTTTATTGTCCGCACCAATATCAATCAGCATATTTTTTATATCCATTGGTTTATTCTTTTGATTCTCATCAAGTAAGTGAGGGGGTATCGAACCAATCACCCCAATAACAGGTCCATTTTTCGTAATTATTTGAACTCTTTGTGCAAGCAGAACTTGGCTCCACCAACCGCCTAAAGTTTGAAAACGAATCATTCCGTTTTTTGTGATGGAACTGACCATGAATCCCACTTCATCCATATGTCCTGCCACCATAATTCTCGGTCCGCTCTCATCCCCCTTTTTCACGCCAAAAATACTACCTAATTTATCCTGAATGATTTCATCTGAATTTTTTGCAAGCTCTTCTTTCATAAATTTACGAACGTCTCGTTCATTACCTGGTGCTCCAGGAAGCTCAGTTAATGTTTTAAATAGCTCTAATGTTTTTTCATTCATAATGATGCTCCTCTTTTTTTAATTTATATAAGAGTATGTACGTTATTATTTTACAGAACTTCCTTCATGCATTCCACAAATATGGATAGAGACACACCGTTCCAGCTTAAAAAAATGATTAATATTTGCTATGATTAAATAAAATGAATGTTATTATGTTGCATGGTTAGAAAGATTCTAGCCAATTGGAGGCGCTTTTATGAATTGGAAATCCTTTTTGATAGGCGTAGGAGTTGGTATCGCTGGTGGGTATGCAGCTAGTGAGATAATCTCCCAAAAATCAACCATTTCTCCTGAAAAAGTACTCGTCAATGTGAAAAATGCTTTTAAGGAAAATGGATCAATTAATGGTTCCTGGATAAACATGACAATGGAGCCTTATGAAAAAGATGGATTTCACTACAAGGTTTTTCGAGGTGGAATTACAAGAAATCATGACGGAATTGGGGAGCAATATGAATTTATTGCCGATGCAAAAACAGGCGTCATCATTGAAGTTCAAAAAATTTAAGCCACTAAAAGGTTATTACTCAATCTAAATAGAATGAGTAATAACCCTTTTTTTCATAGACGCTTGATCATATTACTAATTTGGTTTGTTTCATCCCATTTAACTGCCCTATAAATCGCATCGTGATAGAAGGTATACCACGCATTTCTCTTTAATCCGTAATCCATCCATTTCTGCTTTGCCCAAATAGAGTTCATCGGATAATCATCATAGGCCATCACCCATAGAACATTTTGATGGGCATGTGTTGGCATGATATCAGCCATATGTATGACTAAATCATTCTCATCCTGAATAAGGATGATGGAGTGTCCATCACTATGTCCTCCGGTGTGCACCATCTTAATCGGTCCTAACTCCCATTCCTCGTTAAAGGTTTGAACTTGAGTTTCGATTGCTTCCCAGTTTTCCTTCCAGTATGTACTTCGTGAACGGATATTTGGTTCTCTCATTTCATCCCATTCAATTTGAGAAGTAATAATTTTCGCATTTGGAAATGCAGAATGGTATTCCCCGTTCTCAACCTTGGTTAAACCACAAGCATGGTCGAAATGTAAATGAGTCATAATAACATAATCAATATTTTCACAGGATAGCCCAAGCTCATTTAGAGAGGCTTCAATGGATGATTCCTCTGTCACCCCAAAATTTCGTTTTTGTTTTTCATTCAGTTTCCCATTTCCAATTCCGGAGTCAATCAGAAAGTTTTTTCCTTCCCATTCCACCAATATTGGATCCGTTCTCAATTCAATCTGATTATTTTCATTATGAGGATATTTTTTCGACCAAAGTGGTTTAGGTACTACTCCAAACATGGCTCCCCCATCAAGATGTGTAACTCCACCTTTTAACCAAGTTAATTGCAAATTTGTTAATGTTAGTCTCTCCATCATTTTATCCCCTCCTTCCATTTATATTAACATGGTTATAACAAATTAGTAATATATTGAAAAAATGGTAGGTCTAATAAAAAAAGTCTGTTTTCTCAAAGTTTGTTTTTATTTTGATGATAAATATGTAATGAGTAATGACTTAGCAGCCTGAATACACGTAGACTCCTGTGGGAATGCGAGAAAGGTGAGACCCCCGCAGGAGCGTAGCGACGAGGAGGCTCACCGCTCACCCACGGAAAGCGGAGTGTATTCAGGCTGCGGTTATAAAAGCAACAATCTATACGAAAACAGCCTAAAAAAAAGAGCTGATTTCTCAGCCCACTACTTATATTGCATTTCACAGCGATAGATGCGATTTCCCTTTGAAGAAAACTTCTCTTCATATTCAGTCATCACGTTTCCTTCATAATCGCTATTATGCAAATCTAAGCTTACATAATTTAATAATAAACCATATTCAGAAAAACTCTTTAATGAATATTCAAACAAACCTTGATTATCCGTTTTAAAATGAATTTCACCTTGATTTACTAAAATGTCTTTATACACATCTAAAAATGCCTTAAAGGTTAGACGGCGTTTTTCATGACGCTTCTTTGGCCAAGGATCAGAGAAATTTAAATAAATTCTCTCCACATCGCCCTTTTCAAAATAATTTCTTAAGTCCATTGCATTGACATTCATTAATTTTACATTAGGAAGATCTGCATCAATTAAACGATCCAATGCCGATGCAATCACACTAATTGAAAGCTCAATTCCAATATAATTTATGTGTGGGTTCTGCTTTGCCATTTGAGTAATAAAGCGTCCTTTTCCAGTACCAATTTCAATATGAAGTGGTTGATTGGCTGGAAAGGCTTGATTCCATTGCCCTTTATATTCTTCTGGAGTTTGGATGACATATTGTGGATATTGTTGCAGCCTGTCTCTAGCACCAGGTTTATTTCTTTGTCGCATAAATGTGACACCCCTAATTTATAATATCGTTCAAAAACATACCATGCAAACATAAATGTTGCAACCAAGAATTTGTGTATAAACAATGAAAGGAATTCACATGATAAGTGTGAATTCCTTTTAATAAGAAAGGTAGTGGATGAATGCCAATTAACCATACAGATCAAGTAAATTTATTAAAAGATATCTTAAATGACCACCAAATGGACTGTTGTGGGTCCGTATCAGAATGTGAGCAGCTGGAACGATTAATCAAATCTCTCATGACTAATTCGAATATCAACAGTAATATAAAAAACACATTAGAAGAAGTATACCATTATAGTCAGAATGGAATTAACTCTACAGATTTGGATCAACATATTGAATATCACAAGGATCAACTATCCCAGTGGGTCAACGATATCGATCAATATTCTTAAGAATTCAGTATTCCATTTAAGTATTGAATCCTCGTCTCCATCTCTTGGAGACGTGATTTTTTATAATACCACTGTATAAAAGTTAACGTCTGACCAAGCATGTACCATTTCATCCTTAACATCAATTCATCCGTTAGCACCATTCCATAAATATCTATCCATGTTTCCCACTGATTACGAGGAATATAAGAATATAATAGCATCCCTAAATCTATAGCAGGGTCAGCGATCATAGCACCATCCCAGTCAATAAGAAATAACTGGTTGCTTTCTGTCAACAGCCAATTATTATGATTTACATCACAATGACACACTACTTTTTCTTTACATTGAACATTTTGGAGTTCTTTTCGTAAAAAGGATATCGATTGCTTGATTATAGGTCTTTCTTTTAATTCTTGATCTATATCCGATTCAAGATTTAAAAAAAGTTGATTTGGACTTAACGGTGTCTTCCCTAGTCTTTTGAGCATACTCAATAATGGCCCCGAACGATGGATTTTCCCCAGGAGCTTTGCAATACTTTGCTGATTCATCTCTCCAGGCTTTAGCTCTCTGCCTTCAAGCCACTGTTGAGCAGAAATAACGTCGCCGTTTTCCATTCTTTTTGTCCAAACAAGCTTCGGTACGATTCCTTCTGCTGATAGTACGGCAAGAAAGGGTGAGGAGTTTCTTTTTAAAAATAACCGTTGTTTTTCATGTTGAGCTAAAAATGCTTCTCCGGTTGCCCCTCCGGCTGGGACAATCTCCCATTCTTGTCCAAGTATGTGTTCCAAAATGTTCACCTTCAATTAATCACATATTAATCTTATTTATCATCAAATCAATTATAGTCAGAATAAAAAAGACAGCTATTAAAACACAAACTTTCAATAGCTATCTTAATAGATTTTATCCCTTATCAGCTTTTTTCGTCAAGTACCTCACAATATTACCATTATTTAGTGTATATCCATCAAGCCTGACGGGAAATTTTAGAATTCCTTATTAATGAAATGGCCTTGTGACTGACTTCAATATTTGCAGGAGTTTCTCCAATGGGCTCCCCGTCCACATGCATGAGTGCAGGCGATGATGTGTGGATGGAAATATTCTTCCCTAGGAAGTTATGAACCTCTTTAAAGGAAACATGCCCTCCCCAAAAAACACTAATAAAAACAAGTAGTAATTTTAATTTTGAAAGATTATGGACCACCGTGATATTTAATATTCCATCTGAGGTCAATGCTTGAGGTGCTATCTTCATTCCTCCACCGAAATAAGGCTGATTGGCAATAGTAACAAACCAAGTGGACTGAAAGTGATGAACCTTCCCATCAATTGTTAATTGAAGGTCATAACATTGATAAGTAAATAATCTTTTTAACAAAATAAAAACATAAACAAGATTCCCTAAAGATACACGGTTAAGAAATTTTTTTATCATGGATGCCTCGACATCTTTACAAATAAGAGCATCAAATCCAGCACCCATATTATTAATAAAAAAAATCTTTTCTTCACCTTCATTAAGGATATAGCCTACATCAACCTGTTGTGCTTCTGAATTTATACCCCCTAGCAGGGAATGTAATGCCTGAATAGGTTCCCTTGGGATGCGAAACCCTCTAGAAAAGTCATTTCCTGATCCTCCGGGAATAAATCCTAAACGAACATTTTGATTATTAGCTATACTATTAATGACTTCATTTAGTGTTCCATCTCCACCAATAACAACAATAAATAAATGGTCTTCCTCCCCTATTAAGGAATCAGCCAATTCTTTTGCATGTCCCCGGTATTCGCTAAAAAAGGAAGAATATGATTGGTTCAATGTCTGTAATTCCTTTTCTACCGTCTGCCAGACTCTTCTCCCATTGCCGTTACCTGCCTTAGGGTTAATAATAAAATATAGCTTCCCCATTCAATCATTCCTTTTATATAAAATCATCCTGGTTACTTTCATCATTTGGTTCCCACTCATGCCTTTTAAAGCTAGAGGTTTGGCAAAATTGTAGTAAAGCATATGCTCCCTTTAATTGCACATGCTTTAATGGTGAATGATTTTTTCGTAACCCTTGAAACCACTCTTCATAGTTACGTTTCTCTACTAAGATTGTTCCAAATGGAGCGGTAGGATAATCGATATAACCATTCCTGCTTAATACTACTTTATGAATGGGTAAATCAATTTCGTACTTTTTAAAAAGGGTTTGCACAATATTATGTGTTCGATTAAGTGCCAACAGTGGATTTAAGATTTTTTTCTCCTGATTTTGGATTCGTTTAATCCAAAATCTTTCCTTTGAACCAATGTAAACAGCCTGATTATCTTCCTCAAGGAAGGTAATACAAAATACCTCTGTTGGGGTAATCATGATACTTTCAACTTCAACAGGGGCTCTTTTCAATAAAAAAATAGGGCGATACATGATAAGGTAGGTATCAGGAAACCTTTGAAGAAAATACTTTAATTTTTGATCAAGGAAATAGCTCTTATCTACATAAGACTTCTCTAGTAGAGTTGAGCTTGCCCACTTCAATTGAAAGCGAATTATTTGATCGAGAAATTGCTGCTTCAGCTCAATTTTGGTTTCCGGACGGGCAGAGAATGAGGGATGAAAGTTAAAAAGAGATTGCTCTTCCTCCTCATCATGGATTGTTTCTTCATCAATATTCGTATCACTTAATTCAAATTCTCCCCTTCTTTTCAATTTAAAAATTCCTTTTATCTTTTCAAGAAGGGGAGGCTTTTCCTCCTCAAACCAATCCAATTGAACATCGTTTTCTGGTAAATCTCCAAATACTCCTTCTCCATTCTCCCAAGAGAATAGTACTTTCTCCCAATGCTGCTTTTTTAACCTGACAAATCTTGCCGGGTAAAGGAAAATATTTTGTTCATAGCGTGATATATAATCTTGTAATTTTATTAATTGTCCCATTCGCATTAGACCTACTTTTATTCATTATCTCCCTGTATGACAGTGGAAACTATAAATTCCAAATTATAAGCTAATTCCATTATTATTTATCTATTTAATAGTTGATAGGTTGAAAATGCTTCATATTTTGGTGTTTTATTTAGATGGGTTTGATAAAGAACAACCTCATTTGCTATGAAAGCACCATCCTCCAGCATATCTGGAGGAATTAGTAGCTGCTCTTGTTTAAAAGGGGTTGCTCCTACCCATTTCCTTGCAAGCGTAATGTGCGGATTAAATGGTCTTGTTTCTAGAGAGAAGCCTGCATCGATACAGGCTGAATATACCTTTTCTCTCAAATCATGAAGTCTTGCCTCCATTTGAAGACCCGCCCAAAATATTCTTGGGGAATCGCTTTTACCGAACATCCCCAATTGATTGATTGTTAAAGGGAATGAAAATTGGTCTTGTAGAATTCTCCTCACATTTTCCTTAGCTAATTCTAATTGATCCCTTGGTGCCCCGCCTAAAAAAGCTAAGGTTATATGGTAGTCTTGATTGTGGACCCAGCTCTTAAATGATGTTTGTTCCTTTAAGCTATCACACAACTTACTGAGATTTTCCTTCACTTCGTCTGGCAAACGAACAGCAAAAAAGAAATGTGGATTGCTTTCCATTCTCTTCACCACCTTGTCTTATATTAAAGGTGCTCAACACCATCATCCTTTTGCCAATTCATAAATTGCTTGAGCATATATGGCCGTTGCCTTAATTAGGTCATCTATTATCATGTATTCATCCTTTTGATGTGCGATATCCGGACGACCAGGGAAGAGTGGTCCAAATGCTACACCAGATTTCAGGGATCGTGCATATGTTCCTCCGCCAATGGAAAGAAGCTCTGCTTTTTCACCTGTTTGTTCCTCATAGACCTTCTTTAAAGTTTGAATAAGGAAATCCTTTTCGTCCACATGATGTGGCTTTGAGTCAGAAAAGTTTTCCAAGCGGAAACCAGCTTTATCAATGACACCTTCTATAACAGCTTTTGTGTGCTCCATATCATTCGTCACAGGGTAGCGTAAATTTAATCCTAACTTGCCACCCATTTCATTTGAATAGTTGAGCTTACCGACATTAATTGTCAAATCACCTGTAATCTCATCTGAATAAGCGACTCCTAATTGTTTCCCTCTTGAGCCATTGACAAAATAGGTCTTTACAAACTGAAAATAGCCTTCCGCCTGCTTATCAGTAGATAATGTAGCTATAAATTCAGCTAACAAAAGACCTGCATTCACACCTGCTTTAGGCTCCATCCCATGGGCAGACACCCCTTCAACCTCTAAAACAAGTCCATTAGTTTCTACATGATATGTCCCTTTTGCCTTCTTTTCTTTAAGGAAGGCCTCGAACTCTTGAATAACAACTTCCTGATCTTCGCTTTGAATCGTGGCCCGCGCATAATCTGGAACCATATTGTACCTTACCCCAGAAGAAAAGCTAATGACCTTGTTTTTCCCAGGCCCCCCATCCTTTACCTTCGATTGAACAAGGTCAAAATCTGAGATTCCCTTTTCTGCAAAGATGATTGGGAAATCTGCATCGGGAGCAAATCCCATCGTTGGCATTTCTTCATGCTCAAAGTAGTGGTCAACACAGCGCCATTCACTTTCTTCATCAGTTCCAAGAATCATTCTTACCCTTTTATTAAGTGGTAATCCAAGTTCCTTAACAATTTTCATGGCATAGTACGCAGCCATTGTTGGGCCTTTATCATCAATGGCTCCACGCGCATATATTTTTCCATCTCTAATTTCTGCAGCGTACGGGTCGCTTGTCCAGCCATCACCTTCTGGAACCACATCGACATGGCATAGGATTCCTAATAATTCATCACCTTGTCCAAATTCCAAATGTCCAGCTAAATTGCCTACATTTTTTGCTATGAAGCCATCCTTTTCTCCGAGCTTTAGCATAAACTCTAATGCTTCCTTAACCCCTTTTCCAAGCGGTGCATCTTCGGTTGAATTTTCTTCATCTAAAACACTTTTTATTTTCAATAGATTCTTTGTATCCTCAAGTAAAGCTTCCTTTCTTGATTCCACTTCTTGATTCCAATTGATTGAACTCATAAAAATCCTCCTCATTTTGCATACATTCACTATGTAGTGGCTACTCCTTAAGTTTAATTCTGATGCTTCTTTAAGAGTGATTATTGGGACCGCCTATCCAAATGACTATGATTGGTTTCTTTAATAAAGTCACCAGTCTCCTAGTTTTGAGAATATAGTTTTGATGCATTTTTTGCAAGTTAGGATTGTCTCTTATTCGAGGGTGAATTATAATTCTAACAATTGAAAAATTCTAAAAATTTAATTTTTTTATCATAATCCTCTTGTTCAAATCATTATTGTATAGTAAAACAATGTTAGGGGGGACCATTTTTCAATTAATGAAAGAATAAAATCGCCTAAGACAGTAGTTTTTACTAGAAATTATTTGAAAATAAAGATACAATAATACTGTAGCAGCTAGAATACTTAGACGATTTAGAAAAGGGGTTGTCTGGGGAAAAGAAAATTACATATATAAGTACTTCAACAAGTTGTCGTTGCAGGATTTTGCCCCAGGTTTGAAAAAAGGATAGGGAGTGGTTTTTTGAAACCTTCGACTAACCGGATGTTAAACCGTATTAAATCAGTCTACATGTTTATAAGTAAGCATGGAACCGTTACAACTCAGGAACTCGTAGATGAATTTGGAATTACCCCTCGTACGATTCAAAGGGACTTAAATGTCTTAGAGTATAATGACTTAGTGGAAAGCCCTAGTAGAGGAAAATGGACAACAACAGAGAAAAAAGTAAAAGTGTCATCTTAAGATTAACCATATAAATAACTTTTGCCATAATGAGATGGTTCTCATACAGGGTATCGCTTAAACAAAATGATTTTTACTTAAAATCATTCTAATTTCACTTTGTCTAAACGATTACCTTGCATAAGAAATCATCTCTTTTATTTATTTTCATTTTCCATTAAGAGTTGGATTTCCTCCTCCAAAAGCTCCCGATATTCTCCTAGTTCAAGGCTCTCATCAAGTGTTAGTGGTCCCATCGAAATCCTTTGTAAATAAACAACCCGTTTCCCAACTGCTTCGAACATTCTCTTTACTTGATGAAATTTCCCTTCGGTTATCGTTACTTCAATTTCTGAACGAATTCCAGATTTAAGAATTACTAACTCTCCAGGCTTTGTTACATAACCATCATCCAATGTGATGCCTCGTTTAAAACTTAAAATATCGCTTTCAGAAACCTCACCATCAATAATAGCAAAATATGTTTTTGGAACGTGCTTTTTTGGTGATAATAGGCGATGTGCCAGTTGACCATCATTTGTTAGCAAAAGCAGGCCTTCCGTATCTTTATCTAAACGTCCTACAGGGAATGGAGAATAGACTGCATCTTCTATTTCTAATAAATCAATGACAGTTTCCATTGAAGGGTCCTCAGTTGCAGAAATGACTCCAGGTGGTTTATTCATCATTAAATAAATAAACTCCCTATACTCTACCAATTCTCCACCTACATTAACGACATCCACTTCAGGATGTACTTGAAACTTAGCATCCTTAGCCACTTGATCATTCACCGTAACAGAACCACTTTTAAGAAGCTGTTTGACTTCTTTCCTACTTCCAAATCCAAGATTTGCAAGCATTTTATCAATTCTCATGACATAAATCCCTCCATTTTTAGTTTAACTAGGCGAATATCCGTTTCGACATTTCCAAAAGGGCATAGACTGCTAACATGCTTAGATAATCAAAAGGAGATGAGTGTATGTATTACCCACAACAACCTCAACAGATTGGATACCTTCCACCAGTGGATCCTAGAACACAAGGAGGATTTCCAGGTGGATTCCCTGGAGGTGTAGGCAATATCGATCGCCGATTAGATCAATTAGATCGTCGTGTCAACAGATTAGATAACCAAGTTGAGCGCATAAATCGTAGATTAGATCGTATTGAAAGACGACTTGGAATTAGAGACGAATATTAGAAATAAGGAGGCTGACCTTTAGGAGTCAGCCTCCAATTATGAAAAGAATATTCTATTTTAACCAAATATCCTTAATTTCCTCTTCAATCGATCTGCTCTTTCACCAAATAGGAAATTAATTAGTTTTGTTTTAAAACCTAAGTAGAAATAAATCAATACTCCAACTACTGCGCAGAGCACAATGATAATAATAGAATCAAATCTAGATTCTGTTGATAAGAACAGAGTAAGCACGTGATTAACAATTTCCACTCCAATATACATGATAGCCGTAAAGATGATGATAAGTAAGCTTCTTCTCCATACAAGACGGAATGGGTATTTGGAGAAGGCTTTAATGACAAATAAATTTATTAGTATTGCTGTTAAATAACCTAATGAAGTAGCAAGAATAGCTCCGTCAGTCTGCATCAATTTAATTAAAGGGATATTTAGACTCAGCTTAATCAGAATCCCAACTAAAAGACTTAGAATGGTAAATCTTTGTTCGTTAATCCCTTGAAGGATAGCTGCAGTCACAGAATAAAGTGCAAATAGGATTGCCACAGGTGCATAGTGATTTAAGACAGCTCCACCCATTGGATCATATCCGTAAAAGGCAGTATAAATGGGTTCAGCCAGCATGGACAATCCAACGGAAGCCGGTAATGTTAAAAACAACAAAACCTGAAAGGTCTGATTAAGCTGGCGAACGAGCCCACTTCGATCTCCTTCAATAAAAGACTTAGTCACACTTGGAACTAATGTTAAGGAAAAGGCAGTAGCTAATGAAACAGGAATAATGACCAATTTATGTGTTTGATAATTTAATATTGATAAGGCATCCTCTGACAGCTTCTCCAAACCGATTTCTACCATTGCACGGTTAAAGGTGAGCTGATCAATAAATTGGAATAACGGATTTGCAATCCCAACTAAAACAAAAGGAGCTGCATAAAGAAGGATTTCTTTATACATATCTTTAAGGGAAATATCGACATTTCCTTGATCCTCTAAAAGCAATTCATCTAGATATGGCTTTCGTTTATACCAATACCAAAATAAGACAAAAAGGCTACCAATTCCCCCAATAAACGCAGCAAATGTAGCCACACTAACAGCGGTAATTAAGCTGCCATTCATTACCTTTAGAACAATGAATGCTCCAGTCAATAAGAATATAATCCGAACTAGCTGTTCTACTACCTGCGAAACAGCAGAAGGACCCATCGATTGATGCCCCTGGAAAAAGCCTCGAATCAAGCTCATAAAAGGAATGATAATGAGTGCGAAGCTTACTGCACGAATAACGGTCGCAACATCTTCCACACTTGATTTCAGATCCTTATCATTAATCGTTATTCCCGCAATGACAGGAGCTGTAAAATATAAGATTAAAAAGGACACGATCCCACTAATCATCATGATGAGGAGACCAGACTTAAATAATTTTCGTCCGACTGCATATTCACCCATTGCATTATATTTCGAGATAAATTTCGAAACAGCTAACGGAACTCCCGCTGTCGCTATACTGATAAATATTGTATAAGGTACGTAGGAATACTGATAAAGTACCGTACCGTGTTTCCCAACAATAGCGTAAAAAGGTATAACATAAAATAAACCGAGGAATTTAGATAAAAAGGTTCCTAATGTTAAAATGAACGTTCCTCTTAATAGCTTAGACGACATAAAATCCCTTCCTAACTAGAAATGAGGCTGCCCTGTGGTGACAGGCATATGTTAGCCTCTTAGGTGAAAAATGCTGATTAATAGATACAGTATCCAGAAAGAATCATACTAAACTAATCGGTAAATTCTTTTCTAAAATGGCATTCCAACTTAACATTTTAACAAACTTTTCAACTAATATGTGTGAACTTATTATTACATGTTTCTCTATACACTATTTGTAGTTTACCCTTCTTTCCCTTTATGTGCCAGTTCAAACCTATTCTGAAATTCTAAAAAGGGACGTGAATATGATTGTAAGCTTTTCTATTCCTTTAGATTTGATTTATAATGATTTGATAAAGGATTGAAATGAAAGGATAAAGTTGGTGATTCTATGTTTGATGTGATTGTCATCGGTGGTGGACCTTCAGGATTAATGGCCTCCATCGCTGCAGGTGAACAAGGTGCTAGAGTCCTTCTGATTGATAAAGGAGACAAGCTTGGGAAGAAGCTTGCTATTTCTGGGGGAGGCCGCTGCAATGTAACAAATAGACTTCCAATTGACGAAATTGTTAAGCATATTCCTGGAAACGGTAGGTTTCTGTATAGTGCTTTTTCAATTTTTAGCAATGAAGATATCATCGAGTTTTTCGAGAACCTTGGAATCGAATTAAAAGAAGAAGACCATGGTCGAATGTTCCCTGTATCTAATAAAGCTCAATCTGTTGTCGATGCTTTGATCAAACGCATCGATGAATTACAGGTTGAAATCCTAAAAAATGCTCCTGTTGATGATATAGAATATGGTGAACAAGTCGTTGTTAAGCTGAAAAACGGGTCTGTATACAAAAGTACTTCAGTTGTTATAGCTGTTGGAGGAAAGTCTGTCCCTCATACTGGCTCCACAGGGGATGGGTATGCATGGGCGCAAAAAGCCGGTCATACCATCACCGATTTATTTCCTACAGAAGTTCCTCTTACTTCAAACGAACCCTTTATAAAGGAGAAAGCCTTACAAGGCCTTTCCTTAAGAGGAATAGGATTAAGTGTTCTCAATCCAAAGGGAAAGCCAATTATCACTCATCAAATGGATATGATATTCACTCACTTTGGAATAAGCGGGCCGGCAGTTCTACGATGCAGCCAATTCGTAATAAAGGCTATGAAAAAATACAAAATAAACGAAGTTACAATGAATATCGATGCCTTTCCCACTAAAAAAGAGGAAGTACTTTTTCAGGAAATTCTAAAAATGGTCAAATCCGATTCTAAAAAGAGTATTAAAAATATTTTAAAAGGAATTCTTCCTGAGCGCTACTTATTATTTTTACTTGAACGGATGGATGTAGACCAAAGCTGTTTAGGTGCTAATCTTTCAAATGAAAAGATTAGAGGCCTTGCGAAATTGTGCAAGCAATTTCAGTTTCAAGTAAATGGTACCCTCCCCCTAGAGAAGGCATTTGTTACGGGTGGTGGGGTCTCTGTTAAAGAAATTGAACCGCAAACAATGGCATCTAAATTGATGAATGGGCTATATTTTTGTGGGGAGATTCTCGATATTCATGGCTATACTGGTGGTTATAACATTACATCTGCCCTCGTGACAGGAAGACTCGCAGGAAAGAACGCCGCAAAATATTCTCTACATATGTAAAAATAGAGCCTGATTATGAAAATCAGGCTCTATAAATGACCATTGCCGAAAAACAGTATATTTGTTCATCCTCTTCTTCTTGAATGGCAGCTATATTATATTTAATATCCAAAAGCTTTTTTTCTTCAATCGTTTGTAAAAAACGATTCATCTCCAATTCAAGATCCTTTTCATGCTCTTGATCGAACAGTTTGACCTGAATCATTTCCCTCTCCCTTTCTTTTATTCACCAAAGTGCCCAAATGCTGATAAATTTATACAAGAAAGGGAAATTATTTTAGTTCGCTACAATATTGACAAGCTTACCCGGTACAGCAATAACCTTACGGATAGTTTTTCCATCAATTTGCTCTTTTACTTTGTTATCATCCATGGCTAATTGCTCTAGGTCTTCTTTTTTCATTCCAGTTGGAACCATCATTTTTGCTTTCACTTTACCATTTATTTGGACTACAATTTCAACCTCATCATCCACAAGCTTCGCCTCATCGTATGCAGGCCAAGATTGATAGGAAATCGTCTCACCATATCCAAGCTTTTCCCATAGTTCCTCAGAAATATGCGGACAAATTGGAGCAAGCATTTTCACAAAGCCTTCAATGAATGCTTTTGGTAAAACGGTCGCTTTATAGGCCTCATTGATAAATACCATTAATTGTGAAATAGCTGTATTAAAGCGAAGACCTTCAAAGTCCTCCGTTACCTTTTTCACGGTTTGATGATAGATTTTTTCAAGGCTATTTGATTCATCTGTATCCTGGATTTTTGGACTTAATGAGCCATCCTCTTCCACAAGTAGACGCCATATACGATCTAAGAACCTGCGAGAGCCATCAAGACCATTTGTAGACCATGCAATGGAAGCATCCAATGGTCCCATGAACATTTCATATAGACGAAGGGTGTCTGCACCATGTGTACCTACGATTTCGTCAGGGTTGACAACATTTCCTTTTGATTTACTCATTTTTTCATTATTTTCACCAAGTATCATCCCTTGGTTGAATAATCTTTGGAATGGTTCTTTTGTCGTAACCGCACCGATATCATAAAGGAATTTATGCCAGAAGCGTGCATATAACAAGTGAAGCACAGCATGCTCTGCACCACCGATATATATATCAACTGGAAGCCATTCTTTTAATTTTTCCAGGTCAGCGAGCGCTTGCTCATTTTTCGGGTCAATATAACGCAAATAATACCAGCAGCTTCCTGCCCATTGTGGCATGGTATTCGTTTCACGACGACCTTTTTTACCTGTTTTAGGATCAACAACATTGACCCAATCCTCGATATTTGCCAAAGGAGATTCGCCCGTTCCAGATGGCTTGATTTCTGTTGTCTTTGGAAGGGTTAATGGAAGCTCTTCATCTGGAACAGCTGTCATTGTACCGTCTTCCCAATGAATAACCGGAATGGGTTCACCCCAATATCTTTGGCGGCTGAACAACCAATCGCGAAGGCGATAAGTAACCTTTTTCGTTCCGATTCCTTTCTCTTCAAGCCAGGAAATCATCTTTTGAATGGCTTCTTCTTTGTTTAATCCGTTTAAGAAATCAGAGTTTACGTGAGGTCCGTCCCCAGCATATGCCTCCTTTGTAACATCTCCACCTGCAACAACTTCAATAATTGGCAGGCCGAATTTTTTCGCGAATTCATAGTCTCGTTCATCATGACCAGGAACCGCCATGATTGCACCCGTTCCATAACTCACTAAAACATAGTCGGCAATCCAAATGGGCATCTTTTCTCCATTCACTGGGTTTATCGCAAATGCCCCTGTAAATACTCCAGTTTTATCCTTCGCAAGGTCAGTTCGTTCTAAGTCACTCTTCATTTTCACTTGATCTAAATAAGCTGAAACGGCATCTTTTTGTTCCACAGAAGTAATCTGTTTTACTAATTCATGCTCAGGAGCTAATACCGCATAGGTTGCACCAAATAATGTATCAGGTCTAGTGGTAAAAACAGTAAAGGTACCATCTTGGCCTTCGATTTCAAAGGTTACTTCTGCCCCTTCTGAGCGGCCAATCCAATTTCGCTGCATATCTTTAAGACTTTCGGGCCAGTCTAGTTCCTCTAAATCTTCCAATAAACGATCAGCATAGGCTGTAATTCTTAACATCCATTGTTTCATTGGACGACGCTCAACCGGATGCCCACCGCGTTCGCTTTTTCCATCAATGACTTCCTCGTTAGCAAGTACCGTTCCAAGAGCAGGACACCAGTTAACCGGTACTTCATCAATATAAGCCAAGCCTTTCTCAAATAGCTTTAAAAAGATCCATTGTGTCCATTTATAATAGCTTGGATCAGTTGTATTTACTTCACGATCCCAATCATAGGAAAAACCTAGTGATTTGATTTGACGGCGGAAGGTCTCAATATTCAGCTTTGTAAATTCTGCAGGATCATTTCCAGTATCTAAAGCGTATTGTTCAGCAGGCAATCCAAATGCATCCCATCCCATTGGGTGAAGAACATTATAGCCTTGCATTCTCTTCATTCTTGATAAAATATCTGTAGCGGTGTAACCTTCAGGATGACCCACGTGAAGCCCCGCGCCAGAAGGATAAGGAAACATATCTAATGCATAGAATTTCCGTTTTCCTTTATCTTCTGTTGTTTTAAATGTTTTGGATTCTTCCCAATATTTTTGCCACTTCTTTTCAATCTCTTGATGATTGAAGCTCATCGTTTTTTTCCTCCTAATTTGAAAATATAAGCAAATGTATTATGATGGATCTTGAGCTTTTTAAATAAAAAAACTCCCATCCCTAAAGGGACGAGAGGATTATGTATGTTTTAATCTCCCGCGGTACCACCCACATTAGCAGCTTTTGCCACTCGCTTCATTAATCCTTAACGCGGTAAACGGCAAGTATTACTCCATGTTTCATACTTGCAACTCAGAAGGCGAGTTCATAATGGACCTGATTGACTCTCACCAACCGTCAACTCTCTAATACAGGATACACATTATTACTATTCCTCGTCATCGTCTTTATTTTTATAAAATATAGTCATATTGTATTAAATTTGATTGTAAGATGCAAGTCGTCTAATAATTGTTGTTTATTTCGATTGCTCACTTCGTTTACAAAGGCTAACTCAAAATAAAAAGCAGTGATGAGAGCTAGCCTCCTTATTTTAACTTAACTAGATCCTGTTATTCTCCTCTTATATTCTAGAATTTCAGTTAATGATTGCTTTAATGGAATTTGAGGTGTCCATCCAAGATTTGAAAGCAACGTCGGTTTAACATCTGTTAGTGGTTCCGGGTTATCGTTCATTCCTTTCATTCTAAAATCAACCTTTGCTATGGAATGAAATATTTCTGCAATTTTCTTAATATAATAAGTGTTCCCTGAACATACATGATATTGCTCCCCAGCAGTCCCACTCTCAAAAAGCCGTGCGTATGCTTTAACAGCGTCCCTTACGTCCAAAAAGTCACGGGCTGCATATAAGTTATTCAATTCGAGAACTGGATCCGATCCCTTCCTTTCCATTTCAGCTATCCTTTGGGCAATAATTGAGCAAACTCCATTTGAATTACCCGGACCAATCAAATTTGATGGTTTGGCAATCATTATGTTCATTCCAAAGAGCGACTGCCATGATAACGCAGCAATAGCCTGCATGGTCTTACTAAAACTATAGGGATGCTGAAGGGTAGATGGTTGGTTCGGATCAAATTGGAGAAGCGACCCTACAACAACTATTTTGCATAAAGGGGCATACCTTCGAATCGCCTCAATAATATAGATAGTCGACAAACAATTCACTTCAAAGGTTGTCATAGGATCATTCCAGGAGGTTGGTACATGATTCTGACCTGCAAGGTGTAGAAGGTAATGTGGTTGTGTTGATTGGATTAGTTGGAATACTTCATTTTTTCTAGTAAGGTTGCAAGGCACCTGGGTCATTCCTTCATATTCATATGGGAACTGGTTTCTACTTGTTACAGCAATTATCTGAAATCCTTGTTTTAAAAAATTTTCACATGCGTGAATGCCAGTAAACCCACTGGCTCCTGTAATCATCATTCGTTGCTGCTCACTCATGATGGATCCAACCTTCCTCAGGATTAGTTGGAGTCATAGTTGCTATCCTTTTTTCGACCGAAGAAACGAAAACAAGATGAATCAATATTTGTCATCTCCAGGAAAAAAGGAGGTATAGGTTTTCGACAAACCATCAAGGATATCTATCTTTGGGGACCAATTTAGAAATTGCATAGCTTTTCTATTATCTAAACAGCTGTGTTTAATGTCACCTATTCTCCCAATGGCTCGAATAGTCTTAATTGGTTGATGATGTAGCGTCTCAAGCCTTTTCACCATGTCATTGATTGAAGTTCTTTGTGATGTGCTAACATGAAGTGTTTGTCCATTTCCAAGTTTTAAAGCAGCTAAATTCGCTTCTACAACATCCTTAACATAAATAAGGTCCCTTGTTTGTTCTCCATCTCCGTGTATAGTAAGAGACTGACCCCTTGCCAATCTGTCTAAGAAGACTGCAACCACTCCACCTTCACCCTTTGGTATTTGCCTAGGTCCATAAACGTTAGCATAACGTAAAATAGTATAAGGAAGAGCATATAATTCATTAAACATTCTAATATAAGATTCTGCCGTTAGCTTCGATAGGCCATAATAGGATGTAGGAGCTGTTATATCTTCCTCCTTTAATAAATCTGTCTCTAAATTCCCATATACCGCTGATGTTGAGGCAAAAATCAATTTCTTAACGGATAATTCACTACAAGCTTCTAAAATATTAATTGTCCCATTGATATTTACCTCAGCATCAAATGAAGGGTTTGTAACTGATCTCCCAACATCCGCTTGGGCTGCCAGATGATAAACAACCTCTGGCTTCACCTCAATAATTAGCTCCTTTGCCCTTCCTTTACATATATCTACAAAATGGGGTATGGCCTTTGGATTAAGATTTTTAAGCTGTCCTGTCGTAAGATTGTCCAATACATGCACCTCATGCCCCCTTTTGATGAGTGCATCTACGAGGTGTGATCCAATAAACCCCGCTCCACCTGTGACTATGATTTTCATTACCTATTCTCCTTTTTAGTTTTCCAATAATGTATGTTATTTGAGAATAAGTGGTATAAGTCAGATGTCCTTTAACTGAATTTCTTGGTTTCACGGTTTTAAACGTATTCTCTTTTTTACAATTTACCCTTTTATATTTCGAAGTCTTTTTACTATTGCTTCACTATAGATATCTAATAATCCTCTTACCCCTCTCTCCAAAGACCAATGGGTCATTCCCCAATTCTTTGCATTCGTTCCAAATTTTTTGCGCAATTGCTCATTTCCAAGAAGAATCTCTAGCTTATCACAAAGAATATCAGGGTTTTCTTTTGGAATAACAAATCCGGTCACATTATTCTCAACCATCTCAGGAAGCCCTCCTACATCACTAACAATCGCTGGTTTTCCTGAAATTTGTGCTTCAATTAATGACAATGGTTGGTTGTCTAAAATGCTTGGGAGCACGAAAATATCTGATTTTGATAATAAATTAGGAATATCATCCCTTGATCCCATAAAGACGACATCCCCTTCAACCCCCTGAACCTTGCATTGGATTCTTAATTCAGCTTGTTTGTCTCCAGTACCCACTAACCAACAAACCCAATCATTGCGATATTTTTTTAATTTTCCTAAGGCTGAAATTAAGGTATGAACTCCTTTTACATCAACTAACCTGCCTGTGAAGATAATTACTTTTTTATCTATTGGACGTTCGATTTCTGTTTTTTGATTGACTTGTCTAATAAAATTTTCTGTATCGTAACCATAATGGAGAATCTTTATTTGCTCACTTTTTACACCAAATTCATATACTAATATATTCTTCAACCATTGATTAGCGACAATTGTAACCTCAGCTGTACTTGCCCCTATTTTTTCAAGATCATCATAGTACTCCCTTGCCATATAGGAAGTTTCAGACTTATGAATCGTTTCTAATTGCATTCTAACCTCATGAGCAACTGAACCATGCAGTGTGGCTACTAATGGGGTATAAGCGGGTCTGATACGGTTTATACATGCAGTCGAGATGACATCCTGAGTATGAATAATGTCATATTGATTCAATCCAAGGTTTAATGCAGCCAACTCATATACATAACGTTGAATTTCCGTGTATTCAACTAATTTGTTCTTAAATACCTCTGGATGGGTTTGAGGATTAATTTTTGATTTAACAATCGGAAGCAGTTTCTCCTTTTCAACCTTTTTGCCTTTATTTACGATATGAACGGAATTATTGTCATCTCCATAACCTAGTAAATCTACTTCATGTCCTAGTTCCTCTAACTTCTGCTTTAGCTGAACCATATAATTCCAAACTCCCCCCAAATGGGGTATAGTCCAATAGGTGGCTAATAATACTTTCATCTATACATCTCTCCTATAATTCTCGTCTACATTCACAATATTTCGTGGGAATGCATAGTGTATAGACAAATATCTTTTAAAATAATAAATTGCCACCCTTATTGATAAAAATGGGCCTTAATAGGCCTTTTCTTCAATTTTTTATTAATAACCTAGTCTATCTATCGCTACTTATAACTGCTTTCATATATTATATAGAACCTGTAAGGAGGAGAATTATATGGTACTTAGAATATTCAAGCTCGCTATTTCATCAGAAAATAAAATATCACTATCCCCAACGATTACGCGACTATTTCATGTAACATCTGAACCCATTGCAGAATTGAGTACACATAAAATTAGTACGACCCAATTCTTTAATGATTCAGGAGAAATTGTTCAAGCATTACCGGAATTAAATATGGATAATAGTTACTTTAATGTTTATATCAATGGAGTCCTACAAATGGAAAATATTTTTTCCTATACCGCAGGGGAGGAAGGAATAGGCTCTTTACTAATATCTGTTCCTGAGGGATCAGAGATTGAAAAAGGAACCCCCATCATCTTAGAAATTGTCAACTTCAATCCAACGGTTAAAACCACCCATTTTACTTAATCATTCTGTAGAATTTCTCATGCTCTTCTATTTGTCATAATTAAGACTCACATTTTTATCCTTCATTTATCAAATGCCCTCAATAAAAGAATATTTCCCTTTGAGAGGGGCCAAACAGGTACCCTCTTTTCATATGTAAATATAGGAAATAGGAACAAAGCACATTTTATAAAAATTGGTAAACTGCACTTTCATTTTAACTATTATCTGCATCTACTAAGGAGACAAGGTTTAAAGGTGCTTTGCACCCAATCTAAATATTTTTTTACCTTTCAATTTAGATATAAGGGAGTTGAGAAAAATGAATTTGCAGGAGTTAAAGGGGGAATACGATGCCATATTTAGTCTTGGCGATTTATGTTTAACCTCTATTCAATTGAAAAGGCATAACCTCAGGCCTTTTTCTGGGGTTTTCGACTGGATGGCCTCTCCACGATTATCAAATGTCAATCGTCTTTTGAGGAACCGCTTTATTGGATTTATGGATTATGAGAATTTAAGGATTATCGGATATGCGGGTCCAGAAATGATTTGCGTATCCGATGATGCGTATCAAATGGTTTCAAATCATGACTTCAGTTCGGACAAGAATTCCCTTCAACATCTAGGATCCTATCAGGAGGTTCGCGAAAAATATGATAGGCGAATCAAACGGTTCCTAAATACGATGGAACATGCTAAGAAGATATTGTTTATCCGTACGGAGGGCTCATATGAGGAGGCAGAAGAACTTCAATCGGTTCTATCCAATCTTGTAAAGCATGATTTTCGCGTACTTCTCATCAATCATAAGAGTGTTGCAGGTATCGTGGAAAAGAACTGGCCACTTGAAAAGGTTTGTGCTTTGGAATTTCCTAATAGTGAGATCTGGGAAGGCAATAATCATCTTTGGCAGCAAATATTAGAAGGAATTCAATTAAAAGGGAATTGATTATTCTTAAAGCTAAAGATTATATTCAACAAATTACTGGAGGAAACCAAATTGTATAAAAATTCAGTGGTACTAGTTACAGGAGGGACAGGCTCTTGGGGTACCGAATTAATTCATCAGCTTTTATCTCTTCATCCTCAAAAAATTATAGTATTCTCAAGAAATGAAAATAATCAAGTACAAATGAGAAGAGAAATTGAAGACCCAAGACTACACTTTTTTATTGGAGATATTAGGGACAAGGATACCCTAATGCAAGCCTGCACAGGGGTAGACTTTATTTTTCATCTTGCTGCTCTTAAGCATGTTCCTGTCTGTGAGGACAACCCTCTTGAAGCAATCAAAACGAATGTGATTGGCACCCAAAATGTGATTGAAGCAGCAATAATTAATGGAGTAAAAAAGGTCATTTATGTTTCAACAGATAAAGCAGCTGACCCTGTAAATACCTATGGCATGGCAAAGGCATTAGGTGAAAAGCTAATCCTTCACGCAAATCAGTTAGATGAACAGACCAAATTTCTCTGTGTTAGAGGTGGAAATGTTCTCGGAAGCAGTGGAAGCGTGCTACCTTTATTTAAAAAACAAATAGAAGAGAAAAATGAAATCCTAATTACAGACAAACGAATGACTCGCTATTTTGTCACCCCGAAGCAAGCCATTCAATCATTAATAAAAGCAGCCTCTTTTGGCAAAGGTGGAGAAATATTTATTTTGAGAATGAAGGCTTGTCGGATTATCGACTTAGCTGAAATTCTAATCGAATATAATGGTAAAGCTAACATTAAAATGACGGAAATCGATGCAAGACCAGGTGAAAAAATTGAAGAAGTACTTGTTGGGGATTATGAAAAAGAAGGTACTTTTGTCTACGATCAGGATTTACTAGTCATCTTGCCTGTCCACGAGAGGAAGACAGCATTCCCTTTAATTTATGAATCCTACTTAACAGATTCAAAAGACCTTATGTCGAAAGAAGAAGTAAAGAAACTCCTTATAAATGGAGGCTTTTTACAATAATGCACACAATTTCAGGTGAATCATTAAAAATATCCCTCCAATGCTAGAAGGTTCATCTCTAGCATTAGAGGGGAATTTTTTTCAATTACAATATTTGTCATACTCTTAGTGAATTTAAGAGGCCTTTTTAATAAGAGCCCCTATATCTTTGATCCTATGATCATAGATAATTGTCGTAAAAATTGAAACGACAATCAAAGCAGTCGAAAAGATAAATAGGATGGACATTCCATACCAATCTACGAGCATTCCACCTAATAATGGACCAATCATTCTCCCACCGGTCGCTGTACTATTTACAATTCCCTGAAATAATCCAGACTTCCCTTTTGGAGCTAATTTATCTGCAATGGTAGGGACAGATGGCCAAACTAACATTTCTCCAATAGTTAAAATAATCATGGAGATCAAAAATCCAGAAAATCCATTGGCAAAGGAAGCAGTTAAAAAGGATAGGATGAAAATTCCCATACCTACAACCATAAGGCTTTTAATTGATTTATTCATTGAATTAATGAAGCTATTTAAAATGGGCTGACCAAGCACAATTAATGCTCCATTAATTGTCCAAAGAAAGCTATATTGCCTTAAGCTAATTCCAATTTCCTGTGTATACGAAGCAATGGTGGACTGCCATTGAACATATGCAACCCAACACAATAAGTACCCGATACATAGGACGAGTAAAGCTACTAACTTATTGTGATGACCTTTTTCTGCCTTCTCTTTCACCTTTGATATCTTTCTTTCCCCTACAACTTGCATATTTCGATAACTAAATCCTGCAATGAATAAAAAGATTAAATACATTAGGGCATTAGCAATAAATATGAATTGAAAGGAGTATGATGCGACAAAGCCTCCTAAGGCAGCCCCTACCGCTACTCCTAGGTTTTGAGCAACATAAATAGCATTAAATGCTCTTCTTCCACCCTGTCTCCAAACCGTTCCGGCCATGGCAAACATAGATGGAAATACGATTCCTGAACCAAATCCTAGAATCGTTAACAAAACAACATATGCTGGCCAACCATTCCAGAAAATTAATCCACTTACCGATAAAAGGGATATTCCTATCCCAAGAATGATTGATTTATAACCACCAATTTTATCAAATAAATATCCTCCGAATAAATTTCCGATGACGCTCGCTGCGGAATTTAACATCAGGACAATACCTGCAACTGACAAAGACTTTCCTAAATGATCGTGAATATAGATTGCGTTTAAAGGCCATAAAAAAGAAGAGCCTGTTACATTCACTGCCATTCCAATTACTAATAGCCAAACGGCACGTGGCATGAAAAACGCTCCTTTACAACTAAAATATTTCGAATACCAAAATATATTAGTTGTTTTTTTACTAAACTTCAATAAAAACGTTTCGGTTACTGAAATAAATTATTTTCACATTTAACAAAGTGGTCAATAATTTGGAAACCATATCCATGGATTTTATTTTACAGTCTTAACCACCTATGACAAATAAAAAGCCCCCACAAATGTGAGAGCTTTTCATTATTATGATGATTGATCCTGTTCTTGATGCATTTTGGACTTAACAGGTTGTCCGCCACGTTTTTCATATTTTTTCTTTGATAATTTCACCTGGTCCATTTCTTGACCCATTTCAATGTCTTGATTATTTATTCCATTTCTCGTTTTTTGTTCTGGATTATTTTGTTTCGAACGCTTTCTAACCATCACTTGATCTCTCCTTTAATGGTCAAGTAAAGTCATTTGGTTTTGTAGCTGCTGAAGCTGAATCCTCATTCTGTGCAACTGTTCACGTTGCTGTGAATTTGCACTATGTGCCATTTGAGACAGGTCATTATACGCATTTTCCAGCTGTTGCATAGCTTGTGTATATTCATTCATATTATAATGCTCCTGTCTGCTACCTGTTTCGAGTTGCTTTTGTGCATATTGAATTGCATTATTACACTCATCCATCAATTGCCCCATCGATTCCCGAGTTGCCATAATTAAACCTCCTCCTAAATCGAAAGACATAAGAAGCAAAACGCTTCTATATTATCTTGTTCAAATGTGATTTTTCTTACCACATATAAGAGACTAAAAAACCTTCCAATTATTTATTTGAAAAGATTACAATTGGATAACCATGACACTTCATGATAAAATTCTTTTTATGTAAAAAAAATTCTTTTTTTACTATTTATGAAATGTTAATAGAGGAGGTTGCTGAATTGAATCAGACGAGTCCTTTTCCATATGCATCAGATGATAAACGGTACCACACTTGGAATTATCATTTACGCAATCAATTTGGACATAAAGTTTTTAAGATAGCATTAGATGGCGGTTTTGATTGTCCGAATCGTGATGGTACAGTCGCTCACGGTGGTTGTACCTTTTGTAGTGCTGCTGGCTCAGGTGATTTCGCTGGAAATCGTGTCGATGATTTAGAAGTACAATTTCATGAAATAAAAGAAAAAATGCATACAAAATGGAAGGATGGCAAGTATATGGCTTATTTCCAAGCCTATACAAATACCCATGCGACCGTTGAAGTATTAAGAGAGAAATATGAAAAGGTATTAAAGCAAGAAGGCGTCGTGGGACTGTCGATTGCAACACGTCCGGATTGTTTACCAGATGACGTCGTAGAATATTTAGCTGAACTGAATGAAAGAACCTACTTATGGGTTGAATTAGGATTACAGACTGTCCATGAACGAACAGCTACATTAATCAATCGTGCACATGATTTCCAATGCTATATCGATGGCGTGAACAAGCTTCGAAAGCATGGGATTCGCATTTGCTCCCATATCATTAACGGATTACCTTTGGAGACACCTGAGATGATGATGGAAACAGCACGTGAGGTTGCAAAGTTAGATGTACAGGGGATCAAAATTCATTTACTTCATCTTTTAAAAGGAACCCCTATGGTAAAGCAATATGAAAAAGGAATGCTTAAGTTTTTATCCTTTGATGACTACGTAAGCTTAGTATGTGATCAGTTAGAAATTTTACCCCCAGAAATGATTATCCACCGAATCACAGGGGATGGACCAATTGATTTAATGATTGGACCAATGTGGAGCGTCAATAAATGGGAAGTATTAAATGCAATCGATGCAGAACTAAAAAGTAGAAATAGCTGGCAAGGGAAATATTACAAGCATAGCCATGTGGAGGCAGGCAAATGATACTAGACAGGGTATTGCCATATGCACGGTTGCTTTTAGAAAAAACAGTCAAAGCTGGAGATACAGTTGTAGATGCAACCTTAGGGAATGGTCATGACACAGTGTTTTTAGCTGGTCTTGTTGGTCAACAGGGGCAAGTTTTTGGATTTGATATCCAGGAGCAAGCTATAATAAACACTGTTGAAAGACTGAGGGAGTATCATTTAGAGGATCGAGTAACACTTTTTCACTCAGGACATGAGCATGTAAAAAGGCTAATCCCTGAAGAATTTCATGGTTCAATTAAGGGGGCCATATTTAATTTAGGTTATTTGCCCGGCGGAGATAAATCCATTGTTACCACTCCACAAACAACCCTTCAAGCTGTGGAAGCTCTTTTTGAAATTTTGGCTCCTGAAGGAATCATTGTTTTGGTCATTTATCATGGTCATGATGAAGGAGCCATTGAACGGGATTACCTGCTAACCTATTTAAAACAAATGGATCAAAAGCAAGCTCATGTCTTACAGTATCAATTTATTAATCAAAAAAACAATCCCCCATTTATCGTTGCCATTGAAAAGAAGTAGCTGATTTTGAATCGCTACTTCTTTTTTCACACAACTATTTAATGAATGTCCGCATGACTCCATTTGGTACCCATTTTTGCATTTTGCGATAGGCTAGTCCATTAAGATAAAAGAAGAAGCTAATTGGACCACCTTTTTTGATTATCTCTTTGGCAAGTCTTCTCACATTTTTTTGTCTTCTAACCTTTTCATCGGATAAATAAACTCCTAATAAACCTCGATTGATTAACTGATGAAATCTCCGATGTGGAAGCTTTTCCGTATGACGATCTGCTTCTTTTAAAAAGTATTTTAACCGATTAAATAATGTTTCCTCATCTTCATAATAGAAGCAAAAGTTTAAATCTCCACCTTCTCGGTCCTCTTCTTGATCGATAAAATAATCAAGCAATATATGTAGACCCTGAATATATGGGAAATATCCTTTCATAATGCTATCTGCATGCTGTGGAGTAAAGTCATCTCTCTTCGCATATGATACTAGGCAAAATACCCCAAGAGTTGAACCAGAGCAAGCAGAAAATTCATACCATTCCATCTCTGGTATCACTTGTTTATAGCGATTAAACCATTCTTTTAATCGAGGGATGCGCTGCTCTTCTTTCACATGCTTATTTACTTGTAAATCACAGTAATAGTGACACAGTTCAAGCAAGGGTTTTTGAATATAAGGGTAGTTATCCATCTTCCTCAATACATCGCTACATGTTTTCGTTAAATCCTTTAAATAACCCCCATCATCCTGATCATCACGATAGCGGTAATAGTTTTTCGGTTCTGCCTCAGGAGATAAGGCATCTTCCATTGAATCATGCAATGCTCTGAAGTCATCTGGATCAAGCGATGTACTTCGATCGCATAAGTTGTCTAAATAATCACTAATCGTTTGATAAGCGACAATAAATTTAATCGCTTCTTTATAATGTTCATTAGCTAAAAGGGATAGGATAGAACCCCCTTCGCAATGAAAGGTTTTTTTATCAATACTGGCCAAGGCTTGCTTCCTTAATTCCTGGTTTGGAATGGCTCCTGCTCTTTCTTTCCAATAAGCAAGCTCCTTATGTACCACTGGAAAAACTAACCGGTAAACCTTGGACATTAAACTAATTGGCATGGTTGGAATAACCATACTAGAACACCTCTTTTTCCCTCATTCAGGAGGCAGGAAACTAAAGCATGAACGATTTCACTCGAAAATAATTTGTTCTGTTCTTAAGAATCATTAATAGTGAATATTGATTGTATTAAACAATGTAGCCAATCGCTCTAAGCTGACTGTCAACAAAATCCTTTGCGTAAACGAAAATCTCATCACGCTCAGGCTCATTAAAGATTTCATGATAGCATTTTGGCCATTCTTTAAATCGTTTCTCAGATAATTGAACTTGGTTAAACCATTCTTTCACTGACTGCTTGTTGACAATCCTATCATCGCCCCCCTGCATCACAAGCATTGGGACATCTTGAATTTTATTATTGTTTAGAAATGCAAGCTTCACAGCAGTCAGTAGTTCGCGATACCACCTCACTGATACCTTTGTCACATAGAGCGTATCGTTCATATCGGCCTCTTGAACATCTAAATTTCTTGTTGCTTTATCTATCGTCAAGCCAGGACTTATTCTGAGACTTGGGAAAATAGTATTTAGAGGATAGGAGAGTAAGTTCAACCATTTTGAAGGGGCAGTTAATAGACCTAAACATGGTGATGATAAGATAACGCCTGCAAGGTTCAGCCTCTCCTCCTGTAACATTCGAATCGCGATGAGACCACCCATGCTGTGACCTAGTAAGAATACTGGCAATTCAAATTGATAGGCCGCTTGAATCCAATCCTTCACTTCAATTATATATTCATCAAATGAATCAATATGACCTCTACTTGACCTTGTCGTCATTCCTTGTCCAGGAAGATCTCCCATGATCACATGAAAACCAGACAAACGCCACATTTCAATAAGCCAGCCATAGCGTCGGTGATGTTCAAACGCACCGTGTATCATTACAACGACACCCTTTGCTTCACCTTCTGCTTCCCATTTCCACATAATTATTCCTCCAATGACTTTTGTAGCTCCTTTTTAATATACAACAAAATTTGTTCATGTGCCTAAAAACAAGATGTCTAACCATTGACATTCCAGAACCTATGGCTCAACTATTGGAGAAAACATGTTAAAATAAACATATTACGAAAATGAAGGGAAGAATTTCATGTTATACCCATATAAAAATAAACAACCAATAATTGCAGATAGCGCTTTTATAGCAGATTACGTTACGATAACAGGGGATGTAACTATTGGAGAAGAATCAAGCATCTGGTACAATACTGTAATCCGTGGTGATGTTGCTCCAACCATAATTGGTAATAAAGTGAATGTCCAGGATAACTCTGTCCTACATCAAAGCCCAGATAATCCTCTGATTATTGAGGATGAAGTTACTGTTGGACATCAGGTAATCCTTCATAGCTGTATCATTCGCAGAAATGCATTGATTGGTATGGGCTCCATCGTGCTTGATAATGCCGAAATCGGGGAAGGTGCCTTTATCGGTGCTGGCAGTCTTGTCCCACAAGGGAAAAAGATTCCACCCAACACTTTAGCATTTGGACGGCCCGCTCAAGTAGTTCGCGAATTAAATGAGGATGACATTAAGGATATGGAAAGAATTACTCGAGAATATGTTGAAAAAGGACAATATTATAAATCCATACAGGAAAAGTAAATAGTAAATTTAGCATTTCCCCAATTGATTATTCCGTATACTTGGGTAACATTCCCACCTTGAATAACCATGATTATTTACCGATATATATGTAGGATTATTTCAACAAGAAAAGACTAAACTCAGGGTCGATGAAAAAGTAGCCAATTTACTTTTATCGTTTTCTTTTTGTATTTAAGGTGGTGCCATGAAAATTTTATTGTTTTTTATTATTCTTTTGTTTTTATTATTTACTTATTTGATAATTAAACTGAAAAAGGGAAAGAACCTTTCCAGTTCACTTTCCTTGTTTATTATTATTTTATTTATTATTGTATTTGCCTTTATTTTTGATAATCGAAAAACGGGTAATATTGCCGAAGCTGTCGAGAGATTGAAAAATATTATTCATTCTCCTATTGTTCAGACCAATTCCTTTTTAGAGGATAATTTCAACATGTCCATCATTAAAATGGAGGAAACCGTATTAATTAATGCAGAAGTCATCTCTCAAATGCCTGAGCTTCCCCGCGGTTGTGAAGTTACTTCCCTGGCAATGTTGTTAAATTATTCAGGTGTGGATGTCGATAAAATGACCTTAGCAAAAAAGATTGAGAAAGACCCCACTCCTTATCGCGAGGAAAATGGCAAGATATATTTTGGAAATCCAAATGATGGGTTTGTCGGGGATATGTATACCTTTGAAAATCCCGGTCTAGGAGTCTATCATTCTCCTATTAAACAACTAGCTGAAATCTACTTACCTAATCGGATAAAGGATTTGACTGGCTCTGATTTTCAGGAATTGAAGATTCATCTTTCTGATCGAAGACCTGTTTGGGTTATTATCAATACAGCCTATAAAAAACTCCCAGCTGAATATTTTGAAACTTGGTATACCAAAAAGGGGAAAATCAAGATTACCTATAAAGAACATTCTGTCCTCATTACTGGATATGACAGTCAATATGTTTATTTTAATGATCCCCTAACTGGTGAGAAAAATCAAAAGGCACCTTTAAAGGATTTTGAACAGGCATGGATTCAGATGGGAAGACAGGCTATTACTTATCTTCCAAAGAAATAAAAAAGCTGACCTTGAAGGTAAGTAGTTCAGTTTTAAGGTAGAAAATATAAATTAACACCACAATTTTGAGTCCAATTCGCATAAGAATTGGACTCTTTATTTTTGTTGATATAACAATGTTTGTTGTCAAAATGCGTATAAAATAACACGAAAATTGGCATACTAATTAGTAGGTGGACAATGGCTGTTGGTCATATGCCAAAAATTATGCTAATTTTGTTGTTAATTTTAAGTCGAAAGTTGTTATAATTTGAATAAGGAGGTTGATGTGCGGTGAAGTTCATTAAACCCAAGAATACCAATGCAGATAAGGTTGATTGGCTGATTTCCGAAAGGTCTCAAGCCATTGTGAAATATTATGCCGAATACACGCAATATAGCGAAAGTGAAGTTGCCGATAAGTTCTTACAAAATATCCTTGATGATAAAGATTTCATTAAATGGATTGAGCAAAAACGAAATAACAAACGGTTAATAAAACAGATGGAAATTGAAGAAATGGTGAAGGTGAATTCCATTGGCTAATTTGAAGCGGTTGTCTAATAAACAAGACTCAGTGGTATCGGTTGTTCCGCCTTTATCAGATGGCGACATCGAAGATAGAAAAAAACACTATGGCATTTTAGACACCACAAAATACGCTAAAAGATACAACCATTTACTTTTTACTCCTGTTCAATTTCATTGGAATGATAAGACATTTCAAATTCAATATAACTTTTGTACAGACCCATTCTGCAAATGGTTTGGAAAAGACCAAGAGCGGTTTGAAAAGGTGTTAAACAAACCAAGTCGATATAAATTAACTGGAAGTACGAAGAACCGAAGTAAGGTTATTAGGTGCAATCCTGACCCCGTACAGCCGAATGTAGGTGTTGTATCGGACATTAGTTCCTATCCTTATTCTAATTGGTCTATCGCAGAAGAAATTAGTCGGCTTGTCAGAATTGAAACAGTTCAAGATGTTGAACCAGATTATGTGTTTCATAAAGAAGGCTGTATTAACGAAGGCTTTACCCCTTTTGACCATAAAAAAGAGTTTTATAAGCAAGGGAAAAGTACAAGTAATTCTCAAAGGTGGCAATGTAAACAGTGTAAAAAAATCACCAATGTTTTGCCGAACAGAAAACAATCAACCACCTATCACCAACAAAGAAATGACATACTTCCTACATTTGCAAAATTGCTGTTAAATAAGGTTCCTATCAGTCGTGCTTGTGAAATTTTAGATATTGGGGTTGGAACATATTATCAAAAGTTAGAATGGCTTTATCGTAGATGTTTAGAGTTTTTAGACAGATACGAAACAAAACCTTTAAAGGACAAGCATTTTAAGGAAATGTGGCTAAATACTGATAAGATGCATTATTTACTCAACAATGTTCGGAAAAAAGGTCAAGGTGGAAGTGAATTTCGGGGATTGGAAGACTTAAATTTGCAAACATATATTGTCGTTACTTCGGAGGTTTTTTCAAGATATGCCTTTCGTTCTGATGTTGCTTATGATTGGGATATTACCTTTGAGGAACTGGCTTTGGACACCATTCAATATAAAGATGACCGCTTGAATGAGTTTGCCAAGAAAAATGCAAGGTTGGATTTTTCTCATTACCCCCAAGAACCACCTAAAGAGAATGAAGAAGAATATGCTCGATATACGCACGACATTAATAAAATCAGGCACAGAAGTCAATATGTAGATGGTCTGCACGTCAACGCAACTTACACGAATATTGCTCATTATTGGCTGATAAAACAGCTTGTAAAGGCAAATGAATGGCGAATGATTAGCGATAATGACAGTTCAATCAAAACAGCTTTCTATCGTGTTTTTGCCAAAGAAATCAAACAATACGATGCCCACCACTTTCTAAGTCTTGTTGACCGAGAAAAATCAAGAAAACAATGTTTGCAGGAGTTTGAAGATGCAAAACAGGATTTGCTGGAGTGGGGTTTTCAGAGTGGTTATGATACAAAAAATTTAAGGATGTTGGCTAAATATTATTTAACCGAACTGTTTAGCCGACACACTTTTCACGAACAAGTCTTAGAAGAAAAAAAGACCTTTAATAAATATGCCAACAATCCAATTGAACATCCTTTGGCATCAAAAGATAAAGGCTTTCACTTGGTTGATTGCACAACAGACCTTTCTTCCTATGAGCCAAAAGATATTGCTGAAATGGTGTTAGAGGTAAATGATAATGCCACCAATGCTTATATCCAACAAATGAGAAGAAGGCTATCCATTCTTGAAAGACCTTTAATGACAGCGAGGGGCGAAGGAAAAAGTTATATATATGCAAACTTCAATCCGAAGTACGCACAATATGCTTTGACCATTTTGAGAACTTACTTTAACTTTTGCTTACCATTTAAAACTGCCGATGGTAAGAAACTAACTCCTGCTCAACGACTTGGCATTGTAGATAAAGTATTTGATTTGAATGATATAATTTATTTAAGATAAAAAGCTCAGTGAAATTTATTCACCGAGCTTTTCATCTGTAATAATTTCATATAAAACTTTTGAGTCTTTTTCAGATAGAAAGGTGTTTTTGCTTATACTGTCAATTCTAACTCTTATCTTATTGTTTGAAGTAATCCAAATTGCATAACTATCATTAATTTTAAAATCAGGATACGTGCTTTTATCACTTGCTTCTTCCCATCTTGCTTTCTTAAAGATTTTAAGAACATTTTCAATTTTTTCTTTGTCAGTTATCTCTTTAATAACCTCATATTGTCCTTCTGTTTCAGTAAGTTTTTCAATTATTAATTTATCTTCAGATTTAATGTTTATTTGTTTATTACATCCAACAACCGAAGCTATTGCTACAAATATAAGTAAAAAGACAAATCCTTTTCTCATAATACACCTACCTTTTTGGTTTAATTTCTTTCTATATAGACGAGCAATTCCCTAAAAAGGTTTCTTTCCCTTGAATTATAACACTAAAAATAGCATCAGCTAAAACTGATGCTATTTTTAGTGTTAATTGTCATATCTTTTTGTAGCCAAATGGCAGGATATTTCTTATTCTTTTTATGATTTTCTACTTCAAAACTGAACTACTTACCTTGAAGGTCAGCTTTTTTCATGCAATTTTATGATTGAAAAGCTTTTTCTTTAAAGTATTCCTTTTCAAATGAGTATTTTTTCTCCATATACACCTGATGCCAAACCATGAACATAAGTACAGTCCAAATCTTACGGCTATTATCCGCCTTCCCTTGGCAATGGTCTTCTAATAAGCCTAACACATAGGCTTTGTTAATCAGATGGTCTGTATTGCTTTCACGGATGATTGTTTTTGCCCAATCATTCATTTCATCCTTTAACCAATGACGAATTGGAACCGGGAAACCAAGCTTTTTGCGATTCAAAACATGATCAGGTACAACGCCTTCCACTGCTTTACGTAGGATATATTTTGTTGTACCATTTGTAGTTTTTAAGCTTGTAGGAATTTTTGATGCAACCTCAAAAACCTCTTTATCTAAAAATGGAACACGAAGCTCTAGCGAATGAGCCATTGTCGTTTTATCTGCTTTTAATAGGATATCTCCACGCATCCAGGTATGAATATCAATGTATTGCATACGATCAACTGGGTCGTAACCGCGGCTTTCTTCATATAGCTTTTTCGTAATATCGGTATAATTTAATTCTTTTTTATAAACATTTAGTAACTGTTCCTTCTCAGACTCTAAAAACATTTTAGCATTACCGATATAACGTTCCTCCATTGGAGTTAATCCACGTTCAATAAAGCTTTTTCCTCTCATTCCTTCAGGCATCATCTTTGCTATGAGACGTAGGAATCCTTTGAAAACGGAAGGAATTTTATTAAACACCTCTAAGTCCTGTGGTTCACGATAAATATTGTAACCACCAAATAGTTCGTCTGCCCCTTCACCTGATAGCACAACGGTTACATGCTTACGTGCTTCTCTGGCAACGAAATATAAAGGCACACAGGCAGGATCTGCTAATGGATCGTCCATATGCCACATGATTTTTGGAACTTCATTCATATACTCCTCTGGAGAAATGACATAGCTAAAATTCTCGACTCCTAATTTTTCAGCTGTTTCTTTCGCTACATCAATTTCACTGAAGCCATTGCGCTCAAAACCAACTGAAAAGGTTTTAATTGCTGGGTGAAATTCCTTGGCTATGGAAGCAATGATGGAGGAATCAATCCCCCCAGAAAGGAATGATCCAACTGGAACATCAGCACGCATATGCTTTTCCACAGAATCAAATAATACATCTCTAATTTCCTTTACAAAATCCTGCTCAGATTTCTGTACCGGGTGAAAAGCTGCCTTCCAGTAGCGTTTGATTTCCATTGGAGATCCGATTTTTTTCGTGAAATAATGACCTGGCTCAAGCTTGGCAATTCCTTCTGACATCGTCATTGGCTCAGGAACAAACTGATAGGTTAAATAATGCTGTAAAGAGTCGTAATTAATTACGTCATTTTCTAATGCTAGAAGGATACTTTTCTTTTCTGAAGCAAAATAGATTTTTTCCCCATCTTCATAGTAAAAGAATGGCTTAATACCAAAAGGATCTCTTGCACCGTATAGAGTTTGCTCTTGTTTATCCCAAATGACAAAGGAAAACATCCCACGAAGCTTTTCTGCAGCTTTTTCTTTTATATGGCTATAAAGAGCAATGATAACCTCTGTATCAGAGCTTGTTTCAAAGGTCAAGCCTTCCTTTAAAAGCTCCTCTCTTAATTCCACGTAGTTATATACTTCTCCATTAAAAATAATCCAATAGCGTTCGTTCTCATAGGTTAATGGCTGATGTCCGCTCTCGATGTCAATGATACTTAAACGGCGGAAGCCGAACTGAATATGATCATCATAGAAATACCCATCATCATCTGGCCCACGGTGGGTAATAATTGTATTCATATTTTCAAATAGTTGTTTTTGCTCGTCACGATAGTCTTGTGCCTTTTCATGCACACATCCAATAAAACCGCACATATGTAACACCTACTCCATTTCTTACTATATTAATGAAGGAATAAATCCCTCTTTTATACTGCTTAAAAAATATACTCTCTAATACTACCACTATTTATTTTAAAAATGCACTAGGAATAGAGAAAAGGTAGTGGAAAATTAATGGAATTATTAAATGAAATACCCAATTTTTTTGCGGAATAATCTCACACTCACAACTTTAGACGAGGAATCAAAAATAGGAGTTACAAATTTTTGTAACTCCCAATGATTAAATGTTTTTATTATTTTAATGCTTGCGCTTTTAAAGCCTCTGCTTTGTCTGTTTTTTCCCATGGAAGATCTATATCATTGCGCCCAAAATGACCATAGGCAGCTGTTTGCTTGTAAATCGGTCTACGTAGGTCAAGCATCTTTATAATTCCTGCTGGACGAAGATCAAAATTCTTGTTAACAACATCGATTAACACATCTTCTGATACTTTTCCAGTACCAAAAGTATCAATGGAGATAGAGACAGGTTTGGCAACCCCTATTGCATAAGCTAGCTGAACCTCCACTTTATCAGCAAGACCCGCAGCAACGATATTTTTCGCTACATATCGAGCGGCATAAGCAGCTGAGCGGTCAACCTTTGTAGGATCCTTCCCAGAGAATGCTCCGCCACCATGACGAGCATATCCTCCATAAGTATCAACAATGATTTTACGTCCAGTTAACCCTGCATCCCCTTGTGGTCCACCAATTACGAAACGTCCAGTAGGGTTAATGAAGTATTTTGTATTCTCGTCGATTAATTCTTGAGGAACAACTGGATTAATAACATACTCTTTAATATTGCGTTGGATCTGTTCCAAGCTAATTTCAGGATGATGTTGGGTTGAAATAACAATGGTATCAATACGAACTGGCTTATTATTTTCATCATATTCAACTGTTACTTGTGTTTTTCCATCCGGACGTAAATATGGGAGGATGTCTTCTTTACGTACTTCTGCTAAACGACGAGAAAGCTTATGGGACAAAGAAATTGGTAGTGGCATAAGCTCCTTTGTTTCATTACAAGCAAAACCAAACATTAAGCCTTGGTCACCAGCACCAATCGCTTCAATTTCCTCATCTGACATTTGACCTTCACGTGCCTCTAAGGCCTTATCAACACCCATAGCGATATCAGGAGATTGTTCATCGATAGATGTTAATACAGCACATGTTTCTGAATCGAAACCATATTTAGCACGAGTATATCCAATCTCCTTAACAGTTTCACGAACAATTTTTGGAATGTCTACATATGTAGAAGTAGTAATTTCACCAGCTACTAGCACAAGCCCAGTAGTAACAGATGTTTCAGCAGCGACACGAGCATTTGCATCCTTCGCTAATATTGCGTCTAAAATCGCATCAGAAATTTGGTCACAAATTTTATCCGGATGACCTTCAGTAACTGATTCAGAAGTAAATAATCGCACGTTTATTGACATCTGACTTCCTCCTTATTTATCAAAAATAGAGCTATGGCTTTTTATACCTTGACTAGCTCTTCTAATATTTGATACGGAACTCATTCCCTTAGTAGTATGGAATAATCAGGGAGTATTTATGATAAAAAAGAAGAAAAGTATGAGAGATAAGTAAGACCTTCATTCTCATCATTTTTTCCTTTTCATTTTATTATTGTAAAAAATTCCCCCACATAGCCGTATAAAAGTCGCATTTCATTGCAAACGTAAAAAAACCTTTCCATCATGAGGAAAGGTTAATAGCAAAGTAATTTGCGCCTTTCACTCTTATCGTTCAAGGACTTAATCCTTGCCTCAGGTTAGCACCTTTGCTCTAAATCGTCTTCAAAATAACGATTTGTTTACTAAATTAACATATACAATAAGCAAACAAAAGGTTCATTATTATTGAAAATTCACATAAAGCAGGTTGCTGGGTTTCATAGGGCCTGTCCCTCCACCAGCTCGGGATAAGAGAGTATCCGTTCAAATTAAAATCATATCCTATTGTATCAATCAATGTCAACAGTAATCATAAAAAACATGAGTAATAGTTGTCCACATTATTTCCCTTATATATGTTATATTTATTTCTTTCTAATATCTTCCTTCGAAAATTTTTTAAAAACATCCAGAAGCATTCAATTTAAACATTCCATACAGAACAATTGTTAATATCATAATAATAATTGGAATATTATAAAATCACCGAATTGTTACAATTTTGTAACGATACACGAAATGTTCAATAAATTAGTATAGATTATTTATGTTAATGTGTTATACTATTTAAGAGATGCATTCACTTTCAAAAAAATGGAAAAAGGAAGGTATTCATCATATGAACTCAGTAGGGATATCCAACCAATTAAACGAATTGTTAAAGGGAAATAACATTCAAATTCAATTATCCGTTCCACAATTAGTGGAAAAAGTGTTAAGACGTAAAGAGGGGTCTTTATCATCAACAGGAGCTGTTTGTGCTACAACTGGAAAATATACAGGGCGTTCACCTAAGGATAAATACATTGTTGAGGAAGCTTCAGTTAAGAGCAAAGTGGACTGGGGCAGTGTAAATCAACCAGTATCAGAAGAAGTTTTTGATCGCCTTTATAATAAAGTAATTAACTATTTAAAAGACAAAGAAGAAGTATTTGTTTTTAAAGGCTTTGCAGGAGCAGATAAAGAATACCGCCTTCCAATTCAAGTAATTAATGAGTATGCTTGGCACAACCTTTTTGTTCATCAATTATTCATCCGTCCAACAGAAGAAGAACTATTGGCACATACTCCAGAGTTCACCGTTATTACTGCACCAAACTTTAAAGCAGATCCTGCCATTGATGGGACTAAATCTGAAACATTCATTATGATTTCCTTTGAAAGACGTACTGTCTTAATCGGGGGTACTGAATATGCCGGGGAAATGAAGAAATGTATTTTCTCTGTCATGAACTATTTACTACCTGAACGAGGAGTTCTCTCTATGCATTGCTCTGCAAATGTTGGTAGAGAGGGAGATGTCGCATTATTCTTTGGTTTGTCAGGTACAGGAAAAACCACGTTATCAACGGATCCAAACCGCCGTTTGATCGGTGATGATGAGCATGGCTGGTCATCTAATGGTGTGTTTAATATTGAGGGTGGTTGTTATGCCAAATGTATCAATCTATCTCGAGAGAAAGAACCCCAAATCTTTGATGCCATCCGTTTCGGGGCAGTATTAGAAAACGTAATCGTGAATAATGAATCTCGTATTGCTGACTATGATGATAGCACATTAACTGAAAATACACGTGCTGCATATCCACTTCAAGCAATTGGTAATATTGTGGATCCAAGCGTTGCAGGACATCCTAATACTATCGTATTCTTAACCGCTGATGCCTTTGGAGTTCTGCCTCCAATTTCTAAATTAACCAAGGAGCAAGCAATGTACCATTTCTTAAGTGGTTACACATCTAAGCTTGCAGGTACTGAGCGTGGAGTAACATCACCAGAAGCAACCTTCTCAACTTGCTATGGTTCACCATTCCTTCCGCTTCCTGCAACTCGTTATGCGGAAATGTTAGGAAACAAAATTGATGAACAAAATGCCAGAGTTTACCTAGTTAACACGGGCTGGACAGGTGGAGAATACGGCGTTGGAAGCCGCATGAAGCTTTCCTATACCCGTGCAATGATTCAAGCTGCTCTTGAAGGTGAACTAAACCATGTCGAAACGGTTCAAGACGAAATTTTTGGATTGAATATTCCAATCCATGTCCCAGGTGTACCTGATGAAGTTCTTCAGCCAAACAAAACATGGTCTGATGCAAAGGCATATGAAGCAAAAGCTAAGGAATTAGCAGATAAATTCCGTAATAACTTCAAAAAATTCTCAAGCGTTGCCGCTGATATTGAAGAAAAAGGCGGACCGATTGCCTAATGGACTAGAAAACAAAAAAAGCAATTGCTTAATGCAGTTGCTTTTTTGTTTTGAATTATGCTTAATTTGTTGAATTTAAAGACACTAACTGGTATGTAATTTTGGTTTGATTTTTTTCCCACTCAACCTTCTGAATTAAAGCTGTTCCATTTAAATCTCCGTCAATCGTGCGCTTAACCTCTAAAGGAATTGCAATTGGATATAGGCGATATCCTTCTTTGACAAGTGAAAATAGATTTTCCTCCAACCGTTCTTCTCTTCCCTTTGTAACAATCATCGTGTTTAGTTCTAAAGGCATTCCCATGAACATCACCCCAAATTATTTCTTACTCGTTATTTTAACATGAGTTACTTTTGTTTTTCATCCATTTCGTTAAATCTGATAATACTTTTCGATTCGTTGCTGGTGGGAAGTAATGAGTAAATTCTTTAAAGTACCAGCATTCGACCTCTTTTCCTAATGCTTTCAATCCATTTTCAAGACGGTATGAATGTTCAATGGAAACATTTTGATCTTTCATTCCATGTATGATTAATGTTGGAGCAAATATATCCTCTAAAAAATACAATGGTGTACGATACCGATATCGTTCAGGAAATTTATTCGGAGTCCCGCCAATTACCCTTTTCATCATTTTTCTTAAATCGACCCGTTCTTCATAGGTCAAGAACATATCCGTCACTCCACCCCAACAGACAAGGGAAGAAACATTCTTACGAAATTGAATAGCTGTTAACAAAGCCATTACTCCACCTCTAGAAAACCCAAATAGGTGAATATGTTTGACACATGGATGCTCTTGTAGAAGACGAAAGGCAGAGAAGGCATCTTCTCGGTCTTCCCCGGCAAAATCCTCGTTCCCCTCGCCCTCCTGATTCCCTCTATAAAAAGGAGCAAAAACAACAAAGCCTTCCGAGGCAAATTGGACTATTCTCCCTGGTCGAACCATACCTACACTCTTAATTCCCCCTCGTAAATAAAGAAGACCATTATTTACTTGTTCCTCCTTCGGTTCAGCTAACAGACCTTTTACTCTTAAGCCATCAGATAAATAGGTGACAATCGATAGTTCAATGTTGGGATTTGGCGAAGGAAAACGTTGTTTATTTACTATTTTCATGAAATTATACTCCTTTAAAAGACTTTCTAGAACAAATCCTAATGTGACATAGGCATTCACACATTTTTATTAACCTTCATACGATATGTTAAATATTCATATCAAAAGACATGAAGCTAGGAGGACACATCTATGAAAAAGTGGTTTAAAATTGGCTTTTCATTTCTTATCATTGCCATCCTTATTATACCTATTGCAGCCTGTAGCAAAGAGGAAAAAACTTTAAAAAATGTTCGTGTCGCTGAGGTTACCCGCTCCATCTTCTATGCTCCTCAATATGTAGCAGTAGAAAAGGGGTTTTTTGAAGACGAAGGTCTTAAGGTCAAGGTGACAACGGTCCCTGGAGGAGACAAAACAATGACTGCTCTTCTATCAGACGGAGCTGATGTCGCATTAGTTGGATCTGAGACTTCCATTTATGTTCATGCCCAAGGATCCAGTGATACAGTAATCAACTTTGCTCAACTCACACAAACAGATGGAACCTTCCTTGTATCCCGCAAAAAAATTGATCACTTCTCTTGGGATCAATTGAAGAGTACCACTTTCCTTGGTCAACGAAAAGGTGGTATGCCACAGATGGTCGGTGAATTTGTTTTGAAAAAGCATGGAATCAATCCACAACAAGATTTGAAACTCATCCAAAATATTGACTTTGCCAACATTTCTACAGCTTTTGCCTCCGGAACTGGGGACTTTGTCCAATTATTTGAACCAACCGCTTCCATTTTTGAACAAGAAGGAAAAGGCCATATCGTCGCTTCATTTGGAACAGAATCAGGTCATGTCCCTTATACTACCTTTATGACAAAGAGCAGTTATTTAAAAGAGAACAAAGAAACCATTGAAAAATTCACTCGTGCGATTTATAAAGCCCAACAATGGGTGGATACTCATAGTGCTAGGGAAACAGCTGAGGCCATCCAACCATTCTTTGAGGATACTGAACTCGACCTAATCGAAAAGGTTGTTGATCGCTATAAAAAACAAGGATCATATGCAACAAACCCTATATTAGATGAGGAAGAATGGAACAATCTACAAAATATTATGGATGAAGCTGGTGACCTTCCTAAACGTGTAGATTACACTACCTTAGTTAATACAGACATTGCAAAGGATGTTATTAAATAGCTTTCCACATAAAAGGAGGCCGTGACATGAATTTTTTAAAACTAGAAGGGGTTCAACACTCCTATTTTTCAAAAAGCACAGCAACAACGGCTCTCTCCGATATTTCACTTGATGTTTCGGAAGGAGAATTTATTTCCCTTCTTGGTCCAAGTGGATGCGGTAAAACCACCTTACTCTCTATCATTTCCGGATTAATTGAGCCAAGTGAAGGAATTGTCACACTTGAAAACAAACCCATCAAGGATTCCGGAAATAAAATTGGATATATGCTTCAACAAGATTATCTTTTTCCTTGGAAGACAATAAAGGAAAATATTTTATTAGGCTTAAAACTAGGGAATCGCTTAAATGAGAGTAGCAAAGAGTATTCACTGAATTTACTCAAACAAATGGGACTCCAGGGCTTTGAAGACCAGTACCCAAAACAATTATCTGGTGGCATGAGACAGAGGGTAGCCCTTGTCAGAACCTTATCTACTGACCCAAAGCTATTGCTATTGGATGAACCATTTTCAGCATTAGACTACCAAACGAAGTTAAACCTAGAGGATCTTGTATCAAACACACTTAAAGCCTTTAATAAGACAGCAATTCTAGTTACCCATGATATCGGAGAAGCTATTGCGATGAGCGACCGGATTTACCTTCTTTCTGCACGACCAGGCAGGATATTTCAAATATTCACTGTTCCTCGAGAGCTTCGTGACCTGTCTCCTTTTCATGCCCGTAATCATGAAAGCTATTCGGAAATATTTCAAATAATATGGAAGGAGTTGGAGTCAATTGAATAATTCAACTTCTACTTCGAGTAATATCAAACTCCTTCATGAAAAGTATATTCAAGCTCTAAATCGGGAAAAAAGATGGGTAAGATTTTATCAATTGATTATTTTTGTCTTATTTTTTTCCGGCTGGGAGATAGCTAGTCGTCAGAAATGGATTGATCCTCTTATCTTTAGTTCACCTTCAAAGATTTGGGTATTACTTACTGATAAGATTCAAGATGGCACAATTTTATCCCATCTTAGTGCAACTCTTTTTGAAACGATTCTTGGATTTATTTTAGGGACCCTTCTTGGTACATTGTTAGCAGCTCTTTTATGGTGGTCCCCATTCCTCCAGAAAATTTTGGACCCTTACTTAGTGATCTTAAATGCTATGCCTAAGGTCGCTCTAGGCCCAATCCTAATCGTAGCATTAGGTCCAACCTTTAGTTCGATTGTGGCAATGGGTGCTATAATATCAGTTATCATTACAACGATTGTTGTTTATACGTCTTTCAAAGAAGTTGACCCAAACTATTTAAAAGTTTTACAAACATTTGGGGCCAGCCGATTTCAAAGCTTTAAGGAGGCAATATTACCTGCATCCTTTCCAACGATTATTTCTACTTTAAAGGTAAATGTCGGATTATCTTGGGTTGGGGTAATCGTTGGGGAATTCCTTGTATCAGAAAGGGGTCTCGGGTATCTCATCATTTATGGTTTCCAAGTGTTTAATTTCTCCCTTGTTCTAATGTCGCTGTTAATTATTGCCGTTTTTGCAACCATCATGTATCAGCTTGTCGAACTACTTGAGAAAAAATTGATAAAGAACAATTAATTATGAATTACCACCATATACAAAGAAACAGAGGTACCCCTTATGATGGTCACCTCTGTTTTTGTTTTTCTATATATTCTATCGCTCTAGCAACGACCTCATCCTTCATTATGAAACTGTATTGGGAATGAAATCGTTCCTCTAACAATTGGTCACCTACAAGCACTGGACCATTTGTTTCAAAATAGGTCTCTGTCTTTTCAAGCCTTTCCACTTCAGCAGAAAAAATCGCTTTGACAAATGATTGATTTTGGCTCTTTACTTCGTACTCACCAATATACTCTAATTTTCTAATGATTGCACCAGTCTCCTCGAATACCTCACGGGCTGCTGCCTCTTCAAGTGTTTCACCCATCTCTAGCTTTCCACCCGGAAACTCTAAGCCACGCTCCTTATGATTCGTCAAAAGCCACTTCTTTTGATATCGGCAGATAATCAATACATGCTCTGGTCTTTGTTTAAAGGAATGTCGATGAAAAGAAAGACAAACATCTCCTCCGTATGCATCTTTAAAGTTCTCCATATGAATCTCTTCTCCCAAAATAGTGTTAATCCTATTATATCGTGTTAGAAAAAACATAACAAAAGGCAGCTATTTTACTCCATCTTTTTCTGGTAACTATGCTCCAATTAGCCCTTGTCTAATATCCCCATGCCTTGAATATGCTGTTTTGCTGGTTCATCGCCAAGCTTATAAATCATTTGATAAATATCTATTAAATTTCTGTCATAGCTATCGTTTTCACGATCATAATGATATTGGACATAGGGAACATGAGCTCTAAAAAAGTTTTGCCATTCAGTTGAATAATTTTGATCAAAAAGTTCTCTTAAAGCAATAATTTCATCATCAGTCGCTTCAATTTTAAAATTCCAAGGTGAATCCGAACTACTTTGCGATATTTGACCTGAACCAACTTCAATGTAATAAGTTTTTTTCTGATTGGACATCCCAGTACACTCCTCTTTTTCTTCCTTAATAATCGTTTCCCACAAAAAATAAGTTTTATTCCATTGCGGATTATTCCATATGGTTTCTTTATTTTTGTATAAAACTTCTAATCAAGGGGATTCACTAAATATAATGAAAAGAAAACAATCTTTTTAAGGTGCTTTTACTTGAAAATAATCTTTCTTTCGTTCATTATTTCTATAAACAGAATATCTTAAATAATTTTCCCTTATTAAAGGAGGCCACCCAAGTGAAAATAATTGATGATTTATATGAGCTTTATCGCAATAAGCTTACGGGTGATGAGGAAGATATTGATCTATTAGCTTTTGCATTTTTAGAAGAAATGACAAGAGATGATTTATTAAAGATGATCCATGATTTAAATGATCAAGAGCTATATAACTTGATTGGGATTTATTTAATTGAGAGCTTAAAAGGAAAATTTGCTCAAGAAGAATATGGGCAAAAAAAGGCTTCCTACAACAACCAGGGGCATTTACATTAATACATAACATTCCATATCTTAGAAAGAGACAGATTGATATATCTGCCTCTTTTTCTTTTGTCTATATTTTGATTCTGTTTACCACATTGATTATCAATTTTTATGTTAATAAGATTGCGTTTAAGTGATGACCTTGGACAAATATCCCATCAATATAGCTAATTTATGTTAAAATATTGGCAAGTGGGGGGATGAATATGAAAATTGTTTTAATCATTTCAATAATTATTGTATTAGTTGTTTTATTACTGGCTGTGTTAACGACATCTAAGGCATATACTTACAAACACACGGTCGATCCTGTAGAAGATAATCCGAATATTCAAAAGGATCGAACTAATGATGACTCCATCAGTCATAACCAATAAATGAAGACCATACTAATTTGGGGGTATCCCCCCAATTGGTATGCTCCTCAAAAGTAGTGAGGTATTTCAATGAATATCTTTACAATATTAGTGGGGATTATTTTTCTCGTGAACGTATTATTAGCGGCCATCGTTATTTTTCTAGAACGAAGAGATGCAGGTTCTACTTGGGCATGGTTGCTAGTCCTTTTTTTCATACCTGGCTTAGGATTTTTTTTATATTTATTATTAGGTCAAAATCTAACTCGAAGTCGCTTGTTTCAATGGGAGGATAAAAAGAAGGTTGGAATTGAGCAGTTAATTTCAAGTCAAATTCAACAGTTAGAGGGGAATGAATTTGAGTTTCGAAGTGATACAGCAAAGAGCAGTCGGGATATGATTCATATGCTCCTTATGAATAACGACGCCGTACTTACCCAAGACAATCGAGTTAAAATATTTACCGATGGACAAGAAAAATTCACTTCCCTTTTGAAGGATATTAAATCAGCAAAAAACCATATTCACTTGCAATACTATATTTTTAAAAATGATGGGATTGGAAAAGAAGTCATCGAAGCCTTAACAAGGAAGGCAAAGGAAGGGGTTACTGTCAGAATCCTTTATGATGAATTGGGATCCCGAAGAATTCCCAAAAAGGCTTTTAAAAACTTGCGAGAGGCTGGAGGGGAAGTGGAGGTCTTTTTCCCATCGCGTTTTCGGTTTTTCAATCTAAGAATGAATTACCGTAATCATCGAAAGCTAGTAATCATAGATGGAAAAATTGGTTATGTTGGGGGATTTAATGTCGGCGATGAATACCTTGGTCTAAATAAAAGATTTGGATATTGGCGGGACACACATCTACGAATAACCGGGACAGCTGTTCATGCAATTCAAACTAGATTTATTCTTGATTGGAATCAAGCCTCTTATCGACATGATATTAATTACGAAGCTAACTACTTTCCTGAAGAGGATTCGACAGGTACAGTGAGCATGCAAATCGTAACAAGTGGACCTGACTCTGAATGGGAGCAAATTAAAAACGGATACATTAAAATGATTTCATCTGCAAGAAGATCAGTCTATATTCAAACACCTTATTTTATTCCGGATGCAAGCTTGTTGGACTCACTTCGAATCGCTGCATTGTCAGGAGTGGATGTTCGAATTATGATTCCAAATAAACCTGACCATATGTTTGTTTACTGGGCTACCTATTCCTATATTGGTGAAATGCTAAAGGCGGGTGCTAAAGTATATATTTATGATAATGGCTTTATCCACTCTAAGATGATCGTGGTTGACGGGAAAATTTCCTCTGTTGGGACAGCCAATATTGATGTTAGAAGCTTCCGGTTGAATTTTGAAGTAAATGCCTTTATTTATCACAAAACAACTGCTAGAAGGCTAACAGACAGCTTTAGAAAGGACGTACAATTATCCTATGAGCTAACCATGAAAAAATATATGCAAAGACCATTAATTATTCGCTTTAAGGAATCTATTTCAAGGCTGATTGCACCCATTCTATAAAAAAAGGATGTCTCAGGAGAATTCCCTGTGTGACATCCTTTTTTCATGATAGTAATTGGTTTTTAAGCAAAGACCTGTTTCAAATCTTCCTTGCTTTGTTCAAGCCAAAAACGCATCAAACGCTTCGCTCCTTCAAGATCATGAAGCTTTGCTTGTCCGCATTGCTTTTCATTTGCAGCTGGAATATCAGTGATTTCAACTGCTTCCTTCATAGTATCTTCCAATAAATCGATAATTTCCTCTACTGTTGGTTCACCGCTTACCACAAGGTAAAAGCCAGTTTGGCAACCCATTGGTGAAATATCAATAATATCAAAATGATCATATTTTGCGCTATATTTTCTAATATTAAAAGCTAATAGATGCTCTAATGTATGAATGGCATCTGGTTTCATTGATTGTTTATTTGGTTGGCAAAAGCGAATGTCAAACTTATTCACAATTCCATCTGAGCCAACATTATGAACTCCGCAATGTCTTACATATGGTGCTTTTACTAAATTATGATCTAATTCAAAGCTTTCTACTGAAGGCATTTATCATCACTCCTATATATTTATGGTTGTATCTCTAGGAGATTTTAATTAAAGTTCATTCCAAGATACAATAATGTTTCCTAAAAACCCACTCTTATTATAGCGTAAATTCCAAGTAAATTCATCAGGACAATACGAATTTCCATTTTTAGACGAATGTTGTTGAAATGTGATATGATTTTTGTAATAAGAAGAAAGAGAGATGTCCAATAATGATTCAGAAACTCATGGTGGCTTTGATACGGTTTTATCAAATTGCTATCTCACCATTAAAACCACCGACTTGCCGTTTTTACCCTACATGCTCTCATTATGGACTTGAGGCCATTAAACGTTTCGGGCCACTAAAGGGAGGATGGCTGACTATCAAAAGAATATTAAAATGTCACCCGCTTCACCCAGGGGGCTTTGACCCGGTTCCTGAAAAAACGAATTCAAAAACGTCTAAAGGTCATAACCATTTGTGACAAGATCTAATTTACCTGTTTCGGGATCAATCACCAATCCATGTACCGGAACGTCATTTGGTAGCAAAGGATGGTTTCTAATCATAGCAACACTATGGGCTACGCTCTCAGAAACATTATCGAACCCGTGAAGCCATTTATGAATATCAATTCCGGAATAATTTAAGGTATCTAATGTTTCTTGGTCGATGCCCCTATCCATCATTCCTTGAATGACATCCTCTGATTTCATTCCACTCATCCCACAATCATGATGACCGATGACCAAAACCTCATGGGCTTGCAATTGGTAAACAGCTATTAATATACTACGCATGATACTTCCAAATGGGTGCGAAACAAGTGCCCCTGCATTCTTTACTAATTTCACATCCCCGTTACTGAGATTTAGTGCTTTTGGCAATAGTTCTAAAAGACGTGTATCCATACATGATAAAATGACCATTTTCTTTTGGGGATATTTCGTGGTCGCGAACTCTTCATATTTCTTTTCTTCTACAAAATGTTGATTATATTCCAAGATATCATCTAAAAGACTCACCAAATCACATCCTCTAATAAATTTTTCCTTATTCATATAGAATACATAATTAAGACAAAATTAGACAATCTTTAGCCCTTGATTTTTAAAATATTTTTATGTAAGATTATCAATATTAAATCGTAATGATTACGGATTATATTTTTTTAATTTTTAAATTGGGGAATTTTATAAAGAGTTGGATTTTGTGTCTTTCGAGAGGAGATTTAAATGAAACATAAATTTACCGCCCTTATCTTATTATTTATTAGTGTAATCTTTATTATTTCTGGGTGCTCTAACCCAACTAATACTAAAAAAGCAGGAAACAAGGATAAGCTCATCGTATATACAACGGTTTACCCATTACAATATTTCACCGAAAGAATAGGTGGAAAATGGGTTGAGGCAAACACAGTATATCCTCCTGGAGCTGATGAGCATACATTTGAACCAACGCAAAAGGATATGATGAAGTTAGCTGATTCCGATTTATTTTTTTACATTGGCTTTGGGTTAGAAGGCTTTGTTGAAAGTACTAAGGATACATTAAAAAATGAACAAGTTCGATTAGTTGCAGCAGGTGAAAAGGTACACATGGATTCAGATTCCTCAAAAGAAGAAAATCACGAGGAAGAAGATGGTCATGATCATGGGGACGTAAACCCACACATTTGGTTGGACCCAGTCTATTCAAAGGATATGGTTCAAGTAATTGAAAAAGAACTAATAAAAGCCATGCCTAAGCATGAGAAGGAATTTGCTGCCAATAGTAAAAAGCTTCTAGATGAATTAGACAAATTGGATGCACGCTACGAAGATGTGATTGCTAAAGCCAATAACAAAGAGATCATTGTATCTCATGCAGCTTTTGGTTATTGGGAAAATCGATATCATCTAAAGCAAACAAGTATATCCGGTTTATCAACTTCCAGTGAACCATCTCAAAAGGAATTGAAACAAATTATCGCAATTGCAAAGGATAAAAATATTAAGTATATTTTCTTTGAGCAGAATGTCACTTCCAAGCTTACTAAGATTGTCCAAAATGAAATTGGTGCAAAGCCGTTAACCTTACACAATTTATCGGTATTAACAGATGAAGACATTAAGAAAGACAGAAATTATATGACAATTATGTACGATAATTTAGATGCACTTGAAAAGGCTCTTCAATAATTGATTACTTCCATCCATTCTCAAGTATGTGTGAGAACAAACCTTCATATCCTAATGATGTATCCCGTATAAAGGAGTGATACAAGTTGGCAAAGGATGTTTTATGTGAGGTAAATAACTGTGCCTTTTGGGAGGATGGAAACCTTTGTGGAGCTAATCAAATTTATGTAGTTAGCCAAACAGGAGAACAAGCAGATACTTCAAAGGAAACGGATTGCAAAACATTTCAACCTTTGAGTTAAAATGAAAAGGCTTTAGGCCATCTTCCAAAACGGATAATGGTCTAAAGCCTTTTTTCTTAAAGGTGAAAGCATTCTTCTGTTACTAATACTTCCTTCAACCTCTTCTCATTAATATGAAAACCAATTCCAGGCTCAGCTGGGACATCAATCATCCCCCTACTAACAGTTACCTCGGGTGAAATAATATCCTCGTCCCAGTAGCGGCTTGATGCAGAGATATCTCCAGCAATGGTGAACCCAGGTAAGGATGCAAGGGCAATATTATGTGCCCTTGACACTCCAAATTCAAGCATTCCCCCACACCAGACTGGAATGTTTCGTTCCAAGCAAAAGTCATGAATCTTCTTTGCCGTTTGAATTCCTCCAACTCTTCCCATCTTAATATTAATTACTCTGCAGCTTCCAAGTTCAATAGCCTTCCTTGCATCATCAAAAGTTACTATACTCTCATCTAAACATATTGGTGTTTTCAATTGCCTTTGTAAAACTGCATGATCGACTATATCATCAAATTGAAGTGGTTGCTCAATCATTAACAAATCAAAATCATCCAATGCCCTCAAGTGATTGATTTGTTCAAGAGAGTAGGCAGAATTCGCATCAGCCATTAATTCTAATCCGGGATACTGTTTACGAATCTCTGACACAAGCTGAATATCATTTTTAGGGCTAATTTTGATTTTCACCCTTTTGTACCCATCAATAAGAAACTTCTCTATTTGCATTAACGCCTCTTTGATTGTTTTTGCCCCAACCACAACCCCAGAGGGAATTTTCTGTTTTGTTCCACCAAGTAATTTTGAAAGGGAGATATTCTGTGCCTTGGCATACAAATCCCAAAATGCCATTTCTAAGCCTGCTTTAGCCATATGATTTCTTCTAAACCTTGATAGAATTGGAAACAAATCATTTGGATGCTGAATCTCAGACTTTTGTATGGCAGGAATAAAGAAATCCTTCAACATATGATAACTTGTTTTGATAGTTTCCTCAGTATACCAGGGAGATGAAAAGGCTACTACCTCCCCATAACCCTTCAGCCCTTCCTTATTAATAACCTCGATAATAATGGCTTCTCGGTGGGTCACAGTTTCCAAATGTGTAATAAAAGGGGTTTTCATTCTCATTTTGATTACTTTTATATTGATTTTCTCAATCTTCATGGAGAGCTCCTTTCTCCAGCATCTCCTTAAGCTTTCTTCTTAAAAGCTTTTTCGCCGCATTTCTTGGTATTTCTTCAACAAAATATATTCGTTTTGGGACCTTGAATTTCGCAAGCCTTTCTCTTACATAATGGATAAGGTCTTCTTCAGTTATTTTCTCTTTTGGGCGTACAAAGGCTATTGGTTTCTGTCCCCATTCTACATCTTCAATCCCAATTACCCCGGCATCTTGAACGTTTGGGTGAGAGGTAAGAACTCCTTCTATTTCAGCAGGATAAATATTTTCTCCACCAGAAATAATTAAGTCTGACCTTCTATCAAGTACATATAAAAAACCTTCATCATCTTGATAGCCAATATCACCAGTAGCTAACCAGCCTTCTTTTATCTTATCGCTAGTCTCCGTAGGTTTATTCAAATACCCTATCGTCACATTTGGCCCCTTTACATGAATCTCCCCTGCTTCATTTGCCTTTACCGGGGTTCCATTAGAATCAACTATTTTTATTTGTGAAGCGAAAAATGGCTTCCCTGCTGAACCTAATTTTTTTATACTATCTTCTGGAGACAATGTGACAATTTGAGAAGAGGTTTCAGTCATTCCATACGTTTGAAAAACAGGAATATTTTTTTCTACACATTTCTCTAGCAATGATAAATGGGCAGGTCCCCCTCCTAATAGCCAGCATCTAAAGGTTGGTGGGAATTTTTCATCACCTAATTTTTCAACCATTCTTGACGCCATCGTGCTCACTACCGACATAATCGTCACATTCTCTGATTGAATTTCTTTAATTGCTTCCACTTCACTAAATGATTCATGTAAAATTATCTTCATGCCATAGATTAGACTTTTCATTAAAATTGAATAACCACTAATATGAAACAATGGGACCGCACAGAGCCAACAATCCTTTTCCGTTAGTCCTAAATTCAAGGCAGATCCGATCGCACTCCACCAGTGATTACCATATGTTTGGAGTACGCCCTTTGGATAACCGGTTGTACCTGAGGTATACATAATTGAGCATACATCGTTACTTTGAACTAATTCATTAATGATTGGTTCAATCCATTCATGACAAAATAATTCTTCCTTTTTTATGATAGGAAGTGAATTGTCGATTTGATTGATTTTCTTAAATGATTCGTCATATTTTTCTTCTGTAATTAAAAGAGTTGACCTCGAATCCTTCATTTGCCATATAATTTCATCTACAGATAACCGATAGTTTAATATTACAGTCTTAACACCAATCAATTGTAATGCTAAGTAAATAAATATTGTATCCTCGTGGTTACTTAACATAACCGCTACATAGTCGTCCTTTTGGACATTTTTTGCGGTGATTTGCCCTGCAATTTGATATGCCCTTTCGTAAAGGTCATGAAATGAGTATTCTTGGTTGTTAAATTGTAAAGCTGGACGATTAGGTGTTAGGAAAGCTCGTTTAACCAAGAAATTTGGCAGCTGTTGATCTTCCAATTTCAATCTCCTTCTCTTTGCTAAAGTTTTACTCGAATGATGTCGAATGGATTATTATTATTTAAAAAAACAGCCTGATGGGAGATCCCACCAAGCTTGATTGTACTAAATATTAAGGAAAACGTGGGAATTGACCAAAGTCAGGACTACGTTTTTCTTTAAATGCGTCGCGACCTTCCTTGGCTTCATCTGTTGTATAGTAAAGCAAAGTAGCGTCCCCTGCAAATTGTTGAATACCTGCAAGGCCGTCGGTGTCTGCATTCATAGCGGCTTTTATAAAACGAATAGCTGTTGGGCTCTTTTCTAAAATTTCCTCACACCATTTAATTGTTTCATCCTCCACCTGATCAAGCGGAACAACAGTGTTGACTAAGCCCATATCCAATGCTTCCTGAGCATTGTACTGGCGACATAAATACCAAATTTCGCGTGCCTTTTTATGTCCGACAATTCTCGCTAAATAGCCTGAACCATAACCCGCGTCAAAGCTTCCAACCTTAGGCCCAGTTTGTCCGAAAATGGCGTTATCTGCGGCAATCGTTAAGTCACAAACAATGTGAAGAACATGACCTCCACCAATCGCATAACCCTTAACCATTGCAATAACCGGCTTTGGAATTACACGAATGAGACGTTGTAAATCTAATACGTTCAACCGAGGAATCTGATCTTCCCCAACATATCCACCATGGCCACGAACCTTTTGATCTCCACCAGAACAGAAGGCTTTGTCTCCAGCCCCAGTTAATATGATAACCCCTACATTGGAATCATCCCTTGCATAAGCGAAAGCATCGATTAGTTCCATTACAGTCCTTGGTGTAAATGCATTATGTACATGAGGTCTGTTAATTGTAATTTTTGCAATACCGTTGTATGTCTCATAAATAATTTCTTCATACTGACGACCTGCAACCCATTCTACTGCCATCAAAAATTCCTCCTCATATAATTTAAATTTGTATTGTTCATTAGGATTGTTGAAAAATAGCTGACATCCCCTTATTCAACATAACCCCTTGATTAATACGACAAAAACTCACTTACTATTGTACCAAATTTCTCGCGTTTCTCCACATGAATTGCATGCCCACAGTTTTCTACTGTCACCATTCTTGCTTTTTTGAGCTTATTTTGCATATTGTCTGCAATACGACAAAATTTTTTATCCATTGAGCCAGTAATTAAAAGAATATCCATTTCTAAATGACAAAGCTGATCCCACCAAGACGGCTGTGACCCAGTACCCATTCCGAACAAGCTGTTTGTTAATCCAGTAATTGAATTATTTAAGCGCTGCTGTCGAATACTTAATTGAACAGAATCCGACAGCCTTTTTTGACTCTCAAAAAGAGGGATATTTTCCCAGTACTTTACAAAGGCTTCTATACCATTTTTTTTAATAAAATCAGCCAATTTTCCATCATGATTCATTCTTTGCTTTCTTTCCTCTACAGTTTCTAAACCAGGGGAAGCACTTTCAAGAATTAATTTTCTAACCATATGAGGATATTTCACAGCAAAGGTTAATGCTAGTCTACCACCCATCGAATAACCAAGAATATCTGTTTTTTCGATATGGTTCTTCTCTAATATTTGCTGGAGATCATCTGCGGCCCTCAAAATATTGTATTTTTCTACATTCTCTGGAGCATCTGTTTTACCGTGACCAATAATATCTAAAGCCAGTAAGGAAGAATGTTGACCCCATTGACCACAAAAATCCATCCATGTAGAGCTATCTCCTGTAAAACCATGTAGTAATAGGAGAGGAAAGCCTTCACCACAAGTATCGACATGGTAACGAATGCTGTCGATGACAATTTTCATTCTTTTTCACCAGTCAGTATTCGACTTATTTCCCAGGAAACATTTTTCCACAAATTTCGATGGACCTGTAAATTTTCATCTCTATTTGTCGGAATTTCCAACACGTGAAGTCCGTGATTCCCCAATTTTTGCAATAATGAGGTTGAAAAATGATCCCAGTCTGTAATTCTATCAAAAATCCCATTGAACATAGTAACTGAGTGCTTAAAATCTAAGTCTAAAGGGGTTCCAAATAATAACTCAAAGTTCTTAGGATGGTTAGACTGAGGGAGAAAAGAAAAGATTCCTCCACCATTATTATTGATTAAAATAATTTTGATATTTATGTTATAAAGCTTTGATGCGATTAATCCATTAAGGTCGTGGAAAAACGTTAGATCACCAAGTACCAAATAAAGGGGTTGAGATTCCAATGCTGCACCCAATGCAGTTGAAACCGTCCCATCAATTCCATTTGCCCCCCTATTAGCTAGGATTCTAATGGATTTGTTGTTATGAAAGAAAAAGGAATCCAAATCTCTAATCGGCATACTATTCCCAACAAATAGGGTAGCTCCATCTGGAAGCATTTCTGCAAGCTTGTAAAATACCTTTCCTTCATTCAATTCAGTGATATCATTTATTTTTGTTAAATGATCCTTTGTAAGGGTATTGATTTCTTGCCATTTTTGTAAATAATCTACCTGGTTATTATTTGCTGATGATAAATGATCTGAAATTGATTGACAAAAATCCTCCTCATCACAATAAACCATATCTGTTGATAAAAGAGAAGGGTCTTGCCACCCTCCACCACCATCAATGACGACTTGACGAGCTTCAAGACTTTCTTTAATAAAGATCGTTAATGCTTTAGAAACCGGCATAGCCCCAAACCGTATAACAATATTTGGTTTTAAAGCAAGCTTTGCGTCTTCGTTTCTTAGAAATGTATCATATGTATCAATAATATTTTTGCCTGAATGCTTCCCACTTCTCAACTGGGATAATGGATCAGCAATGATAGGATAATTTAGTTTTTCAGAAAGACTAATAACTTTTTCAGGAAACTGTCCAGATTCATTCATCGATCCACATACAATTATTCCCTTTTCATATTGATCAAAAAGCTTTGCATAATACTCTATCTGTTGTTCATTTAAACCATACTTTGTTTTCTCAATCTGTACATATCGTTCAGTACGATCTTTAAATGTAAACAAATCCTCGCGGTCCAGATCAGGAATAAGAGGTTCTCGCAAAGGAAAGTTTAAATGGACTGGACCTGCAGGAGACTGTAATGCTACTGCAGCTGCTCGAGCACATGTATTTCGAGCATAACGAACCATTTCAATGGTTCCTTCTGGTGGAGCCATTTCAACAAACCACTTAACATGCTGACCATACAAATGAATCTGGTCAATTGCTTGCGGAGCTCCTACATCCCTCAATTCATGTGGTCGATCAGCCGTTAAGACGATTAAAGGCACCCTAGAATAATGAGCTTCTACAATAGCTGGATAATAGTTAGCGGTAGCTGTACCAGATGTACATAGAATCGCCACCGGCTTATGGGTCACCTTTGCAATTCCTAAAGCAAAAAAGGCAGCAGAGCGCTCGTCCACATGAATATGAACATGAAGATCTTTATGCTCTGCCATAACCATTGCAATTGGGGTAGAGCGAGAACCAGGACTTACGACAACATCCTTAACTCCACAATTCACTAACTCCGCTACAAAGGCTGATATATAAGATGTCAATGATTCTTGGTGATTCATTTTTTCATTCCTCCAAGGGCAGATAGCATCGGTATGAATTTCATATTGGTTTCTAGATATTCACTTTCTGCGTTTGAATCTTTAACAATTCCACAACCAGCAAATAGGGAGGCTTCATCACCTTGGATTAATGCGGACCGTATGGCAACTGCAAATTCACCGTCTTCCTTGTAATCCATCCAGCCGATAGGCGCACCATAAAAACCTCGATCTAGCTCTTCTATTTCTCTTATAGTTTCTATTGCCTCTTGCTTTGGCAAACCTCCTAATGCAGGGGTAGGATGCATTCTTTCAACAAGTTCAAAGAGTGATGTGTCTTTCTTTGATATCCCAATTACAGGGGTATATAAATGCTGAATATCTCTAACCTTTAGTAATTCAGGTTGTTTCGGTATCTCTAATCTAATACAGACTTCATCCATTGCATCCTTTATCATATCGACGACAAACTGGTGCTCCTTTAAATTCTTTGGATCAGATAATAGCACCTTTCCTAGCTCTTCATCCTCTACTTGATTTTCACCTCTTCCGATAGACCCGGCTAAGCAAGTGGACAATAAAGTTGAACCTGTCTTTTTCACCAGTCTCTCTGGTGAGGCACCAAGAAAGCAATCTCCTCCGGTTTCAAAAGCAAAAACAAAGCTATCTTCTTGTTCTTTTAATAATTGTTTTAAGACATTTTCCACCGAGATCCTTCTATCAAAATAAAGCCTTAATTCCCTAGCTAAAACGGTTTTCTTCAGTACTCCTTTATTCAGGCGTTGAACAAGGCTAGTGACAGTTCTCTTCCATTCTTCAGGATTTATCTCTCTTTTTTCAATAAGTGCTGCCTCTTCCATAAAAGTGACAGGATTCACAGATTGCAGAAGCTTTGATCTTTCTACTAACACACTTTCATATAACCGAGAGTCATCATCATGCTGATTGCATAGTATATTGGTTGTAAGAAAGGCTTCCCCGTCAACAATACTTAATAAGAATTTAGGTATATGGAAAAGCGTATCATCAAATTTAGACCATAACTCTGTTTTTTCCTTTAAAGGATCAAATGAAAAGCCGCCAAACATTAATGGGCCTGTTCCACTCATAGAGAACTCATTATAAATGATCGCATCATCTATGAAGCGCTTCCACTCTTTTTCAACATGAAAAAAGCGGTCAGTGTCCTGATCCGACTGTATTTGTTTACATATTCCAATCCCAATAAAAGATGTTTTACTAGAATTTTCTTTCCAAAAAAATCGTTCCCCCATGTACCTCCTATGAGCTGATGCAAAAAAAGCGAGGGGGTCTATATAGTTAATTTTTTGTACCTCACTTACTAAAACAGACTTAGACTGGGAATTAGCTCTTTTTATCGCTTCTTGGATCCCTTCTTTTAATTCTTCATCTTGTATGGTAACCAAAAAAATCCCTCCAAATAACAGCAAATAACTGTTATCCTACCTATTTAGACTTATTCTAAGATACACTGCAACACGTAATTATGTCAATAATCGTGGTTGGTTTAGCCTAGTTTTTTCTTTATTATATATCAGTATTTTCTTGCTATTCTTCTATCCACTAAAAGAACTTTTCTATAAAAGTAAAATCATTAAAATTAGAAGTGAAATCAATGATTAAATATAAACCAAAATACCTCTGTACGGAAGAAAATTGCCATTGACACCTTTAATTATATTACCTAAACTTAAAATTGTAACGAAATAGACAAAAATATATTTCAAAATAATTTTCACAAAAGAATATCAGAGAAAATTTCATTATGAAACTAAAGGGGAGAGATTTATGCAAACGCAAATGCAGACTAGTTCTTCACCTGTAGTAAACAAAGGTTGGAGAGTATGGTGGAAGATGACTCGACCACATACACTTACTGCATCTTTTGTACCTGTACTACTCGGAACTGCATTAGCACTATATGATACTGATATACATTATGGTTTATTCGTAGCCATGCTAATAGCTAGTTTACTCATTCAAATTGCCACAAACCTATTCAATGAGTATTACGATTATGTTAGAGGCTTAGATAATGAGGAGTCAGTCGGAATCGGAGGGACCATCGTCCGAGATGGTTTCAAACCGAAAACTGTTTTGATGCTTGCATTAGGTCTTTATGGAATGTCGATTCTTATTGGGGTTTATATTTGTATGAATTCCAGTTGGTGGCTTGCTGTAGTAGGTCTTATTGCCATGGGAATTGGCTATTTGTATACTGGAGGCCCAATGCCAATTGCCTATACCCCATTCGGAGAGATTATGGCTGGTTTTGTTATGGGTATGCTCATTATTTTAATTTCATTTTTCATACAGACTGGTAATGTTACAGCATTTAGTATTCTCCTTTCTATCCCAATTTTCTTTCTCGTTGGTGCCATTTTACTCGCTAATAACATTCGAGATTTAGATGGAGATAAAGAGTTTGGAAGAAAGACGGTTGCTATTTTACTAGGAAGACAAAAAGCAATTTATTTACTAGCTGCAATGTTCAGTGTTTCTTACCTTTTTGTACTATTATTAATCCTATTAGGTATTGCATCACCATGGCTCTTAATCGTTGTCTTAAGTGCTCCAAAAGCAATTAAGGCAATTAAGGGATTCATCGGGAAGACCATGCCAATTCAAATGATTCCAGCCATGAAGGCAACAGCACAAACCAATACATTCTTTGGATTGTTACTATCATGTGGATTATTGATTGGTACAATTGTATGATAATCCCTTCAATTTAAATAATTCAATGAGGAAAAAGGAGAAGCTAACAAGCTTTTCCTTTTTTGCCTTTTTAATAAGGGTAAAGTTATATTGATTAACAAAGGATTTTTTATGTATTGGAAAATCGAATTATTTTACATACCGTTTTCCTTCAAATTAGATATAACTACTCTTTTTAGCCGAAAAAAATAGCCCACTCTACCTACATAGAAGTGAACAAAAAGTTATCATCATTTTTCTGTAATCCCAAAGTTTAATATTATTTATCTTGTTTTTTGTCATTATTACTCTTACTAACGATGGCAAATACAGTGACAATACAAAAGATCAAGGTAAAAACTTGCCATGAAGACCAACCTCCAATTTCCATAAACTCACCCTCTAATGCAATAAAAAATTTATTGCAATAAATTATTTATGAATATTCAATCCATTAAAATGCAGCCTTGTTCAATAGTAATTCAGCTACGAATTTCTCTTCGAACTTTATCTAATCCCCAGTAGAACTGACGCATGTAATGAAATCGATCAGCTTCTATCAAAGGATTTCCTAAAGCCTTACGGACGGCTTCTTTAAACCCTTTAGATAAGTCCATTACCACCACTTGTACTCTACCTGTGTCAAATTGCTTAAAATAATTTTCAATGGTCTTACTTCGTCTGTCTGGTAAAACATCGATGATTCTTTTATCTTGAACATCTACAACAATTGTTTGGAATTTCTCTTTATCTGCGTCCCCCTTGAACTCATCAATCGCAATAACCTTTGGAAGAACACGGGTTGCCTTAATTTTACGTTTATCAAAGAGTCGTAAAACCCGGTTAGTGCTTAACCCCACCATCAGACCCGCAGATTTAAAAGAATGATCTCCCACATAGGTTAAGGCTTGTTGTTCTAAAGAATAGGTATGGCGCTGGTAACGGCCAACAAAAGAAAGACTTTCGTAAAAAGTACAATGGCAGTTTGTGCATAAATAACGTCTCTTTTTAAGATAGATTTTAACCGATTTATCTTCAATCAAGCGGCTTTGAATTGTTTGAGTTCGATACCCATGAACTCTTTTCGTTCTTGCTTTACATGTTGGGCATCTGTGACTTTGCTGCATGGTTTGGAGCCAAACACGATACTCTTGATCCTCCACCTGAAAATCAAATAGCTCCACTTTCTTATCTTTAATTCCTAACAGTTCTATGATAAGATGTTCTTGCATCCATACTCTCTCCTTTATCTTTTTGTCGCCAACTTAAAGGTATCAAAAAGAGAGAGTTGGATGTTATTTTTTTGCAGTTTTTTAGAGAATCGTCAAAATATTGATAGTAATGAGGACACCACATTCAGTATAGAGCCTAACTATTTTGAATGAAATATCACAAATCAAAATTTAATTATTAATTACGCAAAACAAAAAAACTGCTGAAATAAATTCAACAGTTTTTCTGTATGACCCGTACGGGATTCGAACCCGTGTTACCGCCGTGAAAGGGCGGTGTCTTAACCGCTTGACCAACGGGCCGTGAATATTTTTATGGCGGAGAAGGAGGGATTTGAACCCTCGCGCCGGTCACCCGACCTACACCCTTAGCAGGGGCGCCTCTTCAGCCTCTTGAGTACTTCCCCATAAAATAAATGGCTCCGCGGGTAGGATTCGAACCTACGACCGATCGGTTAACAGCCGATTGCTCTACCACTGAGCTACCGCGGAATGAGAATTAATGATATTATGGTGGGCCTAAATGGACTCGAACCATCGACCTCACGCTTATCAGGCGTGCGCTCTAACCAGCTGAGCTATAGGCCCATATATGTTTGGAGCGGGTGATGGGAATCGAACCCACGACAACAGCTTGGAAGGCTGTGGTTTTACCATTAAACTACACCCGCAAATTCTTTGGTAAAGAAGGTGGCTCAGGACGGAATCGAACCGCCGACACAAGGATTTTCAGTCCTTTGCTCTACCGACTGAGCTACTGAGCCATAAATATTATATAATCCTACAATTTAGTTTTCCTTCGTCCTTCGCCCAAAACTCAGAAAACTTATTCGAGATGCTTCTCGTTTTGTGCGCTGATGCCTTCGCTTCGTAGCTTATTCGGTCGTGCTCTAGCGACTGAGCTACAAGCCACTTTTGAAATATTTAAAATGGCGGTCCGGACGGGACTCGAACCCGCGACCTCCTGCGTGACAGGCAGGCATTCTAACCAACTGAACTACCGGACCATTGCGATTGCGGAGGCAGGATTTGAACCTGCGACCTTCGGGTTATGAGCCCGACGAGCTACCAGACTGCTCCACCCCGCGATAGTAATATTATTATTAATGTTATTCATGCTTTTATAGAAAGACCGCCCCGATTTCAGAAAGAAGATTCAAGAAGCGACTCAATCGGTGCGCTGTAGAGTATTCGAAGAAGTATATTCGAACGTGCTCCACCCCGCGATAATGGTATTAAATAAGTGGAGGAGGAAGAGGGATTCGAACCCCCGCGCGGTTTAACCCGCCTGTCGGTTTTCAAGACCGATCCCTTCAGCCAGACTTGGGTATTCCTCCACATTATTATAAAATTGGTGGACCTTGTAGGACTCGAACCTACGACCGGACGGTTATGAGCCGTCTGCTCTAACCAGCTGAGCTAAAGGTCCATAAAATTATTACACCTGAGATTCATTTAATTCGTCTGTCCCAATCTCAGAAAGCTTAATCAAGAAGCAATTCGATTGGTACAACTCGTAGAATATTCATGGATGCTTCGCTCGTTGCTCTAACCAACTGAGCTAAAGGTCCATACTAATTATTATTGGTAGCGGCGGAGGGGATCGAACCCACGACCTCACGGGTATGAACCGTACGCTCTAGCCAGCTGAGCTACGCCGCCAATATATAATTTTAATAGGATTTTTGGTGGAGACTAGCGGGATCGAACCGCTGACCTCCTGCGTGCAAAGCAGGCGCTCTCCCAGCTGAGCTAAGCCCCCAAAAGAAGAATATTAATGGTCGGGAAGACAGGATTCGAACCTGCGACCCCTTGGTCCCAAACCAAGTGCTCTACCAAGCTGAGCTACTTCCCGAAATAAACGCGCCCGACAGGAGTCGAACCCATAACCTTCTGATCCGTAGTCAGACGCTCTATCCAATTGAGCTACGGGCGCATTATGATAAGAAAAGTGGTGCCGAGGACCGGAATCGAACCGGTACGGTAGTCACCTACCGCAGGATTTTAAGTCCTGTGCGTCTGCCAGTTCCGCCACCCCGGCATTATATTGGAGCGGAAGACGGGATTCGAACCCGCGACCCCCACCTTGGCAAGGTGGTGTTCTACCACTGAACTACTTCCGCAGATGAAGTGCGGGTGAAGGGAGTCGAACCCCCACGCCTTGCGGCGCCAGATCCTAAGTCTGGTGCGTCTGCCAATTCCGCCACACCCGCATTATATAGTTTAAAGAAATGGTGAGCCATGAAGGACTCGAACCTTCGACCCTCTGATTAAAAGTCAGATGCTCTACCGACTGAGCTAATGGCTCTCAATATAATAATTTATAAAAACTCGATTAAATCTTTGAAGTATTGGCATCTACGACGTCCGCATTTCAGAAAGATTATTCAAGAAGCAGCTCAATGCGTACTCTGAAGCTTATTCAAAGAAGCATATTCGATCGTGCTCTACCGACTGAGCTAATGGCTCTCAATATAATAATTTATAAAAACTGATTAAATCTTTGAAGTATTGGCATCTACGACGTCCGCATTTCAGAAAGATTATTCAAGAAGCGGCTCAATGCGTACTCTGAAGCTTATTCAAAGAAGCATATTCGATCGTGCTCTACCGACTGAACTAATGGCTCTCACCAAAAAGTGGTGCCGGCCAGAGGACTTGAACCCCCAACCTACTGATTACAAGTCAGTTGCTCTACCAATTGAGCTAGGCCGGCAAATTTTTTTAAAAGATATTTTTATTTTAGACTCGCAGTTAGTTAACGTCGTCCTGATCTCAGAAAGCTAATTCAAGCAGCAGTTCGATCAGTACGCTGAAGTATTTCGATGAAGCAATTTCGGTCGTGCTCTACCAATTGAGCTAGGCCGGCAAATTTTTTAAAAGATATTTTTATTTTAGACTCGCAGTTAGTTAACGTCGTCCTGATCTCAGAAAGCTAATTCAAGCAGCAGTTCGATCAGTACGCTGAAGTATTTCAGTGAAGCAATTTCGGTNTGGCTCGATCGGTACAACTCGCAGATTATTCGATGAAGTAACGCTCGTTGCTCCACCCCGCGATAATAATATTATATTTCATTTATGCATCTTATTTGTACTATGACTGTCCCGATCTCAGGAGGCCTAATCAAGAAGTGGCTCGATCGGTACAACTCGCAGATTATTCGATGAGGTAACGCTCGTTGCTCCACCCCGCGATAATAATATTATATTTCATTTTATTTATGCATCTTATTTGTACTATGACTGTCCCGATCTCAGGAGGCCTAATCAAGAAGCAGATCGATCGGTACAACTCGCAGATTATTCGATGAAGTAACGCTCGTTGCTCCACCCCTCGGTGATAATAATAAGATGGCGGAGGAAGAGGGATTCGAACCCCCGCGCGGTTTAACCCGCCTGTCGGTTTTCAAGACCGATCCCTTCAGCCAGACTTGGGTATTCCTCCACATTATTATAAAATTGGTGGACCTTGTAGGACTCGAACCTACGACCGGACGGTTATGAGCCGTCTGCTCTAACCAGCTGAGCTAAAGGTCCATAAAATTATTACACCTGAGATTCATTTAATTCGTCTGTCCCAATCTCAGAAAGCTTAATCAAGAAGCAATTCGATTGGTACAACTCGTAGAATATTCATGGATGCTTCGCTCGTTGCTCTAACCA
>NZ_LT630337.1:3349403-3883836 GCF_900117315.1 Bacillus massilinigeriensis
TGCTCTACCAATTGAGCTAGGCCGGCAAATTTTTTAAAAGATATTTTTATTTTAGACTCGCAGTTAGTTAACGTCGTCCTGATCTCAGAAAGCTAATTCAAGCAGCAGTTCGATCAGTACGCTGAAGTATTTCAGTGAAGCAATTTCGGTCGTGCTCTACCAATTGAGCTAGGCCGGCAAAATAATAACAAAGCTTTTCCATATAATGGTGGAGGATGACGGGCTCGAACCGCCGACCCTCTGCTTGTAAGGCAGATGCTCTCCCAGCTGAGCTAATCCTCCATTATTATATGCCTGGCAACGTCCTACTCTCACAGGGGGAGAGCCCCCAACTACCATCGGCGCTGAGAAGCTTAACTTCCGTGTTCGGTATGGGAACGGGTGTGACCTTCTCGCTATCGCCACCAGACTATTTTCAAGACATTCTTTATTATAATGTCTTTTTGATTTTTTTCAAGAGAAAATTTTCATTTATTCTCTCAAAACTAGATAATGTCGAAGAAAAAAGAATTACTTCCTAATCATTTTGGTTAAGTCCTCGATCGATTAGTATTTGTCAGCTCCACGTGTCGCCACGCTTCCACCTCAAACCTATCTACCTGATCATCTTTCAGGGATCTTACTAGCTTACGCTATGGGAAATCTCATCTTGAGGGGGGCTTCATCTTGCATGTATTAGGCACGCCGCCAGCGTTCGTCCTGAGCCAGGATCAAACTCTCCGAAAAAGAGTAAGATTAGCTCTTATAATTTTAAAAATAGAATTAACGTTGACGTATGGTTTGTTTAGTTTTCAAAGAACAATTTTCACTTCGTCGCTCGTAAGCGACTTTTTAAATATATCACATTCAGACATACCAGTCAATAACTTTTTCGATATATTTTTTTGTTTCAGGCTCTTCTTCTTTTGAAGACAAAAAATAATATATCATGATAATAAAACGAATGCAATACATTTTTATTATTTTTTTATTATTAACCTGGAGAGCGAAAGCAAAATTTCCTCTCTCCAAGCTAACGCATTCTTTTTAAAAAAATACTATCTAGTAATTTTACATTTTCTATATTACATTCTGCTAAATATAAGAGAATATTAATGAAGTTTTAGTTTCTTCATTTTATCCGATAAAGTACTAGCCGACTATACTCTCGCAGTTTCTTTTTTACTTATTTCCATTAAAATGGACTTATTGATGTCACTTATTGATTTTTCTCCTGCTAATGCCATAGTAATATCCATATCTGCAATCATATTTTCTAGTACTTCTTTTACCCCATTTTCCCCACCTACTGCTAAACCATACATTGTTGGTCTTCCAACAAGAACTGCTTTTGCCCCTAAAGCTAATGCTTTAATAATATCTGAACCTCTCCTTATCCCACTATCCATAAGAACTGGAATTTTCTCTTGAATAACATCACATATTATTGGTAATGCTTCGAGAGCTCCTATAGCTCCATCAACTTGGCGTCCGCCGTGATTTGAAACAATTATCCCATCCACTCCGTATTCTAATGCTAATTTAGCATCATCAGGATGTAAAATTCCTTTTAGAATGATTGGAAGCTTAGTATGCTTTCTTAAAAAGGCAATGTCATCCCAAGTTAATGCAGCATTTCCAAACACTTGAGTCCAATACATTATAGCGGATGTTGGATCTTCCTTTGGTGATTTTGCAAGCTTGGAAACAAAGGCTGGATCGGTTAAGTAGTTACCTACTCCTTCCCCTATTAGGAATGGTAAGTATACATTCTTTAAATCATATTCGCGCCATGCCATCATCGGGGTATCTAAAGTAACAACAATGGCAGTGTGGCCTGATGCTTCTGCTCTTTGAAGAAAGCTTGCTGTCACATCTGGATCTTTACTCCAATAAAGCTGGAACCACCTAGGAGCATCCCCCATTACCTCAGCAATTGCTTCCATTGGACTAGTAGATGCAGAACTTGTAATATACGGAACTCCAAGTTTTGCGCATGCTTTTGCTGTTGCAAGTTCACCTTCAGGATGAATGATGGACTGAACTCCAATGGGTGCCTGTAATATTGGAAATTCATAAGTAGTTCCAAACAAGTTTACTGTAATATCTCGATCCTCTACATTACGAAGCATTCTCGGTACGATTTTCCATTGATCAAACGCTTGAAGATTTGACTTCATTGTTTTTTCTGCGCCTGCACCACCTGCAACATAATAATAAGGGCCATCCGCTAGAATTTCGCGAGCGCACTGTTCCCATTCTTCGCAAACAACCGGATACCTTTTTGGATCAGGGTTTGGCATCGTTTGATACACTTGAAATTGAATAGCATTTCCGAAATTTGACATGATTATTTCCTCCTATATTAATAAAATTTATTTCTTAATGAAATATTGGCTGCTTCTCGAGGTGTAATCTTATCTTCTAATGCTATAGACATGATATTTTTTGTTGTTTCACCAATTTGCCCCTTTAAATATTGAAGAATATCTTCCACTTCTGGTTTAATTCTTTTATATAAGATAGCTCCAAATAATCCTGCTCCACCTGAATTTGCAATAAAGTCAGGTATACAATAAATATTTCTTTCAAATAGTTTTTTCTCAGCACCTTCTGTTACCGGAATATTTGCTGCTTCAACAATGAGAAGTGTATTGATTTGATTCACATTCTTTTCGTTAATTACATCAGCAATTGCAGCCGGAATTAAAACATCAACTGGAGTTTCTAACCAGAAGTTGTGGGATTTAAGTTCATAATGTTCCGGAAGGCTCGACCGATCAATCGTTCCTTTACTGTCCTTCAAACCTTGAAGGAGAGGAATATCTAAACCATCAGAATTAAATATCGTCCCTTCAACATCAGACACCGCAACCACTTTTGCACCCGCTTCATATAAATACTTTGCTGTACTTGCGCCAACACTACCAAATCCTTGAATCGAAACTTTTGCCTCCTTTATCTTCCGGTTCAGTGAATCTAAAGCCTGTATTGCAGTAATAGCTACTCCATACCCTGTTACAATATCCGTTAGTGGAATTTCTTCTACTGACAATCTCAATGACTTCATTAAATTTTGAAGGATTTCCGAACCATTTTCACTTTTTTGTAGGTAAGCATCAACACTAGATGAAAGTCCAATTTCATTAAGTAGCCTTACAATATCTTCTTCCCTTGTACCTAAGTCTTCACTTGTACACCAGTGATGAAGTAAAAATGCCTTATGGGCTTCTAAATACCGTTTTAGAACGTCAAGAGCATCAGGTGCAGATGGCGAATAGTTTATGCCACCCTTAGCTCCGCCTATAGGCATGCCTAGTCCAGCCATTTTGATAGTCATTGTCGCAGCTAAACGTTGAACCTCCTCTTGTGTTACCCCCTCTCTCATCCGGATTCCGCCTCCAGCAAGCCCATCTATTAACCTATCAATAACAAAATATCCATTTACCTTTGTTACTGGGTCTTTCCAAAGTGTAACCATGTACGAATCCATTTTTTATCCTCCTCAACATTACAAAGTTTTTGTCTCATCAAATAAATCAAATGAAATGCGATGAATTACTTTTTTTCTAAAATGGTAGTATATAAGGGTTAAAGGAATAATAATGACTAGAGAAATGCCTACGATTGGGGCATCAAGCATTGCTAATATAGTAAATAAAAAACTTGTTATTATACCTGCCCAACAGCAAAATAAGAGAATAGACTTTGGAATTTTTATACTTGCCTTTTTTACCTCTTGTGGGAATCTTTTGTGTATTTTTAAGGCGGCAAAACCTGTAATTACACCGCTTAATAGAAGGCCTACAACCGTCATTGTTGCAAAGATAGTACCGCTAACCCCAGCAAGAATTAATAGGATTGGGATAAATACAAGGACAGACAATGCAATGTAGGGTATTTGAGATTTTGAATGAAGTTTCATGAATCTTTCTGAAACCAAGTTATCCTTTGCCATTACCCGTAGCTCCTGTGGACCAACAAGAAGAATGGCATTTAAAGTAGTTGCAATAGCAAATAGACCACCAACACCTATAAAAGTAACTAACCAGGAAGGAAGAAATAATTCTGCAGCCATCGGGATAGATGCCTTTGATGAGATTAAGCTTTCAATAGAGGTAACAGATGTAGCAACATAGGAAACACCCATGTAAATAATCATGACAAGGAGGAGACTTATAATAATGGCTCTTGGTGTATTTTTTTGTGGATTTTTAATTTCTCCTCCAATTTCCGTAATGATTCCATACCCCGCATAGGAATAAAAAGATAGTACAGACGCAAATAGTAGACCAGAAACCCCATTCGATAGTAACGGTCCGTTACTCAATTTGATTGTTGGTTCATACTGCAAACCAGGAATAATGAAAATAAGCAATGCAAGTAACATCCAAACAACCATACCTATTTGAATGATATTTGCTGTTTTAATTCCAAACAAATTGATTACATAAAAGAGTAAAATAATGAGAATGGCTGATGGAATAATTGGAACTTCATTAAAGTAATACGTTAAATATTCACTAAAGCCTAAACCAAGCATTCCAATTGCTCCGATTACTGCAAAAATAAGAAACATACCATTTAATATTCCAGCAGCAGGATTTAGTAGACGGCTTGCGTAGAAATAAGAACCGCCTGTTCGAGGAAACAATGCTCCTAACTGAATATAGTAAACACTACCCAAGAATGCAGGAATTGCTCCAATGAAAAAGGCTATAAATAATGATCCCCCTGTCTTTTCTATAAGTGGACCAAGCAATACAAAAATTGCTGACCCTACCATTGTTCCTACTAAGGTGGATATTGCCCCAATAAGACCCATTTTCCCTTTTTGCTCCACCAAATTCCCTCCTTTGTAAAATTCCTTTAATATTTTCCTTTAGATAACTTCATCTAACAGTAAGGTCGGTATACATTAATAGCAATTACGTTTGTTGCCATTTCCAAAATATGCTATGATGAATATTGACATTATGTCAATATTCTAAAAATGGTGATTATTTATGAACAAACTAGATGGAAGACTAAAAAGATCCATCGCTACAAGAAAAAGGATATTAACTTGTGCAAAAGATATCTTTCTTGAGCATGGTTATGAAAATACGACGATTAAAATGATCAATGAAGGTGCAAATACAGGTTATGGAACGGTTTATGTCCATTTCCCTGAAGGTAAAGATCAAATATTATATTCGATTATGGACGAAGTAATGGAAGAGTTTTATTCTGTAGCGGATATCGATTTTCAACCAAAAACTAGACATGATGCTTACATGATTATTAAAGATCAAGTTTTACATTTTCTAAAACTAGGAAATCAATATCAATCACTTCTAAAAGTGTTTTATGAAGCAATGGGTTTTTCGACCCTACTTAAAAATAAGTGGGAAGAAATTCTATTAAAATTCGTTCATAGAATTACGAGCGATATCACCTATTCACAAAACTTAGAACTAGCTAGAAGAATACCAACTGAAGTTGTTGCGAAAATGTTATTGTATACGGGTGAACGTTTTCTCTGGGAAATTGCATTTGAAAAAACAGAGTTGTCCGTTGATACCATCGCAGAAACGATTGTAGAAATTTATATGTTTGGTTTATACAAAGCGGATTAAATAATTGTGTTTTCCATTTTCCTTTGGGGGGTGGTATAGGACTAACAATCATCCAACTGATTATTTATCTATTTCTCCATCCCCCTAAGAAGTTTAATTAATATAAAAAGATTTTACCCGGGTTTAATATTCCTTGTGGATCCAAGGTAGCTTTGATAGATTTCATTACACCTAAGGATTCACCATGCTCCATCCGTAAAAATTCCCTCTTTCCTAAACCAATACCATGCTCACCAGTACAGGTTCCGCCTTTTTCTAACGCATATTGAACAATCAGGCTATTTATTTTTTCTACCTTTTCTTTATTATCTTGGTCTATTGGCAAGACCGCATGAAAATTCCCATCCCCTACATGCCCAAAGATAGCAGCATCGATTCCAAACTGATTTGTTATTCTTCTTGTTTCAATAATTGCATTTGGAAGCTCAGAAATTGGAACACAAACATCTGTAGAGAGCATGCCTTTTCCCGGATTTCCTGCTAAAATAGCAAATGCTACGTGGTGTCTTGCTTCCCAAAGCTTGGCTCTTGAAAGTGAATCGGTCTCAAATTCAAATAATTGACATCCCTCACTCATCGCAACTTCCTTAACTAACTCTATTTCATTTTTAACTGTTTGCACGCTGCCGCTTATTTCTATAAATAAAGTCGGTACTTCCTGATAATTGGTATCCTTATAAGCATTAACCGCCTTTATGGTTAAATCATCAACGAGCTCAATTTTTCCAAGCTGGATGCCAGACTTTAACATAGCAGTTGCTGCTTGTCCGGCTTCATCAATAGAAGGAAACAAGGCTCTTACAGCAAAGGTTGCCTCAGGAATTCCTTGTAACCGCAATGTTATTTCTGTTAGAACCCCAAGTGTCCCTTCTGAACCAACAAATAAACCTGTTAAATTATAGCCTGCTGATGATTTGACGGCCATTCCACCGGTCTTAATGATTTGTCCATTAGCTAATACAACCTCCAGACCTAGAACTTGATCCTTCATCGTCCCATATTTAACACTGTTTGTACCACTTGCATTCGTAGAGCTCATTCCACCAATAGAAGCATCTGCTCCAGGGTCAACCGGAAAAAATAGTCCATGCTTTTTAAGCTCTTTATTTAACTCATTTCGAGTAACACCAGGCTGGACCCTTACCAAAAAATCCTCAGGGCGAACCTCCAAAATTTTATTCATTAAAGTAAGATTTAATGAAATCCCCCCTTCGACTGGGATGATATGCCCTTCTAGACTACTTCCTGCACCAAAAGGAGTAATTGGTATCTTATGTTCATTGGCAAAGGAAAGAATCGAACTCACTTCTTCCTTCGTTTCTGGAAATACAACGATTTCCGGCTGATTTGGGAGATGATAAGTTAATCCCTTACTATGCTGCTCTAGTACTGTTTTGTTTTGCGATACTCTATCTTCATTTTGTATAATGCTTAGAATTTGCTCATACATATTCTCCATATTTATCTCACCATTTTATTTATTATTTTTGAAGGCTGTTTTCTCAAAGTTTGTTGTTATTTTGATGATAAATAAGTAGAGAGCAATGACTTAGCAGCCTGAATACACGTAGACTCCTGTGGGAATGCGAGAAAGGTGAGACCCCCGAGGAGCGTAGCGACGAGGAGGCTCACCGCTCGCCCACGGAAAGCGGAGTGTATTCAGGCTGCGGTTATAAAAGCAACAATCTATACGAAAACAGCCTTTTTGAAAATCACAGTCGGTAATTACTGAATCCATCAAAACCCACGTTAGCGCCCCTCTAAAATAAGTAATTCTGGATTTTCAATAATTGATCCAAAATCCTCCATAAATGCATTAGCTGGTGCACCGTCAATGACCCTATGATCGAAGGTAAGAGAAATCCCCATTACATCTCCGATAATAATCTGGTCATCCTTTACAATCGGTTTTTTCTTTATACTGTGAACTCCTAATATCGCCACTTCTGGGTAGTTAATAATTGGAGTAGCATACCATCCACCTTTTCCACCTGTATTTGAAATGGTAAAAGTACTATTGGTGAGTTCATCTGGTCGTAATTTTCTTTCTCTTGCCCGGATAGATAAATCCTGAATCTCTTTTGCAATTTCTATAATCGTCTTCTGATCAGCATGTTTAATTACCGGAACGACTAATCCTTCATTGGTTGCCGTAGCAATTCCAATATGAATTTCTTTCTTATAGATGATTTCCATCCTTTCATCGTCAACTGATGCATTGAAAATGGGGTTTCGTTTTAACGCCTTTGTTACAGCCTTAACAAAGAAAGGAAGATAGGTTAGTTTGATTCCTTCTTTTTCTGCAAATGGTAGTAATTGATTTTTCATTTCAACTAGCTTTGTCATGACGACTTCATCCATACCTGTGCAGTGAATGGCTGTTGATTTGGATTGTTTCATATTTTCATATATTCTTTTTCTAAGACCACGTATCGGAATCCTCGTATCCGCCGAATCTTCTTGACTGAGAAGCGAAGGGGATGCTGGTTCAATAGGAACCGTAGCTAAGGCTACAGCTACCTCTTCCTTTGAGTTATTTTTATAAGACCTTACATCTTCTTCCGTTACCTTCCCATTCCTTCCTGTTGGTGGAACGAGAGTAATATCAATGCCCAATTCCCTTGCAAGCTTTCTTACTGACGGAGGGGCTATGACTCGTTTTTTTGTTGGTTGGCTAATAGGTGTTTGTGGTGAATCCTGTTGAAGTGATGATTGCTGATTTAATGAGTTCTGTTGAGGTAACTCTTGGTGAATCGTGGGTTGATTACTAGTTGTAATACCCGGCTTTTTGTCTTCTAAAATGGTAAAAAGAACATCTCCTACTCTTAATACATCTCCTATATTGGCTTCTAAGGATTGGATGACTCCAGATACTGGCGAAGAGATTTCTACTACTGCTTTATCTGTTTGGACTTCTACTATATTTTCATTTTCCTTTATATAATCCCCCACTTCCTTAAACCAAGTAAGGATTTCTGCTTCATGAAGGCCTTCTCCAATGTCAGGAAGTTGAAATTGATAAGCCATAGCCCTTTGACAACCCCTTTCTGTAATTAATGAGCTAATACTTGTGTGATCCCTTGGGTAATTCTTTTCGCGTTTGGAAGCCATTCATTTTCAACAGATGGCACGGGATAAGGAGTATCAAAGCCGGTGACTCTAATAATTGGTGCGGACAAATGGAATAAGGCTTTTTCATTAATGATGGCAGAGATTTCTGCACCAGGTCCCCCCGTCTTAACAGCTTCATGCACGATCAATACTCTCCCAGTTTTTTGAACGGAGGTAAGGATCGTTTCTTCATCAATAGGTGAGATTGTTCTTAAATCTATTAATTCAATGGAAACATTTTGGGCCTTTTCATACTCATTAATCACACTCTTAACTAACGGTACTGATGGTCCCCATGTAATAACGGTTAAGTCATCCCCCTCCTTTATTACATTAGCCTTTCCAATTTCAATTACATAATCTTCCTCAGGAACTTCCTGTTGAAATGCCCTATAAAGCTTTAATGGTTCTAAAAATAATACAGGGTCGTTATCCCTAATGGCCGCAGTTAATAAACCCTTTGCATCATATGGATTACTTGGCATAACAACCTTCATTCCTGGAGAATGCAAAAATAAACCCTCTAAGCTATCAGAATGAAGCTCAGGAGTTCTTACTCCTCCTCCAAATGGAGAGCGTATTACCATAGAAGCATTCAATCTACCACCTGAACGGAACCTTAACCTTGCAGCTTGAGCAGCCATCTGGTCCATTGCTTCATAGATAAATCCAAAAAATTGAATCTCTGCAATCGGGCGCAGTCCTCTACTAGCCATCCCTACAGCGGCACCAATGATAGCCGATTCAGCAATTGGGGTATCTACGACTCGATTCTCTCCATAAATGGATTGCAATCCATCTGTCGCCCGAAATACTCCACCGTTTTTCCCAATATCCTCTCCTAAACATATAACACGGTTATCTCTTTCCATTTCCTTTTTTATTGCAAAGTTGATGGCTTCAATCATGGTCATTGCTGTCATTTTAAAGCCCCCTCGGTTTTAATAGAATTCAGTTGTTCAGTGAGCTGGATACTTTTTTGCTCATAGACCATATCAAAAACTTCCTGAATTTTACTAGCTGGAGTATTTACGGCGATTTCAAAGGCCTCGGACACCTTTTGATCAGCTAATTCATATTCCCTTTGGTCCATCTCATCATCCCAGATTCCTTTAGATAGGATATAATTCCTCATTCTTGGTAAAGGATCTTTTAACATCCATTGCTCTAATTCACTTTTTTCCCTATATTTTGTTGGATCATCAGCAGTGGTATGAGGTCCTTGTCTATATGTAATGGCTTCTATTAATACAGGATTTCCATTCCTTGCCCGTTCTAGAGCTTGTTTCATCGTATGATAGACTGCTACACAATCGTTTCCATCGACTTGAACCCCTGTAATTCCATAACCCACTGCTTTTTGTGCAATCGTTTTGCTTCCTGTTTGTTTGGAGATTGGCACACTTATTGCCCATTGGTTATTTTGCACGAAAAAGACGACTGGGAGTTTATATACTCCAGCAAAATTTAAAGCCTCGTGGAAATCTCCTTCCGATGTCCCACCGTCACCGATATAGGTAACACTTACATTATCATTCTTGTAATATTGATCAGCCCAAGCACTTCCTACAGCATGTAGACACTGAGCGCCTATAATAATCTGAACTGGAAATACATTGGCATCTCCTGCAGAAGTTCCTTTTAAATGGCCCATTGTATATAAGAAAAAGTTAGACATTGGCATCCCGTGAACTAAGCAAGCCCCTACCTCTCGATAGCTAGGAAATATCCAATCTTCCTTCCTTAACGCGTAAGCGCTTCCAATTTGTGCAGCCTCTTGTCCAATCATTGGGGCGTATGTTCCAATTCTTCCTTGGCGCTGTAGCTTCAATGCTCTTTGATCGAATACCCTTGCCTGAATCATCCATTTATAAAGATGAATGAGTTCCTCATCACTTACATCAGGCTCTGAAGTTACAAGCTGTCCCTCTTCATTCAAATATTGAATCATTTTCATTTCAAGCTGATTAGGTTCAATCCACATATCCATCCCCCTAACAAATATTTTTATATCTCAACAAAAGTTGACAAATTTTTAATAAAACACCTCCATGATTCGAAGATAATTGACATGGTGTCAACTTCTTTTTTAAACTGAGTATAAACTCTCAATTTCTAATAGTCAACCATTTTTGTAAAAATTTAGATAATTATAAAAATAATAAAAATAGACCTTTATATGTGAAAGGTCTACTACTTTTTTTGTTCAAATTTATTAAGCTCCTATCTATTTTTCATTCTCGTTCTTATTCCTGTCCAAGCAGCAATCACCAATCCCCCTGAAGAATCCGCAATTAAATCAATCATCGTATCTCTATTTCCTCCACCTTGTAAGGTCATTCCAAACAGTTGGTCGGAGCTAAACTCATATACTTCCCAAATCACCCCTCCAAACGTTGCAAATGAGAAGGTAAAAAGAAAGATAAACCATGAAGAGATTTGCCTACCAGCATCTCTATGTACGAGGCGTTCATATAAGGCAATGGCCGCAAAGGCTAGAATGGCACCGCTTAAAAAATGGAGAAAAGAGTCCCACCAGCCAAGGCCATACCATCCTCTAATTGAACCTAAATATTGAGAAGCAACTAGAAAAAGGAGATAGGAAATAATAAGGGGGAGATTGAACTGAAGCTTTGTAAAAAGGGCAAGTAGCAGTGGAATAGCTCCACATGCAATTCCCCCAATCGCAACTAATGATTTAAAAGATTCCCCATTTGCCTTATAAAAAAAGACTAGAATCGCCATAAAAATAATGTAGCTTAAGCTGAGTATAATCGTTACTTTTCGATTCATAATTAAACCTCCACGAATGTTAGACGTTAGGTTTTCTGATGGTCGCATAAATGGAAGCAATGACTCCCCCTGCAAAGCCTGATAATAAATCATACATGGTGTCTTTATTTCCACCTAATTGCATCGTATGTGTAAACCATAAATCTCCAAAGAACTCATATATCTCCCACAACACACTTGAAGTGACAGAAAGAGAGAGAACAAAGAGGAAAATCATCCACCGGGATACATCCTTCCGTACCGTTTCAGGAATGCAGATTTTATATAGAGTAATACCAATAAATGCTACATAAAATCCTTTATATAAGTGAAGGGTAGAATCCCACCATTTGTGTTTTAAATAAAATTTTGCAATAGAACCTAAAAAAGTAGTACAAAGAATGGTTAAATAATAGCCGACAATTAAAGGGATATTAAAAGGGATTTTCTTTAATCTCAATAACAAATAAGGCAATGCACTTACGACAATTCCCCCTAGAGCAACCTGCCAACGAGACGAGTCACCCTTCATGAGGAATACTATAAATAAAACGATACTAGTAATAATAAAAATTGTACTGAGAGCGAGTATAATTTTTCGTTTCATCCGATCACCTCAAGATTCCATTAATTCTATTATGACCATTTGGTTGATAGATAAATCAATGAGGCTGACTATAGTTTCACTGAATGGATCAGACCAGCTCCCCCTGTCTTTAGTATAACCGACTCTTTATCCACACTAATCCACATTATTATCAACAAGACCAAGTGCTCACTTTACGGTTATAAACAGAGTTATGCACAGTTTGTGGGTAAATTCACTCACAATATCCACAAAAGGTAAGTTTATTTCCTTAAAAATTCTATTAATTGTGGATAATTACATCTGTCATATTTACCCTATTTCTAGCATAAATTAATAGCAATCTATTAAATACAGGAAGGTGAAATTCCATTGCTGCAAATGATTGCTCTCTACCTATCACTAATTATGGCTCTCTATTTATTTGTATTCTCCTATATTGAGGGGATAAAAATTGCAAATGCTGAAGAAAAAGTCCATGGTGGGACTTTTATTTTTAGTGTAGTTGGTGCCTTTATTTTTTCCGGATTGACAAGTTTGCTGTATACATATTAAAAATCCCATTTGTGCAAAAAAACGGAGAATCTCATTCAATACAGAATCTCCGTTTTTACTCTTCTTTAATGATGGATGATATTTCCACATCCATAAATCTGCCTTTTACAAAAAATCTCTTCCTTAATAACCCTTCGTATTGAAAGCCACTTTTCTCTAGGGCTTTTTTCGATGCAATGTTTAATGGATGATAGAATGCTTCAACCCGGTGCAAGCCCATATAAGAAAAGGCATACTCCACCACCTTTGTAATCACCTCTGACATAATACCCTTTCCCCAATAATCAGGATGCAGCTCATAACCAATTTCTGCTTTAAAATGTTCCCTTTCAATTTCGTGAAGGCCACAGGTACCTATGATTTCATTTGAATTTTTGAAGGTTATCCCCCAACGGATTTGCTCTCCATTGGAATAACGGTAGGAAAGTTGCTTGATTAAATCTGCCGCTTCCTTTTCTGAAGTATGGGTCTCAATATCATAAAACTTCGTGACTTCATCTAATGAAAAGTAACGATACATTTGAGGGGCATCTTCCATTTGCAGCTGACGTAATATGAAGCGATCTGTCTCAAGCTCTGGGAACATATTAGATGTCCAATTAATATCTATTCCTATCATCCCTTCCGTAACTTTCTAGGCGATTGATAAGCAAGGGTAGATTTCTCCAAGCATAAGCAATTTCAACATGCTTTCGACCGTTTATTTCAAACGATTCCTGCCCAATTTGTTCCGGGAAAAACTAATCGTAGAACCTTCTGCTTGGATTATCCTCTATTACCCATACAAGTAATGATTCTATACCTGTTTTCATTATCTCCTTCAAACCATGATAATAAAGCTTAGTCCCAAGCTTCTTTCTCTTATATTCTTCTAAAAGATAGATAGCATACAATTCTCCATCCACACCAAACCTCTGCATTCTTTCCCTACCAAAGGATGCAAATCCAACAATCTCTCCTCCTGAATTTTCAGCAACAATAACAGGGCTTTCCTCAGATGATGTGGAAATAACTCTCTTCCAAAGTTCATATTTATCTTCAATTTTTAGAGAATCTAAATAATCTTGACTGATAATTCCTTTATAGGTTTGCTGCCAGCTTTTCACATGGACCTTTGCAATCCTTTCTACATCTTTTTCCATTGCAAGACGTATATCCATTCCATCACTTCATTTCAGTTGATATTTTCTTCTGCTTAATAGCTACTTTTCTTTCATCTAACAGAAAAAGCATAATGCCTCCGACTACAATGATTCCACCAAGGATTTGTGTCCATGTGACACTCTCGTTTAATAAATAGAAAGCCATAATTGTTGCTCCAACCGGTTCAAACAGGATTGCCATTGAAATCGTCGATGTACTAATCCACTTGAGGGACCAATTAAATAATGTGTGCCCCATCAAGGTAGGAATTAAGGCTAATAGAATGAAATAAACCCAGTCACTTTGAACGTCAGGGATTAAGGGCTCATGGACAATTAATACATAAACAAATAAAGTAATAGCACTAAAGCTGTATACAACAAATGTGTAAGTAATTAGGGATAACCTTTGTCGAACGGTCTGACCAAACATGAGATAGGCCGTAACCAATGCACATGCAATTAATGCAAGAAAATCTCCAAATAAAGCCATGCCACTTATTTTAAAGTCTCCCCAGCTGATAATGATACTTCCAATAATGGCAACGATACAACTTAAAATAGCTTTTCCAGAAAATCTTTCTTTAAAAAAAAGAAAGGTTCCAATAAATGCGAATAATGGCTGAAGAGTAACGAGAACGGTAGAGCTTGCCACCGAGGTATAGTTTAAGGATTCAAACCATAGGATAAAGTGAAATGCCAAAAAGACCCCTGATACGATAGAAAATATCCAATCCTTCTTCGTGATTAGTTTCAGCTCTGAAACATATTTTAATAGAAACAAAGGGAGCATGAATAATACAGAAAAAAACAAACGATAAAAGGCAATAACTCCCGATGGTGATGAAGAAACCTTTACTAAAATAGCCGAAGCAGAAACAGACAAAACGCCTATTGCCAAGACGACATATGGATTCACTTTTGGACCTTCCATTCAATAGCTCCTTTTCTAGAAAATAATTTTCATTTATACCACATTTTACTATATGGATTTACCTTTTACACATAAAAACATTTGGAGGGTTCTTTATTGTTATTACTTCAAATTACAACAGCCCTAAAAGGAGAGATTATTAGCCAATTAGATATTGAAATTTTAATTAAGTTAGGGATATCTACAGCACTTGGTTTAATCATCGGTCTTGAAAGAGAAATCAAGCGCAAGCCAGTTGGACTAAAAACCAGTCTAGTTATTTCCATTGTTAGCTGCTTATTGACGATTGTCTCCATCGAATCAGCCTACACATTTCCTCATAGTGATGAGGTCAATGTCACAATGGATCCTCTTCGATTAGCAGCACAAATTGTTTCAGGTATAGGTTTTTTAGGTGCTGGAGTGATATTAAGACGAGGAAATGATAGCATTTCAGGATTAACTACAGCCGCTTTAATTTGGGGTGCAGCAGGTATAGGAATTGCAGTAGGCGCTGGCTTTTACATCGAAGCCTCTGCAGGGGTTGCATTATTGATTATTAGTGTAGAGCTTATTCCTCTTTTAGTTGCTTTCATCGGACCAAAACAACTGAGACAAAAAGAAATTAAGCTACATTTAATTGTACATGAGAAAAAACGAATTGATGACTTAATCAAAGCAGTCAATGAACAAAAAATGAATATCCAAAATATCCGGATAAAGGACTTAGAAAGTGGAAGTCATTTAGTAAAACTTAGAATAACGGTTAATTTTAAAAGAAAAACAACGGACGTCTATTATAGTATTTCAGAAATTGAAGGGGTCACCTCAGTCGAAGTAGAAAGTCTACAATAGAGAAAACCTTTATCATTTGATATGGGTTTTCTTTTTTTAATCCATATAAAAAATCACCAAATTTATTTATGAAAATGATCAATTTGAATAGCGAATGGGATTTTCGATGTGACATTATTTTGTAATATTTTTGGATTATAAGCTACATGACATGTTAATTATTTATAATATAATTGTTATAATAAAAACTTTAAATAGACAGAATTTTCCAATATTATACTAATTTATACAATAGGTGGTGTCTCCATTTGACTTATATTATGACAGAAAAACCAGAAGTAAAATCCCATATTTTTTTGACTGGGATTTCTGAAGCTACTTTAGAAATCATTCACCGATATAAAGATATATTACTTCCACTTGTGGATCCTATTGTGGACGAACTTTATGAAAACATTTTCAAAGTTGAGCATTTGAAAAAGATAATATTGAAATATTCCACATTAGATAAATTAAAAGTGACTCAAAGAGTATATTTAAGACAAGTTTTTTCACCTGTCATTGATGATAAATACATACAAAACCGTTACCGAATTGGTGAGGTTCACTCAAGTGTCGGTTTAGGCTTGGATTGGTACATTTCTATTTCACAGCAATATTTTCTAATAATATCAAGATACCTTAATCAAATTCTCCCTTCAACGGAAGCGCTGCCATTGTCAAATGGAATCTTCTCTGTCATCAATTTTGATATGCAGATTATTGTTGTTGCCTACAACAAAGTCGAGGTAAATAAAGCTGTATTTCCTTTAAGATACGAATTTAAGCATTTAAGAGTAAAGAATGGTTTAACAGAAAAGGATTTAGATAAATTAACAAGGTATAGTGGTTTATTTACCTTTCATCTTAATGAAATTTTAAAAACTTTTAAGGATTCCCTTCTCCAAAGAACAAAATTACTTCAATACGATAGAGGGGACACGGAACAATTAATCCAATATTTGCGGCGATTCTTTTTACAATTTTTTCAGGAAAAAGTCTATTATGATGAAGCTGTCTTCTTCCGTATTATGCGTGATTGGGTTGTTGTTTTAGTAAAGAAAAACATCTCTGAACAAAAATTAACAGCGATTATTGATTTATTAAATGAAATTGTCCGTGACTTCTTCCTTACAAAAATTGACACTCCCGAAAAGGACTATTATTCATTTGTAACCTCTTTCGAACGATTGTCAAGATTTACTTTAGCAATCATGCATGAACTATTAATTCCATATAAATCCCTGGATCATTATCGCTTCCTACAAATCTATTCATATGAGATTGATAAGATTGACTTTGGAAAAATTACTTGGGTAGATGAGAATACCCTTCATTTATTGGAAACAAGAGGGATTAATAATCATGAGGTAATTGGGAAGAGATGCTTCGAATTATTTTATAATCGTGTATTTCCATGTGCTGGTTGCCCTATTCGAAATAATAGCCATGCCGCCTTCTTAACTACATACGGACAAGGAGAGAACGCCAAATATTATAAAACATGGCAGCTTCCACAGTCCAAAATGGGGGAACTAAGTCACGGCTTCCTCGTTAGTCAGGATGTAACCGAGGAATCCAATGTAATCTTTACTATGATTGATAGCCTAATTGAATTAGCGGAATTAAGGGATGATATAACAGGAAAACATGTTGAAAGGATAGGCCTTCTATCAAGTAAATTAGCGCAATTGGCTGGTTTTGATGAAAAATTTATTGAAGATATTAGTCTAGCTGCCAAATTCCATGATGTTGGAAAGGTAGGAATCCCTGATTTCATATTAAATAAACCTGGAAAATTAACAAATGAAGAATGGGAATCTATGAAAACTCACCCGACAATCAGGCATCAAATCTTAAATAAGCTAGACCTTCCTATTATTCAAATGGCTGCCAGTATTGCAGAAACCCATCATGAAAAATGGAACGGAGAGGGCTATCCCCATCAACTAAAGGGCGAGGAAATTCCTATCGAGGGAAGAATTGTCGCTATTGTCGATGTCTTTGATGCTTTGCTATCAAAAAGGGCATATAAAGATCCTCTTCCTACAGATAAGGTAAAAGAAATAATGATAGAGGGACGAGGAACCCATTTTGACCCAGATTTATTGGATTTATTTATCTCAATGTGGGACGACTTTGTTAGATTCCATCAAGGTTTAGAGGAGAATACTTCTGTTTATTAGTAGATTTTTGGTTTGAGGGTTGGTTGGTGAAGGTGGAGGGGGCTATGAAGCTAACTTAGGTTAGGTTCATTGGACAGCCTCCCAATAATTTTTTTTCTTGCACAAGTCCCTATATGTCGTTATAATTTTTCTTGTACCCGAATATCGGGGCATTAGCTCAGCTGGGAGAGCGCTACGCTGGCAGCGTAGAGGTCAGGGGTTCGAGCCCCCTATGCTCCATACCGGAAAACCCTTGTATATCAAGGGTTTTTCGTTTTTCTTATTATATCACTGAGTTTAGTAAACCATATTTAGCCTATTATTGAGGATGACTTTCCATTAAAGCCCCACACTAAATCGAGTGTGGGGCTTTTAATGTTTACATATTTATCTAAACCTTATAATTATTAATGATTAAGTACAACCTTCCATATTAATATCGGAATGACAAGAAGTGTGTAAAGAACTATTGAGAAAATAATAATAGGCTTTATTTCACTGAACTCACTTCCCCAGGTGCGAGAATAAACACCATAAAAAAGAACCTCCAAAACAGGTCCAAAAATAATTAACCATACCATTTCTTAAATTCTCCTTCTGAAAGATCTAAGTTGTCTTTTTTTCATAAATTACTATATTACTTTTTGCCAAAATAAAAAAGCCCCTACTCGAGCAATCATTGGTTTTTGCAATTGATTCCCCTCTGCATTAATCCATCTGTCAGGTACAACTTATTTACTTACCACATTAACTTTATGATAAGGAAAAATTAGTTTTCATTTAAATGCTCAACGAGTCGACCGAGTAAATTACTTTAAACTAATATTTCTTGGTCCTTGTAAATATTATAAGATATGCTATTAAACTGTTTTTAGAGTCCATTATTGAATGAGGGAGATGCATATGTCTATTACATTTAGAAGAAAAATACTGGCAGCCGTAATTAGTAGTTTATTTTTTGCATTCATTTTTTCTATTCCTGGTGGATTAGAAATGAATTCATTTGCTATTTTATATTATTTAAACTTTATGTTTGTCGTTTCATATGGGGTTATTACATCTTTATTTAGTGATTGGTTGAGTAAAAGAATTTTTACATCCACTTACTCTCGAGAAATTAGTTCCTTTCTATTCCATTGTTTATTCGGTTCAGTGTTAAAAGTTCTTAGTCTTGCTTCTGCCATTTCCTTTTTTATAATTGACCGTTTACTTATAAGAGTAAAAATTAAATGGTGGACAGTAAATTTGTTATTATTAATTGTAATTTTAATATTTTTTATAGGTATTAATATTGGAGATTAAATTTATTTGCGTTTACTTTGTAAAAGGTAGAAGCTATTGGCCCGTTAAAAGGAGGAAATAGTAATGTTAGTCTTGAAAATTAAGCTATCTTAGTTTTAAATTGATTTTCTTCAGACTTATGGATAACCTTTTATGAAAGAGCAATCAATTTTGAGGTAATCCAATTTAAATCTTTTCAAATACCCTATTGAAGAATTCCCTGTTCCAAAATCATCCAAGGCTATTTCGATTCCTATACCTCTTAACTGATCAATAGCAGACACCCCTACTCCCTTCATTTTTTATTAAGGATTCTTCAGTAATCTCAATTTCAATGAGAGTGAGAAATAGATTACTTTGTTACATTCCTATTTTGTTTTTCAACTAGGTCTGCCTTCATTAATGTCTTTGCAGAAGGATTTTCTCAATTTTATACAAAATATCAGACACTCAAAGACAATAAACTCCCTTAAATACTAAACTTCACATTCAGTACACAAGGGTAATTCAATAATATGTCATGAACCGTTTCTTAAATCCATAAATACGGAATACTATTATGAAAGATTTCATTGACAAATCCTCTATTCAGTATTACTATATACCAGTAGATAGTAATACTGAATATCTGTAACACCAAATACTCGTATAGCATAGTAATAAAAAAAATATAAGTATAATAAAATGGAGGTGCGAAATTGGAAAATATCACTGAAATGTTGAAAGGAGTGCTTGAAGGTTGTGTGCTTGAAATCATCAGCCGGGGGGAAACATACGGCTATGAAATCACACAGCAGCTGCGGAAACTTGGCTTCACGGATGTAGTTGAAGGCACAGTTTATACGATTACCATGCGGCTTGAGAAAAACAAACTGGTGGACATCGAGAAAAAGCCATCCACTATGGGGCCACCGAGAAAATTTTACACCCTTAACGCAGCAGGTCAAGAGCAACTCGAATTTTTTTGGAAAAAATGGGAATTCGTCTCAAGTAAAATTAACGAACTCAAAACTAATAAAATCAAAGGAGAGAAGGAAAATGAATATTTTTGAAAAAATCATTGGAAGTCTGGAAGACAAGCGGGAATGGAGAGCGATGGAGGAACGTGCGAAGGCACTTCCTAGTGAATACCGCAACGCTTACAAAGCTATCCAAAAATATATGTGGACAGCTGGTGGTGGTCCCACTGACTGGAAGGACAGCAGTCGAATCTTTGTCGGCATTCTCGACCTATTCGAAGAAGGAGCGGCTGAAGGCAAGAAAGTCACTGACCTTACAGGCGCGGACGTGGCTGCTTTCTGCGATGACCTAGTGAAGGATGAGCAAACTTGGAAGGATAAGTATCGCAAGAAGCTGAACGATACGATTGGACGTGGCTAATGGTGAAACCCTGGTAGATGATTGGCTTGTATCAAACTATAGACTTATTCTATCACAGGGGAAGAATTTCTTCCTTTTCCTACAAGCTAGTGGAAAACGCTATAACCACACTCTCGACAAGTATTAGGAAGATAGGAATCAGAGTACATGAAGCGATTAAAATAGTAAATTCAAAAGGTAGTTCCTACTGAATAGCTGGTTACAAGTATCATGTGTCACCTTCACTATTCAGTTATATTTTCATCAGGTAGTAAGTATCACAGAATATCAGTTTTACTAAGTAGTTAAATGGCTATCTTGCGCCATACTGCTCTATTAATAAGGAGGAAAAAGATATGAGCAATCCAGCGATTTCTGTAAAAGGGTTAAAAAAGTCATTTAAAAGTAAGGAAGTCTTAAAGGGGGTGGATTTTGAGGTGCAGCGTGGCGAAATTTTCGCACTTCTTGGTTCAAATGGAGCAGGCAAGACGACGGCGATCAACATCCTATCGACTCTAATGAAGCCCGATGGTGGCAAAGTAGAGATTTGTGGCTTTGATATCCAGCGCCAACCAGATCTTGTTCGGCAGAGTCTCAGCCTGACAGGGCAGTTCGCTGCTTTAGACGGTATGCTCACTGGGCGGGAAAATCTGATGATGATTGCCAAATTGCGGGGAGTTTCTCATCCCGCTCAAGTTTCCGACAATCTACTTGCAAGATTCAGGCTTACCGATGCAGCCAATCGAAGAGCAGACCAGTATTCTGGTGGAATGAAACGTCGACTTGACATCGCAATGAGCATGATTGGGGCTCCAGCGGTCATTTTTCTTGACGAACCGACAACAGGACTTGACCCCGAGGCACGAATTGAGGTTTGGGATACCATTAAGGAGCTTGCCGGAGGAGGTACGACCTTATTGCTGACGACCCAGTACCTGGAGGAAGCCGAAAAACTGGCGGATCGGATTGCCATCCTGCATGATGGGAAAATCATCACAACCGGTACACTTACTGAGCTCAAGGAGATGTTCCCGCCAGTGAAAGTGGAATACATTGAGAAACAGCCGACATTGGAGGAAATCTTCCTCACAATCATCGGCCAAGAAGGAGGAATTGTAAATGAAAAGTAAAACAGGGGTATTACTAGGGCGTTTAATGCGAAATATCATGCGTAGCCCCGATACGATAATCACAGTTGCGATTACACCGATTATGATGATGCTACTCTTTGTCTATGTGTTTGGTGGAGCTATTCAAACAGGCACTGACAATTACGTCAATTATTTATTGCCAGGAATCTTGCTGATTACTATCGCTTCCGGTGTTGCATATACTTCCTTACGGTTATTTAATGATGTAAAGAGTGGGCTGATGGCGCGTTTCATTACTATGCCCATCAAGCGTTCGTCCATATTGTGGGCTCACGTGTTAACCTCACTTGTTTCCAATGCTCTTACTGTCCTGGTAGTTATGGTCGTTGCACTTTTGATGGGCTTTCGTCCTAATGCTGATATTTTGGATTGGCTTGCGGTTGTTGGGATACTGGGGCTATTTACTCTGGCACTGACATGGCTAGCGGTCATACCTGGATTGACAGCTGGGTCTATGGAAGGGGCAACTGCATACTCGTACCCGCTGATTTTCCTGCCGTTTATCAGTTCGGCATTTGTCCCTACCGAAACCATGCCAAAAGTGGTTCGTGTGTTCGCTGAGAACCAGCCTGTGACTTCAATTGTAAATTCGATTCGTACCCTCTTGTATGAAGGGACAGTCAGCAGCGGTATCTGGACTGCACTATCCTGGTGCATTGGCATCATGGTCATCGCATACTTCATTGCTAGCAAAGTTTTTAAACGCCAGTTACGATAATCACCCTTTTGAGATTTGGCCAAATCTATATTAGACACTGGAATAAATGTACTATCTATTACATGGGGCTGTTGCTTAAAGATCAGTGCAACCATTGATAAAATCACGGTAACGCTCAGGCTATGTACTTACTTGAGAAGGAATGCTAAACAAGTTGTAATTAGTGAAAGTTCTCTTTACCTTTATTGGATTTTACACATTTCCAGAAAATGTATTGCATAGTCAATCTCTGATACCATATGGTTTGGTTTCAACCCTTTTTCCTTTTATAACATTATTCGGGATTCGATATAGTCCAAAACAATGGATATGGAAAATCCCTTTTTATTGGGCGATTGTTCATTTAGGAGTATTGGGAGAAGTAATATTAAAAAACACGAAAATTTTTGATTTTAAACCCGAATGGGATTTATGGGACAGTTACACATTATGGTGGCTTAACTATTTATTATATGAGCTGTTAGGGGGAAAGATTATTCCCGAACATTTAAGAAAACCAATAAATAGTGAATCCTTTAGATATGGTAAATGGGCTTGGATTGTGTTACATATAATTGTCATTTCCACCATTTTCTTAGCAGGGGTTTTTGTGGGAGCAAAAGTATACAAATAGAAAAAAGAGCACTCTTAATTTTGAGCTTGCATCAATTCATATATCCTACGAGCTGTATTCACATTTCTGACCGTAACTTGTTTGTATATTTTTGTTCCAATAATCTTAGACATTCCACTTTTGGTAACATGGTTCTTATCTACCGACCATAGGATTGCGCCCGGGACATACTTGACCGTGTCAATATTAGGCTTAATAACCAGATTTTCAAGGACAGATTCATCATCAATTTCATCCCATAAAAACATAACTTCACTTCTCATGTCTTTGTCATTTTTCCATGTATCAGGGATAGCATTTATGATCCCCCTGACATCATTGACACTACGAACGATCACTCTAATTTGTAATCCAAAATCATTAAGTATTGCTTCTTCCAAAATACGTGATAATTCAGTTTTTGATAGGCTATCATTTGAAAAAATAATATTGCCCGTATTAATGTAGGTCACCACATCCTTCATCCCGACTTTTTCAAACGTTTGCTTAAGCAGCTTCATTTCAATGTTATTTTTCCCACCCACATTAATTCCGCGAAGCAGGGCGATATAAACCATAACCATCCTCCTTACAATTGTTTACCTATTAGACCATTATATCTTCTTGAATATATATTTTATACTTACCGATATTTTCACATAATCTCATCTTTACTTTAACATATATATCCCTCTTAGTTGGAAGTGTTATTCAATCAAAACCGTCAGATTGTTAAATACCAAAATATATTACTTCGAGCCTTGCTAAGTAAAAAGTGGCAACAAAAAACCAGAATGGCTTACCACTCTGGTTTCTTTTAGGTTATTATCTCAAGGCCTTTAATGCCCCACTCCATGCAACTACTTCTTCAAGCATGGCGTTAACATTGGTAAGATGTAGTTCAGCTGGTTTGAATTCACTCATGTTTTCAAAGTCTGTAAATAATGATAAGGTTGGATGTGTCCGGACATCTGCCATTTTCAATTCTGCGCAAATTCCACGTAAATGCTCAGCAGCTCGTGCCCCTCCTGTTGAACCGTAACTGACGATTCCTGCAGCCTTGTTGTACCAATTTTCTCTTGCCATATCAAGGGCATTTTTTAAAGCTCCTGTAATGCTATGGTTGTATTCCTGAACTATGAAGACAAAACCATCTAAACTCGCAAGCTTTTCATTCCATGGACCAGCTTCTGAGCCATCAGTTGTTCCTAAGAATGGTAGATTGTAATCCGCGATATCAACAATTTCATATTCTGCATCTCCACGTTTGTCAGCAATTCCTTTTACCCATTCACCAACTTGTGGACTGACGCGTCCTTGGCGTGTGCTTCCTAAAATTATTCCAATTTTTAATTTTTCGTTTGTCATGGCATGATTCTCCTTTTCATTTGAATTTCCAAATAGTTTTGATAAAAATCCCATCAAAAACCCTCCCGTTTTTCCCCTTTTTAATATCTTATATTCTGGTTTTTAAGCAGCTTTTGTAACAATCGCCTGATCTTCTTTTGACATCATTTAATTAATGGATAATAAATTACTTCCATTAATTCTGAGATAAACGGCGATGACCATTAAAACTAAATCCAACTCATAACCTGCCATTTGCCCATTTCCTAATAAACCAAGTGATCGTTTTACTTTTAGTGTTGCCCCAATCATGAGGATGGCAAACAAAATTGATACAAAACGAGTAGCCAGGCCAATGATTAATGCTATTCCACCTTGAAACTTTGTCATCCCGTGAATTAAAAATAGCACCCCAAGAGTTACTCTTAGAATTAATGCTCCAATTTCGTTTTTTAATTTCATTATTGATTTCAATTCTAAATTTTTTATGTTTATTTATCTCGAGTCCAATTATTATTAATTCGAGATAAATAGTTAAAATAAATGTTTACTCATCATTTTGTCACCTATTGCTTTGACATATAAATCTAGAGTTCAATACATATTTATGATAGGTTTAAGGCTGGATCAAATCCGCCCAAAATCATAAATCGTGCTATATTGATTGAATCGAATTACCTTTGTATCCCTGATTCCCAATGAGCTGAAAACAAAATAACTGCTTTTAGACGAGGTAGCTTTTGACCTAATTGATTTAGGGATTTTGTGTATTCGTTATTTTCAATTGCAAGTAATGGTGGACCATGGGCAGTGAATAATGATGGTAGCATCTCAATTATTAAGGTTTAGCCTTGCAACCGATTATGAAGGAAATTGAAAAATGGTCTCAAAACTGGGTAAAGTTATAGTCCATGATTTATTAGGATATATAATGAGGGTATAAAAGGTGTACCAAACCTTTTATACCCTCTCTTTAATAATCGGGGATTATGCTACAGAGTTCCTTTTTCATTGTTGGAAATTATTACCCATAACAACTTTCAAATTTCTAAAGAATTGTACCCGATATTGAACAAGATACATTCCAATAATCCTACTTTTTTATTAGTTCCTCACGCCATATATGTTCCATATTTACTTCATTGTTTATAAAATTTAATACAAACACATCCGGATTACTAAGATTTTTCCAACAGTCAAAATTAAAGCTGTTATCATAATTCATTAGAAGAAGAGACATTAAATTTCCGTGTGTAACAATAATTGTGTTTTCAAATTCACTTTTGAAAGCTTCTTCTACAACGCTTACTATTCGATACATAGCTTCTTTACTCGACTCCCCACCTTCAAATTTCAATTCAAAATCATGGAAAGTTGCTCTAAGTTTTTCAGGCCAGTCTGGTAAATCAAGTGTACTTAATACGCGTTCCGATAAACGTTCATCAATATCTATTTTTATGTTTGTTTCCTTACTTAATGGTTCTATTGACTGAATTGCACGTAAAAAGGGACTTGATATGATTCGGTCAAATTTAATATTTGATAAAAAGGCAGATAGATTTTTCGCCTGTGCAAATCCCTTTTCTGTCAGGGGTGACTCTGGAGGTTGCCCCTGTGCTTCACAATGTCTCACAATATATATCTTTTTCTTCATACAAAGATTCCTCCAATATGCATACCAAATTAATTCATTAATTATTGTTAAGCAGTGATGAAGAATGATTTCTAATCATAGCCTCCGCTTATCCAAATTATTTCTTCAAAGCTTGTATTTTTTCCTTCCTTAACTATTTTAGTTTAGAAGTCTTATTCCTCATTCTGGCCCGATTATTGAAAAGAAAAAATCCTGCACATCAACACAGGATTTTTAATTATTATGATATTGATCAATCTTTTTAAAAGTGGTATATCTATCTAACAATCTATCATTTATTACGAATTTGTAAGATAATGCCCTTCATCAATTACATTGCCTTAACGGTATCTGCTACACTTTCATGCTTAATATTTTTTACATCAAAGCTTAGTATTTTAAAAGTGAATTGCAAAATAAATCCAATACCAAATACAGATATTACTGTTCCAACGCCAACCTTTGCACCTAACAACCATCCAATAATAAGAACGGTACCTTCTATTAAACCTCGTATTGCCCCTATGGGTACTTTTGGCATACGCTTTCCAAGTGCAACCATGAGTGCATCACGGGGTCCACAACCGAGGGATGCACCAATATAAAAATAGCTTCCTACGCAAATAACAATTTGACCTAACAGAAGCATAAGTACACCCATCCAAAAATTGGACATCAAGGGAATAATATTGACATATTGAATTAAATCCACAAACTTTCCTATCAGTATAGCGTTAAGAATTGTACCAAATCCAATTTTTTCTTTAAAGGCAAAATCAATGGCAATGATAACAAAGCCAGAAATGACAACGATATCGCCATAAGAGAGATGGGTCAGATAAGAAAATCCCATACTGAATGCTTCCCAAGGTGCTAAGCCTATGTTGGCTTGTATGCTTAAAAAAGAGCCAAGTGCAAATAAAAAAAGTCCAAATATCAACCTAATTGTTCTTTTCACGTAGTTATTTATTGTAGAATCCCCCTTTCCATTCATGATATTGTAGCATAACCACTCTTGAAACCATATGAATAATTAGACTTTTTAAAATTATCAGCTTTTAAAATATATGGCAACTATTTCACCTCATCCTATCTAATTGGTTATGGGTGAAGGTGAACAATTTTTTGGTTGAAAACAACACAGGTTTTACAGAGGTGGTGGTCTTATTTTCCCTTTGTTTTTTTGGTGAAAATATGGAGGTATCCTAGCCATATCATAGGATTAAGAAGGAAATTTCATAACGGTTAAATATTATTATTTAATGAAGACTTTGAATAATAATGAATGGCTTTTCCTCGTTGTTTGGCATATTCAATTTCATTTCTTGTACTATTACCAATATAGCCGTTTACATCAATAACAAAGATCTCATCTGCCATATTAATCTTTTCATAATGAATCTTTTCAAACAATTTTGCCTGCTCTTGAGTTATTTCAATACCCTCGCTTTGTTCAAAGAAACCTAGACTGATCACAATGTTCCCTTGTAATGTAAGATAAGCATTCGCCTCTTCGAATTGTTTTTTAAATTTTGTTGACCCGCATAAAGTAATGACTTTCATAGAAAATGACCTTTCCACAGTTATATTTTGTTCATACTCTTGAATGTCTTTAAGTATAATTAGATATTCCAGCTAGAAATCATATTGGTATATTAGTGAATGCCTTTCGTTTTTTCTACATCAATACAATTTTTCCCTTTTTGAAAAGGCAAATTCCTGCTTTTCCCGCAATTTTAGTCTTTCATAAGGAGAATGAAAGACATTTTTCCTCCTCCTTCAATTTTTGTCCTTCATAACGGTAATGAAAGACCATTTCCTTGCTCTTCCTACAATTTTGTCTTTCATAGCAATAATTATATAAAAAAATCAATAATTATCCTACTGGCAGCAAGGTAATACAACCATAGGCTACTTACTCAAAGGGAATAGATTCCTTGATAATTGATCATACTTCATATTCTCAAGGTCTGTTGAATGTTTACAATAAATGATTACTTGTCCTCTTTCTCCACAATGTGGACAAATAATATTTTCGATAGACTTTAAGGATTGAAGATAAAATTTCTCTTTACAATCATCACAGAAGTACTCAAATAAAATCACCATTTTCACCTTCTCAATAATCTTGATTAGTACAAGTATGTGTATCATGCACCCTAAGACTAAAATGTTAATTATTTCGGTAACTGGATCCATGTTTGGTTATCCAATAATTCAATAAAATAATAGCTTTAAAAAGTCATATCTAATAGTGAATTGAGTAATTTCCTTTTATTACTTAGTTGGAATAAAAAAGCCGGCCTCCTAATGGATCAATTATTTAAACCCTTAATTTTCTTCCAACCAAAGCAGATATTTGTCGATTTTTTGGTCATTAAATTTTCCATTCCACTGTAACTTCCAATGATTGTAAATCGTTTATTTATATGTGAAAACAAAAAGGAGGAGAAAAAATGAAAAAATGGTTTGCAAGTATTTTAGCTTGTCTTGCATTGTTCACTTTCAGTATCGGGGCTTCTGCAGCAACAACTTCAGGGGATTTAACAAGTGCTAAGGCGAAAAAGATTGCTTTAACTGCACGTGATCAATACTGGAGTGTTATGAGTGGTCACAATCCAAAGGTGAAAAAAACCACTTGTCCAAAAGGTTCTTTCAACTATAAAGGTACTGATTACCGCTATTTGTGCAGTGAATTTAATACAAAAACAAAGGTTGTGAAGTACTTAAATGAAGTATTCACATTGAATGCCATCGATAAAGGATTTAAGAAATATCGCTTTGTTGTCTACAAAGGGAAAATGGCCCAACCGAATGCAGATAGTGGAAGTTTATTGGAATGGAACAAAGCAAAAGTAAAACTTATTTATCAAAGAAAAGACGTAAAATTATATCAATTCACAGTACCATATGGTAACAAAGAAACCTCTAAGCAAAACGTTACTTTTGTGAAGGTAAAGGGAAAATGGCAAATTAATGCGTTCGATGCAGTAAAATAACATGAAAAAGGCAGAACAGTATAGGATATACTTTCTGCCTTTATATTTCTTCTTTAGATATGAAAAAATTCCTTCCCCGTGTACAGATATGACCTGTCACAAGAAAGGAATCTAATGAAATGCGAAGCAAGTTCTATTTCTCACGATTTGGTAATTTAAACTCTTTAGCATTAGTTTCGCCCAATCCAAATAATCTTCTAACTTCCTCATCAGATAATACTACCCCTTTTTCCAACCACTTTTCTTTAACCTTTTTAAATTCAATTTCTTCTAATTTTAGCAATCCAAAAATCCCTTTCTTTTACAAAATCTACAATTATCTCTATTAAAGATTATAAATTATCTAATAACTTATACAAAGGAATAAATTAAATGCTGTAATAAAATAGTAAATTAGTACTATACTACCTTTTTGAGTCATGAAAATTTCCTTTTTATATTAATAAAATCAAGATATTTTACTTGTCTGCGAAATATATAAATATGTTAAAAATGTAAAAACATGTAGAATTTAATCGAAATTTGTAGAAAAATACTGTTGGACCATGATGGATTTTGGTGGAATAATTAACCATATATAATTAGTTACATAAGGAGCTTTGAAATGAGGAATATCTGTTTATTGAAAGTTGATGAATCAAGATGCTACCAAAACGTGGATCATGCATTAATAGAAATGGGATTTCGAAAAAGAGGAAGAATTGTTTTGTCATCCGCATATCCAAAAAGAAAACCTACCCTATACGAAAAAAACGGGGAACTTTTTTATTATATAGGTATGGTTCATTTTAATGAATCCATTAAAAGCATCAAACTGAGAAAGGTAAAATCCATTTCAAACAAAATTTTATTTGAAAACTTTATCTAAAGGTAAGATCCCCCTTATAACTAGGTAGATCAAGTAAACATACTAGTCTAGCCTTATAAAGGGGGTTTTTGCTTAATTTATTGTTTAATTTATATTGCATGAGATAGTTTATTTCCGCTTTTTCCCTACTGCACCTAAAAAGATAACAAATTCCTCTTCCCCATCCAATTGAAGAATGTCATCAATTAGCTGTTGATCATATATACCGATAGCACATGCCCCGGCTTCGATGGATTCACTAGCTAAATAAAGATTCTGGCTCACATGTCCAATATCAATTAGAATTTTTTTATGAGCGGAAATGTCGTACTTCCACTCCGAACGATAAGGAATGGTGCTCCAGGCAAACATCACTGCTGCCCTTTTAGCAAAGTTCGGTACAAAAGGCTGCTCCAGAGTAATTTCATCAATTTTTTGATCAATTTTTTCTAAATCAAACATATATAAAAGCTGATGTTCTACGGGTAGATATCTGTACACGCCCTCCTGTAATCCATCAACGCGCATAATAAATAGGTAGGTTTCAAACGTATGGGTTGCACCGCTACATGGAACCGTTCGCAAGGAGAGTCCGGACTTTGTTGTACCAGAAATTCCTTGAGTAGCCCATAAAAGATAGGATAGCTCCTCGAGGCTCAATGACTCAGGAGCATAAAACCTTGTACTCCTTCTTTCTTTTATACAATTATAGATATTGGAATTTGTTACAACCATATCGTTTACCTTTGGTAGATTAATAATCTTTGAATTAGGGTCAAAGGACTTAACTGTTGGCGGTTTTGGCAATCCTTTTATCTTATCCGTCTTGATCTTCTTAAATTCAGAGAAATTGGATTTCAGGAAATTTCTTTGCTGTTCAAATCTAGGCATGATTGTTCCTCCACAAGTGTCATTCCTATTTATCATAGCTTATTTAGGAAAAACTTCTGTGAGCTACATCATAGATAGAAACATGGGTTGACCTAATCAACAAAATTTTTCTTGATCCATTACTTTCTCTTTTTTCATCCAATAGAAGACATTCCTATTACCTTAATCTACCTAACCCTATTCGGATCCACATTCACATACTTATACTTCCCCCTCTCTGAATCCTTATAATCCCACCACTCCGTTTTAGTCGTATCAAAACCGTACTTTTTCATAGCATCAGTAAGTATTTTGACATTGCGTCTTTGTTCACTTGTCCACTTTGATTCACTTTTTCTCCAAGCTCTTAGGCTGAAGTCGTCGAATTTGGTTGGCATCTTTAGCTCCTTCCCTTTTTTATCGACGAGGGTGACATCTACTCCTACACCAAGTACATGACCTGAAGTGTAATTCGGGCGAGCGACATAATTCGCATTGGGGAGGAAATTCCAAAAGGCCCTTTGGACCTTGTACGGTCGGTAGGCATCCCATACTTTCATTCGATAGCCATACTTCTTTTTCAAATAAGTGTTGGCCTTCACTAATTTTTCTGCTGTTCCTCTTCTTAGAACAGCATGCTTAAAATTGTATTGGACTTTGTGTGTGAAATTATTTTTCGTAGCGTATTTTAGATCTTGGACAATGGTTTTATCCAGCTTGTCCAGTCGAACAAAATCTGTCTTTTTCACGCTTGTTTGTTTCATTTCTTCATATATATATGTATCCGAATCAATCGTTTTGTTATCTGCATTTGCTGCTATTGGTTGGAAGGCAGTTAAGATAATGGTGAAGGTACAAAGTGTATACCCACCTATTTTTCTATTAAAAAGACGACTCACTCGCTTCATGCTTGTACTCCTTTTCTATGATCATTTTCTTCAAATATGAATATTCCTCTTCAAAACCCTGTAAAACTCTTTTATAGAACCATTATACGGGATGTCATAAAGAGATTAAAAATATTTATAAAATAGTGAAAAGATTCATTGAATTTTATATCAGTAGTCGATATAATATAACTAAAGACGATATATCGCCAAACGTAATAATATTGGAGGTCATGATAATGTCTGGAAGAACGGAATATGGTGCTTTGACTGAAGCGGTGTATTATATTCTTTTGTCCCTCTATAAGCCAATGCACGGATACGGAATTATGCAGAATATAAAAGAGCTAAGTAATGGACGGGTCTCACTTGGAGCAGGTACCTTGTATGGGGCGATTAATACCTTACTTGCAAAGGAATGGATCAAACCAGTAGAAAATGAGGAAAATTCTCGAAAAAAGGAATATCAAATTACTAAGCTAGGAAAAGAGATTGTAGATGCAGAGATTTCAAGGTTAAAGGAACTCATTAAAAATGGCAAGGCCATTGCTGGGGGGTTACCGGAATGATGCATATTGTCAGAAAGGCCTATTTTGATTTTGAGAAGGAAGAAAAGTTTTTAAATGACATGGCAGCAAAAGGGTTCGCCCTTACCAATTATTCTTGGTGTAAGTATGTATTTGAGGATGCTCCTAGGGGTGAATACATATACAGGCTTGAATTACTTGAACACCCTATTAATCATCCAGAAAGTCGAAATTACCTACAATTTATGGAGGAAATGGGCGCTGAGGTTGTAACAAACTATCATCGTTGGGTTTATTTTAGGAAAAAAGCAGTTGATGGTGAATTCCAGATATATACTGATTATGGATCATTAATCAATCATTATCATCGAATTCGACTGTTATTTCTAATTATTGCTGCATTTAATTTTTTGATTGGTATTTACAATTATTATATGGGATATGTAGAAACATCAATGGGAAGTACCCCTATTAACACTTATGTTTCCATCGTATCATTTTCTGTAGCTGCATTATTACTCATATTTTTGATTTTGCCATTAACCAAGAAAATAGAAGACTTGAAAAAGGAAAAGGATATTCGTGACAAATGATGAGGAGACTGGTTCATCGTCCCTCCGATGGTTGCCTCTTGCCAAATTTATTAATGAAATAACTCTATGAACCTTTACCCGAATTAGAAGAAGTCTCTCTTCCCGTTCGGGTTTTTCATTCACACCTATTAGCCTTAAATATTCTACATATGTTTTCAACGGCATCCGCTAAATTTTCATATCCTTTCTTTAAGGCCTCAGCTAGTGGCAGTACCTAAATGAAACTAACCATGACAATCAAAATATTTACTATATTTTATACCATATATGATTATAACAGTTTCAACACCTTAATAATCCTCACTCACAGCTCATAGGAATGCATAAAAAAAATGAAAAGACCTGCAAAGATAGTATATTGCGGTCCTTTCATTTTTGGTTTTGACTTAAATTTAATATTTAAACTTAGCAATAAGCCCCTTTAATTCCTCTGCCTTATAGGCCAATGCTTGGGCAGAGGCAGAGATTTCCTCCATGGATGCCAGCTGCTCTTCAGCTGATGCAGCCACTTCCTCTGATGTTGCAGCGTTTCCTTGGGCAATAATCGTGATTTCATTCGCCGTAGAGGTTATCTCTTGAATGGCTGCTGACATTTGTTGAGCCGTTGCAGAAACCTCCTCCATTTGCACAGGGACTTCTTTTGTACTCTGTAAAATTAGCTTGAATTTCTCAATTGCCTCATTCGAAACCTGAACACCCTCAAAAACATTATCGGTCACACGTGCCATAATTTGTACTGAGTTTGCCGTATCGTCCTGGATTCCTTGAACAATCTCATAAATTTTCTTCACCGACTCCTGAGACTGTTCAGCTAGCTTCCGAACTTCATCTGCAACCACCGCAAATCCTTTTCCATGTTCTCCAGCTCTAGCCGCTTCAATAGCTGCATTTAATGCTAGAAGATTCGTCTGATCCGATATTTCTGTAATGACATCTAAGATCGAGCTTACTTCCTTAGAGCTCTCATATAAAGATTTAATCATATTATTAGACTCTACCACTGACTCGTGGATAGAATTCATTTGATTTACTGTATTTGTTACTGCTCTACCACCTTCCTCAGCTTGAATGGTGGTTTGTTGGGCGAGTTCAGATACCCTTATAGAGCTTTCTGCAATTTGATCAACCCCTTTAGAAACATCAAAGAGAGATTGAGCATTTTTGTCTACTCCATTCGTTTGAACTTCGGCATTATGTGCAACCTCTTGAATGGATGTTGCAACTTGTTCCGTTGCCGCGCTTGTCTGTTCTGCACTTGCTGTTAATTCTTCTGATGAAGCTGCCACCTGCTCTGCGCTACCCTCGACCTCTCTTACTAATAACTTTAAGCTCTCCTGCATTTCATTAAATGCATGTCCTAATTGACCAATCTCGTCACTTGTTTCAATCTCTATTTTTTCTGTCAAATCACCCTTACTAATTGTGATTGCCTTTTCCCTTAGAACCTTAATGGGTTTAATTATCGATTTAATAATTAAGAAAACAACAACTGCCCCAACAAATACTGCAATTAAGATGACTAAAATAGTTTTATGCATAATAGAGGAAACAGCCTCATCAATCTCAGCCTTTTCGATGGACCCTGCTAATTTCCAACCGGTTAATTGATTTGTTGTAAATGCTTGAATTTTTTCTTTTCCCTCAAATTTATATTTAAAATTCCCATGTTCTTTGCTGAACATTTTATTAACAAAGCTGTCAGAGGCCTCACTACCTAACTCTTGAGTTGGATGAGCAATATATTTTTTTGTTTTGTCTAAAATGAAGGCATATCCTTTTTGACCAATTTTCACATCTTTAGTTAGTTCCTGTATGCTAGTCAATGGCATCGTAACGGCAACAACACTTGAACCGTCCTTGACAACTTTTGAAATCGTGATAATCATCTCGCCATTTGCAGCAGATTTAAAGGGTTCAGATATGACGACCTCCCCCTTATGTTCCATCGCATCAATATACCAAACACGTTTCCTTGCATCAAAGTCAGAATCTAATTTCACGGCAGGTTCCTGAAAAAATTCACCTGATTCTGTCGCGAGTAAAATATTTGCAGCTTCTGGATGCAGCTTAATATAATTATCAAACAACTCATGGAGCTTTTGACTATTCCCTTTTTCATATAGATTTGGTGAAATGCTTTCTGAAAAATAATCAATATCATGAAGTTTTGATTCAATAGTTTGATCTATGGTTGAATCCAATACGGTCATTGTTTCAGTAAAACCAAATAGGATCTGGTCCTCCACAGCTTTCTCCGCACTCATAAGGGATAAAGACCCTATAATAACTGAAGGAACGATTAAAATAAACGAAAAAGTTAATATTAATTTGGTTTTCAAATTACTAAAAAATTTCACTATAGCTTTCACAAAATTCCCCTCTTTTATTTGCTTATTATGATGTGTTTACCAAAACTTTTCCCCATCGAAAATAACATTGCTCCCCCCATTTCATCGCAATGTTGTCTCTTCAAATTCCCCAACTCACCTCATTTATTATCTTGAAATAACAAAAAAAGGCTATTCTACTCTCAGGTAGGATAGCCCTTCATTTAACCCCTCATAAAAATAGGTTGTTTTTTTGGAAATTATTATAATAAATAACATCTAGTTGACTTGATTTCTGTGAAGTTTATTTTTTAATAATTAGAGTAAAAGAATGATTATTTGTGGAGTATATTACTTTGATCAAAATCTCTTCATTCTAATCATAAAATAACATTTTTCCCTATTAATTGGTTTTGTCTAGTATTAACTGTGGGCTATTGTCTTAGTTATTTAAGATAATCTACAAATTTTTTAATTCAGTGGTCCAAATTAACTATAATTGAATAATATACTAATTTCAACAAAAGTTTACAAATTACTACATTTTTTTACAAATTACTGATATTCACAAAACTGCTCACAATTATAAGAGGCTAGATACTGTAAGAATGAACAAAAAAAATAACATGAAGAGAAAGATCTTCTTCCTTTCCCTCCATGTCAGCTCCTCAATCACCAAAGAACAGGTCAATGATGTTAGAAGCATCACTGGAATCATCATGATAAAACTCCGAATAACCACAGTTTGTGCAATAAACGACTGTGAAATGATTGTGCTGAATATCAAACATCTTGGATAAACCAGTTCCGGTAAATGCTACTTCCTTCGTCTTTCGCTTCCTGGCATCCACATTTAAAGCATCCTTTATCATCCATATCAAACACTCAAGCATTTTCTCGTATATATATGATTATAGTGAGGAACGATTCCATTTATTTGAAGTTTTATATATATTTTCATAAAATTTTAAATAATAGAAATGAATTTTTCGATTTACATAGAATATTACATATATATAAACGTTGTTTTTTGAAATATTATATAAAAGGAGTTATACGCTAATGTCCAACACTTATTTCTTCACTGGATTTCCAGGATTTATTGCAACCTCTCTTATAAAAGAAATAATTAGAAAAAAATATGAGATTAACCATGTATATTTACTTGTACAATCTACTTTTCTAAAAAAGGCTCAAGAAGAAGTTGAAAAGATTGCTCTTGAGGAGGATATAAATATTAATCAATTTACGATTATTCCGGGGGATATAACAGAGCCTGATTTAGCTATTTCAGAGGAGGATCGTACCCGATTAGAAGATGAAATAACACATGTCTTCCATCTTGCTGCGATTTATGACCTTGCTGTTCCAAAGGATATTGCCTATAAAGTAAACGTAGTAGGTACAAGAAATGTGAATGATTGGATACTGACTTTAAAGCATGTGAAGCGTTATGTATATTTTAGTACTTCTTATGTTGCAGGGACCCGTGAAGGCCGAATTCTTGAATCAGAGTTAGAAAAGCAACAATCATTTAAAAATCACTATGAAAGTACAAAATTCGAAGCAGAGGTATTGGTTCGAAAAATGATTAGTCAGGTCCCTACTACGATTATTCGACCGGGTATTGTTGTCGGACACTCAAAAACTGGAGAAACAATCAAATTTGATGGGCCCTACTTTATATTAAACTTTTTTGATAGACTTAAATTCTTACCACTTATTCCATACTTAGGGAAGGGCCAAGCGGAAGGCAACTTTGTTCCAATAGACTATATTTTTGACGCAACGATTTATTTAGGACATGCGGATATCGGTATTGGAAAAACCTATCAGCTAACAGATCCTAAACCGTATTCCTGCAACGAGGTTTATCGGATGCTCATGAAGGAGTGTCTTGGAAAGGAGCCTGTAGGAATGATTCCTCTTCAGCTTGCTCGATGGTTTCTCTCCATCCCTGTTTTTCGTAGATGGGTAAGAGTCGAGAAAGAGGCGCTTGATTATTTTACCTGTATGGCAAAATACGATAGCACCCAAACCCAAATGGATTTGGTAGGGTCAGGAATTACCTGCCCAGATTTTAAAGATGTCATTCCGTCGATTGTACAATTTTATAAAAAGCATAAAAATGATGATAACAAGCAGATCTCCATTCTTTAATCATTCAGTAATTAAGGAGACTGTTGTCAACCCAATATTTAATTATTAAAAGAGGGATTACATGGAGAACTATTCAAACCTTATCACAAAGCAAAATAATTTTTTTCGAACAAATAAAACAAAGAAGCTCGACTTTCGGAGGGAGGCTCTAGAAAAGCTTAGAGCTGCTATTAAGCAGAAGGAAAAGGATCTGCTTGCTGCCCTTAAAGCAGATTTGAATAAATCTGAATTTGACGCATATACCACTGAAATTGGTGTAGTTCTTGAGGAAATTCGGTTTACTTTAAGTCATTTATCATCATGGACGAAACCAGAAAAGGTGAAGACCCCTATCACCCATATCGGCTCATCAGGATATATTTATTCAGAACCATACGGAGTTTCGCTCATTATTTCACCATGGAACTATCCGTTTCAGCTCGCAATTGCCCCATTAATCGGCGCGATTGCAGCTGGTAATTGCGCCATTATTAAGCCTTCGGAGCTTACTCCAAAAACCTCGGAGCAGTTAGCCGATCTCATCCAAGATATTTTTCCGGAAGAATATATTTCGGTTATTTTGGGTGGAGTGGAAACGAGCCAAGCCTTACTTAGTGAAAAGGTAGATTATATCTTCTTTACTGGAAGTGTTCCTGTTGGGAAGGTGATCATGGAGGCTGCTGCTAAAAATCTGACACCTGTCACCCTAGAATTAGGGGGAAAAAGCCCATGTATTGTTCATGAGGATGCCAATGTAAAGCTTGCAGCCAAAAGGATTGCATGGGGGAAATTCACCAATGCCGGTCAGACTTGTATTGCCCCAGATTATCTGTATCTTCACAAGAATATTAAGGAGGAATTTTTAAAACAATTAAAAGATGCGATTCAGGAACTCTATGGTGCTGAGCCCCTTAAGAATGAGAATTTCACTAAGATTGTCAGTAAAAGACATTTCAATCGACTTGCATCTTTTATTAGTAATGGAAAACTATTCTGGGGTGGGAAAAGAGAAGAAGATTCCTTAATGATTGAGCCAACTGTTTTAACGGATATTACTTGGGATGACCCTATCATGCAGGATGAAATCTTTGGACCGATTTTACCTGTACTTGAATTTGATTCCCTTGATGATGCTTTTGAAGGTATTAATCATCATCCACACCCGCTTTCCCTTTATCTATTTTCTGAAAATGAGGAAATACAACAAAAGGTGTTAAATAGCATTTCATTTGGCGGTGGCTGTATTAATGACACCGTTTATCACTTTGCTTCCCCTTATTTACCATTTGGTGGTGTGGGGCCAAGTGGAATGGGCGCCTACCATGGGAAAGGGAGCTTTGATACCTTTTCGCACAAGAAAAGTGTATTAAAGCAGACAACAAAGTTTGACATACCTTTTCGATATCCAAACGTGAAGAATGGGTTGAAGAAAATAAAAATGTTTTTAAAATAGGAATTTGGCTAAAATTGCACCACTGAATGTAAGTTATGCTTATGGGTGCTTCCTTTCTTGCAAGACAAAGAAACGATTCTCTTGTTCCAAAATAATATCAAAATATGAAAAACCTTTTTAAAATACGAAAGGGGGTATGGATTAAATTCCATATCCCCTATTTTTAATAGCACTATTTATTGACAGTTTCACTAGAGATCATATAATACCTGCCATTTGACTACTTCCTCAACCTCATCCTACAAAAAGGGAAAGCTGTATGAATCATCCCGAGCACCCTTCCCGCAAAAAGCTATACCTTATTAATATTTCGTTCCAGTAAATCCATTAACGTCGTTTTATCGAGTAAATCTGCCACTGTTTCCCTAACATGTGCCCAAAGTGGTTTAAGCAGGCATCCTACCTCTAGTGGACAGCTTTCGTATGAGGTAATGCTAACACATCCCATTGGCGCAAGTGGACCTTCTAAATTCCTAATAACTTCTCCAATGATGATTTCTTTTGGATTTCTACTCAATTTATACCCTCCTTTTACCCCCCTTTTACTTTGTACATATCCAAATTTCTTAAGCTGTAAGAGAATTTGTTCTAAATAGTTTATTGGAACGAGGGTCCTTTCAGATACCTCTTCAATAGATACTAACTTTTCGTCATGACAACCTAAATAAATTAGAGCTCGTAAGGCATATTCTCCTCTACTGGATATTTTCACTTCTATTCACTCCCTTATTGAAAACATAAAGGCTACTGCCTATTTTCATCTGGTAAAAGAACCCACCAAGATAAACGCTCATATTGTAAATTAGAAACTTGATTAGATTAGTCAACATTACAGAAATAGACTTCGAACACATATTCTAGATGAATGATCCCTTTTATCTAATCTATTCAGTAATTTTAAAAAAAGGAGTGTTTCCTTTGAAAAGGTTGATTGTTCTCGCCCTGATCGGATTAGCTGCACAGTTAGTTGATGGGTCCTTAGGTATGGCATATGGAGTCACCTCTACCTCGTTATTGCTTCTCTTTGGAATTGCCCCAGCAGTTGCATCCGCATCAGTGCATATGGCCGAAGTAATCACAACTGCAGCATCGGGTGTATCTCACATTCGATTTGGTAATGTTGACAAACAGGTTGTCTATCGTTTAATCATTCCTGGCTCAATTGGGGCTTTCTTAGGTGCTTGTTTTGTGGGAAGTATTCCGGGGGATATTATTAAACCCTACGTCTCTATTTTTTTATTATTATTAGGATTTTACGTGATTTATCGTTTTTTATTTAAATTTAATGCTCCTAAAAAATTGTCTGGAAAAAGAATGTCTAAAAAACATTTCCTACCATTAGGTTTTATTGCCGGTTTTTTTGATGCTACTGGTGGGGGAGGCTGGGGTCCAATTGCTACCCCGGTGTTATTGACGAACAATGAAATGGAGCCAAGAAAGGTTATCGGCTCTGTTGATACCAGTGAATTTGCTATAGCAGTCTCTTCAACATTAGGCTTTCTCCTGACCTTAGGATGGTCTCAAATCAATCTCCAATGGGTTATTGCTCTCATGATTGGTGGTCTGATTGCTGCACCTATTGCCGCATGGCTTGTGAAAATTATTCCAACAAACCTACTTGGTACTTTGGTTGGTGGGATTATTATCATTACAAATATCAGAACCTTATTAGGTGCATTAGATGTTTCCACTTCTACCGCGGTCTTCACCTATCTTGTGCTACTAGTACTTTGGTTCTTCGCTATAGGGAATGTAACCTGGAAGCTAAAAAAGAATAGTGTGAAAAGCATTACGTAAACATAACAAAAACACAATGTTCATTCAAGACGAACATTGTGTTTTTGGTTAGCCGTCATAATCATTTTCCAAAAAGTGGATGGTGCCTGTCACCTTTTTCTTATCTTCTCAATCTCATCTGCTACAAATTGTACTTGTGTTCCGACAATGACTTGTATACTTGTTTTTCCAATGATATTGATTCCTGGAACACCTGTAGATTTAATCTTTGCTTGGTCTACTTTATTCATATCTTTTACTTCTAGTCTAAGTCGTGTAATACAGTTATCGACACTGATAACGTTTTCATCCCCGCCTAAGCCTTCATAAATTGTCGCTGCCATTTGGGCAAATCTTTCACGTTTATTCATGTTAACGGACCCTGTTTCGTCTTCAGCATCATCGTCTTCTCTGCCTGGAGTCATCAAATTAAATTTTGTAATTAAGAAACGGAATAAGAAATAATAGATCACTGCAAAGACTAAACCTTGAAGCAATAGCATATACGGCATATTTGCTAAAGGTAATCTTGAACTTAAGATAAAGTCAATAAGACCTGCGCTAAATCCAAATCCTGCTGTCCAGTGGAACAACGAAGCAATTGCTAAGGAAATACCTGTTAATGCAGCATGAACAACATAAAGCATTGGTGCAACAAACATGAAAGCGAATTCAATCGGCTCTGTTACCCCAGTTAAAAATGCTGCAAAACCTGCTGCTAGCATTAAGGATGCTACCTGTTTTTTCTTTTTCGTTTTAGCAGTGTGGTACATGGCAAGACCTGCTGCCGGCAAACCAAACATCATAATAGGGAAGAATCCAGCTTGATACATACCTGTAGTCCCTTTTACACCTTCACCTGACCAGAAATTACCAATATCATTAATTCCGGCAACATCAAACCAGAACACGGAGTTTAAGGCATGGTGTAAGCCTGTTGGAATTAATAAACGGTTAAAGAATCCATATAGACCTGCACCGGCAGCACCTAATTTAGCAATTCCTTCACCAAAGGCAACTAATCCAGAGAAGACAACTGGCCAAACAAAGAATAATACAGCTGATACTACTAACATGGAAGCTGCTGTCATGATTGGAACAAGTCGCTTTCCGCTAAAGAAAGCAAAGGCATCTGGTAATTGTACGTGGCTAAATCGATTGTACATGGTTGAAGCAACTAAACCTGAAATAATACCTACAAACGCGTTTCCAATTTTTGCGAAGGCTGGATCAACTTTATCTACTTCAATACCTTGAAGCATAGCAACCGTACCTGAAGAAAGCAAGGTGGTCACCACTAGATAAGCAACTAGACCACTAAGTGCCGAAGAACCATCCTTTTCCTTAGCCATCCCTAAGGCCACACCTACGGCAAATAGGATAGGAATATTATCAATTAAAGAACCACCGGCTTTAATTAAGAAGGCTGCAAGCGGACTATCAGCTCCCCAGCCAGTTGGGTCAACCCAATATCCTAGACCGAGTAGAATAGCTGCTGCTGGCAAGACAGCTACCGGTAACATTAACGAACGGCCTAATCTTTGGAAATATTTCTTCATGTTAATACCTCCTAATAATTGATTTTCCTTTTCGGAAGCCATTGTTTCCCTGGAATGCAAGCTATTTTTATGAATAATTTCATCGATGTTAGGAAATAACTACATCAAGACAAAAATGCAGAATGATAAATTAGACCAGTAAAACTCTTGGACATATGATCTCCTAACACACCAATTTGGGGGTTATAAAAAAGCTGGCTCCGTCAATCTGAAAGAATTCAATATGCTTACTAATTTTCTTTATTCATCAATCACCCCTTTCAATAAAATAATGATATTCTATTGAAAAAGCCCAAAGGCCTGTTCAACCTAATGCTTTCGTAACCTCTCAATGTGAAGAGTAATATATCCTAATTCCTCTTCAGGTATCTCCACTCCATAATTAGAAGCTAAATCTTTTGCTATGTCAGAAGCGCAAATATAGGAAATAGGAAATTTCCTTTTGATCATTCTTAGCATCTCTTCATCCATAATATGTGGATCGTAGTGATTCATTCTGGTTAAAGCGTATCTTAAATGTGTCACTAATCTCTGGTAGGAAAGGTCATCCTCTTGAACAGTGAGATTCATAAGCTTAATAATCCTTGTAACCATTTCCTTTACCATCGTGGTATGTCTTAAGGTTTCATGCATATCACTTCCACTTTGCTTCATTGTATGGATATGTAAAGCGATAAAAGCAGCCTCATCGACAGGCATTTCCACCTCACATTTTTCCTTTACATGCTCAATTGCCCATAGACCAATTTCATATTCTTTCCTATATAAAATTTTTATTTCTTGTAATAGCTTATTCTTCAAGGTAAGGCCATCTCTTTGTCTTTCAATCGCAAAAGAAAGGTGATCGGCGAGAACTACATGGATATGTTCATTTAATTTCGTTTCTAGGTATTCCTCTGCATAAGAAATGATTTCCTCTGAAAGAATAAAATGTTCTTCAGGAATTCTGTTTAATAACTGCTGTAGCTTTTCATTCTCCTTCATGACGAAAATTTTTTCGATTTTATGAACATTGACGATATCATTTTTTCTTTTTTGAAAGGCGATTCCAGAGCCATAGGCAATTTTCTCTTGTTGATCATCTATTACAACTACAGCATTATTATTAAGGATTTTACTGATTCTCATTATTCAACAACCCCCTTGGTTTCTATCCAATGATTACTTCCCGGAAGCTGTCATAATTACTGTCTCACCAACTATTCCCTCTTTTTCATCGCCAATTTCGTACCTTTTATTACTATCCAAGCTATTTGTTATCACGATAGGAGTAATGATGCTCTTATCATTTTCACGAAGATACTCCCAATCAACCTCCATGAGAAGCTGTCCGACTGATACCTGATCTCCTTCTTTTACCCGAACTGTAAATCCTTTACCTTTAAGATTCACTGTATCTAAACCAATGTGAATGAGAATCTCTGAGCCATCATCAGCAAGAATACCAATAGCATGGTTAGTTGGGGCTATCTGAATGATTTTCCCTTGAACAGGAGCAAAAATATTCCCTTCCTTTGGAACCATTGCAACCCCTTCCCCCATCATCCTTTGACTAAAAACGGGATCTGGAACTTCTTCTAAAGACATCACTGCTCCGTTTACTGGTGCAAATATTTGTAATTTAGGCTTTTTAAAGAAATGAAATGCCACCTTTAACACTCCCTTTTCTGATAATTATTGTCAGATTATAAATTAAATACATTATCCCATTTTTCATTATTCAGAATATTGCATTTCAGCAACAAAAGAAATAATTTTCACCTAATATAACCATTTTTATTAGGATCTATTGTAGTATTTTCAATGGAATGGTAATAAAAAAGGCATGGAGGCACAATAAAAAGGCTGCAATTAACCTTCTATTTTACCACCATGCCTGATCGTATCAGTTACATGTGATCCATATACTCTTATTGGAAATATCATACCATTAATTCTTTTAAATAACAATATGTAAGCGGTAACATTTTTATGAATATTTTTTTTATTTTAATTTATCTTGACCTTCAAAGATATTAATTAAATGTAATCAATCATTTGTAACCATTCTTGAATTTCATTCATCGATATATTAAGATAACTTAATTTTCCTATGGAATTCTGATAAAGCCCTTAATGATATAGGCTGCAAAACTTCAGTGGTAAATATACAAATTTCCACTATTATCTTAGGATATTTGTACAAACTCATCTCCTCCTGACGAATATCTTATATTGTACCAATTAGGAAAGGAGTGAATGATATGTCAGATAAATACAAACACAGTGACAAACCAAGACAAGAAACAAAAAACGATACTGATGTTAGTCAAAAAGAAATCCAAGGTTTGTTTATCCGTAATTCCCATACTGTTTCAGTTACACAAACAGAGGTACAAGGATTACTTCTTATTCAAGCTGCATTACAGGCTGCAGTAGAAGCTGCAATCCTCGTATTCGGTAATGACAACCATAAAGATGTACAACAATTACAGAAAATCTCACAATCTCTTGATGTACACCAATTCCAGTCTCAAACAACTGTTATTGAAGATTCAGGTGAAATTACTGTATTACAAACAGAAGTCCAAGTTGATGTCGTGGTACAAGCTGCAATCAACCTATTAGCTCAATTATTATTGAAAATTGGGTAATAAATCCTTCTAGAATGATAGCGGCTACCACCTCTTCCTGGTAGTCGCTTAATTCCGTTTTAAAACCTCAAAGAATAAAAAGTCAGGAATTTCTTCCTGACTTTTTATTCTACATATCCTTTTTCCTTTAATTCCTGATAAGCAGCATTTTCATTTTCTTCTTTTACTTGATATTCTAAATTGCCATCGACAAATTTAGCACATCGTCCACCAAAAGGCTTAAGAGCTTCTTTAATTACTTTAATATCAGCTACTTCTTTAACTGGATAGTTAACCTTCATCCCCATTCACCTCCTAGTTATTACTATAAAAAAGTTGGACATTATTTGCAGTGATATTGGTTACAGTTGATGATTTTTCTATCAGCATTACCATTTTTGTAATGTACTAACCAAAATCCATATCCGACTCCTCTTCGACATAAGCATTCTAATAATGGTGGTACCAGAAACCTTTACAATATTTAAATTGTTAATATATAATTAAGAAAATTCCAAAATTTAAATAAATTTACTTATATATCCACCCAATTCTTCGATTACTTTCTCATAATCACTGAAAATATGAGATTTAAGAAACTATAATGTATGCCCACTTATTACTTAAAGACAACAATTATCCTAGGAGGAAAAATGATGAATTATGATTGTATCGTGATTGGAGCCGGACTTGCAGGACTAGTGGCAACTGCTGAGCTTGCTGATGCCGGTAAAAGGGTACTACTTCTCGATCAAGAGCCAGAGAGCTCTCTCGGTGGACAAGCTTGGTGGTCCTTTGGTGGTCTATTTCTTGTCGACTCACCCGAGCAAAGAAGACTGGGAATTAAGGATTCACGTGAGCTTGCCTGGCAAGATTGGCTTGGAGCTGCCGGCTTTGACAGGGATGACGATGAGGATTATTGGGGAAAAAAGTGGGCTGAAGCCTATGTAGACTTTGCTGCCGGTGAGAAAAGAGATTGGTTATATGCCCAAGGTGTCCGCTTTTTTCCTATTGTAGGTTGGGCCGAACGAGGGGGATATCTCTCTCAAGGCCATGGAAATTCTGTCCCACGCTTTCATATTGTCTGGGGTACAGGCCCTGGGCTTGTTAAACCATTTGAAGATAGAGTTCGTCACGCCATAGAAAAGGGACTAGTAGACTATCGACCAAGGCACCAAGTAGATGAATTAATTACTGAGGATGGTGCAGTTATTGGTGTAAGGGGCTCCATTCTCACCCCAAGCTCTGTTGCACGAGGAGAAGCTAGTTCTCGCGAGGTAATTGGAGAATTTGAATTCCTGGCACAAACAGTTTTAGTATCAAGCGGTGGAATTGGTGGAAATCATGACTTGATTAGACAGAACTGGCCTTCTCGACTGGGAAAAGCTCCAAGGAACATGATTTCCGGTGTTCCAGCTCATGTTGATGGTCGAATGTTGGCAATAACAGAAAATGCTGGTGGTCGAATCGTCAATCGCGACCGCATGTGGCATTATACTGAAGGGATAAAAAACTGGGATCCAATCTGGCCAATGCATGGCATTCGCATCCTTCCAGGTCCATCATCGCTTTGGTTAGATGCAAAGGGGAAACGCTTCCCAGCACCGAATTTTCCTGGTTTTGATACATTAGGTACTCTTAAAGCAATACAGGATACTGGCTATGATTATTCATGGTTTATTTTGACGCAAAAAGTAATTGAGAAAGAATTTGCACTCTCTGGTAGTGAACAAAACCCCGATATTACAGGCAAAAGTATTAAGAAGATATTATCCCGAATTCTTCCGGGAGCCCCGGCACCTGTTCAAGCCTTTATGGACAAAGGGGAAGATTTTATTATTGCAAACACCGTATCCGAATTAGTTGCAGGAATGAATAGGCTAACCGGAGATAATCTACTTACCCTTGAGGATATCGAACAACAAATTCTTGCAAGGGATCGGGAAATGGATAACACCTTTACCAAGGACCTTCAAATCACAGCATTACGGGGTGCTCGAAATTATATCGGAGACAAACTAATTAGAGTTGCAAAGCCTCATAAGTTTCTTGATCCGAAGAACGGTCCATTAATTGCTGTTCGGTTAAATATCGTCAGTCGTAAAACATTAGGAGGGCTACAGACTGATTTATCTGGTCGAGTTCTTAACTCTTCAGGTAATCCAGTACCGGGTCTATACGCAGCAGGAGAAGTGTCAGGCTTCGGGGGAGGGGGAGTTCACGGATACCGTTCACTTGAAGGAACCTTTGTTGGTGGCTGTCTCTATACTGGTCGACAAGCAGGTCGCGCCATAGCAAAAGAAGTATAATTTCTCTCATGCCAAGGAATATTTTTCAGAAAAGAGGAACTAAAAAAACGCATTATTCTTCTGTTGGTACCAGATATAATAAAATGATATTTGTCCTCTAAAGGTACATGAATCATAGAAAATAAGGCTGAAGGGTGAATCATCCTATTGATGACTATCCTTCAGCCTTTCTTATTGTTATTGTACAATTCGTCCCTTTTTATATATTGTTGATTGATTCCTACCATGTGACTTTGACTGATAAAGTGCCGCATCAGCTCTTTCGATAATTTCCTTTGAATCTTGATCATTCTCACAACAGGAGGTGATTCCAAGGGAAATGGTAATCGGTTGGCCTGTCGGACTTTTAGTTTCTGCCACCTTATGACGTAATTTCTCAGCTATTTCAAAGGCGCATTTCTCATCCTTTTCCTTCGCTAAAATACCGAATTCTTCGCCACCATAACGGAAGCATAGGTCTTCCTCACTTGAGACACTCTGTATCATAGTTGCTAAATATTTCAGAACTTCATCCCCTAATAAATGTCCGTAATTATCATTAACTTTTTTAAAGTGATCAATATCGAGAAAAATAATAGAAAACGGAATCTGTTCATCCATCCATTCCTTAATAACAGAATCGAATGTTTTTCGATTAGCTAAACCTGTTAAACCATCTAATTGGATTTGATTATTTAATAGATTAATATGTTCTTTAAATTGATGGTAAAGTTGTCGAACCTCATAAATATTTGAATCTATTTTTAATGTTTTAAGAGGAGTAACCTTATTTTGATTAATCGCATCCTCAGAATACTTTGCTAAAGTGTTTAAAGGCTTAGAAAGATTATTTGCTAATAGACCTGCAATAAATAAAATTAATAGTAAGAGCGGCAGAGATTGAATAGACATTTTTTTCAATAGGTCTTTAAGCGGTTCTTCCATTACTTGAACAGGAGTTTGTGTAACAATCCCCAGACCTAATTTTTTCTCATATGCATATCCAGCAAAAAACTTCTTACCTTCAGAATTTACAATTTGGGAGGAGCCACTTTTTCCCTGCATCACCTGTTGAACGACTTTATTATCGGACACATCGTCATTGATTCTGCTTGCATCTGGATGATAGATAATTCGACCGTTTTGATTGACCACATATACGTAGGATCCGTTTCCATACTCGTGGTTGTTTAGTATTTTTTTAATAATATTGTCACTTTCTAAATATATCGTTCCTGCCAGGACCCCTTTATAATATCCCTTTTCATCAAAAATAGGGGTTGTGACGAGCATTATGATCTGACCAGAAGTTGCACGGTACGGATGGGAGATAAATGGCTTTTTCCACTTCAGGGCATTTTTCATTGTTTCAGATTGAATTTTCATGCCTGAGGTTACCTTTTTTCCATTAAAATCAATAACTAAAGGAGATATAGCTTTAATCACACCTTCAGTATCGGTAATAAACAATGAATTGAAATAGTAACTGTTGGCAAATCTCCATGTATCTAAATCCTCATATTCAAATTCACGAAATCCTGCGGTTCTACCAATCGCATTTAGATTTTGTTGCATATAATCTAGCATATCTGTTGTACTTAAGGATAGTTTGTTGGCATATTGATAATTGCTTTCCATGTACTCCTTTGCCAGCGCCTCTTTAAGCGCACTTCTAGCGGAAAACCAACTGACAACAATCATGCTTATGATCGTGATGATAACCAATAAGCTAATTGCGTATTGAAATTTAATCCCCTTTTTTTCTTGCATTATATACTTTCTCTCCTACTTTTTACAAAGTTCCCCAAGCTTATCAGATAATCAATAGATCGTTTTTGTCGAACAATGTCTTTATCGTACAATATTGTCAAATAAAATTCTAGTTATTATACTAAAGATTCTGAAATTTAATTATATATTAATGATACATTAGAAAAATGTCTATCCACGTTGCATAACTGGCTCATAAAGAACTTATCCATCTTGGATATCTAATATTGAAAATTTATTATTTTTGTAGTATAAAGATTTCATTGTTTTTAATGTTATAATTATTACGACTATTAACTGCAAGAAGGTGAGAAAGTGAAACCTCCTATTTGGATGATTGCCTTACTCCTCCTATCCTTAATTAGCTGTTCTACCGAAACAGATAAGCCTGTAAAGAAAAATAACAGTGACAACCACCCTTTAACAACTATTAAAATAATTGCCGATGGGCCAAATTCTGTCACTGCATTTAAGTTAGAAGAAGAGGAAATAGCAAAGAAATTTGGTGTTAAACTCGTTTTTCATTATCCAGATCGAATTACTGAAAATGTAGAGGATTTTCTTTTTACTGCAAGGGATGAAAAGTATGATATTTTTGTTCTTTATTCCGAAAAGCTACCATTATATGTTGAACAAAATATGATTCTGCCTTTAGACAACTATATAAACGAAGAAACCACTTCAGATATCCTACCAATTTACAAGAATATGTATATGAAATACAATCATCATGATTATGGCATGATTTACGACGGAGGCGCCCACTTATTATTTTATCGAGAGGATCTCTTTAAAAAGTATAATGAAGAATATAAAAAAATGTACGGTGTTGACTTGGCTGCCCCAAAAACATGGGAGGAACATGATCGTATTGCAAAGTTCCTAACTCGAGATACTAATGGGGATGGGAAATACGACATTTATGGAACCGCTTTTTTAAATGATGTTGGAATGAGGTATATTTGGTATTTAAATCGTTTCCTTTCAAAAGGAGGCTCTTATTTTGATGAGGATATGACACCGTTAATTGACTCTGATATTGGTATCGAAGCATTAAGAGAGATGGTTCATTTATCAAATAGTAAAGCAGTACCACCTGGAGCCACTTACGATTGGACTGACTTAAATTCAGCCTTCCTTCAAGGGAACGTTGCCATGGTGGTTCAATGGAGTGATACCGCACGTTTTTCCTATGATAAGAAAACATGGGATTCAAAAGTCGCTGGAAAAGTAGGTTGGACACTTGTGCCGGGCGATGGAAAAACTCATCCTCAAGGTGGCACTTGGCTCGCACGTGTACTGGCAATATCTAAGGAAACCGATAACCCAGACAAAGTATGGGAGGTTATTCAGTATATTACTTCAAAAGAAATTAGCAATCGTGCGATAAAGTCCTATGATGCAGGGAATGACCCCTATCGTCAAAGTCACTTTATAGTAAATGAAAAAGGACCCTTTTCTAGCATTGAAGAAAATAAAAGTCTTCTTAATACGTTAGAAAAAAGTCTTGAAAATACAAATGCTGATTTAATTATGCCAGGATGTAGGGAATATATGCAAAGTCTTGACAACAACATTGGACTTGCCTTAATTGGTAATCTTTCTCCGGAAGAAGCTTTGGAAAAAACAGCGAAGGAGTGGGAGCAAATCACCGATCAATATGGTAGGGAAAATCAAAAGCAGCATTATAAAGCATGGTTAAACAAAGTAGAGAAAATAAAATAGATTCAACTTCAATAAAAGAGGGAATTCCAAAAAATAAGAGCACCACTTTAAAAAGCGGTGCTCTCTCCGAACTATACCGTTTTTCTTCCTATAATTATAGTTGAAAATACAGTTATTTTTTAAGATGATATGGTACAGTGGAAACAACTACATTCCTTCTATATAAAAGATGAGCACGAATCAAAAGGCTAGATTGATTATGCAAAATATCATGCCATCTCTTCTTTGGGATGAACTGAGGGATTAACACTGTAACACGATAATTTGATTCTCTTGCCTTATGCTCAACAATATCAATAAACTTTGTTAAAGGCTGTACAATGCTTCTATAATAAGAATGTAGAGTAACCAAACGAATTTCTGGTTGCCATTTTTTCCACTTTTCTTCAAACCTTTTTTCATCTTCTCGATTGAAGGATACATAGACAGCAAAAATCTGGTCAACCTGCAAAGACTTTGCATAATTCAATGAATTTTCAACAACGTGGGTTATACCAGCAACAGGAACGATGATTACATTTCCCTCAATCGGTAATAATTGTTCATTTTCTGAAACTCGAAGCTGTTCACCAACCGAATCATAATGTTTTTTGATTTGATGAAACACAAAAATAAGGATTGGTAGAAAAATTAATACAGACCATACCTGAAAAAACTTCGTAATAAAGAAGGTCATCAAAACTAAGAAACTAATTACTGCACCGACAAAATTAATGGTAAGCTTGAACTTCCAACCTGCAGGCTTTTCACGAACCCATTTCACAAGCATTCCTGTTTGAGATAAGGTAAAAGGAATAAATACGCCAACAGCATAAAGCGGGATTAATTGTTCAGTTTGCCCCTTAAATAAAATGATTAAAAGAATAGAGGCAGCACCTAGAAAAATAATACCGTTTGAATAGCCTAAGCGATCCCCTCTTATCGTAAATATTCTGGAAAAATATTTATCCTTTGCAAGATTATATGCAAGCATTGGGAAAGCTGAGTACCCTGTATTAGCAGCAAGAACAAGAATCATTGCCGTTGTTCCTTGAATAAAATAGTACATTAAATTCCTACCAAAAACAGATGATGCTATTTGGGAAACAACAGTTTCTTCTCCCTTAGGAGTTATCCCATAATAAAAGGCCAAAAGGACAATACCCACAAACAATATAGCTAATAATAAACCCATTGCCATCAAGGTTTTTGCTGCATTTCTTGCTCTTGGCTCTTTAAAATTTGGAATAGCATTAGAAATAGCTTCTACACCTGTTAATGCAGAGCTACCAGAAGCAAAGGCTCTTAATAGTAGAAATAATGAAATTCCCGCTACTGGTGTCCCAATTGGTGCATGAAGATCAGGTGGGACTTGACCAGTTAAAATATTAAATATGCCTTTGCCTATTAATATAAATAGAGCAAATACAAATAGATAAACGGGATAGGCTAACACTGAAGCTGACTCTGTTATCCCTCTTAAATTTAATATTGTAATAAAAATTACGAGCACGATAGATATTATGACATTATGTTCATGAAGGCTTGGAATTGCTGAAGTAATGGCATCTGTTCCTGCAGAGATACTAACCGCAACAGTAAGGATGTAATCAACTAATAAGGAACCACCGGCAATCAAACCTGGATTTACACCTAGATTTTCTTTAGAAACAATATATGCCCCGCCACCTTGTGGGTAAGCAAATATGATTTGACGATAAGACAAAATTAATGCAACTAAAAGGATTAAAACAGCGACTGCTATTGGAAGGGTATACCAAAAGGCAGCAGCACTTATTGTAATTAACACAAGTAAAATTTGTTCTGGCCCATAAGCAACTGAAGATAGAGCATCAGAGGATAGAATCGCTAAAGCCTTAGTTTTACTTAGCTTTTGCTCTCCTAACTCTTCAGACTTTAATGGGCGACCGATTAATAATCTTTTTATAGCTGATAACATGATTGCACCCCAATAATTTCTTATTTTTAATATTTCCTTGATTGATAAAAAGCAAACTATATTATTGGAATCATTTATAAGCAGCTTTTAAACAAAAAAATGCCCACAAGGCGCAGTAAATAGCCTGTGGACAATTATCTCTTTGTCGCAACAGCTTCACCTTCCTCTTTGAACGCTTACGGAGTTAGCTGTCGGATTCGGACTAAAGAGTAGCCCTACCTTTTAAAAGGATTCACCCCAAGTGTAGCATTCCTACACAAAAATTGGGTCCCCCGTTCCAATGGATTAAGCGATATGAATTTTGAAACTGATGATAATCTTACTCCTATCATTTCGAGTTGTAAATACTCTTTTTAAAAATTTATTTGTGTTTCATTTTTATTTATCATTCATTTGTCAATAATACAATTATTAACTTCTTACGAGGAGAATTATTATGAATAAAAAGAAAAAACCATTATTATCAGATGAAGCATTAACCGAGATTGCTAGAGAAATCAGCACAGAATTTAGTAAAAAGGAGGAAGATAATAATAAGAAAGAGCAGAATAAAAGAAAACTTAAGAGAAATGCATCTTCCTAAGAAAAATGTTGTATGACCTACTCTCTAAAGAGAAGTCTATTAAAAGTGGTATATTTCCCCTCGGAACAAAATATGATGAATTATCCAAGGTTAGTGGGGGGAATATATTTGAGTAATTTTGAAGACCTTCAAATCACAGAAGAAATGTTAATAAAATTTCATGAGCTAAATCAAAAGAAAAAAGAGATTGAATTTGAAATCAATCAAATGAAAGATCTGTTCCATCGCTATTTTGACCAACACGTTGGCCCTAATCAAAAAGGAGAAATATCTATTAATCGGTACAGGCTGCAGAGACAAATTAGAAAAATAGAGAAGTATAATGATAAAGAAACAATTAAGAGATTAGAAGAGTTAAAAATGAATGACCTCATTGAAATTGTGAAAAAACCAGATGATGCAAAAATTAAATCTGCTATTAATCTTGGATTAATTAGCGCTCAGGATTTAGATGGTTGTATTCATACATCCACCTCAAATGCTATCTCTGTCAAACAAATATAAGGGGGATTTCCCAATAGTGTTATTGGTGCCTGGCACCCTCATTATTGGGAATCCCCCTTAAATATTATTTCACTTTAACAATTGATTTCCAAAACTCATTAGCGATGACTTTATAGCCTGCAATACTTAGATGAATATTTGTAGGATTCGTAAAGTAGTCTTGATACTTACTGGCGATCGGTTTTTCTGTTGCTACGTAAGTATCTTTGTGATTTTTAGCAGCCAAAGAAATTTGACCATTAAAGGCAGTCAATAATGGAAGCAAGGCTTTTTGTTGTTCTGCTGGATAATATGGGTATGGATTATAATAACCCATAACAAAAACCTTCGCTTTTGAATTTAGTTTATCAATTTGAGTAAGGATTTCGTTTAGATTTTTAGCAACTCCCGGAATAAATTCTGCAATTTTTGTAGGATCTGTTGGGTTTGCTTTAATAGCTGCTAATAAATCATTTGCGCCAATATCAATGGTAATATGAGTGGCTTCCTTTACCTCCTTTTGAATCTTTTTACTCTTTAATAAATCCACTTTTAATTGTTCGGAGGTATAACCTGGTATTCCAAAATTATCATAGTCTGATAGTTTGTAAGTACTCTTGTTCTTGGTGAAATTATCTGCAATATAATCAGGATAGCCATAATCAATAAATCCATCTGGAGTCTGCCCAGCAGCGAGGGAATCACCTAATGCGACATACTGGACAACCTTTGGAGCTGGCTTCTTTGGAGCTGCCTTCTTCGTTTCTTTTGCAACACCGGTAAATGGCAGGCCAAAGAATAAGGCTCCCGCCAATAAAAGACTTGCTGTTTTTCTCTTTTTACTCATTCTTTTCTCCCCTTTTTTGGTATAAACCATCATTTTTTCCACCTGTTTACAATTCTATACCCTACTAAATATTTCCTTCTATTATTTTTCGAAATTTTTCGACATAGGAGGTGCCAGGCACCATCCAAATATTGGATGGTGCCTGGCACCTTTTAAGCCATATAGTATTCTATCAATTCGTCGATAGAGTGATTTAAGTCTGAAAAATGATATCCGAGACTAGCTGCCTTGTCTGTATTGACTCCCCAAGACCCATCTAGACCATATGGGGAGGCGTTTGTTTTTGTCAATTCATTCGTTAGGATTGCCTTCCTGCCAACAAGTTTTTCTATTTTTTCAAATAGCTCTTTCAAAGACATATCCCCTTTTGAACCAGGGTTAATTGGACCGACAAATGAAGATTCACCCATTTTATATAAGAAATCAGCCGCTTCATGCGACATAATAAAGCTAAATCTAACATCTGGATTTGTTACACCAATTGGTTCTCCATTCATTACCCTTTCAACATGAAATTTTAACCGATTCGTAAAATCATCCTTTCCAATAACTATGGGAAATCGGACAGCTACAGTTTCAAATTGATTGCTCTGAAAAAGAACAGCCTCTGATGCCCTTTTTGCTTCCTGATATCCTTCATAGCCTGGATATTCTTTTCTTCCTTTGAATGGAAATGAAAAAGAGCCCGGATCAAAATTTTCTTCTTTATGATTGACCCCATAATCATAAACCGCTTGTGATGAGGTGAAAATATATCTTTTTACCCTTCCCTTTAATGCATCAGCCATATCACTAGCCTCCTGAGGAGAAAAACACGATTGATCGTAAACAACATCCCAACTCCTATTTTCAAAAATCCCTCTAATGGTTGAGGTATCTTCTCGATCAAGGATTAGTCGATTAACCTTATCCCCAAAAGAATCAGGTGTAAGCCCCCTTGTTGCTATCGTTACATTTTTCCCACTATCAATCAATTTCTCTACAAGTCTTTTACCAAAAAATTGTGTTCCACCTAATACTAGTACATCTTTCATCAAAATCACCTCTAAAAATATAAATTAACCCATATTTTTCCTTGTAGCCATTTTAATGATATACAAGCCTTATAATTTTTACAAATTTTAGGTAAACCAACTATTATTAATCAATAAAATTTTATTTATTGACATCTACATAGTGTTAACATATAATTTATCTTGAATTAAGTTATCTCGAATTTGAGATATTATAAATAAAAAAAAAACAAAGTGGAGGAGAAATAAAAATGACAAAAACAAAATGGGCAGTTGATCCAGCTCACAGCAGTGTGGATTTTTCAATTAAACATATGATGATTGCAAACGTAAAGGGGAGCTTTAAACAATTCGATGCAACCATTGATGCAGATCCAACAGACTTAACAACAGCTACTATTCAATTTTCTGTGGACCTTGCAAGCGTAGATACTCGAAATGAAGACCGTGATAACCATCTACGTTCTGGCGATTTCTTTGATGTTGAAAACAATCCTAAAATGACCTTTACCGCAACAAATATTACAAGAAAAGACGAGGATGAATACGAGGTAACCGGAGACTTAAATCTTCATGGAGTAACAAAACAAGAAACATTTGCTGTTACTTTTGAAGGTCAAGGACTAGATCCATGGGGTAATCAAAAGGTTGGCTTTAGCGCAGTTGGAGCAATTAAACGCAGTGATTACAACTTAACTTGGAATGCAGCTCTTGAAACAGGTGGCGTACTTGTCGGCGATAAAGTAAAAATTGATATCCAAATTCAAGCCGCAAAGGCTTAAGAAATTAAAAGAGGCGGTCCCAAAGATATCACTAATGGGACCGCCCTATTTCTAAATAGATGACTATAGTTATCTATTAAGCAGCGATTTGACTATTTTTTTCCCTCTTTTTTACTACAATGCTAATAATAAATATGACTACCAATAACCCCAGCTGAGGTAAAAATGTCTCCAACGTAGGATAAAGTCCAATCCATTCGATAAAAGGAAATGGATATAAACTATGAGTTGGCAAGACATTTGAAATCTGCAAAGCATGAATACTGATTCCCAAAATTTTAAATGATAGGATATAGATTAATATGGTTGCGGTTAAGAAAAATAAGCGAATTGGAATTTTCACGCTGTAATGGATAATTAAGAATCCTAGAATAACAATGATAACCAAAGCCAATGCAATACCCGATAAAAGTGCATTCAAGCTAATTTTTGGAGCCATCCCAGCATAGAAAATGATCGTTTCTGCTCCTTCTCTAAAAATTGAAAGAAAGCTGATTAGAGCAAATGAAAATAGGCTTCCAGTGGCTAATGCCTGACCCATTTGACGATTAATATAGCGGCTCCAATTTTGAACATTTGTTTTATTATGAAGCCAAGCTCCAACCGAGAGCATCATTGCCACCGCCACGATACCTGTTATTCCTTCAATGTACTCACGGCTAGACGCCGCCCCAATCTTTGAAAAAATGATATTAATGAAAACCGCTAAAATTGCACTTGCAAGTAGCCCAAAAACTACTCCTAACCAAATCCACTTTTGCTTATTACTATTACCTGTCTTCTTTAAAAAGCCTACTAATGTAGCGACAATTAATATCGCTTCTAACCCTTCTCTTAAAAGGATTAATGCTGAATCCCACATGGTGTAGTTGTCTAAGTTGAGCAGCGGCTTAAGCCTTGTATGTAACTCCTTTACGATTTCTGCTGCCTTTTTTAAATCCCCATTCTGAGAGTTTAATAGACTAATTACGGTTGGCACCTTTGTTTCCATATCATTGTATAGCTTGCTGTCTCTTGTTTGCACATCCCCCTCTACCATGGGCCAAATAATGAGCAATTGATTTAAATGTTCAGTTGCTTCGCTAACTGATTGCTTTTCCATCGCAATGCTGCTTTTCGCTAATAAATTCGTGATATCACTTAATGAGTGATCTTTACCTATCTTCTTTGAGACATTACCTGATAGAAAATGATTGATTGCAGTACTAAGGCGATCAATACTATTCAATGCCTTTTCATTGTTTGGAGGTTCCTCTGTAATTGCAATTCGAATAAAGGCCATATAAGTTTCAATTTCACCATAGGAAGCAACACTTTCCGTACGAACAATTTTTTCAGCTGCTGTCCACTTACTATTAAACTGGCGATAAAGTGTATTTGCCTTAGTAAAATTGCCCTCTTCAACGGTAGATTTCAAATCATTTAAATGTGGTAAAAGTAATTGAACCTTTTCCTTCTCCCTTTCCTTATCAACTGGGTTTTGCTCCTCATCATATTGAACAAATGCATTCGATAGTTTTGATAATGCCTGATTGACTGATTCCACATCTTGATGTCCTAGAGATTTTCTTACTGCAGCTAATTCCTCCTCGACTTTTTCAGCTAATTTTCCAGTCTTTTTAATCTTAGCCCAGTCTTTTTCAAAGAGAGAGAGATTGTTTTCAATAGCCTTCCAATCCTCTTCTTTTACCTTCATCAGGCTATCCCCTATATAAATAAATAACTCATCATGGTTCTCAACTGCTTGTACCTTGGTTACAACTGAGCCATTTAAAAGCAAAAAAAGGATCAAAACAATCGAAAACCATTTCATTTTTAAAGCATTCATAAAACCTCTCCCCTTATCAAAAACACGGACTAATGAAAAAGCGTCTCTCCTATGTAACTATCTGATTTTGCTCCTGGTAGGCAGGCAAAAATTGCGCTTCCCCGATGAACCGTGTACTCATTTAATTTATCGTTTTTTGCAAGGCGCTCCTGGATTGGAATAAATTGCTTACTCGGAGACCTTTGGAAGCTGATAAAAAGTAACCCGGCATCAAAGCTGCCTGTCTTTAAGTCCATACCATCTGCATAAGAGTATCCTCTCCGCAAAATAATCTCTTTCCCATTGCCATGTGCAAGTCGGACATGTGCTGTTGCGGGGATAAAAGTATTTCCTTTTTCATCTTTTTTGTTTAGATCGACTGAATCAAATTCATCCTTTTGACCTAATGGAGCCCCGCTATCCCGGTAGCGTCCAAAGGTAACTTCTTGATCCTTTAATGTAGAACGATCCCAAACCTCGATATACATCTGTATTCTTCTTATCACCATATAGCTGCCATTTATAAGCCAATTTGGACCATCCCCTGGCTGAACCCAAACATGTTGATTCATTTCCTTTTGATTTTTCACATCAGGATTGATGGTTCCATCCTTAAAACCAAATAAGTTTCTCGGTGTTTCATTTTTAGTGTCCGCTTGTTTTGAACGCTGAAAACCAGTTTGTGCCCATCGAATGGTTGCTTTTCCTCTCGCTATCCTAGCCAAGTTTCTGACAGCATGAAAAGCAACCTGTGCATCATCTGCACAGGCTTGTATACACAAGTCTCCACCGGTCCAGTCTTCCTTTAAGGAATCCAAAGGAAATTTGGGTAAATCAACTAATTCTTTAGGTTGTTTAGCTTTTAAACCAAAACGGTCCTTTCCCTCTTTCTCAAAAAGACTTGGGCCAACACCAAAGGTAATGGTTAAATTAGATGGAGAAAGGCCGGATGCCTCCCCAGTATCCTTTGGGGGTAAAAATCCATTTGCTGAAGGCTCTCCTACTGGTTTTCCCTTCGTCATCAACGCAGAGGCCTTTGTCCAGTCTTGAAACAACTTTACCAACTCATCCCGCTCATTAGTCGTCATATCCATAGCTACACAATATATATGATTTTGCGCAGGGGTAATAATTCCAGCTTGGTGCTTCCCGTAAAACGGAACAATATTGGTTTCCTTTTCCTCAACGGAATGGGTTTCTGCGACAGATAGAATCCCTCCTAAACCAGACGCTCCGAGAATAACTCCTACTCCCCCAATCCCAGCCATTTTCAGTACCTCTCTCCTTGATACTGGTCTGACTATTTCTCCTCGTTCTCTATGGTTTTCAAGCTCATTCTTCAATTATGATCCCTCCACAACTATTCCAATTTGAGAAAGGGGCTCTGCTAGTGCATCAATTGCCTGGCTTAATTGTTTAACCTCATCCTTCGTCAATTCCGTATATAATTTATATCCTTCGCCCTGTTTTTGTTGATCTAATAACGTATATACATCATCAAATCGGGACTGAATTTCTGAAGATAGCTCTTGATTCTTCTCCTTTAAAGTTGGATTCAATAATTGATAGATCTTTTCTGCACCTTGAACATTTGCAACAAAATCATATAAATCTGTATGAGAGTATCTGTCCTCCTCCCCTGTTACCTTTGAAGTAGAAACCTCGTTGAGTAAATCAACCGCTCCTGTTATCAATAATTCAGGAGTTACCTCAACTGTTTCTACTTTTGCACGGAGTAAGGTGACATCCTTCATTAATTGTTCTGCATATTCGGTATAGCCCTCTGTAGTTTTTTCTACCCACAACCCTTGTTCAATTCGATGATACCCAGACCATTCCTCCTCAGGCACATCCCCTTCACGTGCATCAATCTTTGGATCTAAATCCCCAAACACCTCAGCTATTGGTTCGGATCTTTCATAATGCATTCGAGCTGGAGCATACAATTCCTTGGCTAAATCAATATCCCCTTCAATTACTGCATGAGTGAATTGCTCCGTTTCTTTTACAAATTCTTCAATTTCAGCTAGTGCAAATTCACGATAATCCTTTGTAACTTGTTCCAAAATAGCTGTTTCTTTTTTGGATAATTCGTTGTCTGTCGCATGATCTTTTGAGGCCTTTTCACTTGCATCCGAGCAGCCAAATAATAGAATACTAGAACCTAATATTAGTAATGCTGTAGCCAAACCCTTTTTCATATGTATTCCCCCACCAACTTCTTATTGATAACAATTTTCATTTACCATGATAACCCTATTGATAATCATTTTCAATAGGTAGGTAAAAAAAAGTTATGAATATTCAGATTGGCTCAAGGATAGCCATTGTCCTCTAATGACTTTTTATACCGTATAGGATAAATCCAACCCCTAAGAAAATCCAAAACATTTTAATAAACGAAATCTTTTCTGCAATTCCAAATAAACCAATCGTAGTGGTAGCTATTAATATAATGGGGCCTACAAGGGCTAATGAGCTATTAATAATCAATGCTTTTTCAATTTCATTAAATTTCATCATTAAGATGGCAGCAAATATTTCAATGCTACCAGAAAGAATCCTTAATAGTGCCATTCCGAGAATAGCCTTTTCTAGTAATATAAACATTTCCTCTCCCCCTGCTAACTATTTCTACAACAGTATATGCAGCTGCAAGGCAGACAAGGACAAGTAATTTTTATTACTCTGTTAGGGAGAACAACATCTATTTCCATTTAACATAAAGAAAAAGGACTACCCTTCTTAGGAGGATAGTCCACGAATTTAATGGATATTATGAAATAATCTCATCATCTTTATAATTTCCTAGCACATTTTCAAGCAGTGATCCTTCGTATTGAATCGCTTTTCCAACGAATTCAGTAATAAATCTTTCATAATTGTGATAATCATTATTATATAAATACTGTAAAGCCTCAAGCATGGAATGCTTTAAATCCGCAATGATTAGAAACATGTCACTGTGATTAAATTCAAATCCCATAGAAGCTTCAAATTGGTTAATCCCATTTAATGCATCACAAAGCGCCCTCACACAATTATCATGGTCATCCTGTAAATAGTAATTCAATGACTTTATGGTTTTAGCTCTGGCATCAGTGATTCGAGAAACATTCATTAAACACACTTCTTCTCGCATCGAAATACCTCCTCGCCTTTTTTACTATTATTGGAAGTTCTTTTGGTTTTAATACATTCCAAAGAATCAAGGGTAGCATATCATAAGAATAAATACATCTTTATCAGCAATGGACCTCAGGGAAAGAACTTTTATGTAATACACGGTGACAATGATAAATAGAAATTTTTGATGACTGGAAAGCCTTTTTTATCAAACTACAATTATTTAATATTACCTAAATATGTTTATTTTTACATTTTATTATATTAAACTAATATTAACAGATAGTAGTACAGGGGAGAAACGAATGTCTAAGAAAATAACCATCCTATTGATTTCATTTATTTTTATTATTAGCTTTATTTTTGGTGACAGCTCACTCGTTCAAGCAAAAACGAGTAGCAGTCCAAAAAAAGTAGTTTATTTAACCTTTGATGATGGTCCAAGTGTTAATACTCGAAAAATATTAGATATATTAAATAGAAAAAAAGTAAAGGGAACATTTTTCCTTATTGAACCGAATATTAAGCGTTATCCATTAACGGCAAAACGAATTGTGAGGGAAGGAAGCTACGTTGGTTTACACAGTGTTTCCCACTCGGTAGCCAGGCTATATAAAGGAAGCCCAACTAATGTGGCAACTGAAATGGAGAAAACGAGACTAACTCTTAAAAAAGTTACAAATGTCGATAGTCATCTAACTAGAGTCCCTTATGGAAGCAAACCATATATGACCACGTCCTTCAGAAATGCACTTGTGAAAAAGAAATTAAAAATGTGGGATTGGAATATAGACTCTCTTGATTGGAAATATAGTTCAAGTAATCCTGCAAAAATTGTCAGTAACGTAAAAACAGGATTAAAAGGAAAAAAAGGCCCTGTTATCATACTTTTCCATGAGAAAAAGGGAACTATCCAAAAATTACCAGAGATTATTGATTACCTTCGAAAAAATGGATATACCTTTGCAATCTATGATCCTAACCATCATTTCCAAATGAATTTTTGGAAAGATAAAAGATTATAAAGTGAAACTTCCATCAGTCGGGGTTTTCTTCATCCCCCACTGATGGTTAGTTGACCCAATCGGACCTTTAATCCTCTACTATCTTCTTTGCATACACGCAGAACCCTGAGGCAGGGGTCTTACACCCGTTTAGGCGGGATAAACACGATTCAAATATCACACTGGGGCTATCCCTAGGGGAAAGGAAACAATAACCTCCCTCTAAGGAAGCCCCAGTTTTTTTTTCACCATTCTCGTCAATAATGAAAGGGTAAACTTTGACCGATTAGAGGTGAGAAAGATGTCACACCATTTATATACAAGCTTTTTGAGATTGCCTCTTTTATTAAGAATACTATTAATTGCTGTAATTATTATTTTTACATTTGGATTAATTATTTCAGTCATTGAACCGAATGTTTTTCCCACCATTTTTGATGGCATTTGGTGGGCGATGATTACTGCATCAACTGTTGGATACGGTGATTTGGTCCCTGAAAGCATTCTCGGTAGGGTAATTGGAATGATACTAATATTTTTAGGAGCCGGTATTCTTTCCTCTTATTTTGTTGCTTTATCAACGACAGCCGTAACGAAACAAAATGAATACATGGAAGGAAAAATGGTCTTTAAGGGGAGAGGTCATTTTATTATCGTAGGTTGGAATGAAAGGTCCAGAGTAATAATCTCAACATTACTTAATCATGATTCACATTCAATTATCTTAATTGACCAAACATTAGAATCCAATCCCATTCCCCATAAACAAGTGCATTTTATTAAAGGAATGGCTAATTTAGATGATATTTTAATGAAAGCGAATATTGCTGAAGCTGAAAAGGTTATTCTTACTGCAGATCAAAATAAGGACGAACAGCATGCAGATATGAATACCATTCTAACCCTTCTTGCCATAAAGGGACTTAATCCGAATCTAATATGCATCGTTGAGATTTTAACATCCGATTATGTCGCAAATGCAAAAAGGGCCGGAGCAGATGAGATTATCCAATCGAATGTTTTAACAAGCTATGTCATGTCAAATTGTCTTTCAATCGGTGAGGTAGGGCATTCCTCTCTTTTACTTTTGCTTAATCACTTGCAGGATAATCAATTATCCTTAAACTCAGGGCAGCCCTACGAAGGGTATACAGTATCGGGGCTTAGTGCGCAACTTTTAAAGCAGGGCACCCTCCTTATTGGAATTCGAAAAGGGGAAGAAACCTTGATTAATCCTCCTCACACCTACGTAATAAATAATAGCGACCAATTGCTTGTTGTTGAGAAAAATAGAACTTGATGCCGCTCATATTCCGACTATATAGCGGCATTAGTGGCTCTCCTTTCCCTTTTCGGCTTTCTACTGCCTTATTTTTTAGGTTTGAAAAATTGACCTAATAACCACCAAAATCAATATATTACTAATAAAATCTTAGGTCAGTATAGACTCCAGTTCAAAAATCATTGCTTTTCCTAGCTCCACAAACCTCTCTGGAACATCGGCATCTTTGTTAACAGGTTCAGCAAATTGATTAAAAGAAGCAGAAAAGTTCCCAGTTGAAGCTTGATCCAATCCCCTCTCATATTGATGCCCAAGGAGATACGGCCTTGATAGCTCTACCGTACAACCCCTTGAATCCAATTGTCCATCAATTGCCTGAAAAGGAACCCGTAAAAATTGATACTCACCCTGATCTGCAATCTTGTAGTCAAACGAACCATGATCATAATCCCAATTTCCCCCAATTGCATATCCTAGGGGTTTCAAAAGCTGTTCAAGTTTATACAAATCATACTGCTTGCCTTCAATTTTGGAAGGAATTTCAATCATCCATTCATTCTCCTTTCACGATTTTTGATTAGTTTCTCCGAAAAAAAGAGTGTTAGTCTATGACTAACACTCTTTCGTATTTCAAATCATTTATTATTTTAGGCGTTTTTCAAGCTCTGCTTTCTTTTCTTCATAGCCTGGTTTTCCAAGAAGGGCAAACATATTTACTTTATATGCTTCAACACCAGGTTGATCAAATGGATTTACTCCTAATAAATAGCCGCTCATCGCACATGCCTTTTCAAAGAAATAGACTAAATATCCAAATGTGTATTCATCCATTTTTGGAATAGATACGATTAAGTTAGGAACTCCTCCGTCTGTATGAGCAAGCATGGTTCCTTCGAATGCTTTATTATTTACAAAGTCAACGGTTTTTCCAGCAAGATAATTTAAACCATCTAGATCATTTTCAGCTGCTTCGATTGTTAATTCGTGACGTGGGTTTTCAACCTTAATAACGGTCTCAAATAAATCACGGCGACCTTCTTGAACATATTGTCCAAGAGAGTGTAAATCAGTTGAAAAGTTAGCTGAAGATGGGTAAATTCCCTTTTGGTCTTTCCCTTCGCTTTCTCCGAATAGCTGTTTCCACCATTCTGAGAAATATTGAAGACCTGGTTCATAGTTAATTAACATCTCGATGGTTTTTCCTTTATTATAAAGGGCATTACGAACAGCAGCGTATTGATAAGCAAGGTTTTCCTCTACTTCAGACTTACTAAAGTCTTCACGAGCTGAAGCTGCTCCCTTCATCATAGCTTCAATATCAGCACCACTTACAGCAATCGGTAATAACCCAACAGCAGTTAATACGGAATAACGGCCGCCGATGTCATCTGCAATAACAAATGTTTCATAGCCCTCTTCATTGGATAAAGTTTTTAATGCTCCACGAGCCTTGTCAGTTGTAGCAAATATTCTTTTTCTTGCTTCCTCTACACCATACTTCTCTTCAAGAAGTTTGCGGAAAATGCGGAAGGCAATTGCAGGTTCTGTTGTTGTACCAGATTTAGAAATAACATTGATGGAAAAATCTTTTCCTTCAAGTAGATCCATTACATCTCTCATATAAGACGAGCTAATGTTATTTCCTACAAAGATGATTTGTGGTGTTTTACGCTGTTCTTTTGAAAGTGCATTATAAAAGCTGTGTTGAAGCATCTCAATTGCAGCGCGTGCTCCTAAGTAAGATCCGCCAATTCCAATTACAAGTAATACATCAGAATCCGCTTTAATTTTTTCTGCTGCTTTTTGGATGCGTGAAAATTCTTCTTTATCATAGTCTACAGGTAGGTCAATCCATCCTAAGAAGTCATTTCCCGCACCAGTTTTTTCATGTAGTGAATGATGAGCAACCTTAATTGCATCACTCAAGTATGTAATTTCGTGTTCGCCAAAAAAACTAAGTGCTTTTGAGTAATCAAATCGAATATGTGTCATGAATGATCCTCCATCTATATTATTTACTATTTCACTTTATCGAAGTCCGAAGTCGGAATCAAGGAGTCCCTTTATTTGTAAGCGCATCCAATTATGACATATTTTTTACTTATTCAACTTAAATATGTATATGTTTTAATATCTACATATAAAGGAACCATTTTAACTTTTGAAAATGGTTCCTTTATTATTTTTACAGAGAAGCGCGATAAATAGCGAGCACATCGTCGCGATTTAGCTTTTTGAATACACCAAATTCTCCATTAACCATTGCTTTATCTGCCATTACATCAATTTTGCTATCATCGATTTCGTAATCAGCTAGTCTTGATGGGGCACCGAGACTACTCCAGAATTCTCTTAACTTTTCTATTCCTTCGAGTCCCACTTCCTCTGTGGTTTTTCCTTCTGGATTCACACCAAAAACTCGAACTGCAAGCTGTTTAAATCGCTCTGGCTTCACACTCAAATTATGCTTCATCCAGTTAGGGAATAGAATAGCTAATCCTCCACCATGAGGGATATCATAAATGGCAGAAACAGCATGTTCAATATTATGAGTTGCCCAATCTCCTCTGAATCCCATGGAAATCATCCCGTTTAGAGCAATCGTCCCATTATATAAAATTGTGGCACGGTGCTCATAGCTTTCTAGATTTTCTAGTAGCTTTGGCGCAGCTTCCATCACCGTCAATAGCAATCCTTCACACATACGGTCCTGCAATAAAGTGTTTTCTTCCAGATGAAAATAATGCTCGAAGGTATGAGACATCATGTCTACAATTCCGTAGACAGTCTGATTTCTTGGTACAGTATATGTATTCGTCGGATCCAGAATCGAAAATCTCGGGAATACAGCTGGTGATCCCCAACCATATTTCTCATTTGTTTCCCAGTTCGTTATAACCGAGCCGGAATTCATTTCAGATCCTGTTGCAGCAAGGGTCAAGACTGTACCAAAAGGTAATGCCTCCGTTGCAAATGATTTTTTGGTAACAATATCCCACGCATCGCCATCATATTTTGCTCCAGCGGCGATTAATTTCGTACAGTCAATAACACTGCCTCCACCGACTGCTAAAATAAAATCAATTCCTTCATTTTTACAAATTTCAATTCCCTTTCGAGCAGTTGTAATCCTTGGATTAGGTTCCACACCAGAAAGTTCAAAAATCTCTGCTTGAATCTCTTTCAAAGTGTCAATTACCTGATCATACAGCCCATTTTTCTTGATGCTACCCCCACCATAAACAAGTAGTACCCTCTTTCCATAGCGAGGAACTTCCTTTTTCAGTTGTACAAGTTGATCTTTTCCAAAAATCAATTTTGTTGGATTCCAATATGTAAAGTTCTGCAAAGAATTCAACCTCCTCTTCGAATATATTATCTAATAAAAAGGAAATTAATGCAAAAACAAGAAATTCTCAATGGAATTCCTGTATAAATAATGGTTTGATGATTAACTATATTAGTGAACCCAAAAAAAGGAGGATACATCATGAGCTTTATTCAACGTATTGCACTAGTTCTTACCATCATTGGAGCAATAAACTGGGGTTTAATTGGATTTTTCCAATATGATCTTGTAGCATCTATTTTTGGTGGACAATCCTCTACCCTTGCTCGAATCATATACGGTTTAGTTGGGCTTTGTGGTCTTATAAACCTTGGCTTACTCTTTAAGCCAAATGAAGAAATGGAAAGATCGCCTCAGGCTAAGCCAAGCAGATAGTATTTACTCATATGAGAAATTGAAAAAACAATCCTTGCATCAAATCACAAGGATTGTTTTTTTATAATAATAAGACCCTAGCTTTATTTCTCTAATTCAACACAATACCTCTTTAATTCGTTCAATGGCCCAATCTAATTCCTCTTCCATTATGACAAGTGGTGGGGCAAAGCGAATGACCGTGTCATGGGTTTCTTTACATAAGAGCCCCTTTTCTTTAAGTTCTTCACAATATTTCCTTGCAGGTTCACTGAGCTCAACACCAATAAATAAACCCTTTCCTCTTACTTCTTTAATCAAAGGATTATTGATTTCCTTTAACTTTGAAACAAAATACTCTCCAAGGCGGAGGGAACGGTCTGCAAGTTTTTCTTCTATTAATACATTAAGGGATGCAATGGATACTGCACAGGCCATTGGGTTTCCCCCAAAGGTTGAGCCGTGTGACCCTGGATTAAAAACCCCTAAGATCTCATTATTTGAGACGACACAGGAAATAGGAAATACTCCCCCTCCAAGTGCTTTACCAAGAATGTACATATCGGGAACAACATCCTCCCATTCACAGGCAAACATCTTCCCTGAACGTCCAAGACCAGCTTGTATTTCATCTGCAATAAATAAGACGTTTTCTTTCTTACATATATTTGATGCTTCCTTCAAAAATCCTTCCGGTGGAATAATGATTCCAGCTTCCCCTTGAATAGGTTCAATTAACAATGCAGCAGTATTTGGAGTAATGGCAGCCTTTAATGCTTCGAGATCACCAAACGGAATAAGCTTAATTCCAGGGAGCATCGGACCAAATCCCCTTTTATATTCCGGGTCTGACGATAATGAAACCGCTGTCATTGTACGGCCGTGAAAATTCCCAATGCAGGCGATGATTTCTGCTTGATCTTCAGCAACCCCTTTCACATCATATGCCCATCTACGAGCAGCCTTTATTGCAGTTTCTACTGCTTCTGCACCAGTATTCATAGGAAGTACCATTTCCATATTTGTTAATTGACATACTTTTTCATACCATGGCCCAAGCTGATCATTATGAAAGGCCCGTGAAGTTAAGGTTACTCTATCTGCTTGTTCTTTTAATGCTTGAATAATTTTGGGATGACGGTGACCTTGATTTACGGCAGAATACGCACTTAGCATATCCATATATTTGTTTCCTTCGGGATCTTCTACCCAGACCCCTTCTGCTTTAGAAATGACGATTGGAAGAGGGTGATAATTATTTGCACCATATTTTTCAGTCTGTTCAATGATGGATTGTGATTTTGTCATATCCAGTCCTCCTTTTCTAATTATCTTAATACTCTATGCTTTTTAACTTCTTTAAATTGTTTGAATACCAATTTAACTATATGATAACATACACACCCAATCTCTTAAAATTATAATAAATATATATAATATGTGACGAATTAGAATAAAGGAATAGATTGAGTTAGGAGTATGTGGCCAATAAAAAAAGCCAAGCAATAACTTGGCCATTAATAATTGGGATTATTTTTGTGATTGATCAATCCACTCTTGAAGTTTATCTTTTAGAGTATTAAATCCTTGTGGTGCTTCAGCTTCTTGCTTAATTGCAGCAGCTGCTTGACGTCTACGTGGCTTTTTAACCTTTTGTACTTCAGGTTGTGCAGGTGCTTCTTCGGTTGCACGAATGGATAATCCAATTTTTCCAGCTTCTGAATCAATGGATAATACTTTTACATTAACCTCATCGCCGACTTTTAGGAATTCGTTAATATCCTTTACAAATCCATGAGTAATTTCAGAAATGTGAACAAGACCTTGAGTATTTTCATCAAGAGCAACAAATGCTCCATATGGTTGAATTCCAGTCACTTTTCCTTTTAACACACTGCCTACTTCGATAGTTTCTGCCATAGAAACACTCCTAAATCATTTTTATTTTATCCCATTTATACGCAATAAAAAATTATATCACAAACTCCTTCTTAATACAAAAGATAAGGGAATAGATTGTTTCTTCGAATTAACAGAATGTTCAATTAAATAGAATAAATTTACATTTAGCCGTGTTAAAATCAACTTAAAGAACAATTGCAAGGGGGATGAGATGATGTCAACTGTTGGTCAAAACATAAAAAAAGCACGAGAGAACCATAATTTAACCCAGGAAGAACTTGCATTTAAACTTCGAGTAGGTTTAGCAAGGGTTGAAAAATATGAGTCGGGAGAGCAGATTCCTGACACAAATATGATTCTGTTGATATCTACTGTTCTAGATGTACCCACCTCAGAGTTAATTGCTCAATGAGCTCCTTAGTTATTTTTTATGAAAATAGAGGATTTTATAAGCAAATACAATAGAAAAATTACCAGATAGTATAAAAACTCTCCCAAAAAAGGTATAAAAAGGGGAATACTGGTTAACCTTATGATAAGGCTTTCTAGTATTCCCCCCTTTTTGTATTGGACAAACCGTCAATCGTTTGTCCTTTTTTTTATCTTCCTAAATGACTCTTAAAAAAGCCACTAAAATTTCTTGAGAAATTTCTCCATTCTTTTAATCGCTTCTTGAAGCTGTTCCATTGATGAAGCATAGGAACAACGCACATGACCTTCACCGCTAATACCGAATACATCACCAGGTACAACAGCCACTTTTTCTTCTAGTATCAATCTTTCAGCAAATTGCTCAGAGGTTAATCCTGTGCTTTTGATCGATGGAAAAGCATAAAATGCTCCACCAGGAACATGACAAGTGAGTCCAATTTCATTAAGTGATTGGACAAAATAATTTCTACGACGGCGATAGCTTTTTTTCATTTCCTCCACATCGTCTCTGCCATTCTTTAAGGCCTCAATGGCCGCATATTGGGACATTGTGGAAGCACACATCATTCCATATTGATGTATTTTTAACATTGCCTCCGAGATTTCGATTGGAGCACATACAAAGCCAAGGCGCCATCCAGTCATTGCGAATCCTTTTGAGAAACCGGAAATTAGAATGGTCCGTTCCTTCATTCCTCTTATTGTTGCAAGGCTTGTATATTCCTCATCATAGCTAAGCTCTGCATATATTTCATCCGAAATGACTAACAAATCATTCTTTATAACGAAGTCGGAAAACCTTTCTAATTCCTTTTTCGTCATCATGGATCCAGTTGGATTATTTGGAGAACATAGAATAATTGCCTTTGTTCTCTCTGTGACAGCTTTTTCAAGCTGCTCAGGAGTAACCTTGAAATCATTTTCCTTTAATGTCTGAACCTCAATTGGTTTACCACCTGCTAGAGTCACTAAAGGAGCATAGGCAACAAAGCTTGGGTCCAATACAATAACCTCATCCCCAGGGTCAAGAATGGTTCTTAATGCTATATCTAATGCTTGACTACCACCAACCGTTACGATGATTTGGTTCTTCGGATTATAATCAACCTTGAATCGGTCGCTTAAATAATATGAAATTTCTTTTCTTAATTCGATTAAACCAGCATTAGCAGTATAAGAAGTATAGCCTTGCTCAAGTGATAAAATGGCTGCCTCTCGAATGGACCAAGAGGTCACAAAGTCAGGCTCTCCTACTCCTAATGATATGACGCCCTCTACACCAGCTGCTAAATCAAAAAAACGTCGAATCCCAGATGGCTTAAGTTCATCAACTGTTTTAGATATATAGGATTTCGTTTGTTCCATTATGGTGACACCACGATTCGTTTATCTTCGTCGTTTTGTTCAAAAACTTTCCCATCATGCTTATATTTCTTCAAGATAAAGTGAGTAGTCGTTGAAATAACTGAGTCCAGTGTTGAAAGTTTTTCTGATACAAAATGGGCAACTTCATTCATTGTCTTTCCTTCAATGACTACAGATAAATCATAGGCTCCAGACATCAAATAAACGGATTTTACCTCTTTAAAACGATAAATTCTTTGGGCAACATCATCAAAGCCTACTCCTCGTTGTGGAGTAACCTTTACGTCAATCATAGCTGTTACTCCCACATGTCCCTCGACCTTTGACCAATTGACAATCGAAGTATGGGTAACAATAATTTTTTCATGCTCCAGCTTTTTAATAATGGATTCAACCTCAGAAATATCAAGATTGGTCATTTTTGCAAGATCCTCATTGGTTGTTCTTGCGTTTTTTTCAAGAACCTCTAGAATTTCGAGTTCCTGTTCCGTTAACTTCATGTCTTTCACTCCATAACCTTTTTTGAAATACAATTATTATAGCAGAATTTCATGACATTATCTCATCATTTTGCTACTTTTCTAAAAATACCATTAATTAAGCTTCATAAGAAAGGGAAACTGCTTCATGCAGGTAACTTTTTTCATTAATTAGAGTTAATGATTTTACTTTTTATTTCCACCCCTTATCATATAAATAGGTACATAAGAATTTTAAAAGGGGTGACGTTATGGCTAGCTATGATTTTAATCAAGTAGTAAATCGGAAAAATACTTCGTCAGTCAAATGGGAATTAACAAAGGAAATTTTTGGGACTAGTGATGTACTTCCTATGTGGGTCGCTGATATGGACTTTGAATCACCGATTGAAGTAAAGGAAGCTATTCAAAAAAGATTAAATCACGGAATTTTTGGTTACACCTATTCTTCTCCATCCGTTTCAAAGGCTGTTCAAGCTTGGGTAAAGAATAGACATGGATGGGATATTGAACTTTCTTGGATTAAATTTCATTCCGGGATAGTCCCAGCCATAAGTACTGCGATTCAGGCATTAACAAATCCTGGTGACAAAGTGATGCTGCAATCACCTGTTTATACACCCTTTTTTACCATGATTGAGAAAAATAATCGTGAAGTCGTAAATAGTCCCTTGCTGCTAGTGAATAATCGCTATGAAATCGATTTTTCCCAGTTTGAAGAAAATCTGAAAAATGGAGTGAAACTTTTCTTGCTCTGTAATCCTCATAATCCAGGAGGAAGAGTTTGGACTGAAGCGGAGCTAAGACAAATAGCCGAGCTTTGCCAGAAATATAATTGTCTTATACTCGCTGATGAAATTCATTCTGATTTAATCTTCAAGCCAAATCGGCATATTCCAATTGCGTCATTAAATGAGCAATATAAGGATTTTATCCTTACTTGCATTGCACCTACCAAGACTTTCAATATTGCTGGTCTGCAAGCGTCTGCAGTTATTATTGCTAATCCATCCATTCGAAAATCCTTTGAAGCAACCTTAGCCAAACAGGGATTACATGGACTTAATATTTTCGGTATTATTGCTTTAGAAGCTAGCTATCGCTACGGGGAACAGTGGTTAGAGGAATTACTTCCATATTTAAAGGAAAATGTCGATATCGCAAGAGAATATATCGCGAATCATATTCCTAAGATTAATTTCATTAATCCAGATGGTACTTATTTATTATGGCTTGATTGCCGAAATCTTGGATTATCTGATCAAGAAATACGAGAGAGCCTGTTACAGAAAGGGAAGCTTGCTCTAGAGCCAGGAATGAAATATGGACCTGGTGGAGAGGGCTTTGTAAGGATGAACATAGCCTGCACGAGAAATACCTTATTAGATGGACTCGAACGGCTCAAAATTGCTTTTGAATAGGCTTTTATAAACGTAAAACAAAAAAGGAGAACAACCCACTAACGGCTGCTCTCCTTTTCATTTAATAGATTCATTCTGTCCTCAATTTTTTTTGCTTCTCTCGCTTCTTTTCGGGACACATGGATGATTAATCTTGTTGTCAATACCGCTGCAATCATAAAGATCACTAACCAAATGGCAGCAGGGATATATTCCGTTTTGTCTTCAGGAAAATATAAAAACAGTGCTAATACATAAGAATGAAACAAAGTCTTCTCCCTTTCCTCCTATTGACATTGTTCAAATAGATTATATCAGTAAATAAACCCCAATCCAACAAAAAGGATTGAATCCGTCTTTTTGTCTTTTTAACCGTTTTGCGGGATAATACATTTAGAAATATGAAGGAAATGGGGAAATGAGATGGAAGAGCTTCAAATTGGAGAAAGAGTAACGGCCATTTACAAAACTGGGAAATATATTGGTGAAATTACAGATATTCGACCTCAGCATTACTTGGTTCGCATATTAGCCGTAGTACGCCACCCCATGCAAGGAGATATTCACCATCCTAAGGATGTCGAGGTTGGTTTCTTTCATGAAAGAAGAGCATTAGCCTATCGAGAGCAAACCAACGTCCCAAAAAAGATGGTTAAAAGATTCGAAGAAGAATTACCTAACTATCAAGAATCATTGAAAATCGCCGTTGAAAAAATAAAACAGGAATTAGAAAATGATTCATCTCCCTGGGCAGAAATGAGTTTAAGGAACATACAATCATTGGAAAATGACTACTTTAAGTAATTAATCGTTTCTATCGAAAGCTTCAGGGTACGCCAAAAGAAAACAAAATGCCCTACGTTCCAATAAACTGACAGGTTGAATAATGATAAAATGATAAAAGCCAAATCACTTTATTAGGATTTGGCTTTTATGCAAACTTATTTAATAGCTTTGAGAAATCGACACGGTCCCCAATCGTGGTTGGTTCGGCTTTTCCTAAATATCTTTTATCCTTTTCAACTAAGCTAAAGATATTGTAGGTCGTTAATGCGTCATCTAATGCTCGATGGTGTTTACCCGTTCCTTCCTTCCCATACGCCTGTACAGCCTTCCATAATCCTGTTTGGTTTTGATCCCCGAAGAATTTCTTGTATTCCATAGATAAATCAATTTCCCTTCCATTAAAAGGAAATTGGAGATTCGCATTTCTACAATTCTGTCTCAAAACCTTCATGTCCATATTCCCCCAAGTAACGATGGAATTCTTGTTGGTTTTATTATTGATTTCATCTAACTTTTTAACTAGTTGAATGAATGTCATTCCATTATCGACCTGTTCTTGTGAAATATTGAGAAATGACTTACATCTTCTTGACAAAACTGGAAATTGGACTGGCCTTACATAGGAAGAAAACATGTTACTTATCTTATCATCTACAACTGTAACCAGCCCAACTTCAATAATCTCTGGATAAAATCCCCTGTAGTTTGGACTTTTTTCTGGCATGGTAAACTCAAAATCAATAAAGATGTGCTGGTGCTCCTCGTTCATTAATCCACCTACTTCCCATAAATACTAAACTAACAATATGGAACTTTTACAAAAAATGAGGTTCTCAAATTTTATATTCTATTATATCACGATAACATAGAGTTTTTTTATTTTTCTAAAATATTCTTGAAAAAGAATGTGTCCTTATACATGTTTCCCCTTGTCCATGGTCACTGATATCTGCGCAAGTTAATAAATTCCATCTTATATATAAAATATGTGCCTTTATAGTTTGGGTATTATGAATTATGATGAGAGAAGGGTATCTTCAATCCATGAGAATAACCCATATTTAATTCTAAAAAGGAATGAACTTATTACGGTGCGAATTTTCACTGGTTTTATTATTACTCTATTAATCTTACCCATTTTTATATACCTAACCATCACAATCACAAATGAAACAAAGAAGGTTCAAAGTCTTCCAGAGGTTCTTGACGAAAGGATTCCTATGACGGACGTCAAGCTTACACAGACAAGTTATATAAAGGATGATAATCATCGAGTCATTTCAGAGCTTTATGGCCCCATTCATCGAATTTATTTAACAGATGATAAGATTCCTTCTTTTCTTAAAGATTTACTAATCGTTTCTGAAGATCAGAATTTTTATAATCATCAAGGATTTGATCTTTCTGCAATGGCTAGAGCCCTTGCCATTAATGTGAGTTCCAGTGACATTGAGCAAGGTGCCAGTACGATTACTCAGCAGCTTGCACGCAATCTCTACTTAAATTATGAAAAATCCTATAATCGTAAATTAAGTGAGCTGCTATATGCCTATCAGTTAGAAAGGAAGTATTCTAAAGAGGAAATTTTAGAGTTCTATATTAATGCAATTTATTTTTCAAAAGGCGCTTATGGAATTGAGGCAGCTGCACAAAAATATTTTCAAAAAAGCACTGGAAAATTATCAAAGGCTGAGCTAGCCTTTTTGGCCGCCATTCCTAACAATCCTTCCTTATATGACCCGATTGCGTATTTTAAGCGTACGAAAAATCGACAAGAACGACTCTTAAATCAACTAAGTGAAAAAGGATATTTAAGCCATGAGGAGGCTCTAAAAATTTCAAGGGAGCCTATTCATCTGAGCTTAAAGAAAAGAATTGATTTATACCCTGATTATACTACGTTTGTTGAGAAAGAGTTAAGGGATTTAATTTCCCTTAAAGAAGGCTATGACAGTAAAATAAGAAGGGCAAATTCAAAGGAACAAAAACAGCTTGACGAAAAGCTATCGAAACGTGTCCAATCTATTATTGATTCAGGGATTATCATCCATACTGCCTTGGATGGATTCGTTCAGGATCGGGCAGTCAAAGCAGTCAATCAATATTTACCTTACAAGGATGTCGAGGGTGCAGTCGCTGTTGTTCATCACAGCAGCCATCAACTCATTGCCCTTGTAGGAGGGAAAAATTATCAAAAGTATAATTTTCACCGGGGATTTCAAGCATATCGGCAACCTGGTTCTTCCATAAAGCCGCTGTTAGATTATGCCCCTTATATTGAAAGAACACAATCATCGTTAACAGCAACCATTAATGCTGGACCCTTTTGCAGTAAAGGCTATTGCCCTGAAAATTATGGCGGGGCAACTTATGGAATGGTGAGCCTTGAACAGGCATTTATCCATTCGTATAATACCCCAGCGATCCGTTTGTTAGATGCAATTGGAATTAATCATGGGTTTTCAGACCTTAAGCATTTTCAGTTTCAAAAGCTAACTTCAAAGGATTATACATTAGCTGCAGCAATTGGTGGATTTACGTACGGAATGTCTCCAATCGAGCTAACTGGAGCCTATACTGTTTTTGCCAATGATGGGTTTTATCAACCTCCTCGTGCAATAACAAAGGTAACAGATTTAAACGGAAATATCCTTTTCAAGTGGGATGATAAGAAATCAAAGGTTTGGAGTAAGGATACCGTATCTAAAATACGTAGTTTAATGCAAAAAACAATGACTTCAGGTACGGCCCGTAAAGCCTATTTTCAAACGGAGTATGCTGGTGGAAAAACAGGAACAACAAATGATTATAAGGATTATTGGTTTGTTGGTCTGACAAAGGATTTAACTGCAGGGGTATGGGTAGGAAACGATCAATCTAAGAGCATCCAATCCATCGAGTCCGCAGCCCCTCACTTATACATTTGGAAAAGTATCGTATCTGAATATTAGCTTAAAAAAAGGGATGAAACTTGATTTCATCCTTTTTCGCTAAATAGGCAAACTTGACATAATGCTGTTGTAAACCTTAATTCCAATAAATACTACTCCTGTTAAAAGCGTTGACCAAACGATTACTTGAAAAAAAATCAGTCCTATCAAACCTACCATAGATATCCGAGAACTTACTTTAAACACAAAATAAATAAAATAAACAATTGTCGTAGCAAGGAAAATCCCCGCTATCCCAATAAAACTAAACATACTTATTAATGAAAGAGCTCCACCAATAAAGTATATGATGGAACCAGATCGAATATTTTTCAAACTATCCCCTTCCGAATCTTTAGAAAAGAAAAGGAGGGATAACTGATTAATCGTATCGGCAATCAGCTTTAAAGCGGCAAATACCATAAAAAAGAGAACAAGAAGTAGGATAAGGAGGGAAAGCTTGATTCCCCCCTCAGAGAAGAATTCCCTCATCCCTACATAAATCCCTATTTTCTTTAAAAAATCAATTAAGGTAAGCTCTACCCTAATGGAAGTACTTAAGCTGAATAATATTATTGAAAGAAGTGGTAAATAACCTGTCAAATACGTATTTCTCATCTTTTTTCTCCATATGCTTTGTCAAGGTGGCATTCTTATTTAGTGAAAGTCTTCTCCCTATTGATCTCCATTCCAATCAACTATGGATAAAAAACAACATTGAGTTTAAACTCAGCCAAATAAAAAAGGAAAGACCGCCTATTCATATAATAGCAAGCTTTCCTTCTTAAGAAAATTACTTATTTCTTTTTATTACCGCCATGGTACATCTGGACACACAAATTAGCTTTTCCTCTTCGTCCACAATTTTGATATCCCAAACCATAGTCGTTCTTCCCTGATGGAGAACCGTTCCAACTGCCGTAACGTACCCTTCCCTTTTTCCCCTTATATGATTTGCATTGATCTCTAAACCAACCACTGCTTCGGTTTCTTGGTCAACAAGCTCAAATGCTCCAACAGAGGCAACTGTTTCCGCTAATGCAACGGATGCACCTCCATGCAGTAAGCCAAAGGGCTGTCTTGTTCGTTCATCAACTGGCATTTTTGCAACAACTTTCCCCTTAGTAAGCTCAGTCACTTCGATGCCAAGATGGTTAATTAGTGTCTTTGTTAAGTCCATACTGTTTTCCCCTTTTCCAAACTATAACTATATTTCCTTTAAAATGGATATTTAATATATATTCGCCGCCTTCCCTTTTTTCCCTTTTATTAATGAGGGAAAAAATATTCATAGGATATGCATTCATAGACATAGATTGAAAAGGGATTACTTAATGAAAGGGGGGATTAAAAATGTATCCATACTATCGATATGATCAACCATATTATCCTGCTCCCCATTATCCCTATCCACCGTACTACTCATCAATCCAGAACGATTCCATACCCTACATTCCCTATAGAACCTATCCACCTGTAAATCCAAACATTTTCATGTCCAGCGCAAAGCATATGCAGGTGATTATGCTGGATGCAAGCTCCCTATTGGAAAAAATGGCTAGTAATCGGAAATTTTCCTACGAACTAATGAGTGCCGCACAGCAATCCAACAAAAGGAAAGTACAGGAACTTATTCACTCATCAGGGATTAAGTCGAATCCTCAAGTCACCTATAATCCGGATGGGCTGAAACTAACCTTTATTGCGAACGATAAACAATCAGATTGCTGTCAGCTTTCATTAAATTTAAGGTGGTTTTAAAAAATGATAGAGCTGCACATAGGAAAGACCGGGTAAACCCGGTCCCATTTTTGTGTGTTATGATGGAAACCAAAAATTTCAATAAAATAAATATCTTTCATATAAAAAAAGTTGTGGAATTCCATCATCCTCACCCGATAAATTTGTATCCTCTTTGAACAGAAGGTCAGTTTCTTCTTACCTCTTTATAGAAATCCCCTTACGGACACTGGTTCCGTTATTTAAGTTTTTATAAGAAATCCACAGTACCAATAGCTGTTTAACTATAATTAATTTCAAAAAAAAGACTTCCATATCTCAGGAAGCCCTAATGTTATTAATAAAATGGATATCCATATGGAGGATATGGCGGGAATGGCGGATAAGGAAAAGGTGGATAAAAAGGTCTAGGTCTTGGATAAATTAACGCAGAACCTAGCAAGCCACCTAACAATCCTCCAATAAATGGAACTCCAAAGAAAAAACCTCTCTGATTATACGGATTTCGACAATAATTCACTCAGGCAACCTCCTCTTCAAGTCTGTACTTCCCTACACTATTTTTTATGCAACTTGCCTATGATTCGCGTGGGCTAGCTTAGACATTAGACGGGAGTAATCCTAATTTGATTATTATTCAACGGTTTCAAACCGTTCAACCAATATAGCAAGCGTCCGTGCCATCACTCCTGTTGCACCAGAAGGTCCGAGGTCATGGTCTTTATTGATTGTGGCTGTTCCTGCAATGTCAAGGTGTACCCATGGAGTGGACTCAGCAAATTCTCCTATGAAAGCAGCTCCCATAATTGCATGTCCCTCTCGACCAGGTGAGTTATTTAAATCGGCAATTTTACTGTTCCTTACTCTTTCCTTATCCTTTTCAAAGATAGGAAGTCTCCAGATTGGTTCACCTGCTTCATAGGCAGCTTCCAATACTTGCTCAAATAAAGGTTCATCATTCGTAAATGCACCTGTCGTATAAGTTCCAAGAGCCGTAATGACTCCTCCAGTTAAAGTTGCCACATCAACTACATAATTAGCTCCATGGTGTTTTGCGTAAGTAACAGCATCTGCTAGAACAAGACGGCCCTCTGCATCTGTATTCAGAACTTCAATGGTTTTTCCGCTCAATGAAGTAATAACATCATCTGGTTTAAAGGCATTGCCACTAACCATATTATCAGTAGATGGAATAACAGCGACCACATTTTGCTCTGGCTTCAATTCGCCGATAATTTGCATGGCACCTAAAACTGCTGCCGCTCCTCCCATATCCGTCTTCATGCCAACAATGCCATCCTTCGTCTTGATGGAATACCCACCAGTATCAAAGGTAATTCCTTTTCCAACAAGTCCGATGACATCTTTCCATTCTTCCTTACCTTGATATTTTAAGACAATCATCTTAGGGGGCTCAGTTGAACCTTGATTCACAGCTAACAAAGCACCCATTCCTAATTTCAACATATCTTCTTTTTCTAAAATCTCTACTTCAAATTGATATTCCTGTCCTAATTCTCTCGCATAGTTCGCTAAATCTGTGGAAGTCAGCATATTTCCGGGTAGATTTACGAGTGTACGGGCAGAATTTGTTCCTATACCAAAAGAGTAGCCTACAATCAAGGATGCATGGATTTCGTCTACATCTGATTCATCACTATATACCGTAATATTTTCTATTTTCTTCTTAGGCTCATTCGACAATTGTTTATAGCCTTCAAATTGGTAAGTAGCCAAAGCAAAAGCCTCGCTGATTGCATGTGCAACATCTAAAGAATCTACACTTTCAGTTGTAAAGGAATCTAATAATACAGCTGCTTCATCTATTTTTCCATTTTCCGCCGTTTTAAAAGCCTTTCCTAATGCTTCCCTCAAAATTTCAAAGTCGAAATCCTTTTCTTTTCCTAATCCTACGAAAAGTAATCTTTTTGCTCCAACTTTTCCAAAAGTATGTATGGTGGAAATTGATTTCTTCTTAGCAGATATATCCCCTAATCTAACTAGCTCAGTTAGATACCCATTAAATGCCTGATCTAAAGTCTCAAGGCTACCTGCAAATTTCACTGGCCTTTCAAAAATTCCAATAATGAAGGTTTCGTGATTGTTTGAGAAATTTATTTGATTTTGAACAGTAAACATATAAATCCTCCTAACTCATTTCTATTGAAGATACAAATTCTATTATATCGAAAAAACTTTAAAAATACATTTTTTACCTATCCATTGATGTATAATATTTAGCTCTTTTACACAAAAAACGAGACACCATTATGACTGTCTCGTTATCACTATATTATTCTTTTTCAGACTTTGTATATGCTTGACGAAATACTTGCATCGATTTGTTTTCATTTAATTGCCTTAATTTTTTCTCCGTTAATTTTCCATTACCACGCTCGACAACATAGACCTTAATTGTTTTCTTACCCCATTGCTCATAAACATCTTTAACGGTTTCATAGTAGAGGTCTAATCTATTCCCTTTAATAGCTCCACCCTTATCTGCTACAACTCCAAAGCCATATCCAGGGATAAATAAAATAGTTCCTATCGGAAAAACATTTAAATCAGCTGCAATCGTAGAAAAAAGATCTCTTTTGACTTTTACTCCAGAATAAGTAAATCCGAATTCAGGATGATTAGGATTTTTTCCTGTTGATTCATATCCTGCTGTATATCCTGTAGCTACTACAGTGGTAGAAGGATATTTAGACCAATCCTTCTCCTCAAGGGTTGGAATACTCCCTTTAACCTCCTCACTAGAAGAAATAAGTGTGGTTTCCTTACTAATATGTTTTAACTCCTTCATTGCTAATCCAAGTAGTTTATAATCATCTGCATTATTAGTCCCATCTAATTCATCCATAGATTCATATCCGAATTGCTCAACCGTTAGCTCAATTGAACCTGCCTTCACTCCTGAAATAGATTGAAAGGTTGTAAAGAGTGCTGCTAAAAACAAGATTGCCATAATCAAACGCCTTGTCCATTTTTTCAAATTATTCATAGAAAATTTTCACTCCTCCCATGAATATTCATTTCCCAATAAGAAGTGAAATATTCATAAAAAGGTGAAAAACAGAAAGAATTGTGTAAATTTTTTGACTTTTCAGCTAAACATCCGAATAAAAAAGGTAAATCACGGTCATCTTTTAATGAAGATTCGTGATTTACCTTAAGAGGCAAAATTAATGGTTAAAACATCTGATATCCTTTTTTTCGTAAAATCCTCATCGTAAATCCAGCACCTATCGCTCCTAAAAAACCGCTTCCAACAATAAGTACATCAACCAAGGCCATTCCAGTGAGCTCATGACCTAAACTTGAAAATGCTTCCTTGCTATTCGTAAAATAGTCAATAAACCGAACCTTATCAATAAGAAAAATAGCAACTACCGGGAACACGATTGCCATGATCCATGTCATTCTCAAGAGCATATTTAAAATAAATCCTATTCCGAAAAACAAAACAAAAAATAATAACATGGAAATGATTGTAATTGGTAATGCTAATATTGTCTCTTGCAAAGCTTGTACCCTCCCTTATACCCATCATTCATAAGTTTAACTGAATAATCAAAAGGGAGTCAATTTTATTCATATAAAACATTTCATTTTTCTAAAAAACCTTTTTCTTACAAAAAGTAAAAAAGCTATCCCTTGAGTTGGTACATTCAGGGACAGCCTTTTGTTTATTAAAAGAACTTGAACTTTCCTTTTTTCATGACTAAGGATGGTCCACCAATCATGAACAATGCACGATTGTCGATTACCTTTTTCATAAAGGAAGCCGATGTTCCGACAAGTTTCTTACCAAAAACTAGCCCAATTGCATCGTCATGGCCTAATGAACAAACAGACCCCTTAATATCAGGAACGAAGGTTTCTAATTCTGTCTTTTCACGAACTAATGCAACTAGATTCTTCGCGCAAGTAATCCCTTCCTGCATAGCAATTTGTGCAGTTGGTGGGTAAGGTCGATTGATTTCTTCATTAATAATAAGAGCACAGTCTCCAATAATAAAGATGTTGTCGTGTCCTGATACCCTCAAATCCTTTTCAACCTTCACTCGGGCACGCATGGCTTCAAAACCAGACTTTTCAATAATTGAATTTCCACGAACACCTGCTGCCCAAACAACCGTACCTGCTTTGATTAGTTCAACCTCATCCTCGCCTTTACTTACAAGGATACCTTCTTCAGTTGCCTCTTTGATCGCGGTTCCAATCATGAAAGTAACGCCTTTTTTCTCTAACTTAGCAACTGCGTAATCTACTAGCTCTGGATCAAATCCAGGCAATACCATTGGTGCAGCTTCTACACAATAAATTTTCACCTTATGTGGATCAATATCATATTCTTTACATAATTCAGGAACACGGTTGGTGAGCTCCCCTAAAAATTCTATGCCGGTAAATCCTGCCCCACCTACTACAATGGTAAGTCGTTCATCATTTTTCACTTCTTCGGTATTATAAGTCGCGAATTGATAATCAATATGTTCACGGATTTGACGTGCTGCATTCACATTGACAATTGAAAACGCATATTCCTTTAACCCTTTAATTCCAAAGGTTTCAGACTCTGCGCCTAATGCAATAACAAGATAATCATAAGTGATTTCACCATTATCTAACACAACTATTTTTTCTGCTGTTTTTACCTCTAAAGCTGTTCCATGTACAAATTCAACTTTATTTCTATCTAAAATACTTCTGATATCATAACGTACACGATCATGATGTAGAGTTCCAGCGGAGGCTTCGTGTAACCAAGTTGTTTCGTAGTGGTAATCATTTTTGTTTACTAAAACAATATCAGCTTCATTAACCCCTAATGATTTTTGTAACTGAGTTGCTGTCATTAATCCGCCATATCCGGCTCCTAAAATGACTATCTTTGGCTTTCTCAAGACTAATCACTTCCACCCTTTATTATTTTCTGCAGTTTCCCTTATTTTGTCCGCTTCTGATAAGATTATTTTTTGATTAGTACAAAAAGTTTGTGATATTCTTCACGAAGTCGGACAAAAAAATGTTAGAAAGTTGTCACGAAAAGTTAACATAATATCTAAATATCATGATATGCCTTTTTACTATGATTTTCAAGCATTTATTTTCATCAGATAATAATAATTTTAGTTTACGAATTATCCGATATTTTTAATTTTTCTAAAAAAATTTCATTCAATAATCATTTCTTCGAGTGATTATACTCCTTTTGTGGTATTATAATGGGAGAAAAATGTAGAAATATAGTAGGAGGACTCGAAGTGAAAGAAGAACAAAAGGTTTATGATATTACAATAATTGGAGGGGGACCGATTGGCCTTTTTACTGCTTTCTATGGTGGGATGAGACAAGCCTCTGTAAAAATTATTGAAAGCTTACCACAACTAGGTGGACAACTCTCGGCGCTCTACCCAGAAAAATATATTTATGATGTAGCTGGTTTTCCAAAGATTCGTGCACAAGAACTAATAAATAATTTAAAAGAACAAATGGCAAAGTTTACTCCTACAGTGGTATTAGAGCAATCAGTAGAAAAACTGATTAAGCAAGATGATGGCATCTTTATGCTGACAACGGATAAGGAGACCCATTATTCAAAATCCATCATAATAACTGCAGGAAATGGCGCATTTCAACCACGTCGCTTAGAATTAGAATCAGCCCTTCAATATGAAGGAAAAAACCTCCACTATTTTATTGATGATTTAAACAATTTTGCTGGCCAAAAAGTAGTTGTTTTTGGTGGTGGGGATTCTGCTGTTGACTGGGCATTAATGTTGGAACCAATTGCAGAAAAGGTCACTATTATCCATCGCAGGGATAAGTTCCGTGCACATGAGCATAGTGTAGAAAACCTGCAAAATTCTAAAGTCGATATCAAAACACCTTTTGTTCCTGCTGAACTAATTGGTGATGAAAATGGGGTTAGACAGGTTGTCATCCAAGAAGCAAATGGGGAGAAGCAAGAAACCATCGACGTCGATGCAGTCATTGTAAATTATGGGTTCGTTTCATCTCTAGGGCCTATAAAAGAATGGGGCTTAAACATCGAAAAGAATTCCATTGTCGTCAATTCAAAGATGGAAACAAATATCCCAGGAATATATGCAGCAGGAGACATTTGTACCTATGACGGAAAGGTAAAATTAATTGCTTGTGGATTTGGAGAGGCTCCAACTGCCGTCAACAATGCTAAAGCTTATATTGACCCTAAAGCAAGAATTCAACCATTACATAGTTCATCTATGTTTAAGTCTTAAATCGAACAAAAGAGAGGCAAATTGCCTCTCTTTTTAGCATTCTTCGGGTGTACCTTGATTAGCGGCTGTTCTAAAGGAAGAACCACAGCCACAGGATGCAATCGCATTAGGATTGTCAATGGTGAAGCCTCCGCCCATCAAGGATTGTTTATAATCAATTTTAGTACCATTCAAAATGGCAGCACTCTCTTGATCAACAAGGATTCTAATACCAAACTGTTCAAGCTGTAAATCATTTTCTTCTATTTCGTGAGCAAATCCCATTCCATAGGATAACCCACTACAGCCACCGCCTTGAATGGCAATTCTCAAATAAGCATTTTCCTCATCATTTTCCTTCATCATATCTTTTATCTGTAATGATGCTGCTTCCGTAATTTCTACAACATTTGTCATTTATATCCCTCCCTATGTTCATTTCTTCTAATAGTATATACACTTCCCCCTTATTACTCAACTTTCAAGAGTCCCAATATAACCTATAAAATAGTTCTTTATGTTCAAAAAATGAGGTATAATAGTCTTATCAAACTTATTTTTTTCACAAGTAAATAGACCTAGTTTAGAAGGTGAATGATATGCCAGAAATCCCTCCTCTTTATGATAAAAAATGCCAGTGCCTATTATGTAAAAAACCTTTCACGACAAAAAAAGTTCGTTCAAGATATGTTAAGGTACTTGAGTATGATACCGATTTTAATCCAACCTATGCGTCTGACGAGACAAATCCTGTTTTTTATTATGTCAATGTATGCCCTCATTGCGGTTTTTCCTTTACAGATGAGTTTGCTCCCTATTTTCCTCCAGGCAGTAAAGAATTAATCCAAGAAAAGGTCTGTAAACATTGGGTTCCACATGATTTTGGAGGTAATCGAACCATCCAGGAAGCCATAAAAACCTACAAGCTATCTGTTTATTGTGCAACCTTAAAAAAAGAAAAGCACATATTTATTGCGGGGTTATATATGAGATTGGCTTGGTTATATCGTAGATTAAAAAACAATGACCAGGAAAATCGCTTTATGAAGCTTGCTTGCCAAGAATACATGGAATCTTATATGGAAGATGATTTCAAAGGAACACAAGTCTCTGATGTAAGAATTCTATATTTAATTGGAGATTTGTCACGAAGAATGTCTGATTTTGATCAAGCCGTCAAATATTTTTCTAAGGTAATTGAAAAACAAAATCAAACTGTAGAATCAAAGATTGTTGAAATGGCTAAAGAACGTTGGTATGAAATCCGCGATACGAAAAAAGCGGAGAAAGAACCGATATAAAGAAAAATCATAAGGGGCTAATCAATTAAACTGCCCCTTATGTCTTTTTAAAATGACTAACTTTCAGATACTTTGACCTGACAAACCCTAAAACAAGGGGTTCTCTTCAATATGGCGATAAATATTGTTGACAAGGTCTTCCGTATTTTCCCCAGTTACTACTTCTCCGTCCACTAATGCAAACATGGTGGCTGCACATTTGCCACAATAACTAAGACATCCATATTCAATTACATCCAAATTAGGATCCCTTTCTAACTGCTCCATTGCTGCTTGTGAGCCGCTAGCTAAATTACTCACACAAAATTCTATAATAGGTCTAATCAAAGTATTCACCTCAAAATAATTTACTGGAAATATTATCAGAAAAATGAAAAAATTATAAAATATAATAATAAATTTACAGATTTTTATATCAAATAGCACCACATAAGTATTTTAGCACAAATCAAACAACAACACTTTTCTATTGCTTTGTCAATAATTCTTCATCGAAGTGTTGAGATTTTGTCACAATTTAGATATACTTTTAATGTTGCTTATTATTTTAACTATTTTGATATTTATTATTTTCCAATAATATCAATTTTTTTTAATAATGTTTGTCCAGGGGGATTTAAAGAACAAAGAGAAAGGTCACAAAAGGGGAAATTAAGATGAAAAATCTAGTTATTCTTGGTGGAGGGTATGGAGGAATGAGAGTCCTAGCAAAACTTTTGCCGAACTCTCTTCCAGAGGATGTCAGCATTACCTTAATTGATCGTCATCCTTATCATTGTTTAAAAACAGAATACTATGCATTAGCTGCGGGGACAGTATCAGACCAAAATATTCGCGTTCCTTTTCCAGAGCACCCTAGATTAAAATTAGTATTTAGTGAGATCACGAGTATTAATCTAGAGGAATGCAAGGTTTCATTAGAAGCCGAAGAAGTATCATACGATGATTTAATCATCGGATTAGGCTGTGAAGACAATTATCATAATGTACCTGGTGCTAAGGAATACACCTATAGCATTCAGTCCATTGAAAAGTCTCGTAGCACATACAAAAAACTGAATAACCTACCACCTGATTCCATTGTCGCCATCGTCGGTGCGGGATTAAGTGGTGTGGAGTTAGCTAGTGAATTGATTGAGAGCCGGCCTGATTTAAGAATTAAATTGTTCGACCGCGGAAGACATATCCTATCTGCTTATCCTGAAAGGCTGAGCACTTATGTAGAGAATTGGTTTGACAATCATAATATTGAGATCATCAATAATTCCAATATTACTAGAATAGAAGAGAACACTGTATTTAACCATGATGAGCCAATTTTCTGTGACGTTATTGTTTGGACTGCGGGAATCCAGCCAAATATTATCGTTCGTGAAATGGAAACTGAAAAGGATACACATGATCGACTGGTTATTACTCCTTATCACAATCTACCAAATAACGAACATGTTTATGTCGTTGGAGATTGTGCAAGCTTACCACATGCTCCAAGTGCTCAACTCGCTGAAGGTCAAGCAGATCAAATTGTTCAAATTCTTTTAAAACGCTGGAACGGTGAAGCGCTTCCTGATTCACTTCCTTCAATTAAATTAAAAGGAATCTTAGGCTCACTTGGGAAAAAGCATGGCTTTGGTCTTGTTAACGAAAAGGCAATTACAGGAAGAGTTGCACGCTTATTGAAATCAGGAATTTTATGGATGTATCGTTATCATAATGGTTGATACTTTATACACACCAGCCTCCATTGATTATTACTCTGGAGGCTGCCTTTCATTGATAACCGTACTTTTCCATTTCAGCAAAAATGGTTTTTAACCTTGGATTACCTTCTCCGACAATTTTGTCACCTATTACCACAACAGGATAAAATAAATCCTCCTCAATAATTCTGTTAGCAAATTCCTGTTGTTTTATATTTTGAGGGGGATTATGGATATCAACATAGGTGATTGTAAAAGGTTGGTCGATAAATTTTCTTTTCACCGCTGCTTCAATCCATTCATAGGTTTCTTTTGCTGATGGAAGATTGACACAGCTTGCACATACTTGCTCTGCACCATAGATAATTATTTCGACTGATTCTTGCTTCATTTATCGCACCACCTTTTCATAAAAAATGTCTTTAATAAAGTCTCTTTTTATTTTACAATATAAGCGTAGTTCATACCTACTAAAATAGTCCAATTACGTTGAACTCGATTCTCAATAATAGATTTTTCATGTTGATGTGATTATAATATTATATAAAGAAAGGAGCGATTTTCTCATGTTAGATTTAGAAATGAAAGAACAAGTTCAAGAAGTACTAGATAAATTAAGACCATTTCTTCTTCGTGATGGCGGAGATTGCGAATTAGTTGATGTTGAAGACGGTATCGTCAAATTGCGTTTGCTTGGAGCTTGCGGAAGCTGCCCTAGCTCAACCATTACTTTAAAAGCAGGTATTGAACGTGCACTGCTAGAGGAAGTACCAGGGGTTGTTGAAGTAGAACAAGTTTTTTAATTATTGTTGATTTGAAAAAGAGACTGATTTGTATATCAGTCTCTTTTTCATTCTTTTTATTTAACTTTCCTCTTAAAAGTTGAAATGCTGCCTTCCTGATCAACTGTTAGATATAAATAATGTAATTGAGGAAGTTGTTGCTTTAGCCTATTAAGTAATTCCTTCCCCTTTCCGCTTTCAGTCATGCACATAACAGTAGGCCCTGCACCACTTAATGCGACCCCATATGCACCAAGCTTTGGAGCGTGCTCCTCTAGCTCCTCAAGATGTGGAACTAGTTTCTTTCGATATGGCTGATGGTAAAGGTCCTTACTCATCATTTTCCCCGCTAATCGTAAATTTCCACTTAGTAAGGCGGCTATCATCACATTTGAAACGGAGCCTGCCTGTACAGAGTCGTAAAATGGCATCTGATCTGGAAGAACGCCACGAGCTTCTTTTGTAAGCAATTCCTCTGATGGCACGACTGCGACAACATCAAAGTTGACATTACTAGCATGAACTAGCTCCGTACCTTCCTTTGACATGCTTCCAATCACGAGTCCGCCAAAAATGGATGCCCCAACATTATCAGGATGTCCTTCAATTTTTGTAGCAAGCTCCAGCTTTTCTTCCTTTGTTAATCCCAGTTTTGCCAAATAATTTGCCAGCTCAATACCTGCAACAATCGCAGAAGCACTGGAACCAAGCCCACGCGCTAAAGGAATGTCACTCTTCACACGAACTTGACAAGGAGGAAGGGTTTTGCCAAATTGCTTTGCTGTATTTAACGCAATAGAAATCATCATATTTGATTCATCAGAAGGAAAGGCCTTTAGTTCCTCTGATAAAGGAATTACCTCCCATCTATCAGCTTGCTCAACTTCTAAAGTGATGTAAAGACTTAGAGCAAGACCTACTGAATCAAAACCCGGACCAAGATTTGCTGTACTGGCCGGTACTTTGATTATGAGCATGTCATCTGGGCTCATAGAAGAACAGCTCCCTTAATATGTTCAATAACCTTTTGTTCATCATTCGGTAATACAATTGGTTTAATTTCGCTATGATCAATGGCCGTATCCGGATCCTTAAGACCATTTCCGGTTAAGATAGCAACTACCTTTGAACCCTTTTTAATTTCTCCACTTTGTACTTGCTTAAAGACCCCGGCAATCGATGCACAGGAACCTGGCTCAGCAAATACCCCTTCTGTAGAGGCGATTAATTTATAGGCGTTTAAGATTTCTTCATCCGTAACCTCATCAATTTTTCCATTAGATTCTTTTGCAGCATTAACCGCTAAATCCCAGCTTGCAGGGTTTCCAATTCGAATAGCTGTTGCAATGGTCTCAGGATTTTCAAATACCCGATTATGTACAATCGCCGCTGCGCCAGCCGCCTCGAATCCTCGCATTTCTGGCAGTCCTGTTTGCTTTGCCTCATGATATTCTTTAAATCCCTTCCAATATGCACTAATATTCCCGGCATTTCCTACAGGTAACGCAAGAACATCTGGTGCTCCACCTAATTGATCACATACTTCAAACGCAGCAGTTTTCTGTCCTTCCAATCGGAAAGGGTTGACTGAGTTAACAAGAGTCACCGGTTCAGTTTCACTAATATTTCGAACCATCTTTAATGCCTGGTCGAAGTTACCTTCAATGGATATGATTTCTGCACCATACATGACGGCTTGTGCTAGCTTGCCGAATGCAATTTTTCCTTCTGGGATGACAACAATACACTTAAGCCCTGCACGAGCAGCATAGGCAGCTGCAGAAGCAGATGTATTTCCTGTAGATGCGCAAATAACCGTATTGCTTCCTGACTCCTTCGCTTTGGCTACAGCCATAACCATCCCGCGGTCTTTAAAAGAGCCGGTTGGATTGGCACCTTCTGTTTTCACATACAATTCAATTCCCCATTGTTCAGAAAGCCTTTCTAGCTTTATGAGCGGAGTATTCCCTTCATTTAGTGTTAACATTGGAGTTTGATCATTAATTGGCAAAAAAGCTTTATATTCTTGTAGCAATCCGCACCATCTCATTATTTTCCACTTCCTTCTACTCTATATGAACTTTTTACTTCCTTCACAGCCTCTAAATCTCTTAATTGAACTAAGATATCCTCGTAATCACTCAATGATGCATGATGAGTAACTAAAACAATCTCTGCAAGCCCTTTTTCTTTAACAGGCATTTGGAGAATTTTTTCAAAGCTTACCCCATGCTGGGAGAAAATTGATGTAATTGTAGCAAATACTCCTACTTCATCCTTAACATGCAGCCTTAAAAAGTATTTAGAAAAAATTTCACTTGGTCCCTTTAAATTCTTTTTATATTGAAGATCGACTGCACTTTTTCCGTTTACGCCAAGGCGCATATTCTTAATAACAGCTACTAAATCAGAAACGACAGATGTCGCTGTTGGCAAGCTTCCTGCTCCAGGGCCATAAAACATCGTCTCTCCCACCGCTTCTCCATAAACATAAACAGCATTATATTCATCTTGGACTGAAGCAAGTGGATGAGAATCTGATAGAAGGGTTGGCTGCACACTTACCTCCACCTTTTCATCATCCCGTTCTGCAATCCCAATTAGTTTCATTGTATAACCCAATTGCTTTCCATATTGCAGATCTTCTTGAGTAACCTTTGTAATTCCCTCCACCTTAACATCGTCTAAATCAATTTTCATTGAAAAGCCTAACGTCGCAAGAATAGTCATCTTTCTAGCAGCATCCAAGCCTTCCACGTCAGAGGTTGGATTACTTTCTGCAAATCCTAATTCTTGAGCTTCCTTAAGCACATTATCATAAGAGGCACCATATTTACTCATCTTTGTTAAGATAAAGTTAGTTGTACCATTGACAATTCCCATCATTTTTGTAATCCGATCGGATGCCAATCCATCTACTAAACTACGTAAAATAGGGATTCCCCCAGCAACACTCGCTTCATAAAATAAATCACAACCATTTTCTGAGGCAACGGTTAATAATTCTGATCCATAAACAGCCATTAAGTCTTTATTTGCAGTAACGATATGTTTTTTATTTTTCAAGGCATTAAGGAGAAGTGCTCTTGTTGTATCTATTCCACCCATAACCTCAATTATAACATCGATTTCTGAATTATGAATTATTTCATCGGGATTGGTTGTCAGAATGGACGCAGGAACATCCACAGCCCTTTCCTTATGGACATCTTTCACTAATATTTTTTTGATTACGACAGGACAGCCCACTTGATGCATAAGCTTATCCTGGTGATTTTCGATAATTGTAACAACACCAGACCCGACTGTTCCTAAGCCAAGTAATCCAATATTGATAGCCTTCACTTAATCATCCCTCTCCCCAGTCTATTTAAGATGAACATCTGTCTTTGTATAGTAGACATTATAAAGATTACTTTTGCCTTTTACAACAGTTTTTTTAATAGTAAAAACATTTGCAAACGATTCCTACGCTGTTATTCCAATAAAAATTAAAAAATTTTGAATTAAACAAAAAAAACTCTTACTTAATATAATAAAGTAAGAGGGCCTCCATGAACATCACAAATTATCGAATTTTGCTCAACCATTCGACTATGGGGATATTATTTTTTCTAACAGGTACCTCTGCCATTTGGAAAAATTCCGCTAAAAAATGTTCGTGATCACTTGAATGCTGAAGATATTTTTTTAAACGGTCCTGCATTAAATTCTTTTGTTGTTCTGAATTTGCAATATAATAACCTTCCACGCATTCAAAATAATGCAAAGGAAACAAAAGTCTAGCATACAATAATCTCCAGGCAAAGGGCGATAATGGTGTAATCGTTTGATAATCCTTGATAAATTGGATCAATTCTGGCTGATAGGTTTGGCTATTCCGAAAATATCTTTCCCTCGTCCATTCTGCAATATCTCTTGCACAATGATCAAAGGCCCAATCGAATGGATTTTTTATAATATAATGATCCCCCCATGTCTTTCCATGAAATTTCACATGACAAACTGTTCCATAATCAATCAAACCTGGTTCTCCATCGAGTTCAGTATCAACGAGATATTGAATAGCATTTTCCGTTAGCCCCATATAATAGGGAAATGACTCAAGGAACATTCTTTCAAAGTCGTTTTCTGGGGGAATAAATAATTTATCTGTCCATACCTTTTCCATCTGGTCTAACCTGGTCTCCCAAAATTGCTTCCACTGACCAATTCTATTAAGTTTCGTTACTGGAAACGATACTTGCCTGCCTCTAAGATGAAATTTTGCCAGCTTTCGTCCAATATGCTTTACTTGTGCCATTTTCGGATGACGATTGACGATCACACAAAAGGATTGCTCTCCCCATTTAGCAAAGGATAAACCATCTTTTGTTTTAACCATTTCACAAACATTTCGATCCCCATTTTGGATTAAATGCAAAGATAAATTTTCTAGTTCCTTTAATTCCTCTTGATCGACATGACCGATGGGAATAACTAAATATAATTCGTTTTTATTATTGAAAGCTTCATACATCCCGACCTTTAGACGTCCCTCAACCTTTATTCCATACTGTTGCTGAAGCAGTTTTGCCATCATGGCTTTACACCTCATTTTCCAATATTACTACTGCCATATATATGATAGTCTTAAGGGAAACTTGAAGTAATTTCTATTCCTTTATATATGAAATGTGGATGAAAGAAGAGGATATCGCATACATTAACCCATATTGGCTTATTGAATATTTTGTTATATAAGGCTATATAATTGAAAATGATTAAGAAAAGGTGAAAAATATGAATGAAGAAAGAAAAATTAGTATTTCTGAGGAAACGGCTCGAAGATGGTTAAAGGAAAGAGGGGTAACCGTTCATGACATGGCTGAGCTCGTTTATTATCTCCAGGAAAAATATCACCCTAATTTAACTATAGATAAATGCATACACAATGTAGAAAAGGTTTTATCAAAAAGAGAAGTTCAAAATGCTATTTTAACTGGCATTCAGCTTGATATATTAGCTGAAAAAAGGATGTTGGAGGATCCTCTCCAATCAATTATTGAAACAGACGAAGGATTATATGGTGTGGATGAAGTTCTTGCCTTTTCCATTGTTAATGTGTACGGTTCTATCGGTTTCACGAACTATGGCTATATCGATAAATTAAAACCAGGAATATTACAAATGCTGAACGATAAGTCCACGGGTAAATGTCATACCTTTTTAGATGATATCGTCGGTGCTATCGCAGCTGCAGCATCAAGCCGCCTGGCCCACAGCGCTTCTCATAATTAAATAAAAAAATAATTGTAGTGAAAAATACGAAAAAGGATGGAGCTTCCATCCTTTTTAAAATTCCCATTGATCTAAAGAATCAATAGCATATGTTGGTTGAATTTCGTAATTTTTTAACAGCTCTTTAGTAGTCACACCTGTATGAACTAAAAGAGTATCCATACCCGCATTAATACCCGCTTTGATATCAGTATCGTAATAATCCCCAACCATCAAGGTTTCATCTTTGCTTACTCCTAAAACCTTCAATGCCTGGTTCATAATAATTGATTCTGGTTTCCCAATAAAAGTAGGCTTCGTTCCCGTAGAAACGGAGATGACAGAGGTAATAGAACCGTTCCCTGGTAGAAATCCTCTTTCTGTTGGAAGAGCAATATCCGCATTAGTTGAAATAAATGTAGCACCATTTCTAACTGCTAAGCACCCTATCGCGAGCTTTTCATAATTAATGTCACGATCAATTCCCACAACGACAAAGTCAGCATTTTCTTCTGCATATGTAAATCCCTTTTCTGAAATTGCCGAACGGATTCCTTCCTCACCAATCACATATACAGTCCCATTTTTATTTTTTTCATATATATAATTGGCAGTTGCCTGACTTGTGGTAAACACCTGTTCTTCCTCTGCTGGAATCCCAAAACCTCTTAGTTTTTCTGCAACCTGTGAAGGAGTCCTTGAGGAATTATTTGTTACAAATAAATATGGGATTTGAAGATCGATTAGTGACTTTATGAAGCCTGCCGACTCCTCAATTAATTCCGTTCCTTTGTACATTGTACCGTCTAAATCAATTAAGTAACCCTTGTATTTCTTCAAACATTCTCACTCCAGTGTTTATAATCTTAGATGAATAACGTTAAGTAATCGTGTGGTTAATTTCTAAAGGCTGAAACTGGGCCCAGCTCATTCTCCAAATATTGTCTAACACTAGTGGCAAACTCTTTCAATTTTGACAAGTGATTGTTAAAAATACTTAGCAATTCTTTATGGTCAATAGCGATGTAATCAGTGACCAGCATTTTGCGACATTTGATGATTTGTTTTAGGCTTTCACTCATTTCCTTTGTAATAACCAGTTCATCATCTAGAATGTCCACAATATCCTCATAGCTTCCAGGATCTCGCATAATAAAACCATCAATCATTGAATTTCCTACATCCAAAATCGATTCAATCATCGTATGTGTCAATCGTTCTAAAGCAGCTATTTCAATTAGTGACTCCCATTTAGTATGCTCTTCAAAAACCACAATTTGCTTTTCAAAAAACTGTAATGTATTCTCAATTTTTTCTCGATCAACAAAGTACATGATTCATCATCCTTTCGACAACATACCCTCTCATTTTATTAAAAAGTATCTCACTCTTCAATCTTTTACCCTTTTATATTCTCTTTCATATTGTACCATGTTTGAACATAATGTCATTTAATGAAGTTTTACTACAATACCTACGTATAGAAATTTGTTAAGATATGAATAAGCTCACCAATATACGCTCATACGAATAAAGGAGGATTTCATGTGACTGAACGCTTTTACTTATATGATGATACCGAAAATACTAAAACTCGATTTATCAGCTTTATGTCCGAAAATTCCCGCTTTGATTTAGCAATTATTACATCCGATCGATATTATGGAAAAAAGCTTGTTTTGGATATACAAGGAAGCCGTTTTGCAATTATTGGAACAGATGATTTAGAGGAGGAAGGTTACTTAGAATATGCTTTCAATCTTTCTGAAGAAGACGCAGAAGAACTAAAATCCTTTCTTTACGATGTGATATAAAAATTTTCTAATGGTTTTTACTTCTTTTTCAAATACTATCTACAAACCATTTACAAATGGGGTGTTTATTTTGAAAGAGAAGGAAGAGGTTTATACTGATTTTTCAAATGTGGAAAAGCAAAGGGATTATCTAACAGCAGAGGAGTTTCCAGAGGGTCCATACGGTTCATCTATTGGGCAGAATGAACCTGTCAAAAATAAAGAAACACCTTGGCATGAGGGACAGCGTCATTATAGCGCCTATAATTATGAATATAAATCATTACATCAAAGCCTACCTCGCCAAATGGACGGGGCTCATCCACCTCATGATAGCCCATCGAAAAGGGAGGATCCACCTTATTCCGTATAAATAATACTTTTTACAAAAGAGGCTATCCTGAGTAAAGGCTAGTCATACTCTCAAGATGGCCTCGAAATTTCTACTACTTATTCACTCTTTTTAATACAAAATAAGCACAGCCAAAATTGCAGTATTCATATAGATATTCGGTTAAAATACTAATTTTAGTATCAAAGGATGCCTTTTGATTTTGATCATCAAAAAACCCTTTTAAGCGAAGCTGACCGTAGCCCCAGTCACCAACAATAAAATCATACTTCGATAAAATATCGCTATATCGATTGCGAAAGGCCTCTTCATTAAAGCCCTCTCCTCTTTCCTCAACAACCTCATAACAAATATTATTAATGCAGACCATCATATTACACCTACCTCAAAAGGACTCTAATATAAATTATAACTGATTCCCCATCAATTACTAAGAAAAAAAAGAAATGTTCAAGGTCATTCTAGTAATAAGGGGGTGTTTATTTTTGAAAAAGTCATTAATTACAGTTGCAATTTGTGGAATTGCTGCGCTATCCGGGTGTCAAAATAACAATGATGATAATTCAAAAGCAGGAATATATAAGAGAAGCGGAAATACCATTAATGTTAATGACAATCGTGCTGAATTATATAACGAAGGGCATAATGATGTAACTGAAGACTTTGGCTATACCCGCCACCAACGAAGCCCTGTCCAAGGAGAAAATACATCAAATAAGCATTATGCTTCCATAGATAGAGAAAAAATGTCCGACATTATTGGAAAATATGCTACCGATGTTCCAAACGTTGATGATGTTTCTACACTTGTTACGGACGAAGAAGTGTTAATTATATACAGCACAGACACAAAGGACCGTTCAAAAACAGCGGACCAAGTCAAAAGAACTGCTATGTCTGTTGTTCCAAGATGGTATCATGTGTATGTTTCAGATAATCCAAATTTAAGGAAAGATGTAGAAAGTTATGCGCAACTTGATTCAGATAGCAAAAATGTAGATGCTGCTATTGACCGGATTATTCAACAAATGCAAAAATCTCCTCAAGGAAAAAAGATGAATAATGGCGAAAATGCAAATGGAGAAGAAGCAAATGAAAAATGACATTCGGTTGAAATAAATTCAAAGGTGCCTGGCACCAATGCCGAGCACCTTTGATGATAACTTTTTACAAAAATCCCCTTCTTCTATGCTTCCTTTGTTTCCTGCTCACTAAGCTTTGTTGCATTCTTGACTGAACTACTTACCTGCTCATCAGCATGATAAGAGGAGCGTACTAACGGTCCAGCCTCACAATGACTAAACCCTTTTTGTAAGGCGATTTCCTTTAGCTCCTGGAATTCATCAGGATGATAATATTTTTCGACCTTTAAATGGGATTTTGAAGGCTGTAGATATTGTCCGATTGTAATTATATCTACATGATTTCTGCGCAAATCATCCATTGCTTCTATAATTTCTTCCTTTGTTTCTCCAAGTCCAATCATAATACTTGATTTTGTTGGAATCTCAGGTTGTAATTCCTTCGCACGACGCAAAAACTCCAAGGAACGCTCATAGGTTGCACGCGCCCTCACTCTTGGTGATAGCCTTTTAACCGTTTCAAGATTATGGTTTAAAATATCTGGTCGTGCGTTCATTAAGGTTTCAAGATTCTCATGAACACCACCCATATCAGATGGAAGCACCTCAATACTAGTGAATGGATTTTTTCTTCTAATAGCTCTTACAGTTTCAGCAAATACAGCAGCTCCTCCATCCTTTAAGTCATCCCTCGCAACAGCAGTGACGACTACGTGCTTTAAATTCATAAGATGAACGGAATCAGCAACTCTCTCTGGTTCCTGCCAATCAAGTTCATTAGGAAGCCCTGTTTTAACCGCACAGAATCTGCATGCCCTTGTACAAATATCACCTAGAATCATAAAGGTCGCAGTTCTTCTAACTGCCCAACATTCATGTATATTTGGACATCTTGCCTCTTCACAAACACTATGTAAATTTTTTTCCCTCATCATTTTCTTGAGTCCAACATAATTCTCATTCGTATTTAGTTTTATTTTTAACCATTCTGGTTTTGGTACATATTCTTTATTTCTTTTCATTATTTTAAATCCTACCCCCCTTGGAAAGAAAGCTGATGGATACTAAAAGTACTTTTATCGCAGAATAACGGGCAGTAAGCCCCCACTGATGGAAGTTTCACTTGATCCATCCCCTACTGTTGCCACTTTAACATATAGATTGTTTTGAAAACAAGTAACTGATACTCAACATATTACCAACAATTCACATTTATTAATTTTCTGTTTACTCACAAACTAGAAATGTCACATTTTAAGAGGGGAGGATTCCTGTGCGGCCTTTTTTCGTGATTTTTATTTTATCATTATTATTTATTAGCACTACCATCCAGGTTGATGCAAATACAACAAGTGATAACGCGTATGAAAAAAGGATGGAGCTTTACAAAAAAGTGGAGGCAGTAACGAATATACCGTGGTATTATTTGGCGGCAATTGACCAATATGAACGCAATGTTCGCTTATCCAGAAAGGATATACCAGACTCTGAAGGATTGATAGGAATCTATTTCAAGCCAGAAGAATGGGTCGGGGTACTTAATCCAGATCAAAAGGACGAAAATCCCCTTTCCATCCAACTGTTTGGAGGTATTGGGAGTGATGGGAACGGAGATGGAAAAGCAAAGCTTTCGGATGACGAGGATGTTTTATTTTCATTTGCCAATTTTATCCTTAATTATGGGGTTGATCATGACAATATAAAGATTGGTCTTTGGAATTACTATAAAAGAGATAAAACAGTGGGAATTATCATTGGAAAGGCAAAGATATACAATCATTTTGGTCATTTAAAGCTCGATAATCATTCATTTCCAGTTCCATTAAGGAGTAACCATAGCTATAGAAGTACTTGGGGTGATGCCCGAGGATGGGGTGGAAGAAGAATACATGAAGGTACAGATATCTTCGCTAGCTACGGTGTACCAGTCAGAGCAACATCCTATGGAATTATTGAAATGAAGGGTTGGAATAAATACGGTGGATGGAGGATTGGCCTTCGGGATATTAACAATAATTATCATTATTTTGCCCACCTTAGCGGTTTCGCAAAGGATTTAAAGGTTGGACAAATTGTTGAACCCGGAATGATTATAGGCGGAGTAGGTAGTTCAGGTTATGGACCTCCTGGAACGTCAGGAAAATTCCCGCCACACTTGCATTATGGTATCTACAAGGATAATGGATACACTGAATGGTCCTATGACCCTTATCCTCATTTACGTTTATGGGAAAGACAAGAGAGACAAAGATTGAAAAAAAGATAATGCTTCTTAAAGAAAAGGAGCCATGCGTCACAACTCTTATCTAGTTTGTGGTGCCCTGGCTCCTTAGATTTATAATATTTTAACTAGCCTTCGTTTCTCTTCCTTTGTAACTAGCAAAAATGATATTTACAATCAATCCACCCCAAATTACAGTCATTCCAACAATCATCATAGTTATTGCACCTGCTGACATTACGCCGCCTCCTTCTGTTCATTCACATCTAGTATGGATTGATCCCATTTAAATTTCATGAACAATAATCCAATACTGAATGCTACAATCGCCACCAGCCATCCAGAATAGATAAGGAAGCTAGTTGGATAACCTCCATAGTTATCTTTCACAACTGAAATGATGTTTTGTATAGTCATAAAGCCCAAGATGATTGGCGTGACTACTCCCAGGCATAGTCTCCACTTTGTTCCTATCATTATGTCTGAAACACTATTGGCATGTAATTGGAGTGGCTTTAATTGTTTTAGAACCCATGCAACAAGAACCACCTCTGTTAAACCTGTTAAAACAACACCAAATTGATTGATAAAGTAATCAACCGAATCTAAAATATACAAACCACTATGTGTTGCAAACAAGATTGAAAAAACGGCAGACAAGCCACCACCAAACATGAGCGCTTTCGTTCTTGACATTTTAAATTTCTCTTGTATCCCAGCCACATACGTTTCTACAATAGAAATCATGGAGGTTAGCCCTGCTAACGTAAGACAGCCAAAGAAGGCAAAGCCAAAAAATCCATTAAACGCTGGGAATTCGTTAATTATCTTTGGAAAGACAACAAATGCCAACCCCACTCCTGCAGATACAACCTCATTAACTGGAACATTTTGCTGATTTGCCATAAACCCAAGTGCAGCAAATACACCAATTCCAGAGAGTAATTCAAATCCTGAGTTTGCAAAACCAGTAATAAATGCACTATTCGTAATTTCTGTTTTCTTTGGTAAATAGCTTGAATAAGTAATCATGATAGCAAACCCGATAGATAAGCTAAAGAATATTTGCCCATAGGCAGCAACCCATACCTTCGGATTTGCGATTAAAGCCCAATTCGGCTTAAAGAATGCTTCTAATCCTTGGGTTGCACCTTCAAGGGACAATGCACGAATCACAATAATTAAAAACAAGATAATTAAGGTTGGGAGCATGACTTTGTTTGCTTTTTCTATTCCCTTCTTTACACCCTTAAATAATACGGATAGGGTCACTACCCAAACAAGAATGAGGGGAATTAGTACCCCAGGAACCACTCCACCGATTTCACCGGGAGTCTCTGCTAGCTTTAAATAGCTTCCATAAAGGAATCCCTCTGGATCCTTACCCCAATTTAAATTAAATGAGAAGATGGAATATGACATAGACCATGCAATGATCGCCGCATAATAGGTTGAGATAACAAATGTAATCGCAAGCTGCCACCAACCAAGCCATTCTGTTTTTTTATTTAATCTGGAAAACGTTAATGGCGAAGAACCCCGAAATTTATGTCCCAGTGTAAATTCCATAATTAACAATGGAATTCCAGCAGTTAATAGCGCAAAGAGATATGGAAGAAAAAAGGCACCGCCACCATTTTCATATGCAACAGCGGGAAATCTCCAAATATTTCCTAGGCCAATTGCTGAACCAATTGCTGCTAAAATAAATCCTGACCTTGTTCCCCACTCTTGACGTTTATTCATTTTGTTAATTCCTCCTACAGTTGAAAAAACTATATTTTCTGATTTTTTTGTATAATATAAATTATTATAAAAGACTATTTTATATATGTCAAAATAATATTTTGTGACATTATTTCGAATTGATTTATTTATCTGTATAATTTTTTATTTAGTTTGTTGTAAATTTTATTATAATTAAATAGTTTTTATATTATATAAAGAATTATTTTGTCGAAAAAAGGAGTGTCCCACAAGGTGTCAAGCACCTGTGGGACACTCCCTCATCAATTCTCATCGTTATTGTAGTGTTGTATCACAATTTGTAATTACAACCGAAAGTTCAACTGATAAATCTACATCATATGGTTTAACCTTTTTTCCATTTTCCTCTAGTATACGTACAATTGGACGATCACTGAGTCCGACATTCTGTCTTGAAACAACGCCCTTTCTTCCATCACTTAATTCAACTGTAATACCAATAGGATAGATGGCCACTGCCCTTCGAAAGGCTTCCACTATGTGGGTTTCAAATAAGTTTTCTACCCCTGAATATAATATCTCTAACCCCTCATGAGGCAGCATCGCTCTTCGATAGATTCGATTCGAGGTAACAGCATCGAATACATCTGCTACGGCAATGATTTTTCCAAAAGGATGAATTTCCTTTCTTGAAAGCCCTCTTGGGTAGCCAGAGCCATCGAGCCTTTCATGATGCTGAAATGCACAATGGGCTACTAATAATGGAATAGTGGACACATTTCTTAAGATTTGGAATCCCTCTTCAGCGTGTGTTTTAACTACTTCAAATTCATCCTTAGTCAATTTTCCTGGTTTAAGTAATATTTCAGATGGGATTTTCATTTTCCCGATATCATGGAGGATTGCACCCATTCCTAATATCTCCAGCTCCCTAGGTGCTAATTTCAATTCCATGCCAATAGCTAAAGAATACAAGGTAACATTTAAAGAATGAGTAAAAGTATACTTGTCATAAGAAAAAACATCGGTTAATAGTGTTATCAAATCATCATTATTTTGAATTTCTAAGAGTAATTGTCGAATGATCGCTTTGAATTGTCTTGCAGATTTCTCAATGACGAATGCACTCTCTAAATAGGATTCATTCTGAACCTCAATAAAGGTTGATTCGATGGTTCTAATGGATTCATTCCTGAGTTTATCAGATATAGAGCTTTTATAGACTATATCTTCTGTATTTTCATCTTTTATGTATAGATAAGGAACTCCGAGCAATAGGAGTCGTTCAATCAACTTATCTTTCAGTTCCACACCCTCATTAAGGAGTACTTGGCCTTTTTCATTGTATATTGATTTTGCAAGGATTGTTCCCGGTAGTACTGATGCAGTCTCAACAAGTCTCATGATTTTCTCCTAACTTTATTTACAAATAAAATATTGCAATTTTCGACATTCTTCTGCTTATTTTTACAATAACTTTGTTATATAACACTGACAACACGACTTTATACCTATTTTTCAATATTTTTTTGAAGTATTATTTTTGAAAGGATTGTATATATTTCAATTCAATAATTCCGTATTTGGGTATTTTTGAAAAAAACGCAAATCCAATTACTGATAAAATAAAATAAATAAAAAGGCCTGCCTATTTAAGCAAGCCCATGTTATTCAAACCATCTTAAGTAAAGCATCTCTTCCAATCATTCCTTTATAAATCCCTAAAGTCTCTGCTTCATAGGTTACAGATTCCAAGGGTGCTTCTAACAACTGTTCAATAGTTTTGACTCCAACCGCTCTTCCAGCAATTACTTTTCTCTCTTTTAATTTTTCATTTAGTAATGCTACATCCAATGCACCACACATAATATAACCCTTATCATTTGTAACCACGAGTAAGTTAGTCTTTGGTAATTGGACTGAAACACAAATAAACGTATAGCCTTCTATATTTATTGGATACAGATCAATCATTCTTCCATGCTCCCTTCATCATCATCTTATGAAGACAAGGGGTAAAAGGTGAGGGGATTACCCTTGAAATGTACTAATCAGCTTCCATTTTAAGATATCCCGTAAAAACTCAGGAAAGAAGAAGGTTTTATTTTTAGCCCTTTTTATTTCTGGGAAAAACATTCCGAATGTATACATATCTGGAATGGCGACCCGATACCTTCTATCTCCCTCTAATTCTGATGATTGAATACGGAAGTTAAAACCACTTTTCAACTTCTCTATTTCTATTCCTTCATAAACCATCTCACCCATGAAGGTTCCACGAAAACCAAATCCTTTAATTTTGAGATCGGGCCATTCTTCATCCTGGGATTGAATTAGCACTTCCTTTAACTCATTGCCCGTTAAGTTGACAACACATGGATTAATTGGATGTGGGCATATGGTTAATAAATCAAAATCTGAGACTGCCCCCGACTTCATGTCTTGTAAAATCATTCCTTCATTAATAAATGCACAATCTGCCTTGCACCAATCTTTTAATGCCTGACAAAGTATAAGTGAAAGATTAGATTTCGTTCCTTTAATCGGCGGGATATTTAAGAATACTTGGCTTAGTTGTTCCTTTCCCTCCGCATACCAAAAGTCAATCATTTTTGTTTCATTGTCCACAGGTGGTAAATCATTTGTATCGTAAAGAATAGCCTCTTTAGACACTATTCTCTTATCATCAATAGTTAACGTTACGTGACCAACAAACATTCCATATTTTCCTGCAGCCGCTAACAACGTGTGATTAACCAATTTCCCTGTATGTAATATATGATGTGTATGTGCCCCGAGTATCACATCAATCTCAGGGAACTCCTCGGCTAGCCTTTCGTCATCATGTATTCCTAAATGAGATAATAAGACAATGGCATCACATCGATTTTTTAAAGTGTCTAAAAGCCTTTTAAGCTCTGAAAATGGTTCTGATAAATTCCAGCCTAATAAACTGTAAAAATGAGAAAAAAAAGCCGTTAATCCAATGACAGCAATCCTACAATCATTATTAGTTACATAAACCCTATAGGGAGTTGCCCAATCAGGAATATTCCCCTCATTATTAAATAAGTTCGCAATGATTACATCAAATTGAGCATGACCGTACATATGATCAAGATCTTCATAAGGGAGAGTAATTCCCTCGTTATTTCCGATTGTCACTGCTGTATACCCAGACTCATTTAATATATCTGTATTTCCCTTTCCCCTTGTTGCATCAGAATAGGGATGATAGCGGTCCATATGATCCCCGATATCAAATATGTAGCATTCTTCTCCTGCTTCTTTATGAAGTTCTTTTCGATCAAGGAGAAGCTTTTGAATCCTTGGCCAATGTTCAAAATGGCTATGAACATCATTTGTATGATAAATATGGATCCTTTCCATACCAACTCTTCCCCTTTTTCTAGAAAAAATATGATCCTACCTTAAGTATATACTTGAGTTTCCTCTATTATATTTGATATTCGTTTGAAATGAAAAACAAAAGAGGTATGGACAGAAATTGCCGAATCAAAACAAAAAAAAGCCCCCAGGGTGGTCAAACCACCTGAGGACTGAATAAGTACATTAACCAATAGACCCTTCCATTTCGAACTTGATGAGTCTATTCATTTCAACCGCATATTCCATTGGAAGTTCCTTTGTAAATGGTTCAATAAAGCCCATAACAATCATTTCCGTTGCTTCCGCTTCAGAAACTCCACGGCTCATTAAATAGAATAATTGTTCTTCCGATACTTTAGATACCTTTGCCTCATGCTCTAGTGAGATATTATCATTTAATATTTCATTATATGGTATCGTATCAGAAGTTGATTTATTATCCATGATTAACGTGTCACATTCAATATTTGAACGTGCTCCGTCAGCTTTACGTCCAAAATGCACCATTCCACGATAGGTTACCTTCCCACCTTGTTTTGAGATGGATTTTGATACAATCGTTGAAGAAGTATTTGGTGCCAAATGAATCATTTTTGCTCCTGCATCCTGGTGCTGACCTTTACCAGCAATTGCGATAGATAAAGTCATTCCACGTGCGCCTTCTCCTTTTAAAATAACAGCCGGGTATTTCATCGTTAATTTTGAGCCGATATTTCCATCTACCCATTCCATCGTTGCATTTGCTTCACAAACGGCACGCTTGGTCACAAGGTTATATACGTTGTTTGCCCAGTTTTGAATTGTTGTGTAACGGCAATAAGCATCTTTTTTGATGATGATTTCGACAACTGCGCTATGCAGGGAGTTTGTTGTATAAACTGGTGCTGTACACCCTTCTACATAGTGAACATGCGCCCCTTCATCTACTATTATCAATGTCCGTTCAAATTGACCCATATTTTCTGAGTTAATACGGAAGTAAGCCTGTAAAGGAGTTTCAACCTTGACACCTTTAGGCACATAAATAAAGGATCCACCTGACCAAACAGCAGAGTTTAAGGCTGCAAATTTATTGTCAGTTGGTGGGATAACCTTTGCCCAATGCTCACGGAAAATCTCTTCATTTTCCTTCAATGCTGAATCTGTATCCTTAAAGACTATTCCTAACGCTTCTAGGTCCTCTTGCATGTTATGATAAACTACTTCAGATTCATATTGTGCAGAAACCCCTGCTAAATATTTTTGTTCAGCTTCTGGAATTCCCAATTTATCAAATGTTTGCTTAATTTCTTCCGGTACTTCATCCCATGACTTCTCAGCTTTCTCGGAAGGTTTCACATAATAAGTTATTTCATCAAAATTTAAGGATGATAAGTCTCCACCCCATTGAGGCATAGGCATATTATAAAAATGCTCTAATGATTTCAAGCGGAAATCCGTCATCCACTGTGGTTCTTCCTTCATCTTTGAAATTTCCTCAACAATCTCACGTGTTAAACCACGCTTGGAGCGGAAAATGGAAACATCCTTATCGGCAAAACCATATTTATAATCACCGATCTCAGGCATTTTTTTCGCCATCGTCGTGTTCCTCCATTCTTATTAGGCTATGGAACAAACTATTCCCATTTACCAATATTATTGATTATTTCCTTCATTTAATCCCTTTTCCATTGCCTTCCATGCTAATGTTGCACATTTAATCCTGGCAGGAAACTTTGATACACCTTGAAGAGCTTCAATATCTCCTAAATCAAGATTATCATCATACTCTTTTCCTTGTATCATTTCTGAAAATGCTTCAGAAAGCTTAAGGGCATCCTTAATATTTTTCCCCTTTATTGCCTGTGTCATCATTGAAGCAGATGACAAGGAGATGGAACAGCCTTCTCCATCAAATCTTGCATCAACGACCTTCCCGTCTTCAACCTTTAACGTTAACTGAATACGATCTCCACATGTAGGATTATTCATGTTAATCGTGACGGTGTCGTCTTCTAAAACCCCCTTGTTCCGAGGATTTTTATAATGGTCCATTATTACCTGTCTATAAAGGGCGTCTAAGTTTCTAGAAGACATCGCTAAAATACTCCTTTGTTTTCACAAGCCCATCTACAAGCTTATCAATATCATTTTCATTATTATATAGATAAAAGCTAGCACGTGCGGTGGCCGTTTGTTTCAACCACTTCATCAATGGCTGTGCACAGTGATGACCTGCACGAACAGCAATTCCTTCTGCATCTAAAACAGTTGCCACATCATGAGGATGAACATCCGTTAGATTAAAGGTCACTAATCCTGCTCTTTTTGCCGGATCGATTGGTCCAAAGATCTTAATTCCCTCGATCGTTGACATTCTTTCTAGTGCATATGCTGCAAGCTTATGTTCATGTTCTTCTATTTTCTCTAAACCAACTTCTTCAAGAAAATCGATGGCAGCTCCAAGTCCTATAGCACCAGCTATAATTGGGGTTCCACCTTCAAACTTCCAAGGAAGTTCCTTCCAAGTAGAATCATATAAATCTACAAAGTCAATCATTTCTCCGCCAAATTCTACTGGTTCCATATTTTCGAGAAGATGCTTCTTACCATATAATACGCCGATTCCTGTCGGTGCACACATTTTATGTCCCGAAAATGCAAGAAAATCACAATCTAATTCTTGTACATCTATCTTCATGTGAGGAGCAGCTTGTGCACCATCCACCACCATGATTGCCCCATTTTCATGAGCTATTTGTGCAATTTCTTTAATTGGATTGATGACACCTAATACATTCGATACTCTTGTAATTGATACAATCTTAGTATTTGGATTAATCGTGGATCTCACATCATCTAATGAAATGGTACCATCCTCTTGAAGAGGTAAATATTTTAAGGTTGCACCCGTATGCTTAGCCGCTTGCTGCCAAGGGATGATATTACTGTGATGTTCCATATAGGAAATAACAATTTCATCACCTTCTTGTAAATTTGCTCTTGCATAACTAGCGGCAACCGTATTAAGTGAAGTTGTTGTTCCCCTTGTAAAAATTACTTCCTCAATAGATTTTGCATTGATAAACCGTTTGACCTTTTCACGTGCTCCTTCATAAGCATCGGTAGCCATTGTTCCAAGTGTATGAACACCTCGATGCACATTTGAATTGTACTCGCGATAATAACGATCTAATGCTTCAATCACTTGTACTGGCTTTTGTGATGTTGCTGCACTGTCGAGATATACAAGTGGATTTCCATTGACTTCCTGGTTCAAGATTGGAAACTGTGAGCGAATATCTTTGATATCCATTATTTTACTTTCCTTTCGATCAATTCAACGAGCTGCTTTTTAACACCCTCGATAGGTAATTCATTTACTACAGGTGCAAGGAAGCCGTGAATGATTAATCGTTGTGCTTCTTTTCTCGGAATTCCTCTACTCATTAAATAATATAACTGAACTGGATCTACTCGTCCCACAGATGCCGCATGTCCAGCAATTACATCATCTTCATCTATTAGTAGCATTGGATTAGCATCCCCACGTGCCTTCTCACTTAACATTAGAACACGGGATTCCTGCTGAGCATTTGCCTTTGATGCACCATGCTCAATTTTTCCAATACCATTGAAAATTGAAGTTGCTTCATCTTTTGATACACCATGCTTTAAGATATAGCCTTCTGAATTTTTACCATAATGGATAATTTGTGTTGTAAAGTTTTGCGTTTGTTCTCCGTGGCCAACTGTTACAATTTTGGTATCACCGTATGAGCCATCACCAATGAGCTTGGTCGTATTATCATAGATGGTATCTCCATCATTCATGAGCCCTAATGCCCATTCAATTCGAGCATCCCTAAAGGCAACACCTCGACGGTTCACATAGGAAGTAATCCCTTTAGAAATATTGTCTACAGCACCATATTGAATTCTTGCATTTGTTCCGGCTATAACCTCAGAAACAATATTAAATACGCCATTAGCTGAATCCATTGTTGATATATAGTTTTCTACATAAGTAACAGAGCTATTATCCTCTAAAACGACTAATACATGGTTAAAAAGATTCGCTTCTTTGTCATCATGTATGAATACAGTTTGGATTGGTTGTGAGACAGCAACATTCTTTGGAACATATAAGAACACTCCACCGTTCAATAATGCTGCATGTAGGGCAGTTAGCTTATGCTCATCTACCTTTACTCCATCCTTCATTAAGTACTTTTGTAGCAAATCCCCATGTTCTCTAGCAGCCGTGAAAATATCAACAAAAATAACGCCATTTTCTTTCAGTTCATCCGATACGGAAAGAATGGTTGGGCGATTGTTTCGCTGAATATAAAGATTACTATTATGAGTATCTATATCAATCAAGGCTTTAACATCTTCAGGTAAGTCGCTGAGGTCAGATAAGTCATCACTTTTTACAATATGTTTTTCAAACTGTGTGAAATTCCATTTCACAATTTTTGTTTTATCTACTTTAGGTAGAGGTAAAGTATCTACCTTTGAAAGCGCATCTAATCGAAGCTCCGTTAGCCATGCAGGTTCACCCATTTCTTCTGAAAACGAACGAACATGACTAGCGCCGAATGGTAATTTTGTCTCCGTTGTCATTATGATCCCCCTTGCTCTTATTCCTGCTCAACTAATTCGTCTTCAATGCCAAGTTCCTTCTTAATCCAATCGTAGCCTTCAGCTTCTAGACGTTGTGCAAGCTCAGGACCACCAGTCTTCACGATACGACCTTGCATCATTACATGAACCACATCTGGCGTAATGTAGTTTAATAAACGCTGATAGTGGGTAATAACTAAGCAGCCGAAATCTTCACCACGCATTTGGTTAATACCTTTTGAAACAACCTTTAATGCATCGATATCGAGACCTGAGTCGATTTCATCTAAGATGGCAATCTTAGGCTCAATCATCATAAGTTGAAGGATTTCGTTACGTTTCTTTTCTCCACCCGAGAACCCTTCATTTAAATAACGTTGTGCCATATCTTGATCCATTTCGAGGAAATCCATTGTTTCATCCATCTTGCGAATAAACTTCATTAAAGAGATTTGATTTCCTTCTTCTCTACGACTATTTATTGCTGAACGTAAAAAGTCGGCATTTGTTACACCGCTAATTTCACTTGGATATTGCATAGCTAGGAAAAGGCCAGCACGAGCTCTTTCGTCCACTTCCATGTCAAGAACATTTTGTCCATCAAGTGTTATGCTTCCGCTAGTTACCTCGTACTTTGGGTGTCCCATGATAGCAGAAGATAAGGTGGATTTCCCCGTTCCGTTCGGTCCCATGATTGCGTGGATTTCTCCACCCTTTACCTCCAGGTTGACCCCTTTCAATATTTCCTTCCCTTCAATTGCTACATGAAGGTCTTTAATTGTTAATGTAGATCCCACCATAAATATTACCCTCCGTTGTTGTATAGAAGTATTGTATTAATTAGCTAAAGTATAAGCTATTTTTTCATTCTCAATCTATTCTCATTACAATCTTATAACAAATTAAATCTATTAGCAACTCTTTAGCAGTGGAAACTTCCTTCTTTCTGACGGTTATAATTTCTCCTAATCAGATGATTTAATGTAACGTGTATACAGATGATCAATTCCTAGAATAGACAAAAAACCTATCCAGTTGGATAGGCTTTTAATAGATCTAATTATTCGCTAACTGGTACAACCGCACCTTCATATTTTTCAAGAATAAAGTCTTGGATTTCTTTTGAATGAAGAACTTCTACCAATGCTTTGATTTCCTCTTTTGTTTCATCGCCTTTTCTTACTGCAACTACGTTTACATATGGAGATTCCTTATCCTCAATGGCAATGGAATCCTTTAACGGATTTAAGCCAGCGTCAATTGCATAGTTTGAGTTGATTAATACAGCATCGCCTTCATTATTGTTAAAGATTTGTGGTAGTAAGGATGCTTCATACTCGGTATCAAATTTTAATTTCTTAGGGTTTTCAGCGATATCTTTAACAGTTGCTGCAACTTTATCTACACCATCTTTTAGTTTGATTAAACCCTTGCTTTCAAGCATTGTTAAAATACGTCCATGGTCAGCAACGGAGTTACTCATGATGATTGTAGCTCCAGTTGGTAGGTCTTCTAGCTTTTTATACTTTTTAGAATAGATTCCAATTGGTTCAATATGAATGCCACCAGCATTAACAAAATCATAACCATTTTCTGCAATTTGTGCTTCTAAGTAAGGAATATGTTGGAAATAGTTTGCATCTAACTCTTTTGATTCTAAAGCTTGGTTTGGTAAAACATAATCCTGGAACTTTTTAATATCTAATTCAATACCTTTTTCTTTAAGAATAGGCTTTGCCTTCTCCAAAATTTCAGCATGTGGAACGTTCGATGCACCAACAACTAATTTCTTTGTTTCATCTGCTTTTCCACCGTCTGATTTATCTTCAGCTGTACCGCACGCAGCAGCAACAAGAGCAACTGCAAGAATTAAAATAAGACTAAACCATTTTTTCATTTTTAACTCCCCTTATCTTTTATCTAATTTTGATGTTATATAATCTCCAATAAATTGGAGGATGAAAACAATGATAAGAATTATGATTGTGGCCATTAAGGTAACGTCACTTCTGCCTCTTTGGAATCCTTCTAAATAAGCAAGGTTTCCTAATCCACCTGCACCAATAACCCCTGCCATCGCCGTATATCCAACTAAGGCAATAGCGGTGACGGTTATTCCTGAAATTAATGCTGGCATGGATTCTGGTAAAAGAACCTTCCATATTATAGTGCTTGTTTTTGCACCCATGGATCTTGCTGCTTCAATGACACCTTTATCAATTTCCCTTAAACCTATTTCAACCATACGAGCATAGAATGGTGCTGACCCAATGATTAATGCAGGAAGAGCTGCATTTGCACCTATCATAGTTCCTAATAAAAGCTTCGTAAACGGAATAAGCAATACAATTAATATAATGAAAGGAATCGATCTAAATACATTTACTACAGCACTGGTGACTTTGTTGATCGTCACATTCTGCCAGATATTTCCCTTTGATGTTAAAAACAGTAATAAACCTAAAATGACTCCCAAAATAAATGTTACCAATACAGAGATACCTGTCATATAAAGGGTTTCTATCGTTGCTGACCACATAGCTTCCCAGTCAACATTTGGAAAAAATTTATCTAGCATTGGTAATCACCTCCACTCCAACCTGCCCAGAACGGATGTATTCAATTGCTTTCAATATTTCTTCCTCATCTCCATCTAAATGGATAAACAATGTTCCATACGAACCACTTTGTGTTTGTGATATTTTCCCTTGAAGGATATTAACGGTAACATTGTACTTGCGGATAATATTTGTAATGACCGGTTGTTCTGCTGATTCTCCAATAAAACCAAGCTGAACAACTTTTCCCTGAGGATAATTGGCCAATAAATGATCAACAGTTTCCTTTGTTTCCTCCGGCTCTGTCACCTGTTGTACAAACCTTTTTGTGATGGACTGTTGTGGATTCTTAAACACATCCAGTACTGATCCGATTTCTACAATCCTTCCTTCTTCCATAACAGCTACACGATGACATATTTTTCTAATAACATGCATTTCATGGGTTATCAACACAATCGTTAATCCAAGTCTTTTATTAATATCCACTAATAGATCAAGAATGGAATCTGTCGTTTGTGGATCAAGCGCTGAGGTTGCTTCATCACATAAGAGAACCTTTGGATTATTTGCCAATGCTCTTGCGATTCCGACTCTTTGCTTTTGACCTCCACTAAGCTGAGAAGGATAGGCATCTTCCCTTCCCTCTAATCCTACAAGCTTAATCAGCTCATCTACGCGGGTTTTTCTTTCACTTTTTGGAACCCCGGCAATTTCTAGCGGAAAAGCGATATTTTCCTTTACTGTTCTAGACCATAGAAGATTAAAATGTTGAAAAATCATACTGATTTGCTGTCTTGCCTTTCTTAATTCGCTACCCTTAATTTTGCTTATAAGTTGGTCAGCGACCGTCACAGTACCTTCAGTAGGTAATTCCAATCCATTTAGCATGCGAATAAGGGTACTTTTCCCAGCTCCACTATAACCAATGACACCAAAAATTTCTCCACTCTTTACTTCAAGATTGACATCCTCTACCGCTGTAATTTTTCCATTCTTTGAAGAATAAATCTTTTTTACATTGCTTATTGAGATCATCTGTGTCACCCCTTAATTTCCGATTTATCTGATAGAATTACATTGAATAATAGTTAAAGAGATTTTGAGCTTCATTCTATTGCTTAAAGATACAATAGAGTATCATGTAGCTTTACTTCCTTATAATTGGTAATCATATATATCTTTCCTTATTTTCTTTATAAAAAAACCTTTCTGCGCAGATAAGCAGAAAGGTAAAATAAACGACCTTTCTCTCATCTACCAAAGCAAGCTTGCTTCGTGTGAATTGGCACCATTTCAATACAGCCTATTGACGGTTGCCGGGTTTCATCGGGCACATCCCTCCACCTCTCTTGATAAGAGTGAATCTCATCTATATTCAATTAATCTTCTATTTCAGAAAAGTTCTTAAATTAATACAAAAGTTATCGTATCACGTATATAAAGGGGTGTCAACGAATATCTCTCTGGTTTTTTCTGGTTTTACAAATCAAGCTGATTATTCTAAACACCATTTATGCTTTTGTAGTAAGACTTGTAATGCTGGTTGCTGCCTCAATAGCTTGTTCTAGATCTTCAATAAGATCCTCTGCATTTTCAATACCAATGGATAAGCGAATTAAATCCTCAGGAACTCCAGCCGCTGCTAAACCTTCCGCATCTAATTGTTGGTGTGTGGTGCTAGCTGGATGAATCACAAGGCTTTTCGCATCCCCAACATTAGCTACGTGTGCCCATAGCTCAAGATTGTTAATAAATTTAGCCCCTGCTTCCCTTCCACCTGCAATACCAAATACAACAACAGAGCCAGCACCTTTAGGTAGGTATTTATCAACAAGAGCTTTGTCTGGACTATTTTCTAGACCTGGATAAAGTACCCATGTTACAGCTGGATGATTTTCTAAGTACTCTACGACCTTCTTCGTATTTGCTACATGTTCCTTCATTCTTACATGTAATGTTTCAAGACCAAGAGTGAATTGGAATGCATTTTGTGGACTCAAGGAAGGTCCCAGGTCACGAAGAAGCTGTACTCTTGCCTTTACAATATAAGCCGCTGCTCCTAATGCTTCGCTGTAGACAATATCGTGATAACTTGGGTCTGGCTCAGTGAATCCCGGGAACTTCGGCGAATTCCATTCAAACTTACCACCATCTACGATGACTCCACCAAGTGTTGTACCATTTCCAAGCAACCACTTTGTAGCAGAGTGAATAACGATATCTGCACCATGTTCAATAGGACGGCAAAGATACGGAGTAGCAAATGTATTATCAACTATTAAAGGGATTCCCGCTTCATGGGCAATATTTGCTACAGCTTCAATATCTAAAACCTTTAGACTAGGATTCCCGATGGTTTCAGCAAATATCGCCTTTGTTTTGTCCGTAATCGCTTCTTTAAAATTGTTGATATTTTCAGGATCAACTAGTTTTACATTAATTCCATATTTCGGTAAAGTTACTGCAAATAAATTGTATGTTCCTCCGTAGAGATTAGAGGCAGCAACAATTTCATCCCCTGCATGTGCAAGATTTAAAATCGCTAAAGTAATGGCAGCCATTCCGCTAGCAACAGATAATGCACCGATTCCACCTTCAAGTAATGCAATTCTTTCTTCGAAGACTGTTAAGGTTGGATTATGAATACGAGTATAAATATATCCATTTTCCTTTAAAGCAAATAGATTTGCAGCATGTTCTGTATTTTTGAACTGATAAGCATTGTTTTGATAGATTGGTACCGCCCGTGCACCTGTAATTGGATCTGGTTCTAATCCCCCATGTACTCCAAGTGTTTCAAAACGGTAATTTTTTTGTTTTTCACTCATTGAATTTATCTCCCCTTATATTATTATTTTTGCTTTATTCCTGAATTGGCTTTTAAACTTGTAAGTTGATTTCCTCTCAATAAAGCCAGATACCAAAAAAACCTCTTCATAAGAAGAGGTTTTATTCTATCTCTTCTTATCTTTCAGAGCATTGCTCTGCTGGAATTAGCACCGTGTAAATAAAACCGGTTGCCGGGCTTCGTAGGGCCAGTCCCTCCGCCTCTCTAGATAAGATTATATGTAATTGTTTTCTTAAGATTAAGATTATATGAATATTATCACAACGCTGAAAGTCAGTCAATACATTTTATAAAGAAAAATTAATAGGGCTTACCAAGAATAAATAGTGTTTCTAAAAAAAGAGTAGATCGATAGGTTGCTTCTATTTCCAGATGTTCCCTTTTAACAGCTTCTCTCAGTTTCAGCTTACCTTGAAGGATGGAGGAAATAACATTTTCCTCACCTTTTATTTCAACATCAGGTAGAATTTCTTCAGAATCGAGTAGAGTAAGATCACCATTTCCAATGAACAGGTTTGCATTGCCTTTTTCCGTTTTAATGCTTAATATTAATGAATCACTTACCAGTTCCATTAAATGCTTTTTGTCCTTGACCCCGTTAATAAAATCAACTAAAACGTCCTGCAATGTCCTCACGCTCCCTTTAATACATAATAATTCTCTCAAATGTGATAAATCCCTTTAATTCATCTCATTTTCCTTTCGACAAAATAAATACAAAAAGGCAATGGATTCTATCAATTCCACTGCCTTTATTTCCTGAGAAATATGTCAAAAATTACAAAAAGCTCATTGCTACTGTCGAATTATTGGGATAAATTACCATTTTAAAATTTTCTTACGTATCTGTTTTTAAGATTCCGTTTATTTTTTCATATAGATAGGGAACGGAGTGAAAAGCATATATCCTTTCGTAAATCTTCTCATCAAATAGTATGAGAAGGCAGGGTACACTTTCCACAGACCAATCTCGAGCATAATCTGGGATGAAATTCAAATTTAATTTTCCCCAATTCTCGTTTGGTAATAATTCTTCAACTACATGGAGTATCTTTCCCGCTAGTTGGCATGTTCCACATAATGGAGTATATAAATAGAGAAACTTATAGCCTTTCTGACCTAATAATAATGGTAAATCTTTCATTGATACTTCCTGCATTTGATTAACCTCGATCTAAATACTCTGCATATACATCGATATTCGCACCCATTAAGACGGTAGCTAGGTGATATTCGGGCGCGGTCGCCACCTCTCTATAACACTTATCAATATAAAGATGCTCTGCCTCAGGAAATTCCCTTTTTAATTGGTTTCTAAGTTTTGTTCCAGCATCATCTGCATCCACCAGTATATAAATGTCTTTATCAATTAATGTATCCACTAATTCATCTAATTTTGTCATGCTAATGGTTCCATTCGTACAGATTACATCTATTGGTTCTTTTATGATATTAATAATTTTTCTTTTATCTGATTTTCCTTCAACGATAATCACTTTATCGGTTTTTCCCTCGTTCATTAGAATCACCTTGATCGAATTATATAATTACTTTACCATATTCTTTATACTAAAAAATGGTGTACATATCCTTTATTATGTACTATTTTAAAGTAAGCTTCCTTTAACCAATGAAGTTTTATTAATAATGGATAGACTTTTTCTTAAATTTATTTGATCATGGCGATTAATAGTCCAAAACTCGTTCAGCTATTGGATATTATTATAGTAGGAAGTGGCTCAAAATAATAAATGGTCGAACAACGTGATTGCTGCTCGACCCCCTTTATATATTAAATAATTAATCCTCTTTAATCATTTCTTCATATTGTTCCGCACTCATTAAATTGTCCAATTCACTTACATCTGTAGGCTGAATCACAATCATCCATGCTTTTTCATAAGGAGATTCATTGACATATTCAGGATTATCGTTTAACTCTTCATTGATCTCTACAACCGTTCCACTTATTGGTGCATATAGCTCAGATACTGTTTTTACTGATTCAACACTTCCGAATGGCTCATCTACTTTTAATTCTGCACCAACTTCAGGTAATTCAACAAAAACAATATCTCCTAATTCTGATTGTGCAAAATCCGTAATACCTACTCGGACTTTCTCCCCTTCTGTTTTTGCCCACTCGTGTTCCTTTGAATAACGGAAATCCTTAGGAATACTCATTATAAATCCCTCCATCTACTATGTATAAACTATTTTGAATAATCAATTTCTACCACCATCATGACATGAAAGCTTCTTTTAATCAAGCGGTATTCATGTGAATTGGATGTTAACACTTCTAGTTACTTGAGCCATGTCTTTTCATAATCTTCTTCTTTAAAACCAACCGTTGCCTTTTTCCCATCAGTTATTAATGGACGCTTAATTAACATTCCATCTGAGGCTAATAAGTCTAACAATTCATCTACTGAAGATGATGGTATTTTATCCTTCATGCCAAGATCCCGATATTTTTGTCCGCTTGTATTAAATAGTTTCTTCATTTCCAACCCACTATTTTTGTATATTTCCTCTAGTTTAGAACGTGATGGTGGATTATCTACAATATGTATTTCTTCATATGATACTTGATGTTCATCAAGCCACTTTTTAGCTTTTCTACATGTGCCGCATTTTGGATACCAATAAAATTTTAATGTCATACACTCACCATCCTCCAATCATCTTTTTCATATTATGTCGTTAACAGACAAGTGAATAATAACATATTTTTACTTTAAATCCTATTATTGAACCTTATTGCCCTAACGTTAAAACCTTCCTCTTGAAGGGGTCACACTCAGTTCTAACATTCACAAAAAGCTCCCTACGCTTTATCACGCAGGGAGCTTTGAACGAATGAATTAATTATAGAACATAACGCTCAGCATCGATGATTTTTAATGAAGCTTCACGCTTTTTCGCAATCACATTGATTGGAGTGTGGCGAGTTAGCTTACGTAAAACAGAAATCATCATACGTAAAGAATCTCCGCTTTCCGCAGCAACCAATGTTTCTTTTGCATCAAGCTCAATCTTATTGAAAGCTTCTTGACAGAAAATTTGAGTATAAAGAAGTTTTTGATTGCTCTTTTCTAATCCCTCTTTAGCAATAGCTTTTTCTGTACGAAGAACAGCTGATTCCATTGCATAAACGTTTGCCACGATATCGGCAATATTAACAAAAATTTCTTGTTCTTTATCAACTTCCTTACCGAATTTCAATGCAGCAAGACCTGCAGCAAGTAAGGCAATCTTCTTACCATTGTTCACTAAATATTTTTCTTGTGCTAACGGCTCATCACCTGGTTCTTCAGGCATTAGAGTCATAATTTCTGCTTGAAGCTCTTGGGCTTTTTGGAATAATGGAAGTTCACCCTTCATTGCTTTTCTTAGGTATGTTCCAAGTACTAATAGACGGTTGATTTCATTTGTTCCTTCAAAGATACGATTGATACGAGAATCACGGTAAGCTCTAGCAATCTCGTATTCTTCCATGAAGCCATATCCTCCATGTAATTGAACGCCTTCGTCTACCACATAGTCTAATACTTCTGTGTTAAAGAATTTACCTAATGAACATTCAATCGCATATTCTGCAATAGATGCCGCAACAGCTGCACCAGTTTTTGCTTCCTCATCAGAAAGCTTGCTCATACGGTCTTCGAATAATCCAACTGTACGATAGATGGAGCTTTCTGCCGCATATAATTTTGAACCCATTGTAGCTAACTTTTCTTTTGTTAAATTGAATGCAGAAAGTGGAGTTTTAAATTGTTGGCGTTGGTTAGTATATGGAACGGTTACTTCCATTGCACGCTTCGCTCCACCTAGAGCACCTACACCTAATTTATAACGACCAATGTTAAGGATGTTGAATGCGATTACGTGTCCGCGACCAACTTCTCCAAGTAGATTCTCAACTGGAACTTCTGCATCTTGAAGGATTAATGTACGAGTTGAGGAACTCTTAATCCCCATTTTATCTTCTTCTGCACCGGTTGATACTCCAGGGAATTCTCTTTCAACGATAAATGCTGAGAATTTGTCACCATCGATCTTTGCATATACAACAAATACATCAGCAAAACCGGAGTTTGTAATCCATTGCTTTTCACCGTTTAATACATAGTGAGTTCCTGCTTCATTTAGCTTAGCAACAGTTTTTGCACCAAGAGCATCAGACCCAGAGCTTGGTTCTGTTAATGCATAGGCTGCGATTTTTTCCCCTGTTGCTAATAGAGGAAGATATCTTTGCTTTTGTTCTTCATTACCGAAAAGAACAATTGGTAGTGAACCGATTCCAACGTGAGCTCCGTGAGTAATTCCGAAGCCACCGGCGATAGCCATTTTTTCTGCAATTAGTGCTGAACTAATTTTATCTAAAGAAAGACCGCCGTATTCTTCTGGAACATCTGCGCCTAAGAGACCAAGTTCTCCAGCAGATTTTAATAATTTAACAGAGCGATCAAATTCATGTTTTTCTAAATATGGAACCTCTGGTAATACTTCATTAATAACAAAATCCTCAGATGTTTTCGCAATCATTTTTTGTTCATCAGAAAAATCCTCTGGTGTAAAAACTTGATTATAGGTAACATCTTCGATTAAAAAGCTTCCGCCTTTAATTACGTTTTCAGTTGTATTTGTCATAATTCTTTTCCTCCGTTCTTTTTATACGGGGCTTTTATTAAAAAGCCCCTAACATTTTTTATAAAAGTTCAAATACCCCAGCAGCACCCATTCCGCCGCCAATACACATAGTAACAACTCCAAACTGTTCATTGCGACGCTTCAACTCATTGATGATGGATACGGTTAATTTTGCACCTGTACATCCAAGTGGATGGCCCAATGCTATTGCTCCGCCATTTACATTCACCTTTTCCTCATCCAATCCTAATTGACGAATAACCTGTAAACTTTGAGAGGCAAAGGCTTCATTTAGTTCAAATAATCCGATATCGGATATTTCCAATCCTGCAAGCTTTAATGCTTTAGGAATGGCTACGATAGGTCCAATTCCCATTACTTCTGGAGGAACTCCACCGACAGCAAAGGATCGGAATTTAGCCATCGGCTTTAAGCCATTTGCTTCAGCCTTTTCACGGTCCATTACCATCACTGCTGCAGCACCATCACTTGTTTGTGAAGAGTTTCCTGCAGTTACTGTACCTTTGATATTGAATGCAGGACGTAATCTACCAAGTGTTTCTACAGTTGAATCTGCTCGAACTCCTTCATCCTGGCTAAATAGGAAGGTTTTTTCTACTAATTTATTGTCAGGTCCCACTGAACGTTTTGTTACTTCAACAGGGACAATCTCATCAACAAATTTTCCTTCAGCAATCGCTTTTGCAGCTCTTTGATGGCTTCTTACTGCAAATGCATCTTGATCTTCACGAGAAATGCCGTATTTTTTTGCTACTTCCTCTGCAGTATGTCCCATTCCCATATAGTATCCAGGTGCTGTTTCAGCAAGCTTTACATTCGGACGGACAACATGGCCCATCATTGGTACCATACTCATGGATTCTGCTCCACCAGCAATAATCGTGTCAGCGTGACCAATCATGATTTTTTCTGCTGCATAGGCAATTGCTTGTAATCCTGACGAACAAAAACGATTCACCGTAATCGCTGGAACAGTGTCTGGCAAGCCAGCTAGTGCACCAATAATTCTAGCCACGTTTGTACCTTGCTCAGCCTCTGGCATTGCGTTTCCAATAATTAAATCATCAATGTTTCCTTCATAATTTCCAGCACGCTTTAAAGTTTCTTTGACAACAAGAGCGCCTAAATCATCTGGACGGACATTCGCTAAAGACCCCTTTTTTGCTTTACCGACTGGAGTACGAGCCCCTGCTACTATTACCGCTTCTCTCATCTCATTCCCTCTCTTTCCGTATCTGTTAGAGAATAAACTACTACTATTCTATTATTCATTAATTGCGTAATGGCTTTCCTTTTAATAGCATATGCTGCATACGTTGTTGGGACTTTTGCTCCGCAACAAGGCTTAAGAATGCTTCTCTTTCTAAATCTAATAGATATTCTTCATCCACTTCTGTTCCGTATGGTACTTTACCACCAGCAATGACATAAGCTAGCTTTTTAGCAATCTTCAGGTCATGCTCAGAAATATAACCAGAATAAAGCATGGATTGTGCACCAAGTAGTAATGTTGCATACCCTACTTCCCCAACAACAGGAACCTTTTTACGAACAGGTGGTTTATAACCAGCCTCATATAATGCAAGAACTGCTTGTTTAGCATCATATAACTGATGATCTGGATTTACGCTAATTCCGTCCGCAAAATGTAGGAAGTTATTGTCTCTTGCTTCTTCTCCTGATGTGGATACCTTTGCTGTTGCAATCATTTCGAATACTTTATTAGCAACTAGTTGCAGATCAAAGTCAATTCCATTTGGTAGGCTATTCAGATGCTTAATATACAGCTCTTTATTTCCGCCTCCTCCAGGGATTAAACCAACTCCAGCTTCAACAAGTCCCATATAGGTTTCAGAAGATGCTTGGATATGGGCAGCAGGTAGGCATACCTCTGCTCCTCCACCTAGGGTCATACCAAAAGGAGCCGCTACTACTGGTTTTGACGAATATTTGATTTTTAACGTTGCTTGTTGGAATCCTTTAACCGTCGCATTCAACTCATAAATATCATCATCTTGTGCAGCCATTAGAATCATGGCTAAGTTGGCTCCTACGCAGAAATTCTTCCCTTGATTTCCGATGACTAAGCCCTTATAATTCTTCTCTACCTCATCGATAGCGAGGCTGATCATTTGCGTAATATCAGGTCCAATAGCATTATTAGGAGAAGTGAATTCTAGAAGAGCAACGCCGTCACCTAAATCTATTAGGCTCGCACCACTGTTTTTCATAATCACTTTATTTTGCTTTTTCAATGCTTTAAGGTTAATTACTTTTGGATTTTCTTGAACTTGTTTGTAATCACCATTTTGATAGAAATATTTTTTACCGTCTTCTTCTTTATAGAATGAAGTATTTCCCGCAGCTAACATTTCTTTTACCCATGCAGGAATAGTTAAGCCCTCCACTTCCATCTTCTGAACGGACTTTTCTACACCAACTGCATCCCAGATTTCAAATGGCCCTTGTTGCCAACCAAAGCCCCATTTCATGGCGTTATCAATTGCAACAATATCGTCTGCAATGGTTCCTAATAGTTCTGCAGAATAAATGAATGTAGGCGTTGAAATATTCCATAATAATTGTCCAGCACGGTCATCTGCATATAGTAGCGCTTTCAATTTATTGGATAAGCCTTTTTGCTGCTTGCTTAATTCAACGGAAGCAGTTTTTAATTTTTTAACTGGTCCGTATTCTAAAGTATTTGGATCTAATTCAAGAATTTCTTTTCCTTTTTTCACAAAGAAACCTTGACCGGATTTAGCACCAAGCCAACCGTTTTCAAGCATTTTATTCATGAAGGCAGGTACTTCGAATACTTCCTTTTCTTTTCCTTCGACTTGGTCATAAACATTTTTTGCTACATGGGCAAAAGTATCAAGACCTACTACATCTAATGTTCTAAATGTTGCACTTTTTGGTCTACCGATTAAAGGACCTGTTATTGAATCTACTTCCCCGACACTATAACCGCCTTTTAACATCTCTTGAACTGTTACAAGTAAACCATAAGTACCAATTCTATTTGCGATAAAGTTTGGAGTATCCTTTGCTTCAACAACACCCTTACCTAGAACATCTTCGCCAAATTGTTTCATGAAGGCTAAAACTTCAGGAGCGGTATTTTTTGTAGGAATTACTTCTAAAAGCTTCAAATATCTTGGTGGGTTAAAGAAGTGTGTTCCAAGGAAATGCTTTTGAAAATCTTCTGAACGGCCTTCTGCCATCGCCTCTACAGAAATCCCTGAAGTATTGGAGCTTACGATACTTCCTGGTTTACGATTTTGGTCAACCTTTTCAAAAATCTGTTGTTTAATTGAAAGATTTTCAACGACAACTTCAATGATCCAATCTACATCTTTTAAGCGTTCCATATCATCATCAAAGTTACCGGCCTCGATTAGGGCAAGATTTTTCTTTGAAGTTAGTGGTGCTGGTTTTTGTTTTAATAATTTTTGGAGTGCAGTTGCGCTTATACGATTGCGAACCTGCTTATTTTCAAGGGTTAATCCTTTTGCTTTTTCAGCATCTGTTAATTCACGAGGTACAATATCTAGCAACAATGTAGGAATACCAATGTTCGCTAAGTGTGCTGCAATTCCGGATCCCATAACCCCTGACCCTAAAACTGCTGCTTTTTTAATTTGTTGGACCAACTATTTCTCCCCCTTTTGCTTTTTGAATGAACACTCATTCATTTTTTGTCGAAAAAAATATACTCGAATGAGTTTTACCTAATTAATACTATAAAATATTTCAAAAATTTTCGCAATAATTAGATGCGGAAGTTTTTATATTTTTTTGAAAGTTCCACTAATTACACGATGAATTCTTGGGAGATATCCATGATAATTAAACTTGTTTCGGGCACATTATTTAGTGAATTTCCTTTGTGAATGTCTTGGGATCCCGTAAAGGAGGTGACCACATGGCTCGAGTAAAGAAAAATCCATCAAAGGCTGGTGTGAGTGCTGCAAGTGTTAAGGGAGATGCAGGGCCAACCGTTGAAAGAGATGGTGGAGGGAAAGTGAATAGCCAAAATAACCAATATAAAAAATAACTCAATTGAGGGTGTCCAGTTAGGCGTCAGCACCTTATGGACGCCCTCATTCTATCAATTTAAATTACTTCTTAAACATACCCTTTAATACAAATGCAACATTGGCTGGACGCTCAGCCAATCGACGCATAAAATATCCATACCAATCAGTCCCATATGGAACATAAACTCGCATTCTGTAACCTTCCTTAACAAGTTCCAATTGTCTTTCATTTCGAATCCCGTACAGCATTTGAAATTCGAATTGATCATTGGATATGTTATTTTCCTTAACAAATTGCTTTGTATATTCTATGATTGCTTCATCATGTGACGCCACGGCAGTATAATTTCCGTTTTGCAAATGCATTTTGATGATTTTTTTATAGTTTTCATCAACATCCTTCTTTTCCGGAAATGCCACCTCAGGAGATTCCTTATAGGCCCCCTTCACTAGTCGGAGGTTAGGGGAATATTCATTTAAATCGATGATATCTTGCTCAGTCCGATAAAGATAGGCTTGGATGACCGTACCAATATGGTCGTATTCAGATTTCAATTGTTTAAATATATCTATTGTTTTTTGACAGCGCGTGTAATCCTCCATATCGATTGTTACAAATACATTATTCTTTGTTGCAACGTCTAGAATCCTGCGCATATTTTGCATCACAATTTTATCAGAGATATCCAAGCCCATTGAAGTCATTTTTAATGATAGCTGTGCTTTTAAATTCTCACGACCTATAGCCTCAATGGCAACGATGCAGTTATCTGCCATCTCATTAGCTTCCCTTTCATTATCAACAAATTCCCCTAAATAATCTATGGTTACTTCAAGCCCTTTATGATTTAAATCTTTAATTACCTTCACGGCCTGTTCAATGGTCTCCCCGGCAACAAAACGGGAGGCTCCAAAACGCAACCCATACCTCTTCGCTATTTTTGTAAGCGCTTTATTCTTTGATAAAAAAAGAAAAATGTCTCTCATAAGTTGTTCCATCCTGTATCCTCCTAATCTCCTAAATCTTTATAGTAAATATCGAAAGTAATAGAAGTACAACCCTTTGAACGAATTACTTTAGATAATTGAATTGCCCTATTATTTTAACATTTTTTGTCTTAATAAAATATATTCATATTTTTAAATTATGAAACAAGTGGTTGTCCCGTTAGGTTCCTTTAACAAAAAAATATACTGTGGTAGCAGAAATCCTCGCTTTTGTGTGAAGTCTAGTAGTGGGTTGTTTAGCGGAAATTGTTATTGAAAATTATTTTCATTTAATTATTGACAATACGTGGAAAGTGAATTATGATTAAAAATATAATTGATAATTATTATCAATGAGAATGCGTACATCTCTGATTTAGTTGCTGTTAAAAATGGAACCGTCGAATTAAGTGATGCATTTGGAATGGAGTGGACGGTGTACTCGACGAGAACTCCATTCCATATGACATCGAGGAAATTCCTATTAAATATTCTCTTAACTTTGAATATATAGCTCCTCCCCCCTTTCAGGAGCCCCTTAAAGAAGAACCTGTTTTTCCCGCAGGTTCTTTTGTATTGATAAAGGAATTCTGAATTGAATGATGGTGGCTTTGTTGAAAAGTCTATGTAGTTTCGGTTCACTTGGATTTTTCAAGCAGCTTCCTCCGTAACGGACACCAGTTCCGTTAATTGCATCAAATCAAGCCTTTTCCGCCTCAATTTCGCTAACAGCAGATCCTCTATCCGTTAGATTCAATTTAAGTCGTGCTTTTATACTAATAGCGAATCTCTATCCGTTCAATCCAATACACATCCCATCCCTCATCAAACCCCAAACAAACAAAAAAGCGAAGGACATCCTCCGCTTTAATCACTACTGGCAAACATATACTTTTTATAATGATACCGAATTGAAAAAATAAGACTAATAGCAAGCATATTCCCCATTAACGAACTCCCACCATAGCTTACAAACGGGAGAGGAATCCCCGTGATAGGCAATAAACCGATCGTCATACCGATATTTTGAAAGACATGGAAGGTTATCATGCTAATAACACCTACACATATATAGGTATAATAATTGTTCTTCGTTTCCATTCCAACCTTCGTTATATGGTAAATTAAAAGGAAAAATAGACTAATTAATACGCTTGCACCAATAAATCCGAACTCTTCACCTATGATACTAAAAATAAAGTCCGTATGGCTCTCTGGTAAATATACCTCTCTAGTACCATAGCCTTTACCCGTCGTTTCACCAGATCCAATGGCAAGTAGTGACTTAGTTAACTGAAAGCCAGTGGTACTTTGGTAATTGTAAGGGTCCAGCCAAGAATAAATTCGTCCGAATTGATATTCCTTTACTCCTAAGTACTTTTCTAGGATATCTGGCTTTATAAGTACAAAATAGAAAATGACAGAAATCATCAGTACTCCAAAGCTGAAAATTGGAGTCAATATTTTCCATGAAATACCTGAGATAAAAATCATTCCGATCATGATAGCAATAAACACAAGAGATGTACCTAAATCAGGCTGCTGCATAACGAGCAACAATGGGATAAAGGTTACAATTCCGATTTTTACAAGTAACCACATATCGGTTTTCAGGGTCTTTACACGGTTTTTTTGATGATGATCTTCAATTACCCTGGCAAGGGCTAAAATGATGAACACCTTCACGAATTCAGATGGCTGCAGGGAGCCCATTCCAGGTACCTTGTACCAGCTCTTTGCCCCATTGATTACTGGAGCAATGCTACTTGGCGCAACAATTAAGAATGTAAGCAAGAATAGTCCAAAACCATACACATACCAGGTAAGCTTTCTTAACTGATCCGAATCAAGTGTAATCACAGCGGCAATAATTCCCGAACCAGCAATATACCAAACAATCTGCTTTAATAGGAAATTTTCTTGATATTGACCTGTGGATTGTGCACTAAATATAGCAACACAGCTAGACAAAAACAATAATGATAATATAAAAATTAAATTAAAATCAATTCTAGATTGAGTATTCTTATTTGAAGTCATGCTTTATTCCCCTTTGATGAGAAAACAGATTGATGTTAGTTTTAGTATGAGCAAAACATAAGACTTGATTAACCTTTCTTACAAATATAAAACAAGAAATAAGCAATTACCAACTCTTTGTGTGTATAGTACAAATTAAAATCTACTACAACTCATCATTATATTTTTATTAGGGAAAAAGCACAACTTTTTTTAAATGATGGTTATTATTACAAATACTTAATCACCTGGATTGTTAAAAATAATCTTTCATTAATTCAGTAGCCCAATTTGGTTGCTTAACTTCCCCTTTTGGCCCAAATTCAACCATATATGGCTTTATATCCAATACTGGAGTACCTTCTATAGCATCTAAATTTTTCACTTCCAAGCTCAAACCATCTCTTTTGATGATTTCACAGACTGTAATCCCAATTTGATTCGGTCTATTTTTTCCTCTTTGACTAAAGATACCTACCTTTGGCCAATTAGGATTATTTCTTGGATGTCTTGCATTGGTTTCAATTTTTTCAGCCTTCACTTCATTCATATAAAAGATAACTACAACATGTGAAAAATCCTCTAAACCATAAAGAGCCTCTTCTGAAAAAATATTTTCATCAAGTCTAATAAAAGCAGTTTCCTTCCCCCAATGATCGTCTATCATTTCATTTCTGGTACTTTTGACAAATCCTATTGGATTCATGGTAATCATGATGGAATCTCCCTCCCTTTATTAACCTCTGAAAAATATTTTGATTGAATATCCTCAACCATCCATTCGAGATTATCTGGGATTTGAGGAATCGAATAACCAATGTAGATAGGTGTCGTGATAAATCTTGGAACAATTTTTGCAAAAATATCTTCACCCATATGATAGAAAAAGATATTATAGCTTGAACAGCGATAAGGAAAAGCATGTAAGGTGTAATGGGTTGCTACTTGAATAAAAGAAGCAAACTGATTCATTCCCTTTATATCATTCATTTTGACATTAAATTCAGTAAATCCAATCTTTGGCTTATTTGAAACAGAGAAAACTACCCCTTCTTTTTCTTGGATCACATAACCTTCAAAATCTCGCAGTTGAACCTTTTCTTTGTAATCTACTGTTTTTAGCCCAATAATTTGCATATGTGGATGAGCAATTGAACCTCCAGATAAGGGGCCATGGTTTTTGAAAAAGATAACCGATTGGTATTCCCCACTCTCCTCCATTGCTAGCCAATGTTTAATCCCAAAGTTAATTAATTTTATTAAATGATCACTCGAATAAGTAGAGATTTCCCCATGGCAATCATCTGTTTCAATTAAAACAGTTTGAAACGTATCCTCTAAAACAGGATATTTATTTTTTAATAGAATGATGGAATCACACATATCGATAATCCCAGTTAATTGATCCGTTGCACAAAAAGGACAGCTCGTCTCTTTATTTCTTATACTATTTGGTTTTGCCTTTCCAATAGACGTCTTAAATAATAAATGATTGTATTTCATCCCCTAATTCCTACCTTTATTCTTTTCTTAGTTTTAATATTAGTAAAAATAAAAGCGATTTACGAGTTTAAAGCCTTTGACATAATGATTTTTTATCGAATTATACAAATATTTCATAAATTATTAAATATTATGAAATATTTATCTATTTCGCTTGAAAAATACATATTTGAGTGATAACACTAAATTATACAGAATAAAATGAATATTCAACGATTATCAACAGAAAGACGAGATGATTACCGATGGGTAAGTTTTTAAAAGCACCGCACTATTGCTTAATATGGACGGTACTGAGTACAGTTGGCTTCTATTTAGTCGTTGGAATTTCAACATTAACTATTGCCTGTTTTTGCTCCGGTGTTATCTTATCAACCATTAATTTTCTTGAGGAAGATAAGAAATTTTACGAGGAGGAGAATAATCGTTTATAATAACGATCATTCTCCTTTTTTAGATTGAACCCATCAAATATTCGAGGTGATGACAAGTAATGAAACTGGCTATTATTACAGGTGCTTCTAAAGGATTAGGCCTTGCTATTGCTAAAGAATTGTTGGAAAAGAAAATTGGTATTATGACGATTTCCAGAACGGAAAATGAACAATTAAAGAATGATACCCTCTCGAAGCAGCTATTTTATCAGCACCTTTCATGCGATTTTAGCAATTTGAATCAGGTGGAGATGGTGTTTTCTAATCTTTCCCAACAAATTGATTTTGCATCTCTAGAGACTATTTATTTAATCAATAATGCTGGCGTCGTAAATCCAATTCATACAGTTGGAAACATGGATAATCAAGAACTTATATCTAATATTGAGATAAATTTAATTGCGCCTATGCTGATAACGAATATTTTGTTAAAAAGGATGAAATCAAATTTAACAGTTATTAACGTTACTTCTGGAGCAGCTGAAAAGCCTTATCATGGCTGGAGTGCCTACTGCAGCTCAAAGTCTGGAATCAATATGTTTTCTCGTGCATTTGCTTTAGAACAGGAAATCGAAGGCAAAAACCACAAGATTATCGCCTTTAGCCCTGGAATAATGGATACAGACATGCAGGCAAAGATACGGAACTCCACAAATGAGGAATTTCATCTCATCGAGAAATTCAAAGATTATAAGGAAAATGGTTTGTTAAGAAGCCCAGAAGAGGTTGCATCAGCTTTAATTCGGTTCGTTTTAAAGGATGACTTTCATAATGGTGAAGTCTATCATGTAAATGATCTGTTATAATCTCCCTACATAAAATTTCCCCTTAACGCCATACTAATTCTGACCATTTTATGAAGGAGTCTGGTTGAAATGACAAAGAAGTATAATAAAGGAAGTATGAATCAAAACTCTCCAAGAAAAGGGAACACAGAATTTGCCCAAGAAATCATCAGTGGGGACAATAGTAAGGGGAATAAAAGAAATAAGGATCAGAATGATAAAACTGATGATGGTCAATAAGGTTAATAAAGCTGTCGGATAAGGAATGAGTACATCTTATCCGACTTCCTTTGTCTTATCATCATTTATTAGAAGGTAGGATTCCCTCTAGTTTTTCTAAAATCTCTTCATTACTCGCACCTGAATGTAAACCGGCATGTCTGTATTCTGGGGAAAAGATAGATGACTTAATTGGGCAAGCCATTTGTTTCTCAGTCCCACCATTTAATTGAGGAACATCAACAATCATCCCACGGTCCACTAAATGCGGATGCTCACAGGCCTCTGCAAAGGTTAAGACTGGTTCAGCACAGGCTTCAAATTCATTAAAAATGTCCTGCCATTCCTCAAAAGTTTTTTGTAAAAAGGCTTCTCGAACGACCTGTTTAAAGGTAGAGATATGTTCAGGTTTATTGCTTAAGCTAATTTCAATCAAATCCTCACGCCCAATGGCCTCACATAAAGCCTTTCTAAATTTTGGTTCAAGGCTACCTACTGAGAAATATCTCCCATCACTTGTTTCATAATAGCCGTAAAAGGTACCCCCATTAAGCAACGATTTCTCCGACTCTGGGTTGATTCCTCGATTTAAAAAGAGCGGAGCTGAAAGGGCATTTAAAGTAAAGCTACAGTCCGTCATGCTAATATCAATCAATTGTCCTTCACCAGTTCGTTCACGGTAAATAACAGCAGACAAGATTCCAATCACGGAATGTAAGGATCCCCCTGCAATATCTGCCACCTGGATTCCAAGATTAGCTGGACCTCCATTCTGCGTTCCTGAATGACTTGACACACCCGCAATTGAAAGATAATTAATATCATGTCCAGGTCGATTCCTCAATGGACCAGTCTGCCCAAATCCTGTTAGTGAACAATAAATAAGGCGTGGATTAATCTTTTTTAATTCCTCATAACCCAGTCCAAAGCGTTCCATTACACCCGGACGAAATTGTTCAATTATAATATCGTATTCTTTAATTAGCTCTTTTACTATTTCAATAGACTCTGATTTTTTCAAATCTAAAGCAAGAGACTTCTTCGAGCGGTTCAGATAGGAATCTAATTCCTGAGTAATCGTATTATTAGATGGCTTTTCAACATGAATGACCTCAGCACCTAAATCGGCCATTAATAAGGTTGCAAATGGACCTGGTAAAAGAGTGGAGAAATCCAAAATCTTTAAATTACTAAGTAATGTCATTTAACGATACACATCCATTCCTCTTCGTAATTGAAATCACATACAAAAATGTAAAATATTACACTTGCCTATTTAAAATTATAAATGAGACTAGTATAGTTGCCAAATAATTTTCTTAAAATTCAGTAAAATAATCCGATATGATTTATGGAAAAAAGGTTTCTTCGTTTTTGTATACAAAAAAGGAGCCTTCTAGCTCCTTTCTTGTACTTAATTTTTACTTATTAATATTTTTATTAATAAACGGCCACCAGTTTGCTCTACCAAATAATTTAGCCATAACCGGGATAAACAGTGGCAGAATGATCATTCCATATAGGAACAACCCAACTAAAACAATGGTCGCAATTTCCAGCAAGGATAGTACACCAGATGGCATCATGGCAGCAAATGTTCCGCCTAAAATGATGGCAGCCGAGATGATTACTGTCCCCATCTTTTTCATAGAAAGCAACATTGCTTCCTTAACCGATAATTGCTTATATTCATTAAATCGATCCATGAGGAAGATACTATAATCTATTCCTAATGCAATAAGTATAACAAATGCAAAGAATGGAACGGCCCAGCCTATGCCTGTATACCCTAACCCATTAACAAAGATTAATTCCGTAATCGACATCGAAGTATAATAGGTTAATATTAATGAAAGTAATAAATAGATTGGCATAACTAAAGAACGAAGTAGGAAGAATAGGATAATTCCAATTCCCGTTAACATGAAAAATACAGTTCTAGAATAATCATCGTCTGATACTGATCTCAAATCTGCATACGTACTTGTCGTTCCACCAACTGCTATCGTAGCATTTTCAAGTTTCGTTCCTTTCGTTGCCTGTTTAATCGTTGATTTTATCTCTGGAATCGTATCTATTGCTTCATTTGAATAAGGATTTTCCTTAAACACCACGTCTAAAGTCATAACCTTACGATTTTCAGACATGTAAGTATCAAGAACCTTACTGAAATCCTCACTACTTAGAACCTCATCAGGAATATACATTCCAGTCAAACTTGACTCGGTTGATGAAAGCTCCATTAAATAATCCTGTGCCGTACCAAGACCATTATGGACCTTATCAAGACCCTCAGCGCTTTGATTCAAACCATTGGTTAAATCACTGATTTGACCGCCTAAGCTAGAAAATCCATCGAGAAGCTGCTGTTGACCATCATTAATGCTAGATAGCCCGCCTGAAACTTGGGGTAACTTTTCAATTGCCTGCGCTTGACCATCTGCTGCAGCTGTCATTCCTTTTTCAAGCTGATCGAGACCTGTGATAAGTGTTGACATCCCATTATTTAAGGCCTTTTGGCCATCTGTAATCTTCTTAAATGATTGATTGGCCGTTTTTACCCCATTCGCAGCACCAGATAGAGAAGTGTTCAATTGCTTCAATCCGGCTGATAGCTGTGCTGTCGTTGCTTGAGCCTGCTGTACACTGCCTTTAATGGTTAAATACCTTTCATCAGATGCTAGGCCTTCATATCTTGAATCATTCTCAAGACTTGGGAATAATTGATTAACATTGCTTAATCCTTTTGATAAGCTGGATAATCCGTTTGCCACATTTTCATAATTCTTTTCAATAGTCGTTAACCCGCTCGCTACCCCTTGATAGCCGTTTAATAACTGTACACTTCCGGCTTGTAGCTTGACAGCATTCGCTCGAATTTCCTCTAAGCCTTTTTTCGCTTCACCTGATCCCATGGAGCCTTTACGAATTCCAGCTTCAATCTGGCTTAAGCCCTTTTGAAGCTCGGTCATACCAGATTGTAATTTAGAGGTTCCTGTAATTAACTCGCTAATCCCATTGGTTGCAGTTTTGAGTTTTGGAGCAGATTTGGACATTTCACTCCCAGCTTGATGAAGACCATTACTAATTTTTTTAATCCCTTCATTCCCATCGCCTAATCCATCTCCAAGGGTTTCAGCTTGTTTGGAGACGAAGAGATCCTCAATTGGTTCACCCATTGGACGAGTTGCAGACCTTACTTGGTCAACCTCATCGATTTTTTCGAGCTCTCCGCTAATTTTTTCTGCTAGACCAATATATTCAGAGTTATCCATGGCATCATCATTTTTAATGACAATTTTCGTTGTCATGGATTGACCTGGACCAAAACTATCTGCAATTAAATTAAACGCATTGATAGATGGAGCATTGTCTCCAGCCTCTTCTAGCGCATTATAAGAACGAATTCCATCATAAGTAACTAAAAATGGGACGGTTACCCCTGCAACAATCAATAAGGTGATAATTGGACGAGCAAGGGCAAAGCTTCCAATCGTCCCCCATAGCTTGCTTTCTTTATGCTCAAGCTGTCCTTTGGAAGGCCAGAATATCTTCTTGCCAAGGACGGACATAAAGAATGGAACAATTGTCGCAATTGCCACAAGGAGTATAGCAACCCCAACAGCAACTGCAGCAGCTGATTGATAAAGATTAAATGTTGAAAGTCCAATAGCTGAAAAACCAATCATAACCGCAATTGCACTAAATAATACGGTTTTACCAGCTGTACGATATGTTTCTACAATGGCATCTGTTAAGCTTTCATGTCTTGAAAACTCCTCTTTAAATCGACTTAAAAGAAGGATACAATAGTCTGTTCCAAGTCCGAATAAAACGGCAACAAGGAAAATTTGTGTGTAAGAGGATATCGGAAAATTCACCTTATCGACTAAAAATGATACAACAGATTGCGACGCTAAATACGTAAAGCCTACTGTAATCAGCGGAATAAAAGGTGCAACAATGGAACGGAAAACTAGTAGGAGCACAGCCAAAATAAATACAACCGTAATTCCTTCCGTTTTCTTCAGTCCTTCTTGAGCATTTGTATTTAAGTCTTCACCGATCATCCAGCTACTTGTATAGTAGTGATCGACTTTAATGTCTTTTAACGCTTTATATAAAAGTTCAGTTTCCGCTTTTGCTGAACGGTCTCCCAGTTCAACAGTTACTGCAGTTAGGATGGACTTTTCATCCTTTGATACGAGCTGTTCTTCTAAACCTTTTTCTTTAAGATGAGTAGTTATTTCTGTAATTCCTAATTCAGCTTTATTGGCCTCTAGCTCATCAATCGCCATTTTCACTTCATCTAAACGTTCACCAGTTAACTTCTTATCACTATGAAAGATAAGTGCTACCTGGCTCTCATCGCCGTTGGATATTTCCTTCATGATTTGGTCCGCTTTAGCCGATGAATAGCTATCCGGTACGGTTAGTTCCCCTTTTTCCCGAACTAGGTCAGCCATGTTTGGGGCTGTAACTAGAAGGACAGCAACAACTGCTATCCACGCGAGTAAAATGAACCATTTTCCTTTAATTATTCCTCTCATTCTTTCTCCTCCAAGTTGTCTTCCTTAATCTCTAGCAAAATATCTGAAAGTTTTTCATATGTTTTTAAAAAGGTTTCTATTTGCTCTTTTTCAAACCTAGTTAAAAACATGGCAACAAGACAGTTGATTTTTTTTTCCGTTTTAGCAAAAAACTCAATCCCTAATTTCGACAAAGTCAAATAGACAATGCGCCGGTCGGTTTCATCTCTAGTCCGGGTGATTAATCCCTTATCAACAAGACGAGTGATAATTGCCGTAATCGCACTCTTTTTTACTTCAAAAATCTCCGCAAGTTCAGTCGAGGTTACTTTGCCGGATTGGTGAATATGCCTCAGGATATTAAACTGATCATCCGTAATATCATCCGCAATTTGCCCTTTAATCAAGGTACTAGCTCTTTTATTCACAGTAAATGAAACACGAAGATACCGATTAATAAGTTCATCAATTTGATTCGGATCCATTGACAATCATTACCTTTCTATTAATGGTTCAACTATTTAACTATTAACGTATTTAACTATAATCATCATGTGCCCGTCTTGTCAATTAGGAAGTTGTTATATACGGGAAATATATAATAGTCTTGCTTTTTTGTGGTGTTTTACTGATTTAACGGATCCTGTGTCCGTTAGAATCAGGGGGAATCGTTCAAGCTGTCCATGTTGTTAATAGGCGTAGTTGACCACCCACACCTAAAAAAACCCGTTCCACTTAGTGTAACGGGTTTTCCTTTATTGGATTAAGTTTAAAAATTGCTTTGTGCGTTCTTCTCGAGGGTTAGAGAAGATTTGTTCTGGCTTTCCTCTCTCGATAATGACGCCTCCATCCATGAAAATCACTTCATCAGCAACTTCCTTTGCGAAACGCATTTCATGGGTAACGACAATCATCGTTTTCCCTTCATCTGCTAAATCCTTCATTACCTTTAATACTTCTCCCACTAATTCAGGGTCTAGGGCAGAGGTCGGTTCATCAAACAGCATGACCTTTGGCTCCATTGCTAAGGCTCTTGCAATTCCGACACGTTGTTGTTGTCCGCCTGAAAGCTGATGTGGATAAAAATTTAGTTTATCTCCTAAGCCCACCTTATTCAATAAATCTACAGCCTTTTTTCGTGCAGCACTCTTTGCCTCTTTTTTTACGGTAATTGGGCCTTCCATCACGTTCTCCAGCGCTGTTTTGTGTGGAAAAAGATTATACCCTTGAAAAACCATACCAGTTAAACGGCGAAAGGCAGGAATTTTCTTCTTATCGACTTTTGTTGAAAAGTTAAGCTCCTGATTTTCAATAGTAAGAACTCCTGCTGTTGGCTCCTCTAATAAATTAAAGCATCGCAGCAAGGTTGTCTTTCCAGAACCAGATGGTCCAATAATGACAATCACTTTTCCTTTTTCAACTTCAAGGTTGATTCCCTTTAATACTTCTAAATCATCAAAACGTTTATGAAGATCTTTTATTGAAATCATTATATTCCTCCTCCTTTCTATTTCGAAACATACCGATCTAATCGACTTTCTAGTTTTCCTTGTCCAATAGAGAGGAAGAAGCAAATGATCCAATAAATTAGAGCCGCCTCACTGTAGAGTAATAAAAACTCATAGTTAGTCGAGGCAATTTCCTGGGCTTTTCTAAACATCTCTGTTACTAAAATAAGCGACGCCAAGGATGTATCCTTTACTAAGCTAATAAATGAATTTGATAATGGTGGAACTGATACTCGAGTTGCTTGTGGTAGAATGATTCTCTTCATTGTTTGTGAATAGCTCATTCCAATCGAATACCCTGCCTCCCACTGGCCTTTTGGAATCGAAAGAATAGCTGCTCGGATTATTTCCGATGCATACGCCCCAACACTTAGCGAAAAACCTAGAATTGCTGCAGGATAAGGATCAATAACGATTCCAATGGTAGGCAATCCATAGAATAAGATAAATAACTGAACTAATAATGGCGTGCCGCGGATTGCCGAAACATAAATTCGAGCGATTATCTGCAATATTTTAATACTAGAGATCCTTGCTAAGGCGGTTAATACAGCCAATACCAATCCTATGACAAAAGTAATAAGCGTCAATGGAATGGTATACAAAAGAGCTCCCTTCAATAAAGGTTGAAGGGAACTTTGAGCTATCGATACTAGTCTTTCCATTCTTTCAGGGTCAGCAAATATACTACTTAAGTACATCTTCACCAAACCATTTCTTTGAAATTTGTAAATACGTACCATCTTCAATCATATCAGCTAATGCTTTGTTTGCAGCTTCCACAAGCTCATCGCTACCTTTTCTAAACATAAGTCCACTTTGAGAAGCTTCCTCATGAATGGCAACCTCTTTAATAGGAGCATCTGGTTTTTTCTTTTTATAATCCAGATAGGTAAGGTTATCATTAATAGTTGCATCCACACGCTTGGATGAGAGCAATTCAACTGATTGGTTAAATCCTTCCACGCCGACTAATTCGGCACCTAGTGATTTTGCCATATCTCCATAGTTACTAGTTAGTGATTGTGCAGATTTCTTTCCTTTTATATCCTCGAATTTCTTGATATCCTTATTATCCTTGTGTGTAATAAGAATTGCTTTTGAGGTAATATATGGACTTGAAAAGTCATACTTTTCTTCGCGATCTGGACGAATACCAACTTGGTTGGCAATCATATCAAAGCGTTTGGCATCTAAACCAGCAAACATTGCATCCCACTGAGTTTCTTGATATTCTGCTTTCACTCCTAGGCGCTTCGCTACTTCGTTTGCAATATCCACATCAAAACCAGTTAACTTACCACTGTCATCATGAAAAGTGAATGGCGGGTATGTACCTTCTGTTCCAATTAATATTTTGCCTTCATCTTTTATTTTTGAAAGCAAATCACCATTTGTAGCTTCAGTCTTGTCTTCTTTTTTGTCTGTCGCATTATCATCATTTGTGCCGCAGCCAGCTAATAGAAGGCTAAAGCTTAAAAGTAATGCGTAAAATAGTGATAGTTTTTTCATTTAAATCCCCCTAATTCTGATAGATTTTATCGGTATTTGCTATACTAGCATTAAAACAGCCATTCGTCAAAGGAAATTTATTTACAATTATTTTCTTCATTATTGTCAAAATTAATCTAATTTTATTGGTTCAGATGAATTTCGCCTCCTTTTTATTACAAAATATAATTTGATCCTAAAGAATCTAAATAAACATAGATTCTACTGCTCTTTTCTTTTAAAATTAAAGATGGAAAGAAACCCAAAAAATGGAGGGATCAAATATGAATAACCACGAGATTGACTACAAAATATACGGCGACGATATGCAGTTCGTTGAAGTGGAATTAGATCCACAGGAAACCGTTATTGCAGAGGCTGGCGGCCTAATGATGATGGAAGATGACATTAACATGGAAACGATCTTCGGCGATGGAAGCGGAAGTGGCGGTGGTGGATTAATGGGTAAGCTTTTTAGTGCTGGTAAGCGCGTTCTTACTGGAGAAAGCTTATTTATGACAGCCTTCACTAATCAAGGCCATGGAAAGAGTCATGTTTCATTCGCCTCTCCATATCCAGGAAAAATCATCCCATTAGATTTAAGTGAATTAGGTGGAAAAATTATTTGTCAAAAGGATGCCTTTTTAGCTGCAGCAAAAGGGGTATCAGTCGGTATCGAATTCCAACGCAAAATTGGTGCAGGATTCTTTGGCGGTGAGGGATTTATTATGCAGAAGCTTGAAGGAGATGGAATGGCTTTTGTACATGCAGGAGGAACATTACATAGGAAGGATCTTGCTCCGGGAGAGAAATTAAGAGTTGATACTGGTTGTTTAGTTGCTATGACAGCAGGGGTCGATTATGATATAGAATTCGTTAAAGGAGTAAAGACGGCATTATTTGGTGGAGAAGGTCTTTTCTTCGCAACCCTTAGAGGACCAGGAACAGTGTGGATTCAGTCCTTACCATTTAGCCGTTTAGCAAGTCGTGTATTTGCTGCTGCACCGCATAGAGGTGGGGCAAGCGAAGAGGGCAGCGTGTTAAAAGGCATTTTCAATATGTTAGATGGAGATTGAAAATAGCATAAACCATTCGGTTGGCGCTAAGCTTATTAGATATGGAAAGTAAAAGAATAAATCTTCTTATCTATTGTAAAAAGGTCGGTTTTTTATCCGGCCTTTATTTTTTCCAATAAAATGAATTTTAGTATTGCCTCCACTAGAATATTATGGTATTATAATAGACGTTCTCGGGATATTAGCTTAGTTGGTAGAGCAGCTGACTCTTAATCAGCAGGTCGTAGGTTCGATCCCTACATATCCCATCAAATATTTTCTCAAAAAAAATCCTGAACTTCTGATTTTGGAAGCACAGGATTTTTTTATTATAGTAGATTTTTTAAAAACCAATTTTCCCATACAAATGCTTTGTCGATATCTTTTTATTATTCCACCCTTTGAGTTCGACCACTGACTTTATCCATCAAGTGTAAAAAGTGAAAGAAGCCAAAAATCATCATCGCTGATGCCATCACACTTAAGCTCATGAATAAAGCAAGGTTCTCTCCATTGAAACCGTTTACAAAAAGGCTGATAAAAAATATGATGATTCCCACTGATAATCCAATTCCTGAAACTACGCGAACAATTGTCAGGCATTTATCCATGTCTTTCTTCATGACCCATCACCCTCCTATACTTCTATTCTATGTTCGTTCACAAAATTGTCAAACTTTTTTCCAAAAAAATTCTCTATGACTTGCACGGTTCAAAAAAGTTTCCGTATCATGCTATGAATTTTCATTTTTTTGCTATGTATTAAATTTTGTTAGACTTCCCGTTAATCATGAGCGTATAGAAGGGTGTGAATAAAATTGTATCCATACTTATATTATTTAGTGGATCAAAGTAGACAAACAAACCTGATTTCCAATATCGAAAAAGCTATTAATGGAGAATATAGCGCTATTCGATGTTATGAAAATCTAGCTAAGCTTGCCCGGTCAAATGAGGTCAGGGAGCAAATACTTGAGATTAGAAAGGATGAACAAAAGCATTTTCAACAATTTGTTCAGCTTTATACACGATTATCCGGAAAAAAACCTAGTCCAAAAATTAGTGAGGAATGTCCGGATACATGGATTGAGGGGTTAAACTTCGCATTTAAGGATGAACAGGAAACTGTTGATTTCTATTTAGATATTTCTGATCAAACACAGGATCCCTATATTCGAGAGATTTTTAGAAAAGCAGCTGCAGACGAGCAAAATCATGCAGTTTGGTTTTTGTACTATTTGACTGCAAAAGGTTGAAAGCAATATGCAAGGTGTCAAGCACCGCAATGCCTGACACCTGAAACACCTTGATTTTTAGTTAATTAATGATTGTAATGGAGCAGGAATTCTTCCCCCACGGCGAACTAGTTTTTCTGAGCTATATGGATTGACTCCCATTACTGGAGCACGACCAAGCAAGCCTCCAAACTCAACCGTGTCTCCTTCTACCTTCCCTGGAACAGGAATAACACGGACCGCCGTTGTTTTCTTATTTATCATGCCTATCGCTGCTTCGTCTGCAATAATGGCTGAGAGTGTAGCTGGAGTAGCATCACCAGTAAGAGCAATCATATCTAGACCTACAGAACAAACGCAAGTCATTGCTTCTAGCTTAGAAAGCGTAAGGGCGTTGTCCAAAATCCCTTGTATCATTCCATTATCTTCACTGACCGGGATGAAGGCACCACTTAATCCGCCTACATAGGAGCTCGCCATGGCGCCTCCTTTTTTCACTGCGTCATTCATAAGGGCAAGAGCTGCAATTGTTCCATGAGTTCCTACACGCTCAAGTCCAATTTCCTCCAATATTTCCGCCACACTATCATTCATAGCATTGGTGGGTGCAAGCGATAAATCCATGATTCCAAAAGGAACCCCTAGTCGTTCTGCAACGACACGTCCAATTAATTCACCAGCCCTTGTAATTTTAAAGGCTGTCTTTTTAATGACCTCTGACACTTCACCTAAGTCTGCCTCCGGATGCTTTTTCAAGGCATTCAATACCACCCCTGGGCCACTTACACCTACATTAAGAACGACTTCGCCTTCGCCGGCCCCATGAAAGGCTCCAGCCATAAAGGGATTGTCCTCAACAGGGTTACAAAAGACAACAAGCTTCGCACATGCTAGTCCATTTTCATCTTTAGTCCTTTCAGCAGCTTCCTTAATAATATGACCCATGCTTCTTACTGCATCCATATTAATACCGGATCTTGTTGATGCCACTGAGACAGAAGCACACACACGATTAGTTACACTTAATGCTTCAGGGAGAGCATCAAGCAAGGTTTGGTCTCCTTTTGTGATTCCTTTATGTACAAGAGCTGAATAACCTCCAATAAAATCAACCCCAAGAACAGTAGCCGCTTTATCTAATGTCCTGGCTAATTCAACAGCTTGTTCCTTTGTTGCATTCCCTAAAATTTCTGCAATTGGAGTGATGGAAATTCTTTTATTTATGATAGGTATCCCATACTCTTTTTCAGCCTCTTCTGCTACTTCCTTTAAGCGGCTAGCTAAGCGGGTGATTTTGTCATATACCTTCTTATTCATCTTTTCAAAATCTGAATCGGCACAGTCATACAGACTGATCCCCATCGTTACGGTTCGAATATCTAAATTTTCCATTTGCACCATTCGGATTGTTTCAATCATTTCCTGTAGAGCAATGTTCATGTTCGTCCTCCTATTTTCCCTATTTTCATTAGCCCTTAAAAAGAAAGGTGCCCTAAGTTCTGAAACTTTTCAGGAGAAACCTTTAAATTCGATGCATAGCCTCAAAGATTTCCTCTAGCTGAATATTTATTTTCAATCCAAGATCTGTTCCTAAAAGGTCTAGATTATTTTGTAAAACATCAAATTGTTCAAATCCAGAAACGTCCACAACCATCATCATTGTGAAAAAATCCTGCATAATCGTCTGGCTGATATCAAGAATATTAATTTGGTTCTCCGATAAAACCGTTGTTACTTTTGCAATGATCCCTACTTGGTCCTTTCCAATAACACTAACAACCGCACGTCTTCTTCCCATGTTCATCACCTCAATAATTTTTATAAATCGACATACAAAAGGAGATTGGATGCCCTCCAATCTCCAGTTCAGTCGAATAACGATCAATCAAGTACCTGTTACTCTTCTGTCCTTTTGCCTGAGATTGTGAATCCTTCGGCGCCGCTTCCTGCGGTCTCTCCAGAAGCTGCTCCTGCTATAGTTTTACCCATAACACTCACCGCTACTATTTTATTAAAATAATAAAAATTATAGCAACTCTAAAGGTACTGGTCAATAACATTAGTCTCACGACGATAATTAAATCATTTCACCTTTTTTTATTTGTCCAACTACCACAGTTTTAGATTCCGGTTCTTTCATAATGAACGGATACAAAACAAGACCTACTGCAAAAAGCCCTATACCTAAGAAGAAGGTTTTTAAATCGGCTGTTCCTGTTTTAATCACCCATAAAGAATAAATGAGAGCAAGTACGGTAATGGTTCCGTCTACTAATCTAGAGCCTTTGACCTCATTATAGGTTTCCCCAGTAATGACTAACTTCATTTGATAGATAGCTGAAACCAAATAAGGAATCAAATAGGCAAGTGTAGCCACTACCATAGCAAAATTATAGGCTTGGGTAACCGTGCTAGAAACAGTTGCAAAAAGAAAGATTTGTGTCATTAAATTCGTTAATGTTAATGAACGTTTCGGGCTACCCTTCTGATTTGTTTTGGCAAACCACTTGGGAAATAAGTTTGTTTTTGCCGCTTGATATGGGACCTCAGAACTCACCACAATCCACCCAACAGTAGAACCAAATAATGAAATTAAGGCAAGAATGGCCATAATAGTTGCTCCATTGCTTCCAATCACTGCTTGAAGGGCGTCAACTAATGGCTTCTGTGAGGAGATGAGCTTTTCATGTGGTACTACCGCCATGGTAAGCAAGGTAATGCCCATATAAATCATCACTGAAATCACTAGCCCTAGCATCGTTGCTTTTTTCACATCTCTCTGAGATTTCGCACGATTGGATAGCATAACTGCAGCTTCAATCCCAATAAATGCCCATAGGGTTGAAATAGCAGCTGCATTGATTTGACCTCCAAATGCCACCTGTTCTCCCTCAACATTTGTAAACGAATCTCCAAATCCCAGGTTCGTGGAGTCAAAAATAGAGAGAGTTATAACAATAAAAAGTACAAACCCGATTATTTTTGCAACCGTTGTAATTAAATTTATTTTCCCTGCATGATTAAAATTATGTGTTAAAATCCACTGAATTCCCCATAGCATAATACTGCAAACAAGGAAGGTAATCCCCTTACCCAATTCTAACTGAAATGTTCCGATTGAAAATAATATATGTGAGCTTTGCATAATCGGAAAGAATGTAGATAGATATCCTGCGAATGAGATAATAACTGATGCTGTTGCGGCCCAATTAGCCGCCCAATATCCCCATGCCATACTATACCCAGCTATTTTCCCGCTCTTCGGAGATTGAAATATTGCTTGGGCATAGCTCTGCGGTCCAGCCTTTAGCTCAGGTTTTCGAATGGCTAAATTCCCAAAAACTAAGGCGAGCATTAATACACCTAACCCAGTAGCACCCCATGACAATAGTGCACCTTCTGAGCTTGATACTTGAGCAAGGTTAGCTGGAATCATGAAGATTCCACCACCAATCATATTTCCAATAACAAATGTTGTTAAAATAAACAGTCCCCATTTTTTATTTTCCATCTGCAAACACCTTCCATGCTGTCTAATCATTTTTTAAAAATATTTTATCTATCACGGGTTCTTAACCTAACAGGAAGAACAATGATATTTCTAGTAGCATTCGAACAATTTTTTATCACGCGATTTATTATAGCACGATACTTTAGTTTGGTAAATTGGTAAATAAATAAAGAAATAATAAAAAGCTGTTGAAAGTTCAAACCACCTTCTCCAGCTTTTTTATTTATGCCTATCTAGGATTTCTCTTTCAATAAAGCTTCTAACTCGTCTAAAGTTTCTTCAAAAACCTCTAGCGCTTGATCAATTGGCTTTGTAGTCGACATATCAATACCCGCTTCCTTTAAAAGGATTATTGGGGACTTGGATCCTCCTGCGCTTAATAGCTTTTCCTTAATAATTGATACTTTCTTTGAACCTTCTTTCCTAATTTGATCAGAAAGGGCAGCTGATGCAGCGAAGCTTGTCGCATATTGGTACACGTAAAAGCTATTATAGAAATGTGGGATACGAGCCCATTCCATCTCGATTTCTTTATCATTATGCATGGCAGTCCCATAATATTTTTTATTTAAGTCACCATATATTTTCTTTAATGCCTCTGCATTGAGAGACTCCCCTTTTTGCTCTAAATCATGGATCATCTTTTCGAATTCAGCAAACTGTGTTTGACGAAATAGGGTCGTCCGAAAATCCTCCAGCCGCTGATTTAACAAAACCATTTTTTCTTTCTTCGTTTTTGCCTTTTGATATTCACTATTCCAAAGGAGGGCTTCATTAAGAGTTGAAGCAACCTCGGCGGTAAAGATGGTGTAACCAGAGGTAATATATGGTTGATGCTTATTTGAATATAAGGAATTCATCGCATGACCTAATTCATGGGCAAGGGTGTAAACATCATTTTTTGTTCCATGATAATTTAATAATATATACGGATGCCCATCATATGCACCCCACTGATATGCCCCACTTCTTTTATCCTCAGTTGCATAAACATCTACCCAACCTTCTGCAAATGCCCTTTTAATTTCATTAACATACTCTTCTCCCATAGGCTTCAAACCTTCTATGACCATTTTCTGGGCTTCTTCATATGGAATATAGCTGTCATTTTCTTCGGCAATTGGCACATGAATGTCATACATATGTAAATCATCTACCTGGAGCATCTTTCCCTTCAACTCAACATAACGATGCAATAGGGGCAACCCTTTATGAACGGATTGTATAAGTTTGTTATAAACCTCTACAGGAATGTGATTAGAATTTAATGACGCTTCAAGGGCAGAGGGATACTTTCTTATATTGGCATAAATATTATCAGCTTTAACTTCTGCTCCTAATGTTTCTGCAAATGAATCCTGGTACTTAGCCAATGTTCGATAATAAGTATGAAAGGCTTGTTTTCGAATATCTCGGTTCTTGTTTCCCATAAACACAGGGTAATTGGACCGAGTTAATGGAATCAACTGATTTTTCTCATCCTTAATGGCCGGAAATTGGATATCCTTTTCGAGCATTTCATATACATTGGATCCGGTTGAACTAAGTGGTGATATTTTTGCCAAAAGTAACTCCATTTCCTTTGAAAGAGTATGAGGCTTGGAGTGAACAATATTGGACAGCACCTTTTTATAATGTCTAAGTGAGGGATCCTTTAGATATTTTTTCATTTGCCTTTTAGGAATACTTACTACCTCAGGCCTGAACCAAGACGTATTTTCATACACCATTGTTGCCATATTCTCAGAACGGTCTGTCATGGTTTGCAACTTTGGGTTGGATTGATTGACGTCAAATGATAGCTGGGCATATACATAGGCCTTTTCCTCAATCCTTGACAGCTTGATATATTCCTCTATGGCATTTTTCATAATTGAGGGGGACTTTGAAAGTTTATTCTTATATTTCTTCTTGAAGTCTTCAGACAATTCTTCTGCCTCCCTCACATCCTCTTCCCACTCTTTTTTTGATGGATACATGGACTCAAGATTCCACTTGTATTGATGGGGAATATCTTGGCGTGTTTGAAAGGTCGGAACACGCTTACCCTCCTTGGCGAGAATAATGCCTGGATAAAGTTCAATAGTTAACAAAGTGATTGCCATACTCATGACGGCCCTTATCATTCTTTTTTTCAATGCCCTATCCTCCTGTTTACGTATAATGCTTTAAATGGTCACCTGGAGAAATGCTTAACTCCATTTTTAGGATAATTGTACGTGCTTTAATTGAATTATTAGTTTGGCATTTACCTGGTGAAATATGTAAAGGGAGGTTATTGACAAAAATTTGACATATTTTATAAAAAATAACTAATATAATTTTCAGAATATATTGACTTTTACAAAGAACTATTATACATTATTAATCACATATGAATTAGAGAATTAATAAGAGGGGGAATGAAATGAATAGTTTACATCAAAAAGTAGCGATCATTACAGGTGCAGGTAGTGGACTTGGAAAGGAGACAGCAATTGCGTTTGCAAGAGAGGGAGCAAATGTCGTCATCTGCGACCGCAGTTATGAGATTCTTCAGCCTGTAGAGGCGCTAATCCATGAACAATTTGAAGTAGAAGTATTGTCAGTACAGGCAGACGTTTCAACAGAGTCTGATGTAAACAGGCTAATTCGTAAGGTAATAGCTAAATTTCAAAGAATTGATATTCTTATCAACAATGCGGCCATATTTCAACAATATCATGTCATTGATAGTCCATTAGATTCTTGGGAATATCAAATCAACAATAATGCCACAAGTGTATTTTTAATGATGAGAGAAGCTTTACCATACATGAGAAGTGAAAAATCAGGGCATATCATTAATATTACATCTGGGATTGTAAAAGAAGGTGCTGCCGGATTTGGCGCTTATGCAGCCAGTAAGGCGGCGATTGAAGCGTTAACCTATTCCGTACAGGATGAAGAGCATCGTAAGGGAATAAAAATCCATGTCTTTAATCCTGGAGTGATGAAAACTAATTTAGCACGTGTTGGTGAACATCCTGCAAATATTGCTCCGTATTTAGTTCATTTAGTACAGTCTTCTCCTCTTTGTGAAAGTAGAGTCATTACTCCCGAAGACTTCCAATTGTTAAGCAGCTGAAACATTTAAAGCAAACTCTTCCCTTTAAAAACTCCCAAAAAAATGTACCAAAGGCGACTGATAAAAGCCTCCTCTGGTACATTTTTAATCCTAAATATTATTTAACAAAATTACTTCATTTAATTTTATATTGCTGGTGGCTTCATTCCAATTTGACCCCATTCTTCTAGAGAAGGGCCATATATACCAGGAACCGGTAATCCAGCTTGTCTCATCAAAACTGTTAATTGTCCACGATGATGAATCGTATGCTTGATCAGTAGTGAGAATACGGCTGAATTGGTCATTTCCCTGCCGAAAAGGTTTTGTACTTGCTTTAATGAATCATCTTGAAGTTCTTGAATTTTATTAACTACATCAGCATTGATTGTTCGGAAGGTTTCGGCTATTTCCTGAGCAGATGTTGGCACAGTATCGTGACTTCCTGCCTGTGAAATTCCAAAAGCAGAAAGGAATTCAGGGATACTAGTCACAGTGTGCCATGCAAGTCTACCCAATGTACGACCATTTGGAAACACTTGTTGTTCTAATGAAGCATCAGTTAATGCGTCTAACACCTTTTGGGTCAATACTGCCTCTTGATTCCATTCCTCGATTATTTCTGCAATGGTTGTCATATTGGAATACCTCCTAAGATTGGTTGTCTCACTTCATTATCATAACCCTTCCAATGGCTTTAATTCCATTAATATCAATGAGTTTATCCCTATATATTTTCATGCAAGAGTGACAATACATGTCGTAGTTCTTTTACCTCTAATTGACCTGGTGCAGAGGCCTTCTTAGCCGCGCCAAATGTTAAGGCAGAGCCAAATATTTCGCCGGATAGGCGACTGATAACACCTTTTCCAGCCATCGACATCGTAATAATAGGTCGGTTCGCATAATGTTCCTTCATTGTGAGGGTGGCATCAAGTAGTGTCAGAACATCGGCTGCATCCTTTGGCATAACAGCAATTTTCGGTAAATCTCCACCAAATTCTTGAGCTTTTTGTAGTCTTTCAATGATCTCTTCCTTCGGAGGGGTACCATGAAAATCATGATTAGAAATAATAACGTACACTTGATGTTCATGCGCCACATCGACTAGACTCCTTAAAATCTCAGGATCATTAAACAATTCCACATCAATGATATCTACAAGTCTTGATTCGGCCATAGTTTTGTTTAATTCCATATAATAAGCCTTACTTATTTCCTTTTCTCCACCCTCTTTTGCACTACGAAAGGTAAAGATAAGTGGTAGGTTCCCAAGCCTTTTTCTTATTTCAATAAGAGCCTCTTTCACCTTTTCAAGCTCTTCAACAAGCTCGAAAAAGTCCACTCTCCATTCCACTATATCAATATCCAGTCCTCGAAATTCTGTTGCTTCCTGTAATAGTTCGGTAAGTGTTCTCCCCACCAATGGGACACAAATTTTTGGTATCCCTTCTCCTATCGTGACATTTTTAACTTTAATGATTTCCCCCAATAAACTCAGCTCCCCTTTTGCTAGATTGAAAGCTCTAGCCCGTTAACAGAATCTTTATATGTAACTATAAAATTTAATTTGAAATGACTACCGTTTAGCCAATCACAAAATATCCATAATATAAAACCAATATAAAAGCTAATCCGAAGAGTGTAAAGGGGCCCTTAATAGATTTGCCCTTTTTGGCGCGAACTAAAACAAGCTCCATTGCCATAATCACAATTAAACCAATGAATGACTTAATTATTACAATCCCAATAAATTGATATAAAACAAGCAAGCCTACCCCCGACCCTATGATTAATAAATAAAATAAGCGTAAGGTCATATGGGTGATTTTTTGTGCCTTATCGTTTCCTTTGCTAACCATTACAATGCTTGTAATAAATAAAACTATGGCAATAATCCAAGTGGCCACATGTGAAAAAATCATTCTTTATTTTCTCCTAATCATCATTTATTTATAAGAGTATACAATTCGATTCTATTAAGATAAAAGTCTAAATTTTAAACCTATAGCCTGCTCCCCAGATGGTTTCAATGTGTTGAGGATTGGATGAATCGCTTTCTATTTTTTCACGAAGCCTTCTTATATGAACAGTAACAGTTGATACGTCTCCAATCGCGTCGATCCCCCAGATTCGTTCAAATAGTTCATCCTTACTAAAAACATGATTAGGATTTTGAACAAGAAACAGTAGCAAATCAAACTCCTTCGATGTTAAAGAGACCTCTTGTTGATTGATATATACTTTGCGATCATCAATATCTATTTGAATATTTCCGATGATAAATTTGTTTTCCCTTTTAACATGTCTGCCAATCAATTGCTCATATCTTGCAAGATGCCCCTTTACTCTAGCTACAAGCTCGCTTGGGCTAAAAGGCTTGACTAAATAATCATCGGCACCAAGTCCAAATCCACGAATTTTATCGACATCCTCTTTTTTAGCTGATACAAAAATAATCGGAACATCCTGTTCTTTACGGATTTGTCTACAAATCTCAAAGCCATTCACAATCGGAAGCATCAGGTCTAAAATAAAAAGATCATATCCCCCATTCAATGCCTGTTGAAGTCCATGTTCGCCATCTTCCTCCAAATGCACTTGGAAGCCTTCTGCTTCGAGATAATCCCTTTGCAGCTCAGCGATACTATGATCATCTTCAATGATTAATATCTTTTTCATCCTTTACTCTCCCATATAGCGTGTCTTCTTATAACTAAAAAGTGGGATAAAGCCTCTGTGCAGGAACAAAGACTTCACACGAGGCTTTATTTATCCATATTATGGATTACTTTCTTTAAGGTAAAATGAATTTCCGTTCCGCAATTTTCCTCCGAATGAACCCATATTTGTCCTCCATGCCCTTCAATAATCTGCTTAGCAATAGCTAATCCAAGTCCACTCCCGCCTGTTTCACTATTTCTTGATTGATCCGCTCGATAAAATTGTTCAAACACAAATGGAAGGGAGGCTTCTGGTATTCCTGGGCCATTATCTTCAATAACCACTTCGACCCATTCACTGCTATTTGTCATTGTCAGAGTAACAATCCCATCAGGTTTATTCATGTACTTCATGCTATTTAAAATAATATTTGTAAAGACACGCATGAGTTTTTCACGATCTGCTAACACAAGGACCGGTTCTTCATATACATTCGAAAACTCAAGCTTTATCCCTTTCTCCTTATGAACGAAGGATAGTTCATCAACGCATTCCTTTATATAATCAACAATATCGGTTTCGACAAATTGAAAGGGAATTCTTTTTAAGTCCAGCTTCGAAAACAGAAACAGCTCGTCAATCATCCCATCCATATCATTCGCCTTCTTGTAGATTGTGTTCATATATTGATTTACCTTGTCTGGGGTATTAGCGATTCCATCCTGAATTCCTTCAACATACCCTTTAATAGCCGTAATTGGAGTTTTCAGGTCGTGAGAAATATTGGATAAAAGGAGCTTACGATTCTCTTCATATTTAACTTGTAAATCAATAGACTTTTTCAATTGCCCTCTCATGTCCTCGAAGGATGAAATCAGTTCTCCAATTTCATCCTTCCGATCCGTTTGAATATGAAACTCCAAATCACCTTGTTTAATCTTTTTGGTTGCATCCTTCAAGGTCATTATTGGATTAATAATATTTTTAGAGATTAAGTATGAGATAGCCCCATTAGTGATAACGAGTATGAGCAGCAAGGCTGCAAATAACCATGGATGGTAATTTACCATGAATTGCTCCATTTTGCTTGTCTCTTTCACAAGAAAGATACTACCCTGTTTATGATCCGGAAAATAAAAATCATATTGTTCATATTTATATGCCTGATCATCGATTGTAATGGAATCGTGGGCATACTTCTTAAACTCCCCAAATGACGCTAAATAGTCATCTATTGGGAGATTGACAAGTTTAGCAGATTGATAGATGACATCATCATCCACTCGAACCATTAAATAAGAATTTAATTTCTTTAACTCCCTGTCTATGTCTTCAAGATACGTGAAATTAACTAGATTCTCTGGTTGAGAAGTCGTCATTAATTTTACCTTTGAAAACAGCTTGTGCTCCATTGCCACTTGTTCCTCATACTGCTTAGTATTTATCATATTGTCATTACCGACAAAGGAAAAAAATAATAAAAGCATAGCTAATGTGAATAATAAACAAGGGATGAGGATAATCGCGATATTTGAAAGTACGATTTTTTTCCGGATGGACATGTAATTCCCTACCTATTTCTTAAAAATGATGGACTTCCTTATATTTTGAGGAATCCAGCATTTCTATTTTGTTGTCATCAAGTTCAACTGAGTCCAGATTAGTAGAATTAATTTTGCTATTTTCAATGGTTAAATAAAGTTCTAACTTGTGACTCTTGCCATTTTTGTCTTTTCCTGAAATCACTATATACATCCTTTGATTTTCGATGATATTGTCACTTGTTAATTGGGCATTTGTCTTTACCTTTTCAATTTGAATATCACTTACAAGAGCTGGAATATCCGCGGTTAGGTCTTGAGTTAGAAAAGGATATTCTGCCGTTTTCATTGTAACATTTTCATGTATTCCTGTACTCTTTTTCACCATATATTGCCCGATTTCACGGAATACGACAGGAATATCACCATTTGTCATATTGACTGATATTTCCTTTTTCCCTCCAGCTAGTTTGGAGACTTTAAATTCATCATGGACCTGAACGGTTAATGTATCGAAGACATGCCCCATGATTTTCATTAATTCCGGATTATGATGGGCTTTGAACTTCTCCTGTTTCTCCTCTTGGGACTCATTATCTTTTAATAAATAGTAAGAGTCTTGGTTTATATTTTTAACTAGAATACCTTTATCCTGATAGGCCATCTCAAATGATTCTTTTACTCCATTCATATCAACTTCCACTTTGCTTTGCATCTTTTCTTGCTGTAAATTGTACTTCGTATCCATTTGAACTTCATTCAAAACCATACCATTATCTATGACCTTTGCCTCAACACTCATATTTGTACTTTTGATTGTATGTGTTTTGATTGCCGCATCCTTGTAAAGATGATAACCATCGTTATTAGCATAAATCGTTATCGAAGCACCTCCTATTAGAACGGCGCTTAATACGGTTGCGATAATGACCTTCTTTTTCATATCCATTCAACCTTTCTATTATTTATTTACACCCGTAGAATACCGATTACTTATAAAGGATTTCTAAACGAATTCTTAAATAATTATTAAATTTAATCGAGGGAATTCAATTAATCACAGCCATACAAAAAGAGCTAGCAGTTTTGCCAGCCCTTATTAGACCATTTGTCTTGATAATAATCCAAACTCTCTTGCCTTCATTAAAGCCTCTGTTCTTGAGCTTACCCCAAGCTTAGAAAATATCTTTGTTAAATTATATTCGATGGTTCGTTGGCTCATAGAAAGGTTAATAGCAATAGCCTTATTTGTTAGGCCTTTTGCAATTCCATCTAATATTTGCTGTTCTTTACTAGATAAAGTGATATCACCCAGATTTTGAATCCCTTCATTTGTTGAAGGACCTGTTTCTACCCTTCTTAATTGCTTTAATAGCTGAAGAGGAACAACCGCTTCATCTCTTAATGCGCAGCGAATAGCTGTGATTAGCTGCTCCCTTGTTGCCGTCTTACTAATAAATCCTGCGATTCCTGCATCAATCAATAGATTATAGTGGGTAATGATATCAAATCCGGTGTATATGAGAATGGTGGCGTCAGCATCGTGTTGCAGGATTAATTTGGTTAATCCAAGTCCATTCAGCTTTGGCATATATAAATCAATTAAATACACTTGATATTTTTGTTTATTAATCGTTTGTATTACTTCTTCGGAATTGGTAATAACATCCGCCTTCATATCCCTTTCCTGTTCAATGATGGCCCTTGTACCTTCTCCAACTGCAGGATGATCATCGACAATCAATACATTAATCATGTAATTCCTTTCCCTCCTGTATTAAGGTTTATGACAACATGCATCCCATTACCGGGGCTGGAATTTATCTCAATGTTACCGCCTATACTTTTTACCCTTTCTTTAATTCCGGCAATCCCCATTGTTTTAAAGGAATCATTTAGGGTAGAAATATCCAACCCAATTCCATTGTCGTCATAGATAAGAGTTAATCCTTTCTGATTTTTATTTAACGAAACTTTAACCTCAGTTGCCCGTGAATGCTTCATCGCATTATTTAATAGCTCCTGGACGACTCGATATATGGTTAACTCACAATCTTTATCAAGCATATGAATCGATGGATCCAATTTTGAAAATAAGAGAAAATCCGCTCTTAGCTTCGTTTGGTCCATGAGGTTTTGAATCGATTGAATAATCCCTAACTCACTTAGGAATGGTGGTCTTAACTCATTACATGTCTCGCGAATTAAATGAATATTGTCTAGCATTCTTTCCTTCAGTTCATGTAACTCCTCTTTCAGAGGCTCTGAGTCACATCCATCAATCATTTTATCTACTTCTCTCAAAAGCTGTAACTGGTCCTGTAAAACCGAATCATGAATATCAATCGAGAGGTTTGCCCTTTCCTTTTCCGATAAAGAAAACAATAGTCTCGACAGCCAGAGAGGATAATTGCTTTTCTCCTCTTCAATTTTCACTTTAAAATCCTCAATCTTCTGGAATAATCCTTCAATGAGCAGGAAATTTTCTAATAGAATACTAGAGAAATAAGCTAGCGTTTCTAGCCAAACCTTTTCTTCAATATTTAATGTGGTTTTAAAATTTTTCAACCCACAGAATATGATGTTTTTATTATTGTATTCGCCTCCAATAACAATACAAAACCCTTCCATGACTTCTATCAAGGAACCAACAGTATGATTCTCCCACTGGATTTTCTCAAGAACCATAGCTAATTCTTTTGAAATAGAATCTTGGTTTAAAATAGTCCACTTATTTTTGTCTGTTTCTATCACTTCTATATACATGACTTCTTTTACCATTAATACATCTTTGATTTCATTCATAAGGTTACGTATTAAGCTGCTTACCTTCGTCTCATATTTTGTCTTTTGGAAAAATTTGTATAAGCTCGTTTCAAAATTGTGTCGATTCGAAAACAAGTGATGCCTCATTTTATAATCTACATATTCCTTAATATACAAAAATAGCGTCGTTATTGTGAAGGTAAGGATAAAAGTCACGAAATTCAAGCCTGAAAAAAACTTAATCTTAAACAAGAGACAAAGCAATAATGTCATTATGATTGTAAAAGGAAACGAGAGCATTGAATAATACCGAAAGCGATTTAATAAATACTCAATATCAAACAGCTTCTCAGCAAGCTGCATATATGTAAAAACTAGCGGTATGATGATGAGAAATAATGCCGATATTTCTGCCGAGACGATTTCCTTTCCAAAAACAATATTGGGGATAACATAGAAAAACACAAAAGGGGCAAAGGCTATAAATATGGTAATCCATAGAATTTTTAAAATACTTTTCCCCTCAGAATTTTTGTATGTAAAATAAAATCTAGTAAGGGTCACAAGAGCAAAAAATAGTAAGATTGCATAAAAACCGAGCTCTACAACACCCATAATGGAGTTAAGCTCTTTAAAGATGTAATTAGCGAGCATCAAGATTAAATAAACTGTATATAGCAAATATAATATGCCTAAAGATTTTGTTTTAATAAATGGTAAAGAATAGCGAATAAAATAGCTCTTTATAAAATGAATAAATAGAATGAGTGAGCCTGGTAATGTCACTGTAGTAGTGACTCTTCCAATTAGCTCTCCTCTAGATGACCCCGAAGCACTCAGATAGCAAATACCTAATGACAATAAGAAATAAATTAATATAATGGCAGATTTGTCATCACCTTTTCTACGATAAAGAAAAGTACTCAATAATAGAGCAGTTAATATAAATAGAAAAGGGAGCAAAAGATAAAAGATATATTGAGTATCCAAATGAAAATAGGAAATCGTATATTCTTGTTCTCTAGAATGCTTGTCAACTATTGTTATGGATTCAGCCATCTCAACCCGATTAAAATGTGTGACAGTGGAATGCTCGTTAGGATTTTCTCCATTGACTAGCTTTAGAACATCCCCTTCTTCTATGGAATGGTGAGATGCCCATCCCTTATCATAGATTGTATCCACAACCCATCGGTTATCCTTTTCTGTTACCTCTAGCCCGACTAATGGATATTTTAAAACGATAACGGTAAAATAGATCGTTAACGCGACCGCAAATATAAACGGTAAAATACCTAATACTCTCATTTTTATATGCTTTCCCATTTTATCTCCTCTTAAAAAAGCCGGGAATTGTATCCCGGCTACAGTATGTATCCTTTATTTCCAGTAATAAGCGGTTGGAGTCGTTATACCATCTGAGAATACTTCCAGGATGGCTTTTAATTCATCAGCGGAAACCCCTATTAAGGATGCAGTTCCTTCCTTTACCTTGGCTAATACATCCAAATTATTCATTAGAAACTCTACCACTTCTTGCATAATAAACTCCTCCTTTTATTATAAAATATATTTTAATAATTGATTAAAATAATATGAATCTATATTAAGTTTTTTTAATATATTGATGGTCTCGTTTTGATAAATTTTCTTAATAACGTTCGTGTAATGGATTGCCCCTGATTCCAGAAGCCTTCGTTCAATTACTTGCCGATTTTTTAATAATTGATTCTTGGATAGTTTGTTTTGGTAGTATTGATGAATAAACATCATTTCTTCATGTTTGCAATTAAGCAAGTAGATGATAGGGAGGGTATATTTTCTATGTATGAAATCATTTTTTTCCTTCCAATTTTTTAAATCCTCTAAATCATTATTAATTTGGCCAATTAATCCTATGTATTTTGAGTATTCTTCTATTTCTTTTGGATACTCATCTGCTGCTAATGACGCACCTAATAAACAAGCAAAGGTGACTAGGGAGCCGGATTTCCCTAAGGTCATATTGATGTAATCCGCTTCTGATCGGCAATTATTTAATAAATCCTTATGCTGGGCATTGATTGATTTCAAGCAATATTGAAAGAAAATAGAGAGGGCATGTTCTTTATTTGTGAAACTACTATTTCTTATGATCTCTCCACTCAAAAACTGCATAGCAGTTGTTGCATTTAATGCTAGATGAGTCCTTATTGCCCATGGTTTAGTATGAATATCCTTATCCTCAAAATCATCTAATATATCAAAGGCTAGGATTAGAATCTCCACCGCTGCAGCTACTTCATATATTTCATCTGTTTCAGGTCCATTGTATAATTGATAGTGTAAAACTAGTAACTCTCCGAATGGAAACCCCTTTTTCGATTGATAATCTACATATTGTAAAATTAAATCTTTTAAAAATTCATCATCTATATTTCGATAGACGATTGTTTCAATGGATTCTTCAATTTTACTCATTTTTGTATCTACCAATGTCCTCACCCTCTTGATTACTTCAAGTTTTAAGATGAACGGCTACTATTATTTTACCCTATTTAAATGATGGTTTCACCGCAGGAATAGATGCGTATATCCGCAAACACTTTTGCGTTAATAATGTGGGATAATAATGATTATTATAATTAATAACTTTTAGAGATTATAAGCTCTTTAGTAGAAGGAATATTTAAGCTCTATTTTAAAATATCAGAAAATTTACCATTTTATTTACAATTATGATTGATTTTTCATATATGCTGTGGAAGATGAAGAAAGGATGGATGTCATTGTATCCTGTTGGTAGTGAAAGTTCATTTTTGTTTAATTTGGTCAATCAGGATGAGGATCGTATCCTTCACTTTTTTTTAAAGAATTCAAAGGATTTGATTTCAAGAATCAATAGAAAAGGGATTTTCCAATATGTTTCACCCTCTATCAAATCTTTGCTAGGATATTCTGAGCAAGAGGTTCAAAATAAAAGTTTCTTTACATTATGCCATCCTGAGGATAAATCACATGCCCTAACACAATTCCAACTAAATAGTATTGATGAAAAGGAATTAATCCGTTTTCGAATGAGGAGAAGGGATGGGCATTATATTTGGCTAGAAACTAGTTGCTCAAGCGTATGTAATGGAGATGAGTTTCTCTGTATCTCCCGTGATATCACCAACCAAATATCATTAGAAGAGGAGCTTGCTGAAATATCGGAAAGATACCGCTTACTGTTTGAAAACTCTAAAGACACCATTGGTATCATAGATAAAGATGGCGTTTGGATCTGTGTAAATCCTGAAGGAAGCCAATTATTTGGATGTTCTAACAGCGATGATCTATTAGGGACAACATTATTCGATTATTTAACTACGGTAGACCAAGCCCAATTATCTAGCTTTCTCCAAATGGAAGATAATATTAACTTTGAGATGAATCTATTAAGAACAGACGGGCATTCAAAAAAAACAGATATTCAATTAACCCCAATGAATTCCAAAGATAAAAAGACCTTTCAAATCATTATTCGAGATATTACCGGTCAAAAAGAAACGGAGGAGCAATTACAAAATGCAGAAAAGCTTTCAATTGTCGGTCAGCTCGCTGCTGGAATAGCCCATGAAATCCGTAATCCACTGACTGCAATAAAAGGCTTCGCCCAGTTTTTAAATGAAGGAAGATCAAATAAATATGCCGACGTGATCCTAAATGAGCTAATTAGAATTGAAGGAATAGTAAATGACCTACTCATATTGGCAAAGCCTCAACCTAAAAAGGCAAAAAAGGAGGACCTCCTGAATATTATTAGGAGTGTTGTTGTGTTAATGAATTCCCAGGCTGCATTAAGCGATATATCGATTAAAGAGGTCCATCTTTCACCGAAGCTTCCAATTTTCTGTGAAGTAGATAAAATTAAACAGCTACTAATCAATCTGATTAAAAACTCTATTGAGGCGATGCCAGATGGAGGAACCATCACCTTAAATACAAAACAGAATCACAACTTCTTAGAGCTTTCTATACTTGATGAAGGCATTGGGATTCCTAAGGATCACTTAACCAAATTGGGAGAACCCTTTTTTAGTACAAAGGAAAAAGGAACTGGCTTGGGAATGATGATTTGCCAAAATATTATTAAGAACCATGGGGGAACGCTTCAGATAAATAGCAAGGAAAATGAAGGTACTACTGTGTCAATTGTTTTACCAATCGATAAAAATAATGAACAGTGAACTATACAGACTCAAAATTATTTGGGTCTGTATTTTTTGTTGGAAAGCTTTTAAATTATATTTGGATAATATTACAAATAAAAAATAATTGAATTATCTGATTATTCTTGATATAATCAAAAAAAGCTCAAGGAGTTGATTTCCATGGAAAAGAAATTTCTAAATGATCTACCAGAAACAGAGGCACATTACACCGATACCTTATTTGCAGAAATGGTTTTAGACAGAGCGCTACTTAACTATCGAAAAGAGATGCTCCATAAGGAAATCGACCAATCCTTACGGGACAGAAACAAAAAAGAATTCCTTCGCCTAACTGAGGAATTAAAAAAATGCCTTTAATCCCAATATAAATAGCCACCCGATTTCTTAAAGAAATCGGGTGGTGACAGGCACCATCCAAATTTTGGATGGTGCCTGTCACCTATTCATCTTTAACGGTTACTTTGAGGATTTTTTGTCCCTCTGTATCTTTTATTTCAACCTTCCATGTGTCGGTTTCTTTCACGTATTCCACCTTTTTAATAGCAGGTACAAATAATGTTTTTATTTTTTTAGTTTGATCTAAAAGAGCTCTTTTGATTGCTAGTTCCTCTGTTAAATTTGCCCCTAGCTTCTTTTCACTAAATACAGGAATCACCTTATTAGCCTTGCCTTGACCTGGATACGATTCCATAATGGGTCCATCAAACCAAACCCGCACCCTTTGCCCAATATCTACTTCTCGATTCACATTAGAAGCCCAAACGGCATTATAGAACTCTTCTTTACCGCCAGTTGAACTTAGATCCTCTGATTCAACACTTACCACAAGAATTCCTTGCTCGGTCATCTTCACAATATAGCCTTCTATATCAGGATCGGTCATTTTATCATCGATTGAGCCGATTTCCCCTTTATCTTGCGTTCCACACCCTAACAGTAGAAGTCCAAACAAAGGAATCACTGAGATGAAGAAGATCATTTTTTTCATAAAAAAAAACCTCCTTTACTCTAATGGACGACATTGGGTTCAATGAGTTACAGATGGAGGCTTTTTATTGTATATTGTTTGTGAGTTTACTATTAATTTTTGCCTCGAATCATCTTTATTTGATTTTTTGTGAATTTGTGGACTTTGGTTCCGTTATTTATATTAAATTACTAATTCTCGGATGGTTTACGGACACTGGTTCCGTTAATGGCCAAAATCCGCCCCTAGTCTTACTAATTTATAGCAAATAACAGATCCTTAGTCCGTTAATTTCCATTTTGTTGGTGTTTTAAACTAAATAACGGATCTCTGGTCCGATAAAAGTTGGAATATGAGAGACCTTCGCAATAACCGACACTCAATCCCTTATTATCAGAAATGACCTTTATCTGTCGGTCGGTGGACAGTCGTTAATACCAGATGCACCCCATATTTTTGTTGTCAATTTTTCAGAGTAAAGATGACAGGTTCCCTATCCAAAAATTGGACGCGGAACCTGTCCTCCATTAACACTATTTTTGCGGCTGTGCCACCTTAACAATCTCATCAAAATACTTCAAAGCGAGCAGTTCTTCATCAACAATTTCATTTAGTCTCCAGGTTTCATTAAGGAATACACGGGCAATGATTTCCTTTCTTTCCCCACCAATACTTGCATCCTTCAATGCTATGATACTTTCATAGATTTTGGTCATCAGCTTTGCCACTCGCTTACTATGGTAGGTTTGCACATCACGATTTTCTTTTGATAGCGTACTTAGAAGGGTCTTTAATTGAACGACGCCCTTTTGAATTGGAGCTGTATACTGTTGAAGCTCAACAGGTAAACTCTCCAGCTCCTCGTCTACATACTTTAAAAACAACTCATGGACATTGAATTTTTCAATTAGACGTAGTACTTCCAAACCTAGAATATTCGCCGTTCCTTCCCATACCGTTAGCACTTGCGCATCGCGAAGTAATCTTGGGGTAACGAAGTCCTCCATATATCCATTTCCACCATGCATTTCAATTGCCTCATGGGCAAAATGAATCGCCTGCTCAGCGGATTCCATTTTCAGCAAAGCAATTAATAAGCGGTTCATGGCCTCTTCTTCCTTCGAAACAAATCCAACGTTTTCAGTTACATGATCAAACAGTGAGACGAGTGAAAATACGGCACTGGCTTCTACCTCTTGCTTAGCAGCCAATTTTACAAGAGATTCCTTTACCATAGGAAAATCAACCAAGTAACTGCCAAAAGTATGACGGGTAAAGGCATAATTTCTTGCCTCTAAATAGGCCCTTTGCATAATCCCTAGTGAGGCGATTGCATTACAGATTCGGGAGAGATTTAAAGCCTCCATCATATAATAAAAGCCCTTCTTTGCATCCCCTACTAAATATGCCTCAGCTCCATTAAAGACTACCTCTGCAGACGGAACTGCTTTAACCCCAAGCTTATCCTTTAATCTTCTAATCTCTAAATGATTTAATTCTCCTGAGCCTTCCTTCCTCCATGGCACTAAAAAGAGACTCAATCCCTTTGTTCCAGCTGGTGCACCTTCTATTCTTGCTAAAATCATAGCCACGCCACATTGCCCTGCATTGGATCCAAAATATTTCTCGCCATAAATCCGATATTTCCCCTCTTCAATGACGGCTTTGACCTCATTGGCACCAACATCTGATCCGCCCTGACGTTCAGACAAGAAGGTTGCTCCTTCAAAAAGCTCTACCTCACCTGTTGATATGACATGTGGCAAATATTTAGCACGCAATTCCTCATCAGCATAATGATCAATCAAATAGGCTGTAGCCATTGTTAACGTGACAGGGCAATAAAATCCAGGCTCCGCATGGGATAGTAAATAGCCTTGTGCATAGGAGTACATATAGTTCCCTTTTCTACCTAACTCAGGAATCGTTTTGTGGACATAGCCAACAATTCCTGCATTATAGGTCTGCTCAACCGTTTTTTTATAACCCTCATTTACCCAAATATGAGAAATATCATTCCCCATGCGGTCATATTTTATGAGACGAGGCTGTCCTTCCCTATCCGTATGGACCGCGCGCTCATCAATCTCTGTTCCGCAAAGCTCTCCAAATTCATCAAGCTCCTTATCAGCCCATGCAAAAAACTCATCATGTAAATACTGTTTTAAAATAAATTTTAAATTAGGATCTTCTCTGTAAAAATTCATTCCAAACTCCCCTTTATTCTTATTATCCTTTATTTCTTTATACAGATTGCTCCTGCTTCCTTAGTACTTGCTTCAAAATTTTCCCAGTGGCATTTCGAGGTAGAGTGTCAATTTCTTCATATAGCTTTGGAATTTTGTAGCTTGCTAGTCTTTGGTCTAGGAAGCGTTTACATTCATCAGCTAAGTCATTCATTGGTTCATTCAGCACGATAAATGCCTTTACTGTTTCTCCCCATTCAGGATGTGGAACACCAACTACAGCCACCTCTGCTATTTGAGGGTGAGTGATTAGCAATTCTTCAATTTCCTTTGGATAAATATTAACTCCACCGGAAATGATCATATCCTTCTTACGATCAACGACCCAGATATATCCATCCTCATCATATTTAGCCATATCCCCTGTATAGAGCCATCCAGCCTTCATCGCTTCCAATGTCTTCTCTTCATCTTTATAGTATCCCTTCATGACAGCTTCACCTTTTAGAACAATTTCGCCAACTTCCCCTGGTTCGACCAATTCTCCATGATCATTGACAATCGCAAGCTCAGTTCCTAACGCCGCTCTCTTCCCAATACTTCCTGCTTTTGTATCGTGCTCTTCAGCTAATAATAAGGTTCCGCTTGGTCCAGCTTCTGTCAATCCATACACACAGAATAGGTTATCCGTTTTAAAGCTTTGTTTGACAAATTGAACTTCCCTTTGCCCTAATGGCGCGCCCCCATATACCCAATATTTCATGGAGGAAAGATCGTATTCTTGAATGTTTGGCTGCTTTGCTGTGAAAAGGTAGGCGACAGGTGCACCAAAGAAATGAGTTGCTTTTTCTTCATGTATTAGCTTTAGTAATAGCTCTGGAGTAAAGGTTGGGGCGACGATATGTGTGGCTCCCACATATGTACCAGCCACTAAAAACAAATGGAGTGGTGCTGAGTGACTTAGAGGCATTAAATGAAGCATACGACTTTCTGGTTTCATGGACATTTCAACAGCCATCATAATCGCTGAAGTTAAAATATTACGGTTTGTAAAAAGTACTCCCTTTGGATTTCCTGTTGTCCCTGAGGTATATAATATCGTTGCTTCATCATCTTCCTTTAATAAACAGATGACTTCATTCGTACTTCCCGAATCTAGAAGCTCCTGGAAGCTCACCCAGTTTGGCTGTTTTTCTCCTGTTTTGATCAATTGAATGTCATACTTTTCTGGTAGTCCCTTTACCTGCTCATACAGAAGGTCGTGAATAATCAACGCTTTTGCATCAGAGTGATTGATGATATAGGATAATTCAACCTCGGTCAGCTTGGCATTTACAGGAACAATGATTCCTTCTATTCGTAATACGGCAAAATAAGTGATGATAAATTCAGGTGTATTTGGCATAAATAAAATGACTTTATCACCTTTTCCAATCCCTTGGTCTTTTAAGGCATTGGCCAATTTAGTCACGCGAATATCTAATTCTTTATAGGTTAGTCTTTCATTGTCGGCAACAACCGCTTCCTGTAAAGGGTATTTTCTAGCATTTCGGGCTAATAATTCTGAGATATTCATACTATTTTCCTCCATTCCTTAGTCTCTCTTCAAAATCATGAATTAATTTTTCCATTTCTCCCTTAAGTAAGGTTAATTCTTCGATCCTTTCATTCACCTCCTTTATTTTCTCCTTTCCAAAGGTGATCGTTTTTTCAAGTTGCTTAACACCCGTCCGGTCTTTATCAAACAGCTCAATCATTTCTTTTATTTCGTCTAATTGGAACCCATATCGTTTACCTCTAAAAATGAGCCTTAAACGCGTGTAATCCTTCTTTGAAAAGAGTCTTTTTCCCGATTCTGATCGTTCCGGCTTTAAAAGACCGAGCTCTTCATAATATCTAATTGTCCTTGTACTGACTTTGAATTCCTCTGCTAATTTTGAAATGTCATATCTCATCTCGGATCACCTGGTCTTTCTTTTTCTAAATATTATTTTATCATTTACGTTAACGTAAACTTCAAGCATAAAAGGTGACAGGCACCATCCATTTTTTGGATGGTGCCTGTCACCTAAAAGTATCGTTTTCCGAGGGAATCTGATTTATTTTTTAAACGTTTATCAAAATCAAAGGCCAGTTTGAAGTATCTTGCTGATTTTTTATAGGACTGGTTGTTAAAGTAATGATCTGCTAGCTCATTGGCTAAATATTTCCCAGTTAATATGTCATTTTCCTCTGAACAAAACTCAATTAGCTTTTGCATTTCTTTTTCATATTTATCATGCATATTTTTGATCTTGAATATCTCAATCTCTTGTAATTTCAATTCCTTATCAAAGAAAACGTCCTTATAATAACTAGCCTCTGTTCTAGCAAGTTCAAGATATTTGGCTGCCATCTCCCACTGTTTTAACTCAATATATATATCAATTAGCTTTTTGTAGCCTCTAACAATCCGCTCAGGATACCGATTCTTCGCCATTGAAACATAATCATTAAAATATTTTATAGAGCTTTGAAAGTCCTTATTTTCCTGACAAACCTTCCCAATTGTATAGACGACGCTTGGTCTTAATAACAGACCTGGATCTGAATCGAGAATTTTCTGTCCCTCAGTAGAGCATTCCAACGCTTTATTAACCTCATTTATATGATTGTACAAAAAGGAACGAAACAAAACTACCTTTACTAGAAGATGATTATTGCCAGCGTTTTTTAATAAATTATAAGATTTATTGGCAAAGTAAAGGGCTAATGAATCGTCATCACTTATCCGTTGGTGGACAAGGCTTAAATAATAATAAAATCTTCCCTTTTCTTTATTATTATTTTCTGGTAAAAACGCCTTTGCATTTATAAAGTACTTATTCGCTTTGACAAACTCAAATAGGTCATAATGTAAATTTCCGCAAGAAAGTAAATAGTAATAATAAACCTCATTTGAAACGGAATCGTCTTCAAAATTGATCAAATCCAATGAGTAATGGTAAACCTCTTTTGCCTCTTTTAATCTAGAATTTGCATTATAATAAAAAATTAGCATAGAAAAAATCATTAACATGACTTTATTACTTTGCATTTCAGTAGAATATAAATGTAAAAACAGAATGGATTCCTCATCCATTTCGTCTTTCAACCAGAAATCATGGAACACCTGTTTAACTCTTTCCTCTATCATTTCTGCTGACAATTGATTGGTTAAAAGTTCTATTTGAATATCCAATGTCTCAGCAACTTTATGTAAAAATTGCCCCGATGGATTAATTTGTTCATTTTCAATTCTACTGAGGTAAGCTATGGAGGATATACCTTCCACAAGCTCTTCTTGTGTCATTTTCCTAAACAAACGAATTTTTTTTATTCTTTCACCTATCATCTTTTACCCCTCATGACTCAACGATATGTAAATTCGTTTCTATACTATCATAATTTAACTAATAATATAAAAATTCAATTCATTTTAATTCCCTTGCCTTCAAATCTTCTATATCTCTTAAGACTCGCTTATATAAATGCATCTTATCATTAATAAACTGAAGAGTATGATCCAGTTCCTGCTGCACCTTTTTCATTCTCTCCGATATATCAATCATAAACGAAATTCGACAGTTTAAATATAGGAGATCTTCTTTAGACAATTCCTTATCCTTCATTATGCTTAATTCTGATTTTTCATTCAAAAATTTCGTTATTTCCTCTAATGTTAATCCACTTTTCTTAAGGCTATTTACGTGTAATAAATGATCTAATAGACGCTCGGAGTAGAGTTTTTTTCTGCCGGAAATAGGGACGACTCCTATCCTTTCATAATATCTAAGGGTATCCTTACTTATTCCCGTAATTTTTGAAACGGCAGATGTGCTATACATTATATTCACCCCTTTGTTCATATAGAAGAACCCAAAATGAGAGAAAGCTCATTATAAAATTCATCTTTAAGTACTAGTTTTTATACCGATTCCTTATTTGCTGAAATTCCTTTTCGGAGCATAGGACAAAATGACCGTTCGCTACCTCACGCATTTCCACCTTTTCATTTTCACTGTAGTTATGAGAAGATGGATCATAGGATTTGCGTCTTCGAGTTCTTTCAGAAATTGGATCTGGAAGCGGGATTGCAGAAAGCAAAGATTGTGTATAAGGATGTAATGGATTTTTGTAAAGATCCTCTGCTGGAGCCAATTCTACTAATTTGCCAAAATACATAACTCCAATTCGATCGCTAATATACTTCACCATCGATAGATCATGCGCAATAAATAGATAGGTTAATTTTTTCTCCCGCTGCAAGCTTTTCATTAAATTAACAACCTGTGCCTGAATGGACACATCAAGTGCTGAAATAGGTTCATCTGCAATAATAAACTCAGGTTCAACGGCAAGCGCCCGGGCGATACCAATACGCTGCCTCTGCCCACCAGAAAATTCATGCGGATATCTGTTTGCATGCTCTCTATTTAATCCCACTGTCTCTAACAGTTCGATTACTCGATTCATACGTTCATTTTTACTGTTTACAAGTCCATGTATATCGATTCCTTCTGCAATGATATCCGAGACCTTCATTCTTGGATTAAGGGAGGCATAAGGATCCTGATAAATCATCTGCATTTTCCGATGGATGCTTTTTTGCTCAGCCTTTGACTTCTTCCCTTGAATGGTTTTCCCATCATACAAAATCTCTCCACCTGTTGCCTTATTCAATCTAATAATGGACCTACCAGTTGTTGACTTTCCACAGCCAGACTCACCCACTAAACCTAACGTCTCGCCTTTATATATATCAAAGCTAATATCATCTACAGCTTTTACTTCATTCTTTTTACCAATATTGAAGTATTGCTTTAGGTTTTTAATCTCGACAAGCTTTTGTTGCTTCTCCACCATCATAGCCTCCATTCTCCAATTATTTCAGTCCTACGAATTGTTTCATTCTTTTTTGTACAGCAACTGGAGGTTCCACCTTTGGCGCATTTTCATGCAGAAGCCATGTCGCAGCATAGTGAGTTTCTGAAATCTTAAACATAGGTGGCTCTTTTTCTAAGTCAATCTTTAAGGCATATTCATTTCTTGGAGCAAACGCATCCCCATTGGGAGGATGTAATAAATCCGGTGGTGTTCCCGGAATTGCGTACAGTTCTTCAGCAGATGTGTCTAAATCTGGCATTGAGCTAATTAAGCCCCAAGTGTAAGGATGCTTTGGATTGTAAAAAATTTCATCTACCGTGCCTATTTCCACAATTTTGCCTCCATACATCACTGCTACTCGATCAGCCATATTAGCAACTACACCTAAATCATGTGTAATAAAAATAATGGAAGTATCCATTTTCTTCTGTAGGTCCTTCATTAAATCTAATATTTGAGCCTGGATCGTAACGTCAAGCGCCGTTGTTGGCTCATCGGCAATCAAGATCTTTGGATTACACGCAAGAGATATCGCAATCACGACCCTTTGTCTCATTCCCCCGGAAAACTGGTGAGGATACTGCTTAAAACGGGCCTCCGCCTTTGGAATTCCGACTAATTTTAATAATTCAATTGCTCGTTCCTTAGCCTCTGATTTAGATAATCTTTGGTGCTTAATAATCGGTTCCATGATTTGTTTACCTATGGTCATGGTTGGATTCAGAGATGTCATGGGATCCTGGAAAATCATTGATATTTCCTTCCCACGAATCTTTTGCATCTGCTTTTCAGAGAGCTTTGTAAGATCCTGATTTTCAAAAAGGATTTCTCCATTATTTATCTTAGAATTGCTTTCTGGAAGCAATCTCATCACTGCCTTTGATGTTACAGACTTACCTGAGCCGGATTCACCAACAATGGCCAATGTTTCTCCTTTGAATAAATCAAAACCCACTCCACGAATGGCCTTAATTTCCCCAGCAAAAGTTTGAAAAGAGATATGTAAGTCCTTTACTTCTAATACCTTTTCCATAAATGTTTCACCTCCCAACTAATCTCTCATCTTTGGATCTAATGCATCACGCAAACCATCTGCCGCTAAATTGAATGCAACCATGATGATCGCTATGATGATTGCCGGAAAAAGCATCTGTTCTGGGAATACATGCATATTTCCGAACCCTGAATTGATTAAGGTTCCGAGTGAAGCTAATGGCTCTTGAAGCCCTAACCCGATAAAACTTAAAAAGGCTTCAAAGAAGATGGCATTTGGAATGGTGAACATCGCATTGATAATGATGACTCCAAACATATTCGGCAACATATGCTTAAAGATAATTTTGGCATTACCCGCTCCAAGGGTTTTTGAGGCCAATACATATTCCTGACTCTTTAGCTTTAATATCTGACCTCTGACAACCCGTGCCATGCTGGTCCAGCTGGTAATGGTTAAAGCCACTGTGATGGAAAGAATTCCAGGCTTCAATACGAGAATCATTAAAATAACAACGATTAAATTAGGAATTCCCATAATGATTTCTATAATTCTTTGCATGAAGGTATCCACGCGGCCACCATAGTATCCTGAAATAGCCCCATAGGTTACCCCTATCACCATATCAATCAAAGCGGCCAAAAAGGCAATATATAATGAGATTTGTGTTCCCTTCCAAACCCTTGCAAATTGATCTCGACCTAAGCTGTCCGTCCCAAACCAATAATAATCCTTAATGTTTTTTTGCTCGTATAAGTTAACTTCTTTTCCATTCTTAAACGTCCTTACACCATCAAAGGGGAGCCAATGAACGTTTTCAAGCCCTTGAATACGCGGTGGTAAATTAGAATGAGCTGTGTTTTGTTTATCAAAAGAGTGAGAGCTCATATATGGTCCTACCAATGCCATAATGGTTAAAAGAACAATCATAATTAAACTAACAATAGCTCCTTTGTTCTTTCTAACACGCAGCCACGCATCCTGCCAAAAGCTTAAACTAGGCTTGGATATCTCTTCTCTTTTTTTTGAATCGGTTACTGTAGGTTTAAATAAATCTTGAGAATTAAGTTCAATTTGGGACATTATTGGCTCCCTCCTGTTACCCTTATCCGTGGATCAATTATCCCGTATAAAATATCTACAAGAAGAGTAACCATAATGAACAAAAATGCATACAGCATGGTTGTTCCCATAATCAACGGATAATCATTTAAATTAATCGATTTTACAAATTGTTCTCCTATACCGGGTACCCCAAAAATATTCTCAATAACTAAAGATCCAGTCATCATATTGACCGCTAAAGGACCCAATACGGTAATGACCGGTATAAGAGCGTTTCGCAAAGCATGTTTAACCGCAACATCATACTTTGATGCACCCTTTGCTTTTGCTAGAGTAATATAATCAGAATTTAATACCTCTATCATCTCTGTTCTTACAAACCTTGATGTGGTTGCAAGGGTAAACATACTAAGGGCAATGGTTGGCATGATGGTATATTCCGGGCCTTTCCATAAAGAAACTGGAAGCCAGTCAAGTTTTACTCCAATATAATATTGAAGCAATCCCGCAAAAACAAAGTTTGGTATCGATTTGCCCAAGACGGCAATAAAGGTAGAACCATAATCCATCCAGGTATTTTGCCTCAAGGCAGAAATAATTCCTAGGATTGTTCCAACCAGAGCCCCAAGGATAATGGCCTGTAATCCTAGATGCATCGTAGGACCTATTCGACTCATAATTAGCTCCGTGACTTCCTTATTTCCGAATTGAAAGGATGTTCCTAAATCTCCTTTCACCATGTTCAACAAATAGTTTGCATACTGAACAGGTACTGGGTCATCTAGATGGTATTTATCTAATAGTATTTGCATCTGCTCTGGAGAAAGCTTACTTGCATTACTAAAAGGTGACCCAGGAAGCATCTTCATTAAGAAAAAGGAAATACTGGCAATGATAAACAAAGTTATAAACATATATAAAATACGTTGTCCAATAAATTTTGCCATTAACGTTCCTCCACATTTCATCGTACTTGCTTACCCTTATGTCTATAGCAGGGAAAAGAGAGTATATTGACGCATATACTCTCTTTATCCTGCGTGATATTAAGCTTTGTATCCTCTTAACTTACTAATCTTCTATTACTTAACTTTTTCAGCCCATTTTAGGCAATACTCTGGTCCATATAAATGGTATACATACCCTTTAACAGAATCGGAAACCATTCTATTTACAGACCTTTGATAGATAGGAGCAACAGCTGCATCTTCCTCTAAAACAATTCTCTCAGCTTCTTGCATCGCTTCCATACGTTTTTGATCATCAGCAGAATAAGTAGTTTGGGCATCCTTGATTAACTTATCGTATTGCTTGTTGGAATAACCCATGTGGTTGTTTTCTCCATCAGTGATGTATAGATCCATGAAGGTTAATGCATCACGGAAGTCTGGTGCCCATCCTGCAAATAATAAGTCATATTGTTCTTTTGTTTCCCTTTCAACCTTTTGTGGGAAAGGAATCCCTACAACATTCAATTTTAAACCTGGAAGGTTCGTTTCTAATTGGTTCTTCAGCCAAGCATCTGTTAATTTTGCTACCTCTGTATCTTGGCTTACATATTCTAAAGTGATTTCTTTCTTCCCAACCTCTTTTAGGCCTTTTTCCCAAAGCTTCTTCGCGTTTTCTAGATCATATTTCAACATATCACCGTTTTTATCCCGGAAGTCAGAACCGTCTGGTCCGATATGGAATCCTTCCGTAACGATAAAGTTAGCCGCAATAGATCCGTTATTTAATACGTCATTTACTAGAGCCTCTTTATCAAATGCAGTTGCAATCGCACGGCGAATATTTTCATTAGCTAATTCAGGAACGTGTTGGTTAAATTTAAGCCAGAACACACCTGGTTCTAAGTAACGATTTAATTGTGGATCTTCGTTAATTTGCTGAATAACACCTTGAGTAGCAAGCTTAGTTGTAATATCCGCTTCACCTGCTTGGAACATATTTAATGCTGCTTGAGCATCTTTTTGGACCTCAAAATTTACTGTTTCAAGCTTCACATTACTAGCATCCCAATAGGATTCATTTTTCTTAATTTGCCAGTTAACATCTTGAGAACCATCCCAACCCTCTAATACGAAAGGACCATTATACACAGCATTTTCTGCTGTTTTTGCATAGTTCTTTCCTTCTTTTTCAACTACACTTGTTGGCTCTGGATAGAAGGTACTGAATGCCATTAAGTAATAGAAGTATGGAATTGGAAGTTCCAATTTTACTTCAAGAGTTTTTTCATCAATGGCCTTAACACCTAGTTCTTCAGGCTTCATTTTTCCAGCAGCGATTTTATCCGCATTAAGGATTCTTCCTGCAAACATATATGGACCATATACAGATCCTGTATCTGGATCAACTGCTCTTCTCCATGCTGATACGAAGTTTTCTGCAGTAACTGGGTCTCCATTTGACCATTTCGCATCTTTTATTTTAAATGTATATGTCTTTTTGTCTTCACTAACAGTTGGTTCTCCATCTGCCATAGCTGGAACAGGGTTATTTTCCTCATCCAGTCGATATAAACCTTCGAATATGTTTTCAATAAGGTTTGAGCTGGCAATGTCTTGAGACATTATTGTATCAATCGTACCGACCTCTGTAGTTTCAAGCATAGTTAATTCCTGCTTGACTGCTTTTTTATTATCTTTATCTTTTGATGCTTTTTCGCTCCCGCTTCCAGAACATGCTGATAAAATAACACTTAATGCAACAGCTGGGGCAAGAACTTTTGTAAAGTTATTTTTTTTCATAGTGACCTCCTTTTTTCTATAACACAGTTATGTATGTAATTGAGTCAGCCTCAAATACTACCAATCTAAAAGTATGTTGATACCCAAGATGCGAAAGTTAAAATGAAAGATTAGACCTACAATGAATTTTCAAATATTAAAACTATTTGACGATTTTTACAATATATAGCATAAATGTATTTCCTTGTTAAATAGAAGAAGTAAAATTTAATCTTATTTTTTTGACTTTTGTTTATTTTTTAACTCAAAAATTTAATAGAATTGCTTTAAAGCAGGAAAAGATAAAAGCTCTACAGGCCATATTTTCCTATGTTATTAACCTCAGGTACTTTAATATTTATACATCTTCAATCCTTTCATCTTTTTCTACTTTTATGCTTTTATCGTTAAAAGCAATGAATTGAATAGTCGTTTTTGGAATAACAACGGGGCTAAATGAAAAATGTACAAACAAATCTTGAGAGCTTGATTTCAAAAGAGGATGCTTAAGGGTTAGGGGAAATTTGGAATGCTAGATTACATTGAAAAGAACCAGTTTCTTCCTTTATATGTATTGTGATTTTTAGAGGTAAGATTTGGGGGTGGGTGAAAGATAATTGAGAGAGATAAAAGGCTTGGGATCATCCTATTTCCTATATAGTTAGGAAAAGATATTTGGTTATCCAGCGAGTAGATACTAGAAACACCTCTTATGAGCTATTTTAATAAAGTAATTTCTCGACGCGAATAAAGTTAGAAGGGTAAGCTAGGGGAGTAGTAAGTTTAAGGAGCTGTATATTTATTCAAAAAGGGTGACAGGCACCTTCCAGTAAACTGGAAGGTGCCTGTCACCCTTTTTAGTTTAGTTCTCGCAATTCTTTTATGATTTTCACACCATTCGAGGTACCTATTCTTTCAGCACCTGCATCAATCATGGCTAAACAGGTTTGTAAATCACGTATTCCACCAGCTGCTTTCACCTTTACTTTATCTATTACGATGCTTTTCATTAGTTTAACATCCTCAATTGTTGCTCCACCTGTACCAAACCCAGTGGAAGTCTTGATAAAGTCAGGTCCAACCTCTAGAGCGATTTTAGACATAATCTCGATTTCTTCCTTAGTTAAATAGCAGTTTTCGAAAATCACCTTTGAAAGAATCTCGTGTTCTCTGCACACATGAACGATTTCTTCCATTTCCTTTTTTATGTACGCATAGTTTTTATTCTTTAACTCTGTAATATTAATAACATAGTCAATCTCATCGCAGCCATCCTTAATGGCATTCCTTACTTCTGCGACCTTTGTTTCTATCGTAGTTTGACCTAAGGGAAAACTAATGGCTGCCCCTACATGAACATTCGTATCTTTAAGCTGTTCCTTACAAAATGCTACCGGTGCAGAATTAATGGCAATCATTTTAAAATCATATTCTCGGCATTCATCACAAATAGCTTTTATTTCTTCAGAAGAAACATATGGTTTTAATATCGTATGATCAATATACTGGGCTAATTCTTTTTCTGTAAATTTCTTCATTTGCTGTCACCTCATATGTTTTTTCCATTAACTTTATTTGTATGGAAAAAGTGGTTTTTAATGTTCTGCTATCATTATAATCCTTTGATGTTAGGTCGCATGCATATTTAAGGGATTTTTATCACTTTTTGGATTTACGTCAATTTTTCGACACAAAAACGTTCATTTTTTTATTATTTCACTAAGCTTAACTTCTGAAAAATTCTTATAAACCTGTGCCCTTGCGTCAAATTCTAGTAAACTAGTAACATCGTTCGGAACAATTACCGTAGAAAGCCCCGCCTTAATAGCGGCAATACTTCCATTTACAGAATCCTCTATAGCAATGGCCTCATATGGATTGATGCCGATATCCTTGACTGCTTTCATATATAGCTCTGGAGAAGGCTTCACCTTCAAAACATCCTCTTTTGTTTTAATAACCTTAAAGTAATCTCTTATTTGGAAACGAATTAGGAAATCCTCAACCCATTTACGCCCTGAACTAGATGCAATGGCGATCTCCAAACCTAATTTATTGGCCTCATTCATCAATTCCTTGACACCATCTCTAAGCACAAGAGTGGATTTTAGTGACTGAAATCTCTCATGCAACCTTTGATTTAATTCAACATGATCTACCTCTTTTTTCGATTGATTATTAATATATGCAACCAGGGCCTCATCCGTTGTTCCAATCACCTTCACAAATTCTTCTAGCGGTAATTCAACGTCATATTCCTTATGTAATACTTCTTTATACACTTTAAACCACAAGGATTCCGTATCAATTATCGTACCATCAAAGTCAAATATCATTGCCTTAATCATTTTGAGTCTCCTCCTGAAGTATGTATTCCTCATTCATTATACATGTAAATTTCAAAAGGTGACAGGCACCATCCAAAATTTGGATGGTGCCTGTCACCTCCGTTTCCTTCTATAGACCCAAATTACAATGGTTAGCCAGCAGCCACTAGCTAAATAACCACCGATAATATCTGTTGGATAATGTACTCCGAGATAGATTCGGCTCATTCCAATTCCCAAAATCATAAGGGTGCTGAATAGAAGCAATATTATACGACCGCTGCGTTTATGGATATGACGCCAAAGTAGAAACGTGATAATTCCATACACGGTAAATGCGTTCATTGCATGTCCACTTGGAAAACTGTATCCTTCAATCTCAATAAGTCGATGAAACTCCGGTCTTGCTCGTTGAAAAAAATGTTTTAAGCCTTGATTAATAAGAGCCGAACCAGCAATCGTAACCATCATTAAAATAAGCTCAGAACGATGCTTTAATACAATAAATAGAAACAACATGACAAGAATGGAGATGATTATTACCTGCCTCGTCGACCCAATAAATGTAATAAGCTCCATCCACTTTGTCATTATCGGCGACTCCAGCCCTTGAATAAACGAAATAATCCTTCTATCAAATTGTAGAATATCATTAGCGCTAACGAAAAAAGCAACAGAACTAAATCCCACTAAGAAAATAAAACTTAATATTAGGGAAATAGATAGTTCGAATTTAAAGCTCATAATTATTCCCACACCTCATGTATTTTGTATAAAGGTTAGATTGTAATAATTCTGAGATAACTATACCAAAAATGCTTTTAAAATACTTATAATATTTTCTTTCTAAAACGTCCGTTAATGGAATAACTAAAATATGATTTCTGTCCTAACAGTCTTAGACTTCACTAAGACCCTTCTATCTAGAATGCAGAAATCATAATGCCATTCCATTCCTTAACTCTTTCCACCCTTTAGCTTACATAAGGTTTACCAATACGATATTTTTATGCTAAAAGTGTCGAGTATTTTTATACTTGCTTTGCTATTATGTATTCAAGAAAGGAGGGATATGTTGTTAAAAGAATTAAATCAAGTGATTGAATATATTGATCTTCATTTAACCGATGACCTATCTCTTGAAAGCATTTCAGATTATGCTGGGGTTTCCAACTATCACTTTAGAACTGTATTTTTTCATCTTTCAGGGATGACATTAAATGAGTATGTAAAAAACAGAAAACTATCTGAAGCAAATAAAGAGTTATTGAGCGGAGAAAAGGTAACGGATGTTGCTTTTAAATATGGTTATCAGTCAGTCGATGGTTTTACTAGAGCATTTAAAAAGTGGTGTGGTTTTTTACCCTCAGATGTAATAAAAAAGAGGATAAGCAAAACATTTCCCAAACTTTCATTTGTAATTACTGTAAAAGGAGGGGTTTCTATGGAATTTAGAATTGAAGACAAGCCAGCATTTAATTTAGTTGGTGTAAGTAAACGTGTCCCAATGCAATTTGAAGGGGTAAATCAGGAAATAGTAAAGCTTGCAAAAAGCATAACGGATGATCAAAGAAAAGAAATGCGTTCCCTTCAAAATATAGAGCCTTACGAAATTGTTAATGCTTCCTATAATGCTGACGCAAATTTCCTAAAAGAAGAAGGAGATTTGACTCACTTGATAGGTGTTTTAACGACTAAAAATCAAGTAAGTGATCGATTAGATAAGGTGCCAGTTGGAGCATGTACCTGGGCGATATTCCCAAATGAAGGGCCATTCCCATTTACATTACAAGAAACCATGGCAAAAACATATTCAGAATGGCTTCCCACTTCCGACTATGAAATCATCCAAGCACCTACTTTTTCATTTACTAAAATGGATAAGAGTAAAAAGGATTATGCTTATAGTGAAATTTGGATTCCTGTTCGGAAGAAATAACACACAGAACATCATTGTATATAGTGCAATGTAAAACACAGCACCGATAAATTGTAAAGAGCAACGATGATAATTTAGCGTTGCTTCTTTACAATTATAGTATAAGGACGACTTTTTTATCCCCTATACTATAATGTAATATACAAATCCAAAATATAGGGGGTGTACCAGTATGAAATCCCCACCTAACAGCGACAAAAGTATTCAATTTTTTCCTAGGATTCCTTCTCCATTAAAAGGCCCTGTAGCCAAAGAAGGCACAATTCTATTTCAAGAATTGCGCCCGATTGCGGAATAATGCCTTTTACGATTTCAGTTTCGATTATAAAAACATATTAATGGATTAAGATTTGCTTCAAGTCTCTTAAACCAGTGATTGTTTTTCATGACTAGCTTTAGGAATACTTATTATCCCTGATGCAGCTAAAACTCCGAATATAACTAATAAAGCTCCAATAATTTGAAATACAGTTATCGGCGTTCCAGTAACAAACGAAATAATCATCGTCACAACAGGAACCAGGTTAAAAAATAAAGATGTTTTACTTGCACCAATCTCTTTAATACCTTGATTCCACCATAGGTAACCCAGGACACTTGTAAAAAAAGCCATAAAGGCAATGGCTCCCCAAGCCGCAATGGGAATGTTCAGTACAGGAACGGGATTAGACGTAAAAAGAGAGACCATTATTAAACTAACTGCCCCAATTATCATCGTAAAAGTGGTTGTAGATAGTGGTGTGGCATCCTTCACAAATCGCCTTCCAAGTACACCATAAAGTGCCCAACAGACGTTTCCTGCAAAGATAATTAAATCTCCGCGTGAAATTGATAGGGTTTTAATCGTCTCAATCGATCCCTGTGTAATGACTAGCAATACACCGATAAAGGCAAGGAATATACCTACCACCTGTCTATTTGTAATGTTATCCTTTAATATCATTCGGGCAAAAATCGTCGTTAATAAAGGATTCAGACCCATAATCAATGCCCCATTAACGGGAGATGTATATTTCAAACCGACAAAAAACAAAGTATTAAATCCAAATATTCCTACAATCCCAAGAATAACATAAGAAATAGCATTCTTTTGTAAATTCCCTTTTTTTACACCTTCAGTGAAAATTAAAATAATTAGCATCACGACAGCAGCTAAGCCAAAACGCCATGCAGCAGCTGATGAGGGTGAAAAATACCCAACTGTATATTTTGCAAGGTTGAAGGTTGCTCCTGTAAAAAAGGAGAAGCCGATTAACATCAAGTATATTTTTAAATGCTTCATCTCCTATCCTCGTCCCCTTCCAATATCGAATAATAAGTATCAAGTTTTATCTTTGTTGTAGAAATAATTTCATCTAATTCCTTCTTTTTTATTTCCATTTTCTCTAAATGCTTAGTTAATATCTCGATACGTCTATTTATTGATGGGCTGAGCTGTGACGTTTCTAAATCCGAATGAATCCTTTCTAAAATGCATCCATCCTTTACAAATTCCTTGATATCCTCTAGCGACATACCTGTTTGTTTTAAACTTTTAATGAACTTTATAAAACGAACGTCATCCTCCGTGTATATTCTCTGACCTCCAACTTTTCTTTTTGATGGAGGAAGCAGACCCATTTTTTCATAGTACCTCAGTGTATATGAACTAATATCGGTTCTTTTTTCAACCTCACTAATGGAAAACAAACAAATCCCTCCTTTATTTATCTATGAAAATAGTTTAAAACTTAGAGTGAACTCTAAGTCAAGTAAAAAGAAATGTTACCCATGTATTACAGTTCACAGGTAATTGTCCACAAAATGGCCCGATTGTTGAACAAGAAAAAATCATGTATATCAACACAGGATTTTTAATCAAATGAATAGTTTTGTTTTACCATAAATTTCTGACAAATGAAAACTTTACCCTTTACTCCATAATATCCACTTCTTCCTTTTAAAATAAAAAAAGAACTGTAGATAGTTAGTTTCTACAGTTCCTTTTCCTTTTGAAGTATATTCTTGCCAAGAGTTTTTTGGATCATAGCGTTGCCGAAGCGGTAATTTTATAGTTCAAGTCGCAAAAATGTGACAGAACCCATATAATTTCCTAACCGTTACCCATAAAGTTTCCAACCTTACAGCCACAAGGGTTCAAAGAGTCTTGAAGATAATAATTTACTAATGAAACGACACCTTCAAATTTAAACTTTGGATAATCCATCATGATTCTGTGCTTTAGGAAACCTTATGGGTAATTTTTTTCATTCAGGAAATTTTATGGTCCCTCCGCTTTTCCCTTTATCTCTATATAAAATGTCACCCCCCTCTGTTAGGATAGATGTCGTAATGAACTTTAGTGTATAGTTTAAATCATACACGGAGGTTGATCGACATGAAAAGAAATAATGGTAAACGATATACAGAGGAAATGAAAGAATCCATCATTAGGAGAATGATGCCTCCTAACAACGAATCTGTAAGTCAATTAAGCAAAGAATTGGGAATTACTGAACCCACTCTTTACAAGTGGAGAAAGGAAGCGCGAATATCTGGGAATCCAATACCTGGGGATAGACAAAGCTCTGAACAATGGAACAGTGAAGATAAATTTCTCGTTGTAATGGAAACTTACTCAATGAATGGTGCAGAGCTATCGGAGTATTGTCGTAAAAAGGGACTTTATAAAGAACAAATTGAGGCATGGCGTGATACTTGCCTTAACGCAAATGGTCAGCAATCTAATCAAACGAAGCAGTTAAATCTAGAATTAAAAGAGGAGAAGAAACGGGCAAAAACATTAGAAAAAGATTTGCGTAAAAAAGAGAAAGCATTGGCAGAAGCTGCAGCCTTATTATTATTAAGAAAAAAGGCCCAAGCGATCTGGGGGGACCAAGAGGACGAATGATTAACCACTCAGATCGCGCACTAGCAGTCGAACTCATCCAAGAAGCCAATCAGAATGGTGCGCGATTAACCTTTGCGTGCAAAGAACTAAATATTAGTGTACGCACCTATGAACGATGGGTTTCAGAAGGAGGAATTAAAGAGGATCAGCGTCCCCATGCGATACGACCAGAGCCCAAAAACAAACTAACAATAGAGGAGAAAAATCAGATAATAGAGGTTGTGAAACAAGAAGAATTCGTTGATTTACCCCCTACTCAAATTGTGCCAAAATTAGCGGACCAAAGTATTTATATTGCCTCAGAATCTAGTTTCTATCGAGTGCTTCGTGAAAAAAATATGCAAAATCATCGAGGGAGAAGCAAAAAACCAGAACGGAGAATACCAGAAAGTCACTTAGCCAAAGCGCCAAATCAGGTGTGGACCTGGGATATTACATGGTTAAAAGGGCCGGTGAAAGGCATGTTTTATCGACTCTATTTAATTATTGATATTTTTAGTAGAAAGATAGTAGGCTGGGAGATTTGGGAAACTGAAGAGGCAAAATACGCAGAGGAATTGATGAAGAAAACGGTTATTAACGAGAAAATACAGGGAAAACCACTTGTGTTACATTCGGATAATGGCAGTCCGATGAAGGCAGCAACTTTTCAAGTATTACTTGAAAAGTTAGGGATCCAAAGCTCCTATTCCAGACCTCGAGTAAGTAATGATAATCCCTATTCTGAAGCCATGTTTCGTACTCTAAAATATAGACCTGAATACCCGTACAAAGGGTTTGAAACACTTGAGACTGCAAGAGAATGGGCATTAAGATTTGTAAATTGGTATAACTGTGTCCATTTGCATAGTGGAATAAACTTTGTGACACCAGAACACTGCCACACTGGAGCCCATGTTGAAATACTTAAAAAACGCAAAGAAGTCTATGAATTAGCGAAACAAAAGCGCCCAGAGCGTTGGTCTCGATCAACTAGAGATTGGAGTGCACATGAATCAGTAGCTTTAAATCCTATGAAAGATGAATCGGAAAAATAGTAGGAATAAACACCTCAATGGGTTAAGTTTGAAGGGTCTTTTCCCTTCTCATGAAAGAACAGAATTCATTCTGTTCTTTCATGAGAAGGCCACCAAGCGAAGCGCGGTAGTAGATCATTATATTCAATGCACTAGTAAACAAGGAAAATGCGACAACTATCTTGACAAACACCGGATTTTGACTTATCCAATATTCATCATTTTTATAATTAAAACTAAATTCCTCTCCAATTGCTACTCGTTCTTTGAGTTCAATAAACTCATTTAAAGACATCTTTACACCTACCTTGTTAGGTTTTATTTAAAATATAACCCTTGAGTATGGTAAATCAATAGATGTATTATTCAAGTTCCAAGCAAAAATCACATTCTTATCCCCTTTTAATAAAAGCTTCCCGTTGAAGAATATCTTTATGAATTTGTAGTAAATTTCAAATGTTTATCACCTAAGATAATAATGTTTATATTCCATCTTGGATGCAAAACTAAATTGTTATTATCATCAAATTCTAAAGCAATATGTAATTCATCATCTTCAGTTGTAAGAATAGCCATTCTTTTATTTTTCATATCTATATAAGGCTTTAAACCTTCTACCATTTTTATTTTCCAATCAAAAAATTTCATCATTTACCTCCAATCTTCTAAACTATATCAACACTCTATATGAGAGTGTTTTAACCAGTTCTTCTTTCACTAACCTGACCTGTTTAATAACTTAAACAAAAAAGGTGGTTAATCCATAGAACAACCACCCTAAGTTGAATTTCAACGATATGTTTTTAAATGTTTATAGCTTATTAACTTACCACTTGTATCAACTACAATCTCATCTATTCCATAGCTCATATGAGCATCATAGTAAGGGTAGACTTTTAGAGTTATCTCGTATAATCCACCAACTCCATACAGTTGCTTAATTTTGAGAATTTCTGTATCATACGAAGCCCAAGTAAGACCTTCCGGGGTATCCTTATCATCTTTATAAATTTCAGCAATTGCTTTATCTACTGGTTGTCTAAGAGTATTTATAAGTGCATATTTAAGCGTTTCACATAGTTCTCTATCAGCTTTATTTACTGTTGTTGCATTTACTCTTGTATTAGGGAATACTAATAGCATTCCAATCATAAGTAAAATTACGATTTTTTTCATCATTTTCACCTCATTTTAGTTTCCTAAGAACCAAAATGATTTATTCAATCATAACAACTTTTTAAATGGTATTAAAAATATTACTTTACTTATTTCCCTTTTATAAGTTCTGAAAGTCGTTTAAGTCCTTTTTCAAGTTCTTCTAATGTTGCGTAGGAATAAGACAAACGTAAATGTTCTTGATCGTTTTTATCATAAACACTTCCCGGATTTAGCAAAATTCCTTCCTGAAGGGCTGCTTCAAATAATTTACGTGTGGAAATACCTGTTTGTAATTGAAGCCATATATAAAATCCCCCACTTGGAATATTCCATGTAGCGATATCTGAGAAATAAGTATTTAAAATGTTAATCATAAAGTCTCTTCTACATTTTAATTCTACTCTTACTTGAGTTAAATAATCCTCATACAATCCACTTTTAATCCACTTATTCACAACAGTTTGCGATATAGAACTTGACCCGTAATCTGTTTGCATTTTTATATCGGCAAGTCGATTAATTACAGGTTCAGGCCCGACAATCCATCCAATTCGCAGTCCCGGACTTAATGACTTCGACACACTTCCAATGTAAAGCACATTTCCTCGCTTATCATTTGCTTTCAATGGTTTTGGTGTTGGATTATCAAACCATAATTCACCGTATACGTCATCCTCGATAATGGGAAGAGCTTCTTTTTCACAGACCTCTAACAGTTGTTTTCTTCTTTTATCAGACATTAAGATACCTGTTGGATTATGGAAAGATGGAATCGTATAAAGTAACGCAGCATTGTGCTGTCGTTTTAAACGACCAATGGATTCATGCTCGATCCCTTCTTTATCTAAAGAGATTCCAAATAATTTCATGCCAGCAGATTGAAAGACATGAACTGAATTTAGATATGAAGGTGATTCGTGAAAGATTACCGATTCCCGTTTTAATAAACCGATTGAAATCAATTGCAGTGCTTGAAGCCCTCCAGAAACAATTAAAATTGATGAAGGAGAGGCCTCAATGCCTTTCCCTTTTAAATAATTGCTAATTGTTTTCCGTAAATGGATGCTTCCTTTTGGCTCTTCATAGCCTAGAGACAAGTCATTCTCCATATCTATTTCCAATATTTTTGCCATCTGATTATTTGGTAACAGATCGGGTGAAAGTTCCCCTGTACCAAGTCGAATAATATTTGGGTTTACTTCTGCTTCGTTAATTTTTTGAATGATGTTAATATTAGGTTCATGAATACCAGAACGCACATAACTAATCCAATCAGGAAGTGGAGTTGAAGCAAGTAGGCTCCACGTATTATTTACCACCCTTGTACCACTTCCCACTTTGGATTCAATCAACCCATCTGCTGCCAATTCTTCAAGTGCAGTAACAATTGTGCTTCGATTGACTTCAAATTGTTTAGCCAAAATCCTTTGTGATGGTATTTTCGTACCAATTGTCCATTCCCCATTCAAAATTTTCTTTTTCAAATAATCGTAGATTTGCAGGTGTAAAGGTAACGATGAAGATTTTTGCGGTTTCCATTCTACTTTAGACATATTCCAGCTCCGTCCTTTTCTTTTATTGTATCAAAATGGTTGGTTTCACTTCCATCCAATTGGTTGAAGACATATAGATGAACCTTCGCTATTCTATATATACGAACAGGAGGGAAAAATAGTGGAACCATTATTGCACGGAATAATGCTAGCTTTCGGATTAATATTACCTTTAGGTGTACAAAATGTTTTTATTTTTAATCAGGGAGCAACTCATAAGAAGTTTACCAATGCCCTACCAGCAGTTATAACGGCAGGCGTTTGTGATACGATACTTATTTCATTGGCTGTGGCTGGTGTATCGATTATCATTTTAAGTTTTGAATGGCTGCGGACTTTTATATTTTTAGTAGGATTTATTTTTTTAGTTTACATGGGATGGCTAATGTGGAGAGATACTCCCGAAGTAAAGAATCACCAAGAATCCAATCCTTTCTCCGCAAAACGGCAGATTTTATTTGCTGCATCTGTTTCCTTGTTAAATCCCCATGCTATTTTAGACACAATAGGAGTCATCGGAACAAGCTCGTTGGTCTATTCAGGGAATGAGAAATGGATTTTTACAATAGCCTGTATTGTAGTTTCTTGGATTTGGTTCTTCGCGTTGGCTATTACCGGAAAAAAGATCGGCCAAATTGATACAAACGGAAAACTATTAAAACGGTTGAATCAAATTTCTGCTCTTATTATTTGGGGAATAGCTGTTTTTATGGGGTCACAGTTATTTCTCGTTATAATCTAAGTAAGTTTTAAAGACGAAGGTACATTCATAATACCAAAGGAGTGATTAAGGAAGAAAACTCTATGAATATAGGAATAAATAAAAAGCAAAAAAGAGAAAGTTATCGTTAGATATTTCCTCTTTTTTGCTTCAATATGCACATCAAATTAAATTTTATTACTGACCATTTTTTCTTCGAACAGTTATTGATTCACCGGCAATGCCCCAATTATCGGTATCAACTTCGTCAATAACTACAACGGTTGTGTTTGGATTTTTACCTAATACATCGACAAGTAATTAGGTTGCTCCCTTTATTAACTCAGCTTTTTTTTCGGGTGTAACATTTTCATTTGTTATTTTAATATTTACATATGGCATTAAAACTCCCTCTTTCCATTTGATTTAATAGGCGATGGTTCTATGTTCGGCATTCGATCAAATCGAATGCCGCTTAAAAGTAACATTGATCCAATGAATACTACACCAGCTGCTCCAATCAAAGCTGAATTAAAACTTTGAGTATAAGATAATAGAATTCCAGCAATTGTTGGTCCGATCATTTGACCAGCGGCATAAATGGCCGTTAGATAACCAATAATTCGACTGCTATTCGATGGACTCATCTGGCGTGCCAATGTTGTGGCGAGTGTAGTGATACCCATAAAGGTAGCTCCAAATAACAAGGCACTTATTATTAAACTAAATTGGCTTAACCAGAAGACAGGTAGTGCAATACCTATGGATTGTAGAATCATTGAAAATACTAATGATTTTACAAATCCCCATTTTTTTGCGAGGGTTGACCAGACGATACATGATGGAATTGCACCTAAGCCAACAACCATCCACACAATAGTAGGGTCAATGCTAAAGATTGAGGTCTTTTCAGTAATCGACACTATAAATGTCCCTGTTACAATGTAGCCTAATCCTTCTAAACCGTAGGCAATAATTAACAAAGGAAGCCATTTGAGGGGTGGTGCTTGTGTAATAACAATTTGTTCATCCTTTTTTATCATTGTATTTGGGGAATCTTTGAACCAAAACCATACGAAGATCGTAAGTATACTGCTTACAATGGCTAATCCAACCCATACACCTTCCCAACTAAATAAATCGTTAAAGCCCGGAATAAAGAGGGTTGAAAAAAAGATTCCGAAACCTACCCCTGAGTAAAAATAGCCTGACCAATTTGTTTTACCTACATTAGCCAGTTTATCTAGGATAATACTAGAGGCTAAAACAAAAATGAATGCACTTGCCACTCCGGAAATAAAGCGAATGATAAGCATTAGTATGTAGGAATGAGAAAGCCCCATCATGCAAGTGGTAATAATACTTACTACAAGACTACCTCTTAAATAAAATGTTCTATGCTTTTTCAATGGGAGAACTCCTGCTAAAATTGCTCCGGTGAAATATCCTGCGTAATTGCTTGAAGCGAGGTAGCCCGCAACTGCATCGGTAAAGGTAAGAGCATTTTGCATTAATGGCAATATTGGAGTATAAGCAAACCTTCCAATTCCCATCGCAATCATTAATGAAAAAATTCCCCCAATCAAAAATAAAAAAGGATTTTTGTTCAATTTTTCACCCCCCTAATTATAATAATTTTCTTACATTTTTATCTTATCTGTTTTTCGCTATATGGTATAATACTAAAAAACGATGTATGGATATCATTTTTCTATATATCAAAAAAGGGGAAGAGGCGATAATCGTGGATTTGCAAGCATTGAGATTTTTTCAAGCTGTCGCAAAGTTAGGAAGTATTTCAAAGGCAGCTAGAGAAATGAACTACGCACAATCCAATCTCACAGCAAGAATTCAGCAATTGGAATCAGATCTGCAAACTAAGCTATTTTACAGGCATAATCGAGGGACTACTTTAACAGATAAAGGTAAATTATTACTTTCATATACAGATGAAATATTTCAACTTTTAGATGAGGTTCAAAACGTGATGAGTGATGATCAAACACCAAAAGGTCCTTTATTAATCGGTTCGATGGAAACGACTGCTGCAGTTCGTTTGCCAACAATGCTTTCAAAGTTCCATCGTGAATATCCTACTGTTGACCTTACGTTAAAAACAGGTCCAACTGAGCAAAATGTTCAAGGTGTTCTACAATATGAATTAGATGGAGCTTTTATTGCTGGACCTATTGAGCATCCAGAACTCACATATAAAACAGTAATAGAAGAAGAGTTAGTACTGATAACGGACAGGTTACATCATCCCTTATCTTCTATAAAAGAAATACAAAATCGAACAATATTGGTTTTTCGTAATGGGTGTTCATATCGGGCAAGGTTTGAAGAATGGTTACATCATGAAGGGGTGATTCCAGAAAAAATTATGGAGTTTGGAACACTTGATGGAATTATTGGCTGTGTATCTGCGGGACTTGGTATAAGTTTACTTCCTCTTAGTGTAGTCGAAAAACATATTAAAGACAATCAACTTATCCAACATGCCATTCCAAATAGATTCGGAAAAGTCAAGACCATCTTCGTTTATCGAAAAGATAAATATATCCCAGTTTCTTTGAGGACATTTATAGAAATGATAAGTAATGAAATGATTTTTGTTTAAAAAAATGTGCAGTTTAGTGAATAAAAGGAGACTTTGAACAGGTATAAAAATTCTCATGTAATGTAATTATAAATGTCTATTATGAGTATTTTGGATATTGAGTTAAAATAAATATGGATCCTATATATTCTACTATTGGAGGTGGATATATGAAAAAAGAAATCACCTTTAGAAATGCAACGGTACAAGATTTGGATAGAATTGTAGAAATGCTATCTGATGATGTTTTAGGAGGTAAGCGTGAGCGTTATCATTCCCCACTTCCAAATAGTTACATAGAAGCATTTAAAGCTATTACATCTGATCCCAATAATGAGTTAGTAGTGGCTTGTTATAACAATGAAGTTGTTGGTGTTCAACAAATTACATTTACACCATATATAACATATCAAGGTGGGTGGAGAGCAACTATCGAAGGAGTCAGAATATCATCTTCTGTACGTAGTAAAGGTGTAGGTTCTAAACTTATTCTGTATGCTATTCAACAAGCAAAAGCACGTGGCTGTCATCTAATACAACTTACAACAGATAAAAAAAGAGATGATGCTTTACGGTTTTATGAACGTTTAGGTTTTAATGCAACACATGAGGGATTAAAAATGAAGTTATAATATTTTTTACGGATACCTGACTTCAAAAAGGATAAGCCCCTTATTTTGTTGAACGAATTTAAGAAAGTAAAATGAATAGTTAATGTAAAATAGCGGATTGAGAATCTTATTCCCAATCCGCTATTTGGTGTGTAATTTACCTTGTGAGTAGCGCTTAAACCAAACCACATTTATTAGGTTTTTAAGGTTCTACACCCAAAGGGAGAAACATTTTTGTTCCCCATTATTTTTTTGTAAGGGAAATTCTATATCCTTATATCTCTTCTTTTTTACGTTGCTGATGACGTGTAACCTTCTGACGATTCCCACAGATTTTCATCGAACACCATTTCCTTCTGCCATGAGTGTCAATAAACAATAAAACACATTCCGGATTTGCACAACGGTGCATGTAAGAAAGTTGATTGTTTGTATAAAGATTAAGGGCGTCATATGCTATCAATGAAGTAATTGCGGCTGATGGATTTCCAACTGGAATAGGTATTAATGTATTATCCTGTATAGAATAGGTAAATGGAGCTTTTTTAATAAGTGTCTCAAAGAAAGAAACCCAACCATCCATAAGATTTTTACCATCTGCTACTCGTTCATACCCTTCGCGTAGAAACGAACGAACTTCTCTTAAAATCGGCAGCGCTTCCTTTGCCCATTCATCAACTTTATCCCTTAGTTGGTAAGGAGATAAAACCTTTTCTTCTTCTAAAGTACGAATCCAATCCGTTACATCTTCCACTGATGTAAATAAATCATATCGGATTCCATTCCGAACGACTTCTGTATTGACAAGATCCAAAGAAAGATTTCCAGAAATTAGCGGAAGCTTATTTTTACTGTTCATTGTAATCCCTCACGAAATGTAAATTTTATATTAACCTATTATAACACGCTTGACAGGTTAATTATAATCACATATATTATTAACCATTAAAACCATATTTTAGTGGTTAATTTCTCAGGGGGGGATTTTAATGGAACGCTCTTTTTTAGGTTCACGTATTGTTCTCATTGCATTTATTACACTTATGGGGGCATTTGGATTAAATCTTACAGCAGGTCAGTTTTTTACACCACTTCATGATTCGTATGGGTGGGATTTAACGACACTAAGTTTAGCCGTATCTCTCAATATGATTACTTGGGGCTTTTTTCAACCTATAATGGGGCAACTAATTGATCGAATCGGCCCTAAATTGGTAATTGCAGGTAGCGCCACCCTAATGGGAATAGCATTTTTACTATCATCAACCATTACTGAGGTTTGGCAATTTTTTATCTATTACGGTATTTTAACTGCCATTGGTTTTGCTGGATGTGGTTCAATGGCCAATTCGGTATTAGTATCCCGGTGGTATGTAAAAAAACGTGCTACCATGCTCTCTAGAAGTTCAATGGGCATGAATATCGGTCAACTTTTACTACTACCCTTAACAGGATTTCTTATTGCAACCAATGATTTTCGTTTCGCCTTTGTTGTACTTGGGATAATCATGCTTGTTGTGGTCTTACCTTTGGTTTTATTTGGAGTTAAGAATAACCCAAATGAAGTCAGCCAGTTTCCCGATGGTGACCCTACCTCCGAATTTACAATGCCTAAAAGTATATTATTATCTGAGGCATTACAAAGCCGTGAGTTCTGGTTGTCTAGTCTTGGTTTTGCCTCTTGTGGTTTTACACTATATTTAATAACGATGCATCTTCCAAAATTTGCGGTGGATGTGGGCGGTAGTACCTCTCTTGGCGGGCAATTACTCGGCATAGCAGCCTTAGCGAGTGCAATTTCTATGTGGGCTACAGGTCAGTTAAGTCGTACATATGGAAAAAGGAATTTATTAATCTTCCTTTATGTGATTCGTTTATTAGCCTTTATCTGGCTGGCCGTATCACAGAATATTTGGCAATTGTATTTATTTGCAATTGTTTATGGGATTTCATCCATGCCGATCATTCCGTTGGTAACAGGAATCATAGGTGATCGGTTTGGAAAAAACGCAATGGGGAGTATTTTAGGAACTAGTTGGTTAATTCATCAAGTTTTTGCAGCTTTGGGAGTGTTTTTAGGCGGATACCTACGAACCTTATTTGGAGATTACTTCTTTGCCTTTTTAATGGGAGCCATTCTATTAGCTATAGGAACAATTTTAACCTTGTTTTTAAAGGAAAATCAGACAAAGGTAAATATAGAAACTGCCAATATTAAAGGAAACTAGGCATTTTATGAATATCAATATGATTCACAAATCTTTTTAAACGGATGGATAAAAAATGAATACTAATTTGATGAACCAATTATTTTTTGTTCGGAAGAATACGATAAGTTACGTGAAAGACTTGAGTGAAAATGTATTAAAAATTGTACCTTTGGGATTAAATAATCATATAAAATGGAATTTAGGTCATATATATGTCATTTCGGAGAAGTTCTGTTTTACACTTACTAGAGAGGAAACAAAGTTGCCAGCTAATTTTAATAAACTATTTGATCCGGGAACTTCCCCTTCTCATTGGGAAATAGATCCACATGAAAAAAATGAATTGATATACCTTTTAAATGAGCAAATTTCTAGAATAGAATCGGTGTTATCCGGCCGTATGGAAGAAAAAATAAAACAGCCATATACAACATCTACAGGTCTTGAATTAGTAACAATTGGAGAATTGATTAGTTTTTGTTTATATCATGAAGGTATGCACTTTGGCGCAATCAAAAATATTCATAACTTAACTAGAAACATATAAGGTAAGAATGGTTTACAATTATGTGTATTAGGATTGTAGTAAGTTTAATATATAGCTATGTTAATTTTATATAAGTGAGACCTTCTTGATTAGAAGGTCTCATAGTTCCTACACCTTTTGATTTACAATTCTCATAAATACTTAACGAATAAACGCTTTTTCCTGATTTGCCAGAGCATCTTTCAGCCAATAAGGGTGCATTTTCATTAAATCAGGTGGTAAAGAACTTTGTTCAAAGAATTGAATATCCAGTGATTCTGAATTATTGCAACGAAGTTTCCCCCCAATAATTTTTGCTAAAAAACAAGTTGTTATAAAATGGATCTTTTCTCCGTTAGGGTAAGGTCCTCATATTTATCTTACAGATAGAGTTCGTTTGGCTGTGGGTTGGATCACATTGTTTATTATGGGAACAGATTTGTTTGTAGTTTCTCCATTATTGCCATTTATCTCTCAAGACTATGGGATTTCCCCTGCTGTAGCAGGATGGATGGTTACAGTTTTTGCATAACTTATGCTATTTTTGCTCCTTTTTTTGATGGCTATCCGACAAAAAGGAAAAGGGTTTCCTTATCACTGGTGGCTTATTTCTTTTTGCTTTATCGAACGTATTGACGGTTTTAGCCCCTTCGTATTCGTGGTTAATCATCAGTCGTGTTTTAGTTGGCTTATCTGTTGCCTCAATTACCCCATTAATTTACTCAATTATTGGAGACATAGCGCCTCCTACCGACGGGGAGTATACGCTTTCTATCGTCGTTTCAGAACATTTAATGGCTCTTTGGGTAGGATCACCTCTTGGAACATTGTTAGAGCCTCTTGTTGGTTTGCGTTCCCTATTTTTTATAATGGTAGCTGTTGGAGCCGCTTTAGCCGTTGTCAATTTCAAAACATGGAGATCGATTCACCAAAATCATTCAGGTAGAAATCTCATGCAAGGAAATCTATTTAGAATACTAGGTTCAAATCAGTAAGTGTAACGACTATCTGGGCGATTTCCATGTATGCTCTTTATGTTTATCTAGGGGCTGCACTTTATTCCGAAAACAACTTTTCATCATCTGAAATCGCATTGGCTATTACGTTTTATGGAGTAGGTGCGGTTTAGGGAGTCTTACAAGTGGGCAACTAACCGATAAATTAGGGGAAAATATTGTTTCAAAGGTAACACTCATTTTACTAACTATAAATTGCAATAGGTACTTTCTTTTCATCAGGCGATTGGCTGTTTACTTTTTCCTGTTCATGTGGGCATTGGTTGGGTATGGTGGATTCGGGTCTTACCAAGCTCGACTTGCGGCTGAATATCCGAATGATCGGGGTATTTTGATGGCATGGAATAATACTGCCCTTTATGTTGGGATTACACTCGGTTCCATAATTGGAGGATATGTCATTACCAATTGGGGATATTTCATGCTCCCGTTTGTTTGTGCAGGTTCGGCAGCTATTAGTTTGATTCTTAGCACTCAAAAGGTAAAAGAAAAAAAGGATAAGGTATCCGGTTAGCGAGCATTTGTTTCGTGTTTTAAATTTCTTTTAAAGTTATTAACCACCAGATTGAAGATTTCGATTGGAAAGACGAATATGAGTTTTTCATTTTTGTTATTTTAAAAATCTACAACTGAAAAATCATTTTTCAATTAAAACATTTATTGGAAAAGGATAAAATGTCTTGAGAAGGTAGGTTAGTAAAAATGTACATTTCACTTGATGAATTAATAGGAAAGCACGTTCGAATAGTACCAATGAAAAGGGGCCATATAAAAGGTTTGTACGATATTGGACAAATTGAAGATATATGGACACATTTACCAAAAACCATTCAAACATTAAATGATATGGAGTCTTTTGTCGAAGAAGCATTAGAGAAAAAAGAAGAAGGAAAAGAATTTCCGTTTGTTATTTTACTTCATGACAGAAAAATAATCGGTACTACACGATTCCTTGAAATCTCTAATAATAACAAAAGAAAACTAATCTTCCCAATAAAAAATCGCATCCATAACTAAATACTCTCTAGGTTCACGATAGATTGTTGGAATTTTCGTTTGAAAAGATAAAGATTGATTCAATTTTTCAGCTTCTAATAGTTCATAATCAAACTCTTTTAATGCTTGTTTCAATTTTTCTGCTATTGTTTGGAATTTCTCGCTTAAATACAATCGTTTGGGACCATCAAGTAAGGAACCATAAGCCCCACCAACAACTTCGTTAGTTTCGATATGAATTGTTTTATATCTGTCATCTTCGCCCATGATAGCTACAGGTGCTAAACGACAAATATCAATAATTATCCCATCTGTCTTTATCTCTCGACGACCGTACTTTTCTTCAACAACTATAACATCTTCTTTTTGATAACAAAAAAATTCAACAAAGGAGGCGTATCCACTGCCAAAATGATTCCACTCTGGTTCACATATTAAATTAGGAATACGATTTATTCGATGAAGTAACCGTTGGATATGTGCTTCGATGTCTTGCTCACTATTTGTATCATAGGGGAACTTGTTCCCAATGATTTTTCCTTCAATTAAGTCTTGTAGTTGTTCATTAGAAAACATATATGAATCACTCTCCTTTTTTTCTTGATTATGGGCCGATTCATAACGAAAAAGCACATTTTGTACTCTTGAAATGCGCCCGTTTTGTTGAATAAGAAAATGAAACATTACCGATGTTCCAATAATGCCCCGTTAGTTGAGAAAATAATTATCAACGGCTAACCAATAAAAAATTATTGCGCAAATAAACCAAATTAAATAATGTTTAGGATTTTTTTTGTTAACTATATAGTTTTCTATACCAATTAATAGGACTCCTGTACCAATCATAAGATCCATAATTACTGAATAATTCCAATAGTTCATATTTCCAATATTATTTCTTGCTAATAAGCCCGAAAATATTGCAATAATAAATAGTGTAAACTGTGCATACATCAGCGGTTTAACTCTTTGTCCACCTTTTTCAAAGAAAACACTTATTAATTTTTTTAAAGGTGATTTCATTCGGAAAAGCCCCCGTAAACTACTTTATTTAATTTAACGTCTAATGTAGATTTTAACATTGATTTTTTAATTCGTTATAGTGAGAAAATTATTCCAGCACTAAAGTTTTCCTCTTGCGCTATTCCGCCAGTTAGCAAAAGAAAGAAGTGACTGACTGTTCTTCTTGAACAATCGCACCCGTTGATTTGAATAACTACGATGGAGGTCCCATTAAATATGTGGCAAACGTAACCAAAATACTTATAAATAAACTTATAATATTTAAAATGATTGAAACTATGGAAAGTAATCGATTTTTATTTATGAATTTAATTGAGTAAATTAAGCCGAATGTAAAAAGTATAAGTAAGAAAATATAAATGAAATCTGGTTCAAAATTATATGGATTCAACAGAAAGATGGCATTGGGAGTATAAATAATTTTGTGTAATTGGTTTTTAGAGCCAAATAATATATAAAGGCTTTACATGGAGTGGCGGGCATGATAGGCTTGGCTGCCAGGCGATACCTCGGTTTTTAAGAAGGTATCGCCCAATCGCCATAAATCATGCCCGCAGAGGCTCCGTGTCAAGCCGGCACTAACCTTCGGCTTAAGCAGTCAGTTCATTCGCCAACCTATCCCCATAATAAATAGCCAGTTGTGATATACATTCTTTCCATCCTCTTACAGGCATAGTCCATTTCTTTGATATTTCCATAGTAGCCAGATAGATAATCTTTCTCAGTGAATCATCCGTTGGATAGGCTGTCTTTGTCTTGGTGACTTTCCTGAGCTGGCGATGATAGCCTTCAATGGTATTTGTAGTATAGATGAGCCTTCTGATTTCGGCAGGATAACTAAAATAAGCAGTCAGTTCCAGCCAGTTTGTTTCCCATGATTTGATGATGATAGGGTGTTTCTTGCTCCATTTCTCTTTAAAGTTGGCAAACTCAAGTTCTGCCTCTTCTAGGGTAATGGCTTGGTAGACTTTCTTGAGGTCAGCCATCACAGCCTTCTGCTCCTTATACGATACGAATTTCATAGAATTACGGATTTGATGAATGACACAAAGCTGAAGGACCGTTTGTGGAAAGACAGAGCTAATGGCCTCTGAAAAGCCAGAAAGATTGTCTTTACAAGCAATCAAGATATCCTGAATCCCTCTGTTCTTTAGGTCATTACATACTCCTAACCAGAAACTTGCACTCTCACTTTCTCCAATCCATATTCCAAGAATCTCCTTATGTCCCGATAGATTGATCCCTAAAACACTATAAGCAGCTTTACTAACAATACGGTTTTCCTTTCGGACTTTGAAATGAATGGCATCAAGGAACACGATAGGATAAACCCGATCTAAAGGTCGAGATTGCCATTCTACAATAAGAGGCATAATTTTGTCTGTAATTTTACTGACCATGGTTGGAGAGACATCAATCCCATATAAGTCCTTCATCTGATCCTCAATGTCTCTAGTAGACATACCTTTGGAATATAGACCAATAATCTGATCTTCCAATCCGTTAGCAGTGGTCTCATATTTCTTAATAATTTGCGGGTCGTATTCGCCTTTACGATCCCTAGGGATATCCAATTCTGTATTGCCAAACCTTGTTTTCACTGTTTTTTTACTATATCCATTTCGGCTATTTCCAGAGTGGTCACCTGCATTATCATGTTTGGAATAGCCGAGATGATCTTCTATTTCAGCCTCAAATACTTGTTGGATAGTATCCTTAAACAACATCTTTAATTTTTCCTGAATATCTTCCACGGTACGGCAGTCTTTAGCTAATTCCTCAGCTAATGGGTTTCTTCTGTTTTGCATAATCGATCATCTCCTTAGTTGGTAAGTATAACCAATTACACAAAACTTTTTACATTCTCATGGCATTCATCACGATAAGCAAACTCATTATTAAGTAATATCGTTTCATTTTCTTCCCCCTAATGTTGGAGCAATAATACACAAATAGTACCCGGATAGCTTCTTAAATTATGCTGCCGTAACAACACCTTGTTTCACTGAAGTACCCGTTAGCTTAATAATATTGCTATCTTTTTACTTGGTCTTTATTGGATTGGATATACCACATTGGCACTTCCATCAGTTTTCCTTCATCTTCCTAATGACCTGTGAGCAAAACCTCAAATACAATAGCATCTTCTTTAATTTCAACTACTTTAACCCATATTTCTTCAAATTTTAGTGTTTCACCTATTTTAAAGTCCATTTGAAAAAACTCCTTTTGACATTACTTACTTTTCTTTAACTATTCTGTTGGTTAGTTGAAGATAATCCTACATTTCTAGATTGGGCTAATAGTGATATTCATATCATCAATGTCATTTTCATTAGATACCATTCCGAATATCCTACAATTACCGCATTTTTTACATTCAAACATATATCTTATTTCCTCGTTATACTCATTTGCTTTTTCTTCGCTTTGAAATTCTGTTTTAAGAGTGCTTTTATACCATTTGTTATCAGAACACACATCACATTTTAATTCCTTACCCCAAATTTTTACTTCGTATAACATTGAAAAGACACCTCACAATATTAGCAATTACTTATAAATTCAGCTAAGTTAGGATTATTTCCTTCTTTCACTAACTTGAGTTACCATAATAATAGCTAGATTTAATTCGTCACGCATTCGGATAATAAGGTTCATCATATCCTCCGTCGTTTTTGAGTCTAGGTTTCCTGTAGGTTCATCTGCCAGTAATATCGCTGGTTTGTGTATTATTGCTCTGGCTAAAGCTACCCGTTGTTGTTGTCCTCCCGATAATTGAGAAGGCAGGTGTTTTTTTTTCATACAATCCTACCATTCTCAAAATTATATCCGTTTCTTCCCTTATGTAACTTAAAGACTTCTTTTGCAATAAAAGTGGGAGCGAGACATTTTCTTTTACCGTTAGACCTGAAAGAAGATTGAAAAATTGAAATACAAATCCATTATAATTTCTTCGATAGAATGAAGCCTGTGGCTCCTTATGAAAGTCTTTCACAAAAGGGGAATGACATTTCTTAATCAGTTATTATCCCTCTCACCATACAATCATTTTCTTTAAAGTTAAATTTTTTATAAAAATTATGTGCATCTTTAGTAGCTAAAGCAAAACGAGTATATTTTATTTCTGGATGTTCTAAAATACATTCAATCAACCAGTAACCCAGCCCGTTACTTCTATAATTTTCGTCAATTACAACATCTAAAAGCCATGAAAAAACAGCTTTATCAGTAACAACCCTAGCAAAACCTATTTGTTTATCATTATGATACATACCAAAAGAAATAGAATTTTTAATACTCTTTTCAATTGTTTCTTTCGTTCTATCTGATGCCCAATATGTATTCGATAACAAATGAAAAACAGTTTTTAAATCTAACAATAAAATATCATCACTTACCATAAAATCATCTTTAGTCCAATACAACAACACTATTCCCCCAATATATAAAATATCTGATATCTAATAATTCTTTGTTAGTGATTGAAATCCTTGTTAAATTAAACTGCTGTTTCGTTAGTAAAAAAGCGACTGCCCTTATTGAACAATCGCATCGTTTAATTAAGATTTTTTGCTTCCACATTTTCTCTATCTGGCAAAGGCATACTATATATACTTAATTTATCTTCAGGATTTGGTAAAGGTAAAAGTGCATTAGGTTTGTTCTCTTTATTAAGGAACTTCTCCAATTGCTTTTCCTGTTGTTGCTTTTCTCTTTCAGAAAGTTGATTGTTGTATATCCTTTTTCCCGTTAAATTAATATTCTGTTGATTTTCACCACTATTTGCAGTTTGTTTAAAAGCTCCGTTAATAAGGAGTAACACAGTAAAAACAGAGACCAATATGAAAGATAATTTTCTCATTTTAACTCCTTTCTAAGTTTTCATATTATTATTATTTAATATATTCACTGCTCGCACTTATACTTCCTTCTTTTACTATCGAGCCGATTGTGGAAGATCTAAATTTCTATTATTTGGTTTAGCTGAACATAAGACTATTCTTATCAAAATACTTCGTAACTTCCTCGGTAAATCCGTAATCCTCAATCCATACAAAAATTTCATCCTCTAATTTTTGTATTGCCTCATTTTCGATTTCATTTTCTGAATAAAGATTCATATCGACTAGCCGTGTAATAGAAACTAGAAAGTTATAGCCTTTTTTCCATAGCTTCTTTTTTTCTACATCATTTGACATTATTACATATATTGTTTTTGTCAATAGTAATCTACTTCTCTTACATAAACATATATATCTTGACAATGAAATTGGCTTGCTTTGAAATAAAGTATGATTAAAAAAACATTGAAAAAATCCTTGATTAACGGCAAATAAAAAAGAATTCATTTTGAAACCTGATCAAAATGAATTCTTCCTTTGTAATTTAGTATTTTTTTATAAAAGAGTTTAATCATTTTGCGTTACGTACGTCAACAATCAAACCCTATTACTTTTCATAAATTTGGCATCAAATGAAACCATATTTAGTCATCATAATAGAAATTATAGTTTTATAACGCTTTTATCATATCTATCATTTGCCTTTACTTATTCCAGCTAAAAGAGCAACCGCTGGATCAACATTATTTTCAGCAGCACAAACATTAATATTAACTACAAGAAGTGGTTGTGCTTCATCAAATGCTCTATTATACTTTTTGAATATTGGTTTTACTATATTATACAGATATTTCTTTTTTGGTGGTGTTAGCTTCTGGTACTCCTTTAATACGGCTTCCCTTTCCATAACACTGCCCGAAAGCAAAATAAGTACTTCTATTAACTTTAACTTTTTATCCATCAGTTCACCTTTATTTATAACTCTCCCAAAGAGAATTTACATTTTTAAAAACAGGATTGTGTTTGCTTAGTAACTGTTTAACTATCTCTTTTTCTGCGATATCATAATAATAGTAAGTTATTGATGTAAGTTTTACATTATCATTTAGTGCTTGAAAAATATGTGTATCATTATTAGGTGATAGCCCAACAATATCCATGTCGCCTGCAACTTCAATAAACTCCTGAATAGGATATGTTTCCGTGAAATTCAATTCATTGTCTTGTAACTTCAGCTTTACACTTTCAGCCATTTTTCTTAATAATTCATTAGCGTCCTTTTCCCAATTATCAACATTTCCTTTTACTATCGGGTTAGTTGAATACGCCGTAGCCATCTTTTCCATTGCTACATTAGCATTTTTTGATTGTTTAATTTCAAATATTTTCGAATAACCACTATATGTAGTTAAAACATTTGAATACAAATAAAAATGAGTATCATCAACATTATAATGTTCGATTGGGCTATCCGACAATTTATTACGCATTGAATCTGGATTATATACATCTTTTTTAATGTTAAAAGAACCGTGTAAATATCTAACTTTCTTTCCAGAGAAAACCTCAACATTTCCATCATAGTTTGTCGTATACATTTCATCATATTGAGCGAAAAATGCTTTTAGAGTCTCAGGAAATCTTTTATAAATATTATTGACCTTACCCTTATTATAAATTGAGTAAATAAAAAAGGACTTTAATGCTTCTCTAATGTAGTACCGTTCTGGGTTTTGAATTTTGTATTTATAGCACATAAGATCATAAATTAAATAATAATCCTCGAAGCCGATACTTGTAATATTAATACTTTCATAAGTTTTATATCTTCTTTTGAAGTCTTCCAAACTGGCTTTCTCATAAGTAGTAAAAGCATATCTATCATAGTTGCCAGAAAGTATATCTCTTACTTGCATAAACAGATGACCAAATAAAGAAATGAGTAATTCTGCATCATCAATAATAATATTCACAGGATAATCTGGTTCTTTTGTACTTTTTATAGCCCTAAGAATAATGGATTTATTTGTATTATCAGAACCTCCATATTGAATATTAATGCCATTCCCAAAAAGTAAAGTTTTAATAACTAATCAGACCTTTCATCAATAAGCTACCAGTATCAAAAACCTTTTGCACACGAGCAATTACTAAACTGAATAGAACAATCTTATATTAATCACAAAACCGGTCCAACACTTTAAAGCAAGAAACTATATTACAACAAAGCTGTTTTATTTGTTGCAACCGTCAATTATCTTACCATAAATATCGATTCTCAAGAAATGTTACTCGGCCATTAGGTCCCTTGCTATGCTTTTCTTTTTTCTTTATCACAAGTTGTATTAACTATTTTATTATATAATTATAGTATATTTCAGCTATTAATTTTAGGTAGTAATATTTTATAAAATCTAAGGGGGATTTTTATGTCAGTAACTGACAATTTTCGAACTTTTTGCTCAAATCTAAGAATGAGCAGTGATACCATAAATAAAATACAATCTAGGTATCATCAGATTACAAAAAGAATTAATTTAGATTACTGGAACAGTTCATCAGAAGTAAATCATAGTCTTTATGTAGGATCATATGGTAGAGGTACAGAAATATTTACTAGTGATATTGATATAATTGTGCAGTTACCATATGCTACATATGTAAAGTTTAATAATTATTCAAGTAATGGTCAATCAGCTTTATTACAAGAAGTAAAAGAAGTATTGAAAAAGACTTACAGCTCTTCATATTTAAAGGGCGACGGTCAGGTTATAGGAATAAACTTTTCAGATGGGATAAATTTTGAAATTGTACCGGGCTTTTTAAATAGTGATAATAAAAGCTACACTTATCCAGATTCAAATAATGGAGGAAGTTGGAAAACTACTGATCCTAGAAGTGAAATAGAAGCAATGGATAAGCTAAATAAAGATACAAACAAAAATTTGAAAAGATTGTGTAGAATGATACGGGCGTGGAAGAATACATGGAACGTTCCAATGAGTGGGATTCTCATAGACACTTTAGCTTATAAGTTCATTAAGGACTGGGAATATAGTGATAAATCATACACTTACTATGATTGGATGAGTAGAGACTTTTTTAAATATTTGAAGGACATAAACCCTTCTCAGCAATATTGGTTTGCTCCGGGAAGTAACCGATATGTTTGGAAGACTGGGAACTTTCAATATAAAGCATTACAAGCGTACAATAAATCATTAGAAGCAATTGAAAATGAATCAAATGAATCAAAGGCAAAGCAAAAATGGAGAGAAATTTATGGAACGAAATTCCCAAGATAGTCAAGGATATAAATTGGAGTCACAAATAAGAGAGGCATATGGACGAGTAGTATATACACAAACAGCCCATGATAAACTTGTTCATAGATTGTTAAAAAGAAACGAAAGAATTAAAATCACTCAAATTGTCCTATCTGCTTTAACTACAGGAACTTTTTTAGCAACTATAATATCAGATGAGAAACTGTCCGGAATTATCGGAGCATTTTTATCATTACTATTACTCATTCTTAGTACCTATGCATTAAACGTCAATTTAGTAGAAATTGCAGAAGAGCATAAAAAGGCTTCAAACCTTTTGTGGAAGATTAGGGAAGAATACGTTTCCCTTCTTACAGATTTCGAAATATTAGATACACAACAAATCGTCGAAAAACGTGACGAACTTCAAAATAGGACAGCAGATGTCTACAAAAGTTCTCCTAGAACTGATTCCAAAAGTTATAAAGAAACTCAAAAAGCTTTAAAAACACAAGAAGAACAAACTTTTTCAGAACAGGAAATTGATATAATGTTACCTAATTCAATTAGAAGATCTAACCGGTAATATAAATATTAATAATAAAATAAGGTATCCTCAACAATTCATAAAAAATGAACCATAAAATTTCCTAAAATAAAAGGAACCATAAAGTTTCCAAACGGAAATTTTATGGTTCCTGTCACAAAAAAATAAAAAAACCACCAAATATGTATTTGGTGGAGACGGTGGGAGTCGAACCCACGTCCAGAAATATCGGCACTTAAGCTTCTACGAGTGTAGTCGACATATTTGGCGTTTCGCTGATCCTTATGCCTATCGACAGGCGTCCAGCCAGCTAGTCTGGTTGTTCTCTTCCTTCATCCTCAGACGGTGGAATCCGGCGTAGTCCACTAAGAGTGAGTCCGCTACCCTACCACATGGACAATGGAGGGGCGAACAGCCTAAGCGCTATTAAGCAGCGAAAGCTAAGTTATTGTTTGTTTTGCCAGTTATAGGCGTTGACGTTTTAACGAGGCCGATCCCCTCGACTCGCAACCTAAGCTCGAACTACCCCTGTCGAATCCGTAGCGTCCCCATGTTAGAAATGTCCGTAAGTGGTATTTCACACAAACATCCATATGAGAATTACGCAATTGGATGCTCGAAATAGATGAGCTATAGTTTGTTGTCACTTCCTTCGTGACATTTATTATTATAGCATACAGTTTATCAATTTCAATTGTAAGTTATTGTAAGACTTATTTTTGCCTTTCACGAAATGCACGTTCAATATCACGCTTTGCTTCCTTCTTCTTCAAGTCTTCACGCTTATCGTATTTCTTTTTCCCTTTAGCAAGACCTAATAAAATTTTGGCATATCCATTTTTTAAATATAACTTTAATGGCACAAGTGAATAACCAACCTCTTTCGTTTCACCGATTAGCTTATTTATTTCTCGATGATGTAGGAGCAGCTTTCTTGAACGTAGTGGATCATGATTATAGCGGTTTCCTTGCTCGTAAGGACTAATATGCATGCTATGAAGATAAACCTCGCCATTCTGAATTTTTGCATAGGAATCCTTCAAATTTACTTTTCCTGCTCGAACGGATTTAATTTCTGTCCCTTGAAGAACAATTCCCGCTTCATAAGTATCCTCGATAAAAAAATCATGATAAGCCTTTTTGTTTTGTGCAATTACTTTTCCTGCACCTTTTGGCATAAAGAATTCCCCCATTCTGCTGCCCTTAGTTTAACAAAAATTGACTACTTCTACAATTCGTACGGTAAATCCTTAATCCATTATTAACAACATAAAGAAATTTTATTTCCTTTTAATCCTTAAAGAATGGTTTTAATACCCTTAGGAAATAGTAAAAAATGTCCTATATATTTCACATGAATTCATTGAACAAAGTGGAGGTATTCAGATGGCTTTAAGAAAAAAAGATAAGTTTTCCATTTATTTAAGTGATATATCTTCAAATTTAAAAGAAGGCACCGACTTTTTTGCTGATTTCAAACTTCAAAACGTAAGCGACCTTAAAGTCTTTTCTGAGAAAATGAAAGAGTATGAATCCAAGGGCGATCATATGGTTCATGAAGTCATTCGCGAATTAAATAACGCCTTTATTACTCCAATTGAACGGGAGGATATATTAGCTCTCACAATGAGCATGGATGATGTTTTAGACGGATTGGAATCTACTGCCGCTCTTTTCGAAATGTACTCCATTATAGACGCAGACGAATATATGCTTAAATTTGTTGATTCCATAAAAAAATGTGCAGATGAAATTCAAACATCGGTTGATTTATTATCAACGAAGAAATTACAAATGATTACAGAGCATGCAATCAAAATAAAAGATATTGAATCAAAATGTGATGTGATTCTTCGTGAATCCATCAAGAATTTATTTGTAGTAGAAAAAGATCCAATCCGTATCCTTCAATATAAGGAGATTTATGAAGAACTTGAACAGATATCAGATTACTGTCAATCAGTCGCTAACACCTTGGACTCCATAATAATGAAAAATGCTTAAGAGAGAATTGGAGTTATTGAATGATTTGGGTATCAAAATAATTACTACAAATTATTGGAGGCAATAATGACAGTTATTATAATTATCATCATTTTAGCTTTAATTTTTGAATTTATTAATGGCTTTCATGATACGGCGAATGCGATAGCCATGTCTGTTTCTACAAGAGCCCTCTCTCCGCGATTTGCGGTCATTTATGCTGGGATACTTAATTTTATTGGTGCTTTAACTTCTCAGGCTGTGGCAAAATCTATTGGTGGGAAAATTGCTGACCCATTCCAAATAGATAATGGCATGGTAATAGTCGTTGCAGCTCTCATTGCAGCGATTTTTTGGAATTTATTCACCTGGTATTACGGAATCCCTTCTTCATCATCCCATACATTGATTGGATCCATAGCTGGTGCTGTTGTATTTAGTGAGGGAATGACTTCGATTAATTGGGAGGGGTTTACAGATATTATTAAAGCCTTGATTATTTCTCCTTTCCTAGCCTTTATTGTAGGGTTTATTATTATGAAAATATTATCCATTCTATTTCAAAATGCAAACCCTCAACGGGCCACGAATGGCTTCCGAAAATTTCAGGTACTTGCTGCAGGATTAGCTGCCTTTTCTCACGGAGGAAATGACGGACAGAAAACGATGGGGATTATTGTTTTTGCTTTAGTAGCAGGTGGGTTCCAATCTACTTTAGATGTCCCCTTTTGGGTACAGGTAATGTGTGCAGGAACAATTGGTTTAGGAACAATGATTGGTGGAATGCGAATTATTAAAACGGTGGCGAAGAAAATATTTAAAGTCCAACCAATCAATGGATTTGCAGCGGATTTATCCTCGTTTGCAGTCATGCAAGGTGCAACCCTTATTGGAGTCCCGGTCTCTACCACACACGTATCCTCTTCTTCTATTCTTGGAGTTGGTTCAGCCAAGCGATTTCGTGGGGTTAACTGGGGAGTTGCATTAAAAATTGTATCTACTTGGGTCATTACACTGCCCATATCAGCTTTAATCGCTGGACTTGTCGTTATGTTGTTAAATTTGTTTTTGTAACCCTTTGAATAATAGGTACGACCTCCAATAGAAACAAAAAACGAGAGTCAACCGACCTTCATGGTTAGTTGACTCTCTCTTAGTTCTACTTAAAATTTATCGTCTCTTTTTCTTCTTTCTTTTTGCTGCAGGAGCATTGTCATATGACTTCTTGCTTTTTCCCTTTTTCCTTGATTGATTGGAATCTCTTGAATCTTCTTTTCCATTACGATTTGAGGATGAGCTTCCTTTACGAGGTTTCTTTTCTGTACTTCCTGTTTTAAAGACCTTTGGAGCCTCGTTTCGCTCTCGGCGGCGGGTTCCTTTCATTCCAACAATCTCAAAATCAATGGAACGCTCGTCTTTATTCACGTTAACAACACGAACCGTTATTTCATCCCCAATCCGATAAACATGGCCAGTTCGTTCACCAATCATTGCAAAATGTCTCTCATCATAGCGGTAGTAGTCATCCGTCATATAACTAACGTGAACTAAGCCCTCAATCGTATTTGGTAGCTCGACAAACATACCAAAGTTTGTGACAGAGCTAATGATTCCATCGTACTCTTCACCAATTTTATCAACCATATACTCTGCCTTCTTGAGCTCATCCGTTTCTCTTTCTGCTTCAACTGACCGCCGTTCCATTTTAGAGGAATGCTCCGCTATATCCGGTAGCCTTGCTCCCCATTTTCCCCTTGTTCCCTGATCCAATTTACCCTCAATTAAATACGTACGGATTAGGCGATGAACAATTAAATCCGGATAACGGCGGATAGGAGAGGTGAAATGAGTATAAAATTCAGTAGACAAACCAAAATGTCCTAGGCTTTCTGGATCATATTTTGCCTGCTGCATAGACCTAAGCATCACAGTAGATACGACCATCTCTTCAGGCTTTCCTTGTACCTCTTCTATGATTTCCTGCAAAGCCCTTGGATGAACATGGTTTGCAGTTCCTTTTACGATATATCCAAAATTCGTAATAAACTCGAAAAATCTTCTAAGCTTATCCTCTTTTGGATCCTCGTGAATCCGATAGATAAAAGGCACATCCAACCAATGAAAATGCTCCGCAATCGTTTCATTCGCTGCAAGCATAAATTCTTCAATAAGTCTTTCCGCGATTGAGCGTTCACGAAGAACAACATCCGTTGGCTTTCCATTCTCATCAACCAAAACCTTTGATTCTTTAAAATCAAAATCAATGGCTCCGCGATTCATCCTCTTCGTCCGTAGAATCTCGGCAAGCTCCCTCATTAATTCAAACATAGGAATCAGTGGCTCATAGCGCTTTAATAAATCCTCGTCTTTATCTAGTAAGATTTTATTCACATCGGAATAGGTCATTCTTTCCGTTGTTTTAATTACACTTTGGAAAATTTCATGGTTTACGACCTCACCAGCTTCATTGATTTCCATCTCACAAGATAAGGTTAATCGATTCACCTGTGGATTCAAGGAACAAATCCCGTTTGATAATCTATGTGGAATCATAGGAATGACACGGTCTACCAAATATACACTTGTTCCACGATCAGCGGCTTCTCGATCAATCGGCGACTCTTCCTTCACATAATAGCTAACATCAGCTATGTGTACACCCAGCTTATAGTTTCCATTCTCTAATTTGGTGACAGTTACCGCGTCATCCAAATCCTTGGCATCTGCACCGTCTATTGTCACAATCATTTCATTTCTTAAATCTCTGCGATTCTCGAGTTCCTTTTCATCAATTGTGTCTGGCGTGTTAACTGCTTGTTGAATGACTTCTTCAGGAAACTCCATTGGAAGACCATGCTTATGAATGACTGATAAGATATCCACACCAGGGTCATTTTTATGACCTAGAATTTGAATGATTTCCCCTTCAGCACTTTTTCGCCCTTCCGGAAAAGTCGTCAATTTTACTACAACCTTATGCCCTTCCACGGCACCATGAGAGGCTGACTTTGGGATAAAAATATCGCTCGTAAACTTTTTATCATCTGGAATGACAAAACCAAAGTTTTTGCTTTCAACATATGTACCAACAATTTGTTGAATTCCTCTTTCTAAGATTCGAATAATCGTTCCTTCTCTTCTTTGACCTGAGCTAACAGAGGTTACTCGAGCTAGAACGATATCCCCGTGCATGGCATTATTGGTTTCATTTGGTGGAATAAAAATATCATCCATCCCTGGTTCATCTGGAACAACAAAGGCAAATCCTTTTGCATGTCCTATTAGTTTTCCTCTTACTAAATTCATTTTTTCAGGAAGACCGTAACGGTTACTTCTTGTGCGTACGACAAGACCCTTTTCTTCCATAACGACTAAAGCCTTTACAAAATCCTTAAAGTCAGTAGAATCCTGAATCCCAAAGGCTTCTTCAAGCTCCTGTACTGTTAGCGGTTTATAGGCTTCGTCTTTCATATAAATTAATAGTTTATCTATGTGCTGTTGAATATTCTCGTCCATTTAAATCCCTCCCTATAGGGCATCACTTTTATGATTAGTCTTTCCAATTCAGCCTATTTAAAAACTCAAGGATATCTTTATGCAATTGATCTTTTTCCTTATCCAATGTTATGACATGTCCAGATTCCTCGTACCACTTAATCTCTTTTAAATCCGCTTCCACTTCATTATAAATAATATTGGCACTATCTGTATTAATCATATGGTCGTGACGAGCTTGAACAACGAATGTTGGAGCATAAATCATATCGACATGGTTCCTTACATCTGCAATTAGGTCCTGCAATGCTTTTAATGTCTTCATAGGAGTTTTTTGGAACTCAATCATTTCCATTTCTATTTGTTCTGAGCTCTTTCCCTCCATCTTCTTATACTGCCTAGCATAATCTAAAACACCCTCATACATCGTTTCTGCACTTTTGATATACATAGGCGCGCACATAGGTACAATCCCTTTTACAGGAACCGTATAACCAAGTTTCAAGGAAAAGACGCCCCCTAATGAAAGACCAGCGACAGCAATTTCATCATGACCGTTCTTTTTCAGTAATTCATAGCCTTCCCTGACATCCTTCCACCAATCATCTGATCCAGTATGTACTAGCTGCTCCGGAGGAACTCCATGTCCTTTATATAATGGTGCATGGCACGTATAACCATTCTTTTCAAGGCAACGGCCAAGCATTCTAACATCTGCAGTATTCCCGGTAAATCCATGCAAAAGCAATACAGCCCTTTTCCCACCTTCAAATGTAAAAGGCTTTGGTGTAACAATTTTCATCTAACAAACCCCTTTAATAAAAAAATCCAAACACTATTTAGTTTTAACAAAGAAAATATCTACAATCCAATCATTTGTTCGATATATAAAAAAAACCCGACTTAGAAAAAGCCAGGTAACCTTTTTTATAATTGAAAATAAGTAACTAACAAGGTTAAAACAAAAAATAATACGGACAATACAATGGTAATTCGCTGTAAAATTAAATCCATTCCACGTGCTTTTTGCTTCCCAAATAATTGTTCAGCTCCACCAGAGATGGCTCCGGAAAGGCCTGCGCTTTTACCTGATTGAAGAAGTACAACAACAATAAGTGCGAGTGAAACGATTACTAATAATGTGACTAATAATGCATGCATCTAGTCCACCTCCTGAAAAACGTACATTTCACAATGTTACTATGATATCATATTTTGTTTCTTTGTACAATAGTGGGAGGGAGATAGGGAAAGGTTCAGCTATTAGAATGCTTGATTGAATTTAAAATTTGGAAGGAGATTTCAAATTATTGTAGAAACAATAAACAATCTACCATAAGGAGTGATAATAATTGATTGCAAAGGAACGGGAATTTCCAATCATAATTCAACAATTGGAGGTTTTACTTCAAAGGTTAGACACTAATCATCCCAAAAAACGCGAAATTGAAAAGGAACTATCCATACGTTGGTCAGGCCATCGTGGTGAGCTTAATCTGGACTATCATCTCCATTTTCTTCCCAAAAAAGAGTATACAATCCTTCGTAACCTTCGAATAACAAACGATGGAAAATACTATTTTCAAATGGATACACTTCTATTACATGAAAATTACATATTAATCGTTGAAACAAAAAATATTAAAGGGAAATTAACATTTGAAGGAAAACACAATCAACTTATACGAAATATCGGGGATCAGGATGAAGGTTTCCAGGATCCTATCACCCAAGTAAGACAACAGCAATTTCAACTGTCTACATTCCTCCTGAAAAATCAGCTATCCAATATCCCCATTGATTATTTGATTGTGGTGAGCAACGACACCTCTATTATCCAAACCCAATTTATCAGCTCCTATAATAAATTTCGTATTATTCATGCACCTATTTTAAAAGAAAGGGTCGAATCCATTGAAACTTTATATAAAACTCAAATAATGACCCCAAAAACAATTAAAAAATTAGCAAAGCTTCTCATTAAGGCCCACACGCCCCTTAAAACTGAAATTCTTCATAAATTTGACCTATCAAAAAGGGATATCATTACCGGTGTTAAATGTCCAAATTGTCGTTCTATTCCTATGAAAAGGGGACATGGTACTTGGATTTGTAAAACTTGTGGGACTTTAGACAAGAAAGCTCACATTGACTCACTTAATGATTACTTTCTATTAATTGGCCCGTCAATTACGAATCAGCATGCACGAAAATTCCTTCATTTAAGTTCAAAAGACACTACTTCTCGTCTATTAAAGGGGATGAACTTGCTAGAAAAAGGTACTCGCAAGGACAAAAAATACTTTTCTCTTTATAAATAGCTTTGAATATTAGCCTTATTCGCGAAATTTAAGATTTATTCGCGAAACTCCTGAAAATATTCGCGAATTTTAAAATTTATTCGCGAAAAGTGAACTTTTATTCGCGAAAATTATTTTTATTCGCAAATTTACAAAAATACTCGCGAAATCATTAAATTATTCGCGAAAATATGGATTTATTCGCGAAATTCTATTCTTCAGCTACTTCAAAAAATACTCAAAAATATGCCATTAACCTCAAAGCTGAAAATTTGACATGCAATAACAAAAAAAAGATGCCCCCCATCCAACCGGGGGCACCCACACAACAAAATTATCGTTTAATGTTATAGAAAGATTTAATACCATCATAAATAGCTAAATCGCCAAGTTCGTCTTCGATGCGAAGTAATTGGTTGTATTTAGCGATACGGTCTGTACGTGACACTGAACCAGTTTTGATTTGTCCAGCATTTGTAGCAACTGCGATGTCAGCGATTGTTGCATCTTCAGTTTCACCAGAACGGTGAGATACTACTGCAGTGTAGCCAGCACGTTTTGCCATTTCGATAGCTTCGAAAGTTTCAGTTAAAGTACCGATTTGGTTAACTTTGATAAGGATTGAGTTAGAGATTCCTTTTTCAATACCTTCAGCAAGCTTTTTAGTGTTTGTAACGAATAGGTCATCACCAACAAGTTGTACTCTGTTACCGATACGTTCAGTTAAAAGTTTGTGACCTTCCCAGTCGTTTTCATCTAAACCATCTTCAATAGAGATGATTGGGAATTCGTTAACAAGCTCTTCGTAGAATGCAACCATGTCTTCAGAAGTAAGACCTGTACGACCTTCACCAGCTAAATCGTATTTGCCTGTTTCTTTGTTGTAGAATTCAGAAGAAGCAACGTCCATACCTAGGAATACATCTTTACCAGGCTCGTATCCAGCTTTTTTGATTGCTTCGATGATTACTTCTAAAGCTTCACGGTTTGAACCAAGGTTTGGAGCGAATCCACCTTCATCACCTACAGCAGTGTTTAAGCCTTTTCCAGAAAGAACTGCTTTTAATGAATGGAATACTTCAGCACCCATGCGAAGAGCTTCTTTGAATGTTGGAGCTCCAACAGGTAAAATCATGAATTCTTGGAAGTCTACGTTGTTATCAGCATGTGATCCACCGTTGATGATGTTCATCATTGGAGTTGGTAATTGTTTTGCGTTGAACCCACCAAAGTAACGATATAATGGAAGACCAACAAAGTCAGCAGCAGCGATAGCAGCAGCCATTGATACACCAAGGATAGCGTTAGCTCCTAATTTACCTTTGTTTTCAGTTCCGTCAAGAGCGATCATCGCACGGTCAATACCAACTTGGTCAGTAACGTCCATACCGATTACTTCTTCAGCAATAATGTCATTAACATTACTTACTGCTTTTAAAACACCTTTACCAAGGTAACGAGATTTGTCACCATCGCGAAGTTCTACTGCTTCGTATTCACCAGTTGATGCACCAGATGGAACAAGAGCGCGTCCGAATGCACCTGATTCAGTCATAACTTCTACTTCTACTGTTGGGTTACCGCGGGAATCTAATACTTCACGAGCATATACATGTTGAATATAAGGCATAATTTATTCTCTCCTTTAATTTACAATAATTATTTTTAGCAAAAGCATTCAAAATTTATTTTTGAATTAATGATGTTCCAGTCATTTCTGCTGGCTTTTCAATATTTAGAAGGTCAAGAAGAGTTGGAGCTATATCGGCTAGGATTCCACCATCTCTAACTGTAACGCCTTCTTTTGTAATGATAACTGGTACAGGGTTTGTTGTATGAGCAGTCATTGGTTTATCTTCCAATGTAATAACCTCATCCGCATTCCCATGGTCAGCAGTGATAATTGCTGTACCACCTTTTTTCGTAATCGCATCGATTACCTTACCTAAACACTCATCAACGGTTTCAACAGCCTTGATTGTTGGCTCAAGCATACCTGAGTGACCAACCATATCAGGGTTTGCATAGTTAAGAATGATAGCATCAAATTTATCTGCTTCAATTTCTTTAAGCAATGCATCAGTTACCTCATATGCACTCATTTCCGGTTTAAGATCGTATGTAGCGACTTTAGGAGAAGCAATTAAAATTCTCTCCTCACCAGGAAACTCTGCTTCACGACCTCCGTTAAAGAAGAAGGTTACGTGAGGATATTTTTCAGTTTCGGCAATACGAAGCTGTTTTAATCCATTTTGAGCTAAAACTTCACCAAAAGTATTATCAAGACCTACCGGTTTAAAGGCTACATAGCCATCAACGCTTTCGCTAAAATGAGTTAAACATACAAAATGTAAAGGATCTGGATGTTTTGACCCGCGATCAAATGAGCGGAAATCCTTGTTTGTAAATGTATTTGAAATTTGAATTGCACGGTCTGGACGGAAATTGTAGAAAATGACGGCATCATTATCTTGAATCGTTGCAACCGGCTCTCCATTTTCTTTTGTCATAACAGATGGAATCACGAATTCATCATAGATTCCATTTTCATAAGAGTCATCCACTAATTGTAATGGATCTGTATACTTAGGACCTTCTCCATAAACCATTGCACGATAAGATTTCTCTACACGTTCCCAACGTTTATCACGGTCCATAGAATAATAACGGCCAGAGATGGTAGCAAATTCGCCAACACCATATTCTTTCATTTTTTCCGCAGTTGCTTCAATGAATTGCTTAGCTGTTTGTGGACCAACATCACGTCCGTCTAAGAAGCCATGTACATAAACTTTATCTAAGCCTTCATCAGCTGCTAGGCGAAGTAGGGCATACAAATGACGAATATGGCTGTGAACTCCACCATCTGATAATAGACCAAATAAATGAAGAGCTGTACCGTTTTTCTTTGCATGGTGAACAGCATTCAATAGGGTTTCGTTTTTCGCAAACTCGCCTTCACGAATAGCAACGTCCACTCTTGTTAGGGCTTGATATACGATACGGCCAGCACCGATATTTAAGTGACCTACTTCTGAGTTTCCCATTTGACCATCAGGAAGACCAACTGATTCTCCACTTGCACCTAATTGATTATGAGGATATTTTTCCCATAAAGAATCAAAGTTAGGTTTTTTTGCTTGGAAGACAGCATTTCCTTTATGTTCACTACGGCATCCGAAACCATCAAGGATAATTAAAGCTACAGGTGATTTACTCATGTTTACCACCCTCCAATAGCTTTAAGAACGATTGAGGATCTAAACTAGCTCCACCAACCAATGCACCATCAATATCTGATTCTGCCATATATTCTTTAATGTTTTCAGGTTTAACACTGCCGCCGTATTGGATGCGAATCTGATCGGCAACATCTTGAGAAAATTGCTCAGCAACCACTTTACGAATATGAGAGCAAACTTCATTTGCGTCTTGAGCTGTAGAAGATTTACCTGTTCCAATTGCCCAAATTGGTTCATAGGCAATAACAGTTTGCTTTAATTGTTCGTCAGTAAGTCCAGCAAGAGCCTTTTTCACTTGATCTCCAACAAGCGTCATCGTTTCGCCATTCTCACGTTGTTCTAAAGTTTCTCCGCAGCAAATGATTGGAACTAAGTTGTTTTTAAATGCTGCTAATGCCTTTTTGTTTACAGATTCATCTGTTTCAGCAAACATTTCGCGGCGTTCGGAATGTCCAATAATGACATATTGAACTCCTAAGTCTTGCAATGCTACCGGGCTAATTTCACCAGTAAAAGCACCACTTTCTTCAAAATGCATGTTTTGAGCTCCGATTTTTACATCAGTGCCTTTTGCACCTTCAACTAAACGCTCTAGAAATAAAGCTGGTGCACATACCACGGAATCAACTTGATCCTGACTAGGTACTGCTCCTTTCACTTCATCTAGAAATTGTTTTGCCTCTGGAAGGGTCTTATTCATCTTCCAGTTCCCTGCAATAATTGGTTTACGCATGGGGCACATCCTTTCCGTATTACACAAGCAGATTTTTAATCTCTCCGACACGTGTTTTCTTAGATGTAAAAAATCCTAGTGAGATTTGCTGCGATTGGACATATCCCAATAACGCAAAATCTACCTCTCAAATTTAAATTGTACAACAATTCAAATTTTATTACTTATCGTTCAAAGCTACAACACCTGGAAGTGCTTTTCCTTCCATAAATTCTAGGGAAGCTCCTCCACCAGTTGAAATATGGCTCATTTTATCAGCTAGATTGAATTTTTCAACAGCGGCTGCTGAATCTCCACCACCGATAACGGAATAAGTATCAGTTGCTTCTGCAAGTGCTTCAGCTACCGCTTTTGTTCCGCCAGCAAATTTATCAAATTCGAATACACCCATAGGTCCATTCCAGATAACAAGCTTAGAGTCTTTAATTACATCACGGTAAAGCTCAGCTGTTTTAGGTCCGATATCAAGAGCTTGCCAATCAGAAGGAATTTCTTCAATCGCAACTACTTTTGACTCAGCATCTTTAGCAAATTCTTTCGCAATAACTGCGTCTACTGGCATGTAGAATTTAACGCCTTTTTCTTCTGCTTTTTTCATAAAGGATTTTGCAAGATCAATTTTATCTTCTTCTAATAGAGATTGTCCGATTTCATGACCTTGTGCTTTAACAAATGTATAAGCAAGACCTCCACCGATGATTAGGTTATCTACTTTTTCAAGTAGGTTATCAATTACACCGATTTTGTCTTTAACTTTTGCTCCACCGATAATTGCAGTGAATGGTCTTTCTGGATTAGATAATGCTTTTCCTAATACGTCAAGCTCTTTTTCCATTAAGAAACCAGATACTGCTGGTAAGTGATGAGCAATTCCTTCAGTTGAAGCATGTGCGCGGTGAGCAGCACCAAATGCATCATTTACATAAAGGTCAGCTAGTTCAGCAAATGCTTTTGCAAGTTCTGGATCATTTTTCTCTTCACCAGGATAGAAGCGAACATTTTCTAATAAAAGTACATCCCCATCTTGCATGGTTGCAATTTCAGCTTTAACTGTATCGCCATATGCTTCATCAGTTTTCTTAACATCTCTGCCTAAAAGCTCAGATAAGCGTTTTGCCACAGCAGTTAAGCGCATCTCTTCAACAGCTTTTCCTTTTGGACGACCTAAGTGGCTAGCTAATAAAACCTTTGCCCCTTGTTCCATTAAGTATTGGATAGTTGGAAGTGCAGCACGGATACGAGTATCGTCTGTTACTTTTCCTTCAGACATTGGTACGTTAAAATCTACACGGCAAAATACTACTTTGCCTTTTAATTCGACATCTTTTACGCTTTTTTTGTTCATTGCCAAAAGACCTCCTAAAGACTCCATTTATGTGAAACAACTCTGTTGCATGAAATTTCAAAGATAAAGGGAGTGGGGAATCCTCCCCGCTCCCCTTTTTTAAAAAATATCAAGTTCCACTCTTTTGGAAGGAATTGCAAATATAGCCAGGTTGCACCTTTACTATTATAAGCCCTTTATCCCTTTAATCCAATAAATGATTGGTGAACTTTTTCATTTTTTAAGAACTTAGAGATTAAAGTCCTTTTTGAGCAATGTAATCAACAAGGTCAACTACACGGTTAGAGTAACCAGTTTCGTTGTCATACCAAGCAAGAACTTTCACCATGTTGTCTGCGATTACCATAGTTGATAATCCATCAACAGTTGAAGATTGAACAGAACCATTGTAGTCACGAGATACTAGTGGCTCGTCGCTGTATACAAGGATTCCTTTCAATTCGTTTTCTGCTGCTTCTTTTAATGCTGCATTTACTTCTTCTTTTGTTACGTTTTTGTCAAGTTCAGCAACTAAGTCTACAACTGAAACGTTTGGAGTAGGTACGCGAACTGCCATACCGTTTAATTTACCTTTAAGATCAGGTAATACAAGAGCAACTGCTTTAGCAGCACCAGTTGTAGTAGGAATCATAGATTCAGCTGCTGCACGAGCACGGCGGAAATCTTTATGTGGTAAGTCAAGAATTTGTTGGTCATTTGTGTATGAGTGAATAGTTGTCATCATACCGCGTTTGATTCCAAATTTTTCATTTAAAACTTTAGCAAAAGGAGCTAAGCAGTTTGTAGTACAAGATGCATTGGAAATGATGTCATGTTTTGATGCATCATATTGGTCTTGGTTAACACCCATAACGATTGTAATATCTTCATCTTTACCAGGTGCAGAGATAACAACCTTTTTAGCGCCTGCTTCTAAGTGTTTAGCAGCATCTTCACGTTTTGTGAAACGGCCTGTAGATTCAACAACTACATCAACGCCAAGTTCGCCCCATCCAAGATTAGCTGGTTCGCGTTCAGCTTTAACGATGATTTCTTTTCCATTTACTACAAGGTTATTTCCGTTTGTAGATACTTCTGCATCTAGAGTTCCGTGTACGGAATCGTATTTTAAAAGGTGAGCTAACATTTTAGCATCTGTTAAGTCGTTAACAGCTACGATTTCAATGTTAGGGTTGTTTAATGCTGCACGAAATACAATACGTCCAATTCTTCCAAATCCGTTAATACCAACTTTAACTGCCATGATTTTTTTCCTCCTAGTCTTCTGAAAACTTTTTCTCTATATTTTAAAAATATTATAAGGGGATATCCCCTTGTAATAACTGTTTTGCGGCCCCTTCATCTGTAATGAGGACCGTTTTTTCCTTTGCCGGGGCTTGCTTCATATATGAGCGGATTGCTTTACCTTTTGATGCTCCACCTGCCACAGTTACGACATGTTGGACATGTTCTAAATCATCTAACTGAAGACCAATGGTTTGAACCTTATGAATTATTTTTCCTTGTTCATTGAAATAATATCCAAATGATTCTCCAATTGCTCCTGCCTTGATGATTTCTTCCAAAAGCTTCGCATCTGTTTTTCGGCGCTTGGCCATTGTCATAGCATCTCCAATACCATGCAAAACCATGCTAGCAGACTTAATTAAGCTGAGTACCTCTTTGATGTTTGGTTCTCTCATGATAGATTGGTACGTTTCCTGGCTAACTTGATCAGGGACATACAAAACGCGGTGTCTTGAATGTGTTCTTTCCGCCATGATTGCACAAATCGTGTTCGCTTCGTTCTGAACATCCTCTCCAATTCCACCTCTTGCTGGAACAAACAACATGTCTTTATCCTCTAGATCAGGGGTTAGCATATCTGCTACCGCAGCCATCGTTGACCCACCAGTAACAGCGATGATATTATTCCCTTCAAGTAAGACTTTCATGCTTAAAGCACATGCTCTTCCAAGGCCTTTTTTTACCCAAGGGGATTCATCACTATTTCCAGCAACCACTACGACCTGTTTGATGCCTAATTGATTTTGTAATTTTTTCTCCAGTTCGGTCAGTCCTGTTATTTCTCTCATGACACTTTCAAGGCTATCAAGTAAATTATTTCCTTCGGGTGTTAAGCTCATGCCGACACTTGTCACTGAAATCAGATTTTGCTCTTTAAGAAAATCAACTTCCCCTCTAAGCACCCTTTCAGTGATCCCTAAACTGATTGATAGATTCCTTCTTCCTACTGGCTGCATCAAATGTATGTATTGGAGGATGTGATAACGTTTTTGCATAACGGTAAGCAAATCAGGTAATAATTTTTTCTGAATATCAATCATTGATGACTTCATGATATCCTCCTCTTTCCTGATGGGCAATAAATGTCCCTCTTAGACATATTATGTCCCGCTCACTCCAAAAAAAAACTCCCCTGCTACGTGTTTTATTGTAACAGGGTGGTATTTATAATTCAACTAAAAACCCTTTTTATTTTATTGTAAGCGCTTCATATATGAACATTTTGTCAACTTGACCGAACTGAACTTCTTTTCCATTAATTTCAACAACTGGAATCATTAATCCATATTTTTCAGTGAGTTCATCACTATGATTAATATCCACTTCATCTAATACAAAATTGAATTGCTGTTTTAATTCAACCAGTATCTCCTTTGCTTGTTCACATAGATGGCAACCGTTTCTCGTGTATAAAATAACATTGGTCTGGTTCATTTTTGGCTTCTCCTTTATGTCTAGTCGTATCTTTTTCTTTTAGATGACGAAGGAATGCCCAATTGGTCCCGATATTTAGCAACAGTCCTTCTCGAGATCACCATTCCATCATTCTCCCTGATTATTCGGACAATTTCTTGGTCGGATAGTGGCTTTTGTTTATTTTCCTTCTCAATTAAATTCTGAATAATCTCCTTTACCTGCTTAGAGGAAGTCGCCTCGTTCGTAATAGTTTGAATCGTACTTGTAAAAAAGGACCTTAGTTCAAAAGTGCCAAATGGTGTTTGAATGTACTTATCTCTTACTGCACGGCTAACCGTTGACTCATGTATGTCTAATTCCTCTGAGATTTCCTTCATCGTCATAGGTTTCAAGAACGAGGGCCCTTTTTTAAAGAAATCTGGCTGTTTTTCAATTATCTTTAATGACACTTTTGCAAGGGTCTCTTTTCTTTGCTCTAAACTTTTAACAATCCATTGATAATCCTGATGTTTTTCCTTTAAGAATTTCCTTAATTCTGAATCCTCTTTACGAGAGAATTTATTAAAATAAACTTCATTAAAACTAACCCGTGGTATCAGGTCGTCATAAATACTGACAGCATACTCGTTGCCATTCGGCTTAACCACCACATCAGGAATAATATAGGCGGATTTTTCCGAGACAAAATTGGCGGCAGGTCTAGGATTCAGTGTCAAAACCAAATCGAATACTTTTTGAATTTCCTTTAAGGAAATGCTCATTAGTTTCGATAATTCCTTCCACTTCTTCTCAGCAAAAAGCTCAAAATGCTCTAAGACTATTTTTTCCGCGATTTCATTTGGCTTCTCTAGTCTAGTTAATTGTAGGTATAAACATTCCTTTAGATTGCGCGCTCCAATCCCAGCAGGCTCAACCTCTTGCTGAATCTCATGCAACCACGCTTCAAGTTCTTCATTAGAAAAACTACTAATCTTTGAAATTTCTTCTATATCCGTACATAAGTAACCGTTTTCATCAATATGTTCGAGCAAAATCATGACGATTTCATTTTCACGTGGATTTAAGCTGTTCAAGTGAATTTGCGAAAGTAAAAATTCTTGTAACGTAATAACCTTCTCACCAATTTGTTCGATCCATGCCTTTTGGTCTTTCTCCATTCCACTTCGTTTCATCTTCACACGATCAAATTGTGGGTTGAACGTTTTTATATTGTCTGTTTCTAATTTGATTAAGGGATTTTCAAGAGCTTTACTTTCAAGAAAAGAGGCAAGCTCTAGAGAGGAGTATTGTAGTAAAGCAATTGCTTGGCTTAACTCTTGGGTCATTGTTAATTTTAAGGTTTGCTGTTGCCATAGACCTGTTTTTAAGTTCATTAAACATCTCCTCCTTATCCCATTTTACAATAAGGAGGAAAAATGTTGTATGAGAAAATCTTCTTAATTTCGGGTGACAGGCACCTTACATTTTTTGGAATTAATATATTAGGTAATTCTCTCCCCAAAGTAAGGGATCTTCCTTATAAAATGGGTGATGATAAAGCTTATGATGAATATCATCACAGCTATGATAGGAACAGAGAAGATTTGGTTAAATAGCAAATTATCAATTCCAAATCTCATTAAGATTGTTCGAATCATATCATGAACTAGGTACATACCGAAGCTGTAGGTCGATAATATAGAGATGATCTTTAAGCTTCTCTCCCCGAGACGGATTTTCTGTAAAAATTCTTTACCAAACAAGAACAAAGCTACCGGTGTAAAGAATACATTTGCCCTTAAATAATAATATAAAAATGTATCTGGCGCGCCCTTCTCTAAGGATAGGATTCTTGTTCCAACAATCGTTGCTAATATCCCGATGACCCCTAGAATGTACAACCATTTTTTCGTCTTTGCACTTAGCTCATAAGTTGCTAGGTAGTACCCCATGATGAAGTAGATTGTATAGCCCAATACTAAATTCACATCAAATTTAATGAAGAACGGTGCTACTAAATGAAATGGTTCAAAATGATTTAAGGTTGGTAACAAGCTTGTGAAAATAAAGCTAATAACCAAAAAGTATTCAATATCCTTTTTCGTTGCGCTTTTCATAAAGGTTCTTAAGATCGGTGTAATGAGATATAACCCTAAAATCATATATAAAAACCACAAATGATAATGAGTCTTCCCTTGGAAAATCACTAGGAATGTATCAAGTAAGAAGTAGCGGTCGATCGTATGATTTAAAAATCCCTTATACACTTGATAAATAAATCCCCATACGATTAAGGCTAATACTACACGATAAATATTTTTTGTATAAAGTTTTTTCATAGTCAAAGGTCTATTCGTATTTAAAAAGAACATCCCACTGAGCATGGCGAACATCGGCACACACCAACGTGCCAATGAATCATAAATGTTCAGTATGTTCCATTCATATGTATTTGGTTCTAACTGTGCATAGTTTGTTGCACTTACGTGAATGATCATAACAGCAAATGTTGCGAGTACTCTTAGTATGTCTGCATAAATAATTCGATTTCCCAACCTCAACTTCTCCTGACCATAGATACTTTTTACCAATATAAAAATGGGTAAAATCACTATAATTGAGTATAATCGACAAATTCCGCCTGGTCAAACGAGCATTTAAGAACGAAATCCCAGGATTATATAAAAAAACCTTATCTAAATAGCTATTAGCTATCTAAGATAAGGCTTTCGTCGTATAAAGTGAACTTTTTCAAAGCGCCCTCGGAGGGAATCGAACCCCCATTTTAAGAACCGGAATCTTACGTGCTATCCGTTGCACCACGAGGGCATTATAGCTAATATAGAGTCAAGTTTGATCGAACAAAATGATAATCATAATAAGCAGTACGTTTACATATTATATGTCATCTTCAAATTCTTTGCAAGAAGACTTTATAGGAGGCCAATAAGAAAACCTTCTTCTCTTACTGATTATTTTTTTCCCAAAAAGGATATGATGAAGAAGGATTGAAACGTATAAAATCAGTTGAAATACCAATTGGCAATTATTTCTCGATTTCTAAAGCGATTCGTTTGACCTTTATTGACCATCAGTGTATGATAAAATTACATACAGGATTCAAACGTTTTCTTTTAATGGAGAAATATACTAAGCATTGTATGTTGGACTCTTATATAAAAGGAGGAAATAAAAATGAACTTAATCCCTACAGTTATTGAACAAACCAACCGCGGGGAACGTGCATACGACATTTATTCCCGTCTTCTTAAGGATCGTATTATCATGTTGGGCAGCGCCATTGATGATAATGTCGCAAACTCTATTGTTGCTCAATTATTATTCTTAGAAGCAGAAAATCCAGAAAAAGATATTTCCATTTACATTAACAGCCCTGGAGGTAGTATCACGGCAGGAATGGCCATTTATGATACCATGCAGTTTATTAAACCAGATGTTCAAACCATCTGTATTGGTATGGCTGCATCAATGGGTGCCTTTCTTTTAGCTGCCGGAGAAAAAGGAAAGCGTTATGCTCTTCCAAACAGCGAAGTTATGATTCACCAACCACTTGGTGGCGCCCAAGGTCAAGCAACTGAAATTGAAATCGCAGCGAAACGTATTCTTTTCCTACGTGAAAAGTTAAACGGTATTCTTGCTGAACGTACTGGTCAATCTCTCGAAGTCATTTCTAGAGATACCGATCGTGATAATTTCATGACAGCTGAAAAGGCAAAAGAGTATGGACTAGTTGACCATATTATTACAAGACATACCCTTAATGATAAGAAGGACAAATAAACTTACCGGTAATTCGTCATTGATTGACTAACAGGCTATCCCATAAGGTGCAAGCTGCCAAATGGGGTAGCCTTTTTTATTGTCAGAGTTCAGCTTGTAAAATCAATTTACCCAAATAAAAAGAGGAAACAACATAGGTTATTTCACTCTCCCCAATTAACGATATATTTCTTTTCCCCAGCTTTTTCTAATCTTCATTTTGAATATAGTTTACTAACTCTTCTAATGCTTGTTCCTCGTCTCTTCCTTCAGCGAATAAACGAATGTTTGAACCGGAATGAATCGCCAAGCTCATTAGCCCCATAATGCTTTTTGCGTTAACCTTTTTCCCATCCTTTTCAATGTAAATATCTGATGAAAAACGGTTCGCCTCCTGAACGAATTTAGCAGCAGGACGTGCTTGCAATCCTGTTCTTAATTTTACTTCAAGCTCTTTTTCGACCATCATTCTCATCCTCCCCGATGTTTTTTTCTTATATATTAATCATATGATGTAAACTACACATTATCTCCTGCACGTAGTTTTTCAGCAATTTCATCTATTTTTCTTAACCGGTGATTAATGCCGGATTTGCTGATATTACCACTTGAAACCATCTCGCCAAGTTCCTTTAAAGTTACATCCTGATAAGCCACTCGCAGCTCGGCAATTTCACGAAGCTTATCAGGTAAAATTTGTAGCCCTACTGTTGATTCAATATACCTAATATTCTCAACCTGCCTTAAAGCAGCTCCTATGGTTTTATTTAAGTTCGCTGTTTCACAATTAACGAGTCGATTAACAGAGTTTCTCATATCACGCACAATACGAATATCTTCAAATTTTAATAGAGCGCCATGTGCACCTATTATATTTAAAAACTCGGTAATCTTTTCAGCCTCTTTTAAATAATTAATAAAGCCCTTTTTTCTCTCTAAAGTTTTACTATTAAGGCGGAAGGTATTCATTAGGTCACATAGGGCATCATTATGTTCTTTGTATAACGAGAAGATTTCTAAATGATAGGAGGAGGTTTCAGGGTTGTTAACTGATCCCCCAGCCAGAAAGGCACCGCGTAGATATGCACGTTTACAGCATTTTTTTCTTATTAAGTCTTCAGAAATGTCTTGAACAAATTCAAATCCTTCCTTCAGGATTCTGAGGTCTTCAAGGATTTCTCTTGCTGAATCGGCCAGACGAACAATATAAACGTTATTCTTTTTTAATCTCATTTTCTTTCGAACAAGAAGTTCTACCTGGGTATCATAGTGCCTTTTTATAAGCGTGTAAATCCTTCTTGCAATTGCTGCATTTTCCGTCTGGATATCAACAATTAATTTTCGATTAGAAAAAGATAAAGAACCGTTCATGCGTATGAGGGCGGAAAGCTCTGTTTTACTACAACAATCCTTGGACTCAAGATTGGTTAATTCTTTTTTAGTTTCTGAAGCAAAAGACATCTCCTTCACCCCCTAATTTCTATTTTAATTGTGTGTATTTTGGTGGAAGTTCCAATAGGATAAAGGATTAATTAAATCTCATAAGCCTAATTACGGTTTTGAAGATTGTTTGGTTTCATTTAATATTAAAGAATATAATATTTTCGCCACTTCTTTTGTATCATGTCTAATGACTCCATTGTCCAAGCAGGCGATTTCCCCATGGACTACCTCGAGTCCTAAATCATATAAAGCACTTAAATCATAACGAACAGGCCTTGCCAATTCTTCACTATACTTTTCTTGAATATCATCTGGAATTTCTTCGCTATTCACTAGAATCGTATCAATCATTTGACAATCTAAATGATGATAAATGGCTTTTACGTGGTCGCTTGCGGTGAAATCCAACGTTTCACCTGCCTGAGTCATCAAATTGCAAATATATACTTTCTTTGCCTTTGCCTTACAAACCTCTTCTCCAATTTTAGGAACAAGTAAGTTTGGTAATATACTTGTAAAAAGACTACCTGGTCCAATAATAATAATATCCGCTTTTCGAATAGCTTGAATCGTTTCCGTAAGAGGCTGTACATCCCCAGGTGTTAAAAACACCCTTTTAATTTTCTTACCAGAATACGGAATTTTTGATTCCCCTGATACAATCGTTCCATCTTCCATTTCAGCATGTAAAATAACACTGTGATTAGCTGCAGGCAGCACTTTCCCTCTTACATTTAGCACCTTGCTCATTTCACGAATAGCATGTACAAAATTACCTGTAATCGAAGTCATCGCAGCAATTATTAAATTCCCTAGTGAATGACCAGATAGTTCTTTAGAAGACGTGAATCTATGTTGAAACATTTCTTCAATGAGCGGCTCAACATCTGATAATGCAGCTAAAACATTTCGAATGTCACCTGGCGAAGGGATATCCATTTCATCTCTTATCCGGCCTGAGCTCCCTCCATCATCAGCAACCGTGACAATGGCCGTGATATCCACAGGGTATTGCTTTAAGCCTCTGAGAAGTACAGGTAGCCCCGTTCCCCCACCTATGATAACAATTCTTGGCTGTTCCTGTTGGGTCATGTAATTTTTTCCTTTCTCTTCTCAATATCACGGTGCGAAATAACAGTATGATATTCCTTTTCAAAATAATGCCCAATGTATTCAGCAAGAGCGACAGAGCGATGCTGACCACCTGTACATCCGACAGCTATAATCAACTGTGCTTTACCTTCACGTTTATAATGTGGGAGCATAAAGCTTAAAAGCTCTGTAACCTTTTCAAGGAATTTATTCGTTTCATTCCACTTGAGAACATAATTCTTCACTTCTTCATCTAATCCAGTCTGAGGCCTCATATGTTCAATATAATAGGGATTAGGCAAGAAACGCACATCAAATACTAAATCCGCATCAATAGGCAGACCATATTTAAAGCCAAAGGACATGACATTCACCGTAAAAATGGTCTGTTTATTGACAGAGAACTCTGTTATGATTTTTTCCCTTAGTTCTCTTGGCTTCATCGTTGAAGTATTATAAATAATTTGTGAACGACCTTTTAACTCTTCTAACAAATCCCTCTCTAGCTTGATTCCTTCAAGTGGTGAACCAGATTTTGCTAAAGGATGCGATCTTCTGGTTTCTTTATATCTTTTCACTAATGTGGCATCATCGGCATCTAAAAACAAAATTTGTGGATTTACCCAAGAGGTTTCGGCTAATTCATCTAATGCTCTAAACAAGGAATCAAAAAATTCTCGTCCTCTTAAATCCATAACTAATGCAACTTTATTCATCTTATTCCCAGAATCCTTCATCAGTTCTAGGAATTTCGGTAAAAGAGTTGGAGGTAAGTTATCTACGCAGAAGAATCCTAAATCTTCAAAGCTTTGGATCGCTACAGTTTTCCCTGCACCTGACATTCCTGTAATAATGACCATTTGGGTGTCTTGAACTGCACCAGTACTCATAACTATTACCTCCCTTATTTTTTAATTTAACTCGGATCTAATCGATAGCTAATAAGCTGATACTCCGGTGTGTACGTAAAAGTTCCATAGATGATTCCATTTCCGTGGACCATATAATCTAAAATATGATAATCTCCCTCTGCCATCGGTAGATTTTTTATTTCTTCAATTGGGTGCCAGGTGATTTTTCCCTCATCTGACTGATCAAGATGAAGTCCATCCGCTTCAGTTGTATAAAACGTGAACATCATCCATTCTGAAATCACCTGATCTCCATCCTTCATAATGAAGGTGAAAATCCCTTTAATATTGGGATTTCTTAAATATATGCCAGTTTCTTCTCTAAATTCACGGATACAGGAGTCTCTCACAGATTCACCAGGTTCCATTTTACCACCAGGAGCAACCCACCAGCCCCTTCTAGGCTTTTGTAAAAGCAATATTTTATTTTCCTTAACTAATACACAATTTGTTACTCTCTGCATATTAAATCACCCCGGTACCGTCCAACTCAAAACATTTTATTAGGCAAATTTTTCGTTACTTTTATTATACTATTTTATGCAAACGGTCACAATTAATCATACCGTCCTTTTTATCTTTATTCTTCCATGTAAATTTATGGGTTTTTCTACACTTCATTATTTTAATATAAAAAAAAAAAAAAAAACACAGGTTTCCCTGTGCGAAAGGATTATATCTTTAAAGGGGGTCAATTTCTATCTTTATCATACCCCATCTATGTTTCATGATTGTTACAGGATAATTAAAACACAATTAATTTTTGTAAATATTTCTATCCAAACCAATTTTTCGGGATTATCCCCAATCCTACTTACAGAAAATTAAGCCTTTGCTTTTAACGATTCCATTAGCTCTTCTACATAATGTTGAGCATTTTGTGCAGCAATACTTCCATCACCTGTTGCAGTGACAATTTGTCTTAGTGTTTTCTCACGTATATCTCCCGCTGCAAAAATACCAGGAACCTTTGTTTCCATTTGATCGTTTGTTTCAATATAGCCGTTTTCGTTCGTAATTCCAAGATTAGCAAATGGTTTTGAAAGTGGCACCATACCAATATAAATGAAGACACCATCGGTTTTAAATTCCTGTTCTTCCCCATTCACGGTGGAAACAAGAGTAACGCTGCCAACCTTGCCCTCTTTGTCATTTATTTGTTTCACTGTATGATTCCAGATGAAATCAACTTTTTCATTATCAAATGCACGTTGTTGAAGAATTTTTTGGGCACGTAGTTCATCACGACGGTGAACAATCGTTACCTTGTTCGCAAATCTTGTAAGATAAACGCCTTCTTCCACAGCAGAGTCTCCTCCACCAACGACAACAAGCTCTTTCCCTTTAAAGAACGCACCATCACACACTGCGCAGTAGGAAACCCCGCGTCCCCCAAGTTCCTTCTCCCCAGGAACGCCAATTTTCTTGTACTCTGCTCCTGTTGAGATAATGACCGCTCTTGCCTTAAATTGCTTTGATCCGGCTACAATCGTTTTATATTCTTTTCCATCAATAATTTCCTTAATGTCTCCATAAGCATATTCCGCACCAAACTTCTTTGCATGCTCGAACATTTTGTTCGCTAGCTCAGGTCCTAAAATAGTATCAAATCCTGGATAGTTTTCAACTTCCTCTGTATTAGCCATTTGGCCACCAGGGACTCCCCGTTCGATCATCAAAGTGGAAAGGCTCGCGCGAGATGTATATACAGCCGCTGTCATACCAGCTGGACCGGCTCCAATGATGACAACATCATAAATTTTTTCCTCTGTCAATTCACTCCACTCCTTTCATGCAAAACATCAAGTAATCTGGTTCATATGTTTAGTATTCCCTATTACACATATCCTATATAACAACAGTTCCATCGTCCAATGATTTGCTCAAATGAGATGTTTATTTACCATTTTAATATATTTTTGAAGTGTTGAAGTTGATAAACCATATTGTTTCGCAACCTGGTTCTGTGAAATTTTTTCTTCACGAAGCTGATGCCATAAGTAATCAGTCGCAGCAGCCCATGCACGATTATTTTTAATATCTGTTTTTTCATTCACAAGCTCTACAAAAATGGTAAACCACATTAAAAATAAGCCTGCCTCTACCGTCCCAACTGGCTGATAGAAAGAGTACAATTCCTTTGCCGTTTCGTGAGCATTACTTAAGCTTGACTTCGATGGACTGAAATCCTCAATTTCTGTCCAATATGAGTTCTCCAGAGCATTTGATTGCTCGTTAATTTGAAACCATTTAGATGAAATAATATCCTGTTTTTTGCTTGAAATCGATGTTAAAAATAGAGCGAATAACCTTTCTTCAGTATATTCGCTTTCAAATCTTTTTCGAATATAATTGATATCCTCTTCAAGGGTATTAGCTGATGAATCCTCACGATTCCAAGGCTCAAGTCCGGATTTCTCTGGGCTTTTCTCAATTACCTTTTTCCAAACAACTTCAGAAAGATTTTGTCTCCCTGTAAAGTAAGCCGAATAGGATAGCCAATAATAAAATGCCCCGTCCCCTTCATAACCATGCTTATGAAGCTTACGTAGCCATGCATAGGCCATCTCATACTCCCCAACTAAAGCAAAGGTTGCACCAAGCTTAAACTGATGCTCAAACAAAATTGGGTTAACTTTCTTTAATGCCTCTTTGAAAATTTTAGTTGCTTTAAAATCCTTTAAATAAAAGGCAAAAACAAGCTGATTGCATAGAGCATGTAAATTGCCTGGATTTTTTATTAATACATCATTCAATATGTTTATGGCCTTCTCTACTTCACCTAAATAAAAATGGGCTAAAGACAAATTATTGTAAGCTGACCAATACTCAGGAAAGTCTTCAATGACAGTGTTCAGCAGTTCAATTGCCTCATTGAAGTGACCAGATTCTAACAATCCTCTTGCTTTTTCTTGTTTGATAATCAGTTCATCCTGTTCAAATAGGTCCTCTTCCAACTCCTCTGCCTCTAAAGTAAGCACGTCAAGAAGCTCCTCGGCATCATCTAGAAATTCACCATCGGGCTCAAGGTCGAGATACATATTAGCATGGTGATAGGCATCTTTAAAAAGACCTAAATGGGCATAATTATTAGCCAGAAAATAATGGCATTCAGCCATTTTTACATCCATATCTTCAAGAATTCGGTACAACTGTTCGTTGGACTTTTGATATTCGCCCATTTCCGTTAAAATGATGGCTAATTGACAGGCAATCATCGGCTCCCCAGGTTCTAGAACCATTGCACGTTCGATATATTTTTTTGCTTTATAAAAATCACGGTGGCGATATGCCTTTACCCCTTTTGAAAAATAGTACTCACCCGTGGGATTAAATGTAAGTATTTTTGCTTTCGTTTTTATTGCTTTTGAGTCTTTACCCATGTAGTCCTCCATAACCGATGTTTAACTATAAAATTATATCATAGGAAATTGTATAAAATAAGATGAACCGGGAAAATTAATAATTTAAGTATTTCCATTCGAGCGGGCCGGACCACAATTGCTAAAAACCCAAAAAAATCTGACCCACCCCCAAAGTAGGAAGCAGAATCAGACCTCAAACCAATGTCTATTTATCATGTTTTGTATGTCTTTCCGTTAATACATTTAATACTTCCTTAAACGGTAACTCCTGCTCAACCAATAGTACGAGCAAATGATAAAGAAGATCCGCAGACTCCCATTTTAGCTCTTCATGATCTCGGTTTTTTGCGGCAATGATGACCTCTGCTGATTCCTCTCCAACCTTTTTCAGGATTTTGTCGACCCCTTTATCAAATAAATAGGTCGTATAAGCTCCTTCAGGTCGCTCTTTCTGACGGTCGATGATGACCTTTTCAAGTGAAGCAAGAATCTGATATTCCTGTAAATCTAACCCCTTTTCAGATACCTCGGATTTCACGATTGCTTCTGTAAAACAGCTTGTTGTTCCATTATGACAGGCAGGGCCCTTTGGATTGACTAAAACTAAAAGTGCATCCTGGTCACAATCATATTTCAGCTCAACGATGGTTTGTGTATTTCCGCTAGTTTCCCCTTTATGCCAAAGCTCACTCCTTGAGCGACTATAAAACCATGTTTCCCGAGTTTCTAATGATTTCTTTAAGGATTCCTTGTTCATATAGGCCAAGGTTAGTACTTCTTTTGTTGTCACATCCTGGACAATGGCTGGGACTAAGCCTTTCTCATCAAATTTAATGTCTTCTTCAATATTCATCTTACGTACACCCCGTTTTCTTTTAGAAAAGATTTCACTTCTGTTACGGATGTCTCCCTGTAATGGAAAATGGACGCGGCAAGCGCAGCATCAGCTTTTCCTTCCTGAAAGGCAGAAACAAAATGCTCAGCATTTCCAGCGCCACCAGATGCAATAACTGGTACTGTCACCGCCTCACTAACTGCTCTTGTAAGCTTCAAGTCAAAGCCTTTCTTTTCCCCATCACTATCCATACTAGTTAACAATATCTCACCAGCTCCGCGTTCAACGGCTTCCTTTGCCCATCCAATACAATCTCGGTCGGTCGCTGTTCTACCACCATGTGTATAAACACGCCATGAGCCTAACTCTTCATCGTATTTTGCATCAATGGCCACAACTATGCATTGCTTTCCAAAAAACCTGGCTCCCTCATTAATTAAATCTGGATTCATAACTGCTGCAGTATTGAGGGATACTTTATCTGCCCCAGCTCTTAAGATTCTTTTCATATCCTCCAGGGAATTAATTCCGCCACCAACTGTGAAGGGGATCGCAAGCTCAGAGGCCACAGCCTTTACAACATCAACCATTGTTTTGCGTCCCTCATGTGATGCTGAAATATCCAAAAAGACAAGCTCATCGGCCCCTTGTTCATCATAAAAACGAGCAAGCTCCACAGGATCACCTGCATCCTTTAGCTGAACAAATTGAATTCCTTTCACTACGCGACCTTCCTTTACATCCAGACAAGGAATGATTCTTTTCGTTAACACTTACTCGTTCACCTCTCTTAATGCCTCACGGACCGTAAATCTGCCCTCATAAATCGCTTTTCCTACAATCGCTCCTTCCACGCCAGAAACGGACAATGCCTTTAGGGCAGTGAGATCAGAAAGCCTACTAACTCCGCCTGAAGCGATGACATCTTTCCCAGTTTCTTTAGCCATTAACTTAACCGCTTCAAGATTCGGTCCAGAAAGCATGCCATCTGTAGCAATATCGGTAAAAATAAATGTCTCTGCACCGGCGTCAGCAAACCGTTTTCCAACCTCGATTGCCTTCATTTCAGAGGTTTCTAACCAACCATGTGTAGCAACCAAACCATTCTTTGCATCAATACCGACTGCGATTTTTGAACCATATTTTTTGATCATTTCCACAGCAAAGCCCGGATTAGAAATGGCGATGCTTCCAATAATGACTCTTTCAATTCCTCGCTCTAAATAATGGACAATATCCTGTTCCGTACGTATACCGCCACCAATCTGAACCTTTGCATTTAATTCTTGAGCTGCCTTAATGACGAACGCATCATTCACTCTTTTTCCATCCTTCGCTCCGTCCAAATCAACCATATGAATCCATTTGGCACCTTCGAGAGCAAATTCCTTCGCCATATCAAAAGGAGAATCTCCATATACCGTTTCTTTATCATAGTCACCTTGGAGGAGACGAACGCATTTTCCGCCCCGCATATCAATGGCTGGATAAATGGTGAAACTCATGATGCCACCACCTTTTCTCCACTAAACTGGGTGAAATTCGTTAATAGCTTCACGCCCGTCTTCCCACTTTTTTCCGGGTGGAACTGCATTCCAAATACATTTCCTCGACCAACAACAGCAGGAACCTGAACATCATAGTTGCTTTCAGCTATAATTACCGTAGGATCGTCAGTCACGACATAATAGGAATGAACAAAATAAACAAAGTCCTCTTCAATAGAATCTAGAATTGGAGAGTCTTGTTTAAATAACAGCTTATTCCAGCCCATGTGAGGAACCTTATACGTAATCCCCTCCTGAGTGACACCTGGAAAGTGAACAACCCGACCTGGGAGTAGTCCCAACCCCTTAGTTAAACCATGCTCCTCACTTTCCTCAAACAACAGCTGCATACCTAAACAGATTCCAAGAAGTGGCTTTCCTGTTTGAACAAATTCAATAATCATCTCACTTAATCCCGTTTCATTTAACCGATCCATTGCATCCTTAAACGCTCCAACGCCTGGTAAAATTAAACGGTCAGCCTTCATCAGCTCTTCCTTATCTTCTGAAATAAAGTAAGGGACTTCTAGTCGTTTTAACGCTTGACTCACGCTAAATAAATTCCCCATTCCATAGTCGATAATTCCAATCACCCTATAACAACCCCTTTGTAGATGGAATTCCTTTGATTCGTGGGTCAATCGTAGTCGCCTCATCCAAAGCACGAGCTAACGCTTTAAATACAGCTTCAATCATATGGTGTGTATTCTGACCATAATGAACAATCACATGGAGATTCATTCTTGCCTCAAGAGCAAGCTTCCATAGAAATTCATGTACAAGCTCTGTATCAAAGGTTCCTACCTTTTGGCTTGGAAATTGGGCACGCATCTCTAAATGAGAGCGATTGCTTAAATCAACCACCACTTGGGCTAAGGCCTCATCCATTGGGACAAAGGAATTTCCATAACGTTTAATCCCCTTTTTATCACCAAGCGCCTCTCTTAGCACTTGCCCTAAGCAAATGGCAATATCCTCCGTTGTATGGTGATCATCCACCTCTACATCACCTTTAGCATCAATGGTCAAATCAAATTGCCCGTGCTTGGCAAATAAATCAAGCATATGTGTGAGAAACGGAACGCCAGTATGTAAATCCGCCTTTCCCTCTCCATCAATATTCAGCTGTAAGGATATATCCGTTTCATTTGTCGTTCTCTTCACACTTGAAATTCTTGTCATCCATTTCCCTCCATCCCAATGTCTTTTATGTTTTTTTCTTCTTTATTCTTTATTAAATCTTGCCTCAACGGCTCTGGCATGTGCCTCTAGACCTTCTAGACGGGCAAATGCGGCAATCTTTTCTTGATTTTCCTTCAATGCTTGTTGACTGTACATAATAATGCTTGATTTCTTTTGAAAGTCATCGATATTTAGTGGACTTGAAAAACGTGCTGTTCCATTAGTTGGTAAAACATGATTGGGTCCGGCAAAATAATCTCCCACTGGCTCAGAACTATAGCGACCTAAAAATATAGCCCCTGCGTGACGAATTTTCCCGAGCATCTCGATTGGATTTTTCGTCACAACCTCCAAATGCTCCGGTGCAATCTTATTAATTGTTTCTGCTGCTTCATCTATCGTTTCTGCTAAATAAATTGCCCCAAAGTTCTCAATAGACTTACCTGCAATAGCTTTTCTAGGTAGTACAGCTAGCTGTTTTTCCACTTCCAAGGCAACCTCTTCTGCAAGACGCTCTGAAGTTGTGACTAAAACACTACAAGCCAACTCATCATGCTCTGCTTGAGATAATAGATCCGCAGCCACTTCATGGGCTCTTGCCGTTTCATCTGCTAGAATAGCAATCTCACTTGGTCCTGCAATCATATCGATATCGACATCACCAAAAACCTCTCTTTTTGCCAAAGCCACATATATATTACCTGGTCCAACAATTTTATCAACAGATTGAACGGTTTCTGTTCCATAAGCAAGAGCTGCAACTGCTTGAGCTCCCCCAACCTTATAGATTTCGGTTACACCCGCTTCCTTTGCAGCCACTAAAACACCTGCGGGAAGCTTACCGTCTTGACCTGGAGGGGAAACCATCACAATTCTTTTCACACCTGCTACCTTTGCTGGCATCACGTTCATTAAAACGGAGGAAGGATAGGCGGCCGTCCCACCAGGAACATATACACCAACGGAATCCAATGGGGTCACCTTTTGCCCAAGCATTGTTCCATTCTCACTCGTTGTCATCCATGAATTACGTACTTGTTTTTCATGATAGCTGCGAATATTTTCAGCCGCTTCCTGAATGATAGCAACAAGCTTTTCATCTACTAAACTGTAAGCCTCTTCGATTTCCTCAGTTAAGACCAATAATGAATCCAATCGACAGCCATCAAATTTTTCTGTCAGTTCTTTTAAAGCGAGGTCCCCTTCAGCTTTAATTCTAGAGATGATATCCTTAACGACTAATCGCTGTTTTTCTGTTCCGTTTTCTACTGATCTCTTGATATTAATACTTTCATTCACTCTTTGGATTTTCATGTTTTTCTCCTCCACTTTAGGGAATGAATGGCTTAACCCTGTTGGATGACTGAACTTAAGCGAGAAACAAGCTCACTAATGCGTTCATCCTTTAATCGATAACTTACAGGATTAACGATCATCCTCGATGTAATGTCTACTATGCGTTCATATTCTACTAATCCGTTTTCTACTAATGTTCTTCCAGTGGATACAATATCAACAATGCGATCCGATAGACCGATAATAGGGGCTAATTCGATTGAACCATTTAACTTAATGATTTCAACCTGCTGCCCTTGCTCGCGGAAAAAGGTAGCCGCAACTTTCGGATATTTCGTTGCTACTTTCGGGGCTACATCATTCATTTTCGTATTAGGAAGCCCCGCAACAGCTAAATAGCATCGACTGATTTTTAAATCTAGTAATTCATAAACATCTCGTTCCTCTTCAAGCATAACGTCCTTGCCCGCAATCCCTAAATCAGCCACTCCATGCTCGACATAGGTTGGAACATCCATTGGCTTTGCTAAAATAAAACGAAAATTTTCTTCCGGAACGTCAATAATGAGTTTACGAGAGTCTTCAAACTCGGGAGGTAGTCGGTATCCAGCCTGCTTCAAAAGCTCTACTGCTTCTTCAAAGATTCTGCCCTTAGGCATGGCAATTGTTAAATGATTTCTCATTGTCCCACTCTCCCTTTGCTGCCAACAAGAAATGTGACATCATCAAACTGACTAGTACAGGCATCGATATTTTTCACACCGTTAATATCCTGAACAATCACCTTTTTCCCTGTTGCACGGATATCCTTCGCCAATAGGAATGCCTCCTGTCTCCTTTCTTCGCTAAAAAGAATACAATGGTCCGGTCTGCTGCTAACGATATTACCTGTCGCTTCAATTAATTTATCTAGGGTTAATGCAAAACCTGTTGCAGCTGTCTCCTTACCGAACTTTTCAAAAAGAAGATCATACCTGCCACCGTTGCCGATTGGGAATCCAACTTGGTCAGCATACACCTCAAATAAAATCCCCGTATAATAACTCATATGACTAACAAGAGTAAGATCAAATTTTATATTCGCTTCCTCTCCATAATCAACAATGATTTCCCATAGCTGCTTTAATTGCTGTATGGCTTCCTTTCCCTTCTCATCCTCTACAAGAAGGAGAGCCTCGTCCATTACCTCTGAACCTCCTTGGAGTTTCAAAAAGTCTAATAAACGGCCCTTATCGATTGATGAAAGGGACAACCCTTCTACATGCTCCCTGTATCCAACAAAATTTTTCTCATATAAGAATTGAGTTAAGGAATTTGCTCGTTCCTTTGTTCCAACAATTTGAGTAAAAAGGTCTTGAACGAAGCCAATGTGACCGATGGAGATTTGAAAGTTATTAATCCCTATCTTTTTAAGAGATGAGGTCATGAGGGCAATGACTTCACCGTCAGCACTCACGGTTTCATCCCCAATACATTCAACGCCTATTTGTTCAAACTCCGCTGGTCTACCACCTTCTCTTTGCTGTGCACGAAAAACATTTTCTGAATATGCTAGTCTTAATGGCAAATTCTCATTTAAAAGCCTTGATGCAGCCACACGGGCAATTGGCGCCGTCATATCTGGACGTAGAACAAGTGCGTGTCCTTGTTTGTCCAATAACTTAAATAGCTGACCATTTAAAATGGCAGATGCAGCACCAACTGTTTCATAATATTCTAGCGTCGGAGTTCCAATAAATTGATAACCCCAATTTTTCATTTCCTGTTCAATTTTCGTCCGAACAAGATTTTTAGTTTCATATAAATCTGGTAATGTATCCCTCATTCCCAGTGGTTTTTCAAACATAAATAACCGACTCATCGACTCACCTCTATGGAGATAAAATTCAAAATCCTTTAGTTCGCTAATATATTAGCAAGATGAAGTTATATGTAGTTTACTCTTGAAATGAAATTACGTCAATCAAAAATACCTATGATTTTTTCCTTTGTTTCTATACCATTCATCCACCTTCATTATTCCACACTTGTCAGGAATATAGTTAATAAATTTAGAAAATTATAATAAAAAAGCATTCTGTCCCTAATTAGAACAAAATGCTTTCACTAAAAAATCTCATATTACTAAAACCTTTTTTTAAAGTACTTCTTCTTTGGAAGACTTTTCTCCATAAATAGAGTCCTGCGCCCGTCTTTGGTCCATTTCTTCCTTAGTATATATCACCCTCATAGGGTTTCCTCCGACAAAGCTCCCTGGGGGTACATCTTTATGAACTAATGTCCCTGCAGAGACAATGGCATGATCTCCGATGATTACACCTGGGAGAATGGTTGAATTCGCGCCAATCATCACTTCATTTCCAATTTTCACTTCACCAAGGCGATATTCCTTAATTAAGTATTCATGAGCTAATATCGTTGTATTGTATCCAATGACCGTGTTCTTTCCCACACTAATCTTTTCTGGAAACATGACATCAAGCATAACCATCAAAGCAAAGGATGTTTGGTCCCCAACCTTCATTCGTAAAAAGGTCCGATACAGCCAATTTTTCATACCCAAAAAAGGAGTATATCTGGCCATTTGGATGACGATAAAGTTTTTTACAACCTTCCAAAATGGTACGGTTTGATAGACATGCCACAAGGAATTAGCGCCCTCAACTGGATATCGTTCCGTTCTTCTCATTGTTTCTCTACTCCAAGAATAGGCAGTAAGTCACTCATATGATTCAGCATAAAATCCGGATTAAAACTTTGTAAATATTCTTTTCCTTTGATAGACCATGAGACCCCTGCTGTTTTTGTACCAGCATTTTTCCCGCCTAATATATCGTGATAATTATCTCCTACCATTATGGCTTCATCATGACTGGAATTTAAAAGGTCTAGAGCCTTATAAATAGCCTCCGGGTCAGGCTTCGGCTTTTCAACATGATCTAGTCCGATAATGCAATCGAAAAAGGAATGAAGGTTCGTTAAATTCAAACCCTTAAGAATGACATCATACATCTTGGTTGATACAATCCCCAACTTAAAGCCCTTTTCCTTTAATGTTTGAACAGTTTCAAAAACACCCTCGAATTCCTTTACAAGGGAATCATGGTTTGCAATATTATACTCACGATACGTGTGAACCATCTCTTCTGTTTTTTCCAAATTGATAGAACTAAAGGTTTCATATAAAGAGGGACCCATAAATGGGATGACATCCTCCCTTTTATACCGACCAGGATAATAGCATTCAAGCGTATGCAAAAAGGAAGAAATAATGAGTTCATTTGTATTAATTAATGTTCCGTCTAAATCAAAAAGAATGGTATTAATTTTATTGTTCATAAAATTCTTTCTTTCCTTTCATAGCGATACTTCTGTTCCAAGCATATGAAACGATCATCGTAAGGATAATGGCAACGCATAAGCGTGTAAATAATAGTGGGATGACAGGAATTCCAAGTGGAACAAAGATTAAGGTATCCTCAATGACTGCATGACAGGCAACTAGAAAAATAAAGGCAATGGTAACATCCTTTTTACTAACACCATCCTCTTTTACAGCCTGAATCATAACACCTGCTCCATAAGCTAATCCAAAAATTAGTCCTGCTGCAAGCGTGGTAGATGTGTTCTCCTTCATTCCTAACCCACGTGTGACAGGAGCCATCCATCTAGAAAAGGTCTCAATCCACCTTTTATCCTTTAATATTTGAATGAAGATCATAAGTGGAATGACAATTAAAGCCAACTGAAGAATTCCTAAACCTGCTTTTTGCAAAGCCTCTAATATCATTTCAGCGATTCCATGTACCTCTTTACCACTTGGAACCATTCCGTACTTGGCCGCTTGGTCTCCCCCATGCCAAACTAGATTGATAATGAATGCTGAGGTAAAAGCCAGCCCTAATCTTACGGCAACAATCACCCACAACTTCACTCCAACCTTAACTGCTACACCTGATTCAATCAGTAAATTGTGAGAAAAGGAAAGCATGACCGCGATGATAAATACTTCCTTAACGGTTAAGGGGAGAGTCAATATAGCTCCAATGGCTGCATATAGGTTAAGAAAATTCCCCAAAACAAGTGGAATAGCGGCATCCCCTGATAACCCCAGAACATTCATAAATGGAGTAATCCATTGGATAATCCAATCCAATACCGGTGTAAATTGTAGTAGTGAGACAATCAAAGTAATCGGGAAGATAATCTTTCCTAATACCCAAGTTGTTTTTAGGCCAACATAGAACCCATGTTTTATCGATCTTAGTAGCATGCTTATCTCCCTTTGTTCAAGAAAAATATTTAATATCTATCAAAATATCTTTTGCCTGCATAGCCCTGGACTCTTCTATAAATTAAGACTACAATGGCACCAACTATTAAGAAGATGGATATCATTTGGGCCATCCTTAAATTATCCGTTAGCATTAAACTATCTGTTCGAAAGCCCTCAACGAAAAATCTTCCTATTGAATACCAAATGACATAGGTAAGAAACATCTCTCCTCGCCGTAAGTTGACTCTCCTTAAAAGCATTAGAACCACAAATCCTAACAGATTCCAAACTGATTCATATAAAAAGGTTGGATGATAGTAAGTACCATTGATATACATTTGATTAATGATAAAATCTGGTAAGTGCAGATTTTCTAAAAATGACCTTGTTACCTCTCCACCATGTGCCTCTTGATTCATAAAGTTTCCCCAGCGTCCGATTGCCTGACCAAGAATAATACTTGGAGCAGCTATATCCGCTAGTTTCCAAAATGAGAGGTTCTTCTTCTTGGCGAATACATATGCAGTGATTACCGATCCAATCAATGCTCCGTGAATGGCAATTCCTCCATGCCAAATTAACGGGATTTCTGAAGGATTTTGCATATAATAATCCCATTTAAATATTACATAATATATCCGTGCAGAAATAATGGCAATCGGAATGGCCCATATCATTAAATCGGAGAAGATATCCTTCTCAAGATCCCTTTTTTCAGCTTCCTTAATTGCCAAAAGGAGCGCTAGCAGCAGTCCACTCACAATAATGAGTCCATACCAGCGGACCTCCATTGGCCCTAGTGAGAAGGCAATTGGGTTTAACGGTTCAATCTTTTCTTCCATCCTCATTTCTCCTTCACTTTACTTTTTGTAAAATTAATCATCTGTATCTTCTATTACGTCTGCTAGTTTATCAGTAAATTCCTGTGCAGCATTTACTCCCATTCTTTTTAGACGGAAATTCATTGCGGCAACCTCGATTATGACTGCTAAGTTTCGACCGGGTCTTACTGGGACAGTTAGCTTTGTAATCTCGGTGTCAATAATCTTCATCTTTTCCTCTTCTAATCCAAGACGGTCGTAATGTTTGCTTTGATCCCAAATCTCAAGGCTAATGACAAGAGAGATCTTTTTATTACTTCGGACCGCTCCCGCTCCAAACAATGTCATGACATTAATAATGCCTAGCCCACGTATTTCAAGAAGGTGTTCAATTAAATCCGGGGAATTTCCTACAAGAAACTCGTCCTCTTCCTGTCTAATTTCCACGCAATCATCAGCTACCAATCGATGTCCGCGTTTGACAAGCTCCAATGCAGTTTCGCTTTTTCCAACTCCGCTTTTTCCAGTAATCAATACACCAACGCCATATATATCAACGAGTACTCCATGAACTGCCGTCGTTGGAGCTAATTTACTTTCTAGGAAATTGGTCAAACGGCCTGAAAAAGCAGTTGTTTTTTGCTTTGATCGCATAAGAGGAACAGATTGTCTCTCTGCTGCTTCAATTAATACCTCAGGAACCTCTAAGCTCCTTGTCACAACAATTCCTGGAGTGATATCTGTACATAAGCGTTCCATTCGATTCTGTTGCTCTTTTCCAGTTAATCGTTCTGAAAAGGAGAGCTCTGTTTTCCCAAGCAATTGAATTCTTTCTGCTGGATAATAATCAAAGTATCCAGCGATTTCAATTCCTGGACGAGAAATATCACTGGTTGTGATTGGGCGATTAATCCCTTCTTCTCCTGCAATTAACTCTAAATTGAATTTTTCAATGATATCCTTAGTCCGAACTTTTACCATATTGATGCCCTCCGTTTTCTGATTCTACATTTATGTATTCATCGGCATATTTTTTATCATTAAAACTCATTTTCTTAAAGTGTCCTTTTCCTTTAAGAAAATGTCACTTTCCATTTTAGCATTTTTTATTTCAGAACCAAAGGCAGCAGTTTTTTTAATATAAGGCTGTGTTAAAGTTCATTGTTGATATTAAGACATGTTGATCTACGTTTCAGGCGCGAAGACTCCTTTAAAAATGCTAAAGCATTTTTATCGTGCGATGTGATTTCAATGGAGCCTTTTCAACGTCCTGCGGGAAAACGGGGCAGGGGAAACCCCGCAGGAGCGTTAGCTAGAGGTAAGCTCCCCGTCACGCCCGCGAACCGTTCGCGCCTGGAACGGAAATCAACATTCAAGTTTAACACAGCCTAATATAAAAAAGACCCAACTATCCAATAACGATCCTTTGTATAGAAGGGCTTAAAGGAAAGTTTGGATAGTCTGAGTCTCATTTTTGGCTACTTATTTGGATTCCTTTTCATTTTCAAAAACGGTTTTCTGGATGATTAGATTTACCGCTGACATAATAATGGAGACGAGGAGGGTTAAACCAAAGCCCTCAATTTCAAAGGAGCTTCCCATTATGGAATCGGTCAGAACTAAGGTAATGGCATTAATGACAAATAGGAATAAACCCAGGGTAACGAGGGTTATCGGCAAGGTAAAAATGATTAATATTGGTCTTACTAAAATATTTAAGATAGATAAAACAAAGCTTGCTCCTAATGCGGCCCCAAATCCTTCAAGATAAAATGATGCATCAAAATATCCAGCGAGCGCTACAAAAAGGACCGCATTGATTACGATTCCAAGTATCCATTTCATTTTTCTATCATCCTCTTTAAAATAATACAAATATAACCTAACACTTTTTGCAGGCTCTATCAACATCGCAGTTCTTTTGAATGGCTTAGGAACCGTTTCAAAATTTAAGTTTCAATTTCGTTACTCACTATTTTACCTTATGAATAGATATCGTTCCTGTTTTTGTATCTGCTGTGATGCTGGTAACTTGATCCGTTTCTACTGAAGGCTTAAACCTAAATAGCTTTTGGACCATCTCATTCTTCTCTTCTAAAACCTGAACTCCTTCTAAATCAAGCTTAAAGTTTCCTAGATTGGTTTTCAGTATCCCTTGGAGAGCCAGCTTATCAGGGAAATACAAATCAATTGCTCCCGTTGTCGACTCGACATCAACCTCCTTGCAATCGTCCCCATTTAATGAGCAAACCACATTGCCATTGAAGGCCTGAAGTTCGACATTCTTTACATCTCCATCTACTTTTACTGCACCATTTATGGTTTCAGCTTCCAACTTGTTTATCATTCCCCTATTAACAGAGATGGATCCATTTGCCGTCTCAACTTCCACCTTATCACTTGTTATTCCTTCAATTTGAATCTTTCCATTAGCCGTTTTCACATTGAAGTCACGAGCTTTTAGATTTTCTGTTTCAATTGGTCCATTAAACATTCTAATCTTCACTCGATCATATTGAGCTTGAGGGATAAAAATGGTCGTCTCAAGCTTAATCCATTTCGCTTCAGTGTAAAAACGCATTCTTTTCTCTACAATCTCAAAAATGACATTTTGCAAAAATGAAGTTCTAGCATCCTCTTGGTTTTCTACACGGTACACCTTTGCTTTACATTCAATACGGACATCATTTTGTGTCCAAGGGATCACCTTCACCTTTCCATTGGCAATATCAATGTCTATTGATTGGATCTCCGCTTCTCCATGTTGAAATACATGAGATAGTTCTACGGCTGTTCCAAAATTAAAATCTAAATCAAATTCCTTTACCTTTTGAAAGGCAGAATCTATAAAATCAAAGAACTTATCCTTTACGGATGAGGATTTAAAGTTCTCTGACTTCTGATACTTTTTCTCTTCGCCCTCATTCACAATGGTTGACAGTTCACCAATGATTTCTTTTTTCTTTTCTTCTCCTGATTTACTTGATTTTTCAAGCTCCTCTAATAGAGTTAAAGCCTCATCGACTGTTAACTTTCCCTCTTCAACCATATTTAATATACGCTTTTTTTCATCCTTCAATTTAGGTCCCCTCCTAGTTATAGCTTATTTTGCTTTTTTCTTATTTACGATAGGATTTTTATAAAGTTTCATAGAAAGGTAAAATTCAGTCTACAGGCCTAGAAGATTCTATCTAAGCATGAAAAAAGCTAAAACAAGGAAAAATTTTCCGTTGCTTTAGCTTTTTTATTAAACATTAGTCACATTTGCTTCCTTTTCCTCGATTTGCTTTTGCATTCTGGAACGATCACGTTCAAGAATTGGCTTTAAATATTTACCAGTATAAGATTCTGGAACTTCTACAATCGCTTCTGGTGTTCCAGAGGCTATTATCGTTCCTCCTCTATCTCCACCTTCTGGGCCAAGGTCAATGATGTGATCTGCTGTCTTGATTACATCCAAATTATGTTCAATCACTAGTACAGTATCCCCATTTTCCACAAGCCTTTGTAATACGACTAGAAGTCTTGAAATATCATCCACGTGGAGTCCTGTCGTTGGCTCATCTAATATATAGAAGGATCTACCCTGTGAGCGGCGATGCAGCTCTGATGCCAGCTTCACACGCTGTGCTTCTCCACCAGAAAGTGTCGTTGCAGGTTGTCCAAGTTTAATGTAGCCAAGTCCAACATCTTCGATAGTTTGCAGCTTCCGTTTGATTTTCGGGATATTTTCAAAGAAAACAACCGCATCCTCAACCGTCATATCAAGAATTTCGGAAATATTTTTCCCTTTGTATTTCACTTCTAGTGTTTCACGATTATATCGTTTCCCGTGACATACTTCACAAGGAACATATACATCCGGTAAAAAGTGCATTTCAATCTTGATGATTCCATCTCCACGACATGCCTCACATCGACCGCCTTTTATGTTAAAGCTGAAGCGGCCTTTCTTATATCCTCTTACCTTTGCTTCATTGGTGGAGGCAAACACATCACGAATATCATCAAATACTCCTGTATAGGTTGCTGGATTTGAACGCGGAGTTCGTCCAATTGGTGATTGGTCAATATCAATCACCTTTTCAAGATGTTCAATACCTAAAATACTCTTATGCTCTCCCGGTTTACTTTTTGCCCGGTGTAATTTATGTGCTAACCCCTTATGCAAAATAGAGTTAATTAATGTGCTTTTTCCTGATCCAGATACCCCAGTTACGGCAATAAATGTTCCAAGAGGGAACTTCACATTAATATTCTTTAAGTTATTTTCCTTTGCTCCCTTAATTTCAATGAAGCGGCCGTCACTCTTTCGACGTTCAAGCGGCAATGGAATAAACTTTTTCCCTGATAAATATTGGCCAGTGATGGAGTTTGCATCCTCCATTACCTCTTTTGGAGACCCTGAGGAGATGATTTCTCCACCACGGACACCTGCACCCGGACCAACATCAATTAAATAATCAGCTGCAAGCATGGTATCTTCATCATGTTCAACGACAATTAAGGTATTCCCAATATCTCTCATACTCTTCAAAGTATCAATTAAGCGATCATTATCACGTTGATGGAGCCCAATCGAAGGTTCATCAAGAATGTATAATACTCCCGTTAATCGGGAACCAATTTGGGTGGCGAGTCGAATCCTTTGAGCCTCTCCTCCTGAGAGGGTTCCAGCCGCACGACTTAATGTTAAATATTCTAGGCCGACATTAACAAGAAAGCCTAATCTTTCTTTTATTTCTCGAAAAATCAACTTAGCAATCTGCATTTCTTTCTCTGATAAAGAAAGGTTATCAAAAAATTGATAGGCCTCTGCAATGGAATAGGAAGTTACCTTTCCAATATGCTCTCCATCAATTAATACGGCTAGCGTTTCTTTCTTTAGACGATATCCTTTACATGTCGGACATGGCTGTTCTGCCATATATTTTTCCATTTGCTCGCGGACATAATCGGAGCTGGTATCCCTGTATCGACGTTCAACATTACGGATAACCCCTTCAAATTCGATATCCCCATCTCTTACTTGTCCAAACTCATTTTCATAACGAAAATGAATCTTTTCACCGTTGGATCCATATAGAACCTTATCAAGCTGATCCTTCGGTATTTCCTTCACCGGTATATCCATATCTATCCCATAATGGGTACACACTGCCTCTAATAATTTAGGATAGTACTGGGAGCTTGTCGGTTCCCAAGGAGCAAGGGCATGCTGCCTTAACGATAGTTCATCATTTGGAATGACAAGATCTAGATCAACTTCTAGCTTTGCACCTAGACCATCGCAATCTGGACAAGCACCGAAAGGACTATTAAAAGAAAACATCCTAGGCTCCAAATCCCCTATTGAAAAGCCACATATAGGGCAGGAGTGATGCTCGCTAAACAAAAGCTCCTCTTGTCCAATGACATCAATAACTACCTTCCCATGTCCTAATTGCAGAGCAGATTCAAGTGAATCTGCCAGCCTTGTAGAAATGCCTTCCTTGACAACAATCCGGTCTACCACTACTTCAATCGAATGCTTTTTGTTCTTGTCTAGTTCTATTTCATCCCCTATCTCAAACATCTCTCCATCGACTCTTAATCGGACATACCCTTGTTTTTTAATATCCTCAAAGGTTTTTACATGGGTACCCTTCCTTCCAGATACGATGGGAGCTAGAATTTGTAGCTTTGTTCGCTCAGGATATTCAAGAATTCGATCGACCATTTGCTCAATTGTTTGGGATGAAATTTCTATATTATGAATGGGACAAGTAGGATGCCCGACTCGTGCAAATAAAAGTCTTAAATAATCATATATTTCTGTTACTGTTCCAACGGTTGAACGTGGATTTCGGCTAGTTGTCTTTTGATCGATTGAAATAGCCGGTGATAATCCTTCAATCATATCAACATCAGGCTTATCCATTTGTCCTAGAAACTGACGCGCATATGCTGATAATGACTCAACATATCTCCGCTGACCTTCCGCATATATCGTATCAAAGGCTAAAGATGACTTTCCTGATCCAGAAAGTCCTGTTAGTACGACAAGCTTATCTCTCGGAATGGTGACGTCAATGTTTTTTAAGTTATGGACCCTAGCACCTTTTATGATTATTTTATCCAATGCCATTTTATTGTCATCCTTCCGCTTTTAACTCTAATAAGAGATCGCGAAGCTCAGCTGCACGCTCGAAGTTGAGAGCCTTTGCTGCTTCTTTCATTTCCTTCTCCATATCCGCAATCACGATTTCTCTTTCTTCCTTGTTTAATTTTTCTAACCTTTTTGCTGGTTTGTATTCTTCTTGTTCCTCGGCCGCATGTGTAGCTCGAATGGATTCGCGAATCTCCTTTTGTATCGTTTGTGGAGTGATTCCGTGCTTTTGATTATATTCCTCTTGAATGGCACGGCGACGCTTCGTTTCCGAGATGGCTACTTCCATCGAATTAGTCATTCGATCAGCATACATAATGACATGTCCGTTCGAATTTCTTGCTGCACGACCAATTGTTTGGATTAAGGAACGCTCTGAACGAAGGAAACCTTCTTTATCGGCATCCAGGATTGCCACTAGGGAAACCTCGGGGATATCAAGCCCTTCCCTTAATAGGTTGATTCCAACTAATACGTCATATTTGCCTAATCGAAGCTCCCGGATAATTTCAATCCTCTCAAGAGTCTTTACCTCGGAATGCAAATACTGAACCTTTATTCCGATTTCTTTTAAATAATCTGTTAGATCCTCAGACATTTTTTTCGTTAAAGTAGTGATTAATACCCGTTCGTTCTTTTGAACTCTATCCTGTATTTCACCAATTAAGTCATCAATTTGACCTTCAATTGGACGTACATCAATCAATGGATCAAGCAATCCAGTCGGACGAATAATCTGTTCAATTACTTCTGGAGTATGCTCCATCTCATATGGTCCAGGAGTTGCTGATATATAAACGATTTGATTAATATGCTTTTCAAATTCCGTAAATGTTAGCGGTCTGTTATCCAGGGCTGATGGGAGACGAAAACCATAATCAACAAGGACATTTTTCCTTGCTTGGTCCCCATTGTACATCCCTCGAATTTGAGGTAGGGTAACATGAGATTCATCGATAACAATCAAGAAGTCCTCAGGAAAGTAATCGAGTAACGTATACGGTGTGGACCCCGCTGGCCTTAAAGTCAAATGACGTGAATAGTTTTCAATCCCTGAGCAGAATCCCATTTCCCTCATCATTTCCAGGTCGTATCGGGTCCGTTGCTCTAAACGCTGGGCCTCAAGCAGCTTATTATTTTCTCTAAGTTCAGCAAGGCGTTCTTCCAATTCCTTCTCTATATTCTTAATGGCAACCTGCAATTTTTCATCACGGGTAACGAAGTGAGAAGCCGGAAAGATGGCTACATGATCCCGTTCACCCATAATCTCACCTGTTAGAGCATCCACTTCTCTTATGCGGTCTATTTCATCACCAAAAAACTCCACCCTTAAGCAATGCTCATCTTTTGATGCTGGAAAAATCTCAACCACATCCCCGCGAACACGAAAGGTCCCCCTTTGGAAGTCAATATCATTTCTTTCATATTGGATATCAACTAATCGGCGCAGAAGCTGATTTCTTTCAATTTCCATTCCTGTTCTTAAGGAAAGCACAAGTTCACGATATTCCTCTGGTGAACCGAGACCATAGATGCAGGAAACGCTGGCAATAATAATGACATCATTGCGTTCAAACAAAGAGGAAGTCGCAGAATGTCGGAGCTTATCAATTTCATCATTAATACTTGCATCTTTCTCAATAAAAGTATCCGTTTGTGGAACATAGGCCTCCGGTTGATAATAATCATAATAGCTGACAAAGTACTCCACCGCGTTATTAGGAAAGAACTCTTTAAACTCACTATATAGCTGCCCAGCCAAGGTCTTGTTATGGGCAATGATAAGAGTTGGTTTATTCACTTCTTTAATTACGTTCGAAATGGTAAACGTCTTACCCGTTCCTGTTGCCCCAAGCAGCGTCTGATGTTTTTTCCCTTCGTTAATTCCCTCCACTAATTTCTTAATGGCTTGCGGTTGATCGCCTTGAGGAGAATATTTTGAGACTAGTTCAAATTGATTCTTCACGGTTTTACCCCCTCTACATGGTCAGTTTACCAAAATATATATAAATGAAAGACTCGATTGCAATCCACAATTTGTTTTAATTTTCCAGTTGATATTTTTTCTAAAATCATTCTACCACAAAGCACTAATAATTAACCAATAATTTGCGAACAAATATTCGATTTTTGTATTTATTTTAGCGGGTAGACTCTTTCCAACAAAGTAACAAATATCCCCGGCCCGACCTCAACATCCTTTTTCTCTTCAAAGCCAAGGCTTCGGTATAGCTGCATTGCTGGATAATTTTGCGCCCCTGTGCTTACTATCACCTTCCTTCCGCACGCAACTATATCTAATATGTAAGAAACTAATTCCTTTCCGATCCCTTTGCGAAAATGATCCGGATGAACGATAAGTCGATGAATGTCAACCATTTCCTCATCCTCCTTGTAGGAAATGGCTCCAGCCAATTCTTCATCTATAAAATAACCATAAAATGTTTCTCCACAATTACTTAGTGTTTCCACTGTGTCCTTTAATGCAGGAATTCCATCGAATCCGATTAACTCTGCCTCCACCTTATAGGCTGGTAACTGCACCTCAAGGAGACTTTTCGCCATTTCTTGATTAGTTACGTCTATTAAACGAATCAAATTCTTCACCTTCTACATTTAACTGTTAAGTTTCGTTTTTATAAAATGGCTGTGTTAAAGCTCATTGTTGATATTAAGACATGTTGATCTACGTTTCAGGCGCGAAGACTCCTCTAAAAATGCTAAAGCATTTTTATCGTGCGGTGTATTTTCGATGGAGCTATTTCAATGTCATCTAAAAATGCTAAAGTATTTTTATCGTGCGGAGTTTATCAATGAAGCGATTTCAATGTCCTGCGGGAAAACGGGGCAGGGGAGACCCCACAGGAGCGTTAGCTAGAGGTAAACTCCCCGTCACGCCCGCGAACCGTTCGCGCCTGGAACGGAAATCAACATTCAAGTTTAACAAAGCCTATAAAATAGAAATGAGGCTATCCTAAAGCATTGGTGCTGAGCACCCTTTGATAGCCTCATCAATATGAATTACTTCTTATTAAAAGCAATTATGCACGTTTTCTTGCTTGAACAGTCATTTTTCTTGCAATCGCAAACCCAACGGTTAATGACAATGCATCCACAACAATAAGCAACCAGGAATCCGTATAACCTTTATAAACGGATGCAGCGATTAAGGCAACAGTTAAAACAAGACCAAGTACATGATTATAGGCAACTCTCGTGAATAATACAACTAAAGCACCTGGTAAAGTTAACGCTGCTAAAAACTTAATCAACACAATGAACACCTTCTTTTTAGAAAAAAATAGATCCATATGTCTTCTTTTGAAAATTAGATCAAAAGGAATTTTCATAGCTTATTAGATACAATTAGAATATTTCACAAAATATCTATATTCACTTAATAGAATAGCTTTTCACAAAAATAAAGACAAGCCTTTTACAAAGCAAAAGAAATCCCTCCTCCTAGATTGAAATGAAAGAAGACTTTTTTTTCAATTTAAATGTTCATAGATTATTATTCCAATATAACTTCTTACTCCTCCCATTATTGTTATTCATACCTTGCTCAAATCCAATCTATTTCTCTATAAGATCAATTGATAGGGCAAATCAACTGGATATTAAATCCTTAACACTTTTGTCACAACTTCAAGCTATTCTTTTGCATAATTATGTTAACATCATATTAATAGTGTAAATATGTAAAAATTTTAGAATTAGTCTTAATGTGAAAAAAGTACACATTTTTTGGTTGTATAGCATATTTACATTGGACCTTTTTTAAAACAACTTTGTGAATAATTTAACAAATTTAATGTGCCTTGAAGGGAGATGAACTTAATGAAATCAAAGTTCCTATTGATTTCACTAGTAGCATTCAGCACTATGCTACTTTTAAGCGGCTGTGACTCGAAGCTTGTTGTCTTTGATCCACAGGGACCTGCTGCCAAAAGCATCTTAGATTTAATTAACTGGTCTCTAATTTTTATGGCCTTAGTGGTCGTTGTAGTATTTGCTTTATTCGGTTTTATTGTTTGGAAATACCGAGAAAGGGAAGATAACAAGGATTATGAACCACCGGAAGATCACGGCAGTAAGACATTAGAAATAATCTGGACGGCCATCCCTATTATCATTGTTATTGCATTAACGATTCCAACAGTAAAAACCATTTACGATTTAGAAAAGGTTCCAGAAGGCTATGAGGATAAGGAACCAATAACTATCCATGTTACTTCCGCCGATTGGAAATGGATTTTCAGCTATCCTGAGCAGGGAATAGAAACAGTCAACTATTTTAATATTCCTGAGGATACCCCGGTTCACTTTAAACTAACTTCAGCTAGTACGATGCAATCATTTTGGATACCTGCCTTGGGCGGTCAAAAGTACACAATGAACAAAATGGAAACTCAAATGTACCTAGTTGCAGACAACCCCGGTTCCTACATAGGGAGAAATACAAACTTCAATGGTCGGGGATATGCTGGTATGGAATTTGAAGTCCAAGCACAAACACAAAAGGATTTTGATCAATGGGTGAAGGATGTTAAGAAAACTGCTCCTAAATTAACAGAGAATAAATACAATGAATTGCTTAAACCAACTCATTTAGGACGATTAACCTTTACAAATACACATCTTAAATGGGTAAACCATGCCGATATGCATTCAAAAACCTATACAAACCCTGAGCTATACAAAACTCACGGATATCAAGGAAAGATCTTTACAGATCAAGAAGAAAAACATACTCACAAGCAAGAGGAAGCTTCTGAGCATGAAATGAATGAAATGAACATGAATGAAACAAAAGGTGGAGGTGAGCATCATGAACACTAAGCTTAAAGAATTCTTTATGTTAAATGGAGATCCGCTCATTATCGGCTCTCAGATTGCCATCCTACTAACGATGATTGGGATTGTAGTCGGAATAACGGTTCTTAAGAAATGGAAATGGTTATGGACGGAATGGATTACAACCGTTGACCATAAAAAAATTGGAATTATGTATATTCTATCTGCTGTACTGATGTTTTTCCGCGGAGGCGTAGACGGCTTATTGATGAAGGCCCAAACTGCCAGACCAGAAATGAAGTTTTTAGATGCTCAGCATTATAATGAGGTGTTTACTACCCACGGTGTTATTATGATTCTCTTTATGGCAATGCCATTTTTAATCGGATTAATGAACTATATTATTCCACTACAAATTGGAGCACGTGATGTTGCCTTCCCAAAATTGAATGCCATCAGCTTCTGGCTATTCTTTAGTGGGGCCATGCTCTTTAATATTTCCTTTGTTATTGGAGGTTCACCTGATGCCGGTTGGACAGCTTACTTCCCGCTGGCAGGAAAGGAATTTAGTCCTGGTATTGGAAATAACTATTATGCGATTGCCCTGCAGATTGCTGGAATCGGAACCTTGGCATCCGGCATTAACTTCATTGTCACGGTATTAAAAATGAGAACAAAAGGCATGTCATTGATGAAGATGCCAATGTTCACTTGGACATCATTCGTTGCATCAATCATTATTGTTGCTTCTTTCCCTATCTTTACAGTGGCATTAGCATTAATGATGTTTGACCGTTTATTCGGAACACATTTCTTTACGCTTTCAGGCGGAGGAATGGATATGCTTTGGGCCAACCTTTTCTGGCTCTGGGGACATCCTGAAGTATATATCGTTGTCCTCCCTGCATTTGGAATATTTTCAGAGGTTATTTCAACCTTCTCAAGAAAAATGCTATTTGGCTATAAATCTATGATTGTATCGATTGTCGGAATTGCCTTTTTAAGTATGCTTGTTTGGGTCCACCACTTCTTCACAATGGGTGCGGGACCTGGAGTGAACTCCGTTTTCTCCATCACAACGATGATGATCGCCATACCAACAGGAGTAAAGATGTTTAACTGGCTATTCACGATGAGAAAAGGCCGAATTCGATTTACCACTGCTATGCTTTGGGTATTAGCCTTTATCCCAACATTTGTTATTGGTGGGGTTACCGGAGTCATGCTTGCCATGGGTGCAGCAGACTATCAATATCACAATACATTATTCTTAGTCGCTCACTTCCACTACGTATTAATTCCTGGTGTTGTTTATGCAGTGTTTGCCGGACTTTATTATTGGTGGCCAAAAATGTTCGGTTTTCTTTTAAACGAAAAACTTGGGAAGGTTCATTTCTGGTTATTTAATATCGGATTTAATCTTACCTTTATGCCAATGTTCTTCCTTGGACTAGATGGAGCCGTTCGTCGCTCCTACACCTACTCAGCTGAATCTGGATTTGCTCCATTATTCCTACTATCAGCGATTGGTGCTGTTATTATGGCATTAGGCTTTGCAGCATTCTGCTATAACATTTACTGGAGCATTCGTTACGCAGACCGTAATATTTCCAATGATCCATGGGATGCTAGAACACTAGAATGGTATACATCATCACCTGTTCAACATTATAACTTTGCCAAAGTACCTGAGGTAAAAACGCTAGATGCCTATTGGTATATGAAAAAGAACAATATCGGATCAGAGCTTAAAGATGAGGAAGTGGAGGAAATTCACTTACCAAGCAATACAGGACTCCCATTCTACATGTGTGTAGTCTTTGGTATCGCAGGCTTCTTCCTTGTCTTTGAATGGCATATCGCCGCTGCGGTTGCTGGAATCGGAATTATTATTGGGTTAATCATTCGTTCCTTTGATTATGATGATGGCTTCCATGTTGGAGTCGATGAAATCATCAAAACAGAACGAGCTTGGAGAGGTGAAAAATAATGTCTACAGCCAAAATTGATACGTCTCTTCCATTGGAATATCAAACAGAACAAAACAAAATGAATATATTAGGATTTTGGATTTTTCTTGGAGCGGAAATCATTCTTTTCGCAACATTATTTGCTGTCTTTTTCGTTTTAAGCGAACGATATGCTGGAGGTCCAACTCCACACGATATTTTTAAAATAAAGGATGTCTTAATTGAGACAGTTTTGCTTTTAACAAGTAGTTTCACCTGCGGAATAGCTATCTTTGAGATGCGCCGCTCCAATGTAAAAGGATTACTGACTTGGTTAATCATTACGCTGTTACTGGGTGCTGGCTTCATCTTCATGGAGGTTTCTGAGTTTATTCATTACGTTCATGAAGGGGCAACCATGCAAACAAGTGCCTTTCTATCAAGCTTTTTCGTTCTACTAGGAACTCACGGTGCACACGTGAGCCTAGGTATCGGCTGGGCTACGATGATTATCATTCAAATTGTTAAAAGGGGTCTAACACCTGTTACTGCACGAAAGACGTTCATCATCGGATTATACTGGCATTTTCTTGATGTTGTTTGGATTTTCATCTTTACGTTCGTATATTTAGCAAGGATGGTGTCTTAAAATGACTCATAAAACAAAAGGATTTCCAATTAGTCATGTCATAGGTTTTATTTCATCACTTGTACTTACCTTTGCTGCGGTAGGTATAGCTCTTAAAACCTCTCTTTCTATGAAAACGATTCTCTGGATTATCGGTTCCTTAGCTGTAATCCAGGCGGGCCTTCAATTATATATGTTCATGCACATGAGCGAAGGTGAGGACAATAAATCACAAACCATTAACGTGATATACGCATTTTTTATCGCCTTGGTGACTGTGGTCGGTACGGTTTGGGTCATGTCGTTTGGGATGGAGATGTAGGTAGAATAGCGGGCCGTGGTGTGTTGATTAGCGTTTGATCGGACTGACTGCGGCTTTGGTATGTTGGTTAGCGTTTGATCGGACTGACTGCGGCTGCGCGGTATGTTGGTTAGCGTTTAATGGGCCTGATTGCGGCTGCGGTATGTTGATTAGTGCTTGATGAGCCTGACTGCGGCGCGATATGTTGATTAGCGCTTGATGGGACTAACTTCGGCTGCGATATGTTGATTAGCGCTTGATGGGACTGATTTTGAGGCTGCGGTATGTTAATTAGGGTGCTTTGCGCTTGATGTGTGGGGTACAGCCGTAGGGGTATAGGAACACGGTGGATAAAGATGTATGGATTAAAAGAGTCGACTCGGGTTGAGTCGACTCTTTTTTATTTTCAATTTTTGGTTTTGTGGGAATTGCGGCGTATGGGCATTCCCGCTTTATGCGAACTTTTTTCCTTTTTCACTGAAGGGACAATGGGGTTTGTGGGTATCGCGGATATTTTGGAATAACCTCGGCTTTCCCTCATTACAAATGGATATTAACGCAGTTCCGCGAACTTTTTTTCCTTTTCCACTGAAGGAATACTGGGGTTTGCGGGTATCGCGGATATATTTCAATAATCGCGGATATTTTCTGATAATCGCGGATATATTGAAAAAATCGCGGATATATCCAAATAATCGCGGATATATTGAAAAAATCGCGGATATCCCTAATTTCAGTTAAATATTTCGGCTGTTCCCCTGGCATTTTCCACACTGTTGATGGAAGGAATACCTCAAATAGCCCTTACGAGGCCCATTTATCAGGTTACATATGCCTTTTTTCCAGCAAATCCAGGCTCATTTTCCCATTTTCGCGCTATCAAATGCCTTTTCACAGCAAATCCACGGGTATTTTGCCATTTTCCTCGCTCTTTTTACTAGTTACCCACTTACATTTGCCTTTTCACAGCAAATCCAAGCTCATTTTCCCGCTAACATTACCTTTTCCCAGCAAGTCCACGGGCATTTTGCCATTCCCTCGCTAACATATGCCTCTTCCCAGCAAGTCCACGGGCATTTTGCCATTCCCCTGCTAACATATGCCTTTTTCAAATCAAACCCACGCTCATTTTCCAGCTAACATATGCCATTTCACAGCAAATCCACGGGTATTTTCCCATTTATCCCAGCGATCCAATCCCAAGCACGTTCCCCTCGCTTTTCTCACAAAGACTCACCACTTCAGTACAGCCAAGGCCTATCCCATCACTTCTGATCAGCCGGGAACACAACCCCAACCTGTTTTCTCACTTCATCTAATATTCCCATGACAATCATGGAGTGATTAAAGCTATTGACACTTGATTCAATTTCACCATTTGTAATCAATTGAGCAAATTCCTCTGCTTCGTAGTACATGGAATTACTAATCGACTCGGCAGCAATCTTCTCAACATTACCGTCTCGATAGCGAATTTCCACTTGTTCTGGCGCGCTGATTTTATCGATTATGATGCTACCCTTTTCTCCTTGAATTTCAGATGGGAGGAAGGAGTCTGTAATTTTGGAATACATAACGACGGCGTCCATATCTTCATATTTCAATAAGACGCTTCCTTGTCCATCTACTCCTGTTTCAAGTAAATAACTATTTGCTTTGACTTCCAAAGGTTTTCCAAATAAAACAACTAGAGGATAAATACAATAAATTCCGATATCCATTAGCGAGCCGCTTGAAAATTTTGGATCAAATGCATTCATAACTCTTCCTTCCTTGTATGCATCATAACGGGAAGAGTATTGGCAATAGCTAGCAAAATATCTTCTAACCTTACCAATTTTATGTATATTATCCTGTACAGCCTTAAAGGCTGGCATAAAGGTTGATTTCATTGCTTCCATTAATAACACATTGTTTTCCCTTGCTACTTCAATCATCTCAGAAAATTCTTTTTGATTCGATGCAACCGGCTTTTCACAAATGACATGTTTTTTATTTTGTAAAAATTGAATCGCCTGACGAGAATGAAATGAATTGGGACTGGCGATATAGACCGCATCAATTTCTGAGCTGCTTGCCATTTCCTCTAAATTAGTAAATGTTGTTTTTACACCAAATTTTCCTGCAAATTCTGCTGCCTTCTCTTCTGTACGGGAATAAACCGCTGCCAATTGGAAGCCATCGACCTCACTTGCTGCCTCAATAAATTTTTCTGTAATCCAATTTGTTCCTATTATTCCGAAGCGAATCACGGTATTTCCTCCTTCATTTGTTAGTTTCAATTGGTGGTAATATGTATTTACATCCATTTAATATTATGGATTAAATCCATCTTAGCAAACATCCTTTAATCAAGCTAGTTTTACAAATATCTACATTTTCCAAGGAGATTTTGATAAAAGAATCTATGAGCTAATTTTTGCCGTAGCTTCCCTGCGTATCCTCAAAAAATGAATGAAATTCACTACAATTGTTTTTGTGCAGGCATAAGTTGGAATGGCAAGGATCATGCCTAACACTCCTGCTAAATTACCAGCAACAAGTAAAATAATAATAATCGTGGCAGGATGGGTATCTAGGCGTTTTCCTAAAATAAGAGGGGATAATAAATTTCCTTCAACCTGCTGTGCAATCACAATTACTACAACAACTAAAATGGCTTTCGTCGGGGAATCAAACAATGCCAAAATTACGGCAGGTGCTCCTCCAAGGAAGGGACCAACATACGGAATAATATTCGTAACAGCCACAATCAATGCCATCACAAGTGCATATTTCAACCCTATGATTAAGTATCCAATGAATGCGAGTGTTCCGACAAATAAAGCAACCGTGATTTGACCTTGTATATAAGCAGATAAGGTTTCTGCGGTTTCATTTAATGTTTTAACTCCTTCTGCACGGTAAGATTGTGGCATGAACTTTGAAATAGCCGTTGGAAGCTTATAGCCATCCTTAAACATGTAAAATAATAAAAATGGTACGGTAACTATTAATATAGCGATATTCGTAATGACACTAACAATATTAGAAAGCCCGCTTGTGATAGTATCGGGCAATGTATTTGCGAATGCCATTACCCTTTTCTCAATATCCTCTGGTGATACATATTCTTGTTCCATAAACCACTTAAACTGTTTAGAATCAGAAAGACTATTGATAAAGCCTTCTGTTTTTTTCGCATAGGTTGGCAAATCGTTGAACAAGGCAGTGACCTGCTTTGAGATTACTGGAGCAATATTGCCGATGACTAAAACAATCAAACCTATTACCGCCACATATATAAATAGGATAGCAATCGTTCGAGGAAGCTTCATTTTTTGCAGCAAATTCACTAGCGGATTTAATAGAAAGTATAGAAAACCTGATATAAGGATAGGGAAAAATAATGTTGATACAAAAATACCTACTGGTTCAAACAGAAAGGAAATCTTCGTGGAAACATAGATAATGCTAACAATAATTAATATTTGCAATGTCCAATACTGGAATTTTTTCTTAGCCACATTTTCACCTTTTTCTTAAAAGTATGGAAATTATTATATCAAAGGCTGGGGATAATTTCCTTACATTATTATTGTTTCATCCATGATTCAAACATTACAATCCAAAAAAAGAGGTGACTTTCATATAAAGTCTACCCCTTCACTCTATTGTCGATGAAGCTTCAATAATTCCAGTGTTGTTATTTCTTTTTCCAAATGGTCTTCAAGGGTTTGGATAACCTTTCCGTCCTTCATAAAATAGATCCTGTCTCCCATCTCTGCTGCAATATCCATCATGTGGGTCGAAAATACGAGAATAGCTCCCTCTTTTTTCATTTTCTTCAGCAGTTCGATAAACTGATTCATCCAATAAGGGTCTAGTCCGTTTGTTGGCTCATCCAAAATTAATAAATCCGGCTTATGCAAGCATGCCTGCCCGAATAATAGCCTTTGTCTCATACCTTTAGAAAGCTGTTTGACGAGAACCTTCTTTTTATCAGTCAACCCAATCATATCTAATACTTCCAAAATGCGTTCACTTTCTACCTTACGCAAGGATGCGTAGAACGAGAGGAATTCCCCGACCGTCATTAATTCCTGCGCCTGAAAGTCATCTGGCATATAGCCAATATCTTTTAGGAATTTTTTTCGGTCTGCCTTAAGATCATTTCCATTTAATGAGACACTTCCGGTAGTTGGAGCTAAAATGCTCGCTAGCATCTGTAGCATCGTGCTTTTTCCAGCCCCATTACCTCCACAAAGGACAATGCATGTCCCTGAGGTTGCCTCAAAGGAAATCGGATAAAGAGCTGTTTTATCTTTATATTTTTTTGATAGATTTGTCACTGTTAATTCACTCATAGCCTTTTCTTCCTTTCAAGAACCAGGGTAGAAATGGTAATGCACAGCGCTGTAAAAATAAATAGATAGAGAGCTAAAATCAAAATCGACGATGAAGTACTGAAAAATTGAACAATCGAATCATAGGATTGTCCAAATACAGAGCCGCCATCAAGCTTGACAACCATAACCACCCTTAGTAATTCTGCAGGATTAATGAATATAGCCATTTTTAATAGTGGTGCAATCAGTGTATATGGAACTAAGCCGAGAATGGCAATCAACGCTGTCGGCCAGACCATAATGAAGAAAAACCAGATAATGACCGAAACGGTTAGAGCTTGCCACCTCGTCGCTATGATTGACCCCACCAGCATCCCAATTAACAAAAAGAAATACATGAGTACGATAGAAAAGACGTAGAGAGCCAAAATCCAGTGAACGGAAAAACTGCCACCCATTAAAAGTCCTATACATAAGCCGATTCCATAGCTAAAGGTAAAAACGATGAGCTGTGAGGTAAACTGGCCACCCATTTTTCCAAGTACATATGAAATACTATCTAATGGATAGGTACATAAAAGCTTCCACTGACCATTTTCCTTTTCATTCGCAATGGAGAAGGAACCAATAATCGTCATAAATAATGGGATAATGTATAAAACCACATTCATAATGGTTCCTGCCATATTCGTATATTCCGTTAAAACCGCCGCATTTCGCTGTAATAAAAATAAGAGAGAAAGTACAGCCACCCAAAATAGTAGAAACATATAATAGGAATGCTGTCTAACTGACATCCGTAGCTCTACCTTCCAAATATTCCACATTTTCCTTCCCCCTTCCTCATAAGCCGTCAATTCCTAGAAGTTCATTCCTAGGAAAAGAGATTGACCAAGATTTTCAGTCAATCTCTATCGATTGTCTCTTATCTAATAGACTACATATCCATATCGCTATCTTCATTCATTTTTTCCATCATTTCTTTGTTCATGTTCCATTCATGATTATCTAGTTCTTCTGCCGTTAAAACCGTACCCTTGTTTTCGGCAACAAAGTCGTCTGCATCCTTTTGATTAGCAAAGGAAATGATATTGTACGCCATCGGAGTATTGACATCCGGGTTGTACACATAGGTTGCCTTCTCCAATTCAATCCAATCACTTGTATCATAATCGCGAACAAATTTTGCCTTTACCTTTTGCTCCTTATTTTCATTCATCCATTGATACATACAACCAATATCATCAAATACTAAGGTCTTTCCATTTTCCAAAATAATCTCGGTAGCAAATGGATTATTTACCACGGCCATATTGCAGATATCACACTCATCCTTGCTTTCATCGACTGCTTTTGGCTTCACTTCCTTTTCTCCACAGGCAGCCAAATAAATCGTTAATAGACCAATTAATAATACAAGTAAGCTTTTATTCTTTTTCATTGCTGCTTCCTCCCAACCATAAATAAAATACCACTTCCACAAATCATCAAGCCGCTAATCAACCAAATAACCCCCCTTGAGTTATTGGATTCTTGTAGGTTTGTGGTCATTTCCATTAAAGGTTTATCATCAATTAATAAAGATTCCTCGGGACTTTTTAAAAGCCTTTGTAAAAAAACCATACCTGGAGCTTGAAAGAATATTTGATATTCAGGCACATCATTTGTCAATGTGAGAAAAAATGGATCTGCCGTGTATGGAATGGCACTTTCACCCGATCCGTTTACATCGAGCTTTTGGGAGGAATCCCAATAATTACCTTGAATCGAATTGTTATGGCTTCCTATCGCTTGCGCATCGTTCACATTACTAAGAAAGCTATTTTTTCCGAAATGGTTTTCCTTGGATTTTAGAAATTGAACTCCAATAAAATTGCCCTTTAATTCGTTCTGTTGAAATTGGTTTTTATCTGCCTCTTCAACGAAAATCCCAACACGATTAGAATCAATGGTATTGTTCTCAATTTTACTATTGTAAGCATGGTAGAATAGCATTCCTTGTGAATGGACATTTGTATTATTAAGAGATAAGTCATTTCCAATCACCGTTGTATTCTTTGCCTCCATAATCATGACTCCAGAGGTATTATGCTGAGAAGTATTTCCCTCTAATAATCCGTTGTCAGAAAACATGAGATGAATCCCATATCTAGAATGGTGAATGTAATTGTTTCTGATGATGTTGGAATCACTCTGCTCCAAATACACTCCATCATGAGCATTTTTGACCGTATTCTCCTGAAGTATATTTTCGTTTGATTTCCAAAGGTCAATTCCGTTACCATCTTGATTTCCATGAATAACAACTTTTTGGATTGTGACCTTTTCAGCACCTTTAAGCTGAAGCCCAAACTTACTTGTTTGGATGGCGATATCATTAAGCTGATGACCTCTTCCAGAAACTAGAATTCCTGCAGCCTTTTCATCATCATTGCTACATTGTTCTACTTTAATATGCTTTATTCCTACATCCTTCCCCTTCACTTGAATTACAGGCTTGTTACTGCAGGAGCGAATGACGACATTTCCGCTACCTACTAATGTAATTGGCTTTGATATGACAATCGTCTCGTCATATTCTCCCTCTGCTATTGTAATTGTGTCACCCTTTGAGGCTTGATTAATCCGATCCTGTAAAGTACCAGCTGCAAGGCTCGTAAAAGGGAAACAAAGTGAGAGAACGAGGATAAGGATAATAAATGATATCAACGATTTTTTCATATGCATCACCTGTCCCCTGAACACTCTTTCCTAAGATAAGGATAGTAAATAAATGTGAAATAACTTTGAAAACCATTTGTGAAATTACTGAATTCAGTTAATTTTACTAAAAATAGGGAGAAAAAAGGTCTTAGATTTCGGACTAAATCCAAATTCTAAGACCATTTTAAATGAGCGTCAGGCTCCTGGATTAGAGCGACACTAACCTTTGATGTTAGGCACCTGGCACGTTGACTTGCATTTGTTGCTAGTCACCCGGTGTTAGGTACCCGGAGTTGAGTGTCAGGCACCCAAAGTTGGGTACCCGGACTTGGGTGTGAGCCACCTATTTATTTAACTTCTGTTTTAGCAATATTGATCATGAGCTTAATTCGATTGATTTGATTAACCTTGCTTATACTTGAGTCATAATCAATGGAAATAAGGTTTGCGTTCGGATATTCTTTTTTTATGGCATTGAACATTCCCCTACCCACAATATGGTTTGGCAGACAGCCAAATGGTTGCACACAAACGACATTTTTGACTCCACTTTCCATGAGTTCGGCCATTTCCCCAGGGAGAAGCCAGCCCTCACCCATTTGGTTTCCTAAATTTAAGAATCGAGAGGCCTTCTCGGCAATCAATGAAAATTCCATCGGTGCATGAAACCGACCGCTTACTTTTAAAGCCTCACGGATTGGATTCCGGTAATATTCAATGAATTGAGAGGCAATTTTTCCAGCTGCTGCGCTAACCTTCGACTTTCCTAAATTCACCGCATTATATTCGCGATTATGAAGACAGTATAGGAAGAAATCAATAAAGTCAGGGACAACAGCTTCTCCACCCTCTTCTTCAATAATCTCAATGAGTTGGTTATTGGCAAATGGATGGAACTTTACAAGAATTTCCCCCACGATTCCAACTCGCGGCTTCTGCTCAGCTGATACCTCTATATGCTGAAAATCAGCAACCATCGCTCTGATCAGAGCTTTATATTTCTTCATAGAATAATCCTCTAAGAACTCTTTTATCCGTTCGAGCCATAGCTCATATAATACCTTTGTGCTCCCTTTAATTCTTTCATAAGGTCTTACAGCAAGCATGAGCTTCATCAACAAGTCGCCAAGACAGCCTGATATGACAAGCTTCTTCGCGAGAGGCAAAGTGATTTTAAAACCTGGCTGATTGGCGCTATCCAGGCCCCCTGAATTCAATGATAAAACGGGAACCTGTGGCATTCCTGCATTCTTCAAGGCCTTTTTCAACAAGGCAAAATAATTGGTTGCGCGGCAGCCGCCTCCTGTTTGCGAAATAATGACAGCTGTTCTGTCTACATCGTAATCCCCGCTCTTTAAGGCGCCCACTAATTGACCAATGGAAATAATTGCTGGATAGCAGGCGTCATTATTGACATAACGCAAGCCCACTTCCACTTCCTGTTCATTGACATCCTTCATAACCTTTAGATTATAGCCATGAAGCTGGAACGCCTTCTCGAACAAGGCAAAATGAGTCGGTATCATTTGTGGCGCAAGAATTGTATAGGTTTCCTTATCCTCTTTAGCAAACATCGGCTCTTCTATTTTAGATAGAACACGAGTCTTCCGATTTCCTTCTTGCTTATCCCTCTCTTCAATTGCAGCCTTTAAGGAACGTAGACGGATACGGGCTGCACCTAAATTACTTACCTCATCCATTTTAATCCAAGTGTATAGCTGCTGATCCTCTTCTAATATTTCCTCCACGGCATCGGTTGTAATGGCATCAAGCCCACACCCGAAAGATGTTACCTGGAGGAGCTCAAGGTTTGGATGTTTTTTTACTACCTTTGCTGCCTCATACAGCCTTGAGTGGAAGGTCCATTGATTGACGACACGGACATTTGAATCGTCATCTGCCAAATGGCTAATGGAATCCTCCGTGAGAACAGCCATCCCAAGACGATTGATTTCCCCAGGAAGGCCATGATTGATGGCCGGATCAATATGATATGGATGTCCCGCAACAACAATGCCCTTTTTACCAGCCTTTTCTAATTGCTCAAGAACTTCCTCCCCACGGTTCCTTAGCCACTCTGTATAGAAATTTTCTTCCTCTTTTGCCTTTTTCAAGGCCTGCTTAAGCTCCTGCTTGGTTATATCAGGAAAGCTTGCTGAAAGCTGCTTCAATACCGATGTTGGGTTGTCTATTGATAAAAATGGACTAATGAATTCAATATTGTTTTCCACAAGAATTCTAGCCATGTTTACCCGAATAACCTCTGGATAGGAAGCAACAATTGGACAGTTAAAATGATTTTGCTGGGCTTCGTTTTCTTGTTTTTCAAAAATAACCGCAGGGAAAAAGATGGTCTTAACCCCACTCTCAACTAAGTTCATGATATGCCCATGTGACAGCTTTGCCGGGTAGCAAACCGACTCAGAAGGAATGGTCTCAATCCCTTTTTCAAATAGACTCTTACTGGATGGATCACTCAATACAACCTCAAATCCAAGCTCAGTAAAAAAGCGATGCCAAAAAGGATAGTTTTCGTAAATATTCAACACCCTAGGGATTCCAATTTTCCCTCGATGTGCTTCATCACCCATCAAGATTGGTCGACTGAAGAGCTTATCTAATTTCTCTTCTACTAGGTTAGGAAGGTCGCTTTTGAACTTTTGTTTTCCCGCCCCACGTTCACACCGATTTCCAGTAATAAAGGTCCGCTTATCTGCAAATCGATTAATCGTAATCGGACAACGGTTTTCACAAATGCCACAACGTCTGTGGGTCGTTGTGACCTGGAATTCATGGAGCTTTTGTCCAGAAAGAATCTTTGATTTCTCTTCCTTCGTCCATCTCTGTTTTGCTAGTAAGGCACTTCCATAGGCCCCCATTAATCCAGCTAAATCGGGACGAATCACTTCTCTCCCTGTTAATTTTTCAAAGGACCGTAAAACCGCTTCATTCAAAAAGGTCCCACCTTGAACGACAATACGGTCACCCATTTCATCAACTGATTTCATTTTTATAACCTTATATAAGGCATTATTAACTATAGAATAGGAGAGTCCCGCAGAAATATCAGGAATACTTGCCCCTTCCTTCTGCACCTGCTTAACCTTGGAATTCATAAATACCGTACAACGTGAACCTAAATCCACCGGAGCTTCGGCATTTAAGGCGAGCTTTGAAAAGTCAGAGACACTCTTACCTAAGGTTTCAGCAAAGCTTTCTAGAAAGGATCCACAGCCAGCGGAACAGGCCTCATTCAAGATAATTCGGTCAATTACCCCATCCTTGATCTTGATACATTTCATATCCTGACCACCAATATCGATGATAAAATCGACATCAGGCTGGAACTTTTTCGCTGCTTGATAATGAGCAACCGTTTCAATCTCGCCATCATCAATTTGAAAGGCAGCTTGAATTAATTTTTCTCCATAACCGGTTACAGTAGAGCGAACTATCGTCACTTTATCAGGCTTTATTTCATATAACTTGGTTAAACCTTCTCTTACCGCTTCAATGGGATTCCCCTTATTTTTTTCATAAAAGCTGAATAAAACTTCTTCATCTTCACTAATTAAAACCATTTTTGTCGTGGTTGATCCTGCGTCAATTCCTAAGAAGGCATTGCCCTCATAATCATTTAAGGATGCTGTCTGAACTTTAGCCTTTTCATGACGTTTTCGGAAGGATTCATACTCCACTTCCGAAGCAAACAGTGGATCAATACGGTTCGATGTGGATTTCTCTTTTGTTTTACTCATTTCCGTTAATAATTGAATAATACGACCAATGTCTATTGAATCGTTCTTTTCACTTTCAAGGGCCGCGCCAATCGCTACATAATAATGGCCATCCTGACTATGTAATACATGCTCATCCTTTAATTTGAGCGTTTCAATAAATCGATGCCTTAATTCGGTTAAAAAGGTTAAAGGTCCGCCGAGAAAGGCAACATTGCCGCGAATGGGACGTCCACAGGCTAAACCACCAATTGTCTGATTAACCACAGCCTGAAATACGGAAGCAGCGATGTCTTCCCTTCTTGCTCCTTCATTTAAAAGTGGCTGAATATCTGTTTTTGCAAACACCCCGCATCTTGAGGCAATTGGATATATTTTTTCTGCCGATTGAGCAAGCTTGTTTAAGCCCTCAGCATCTGTGTTTAGAAGGGAGGCTATTTGGTCAATAAAAGCCCCAGTTCCTCCTGCACAAGCGGCATTCATCCGCTGCTCTAGGCCGTTTGTTAAATAGATGAGCTTCGCATCCTCTCCGCCTAGCTCAATGATGACATCTATATTTGGCTCTGTTGATTTGACGGCCTCTGTACACGCAACCACCTCTTGAATAAACGGTATCCCTAATGCTTCACAAAGTCCCAAGCCTGAGGAACCGCTTGCATTCATTTTAAGGTTAGCATTTGGATACTGCTCTGAGACCGTTCGCAGTAGCTTTAAGGTTGTATTTTTAATATCGGAAAAATGACGTTCATAGGATTTATAAATAATTTCATTTTTACTATTTAAAACAACTAGCTTTGCCGTTGTTGAACCAACGTCAAGTCCAACTTGAAGTTCCATTCTTACCTCTCCCTTTCGTGATAAAACCCCTATAAGTGGAAATAAGTCTTTCCTTACTTAGCAAAATATCGATCTAATAGGACTTCTACTTGTGTTTCAATATCAGAAAATGTATATCCAGTGACCATCTGATACATCGGCTCGATTAAGATGGGCAAAAATGATGCTCCCAACAGGTGAGACATCATAATCGTAAGTTTGTCCTGGTCATGTTCTCCCGACAGCTCCTCAATGGTGTGTTGCATTTTTTTTAACCCCATTGCTTTAAGGAAGTTCACAAAGTCCAGCTGGCTTTCAAATTTCAATGGCTCATGATTGACAAGCTTTCGAACAATGAATGGATATTGACGATAGGTTTGAATGTATTGAATTAAGAAAAGCTTTAACCTCTCCCTAGGTTCGATTGAGGCATTATCTAATATAGAAAAGGTTTCCTTAAAGGAAGTAACCAGTACTTGAATCGCGGCATTAATCAGTCGATCCTTGGACCCAAAGTAGTAGTTTACTAGAGCGACGTTCACATTGGCCATCGATGCAATCTTTCGAATGGTAACCCCTTCAAATCCTTCCTTTCGCATGAGCTCTAGTGTTGCCTCAAGAATCAGTTCTTTCTTTGAACAGCATTCCTTTTCCTCACTTAAATTCATACATATCCCTGATTTCCTCTCGCATTTTAAACATTGTTTTAAACAATGTTTAGTATCATAATTCGAGTATAACAGAGGGAAATTAAGGCATAGGTGACAAAATTTCAACAAAAAAGGTGACAGGCACCATCCAAATTTTGGATGGTGCCTGTCACCTTAACATGGTGTCGAGCAGTTGTAATGGAATCGCTAGCTGTTCTCCGTTGATAACAGGGAGAAGGTTTTCATTTTCCTCGCGATCCTTTTCTTTGAAAATACTAATTTCCTTGTTTAGCCGTTCCATTTTTAAATCTAACTCAGCGGCAACCGTTGCGGCATTCTTAAGCTCTGAAACTAAAGAATGGGGGACGTCCTTATTGTATTTATAGAATATTTTATGCTCAAGGCTCGCCCAGAAATCCATTGCAATCGTCCTGATTTGAATTTCAACGGGAATCAATTCCTCCCGATCTGACATGAAAATGGGAATTTCAATAATTAGATGAAGACTGCGATACCCATTAGGTTTAGGATTTTGAATGTAATCCTTGTAATCAATCACCTTAATATCCTTTTGGTTTTTCAGCATATCACTTATTTTATAAATATCCGAAACAAAGGAACAGGTAATTCTTACACCAGCAATATCCCTAATATTGTTCTTGATATCTTCCAAAGAAAAGCCAATGTTTTTACGTTGCATTTTCTTCAAGATGCTTTTTGGTGATTTAACCCGGGAATTCACGTGTTCAATCGGATTATACTCATGAATATAATTGAATTCATCCTTCAAAATATTAATCTTTGTATTCACTTCATCCAGAGCAAATCGATACGCCATCACAAATCTAGTTAATTCAACCTTCATTTCCTTTAAGTCATTCACACTGATGTTGTTCATCACTTTGTTGTGTCCTCTTTTCATCACCATTTTGTAATAGAAAAATCCATTAACCTTCTAGATGTTTATTTTCTTCTTTTTTAATATGGGCACGTTTACTTTTTCTTTTATATAGCATTCTGACCCCATAATATAAGAGGAAAATCATTAATATGATAACACCTATTTCATATTCATTCAAAGAGGATGATAAAACCCCAGCGGGAATGAGGGAAAGGAGGAAGAAATAAATAAAATTCCCAAGAATCGTTCCGAATAGAAAATGATTGAAACGAACCGAGCTGAGCCCGGCCAAAATATTAATAAGACTCGTAGGAATAAACGGAAATACCCTAGCTTGAAATACATAACTAAACCCTTTTTGTGCAACAATGGCAATCTGCTCAGGCTTAAATTTTTTAATTAACCAATCCTGAAAAATAAATCTCACACAAACAAAAACAATGATAGACGCAATTACGCTTGTGAACCAGCTCCATAGAAACCCATTCATAAACCCAAATAGGGATACGTTAATAGCAATCATCAAAATGAGCGGAACGACCGTAAATGAATTTTGCACAATCATAACCAATAGCGTAATTACGTAAGCGTAGGATTCGCCAACAAGCATCCTCCTAACAGATTTCAAATCCCCTTTTATTAATAAATTGAATAATTCATGGTTAAAGGTAAATAAAAGAAGAAAAAGAATAAATATTAAGCAGACAAATATAATTTTTATTTTCAAATTGTTTGTTGCTTTGAGTGGCTTCTCCCTGTCACTATTCATAATTCACCCTTCTAATTTTCTGTTAATTAGCCCCTTTTATTCTATTTTAATTCATTTAGACTAGATATCAATCAATAAAGCATCAAAGAGTAGCCTTTTTTTACCAGTCACTCCTTAGGTCCTATTTATAGGAAAGACTGTGTTAAATCTCATTGTTGATATTAAGAAAATGTTGATTGGAGTGGAAGGCGCGAAGACTCCTGCGGGAAAACGGGGCAGGGGAGACCCCGCAGGAGCGTTAGCGACGAGGAGGCTCCCCGTCACGCCCGCGGAAAGCGAAGCGCCTGGAACGGAAATCAACATTCAAGTTTACCAGAGCTATAGGAAAAATTACCTACCAAATAGCTTTCTTTTTTCCAATATATTAGTATAATATTTTTTATAGATTAAAAAGTATATGCTCCGGGAGAGGATTTATTCCATGCTGAAAAAAATGCGATTCAAAAGCCTAAGTAATAAAATAATTAGTATCATTATTCTTGCATCTCTAATAAGCACTCCACTTTCTGCAAAAATAAATGAATTGGTCATGGAGTTTGCAAATGTCAATGAAAGCTTTGGTATTTACCTTAATACCTTCATAAGTCTGATTATTACCCCATTGATTGCGACAATCTTCATTCGTTATATTCTTATCAAACCATTAAAAAATCTTTTAGAGGCAACGAATAAGATTGCAGAAGGCGATTTAAATATAGAGGTTGGCCTTCCTAAAGGACGCAAGGATGAATTAAGTGAATTAGCAGATAGCTTTCAAAAGATGACGGAGAATTTGCGATCTGTTGTAAGCAATATTAATGACACGACAAACCATATTGCCTCAGCCGTAACTCAGCTTTCATCTAATTCTGATAACACAGCGATGGTCTCCGAACAGATCTCTGCAGCCATTCAAGGAGTTGCCTCTGGATCTGAGGAGCAGGCAAGCGGGATGGAAAAAATCTCAACAGCAATGAACATTGTGAACAATGAAATCGACGACATAAGCAAGAAAACAAATGCAATAAGCGATCTTTCCCAAAATAATACAACTATCGCTTGCAATGGAGTCGAATCCATCGACGAAACAGTATCTCAAATGGGATCCATTCAACAATCAGTTAGTCAATCCGATGCTTCTCTACAAGTTCTACAGGAACGTTCAAAGGAAATTGGACAATTCCTAACGGTTATTTCAAGTATTGCTGATCAAACGAACCTTTTGGCTTTAAATGCAGCCATTGAAGCTGCTCGTGCAGGTGAATATGGAAAAGGATTTGCCGTAGTTGCGGAGGAAGTGCGAAAGCTTGCGGAAGAATCAAGCCAATCCGCTCAACAAATCGCTGTTCTAGTTAATGAAATTCAGAATCAAACGAGTAATTCTGTGGCAACGATGAAACAAGTTATTGAAGAAGTACAACTCGGAATTAATATGACAAGAAACGGAAAGGATATTTTCCATAATATCTCCAGCTCGATGACAAATCTGGACATTCAGGTTCAAGGAATTCTTCAGGGTAGCAAGAAAATCTCTGAAAGCGCCCATGAAGTGACTTCTTCTGTTTCTAATGTTCTTTCCATTGCAAAACAAAATAGTCAAAACTCTATGGACGTTTCTGCGGCATCCGAAGAGCAGCTAGCATCTATTGAAGAGGTTTCCACATCAATGAAGGAATTAGAAAAAATTGCAGAAAATCTGCAGTTATTAACGAAAAAATTTAGTGTCTAAATTATGGTTTTTGAAGAAGTAAATAAGAAAGAGGCTGGATCCGTTTAAGTTGTTAAATAGACTTATCGGTTCAGCCTCTTCTAATTTTTTTTAGAAAAAAGAGGGTCTAACCCCAGGTATGAGGGACCGGTTCTTTAGTTAAACCTTCACTTTCTTTTGTACCGTCACAATCAAAACCCCCACAAGAATCAAGGCTCCACCAACAAAGAAATTGACATTCAATTTTTCATTCAGTAAAAGCCAGCCCAAAAACGAGCCCACTAATGGTTGAAAAAAGAAAAATAACGAGCCAATACCAGCATCCATCAGCTCAAGACCCTTATTCCAAAGAAAAAAAGCTGCTGCCGTTGAAATAATCCCAACATACAAAACTCCCAAAATGACTGGCAAACGATCATAATAAAGATCCTGTGATTGGAGCTCCCATACCATCACTGGTGTGGTAAATATCATCGCAAAAAGAATGGCATAGGTCGTAATAGTTAAAGAAGAAAAACGGCTGGAAGCGATTTTTACATAGACTGATAGAAGTGCCCATGTTACAGCAGCACCAACTAGAATCACGCTACCTTTGAAATAGGAGCCTACATTGCTATCCCATCCGATAACAATAACAACCCCAATGGTTGCCAGAATCACTGAAAAAACCTTGCGCACCGTCAGCTTTTCATTTAATAAAAACCTCGCAAAAATGACGATAAATGCAGGTGTTGCAGACGTGATTAATGATCCTGTGTGTGCATCAGATAATTTTGTACCAATGAATTGTAAGGCAATCGATACAAAATAACCGATAAAACCAATCCACGCTAATAGGAGCCAATCCTTCTTTTGCATCGGTTCGCGATCTTTATTTTTCCTCTCTACCACCTTTAAAATGGCAAATAAAAATACAAAGGCAATGATATAACGTAGCCAAACGAGTGTGAATGGCGGGATATAATCCAATACATATTTACTAACAACATACATACCGCCCCACATACTAGCAGCTAATGATAAACAAATTGCACCTAATAAATTCTGTTTCATCTAAAAAATGACCTCCGTCTTTATGGGAAATTTTTTTAATAACCTTTCCTAAGACGAGGCATGATGGTTACCCACTATTCATCCCTCGACTTACGAATGAATAGATGGTTGGTCATTTTCAAAAAGATCCAGATATAATCTCAATGCTAACACCCCCGATTTGTCTGACACCTATAAAAATCTTAATCTCATCTTGAAGACTTTATGAGAAAAATAATTAACTCTATTATTACAGAAAATTGTAAAAAATCACAATATATTTAGTGTTAACTCCACAAATGGATAACTATTCAATAACCTTTACACAGGATGCCTGTCACTACTATGTACTCGTTTGTCATGAATCCGTACTTTAATGTTCACTTATTTGCAAAAAATTCCGTAAACATCCCTTACCTTTATTGGATAAAATATAAATAATAAATGGGAAAATTTTTTTAGAAAGGGTGTTTTTTATGGATTACTTAGAAATAAAGGATCAACTATCCTCGACCATTCTAAATTTAAGCAAGCAATTAGAAAGTAAAGATTTAGCCAAAGAAGAATATGAAGAAATCAAACGAACCATCAATAACTATCAATATATTTTAGAATTAACAGACATGAACCATTTCGAGCGCGGCCAAATTCAATAAGGAAAAAAAAGGAAGGTGCCTGGCACCTTCCTTTTATATGTTCTCTTTTAATTGGATGGTTGTAATGCATGTTCCATCGCTTTCAAAAGTTGAAAACTCTGACTCTGCCTTTTTTCCATCCTGTGCAATCGTAATATGATATTTTTTATCGCGCGGTAGCCATAAATCTATAAAACCATTCGATTGGGTGGTCACCTTTTTATCCATAATCACGTTGCTTTCCGTATCTTCAATATACACATCAAACTCTTCATCCACCAATTCACCTTGACAACCAGTCAAGCTATGATCAGAACATGGATGGGTTTTTTTAATATAAGGTGCAATGGAAACGAAAAATTCGTCCTCGGGTAGATCATAGGTTAACTTACTATCATCATTTTTTGTCACTATAAGCTTTTGAGAGGTGATTGAAGCAGATTCATCTTTTATTTTACCTGTACTATAATCTTGCACCAATTCCTTGATGTTTTGAGTTTCACTCTTTTTAGGTGTGACTTCTTTTGTTGTTGAACTTTCCCCACTACATCCTGCTAACATAACTGCAGCTAAGAAAGAAATGACAATAATTTTTCTTTTCATCTTAGATGTATCCTCCTACCTAATTAATCACTTAATCTACACGTATTTTATTTTACTGAAATAATATAATAATTAGGTCCTTTTTAACCAAACCTCTTTTCAAATTGCCCTTAAACCGCTTCATTCCCCCACTTATTCTCCTCCTGAACAAATAAGATCCCTAGTTCATGATGATCTCCTTCATACAATGCTCGTTGAACCAAACGAATTTCACCGCTAGTGTCTAGAATCTCTAATTTACAATGCGCACGATTCTTTTGCAGCGCTTCGTAAAAGATCTTTTCATCATACACGGTAGTACCATTCACCTTGCTGATAATTTCTCCAACCTGCAAGGCCATATTTTCTGCAGGAGAACCAGGAATGATGCCGAGGATCATAAGCCCATGATTTCTTTTTGAAAAATAAAATGGAAGGCTTTCCTCATACATTCTTTGCCGATAAGAGAGCAACTCTCTACCAATGATGGCTAATGCCGCAACAGCTATGGAAATCAGAGGAATCCGATAGCTTGCAATAGAAACGAGAGCTAGCAAGCTTCCAAATACAATGACCCGTTTCCCGTGAAGGCGAATCGCCTCTTTGGGCAGCATTCCTTGTATGTGCTGGAAAAAACCAATCGCAAATGGAACGAGGAATAAGGAATAGGATTCTCCTCCAATTGAAAATACCGGCCACCATCCGAATGGAAGTGATATTGCATCACCTGGAATTAACAAAAAGACAGGAACCATCCATAGGCGTTTTACCTCATGTACCCCAACGATTAAGCCACGTTTACTCTTTATAAGTTTAGGAGATGTCCCTTTCACTCCATTAATTAAAATAAGAATTCCTTCCCCAATAATAAGTAGAGTTAATAGAACCGCTATAGCAGGAAATATCCCCTCATCTAAACTAGAGAATTCATCTTTAAAGAAAGGAATAGGCAAATCCTTTCCTGCTAGAAAAATAAGAGCAAAAAATGCGAACCCCACGGTATAAATCGGAGAAATCAACCGTGCCTTTGTAGTAAGACCCCATATAAAGGTAAAGCCCGCTGTTATAATGATAAATGCCACAGGCACAACGAGTCCTGCCCCAATAATCACCAAAGAAAGGATGAGACCGATAAGGATTCCTAGTGGTAGAAGCTGCCTCAATTCAAAATAAGCATTTTCCACCCGTATATGAAAATTTTTCCTCTCCCGCTTAACACGAGAAACTCCAAAAAAAGCAGCTAATAAAAAGAGAAAATAGAAAATTGGATGAAGAAACAACATCCCAAGTCCTTTTAATAGTTCTAATAACCATTCCTGAACCAATCTTGCCACCAACCTCTACTCATGTTCTACACATGATTCCAAATTCTAATCTATTACTCTTTATTTTACCAAAACACACTGGCAAAGCCTATTGCTAGTTTTTTGAAATCGAGAGAATCTATCTACTTTCTTATTTTATTTTCATAATTTCATTGGACCAGTTAATAGCCTGGTGATAGTACTGAAGGAATTTGATTTCATCAATTTCTAATTCCTTGCACTTATTCGTTACACTCTCCCAATCTCCATTTTCGATATCCATACATAAATCTAGAGCATCCTTCATAGGATTAGGAGCGCCTTTCAAAGCATCACTTATATGGTCTTGAAGAGGTAACTCGCTTAAGACCTTATCTAACGGAAGGCCCAGTATGATATCAATTAAAGAAAACATTCCTGTCATGAAATAGGAGGAGGCTTCTGCCCTTTTATTTATTTGAAAAGCATAATACTCACTCATTTTGGCTCTTGTTAGGCTTAGGCTTATTAATTCATTCGATAAATCATTTTTCCCTTTTGTTTGTTCTCTAAAAGCCAGAACATAAATCCATTTTTTTATCTCTAAAAGTCCTAGAAGGACAATGGCCTGCCGGATCGAATTAATTTTATGTTTCGGACGATAGGCAGGAGAATTCACTAATTTTAAAAGCTTATAAGAAAACGATAAATCCTGTTCAATCGTTCCTGTAATAATATCAATATTTGGCTCGTCTTGGGATAATTGATTAAGAACCTCAAAATAGGAATGAAAATAACTAGGAATATCATGGGTAGATACCATAATAGGCTTTGAGAAGAAATAGCCTTGGAAAAAATCGTAGCCTCTATCTTTCGCCGCTAGGAATTCATCCTCCGTTTCTATTTTTTCTGCAAGTAATTTAACATTTGATATCTTAGCTATTGCCTCAATTTTTCGTCTCATTTTTTCCGTGCTTTGTCTAAAGTCAACCTTAATAATATCAGCATATCGCATTAATTGATAAGAATGGGTATTGCTCTCATTCAAAATAAAATCATCAAGGGCTATCCTGTATCCTAGTTCCTTGAGTTCCTTACATATATTAACAGTCTCCTGATTAAGATCAACAGTCTCCAAAATTTCTACGACAATTTCACGTGGCCTGAAGTAGGTAGGAAGTTTTAACTGAAGTAATTTTTCAGTAAAATTAATAAAACAGGGCCTACTATTAGAAAGTTTATCAATACCTATATTTAAATAACTATTTATGATGACTTCTGCTGTAGCTTCATCACCATCTATTCCAGGAAATATGTTCTTTTCATTATTTCTATATAGCAGCTCATATGCAAAAAGTTCCTGATTTTTTGTGAATATAGGCTGTCTCGCAATAAAAACCTCCATCAATACAACCTCCAATTAAATCTAGGTCGGTAATGTTAACACATCCAATTCTTAAAATGCATTAATTGGTTACCTAAAAACTATTGACCCAAACAATAGTTTTCTAAAAAATAAACAGTTCAATTTCAATTATATCATGCGGAATTTCCTATTATCAGGAATATATAACAATTTCGTTACGATAAGTACACACTCTTTCTATGTTTACCTTACCGCATTTCCTTCTAGAAATTTCCCTATTCTTCCTATCTATGAAATAGATTATTCATACTTTAGTCATAAATTTAAGTTATGTTAATAAAGTAATTTTTTCCAAAGTAATTGATTAACTTTTTACATAAGATGGAGGCAAACTCATGTTTAATAAACTTTCTATCAAAAGGAAACTAGCATTTGGTTTTATTGCTATTATTATTATTTTTGTTACGGTATCATTCCTGACCTTCAGGAATACAGGAAAGCTGATTATGGCAAATAATGAGGATAAAACCTCTTGGGAGATTATTTCAACTGCAAATAGTTTAGAAGATTTGCAAATGAGCATCGGAATGAAAATACAGCAATCCACGGAAGAATCTGCGATTGATACGATAAATACTTTAAAACAGGATTTCATTGAAGACATTCAAACTCTAAAGGACAATGCAGGAGACAATTCGAAGCAACAGGATTTAATTAAAACAGTTGAAGAAGCTGGGAACGAAACGTTTCATACGATTGATCAGGTAATCGAAGAAAAGCAATCAGGATCAAACGAAATCCTACTTCAAAAAATTAGTGAAGCCACAAGGCCACCTATGGATGAGGAAAATCAATCGACAAATTCTAATGCTGACGAAATTAGAGACAGCCTTGATAGCATTGTTCAAATAGAACAGGCAGAAATTAAAGACCGCGACTCTCAGACAAAGGTCATTCAAAGAACGAATCTGATTGAACAAATTGGTGGAACCGTCATTGGGGCTCTTCTTTCAATCGTCATTTTTCTATTGATGAGTCGCTCTGTGGTAGGCAATATCCGGAAAACCTCTACCATGCTTAAGGATATCGCTGATGGTGAAGGGGATTTAACGAAAAGACTGGTTGTTAAGAGCACGGATGAAATTGGAGAAATGTCCGAGTACTTTAATCACTTCCTTGAAAAAATTGGACAATTAATTGGTGAAGTTATCGAAAATGCCAACACTTTAAATCAAGCAACTCAAGAGGTTCTCGCCTCTATTGAGGAATCCAATACTCAAATGTTAGAAGTGGCAGCATCGGTTGAAACAGTCAATGACAATATTCAAAATAGTGCTAGTGTATCAGAAGAGGCGCTTGCAAGTATCCAAGAAATTTCCGGACAGGCTCAAATGATCTTTTCAGAAGCCCAAAATGCCAACGATAATGGAGAAAAGGTTCTTAAGGCTGCCAAAGTAGGAGAGAATTCAGTAAATGATGCTGTTCTAGCAATTAATACTGTTAAGGATTCATCCTCTGAAGTCATGGACGTCATAGGAGAATTAAAAAGGGCATCCAATGAAATTGGAAAAATCGTTTCCCTCATCACCCAAATTACCGAACAAACTAGCCTGCTTTCATTAAACGCATCAATAGAGGCTGCTCGAGCAGGAGATGCTGGAAAAGGCTTTGCAGTTGTCGCAAACGAGGTGAAAAAACTTTCAGAGGAAAGCAAAAAATCTGCGAACCAAATTACGAGTATAGTTGATGAAATCCAAACAAAAATGCAAGCCACCGACAAAATTATTTCAAAAGAACAAAACTATATTATTTCAAGCTCTGACCAAGTATTTCAAACATCAAAGGAATTCCAATCTATCTTAACGCATATTCAAGGAATCTCGCATAAAATCAAATCAATGAACGACGCTGCACAACAACAGTCGAACATTACAAGGGATATGACCACAGCGGTTCTCACCTTATCAGAGGGATTGCAGGAGAACGCAGCAACCTCCTCCCAAATTAGTGAGGCCGTTCATAATCAGGCAGACATTTATAAGGAAATCGAAACAAATATGGAAAATATCAAATCGATTTCGGATCGGTTGAAGGGACAGACTGAGCGGTTTAAGATATAGATGGGAATGGGAATGGGAATGGGAATGGGAATGCGGAAGGTTAAGCTGTTGACTGATGTATTTCAGGTGCAGCTGGGGGTTGAACGAAACATATACTCTTGAGATTTAGATTCTTAGTTCTCGTATTTTGAAGCTGTGCGATATTTTGCACAGCTTTTTTGGTTGAAAATACTTTTTTGGGGTAGATTTTGTACTGATTATGGAACAAGAAGGTAAAATTTGATGGTCTATTGGGCGATTGTGGATCTTTTTTTTGACCGGATTTTAGGTTATCCGCGATTTTTTTGTTTTTTACGCGATTTTTTGAATATATCCGCGATTATTCTGTTTTATCCGCGTTTTTTTCAATATATCCGCGGTAAGGCCAGCTTTTTCCGCGATGGCCCAAATTTGATCTTTTTCCATCACAAAATAATAGCCAAATAAGTATAAACCCACACCCCATCACACTCATGCCCACCCACCAAAAAAAAAGACCAATCACTAAGATTGGCCTACCCTACTCTACCCTCTTCTATAATCCCTCATTCCTCCTCCACAAACAACAAACATTGTCGTGAGAAGCTACCTTTATACCCGATTACCCGGTTGATCATGTTAATTTATTCTCGCCTCGTACGTGAGAACATTCAAATCCCCTACCAAACAAATCTGGACCCGACTTGTCATTTATTTTTTACAAAATCTACTGCCCACCCATTACTATTCCCTAGTAAGATACCGTAGAGCCGTCTGCAATTGAAGATCATTGCTTTCCTTTTTCATTGCCTCAATGGCGGCTAGTTCAAGGGCTGATGCTGTGGTTACATCTATTTTTCCTGTTAAAGGAAGCTTGTGTTTTTGTTGAAAGGCTTTCACTGCAATTTCTGTTTGCTCACTGAAATAGCCATCCATCCTCCCTGGCGCAAGCCCCAATCCATCTAAAATTTGTTGGGCATTTTTCACCTGCTCATTATTCATATCCTTCTCCAACGGTTTTTCCGCATTGATTGGATGGGTGTGATAAATATCTGGCTGCTCAACCTCTATATCTGGCTTGATTCCTTTATTATGAATCCAATTTCCATTTGGGGTTAGCCATTTATAGATGGTCAGTTTAATATTACTTCCATCTCCCATTGGCACGGCCTGCTGGACGGTTCCTTTGCCAAAGGTCGTTTCCCCAATTAGCTTATAATCCTCCGCTTCCTGCAATGCCCCTGCCAAAATTTCAGCTGCAGAGGCACTCTCTTTATCAACAAGAACAGCCACTGGATAATCCTTATCCGAGTTCAAACTGGAAAAATAACGTTTCTTCTTTCCATCCCGCTTTTCAATTTGAACGTAAGGATGCTCCTTCGATACAAATTCCTTCAATATTTCCTCCACACTGGAAAGGAGTCCGCCGGGATTTCCTCGGACGTCGATTAATAGGCCCTCCATCCCCTTTTGCTCCAATGCTTGTAGCTCTTTAAAAAATTCTTCTGCTGTACTTTCAGAGAAGGTTGTAAGCTCCATATAACCAATCTTTTTCCCATCCTGCTCCTTCATATCTGAATGGACCGTGATTTGTGGAATCTCGTCTCTTATGATTTCGAGCTTGACCGGCTCATTTAAACCTTTGCGGGCAATTTCAAGCTTGACCTTTGTCCCTTTTTTTCCTTTAATTTTTTGAGTTGCCTCAAAAAGCTCTAGTCCCTCCACACTTTCCCCATTGATTTTTAAAATTTGATCGTTCGGTTTAATGCCAGCCTTATCTGCTGGTGAATCCTTAAATGGCGAAACAATCATAATTTTCCCATCCACCTTGCTGATTTCTGCGCCAATTCCTTCAAATGTAGATTCTAACGTATCACTAAATTGTCTACTTGTTTCCTTATCCATATAAACTGAATAGGGGTCCTTCAATTGGTTAAGCATTCCCTGGATGGCACCCTCAATTAAGGTTTTCTCTCCAACCTCTTGTACATAATTATTTAAAATTAAATTATAGGCCCTTTCTACCTTGTCTAGATTATCATCCCCATCGTATTCTTGGTTGGATTTCGACTCTACCTTGGATATTTGTGAAGATTCCTCTTTTTTATCCTTCCATTCCAAAATGGTATATGTGCCCCCAGCCCCTGTTAATAAGGAGCCGATAACGAGTAGAACGATCCATTTATGCTTCATAACCTTCCTCCATTTCATGATGGATTCCTGCCTATTTCAAACTTATATCAGTCGACCTCACCTCAGGATGGGAGCCCGAACTGTTGGGCTTTACGAATTCAATTAAATATATGTACACGACGGACAAGTTATGAAAAAAACTCTGTTATCTGGGGGAGATTTGTTGGTTTTGTGTCTTAAAAGTTTGATGGAAGATAATCATTGGGTAGCATCGTGTATGAACTATCAATCTATCATTGGATTTTTCTTCATAAGGAATTTTTATCCGCGAAAATTTGGAATTTATCCGCGATTTTTTTAATATATCCGCGAAAAATTCTATATATCCGCGATTTTTGAAAAATATCCGCGATTATTCGATTTTATCCGCGATACCACTTTTCACCCTACCAAAGCCCCATTTTCGAATTCTTCTCTCAAAAAAAAATCGTCCGCCAACTAAATAGCGAACGACTTTTGTTATATAAATGAAATTGTCTTAAAAATTGCAGGGTACCTAGCATCACTTTTCTTGGAAATTTCGTTATCATCAATAAGATAGTTGCTGGTTTTTAAAACGGTACAACACTTCTTGGATCGATTGCATTGGATTTAGACTGTGTCCAAGGGCCACGATGTAATTCAAAATGTAAATGTTGGCCAGTTGAATCTCCTGTGCTTCCCATAGTACCGATTCGTTGACCTTTTTTCACTACTTGTCCTGAGCTTACTGCTCTTGAACCAGATCTCATATGTGCATAAACAGTTGTGTAAACCTGTCCATCAATATTATGTGAAATAAAGACTACCTCTCCATAACTGCTGGAACGATAGGATTGGATGACAACCCCGTCTGCTGCTGCAACGATTGGATTTGTACCACCTTGGGCAATGTCAATACCTGCATGGTAGCTACCCCATCTCATTCCTAGACCTGAAGTAATCATACCTGCTACTGGTCTTGTGAAGGTTCCAGATGAAACTGGAGGTGCAGAGCCAGTATTACCGTTATTGTTGTAGCTTGAAGATTGACGTTGTCTCTCTAGCTCTAACGCCTTTTGAAGAGCTGATTGCTGTGCTGCAAGGATCCGCTCTTCCTCTTCTAGAGAAAGCATTTCTGCATGTGCTTCTTCCTCTTTTTCCTTCAATGCAGACATTAATTGATCCTTCTCGGCCTTTTTCGCGTCTAAGCTGCTCTTCATTTGTTGTAATTCTGCATGTTTTTTCTCTAAATCAGCTAATTTATCTTCCACTTGTTTTTGCTTTTTCTCTAAAAGCTCTTTATCTGCCTTTTGCTCACGAAGTATGTCCTGGTCTGCTTCAACAATAGTTGCGACTGCACTGACACGGTCGATAAAATCGCTAAAGCTTTGGGCACCCATTAGAACGTCTAGATAACTAACTGTTCCACCATTTTCCTGGAAGGAACGAGCGCGCTCTTTTAATAATTCATTTCGTTTATTAATACGCTTGGTTAGTTCAGCAATCTCTTTTTCTAGCTTTTTAATCTCTGTCTTTGTATCTTGGATTTGCTCTTTCTTTTCTACAATTTTATTTTGTGTATCCTGAATCGTGATGTTTATTTGAGTAAGTTCCTCTTTCACATCATTTTGTTGACCTTGTAGTTTTTCAATTTCATTGTTTTTATTCCCAATTTTAGAATTGAGGTCAGAACGTTTATTTTTGATCGTATTTATTTCATCCGATTTAGATGCATATGCCTTTTCTACGTTAGGAACACCAGCTGCAAGGGTACCTAAGGTTAATGAGGCGATTACTGATAGTGTTAATATTGATTTCTTCATCGATTTCTCCTTTCCTATCTACTATGTAGGGTAAATCGTCAGTTTTCTCTACTAACCTATTAAAATATTTTGAGGAGCCTGTCCAACTTTTATCGATAGATAGATTTGTTGACAGGCGTCCATTTTTTCTTTTACTAAAACCGTTTAAACCTTCAAAAACTTTCTAACGGACATTAAGCTTCCCCAAATTCCAATTATTCCACCCATTAATAAGAGGAGGAAAGAAACTTGATAGACAAATGGGCTGAATTCTAATATTTGAATGAAGTTCCCTTCCAGCCTTGGCTGAAGGTAACCATAGGCATAGTAATAGGCTGTGCTGACAAGAGCAATTGGAATCACTGCTCCTAATAATCCTAGCCAAAGACCTTCTAAGAAGAATGGCCAGCGGATAAAGGCATTGGTTGCACCTACTAACCTCATAATCTCAATTTCATTTCTACGTGCAATGATCGTAATTTTGATTGTATTCGAGATTAAGAACATCGCTGTGAAAAGTAGTCCAATGATTAGAACTAGGCCAACATTACGGCTAACCTTGATGCTTTTGAAAAGCTTCTCCACTTTCCCTTGACCGTATTTCACTTTGGCAGCATAGTCCATTTTTTCAATTTTCTTAGCTACTTTCATGGTATCTGTAGGGTTTTTCGTCTTTACGATAAATACATCGTTTAGTGGGTTATCCTGCTCAAATAGCTTGTAGGCATCCCCTTCTTCTCCCATACTGTCAATCAGATGCTGTAGCTCTTCTGCTTTAGAAGAGAACGTCACACCTTTTACTTGCGAAATATTCTCGATTTGATTTTTGAGCAATTCCTGCTGTTCTTTATTGGCAGTGAGATCGATGTGAACGCGGATTTCCACGTCCTCCTCAATTGTCGTAGCAACTTTATTTAGATTCATCATAATGACGAAAAATACACCAACTAAAATTAAAGTTACCGTTACGGCACTTACTGACGCAAAGGTCATCCAACCATTTCTGCTTAAGCTTTTGGCACTTTCTCTAAAATGACGACGAAGAGTTCTAGCTTTCATATCCGTAATCACCTCTTACTTCGTCACGGGCAATTCTTCCACTTTCAATCGCAATGACCCGATGCTTAATTGTGTTCACAATTTCTCTGTTGTGTGTTGCCATAACTACGGTTGTGCCTCTCGTGTTGATTTCTTCAAAAATATTCATGATTTCCCATGAGGTTTCAGGGTCCAGGTTCCCTGTTGGCTCGTCTGCAATAACTACTTTTGGAGAGTTAACGATGGAACGGGCAATGGACACCCTTTGTTGCTCTCCACCTGAAAGCTCAGTTGGAAGCATTCTTGCTTTATGCTTCAAACCAACTAGATCCAAAGTTTCCATGACACGTCTTTTGATAGTCTTCGGCTGCTCCTCAATAACCTCAAGGGCAAAAGCGACATTTTCAAACACAGTTAATGTTGGTAACAGTTTAAAATCCTGGAATACGACTCCAATATTACGTCTTAATAATGGAACCCGATTATTTCTTAATTTTCCAAGATTGACACCGTTAATCATGATGGTACCTTTTGTTGGCCTTTCTTCTCTATACATCATTTTGATAAAGGTAGATTTACCAGCCCCACTTGGGCCAACTACATATACGAATTCACCTTGCTTAATCCGAACATCAATACCGTTTGCTGCAATTACACCGTTCGGATATTTTTTATATACGTCTTGCATTTCTATCATTAACATCACCTAAGTTTAGTTTGAATTTTATCTGAGTAAATGAAATGTTGTTTAGTCGTAACCTGTCTAAAACATGTTGCAATATCCGAGGCAAAAGACGATTTATTTAGGTTCAAAATAAGCGGTCTAGTATGAATCATTACGTTAAATAACCATTTTCAAAGAACGACAAAAAGAATAGGAATCTTCGACAAATTCCCTAATGTCCTAACAAAATATTGTTCACTTCAGCACATTAACCATTATAACATCATATATCGGCAAATTGGTCGGTTAAAATATTACATTTTCTTTTCAAGAAACCAATATATCCGACATTTTCCTCTTTTTTAATTAAAATACGATAAAAAACGCCAATATCCTCCTTTCTAGTCCAAATGTTCTACAACAAATTTAGTTATTTAGGGGGATTTTTTTAGTAAAGAAAAGATGGGAACAAAAAAAGAAGGATGTTGAAGACATCTCCTGTAGGTAAAAGATGTCTTCATTCATCCTTCCATTTATTATTTGATTCATTCTATTTCTACTATAATTCCGCTCATTACATTTGAAAGGTTATGCTACTCTCTTATTTTTTTGCAGCTAACCAATCAGCAACAGTTGTTGCATCTGCGCCTGTTAATTGTCCAGCAGGCATTGCATTTTGTCCATCTACAATGATTTTTTCAATTTCATCTTTTGAAAGCTTCGCGCCCACTTTTGTTAAGTCAGGACCTACGCCACCTGTTAAATCTGCAGCGTGGCAACTAGAACATTTCTGACTAAATAATTTCTCTGCATCTCCACCGCTAGCTGTTTCTGTTGTTGTACCAGAATCACTAGATCCTGTGTCTTTGCTCTCTCCAGCATCATCCCCGCCGCCACAAGCAGCAAGTACTAGAGAGGTTCCCATTAGTAAAGCTAGTAGCTTCTTCTTCACATAAACTCCCCCTCAAGATAATTAGCGTATTTCAAGAATATTATACCAATTCTAGCCCCTTTTGAAACCCTCGCCAAGCACCTCAGCCGCATCCATGACAATAACAAACGCAGTCGGATCAATGGTTTCGACAAGATGTTTCAATTTTGTGAATTCTGTTTGATCCACCACTGCCATTAGAACAGGCCGCTCAGATTCAGTATAACCTCCGTATGCAGATAGTTTTGTCACACCACGGTTTATTTTATTCAATATCCCTTCTCGAACCTCATCCTGCTTGTTGGTGATAATCATCGCCATCTTCGAACGATTGAACCCCACCTGCACTAAGTCAATGGTTTTACTTGTGACAAAGAGCCCAATTAACGCATATAACCCGCTCTCAATATTAAAAACCGTCGCTGCCGTAAGCACAATCAGCCCATCGATAATCATGACGCATGTGCCTAAAGTAAGTCCTGTATATTTATTAATAATTTGTGCCGCTAAATCCGTTCCACCGGTTGAAGCGTTCCCCCGAAAGACCAAACCGAGCCCCATCCCGACACCCATTCCTCCAAATAATGCACCCAATAACGGATCATGTGTCCACGGTTCAATATCATTTGTTAAAAAGACAATAAAAGGAAGAAACACGGTTCCCAATAAAGTCTTTATTCCATAATGCTTTCCTAAGAAAATTACTCCTGCAATAAACAACGGAATATTAAATGCCCACTGAACAAATGCCGGTTCCCACCCAAATACCTCATGCGTAATCGTACTAATCCCACTGACCCCACCTGAAGCCACACGGTTCGGCAGCAAAAACACATTAAATGACAAACCAACAATCGCCGACCCAATCAAGATATATATATATTCAAAAAGTCTCTCTAATTTTGGATGATATGTACGCTGCTTTCGTCTCATTGTTGCTCACTACTCCTTTAGTTACATGATTGCCGACAGTGAGTATAACATGTGGTCGAGAAATAAGTAAATGCCAGCCGTTTGCCGTGTTAAAGCGGGAGAGGGGTGGGACGGGACAGGTTCCGCGGGACATGGGGACAGGTTCATTGTCCCGCTCGTCTGTTCGGAACGGAGGGGCCAAGGGGCGGGTTAACTGTCCCGCTCTCTGTTCGCCGCTCGTTTGGTGGATGTGTTGGGGAATAGGAATTTAATTTAGTTTTAGTTTCAGTGGAGGGGTCTATAATTATTCTTTTGCTATTTGGGGATTTATAAAAATAATTGATTTAGAGGGAGTAGTTAAATGGGAGGCTTGGGAGGAAACTTGAATTTCTGGTTTAGTTTCGCATGAATTCTTGGAGGTTCGCGAACATTAGTTGGGATTTACGAATAAAGGCTGGGGTTCGCGTACAACAACTGGGTTTCACGTACATTGGTTTCGCGAATAAATGGGAAATTTCGCGAAAATCCCTCAATTATCGCGAGTATTCATAGAGTTTCGCGAATAAATTTTGGATTCGCGAATAAAAGTCATGTTTTCGCGAATAAATTTCAAATTTCGCGAGTATTTCTCTAATTTTCGCGAATAAATTTGATTTTTCGCGAATAATCAGGGATTCAACCTGAATTTTTGGTATAGATTCTCCTGTTCAACCCATTAATGGGGAGAAAATAACGAGTTTCACATTGCTTTTTCCAAAATAATAGTAGTTTTTAAGGAAAAATGAGTAAAAATTTCAATCTTTCAAGCCCAATTACATGGAAAAACCCACCACTAACCAATCCTTCAAATTTCCATTCCACAGAAATACAAATCAATATCCATTTTTCAAAACCCAACTTCAGAAATGACCGATTCAAACATCAAATATCTCAATTTCGTGAAAAACCAACGTGATGTAAGCCACACAAATTACTCAATCCCCACAGCCAAGCCCACCATTACAGACAATAAATATTTTACTTTGCACAAGATAAATGCGGAATTTACCTAACAAGTCTGTTGCATGCCCCAAACAACACAAAACCCACACAAAATAGACTAGTTCAACCCCCAAACCTAAACAAAACAAAAAAGACCCCCACCATAACGGCAAAGGCCTTAAGCAGCATCATCACACCAGTCACTGCCAGAGGAGTCATAAGAACAACTCCCCATTCACAACTAAAATTACTTACTCCGCCAAGCTCAACTTCGAACGCAAATAAGCATCAATGAAAACATCAATATCCCCGTCCATGACCGCTTGAACATTTCCGATCTCGGTGTTGGTGCGGTGATCTTTTACCATGGAGTAGGGGTGGAAAACGTAGGAACGAATTTGGCTGCCCCATCCGATTTCCTTTTGCTCGCCGCGAATTTCAAGTAGCTCCTGCTCTTGCTCTTCAATTTTCTTTTGGTAGAGCTTTGCTTTTAGCATTTTCATTGCGGTTTCGCGGTTTTTGATTTGGGAGCGCTCGGTTTGGCAGCTCACGACGATTCCTGTTGGAATATGGGTGATACGAACGGCTGAATCAGTTGTGTTAATATGCTGACCACCGGCTCCGGTTGAACGATACGTATCAATTCTTAAATCGGCTGTACGGATTTCGATTTCGATGTCATCGTTAAATTCAGGCATCACTTCACAGGATACGAAGGATGTATGACGGCGGCCGGATGCATCAAATGGAGAGATCCTTACCAATCGGTGTACCCCTTTTTCTGCTTTTAAATATCCGTATGCATTATGACCTTTGATGGCAAGTGTGACACTTTTGATTCCTGCCTCATCACCTGGTAAATAGTCAAGTGTTTCTACTTTGAAGCCTTTTTTCTCTGCCCATCTTGTGTACATGCGAAGGAGCATGGATCCCCAGTCCTGAGATTCCGTTCCACCTGCACCTGGGTGAAGCTCTAAAATGGCATTATTTTTATCATATTCTCCGCTTAAAAGGAGGTTTAATTCGAATTGGTTTAGTCGGTTCGTTAAATCCTTTAACTCTTCTTCCAATTCCTGCTGTAGCTCTTCGTCGCTTTCTTCCTTAACAAGCTCATAGGTTAGCTCGAGATTTTCGAAGGTTTCATTCATATCATGAAACTCATTGACCTCATCCTTCAGACCATTTGCTTCAGCAATAACCGTTTGTGCCTTCTGTTGGTCATCCCAAAAATTCGGGTATGTCATTTCATCCTCGAGCTGGGCAATGCGTGCCTCTTTGTTATCTAAGTCAAAGAGACCCCCTAAAGTCCGCTAATCTCTTAGCCGTTTTTTCTAGTTCGTTACGAATATCTCCTAATTCCATATACGGTTCACCTCAAAAATAATTATATTCTATAAAACATGATTTGCTGTATGATTTGGATGTTGTTTTTTATTATCATCCTTTAAAGTCACGATTTCAACCTTAAGAATTTTTTTCAGGCGTCCATGATTTTATTAATTCCGGGGCCGAACCCTTTTCCATGGATAGCACCATTTAGTCCAAAACTCAAAACAAGCAGGAAAAAAGAGTCGGCAAAGCCGTTAAAAACAGCTTCGCCGGCCCCTCTTTTCATCAAAAAAACCAACTCGTGTATCAAAAGGGAGTCAATCTAAATTCAACCCCTCCCGAAAAAACACGAAACTAAAGTTTATTCAAACTTTCCATGACAATTCTTATATTTCTTCCCGCTTCCGCAAGGGCATGGTGCGTTGCGGCCGATGTTTTCCTTTTTCACGACAGGCTTTTTCTTAACTGGTTGGCCCTCTTCTTTCGGATTCACCGCTTGACCTTTTGCTACTTCTTCACGTTCTAGGTTGTTGCGAATTTCCGCCTTCATGATATATTTCGCAACGTCATCCTCGATGGAAGATATCATTGCTTCAAACATCGCAAAACCTTCATGGTTGTATTCGCGAAGGGGGTCAATTTGTCCATAGGCGCGTAAATGGATTCCTTCACGAAGGTGATCCATAGCATCAATATGGTCGGTCCACTTAGAGTCTACGGAACGAAGAACGATAACCTTTTCGAATTCGCGCATTTGGTCGTAGCCAAGCTGCTCTTCCTTTTCATCGTAACGTTCTTTAACTTTAGCGAATACGAATTCGACAACCTCATCGGTATCTTTTCCGCGTAAATCATCGATGGTAATATCGCCTTCACGGAGGAGATTTCCTTCGATATAGTCAACGATATTTTCAAGATTTTCTTGTAGTTGTTCATCATTATCAAGATCATGTGCCCCGATATTACGCTCAATCGAAGTTTGAATCATATTTTCAACAATTTCACGAAGACTTTCTGACTCCAATACTTCGTTACGTTGTTTATATAAAATTTCACGTTGCTGACGAAGCACATCGTCATATTGTAAAAGCTGTTTACGAGCATCGAAGTTGTTACCTTCTACACGTTTTTGTGCAGATTCAACCGCTTTTGAAACCATTTTACTTTGGATTGGCTGGGAATCATCCATTCCGAGCTTCTCCATCATCGCTTTCATATTATCTGAACCAAAGCGTCGCATTAATTCATCTTCCATTGAAAGATAGAATTGGGTTACCCCTGGATCTCCTTGACGACCAGAACGTCCACGGAGCTGGTTATCGATACGACGGCTCTCATGACGTTCCGTACCAATAACAGCAAGTCCACCAAGCTCTTTTACACCTTCGCCCAGCTTGATATCCGTACCACGACCAGCCATGTTCGTTGCAATCGTAACTGCACCTTTTTGTCCGGCATCTAAAATAATTTCAGCCTCACGACCATGGTTTTTCGCGTTCAACACATTATGTGGAATGCCTTTTTTCGTTAAATATTTAGAGATTAATTCAGAGGTTTCAATTGCAACCGTACCAACAAGGACCGGTTGACCATTTTTATGGCGCTCTGCAATATCCTCAACTACCGCACGAAACTTCCCATTCATCGAAGAGTAAATTAAATCTGCTCGGTCATCACGAATGATTGGTCTGTTCGTTGGAATCACGATAACATTCATATTATAAATGTTGCGGAATTCCTCTTCTTCTGTCTTCGCTGTACCAGTCATCCCCGCAAGTTTTTCATACATACGGAAGTAGTTCTGGAATGTGATGGTTGCTAAGGTCATGCTTTCATTTTGAACCTCGAGGCCTTCTTTTGCTTCAATTGCTTGATGCAGACCTTCACTATAACGGCGTCCCTTCATTAAGCGGCCAGTGAACTGGTCAACGATAATGATTTCACCGTCTTGAACAACATAATCTATATCGCGATGCATACTAGCATGTGCTTTTAACGCTTGAGAAATATGATGGTTCAAGGTTACGTGGGAGACATCAAAAAGGTTTTCGATTCCAAAGATAGTTTCTGCCTTTGTCATCCCTTCTTCTGTCAGCTGAACACCCTTAGTTTTTTCATCATACGTATAGTCTTCTTCCTTTTTCAACATACGAACAAACGTATTCGCTTGATGATATAAAGCAGTAGACTTCTGAGCTTGGCCAGAAATAATTAATGGCGTACGGGCTTCATCAATTAAAATCGAGTCAACCTCGTCAATGACCGCGTAAAAAAGTGGCCGCTGAACCTTTTGCTCTTTATAAAGCACCATGTTATCACGTAAATAGTCGAAGCCTAATTCGTTATTTGTGCTATAAGTAATGTCACAAGCATAGGCTGCTTGCTTCTCTTCCTTTGATAAGCCATTTGTATTTAGACCGACCGTTAATCCTAAAAATTCATAAAGCTGACCCATTTCAACTGCGTCACGGCTTGCTAAGTATTCGTTGACTGTAACAACGTGTACGCCTTTTCCAGATAGGGCATTTAAATAAACGGGCATTGTGGAGGTTAATGTTTTCCCTTCCCCCGTTTTCATCTCGGAAATATTCCCTTCATGTAAGGAAACACCGCCCATTAATTGAACAGGATATGGGTATAGGCCTAAAACACGTTTCGCTGCTTCACGCACAATAGCAAATGCTTCAACAAGAAGGTCATCTAGTGACTCCCCGTTTTGATATCTAGCTTTAAATTCTTCAGTTTTTCCGCGTAATTCGTCATCAGTAAATTTTTCCGTTTCAGAGGCAAGAGCTTCAATTTGATCAGCGATTTTGGCTAAACGCTTCAAATCACGTTTATTCTGATCAAACACCTTATTTAAAATTCCAAGCATACAAACGCTCCTTTTATATTGGATACGAGAGAACTCATGAGCGAGCAATCGAGGATGATGTAAAATTGGCGCACCATTTGGTTGTCCATTCATTCTTAATGAAAAAAATTCGCCTCATGACAAGCCGAATCCTCTCATAGTATTTCGAGTAATTCCCTATATATATTACCACTTACAATATTTAGTGACAACTTATGAGAAGCCTGTCGAATGTAAGTATAAAATATTTCGAATAGATTGTTCTACGGTTGACTTGGCAAAAAGTTTCATGAAGGGAAGGAAATATGTATTTTACTATGATTTTTGTCTTTATTACTAGTTTGGCCATTTCCCGATAAACTGTTACATCATTTTTCCTTCCAACAGAGCTAATCTTGAAGATGCTGCTCGATCAAACGCATTTGTTTAGAAGCTAAAGACCCCTACAGTCAACTGTAGGGGCCCTTTTTATCATTAGGATGTTATTTTCAGATTAATGTGCTTCAATTAAACCGTAGCGGCCGTCCTTACGTTTATAAACAACGTTTGTACGGTTTGTTTCTGCATTTGTGAATACATAGAAGCTGTGTCCTAGCATATTCATTTGTAGGATGGCTTCTTCGCTATCCATTGGTTTTAAATCGAAGCTTTTTTGACGAACAAGTTCAAGTTCATTATCCTCTTCTACTTGTGGAGCATCTGCTTCTTCAGAAACTGTTTTGAAAAGGATATCCGCATTTCCTTTTTCACGGAATTTTCGGTTAACTTTTGTTTTATGTTTACGAATTTGACGTTCTAATTTATCGGTAATTAAGTCAATTCCCGCATACATATCCTCATTTGCTTCTTCTGCACGTAATACTAGTTGTGGTAGAGGAATCGTTACCTCAACCTTCGACTTTTTATCATTATAAACCTTTAGGTTCACGTTGACATTTGCTTCAGGTGTTTCAATAAAATACCGTTCCAATTTAGAAATCTTCTTTTCAACATACTCTCTAATTGCTGGAGTTACCTCAATGTTTTCTCCACGAACGTTATAATTCATAGATGAACTCCTCCTTCTCTTTTCCAATTACTCTGACTTTTTAGGGTGTTCCATCCCAATCACTAACCCCAAAAGCCACTTAGTCTTTATTTAAGACTATGTATATAGATTCTATTTTAACCTATAAAACTCCTGCTAAAACAGTGAAAAAGTATGATAAATTTGTCGAAATAGTGAAGGGATTTTATGAATAGCTGCAGGTAATGGTTTGGAAAAATTCACTTTTTTTCCATATTCACTCATTCGAAATCATAGGGTATTTAGGTCCATTTGTCGAATGATTTGATATAGGATTTTTTGAAAAATCGAGTTAGAATGCCGTGTTTTCCTCTTTGGTTTATGGACTCATTTGAGCTGTAGCATTTCGTTTTTCTGAGTATAAAATGGTTTTTATTATTTTTATATGTGAGGAGAGAAAGACTATGGAACTTGAACAAATTTCTTTGGATTTAGTGGGAAGTGAGCTTGCTGAGGATATTTTCTCTGATCAAGGAATTTTGCTTTTAAAAAAAGGAACGGTCTTAAACGAAACCCATATATTGTTGCTGCAGAATTATCGGTTTGGGGAGAGAATCTCTGTCGATTTAAGCAGCAGAGAACCATCCGTTGATCCAAGGAAATCACCTACCGCCAAACCATATAAGTCCTTTCAATCACAGGTTAAGGAGGCCTTCCGTCGTCTAGTGAATGGGCAAACGGTTGACCTAGCCGACATTAGAGGGACTTATAAGCTCCTTGTTACACTATCCTTGCAGGATTTAGCCATTTTGCCTGTCATTCAAAAAGAAATCAATAAATCCGAATATTTATTTCAGCATAGCGTTAACAGCGGAATCATCGCGGCTATGATTGGCAAGCTACTAGGCTTCAGTCGGAACGAATGCTATTTACTAGCCGAAATGGGGTTATTCCATGACATTGGCATGCTTAAGGTCGATGAAGAATTATACGACAATGAACTGCCACTAACGAAAAGTGAATTCGAACAAATTCAAAAGCACACAGAATATGGCTGTGAGATTTTATCTGTGATACCTGAACTGGACCCCATCATTACCCAAACGGCTCTATATCATCATGAAAGATTGAACGGCACCGGTTACCCGAACCAAATTAAACAGGGCGATATCCCATTTTATATTCAGATCATTTCAGTCGCTGACTGCTTCAATGCCATGAGTATGAAACGGAATTATGGAGAAAAGAAAAATCACTTCAACGGGGTTTACGAGCTCATTGACCAAACCCATAAAAATTATTTAAATCCAGCGATTGTCGTTCCGTTTGTTGGGTATATTATGAGGCAGCATCTACATCAAGAGGTGATGTTGAGCAACGGTAAAGTTGGTGAGATCGTATTTATTCATGAGAATGAGCCGCATCAGCCTTTGGTGAGGGTGGAGGATGAGTATTTTGATTTGAGGGAGAGGGTTTCTTTGAGGATTGTTGGGGTGGCGGATGATAAGGATGCCCAGGAAGTAAGTGACGAATTAAGTTCTGTTCATTGAAATAGATAAACCCGCCTATTTGTGTAGGCGGGATTTTTATTGATTAATTGACTAATTTTAATTGTGGTTGTAGTCCTGCCTTCCATTCTGCAAAAGCAGGATAAAGCTGCTCACGAATAATCGTTTGCTTTTGAATGGGGTCATTCCAGACGCCTTCGAGTTTTTCTGCCTGTTGGATGACACCGTGGAAGGCTTTAATATTTTGAATTAATGCCGACTCATTTTTCAAAAGCTCAGCTAGCTGATCATTTGTAACGATGATCTGCTGAAAAGCAGTGATTATATCGCCAATTAATTGATTCGTAGCTGTAAGCTCAATGTTTTCAAAGCTAGTAATGATATAGGAAAAAGCTTCTTCGATGGTATCTAGTAATTCTGTATATTGGCCAATCATTTGAAATTGGTCCTCATTAAGTTTTGTCAATCGGTTCACCTATTTTCTCTTATCGTAAAACATCCCATCGGAAGAAGATAAGTTTTGGTATGGGTTAACGTATTTATTGTTTGAGACCTTTTTCTGACTGAGGCCTCTAATATCAAGCTGAATTTGTCGCTTTTGTTTTTCAAGGAGCAAGTTCAGCCGATCATTTAAGTCAAAAATCCTTTTCATCGTCGCTTGGTCTTCCTGATTTAGGGGCTTTTTGATTTCATGCATGACTTTTTCACGTAAATCAAGCAGCTGTTGAACTCGTTCAATTCTACCATCGCGCTCTTCTTGTTGCTCAGGCTTTTCTAGTAGCTCGATTAACTCGACCGTATATTGATAGAATTCCTGAACCGGGTTCATTATATTTGTCCGCCTTGACCAAATTGCTTCTGGCGATTGATTTGGATAACCCGCTTCCATGTGTCACGGAATTCTGTAACTAAGGCAGCCGCTTCATCAAGAATGGCCACATCGTTTTTAAGATTCGCATCAATCAGCTGACGATTGATAAAATCGTATAGGCTCATCATGTTTTTGGAAATCTCGATGTCCATATTTAATGTAACCATCAGTTCACTGATGATATTTTGTGCCTTTTGTAGGTTAAGGTTTTTTTGCTCGATATTGTTTTCCTTAATCGCAACACGGGCAAGATTGATGAATTTTATGCAACCGTTATATAACATTAACGTCATCTCACCAGGTGATGCAGTCGTTACTGCATTTTGTTGGTAGGATTCGTATGGATTTTTAATTGCCATTGATTTGTTCTCTCCTTTTTGAATCAGGGATTAACTACTGAAATAGTTCGATAAATACATAGACTGTGAATTAGATCGCTGGATTGCCTGCTCCATCGCTGTGAATTGACGCCAGTAGCGATCTTCTAGCATTTCGAGCTTGTCCTCGAAGCGATCGATTTGGTCGTCGACGTTGTCTAGCTGTTTGCCGAGAGTGAATGTATCGTTTACTGAAAAGGAGTTACCCGCCTTCAGCTTTAGTTTATCCATCGTACCAGATACCGTTTCGTACAAACGCTGGACAATCCCTTTTTGGCTTGTAGTTATTCCATCTCCTCTAAAAAGGTTTTCTACAGAATCTGGATCCGCTTCTATTGCCTTTTTTAGAGCTGCTTCGTCAATTTCTAATTTTCCGCCTTCTAAGTAGTTTGCAGTTGTTTTGATTCCAATTTTTGAAAGCTGGTTAAATGCAGCCGCTGTTTTATCATTTGTCACGGATTGAGAGAAATTTGTGCGCATTCCATATAATACGGAAGATAGAATGGTATCATTTTTCAGCAAACCACTCCTAGCCTTTTCTTCCCATAGCTCTTGTTGTTTATCGGAAAGCTCTTCACGCTGATCATCTGTTAATGGAGTATAGTCACGATAACGTGTTTCACTGGTCTTCTTATTAATTTTGTCAATTAATTCATTGTATTTTGTGACAAAGTCTTTGATATTGTTAAATACATCTTCTGCTTTATTGCTTATTGAAATACTTACTGGATTGGTAAATTCCTGTTTTACTGTAAAAGTGACACCATTCATTTCGAAGGTGTTCGATGTTCTTTCGGTTGCAAGACCGTTGATGGATAATTTCGCATTTTTTCCTTCGACCTTAATAGTAGCTCCTTTAAAACGTAGAACATCGTTTATAAAACTCCCATTAGTAAAAATTTCCTGACCATTTTTATTAAAATCCCCTGTTTCGGTACGTGTCAATGAAAGTTGGCCAGTATGTGAATCGTAAAACATATTAGCTCCGACGCTGGAACTATTTACTCTATTTATTACATTATTGAGAGACTCACTACCTGAGATTAAGAAATCGGCATGTCTTTCTCCTTTAGATGTGTAAGTGTCCATGGAGAAATTGGTGAATTTGTGGTCGTATGCGATAGAGACACTCGTAATGGTTTCTGCACCCTCAGCAGGTAAAGGCATTTTCTCATTAAAGGTAATCAAACCAGTATTCTTATCTACGGTTCCAACCACTTCATAACTACCATCATCTTTTTCTTTTTTTATATTATTTCCATCAATAATAAAAGTTGGTGCTGTACCTACCACATTTCCATCTTTATCTTTTTCAGTAAGTGTAAACGTTGAAATAGTATTTATTGCACCCTGTGATAGCTGCCAGGTTTTTGTATCCTTTGATAGTGTTAGATTCTCTGTGCGATTTTTTGCTACGTAGTTTATATTGACAACACTATCTTTAGCAAGTGATTTTCCAAATTCCATAGACCCATCGGCTTTTATCAGAACTTGGTTTTCTTTTAAAGGCAATGGATTATTAGAAGGATCTCTAGGATAATCCGTTACTGCGTCAAAACCAATACCATTTACTTGAACACTCCAAGAACTTAGTTCGTCTGTTTTTATATTGGACATATCACCAAAACTAACAATCTTACCATCTGCAGTTGTTGTAATATTCTTACTAAGCACAGCTCCGTCTCTCCATACATTTGTTCCTGGATAAGTAAAATTATCCTTTTGACTGTAGAGACTTTTGCTAGTATCAAGTTCTGTATTATATATTTTACCGCCATTCACCTTTGTCTCAGCGCTAGCTAGCTGAGTGACATTTGAAATAGTATAAGAAGAAACACTTGCTCCACTACTAGCTACAGCAGTTAATTTAGACTCATCAGTTGAGGCTGTTTGCCTTGATCTATATTTGGAGGTTAGTTTCATTTGTGTAAGCTCAGCTCTAAAATCTAGAAGCAATGTATTCATAGAACGATAATCATCACGTTGCCATTCTATTATCTGCTTCTTCTGCTTTAATTTATCTAATCCAGTTCTCTGAGCCTTCATCAATTCAGAAACCATCGTATCAATATCCATTCCACTGGCTAAACCGCCAATCCGCATGTTACCCAAAATCCATCACCTTCTTTATATCTTTTTATCTACCATTAATCCGAGAAATTCTTTCATCGCTGCGTACATATCTAGTACCTTTTTTGAAGGAATCTCTCTTATTACTTCATGTGTATTTTCATCTATTAATTTCACAAAATATTCATCTAGTTTTTCGTGATATTCAAATTTCAAAGAGGTATGGGTCGGTTGAATAAAATCATTCAAACCCTGAACTACATCTTTAATATCCTTTTGTTTTACCTTAACCTTATCTTGGCTTTCTTCTTTTGATTGATTAGCTGGCTGTTCCATTCCCTTTGGCACTTCATTTCTGAAATGATTATCTGACATTCTTGGTTGAGGGGATACCGTATTTGCTCCTATTTGATTAATCATATCCATTCCTCCTCGGATGACATTCCTATTTTTTATATCGACAAATCTACACAAATATTGAGGTTTTCTGTCCCAAAATAATTATTGTTTATATATCAAAAAAAATACCCCTTATAGCTGAGGATAAGAGGTAAATAAATTTCATTATACTTTTATATCTAGAAATTGTGAAAAAGGAGAGGGCTGTTGAATCTCACGAATAGTTTTGGCTGGATCATTAATTGCCTCTCTAATTTTACCTTTTATCACTTCTTCCGCAGCCTGTTTATTTTCTAGTACTAATTGTGCCATTGGACTTTGGATTTGTATTCCCCCGATGTTAAAACCCAAATCGACGAACCCCCTTTTTATTCCAAATAATTCTGTCATAATCATAGCAGAAAAGGATTGAATATTAAATCATTTTAATTAGTTCTCAGTAATTGTATTTTACTTATTGTATTACAGGAACAAACGTTCTATATTAAAGAGAGAGATTTATATTGGAAGGGGATTAAATTGGAAAACTTAAATGAATTAAAAGAATCCTTTTTCTCTTCTATTTGCGGAAAACTGTTAGGAGATGGATGTATTACTTGCCAAGTTGGTAGAAGTCCCAGATTTCAATTTATACATAAGTTATCAGATTTTGAATGGTGTTATTATTGTTATCAACAGCTCAAGCCTTTCATTCCTCTCAATCCCCCTATTTATAGAAAAATCCAAGATGCAAGAGTATCACAAGGCTATACAGAAAGTTACATGGTCCAATCAAAAACATCAAATATCATTACTTATCTTGAATCCATTTGGTATCAAAACAGGAGAAAAATAGTCCCATTTAATTACTTGGATAAATTTTTAGATGCAAAGGCATTGGCATGGTGGTATCTTGACGATGGTCATTTAAAGATAGAGAACAAAGTACCAAGAAAAATAATTCTATCAACAGACAACTTTAAACGTAAGGAAAATCAACGTTTAATCGATCTAATAGAACAAAAATTTTCCCTGTATTTCTCATTAGATGGTCAAAACCGTCTAGTAATTTATAATCAGCTACAAATTTATTATTTCTATCGTTTAGTTGAACCGTTCCTTCCTCCAGTAATGGAGAGGAAAATGATAAAAATGAATTCTATTAACCCAAGGAAGTCACCAAAGAGAACGACAATTTGTCTTCCGAAAGATATCTATTTAAGCAAACCCACATTTGAAGTGAATAGTCATTTATGTACTTTACCCAATCTCTTAAACATTTTCTCTAACCGAGATAGTTTTTTGGACTATTATAAAAAAATATCCTTATATATAAAAAATCACAAGGATACTAAAGCTTACCAAATTTATATTGAATCTAAGTATTGGAAATATATAAATGATATAAAAGGAATAACTGGACTTACGATCAGTCAAATAGTTTTGGTTTGTATTTTATTAAATAACAAAATATTATTATAGCCCCAAAATCACTCAAAAGGGATTCTAGTAAAACTAGAATCCCTAATTTGACTATAAGTATTAACGAAGGAGTTGTAAAACTCCTTGTGGTTGTTGGTTGGCTTGCTTTGCCGCTATGTCTTTCGATCATAGAATAGACTATATCTTCACCCTTGCTTCACTAAGGGGCTGGGCACTTCGAACAGCATTTGCTGCTCTACGAGATTCATAGTCATAGCTTTCACTTTAGACCGTGTTCTCTAGTCGTTGAACCTTCTCCAGAGTTTCCTCACAGGAGCTTGGCTGCTGATTATCCATTGTTTCATCTTCATCATTTTCACACCTTCACGCTGACCGTTTCCAATTACGTTGTAGTTGATGAAGCTTTAGGAAGTTCCAGCAATTCACCCAGTGATTCTCTTATCCGTTACCAGATAAGACGCCCTTAAACCAACTTATCTCAAGAGTTGTAATACTCCTTGTGGCATTTGGTTGGATTGAGCCAGCATTGCTTGTGCTGCTTGAGAAAGAATAGAGTTCTTCGTTTGTTCCATCATTTCTTTCGCCATCGTGCGAACATTTACTTTCATAAATGACTAGACTATATCTTCACCCTAATGTCTTCTAGTAGGGGTCGGGCACTTCGGATTCACAATGCAAATGGACATTGTTTCACCTACGGATTTCATCATCATAGCTTTCGCCTTAGATGGTCTATCCTAGTCGTTGGACCTTCTCCACTCTTTCGAGACAGGAGCTTGGCTGCTGATTGCCCAATCTTTTCTTTTTTCAAACCATCACGCTTGTCGTTTCCAACTACGCTGTGGTAAGAAAAGCTCTAAGGGTTTTCCAGCAATTCACCCGATTATAATCTCTAGCCGTTACCAGCTAGGACGACTGTGCTTGTCACTGATCTTAAGCAGCTAAAGCATAATCAACGTCACGGATACGAGATTCCGCAGCAGTTAGGTTTTCTGAAGATGTTCCTAAGTTATTGATTGTATGTTCTAAACGGTTTTGGTAAGCACCTAGTTTGGAACGTTCCCCAGATACTTTATTAATTGCATCATCTAAAACTTTAATAGCAGCTGTTGCATTATCATGACTTGTAACATCTAAAGCAAATTCTGCTCCTGTGCTATCAGTTCCATTCGTTACTGCTTTCTCTGAATTCCATTTTACTTGGTATGTTTTTCCGTCAACAACAACAGATTTTGCAACAGCTTTATCAGTACTACTAATATCTAATGCATCTGAACGCATATCCTCAATGACTGCTGTAAAGCTTTGTCCAGTACTTGCACCAATTTGGAAGGTTAAGCCTGGTCTTGCTGCTGAAGTGTAGGATGTTGAGATACTGTTGCCAGCTGTGCCAGTTGTTGAAGCATCAACTTTAATATCTGCACCTGAAGGGTTTGATAATGTAACGCCTGTTACTGTAAGCCCAGCAACAGCGGCAGCAATTTGTTCTTTGGTTAGCCCATTGATATCAATAGCATGTTGGGAGGAATATGCTGTTTTCGCATCAGTAGCATTTGCATAATCTGCAGTCCTATCAAAAAATGCAATTTTCTCTCCATTGATTGTTAAGATATCCCCTTCAGCTGGGATAGAGTTAAAGGCAATGGTATCTGTAGCTTTTGCACCAACACCTCCTGCTGCATAAGGAGTATCAGTTGTAACTGCCGAAACAGTCATAGTTCCATCATCAGTTGAAACTGTTGGGGCTGCACCAGCAGCAGCAATTTTCTGAGTTAGTGTTATTTTGTCTGAGGAAGAATCATAAACAGCATCATATGTTGTTCCACTTGAGATCGCAGTCGCCAAGGCAGCTCCGGTTGCATCCATATCCACTCCAGCGGCAAAATTGGTCCCTTCAATAAATGTTTCTGACCCAATGGTAACAGACTTACCTGCTGTAATATTAGCTGCACCTATTGTAAAACTATATACTGCTTTTGTTGGGGAACCAGCATCAATTCCCCCAGCTAAATTACCTGTTCCACTTACTGCTGATAATCCTGTACCTTTTGTACCATCTAATAACTTTTGCGTATTAAATTCTGTAGTATTACCAATTCTATTAATCTCAGAAGTCAACTGATTCATTTCTTTTTGAATCTCTTTACGATCGTCAACTGTATTTGCATCGTTTGCAGCTTGAGTAGCTAATTCTTTCATACGTTGTAGGATGCTATGAGTCTCATTTAATGCACCTTCAGCAGTCTGAATTAACGAAACACCATCTTGAGCATTTTTTGCTGCCATATCTAAACCACGAATTTGACCACGCATTTTTTCAGAGATTGCTAGGCCTGCTGCATCATCTCCTGCCCGATTGATTCGAAGCCCTGAAGATAATTTTTCCATAGATTTGGATTGTGCATTGTTTGCCCCACTCAACTGACGGGGAGTTTATAGAATAAAGCTTTAAATTAATTTTACAAGCAAACTTAAGAGACTCTTATCTATTAGCAAGAGCCTCCACTTTTATGCTACTTTATGTAATGATTTCGTGCTTTCTTTAATCCTTATTAAGACCATTGTAGACATACTACACTAGTAACCAGCCCAGCTTCACATCCTACAAACCCAACCGTATAGATTTTATTAACACGGGCAGCTAGTGCTTTATTTAATAATTCCTTTGAGCTTTACGGTTCTTCATTCTCCCATGTATCAGTTCATCCGTTATAACTATTCTCTTATTTTCTATCTTCTTATTATAAATTTAAATTGATAATAACTTGATCCATATCATCTTGGAGAATACCCATGTAGCGTAACGTAACCGAAGGAGCAGAATGATTAAAAATCTGCTGTAATAAGGCAATATCCACTCCCGCTTTATACGCATGGTAGCCGAAGGTCTTTCGAAGAGTATGGGTTCCGATATTATCAGAAATTCCTACAGCACGAGCGGCATCATTAATGATTTGGTATGCCTGCTGCCTTGTAATAGGCTTAGGTGAACCATCAGCAGCAGATTTACGAGAGACAAACAACGGGCGATCCATATCTTCCTCATAAGTCCCCAAGTAATCACTAATGGCCTTCTGCACATTCTTCGAAAAAGGAAACCTTTTTACCTTACCTGTTTTCTGTTCTCGAAGCTCGTACCCTTCCTTCACTCTACCTTTTTCATCAATTGCATCTGACACCTTCATCTTTAATAAATCACTAATACGAAGCCCAGAATTGATTCCCATGTTAAACAATAATACATCACGTTTATTCTGTGAAAGTACCTTTTTTATTGCTTCAATCTTCCTTCTATCACGAATCGGTTGAACTAACTCCATATACGCCCTCCCTCTCAAATACTTGCTTATTTGTATGTAAATATACATTATGTAAGATACATGATAAAAGATAGATTACTTTATAGCAAATAAAATAGCTTCACCCCGCACCACACATAGGATGAAGCCAGCTCATCGAATCTTACAAAATTACATTGTGTTAAATTAAAGCTTCCTTTGCTTTTCCTCCTCTACTGATAAAATGAAAAATTATTACATCAAGTTCATCATAAATGCCTCTGAACGCTTGCTTAAGCTTCTTTATCGCTTCATCATCTAATTTTAACTTATCCTTAAACACAGAACTCTCTAATAAAAACTCTAATTTACTTATTATACTAATAGCTCTTCGATGCTGACGAACCTCATCGGTAAGAATCTCAAACTTCTTTTTTGCTAAATAATTACTTGTTGTTTTGGCTATCTCTACGAATTCAAACATCTTCTCCTTTTTTTGAAAATGCTCAGATAACTTGAAAGGGTCTAAACCATACAAACAATCCACGTCAAACATATGCCTTCCTCCTTGTAATATAATAATCAATTTCCTTGTCCTCATACTACTAGATGTAATGCACAACAGGTATAGGATTAATTTACCAAATATAATATTTACATCTTTTTTATTTGACATGGAATGTACAAAAGGGGGTGGGGCACAAAACGTCGTACAAAGTGATATATGTAGAAGGTACTTGCTCAAGAAATTTTTTTATATTTTTTATCCTCTATAGAGCTTGTTTTCTAGATTTCTCAGTATAGTGAAGGATTATTTAGGAATAACACACAATTATGAGATTGGATAGTCATTGCGAATACTGAGAGATATACATGGCATTTGTGGCCATATAACGCTCCCCCAGCTAGAATGTGGATTTTGGCATCTTTAGGTACAATAAAGTTAACTTAAAAGAACTCATGACTCCTTATATAGAACCGACTGGAGCCAAGAAGAAGGACAGCTCATGTGTTCTTTTTACAGTTTGAAACGCAACATCTTATAAATTAACTTGATAATATAGTGATGATTCTGACCGCTATATTTATTATCACAATCAGAGGAAGTGAAGACACATGTTGATTATGAATCCATCCACTACACGGCTAATTATTAGCGGTAACAGAGTAGAAGTATATGATTATGAAAGACCTATCATTCCTGTATCCGCTCGCCCTAAAGTGAATAACCAGATTTCCACCCTAGATACAGACTACATTAAGCAATATCAACTCCAAGTATATTACAAAGCACGAAAACAAATGAAACGCCTTTATCACTGCAACTTCGTTGATGCATCAGCTAAATTTATCACTCTATTATTTGATGACAACATTATGCAAGAAGCAACTAATGTCCAAACATGCAAAGTAGAATTTGATAAATTTATGAAACGCTTACGAAGGCAATTTCCTGATATTCAATATATGGCTGTTACTGAATTTCAAGATAAAAATAGTAGAGGCACTGTACACTATCATATGATTGCGAATATACCTTACATGCCACATGAGCAATTACAAGCTCTCTGGGGAAATGGATTTGTCTCAATTAGTAGTATTACCGATGACATAAATACAGGCGAAATGCTCACTCAATACCTAACAAAAGGAGTCAGGGATCCTCGTTTAAAAGGGCATCATAACTATCTAAGAAGCCGTAATTTAAAGTTGCCTCTTATTGTCGAAGGTGAGGAAGCACAAACAATCATCCAGCAATACAACTTATATAAACAGCACCTGGTGACTTCCCGTATGTATGAAACTCAATTTCAAGGAATGACTTCTTATCAAGAGTATGCACTGAAACAATGTGTTGAAATGACCAATCTTAAAGGTTTGGACATTTAAAGAATATGTTTACGACTAGGAGGAAAAGTACATGCAAACAACAAAGCTTACTACGATGAATGATTATCCGCTAATCCTGAACGTATCTCATGTTGCTGAGATTCTAGGATTCTCTAAAAAGGCTACTCATGAGTTAATGAATAGTGATGACTTTCCTTTGTTACGCATTGGACGCTGCAAGCGAGTGACTAAAGAAGCATTTTTCCAATGGATAGAAGACCACTCAGGTCAGCTAAAAAGTTAAACAAAATAATATGAAATGTAGATTACATCCTTATTCAGCGTTATATATAAAAAAGACATTGTTCCCAAGTAGGCAATGTCTTTTTACTAGGTACAATCCAAAATCTAAAAGCAGACCAAGGTACTCCCTACCCGTCAAGGAGAAAATATAAAACCCCGAAATATTGCAAAATTACCCAACCTTTTTCTTAAATCACTTTTTCATACCGGTTAGTCTAATTGTGAAATTTTAATCCTTAAGAATACCATGCTTTTTCAACAGATCTCCTAGATCATCCCATAACTGTGTGTTACTTTGAGTACTACCAAACGTATATGCTCTCAAAATGCTATTATCATTCGTCAAATACTTGACTAACATGTTTATGACTTCTTCATATTTGGAGTCTTCTCTCTCTAGAAGTGTTAGCAACCCATCAAAATCGTGAAGAGTGGAAGAAAAAGCATGCGTCTTATTTAACAGCAAACAGACACGATAAAGCAACAGCAAGCGATTACTCGGAAGTTGCTTTTCTAGAGTAATTATATGTTTGAGTTCCTCCTGAATTTTCTCATCCAGCTTATCTATCTCGTTATTTTTAACTAAATGTTCTACATCACGTATTTTCATTTCTTGCTCAAATTTATCCTGTATAAAAGAAGTTTGCTTGTGCAACTTTTCCATCTCTTCAGTCATCGTTTTCATTTTAAACTGTTGTTCATCAAATTCTGGTGAAAATAATTCTTCAACACTTACTTGAAGAAATTCAGCAATTTGCTTTTGCCTCATTTCAGGAATCTTTTCATTTGGATTCTTCTCCCATGCACTAATCATCTGAATACTTACATCAAGGTGCTCGGCTAACTCCTTTTGTGTATATCCCTTTATTTTTCGAATCGCTTGAATATTATTGTTCATATCCCTAACTCTCCTTTAAAGGAAATTATATCATATGACTTTACTTGAATCGACTCAAGTGTTATTCTTAGTTTACTTGAATCAATTAAAGTAAACTAAATGCTTTCTCTTTCAGAACATGTTAAACTTTACTCCCCGTTGCGAGCTGACTTAGCTAACGCTTAACTGACGTTGTTGCATGAAATGATAAAAGAGGCAGCCTCTTCCTTCATCAAATCTAGAGGAGGATACTTCCCCTTGATTTGATGGTGGAAGAACACCATTTGCAAATGAAGGGTTAGACTTACGTATCTTTGCGAACTTTTTTCTATAAAGTTAACGCTATAACTGACGCTGTCGCCCTTTATTTGATTTCAATCTCAAGATACTAGGAGGAGATTTCCTTTGAAAATGGAACGTCATTCATTTGTATTTGTTGGTGTAGATCTACATAAAAAAGAACATGTTGCCGTTGTGTGTAATTCCTATGAAGAAAAACTTAAAAAGCTTAAGGTAAAAAATTCTCCCAATCATTTTGAGGAATTTTTAAAGAAAATTGAGGATATTGCCGAAGAGAAAAAGATTATCTTTGGTCTGGAGGACGTGGATTTTTATGGACGTTCACTTGCTAAATATTTAATTGAACAGGGATTTATCGTGAAAGTAGTCAACTCCTCCTACACTAAGCGTGAGCGCAGCATCGGAACCAATCGAAATAAAACGGACGAACAGGATGCCTACAACATTTGTTCCGTGCTTATTCGAAAATATACCCAACTTCCATTGGCTAATCCTCAAGATATTTTTTTGGCAATTAAACAAGTGCTTAACGCTCGTAACTATTACTCTAAAACCATAGCTAGCATTAAAAATGGGTTGCACAGCTTGCTCGTTCATAATTATCCGACATACACTGAGTTCTTCCCTGATTTGAAAGGTAAAGTAGCCAGAGGATTCTTTAAGAAGTTCCCCTCTCCTGACTTACTTCCTCAAGAAGAAGAAGATTTACATACTGCTCTAAAACAAATTTACAAATCCGTGAGCAACGATAAAGCAAGGCAAGTTTTAGACTCTGTACAGACTAGCGGTTGGATACAAAATGAGTATCAGGAAGCGAACAACAAGGCAATCCAATCTTACCTTACTTCACTGGATGAGTTGTATAGAGAAAAGGATAAATTGGAACTTGAACTAGAAGAACTTATAGAGCAAACAGGATACCCACTAAAGACCATGCCTGGAATTGATATCATATTAGCGGCTACATTCATCGCAAATATTGGCGATATCTACCGTTTTACTTCTAGTAAACAATTAGCTAAACTAGCCGGTGTCGCTCCATATGAACATAGCTCTGGCCAAAGTAAAAGAAATTACTCAAATAAGTTGGGCAACAGAACCTTGCATTCTGCCTTCTATACACTTGCCTTAATTCACGTACAGGAAAAATACAATCCCGTTATGTACAGCTACTACCAGAATAAGCAACAAAGCGGAAAAAAGAAGAAACAGGCTCTAACTTATGTAATGCGGAGACTGGTTAACATTGTATTCAGAATGATGAAAGACAAAACAGACTATAAACCACCGGCTCCTTTAGAAAAAGAGGCAAGCTAAAGACCGTGATCCCATCATGGTCTTTGTTCTCTCACTCTATTAGACTACCCATATGTATTGTCTAAAAAGAAAAAAAGAGCAACCTTCAATCTAGGCTACTCTAAAAATTCCTTTCACACTTTCAAATCAATGTTTCCACCTAAATGTGGCTGCGCAGCGTGTTGAACGGCAGCTACGTCAGCTGTACTTATCAATTTCTGAATGGCTTCGCCTTGCTGTTCGGCATTTCCCATTGCCATCTTCATGACTGACATGGAAGCTTCTTGCTTAGCTTTTCCTTGACTTAGTGCCATTGACATGAGTGCTATATCCACGAAAAACACCACCTCTCTATTTCTAATGGGCTACCGAATACAATCGCTGTTCTAGAGAATGAACTTCCCTTTTCAGGTCATTTAATTGATTGCTCAACTTGTCAATTTCTAATGGTGTAAGTTTATGGTCACGGGCATATTCAGCTAGTTCTTTCATTTCGTGAAGCTTTTCCTCTATCTCTTCTAAGATACCATCTTGCTTTCTGCACCATTCGAGCTGTTCTTCCAGGAACCTTTTCTGCTCTTGCTGATCTTTATCCATTCGTCATCTCCTATCGAACAGCCTATTTACCTCTTTATATGAAAAGAGACCCTAGTAAAACTAGAGCCTCTTTCATATCTAAAATTAACGAAGAAGTTGTAGAACTCCTTGTGGTTGTTGGTTAGCTTGAGCAAGCATTGCTTGAGCAGCTTGACTAAGAATAGAGTTCTTAGTTTGAGTCATCATTTCTTTCGCCATCGTGCGAACATTTGCTTTCACAAATGACCAGACTATATCTTCACCCTCTAGCAATCCAGTAGGGGTCGGGCACTTCGGATTCACAATGCTGATGACCATTGTTTCACCTATGGATTTCATCATCATAGCTTTCGCCTTAGATGGTCTATCCTAGTCGTTGAACCTTCTCCACTCTTTCGAGACAGGAGCTTGGCTGCTGATTGCCCAAATCTTTCTTCTTTTTCGCCCTTCACATTTGCCGTTTCCAGCTCCGTTGTGGGGAAGAAAGCTCTAAGGGGTTTCCAGCAATTCACCCGATTATAATCACTAGCCGTTACCAGCTAGGACGACTGTGCTTGTCACTGCTTACGCAGCTAAAGCATAATCTACGTCACGGATACGAGACTCAGCAGCTGTTAAGTTTTCAGAAGAAGTACCTAGGTTATTGATTGTGTGCTCTAAACGGTTTTGGAATGAACCCAATTTAGAACGTTCTCCTGAAACCTTAGCAATTGCTTCATCTAATACTGCAACTGCAGCAGTTGCTTTCTCAGCGGAACTTACATCAAGGGCTTTTTCAACACCTTTACTATTAGTACCGTCCGTTACTTCGTTACCTGAGATATATGACGCTTTAATAGAATTTCCTTGACCATCTACTACAGTCTTTTCAGCACCTGTTGTTGAAGAAATTTCAAGTGCTTTTGAACGCATATCAGAAATATCTACGCTCATAAATTGACCAGCATTAGCTCCAATTTGGAATTTTAAACCTTGGTCAACAGCATTAGATCCTGTAATATTTTGTGCGCCTTGATCAGTTGTTAATTTTAAAGTTTTCGCTAAGTCATCTGCCGCAATTGAAACTGATCCGTCTGTTCCTTCAGAACCAGAAGCAATTTCAAATTTACCATCAACGAAGCTTACAGTAGCATTTGCTAAATCTGCGTGTGCAGCTCTAATTTGAGTTTGAAGGTCAGACGCTAAACCACCAGGAGTATACGAACCTTCAGTCAAACTAATATTAACTGTATGAGTATCAATAGTAAGTGTACCAGTGTTATTAGCATTTTGACCTTGTTCTAATGTTGCGGAACCTAATCCTAATGCGGAAGAAGCACTTCCTGTAATAGCTCCAATTGTGCTTCCATCACCTGTTAAACTATTAGTGATTACAAGTTTATTATTATCAAAAGATGCCACAGCATTACCTGCTCCAAACGCTGCATCTAGCTTTCCATTAAGATCATTTAAGAAAGTAGTTTGATCACCAGCATTTGTTAAATTATAGTTACCGTCTGCTAGAGTAACGGACTTCGTTACTCCACCAATGGTAAGAGATAACTCATTGTTTCCTGAACCTTCTGTTCCTGTTGTAAAGCTTGTACCTACTAACGCAGCAGCCCCGCCACCATCAACAGTGAACGTATCAGAACTATTTGCAGTAGTAAATTGAATCTTATTATTAGAATCAAATCCAACTGTTACTGAAGCAAAGTCTCCACCTAGAGCTTGAATTTTCGATTGGATATTAGCTGCGAAATCATCCGCCCCATCATTACCGCCAGCACTATAATCTGCAAGATCAAGAGCTACCGTTTTTGTGTCTCCATTCAACGTAACAGTCAATTGATTATTCTCTGCACCTTGTGTATATGATGCATTTGCTCCATCAAGTCCAAGAGCTTCAGCAGCACTACCAGAAATATCAGTAATTGTACTTGAAGTACCTATAGCAGTATTTGTTAATACTAACTTATCATCACTATCAAAACTTGCTGTTACATTTCCTGTACCAAATGCAGTGTTAAGTTTAGCTTGAAGATCTGTAATAAATTCATCTTGATCATTTCCTGCAGCGCCACTTTGTGTAAAATCATATGTAGCATCAGCTAATGTGATTGTTTTTTCTACACCACTAACATTTAATGTTAATTTATTATTCGCTGTCTTAGTTGCAGTGTCTAATGTATCAGTTGAAGCTGCAAGTAAGTGCTTCTCAACTAGACCTCCACCATTTACAGCAAAAGTATTCCCAGTGTTAGTAGTAGTAGACGCATTAATACTGATTTTACCATCTGAACCTAAAGCTACAGTAATATCATTTACTTTTGCTAAGTTGCCATCTGCAGCAGTTGTTACAGCTGTTCGCATAGCACTTTGTAAATCTGATGCAAACTTAGCTGCACCATTACCTGTACTACCATCATAGTCGTTAACACCGAGTGTTGCAGTATAAGTATTTCCATTAAATGTAAACTGAATTTCATTATCTGCAACAGTTACAGTTGGACCAACTATTTCAGTAGCTACACTAGCGACAGTAGTATAGGTTTTCGTTCCAGTAGTTGATATACCAGAGAAAGAAGAAATCTCTGCAGATCCCGTACGAGCAGCACCACTTACAGTTGCAGCTGTCAATTTAACATTTGGACCACTATTATCCGCCGTAGGGTTAGCATATGCCTTATCTCCCGTTACGGTCTTACCACCAACTTCCGAAATACTAACATTTGTTAATGCAGAACCTGTAGCCTTTGCATTCTTAGCTGTATCAATAATTTCGATATTACCAGTTATAGCTCCACCACTTACTTTTGCAGTAACTGCATCTTTTACATTTAGCTCTCCACTAAGTAAGTTTTTAGTATTAAATTCTGTTGTATTACCAATACGATTTATTTCTGATGTTAACTGGTTCATTTCTTTTTGAATTTCGCCACGATCTGATTCAGTATTAGTATCATTTGCCGCTTGGTTAGCAAGCTCACGCATACGTTGAAGGATGTCATGAGTTTCGTTTAATGCTCCCTCAGCAGTTTGAATTAAAGAAATACCGTCTTGGGCATTTTTAGAAGCTTGGTCTAAACCACGAACTTGCGAACGCATTTTTTCAGAAATTGCTAGTCCTGCCGCATCGTCACCAGCACGGTTGATACGAAGACCCGAAGCCAATTTCTCCATTGATTTTGATTGTCCAGTTGAAGCACTGTTCAACTGACGATACGTATTCAACGCAGCAATATTGTGATTAATTCTCATTATTATTTCCTCCTTGAAATTTACCCACATCCATGTGGAATTTTTTATAGTTACAACAACGTCGGCCGCCGTTGTTGTGTTCTACATTATTAATATCGGCAAATAAATGTATTGTTTAATAGTTTTTTAAATAATATTTTTATTACCTAATAATAACAAAAGACCCTCAACTCAATAGATGAAGGTCTTTTAATTAAATTATTTTCACTTAATATTCATGCAGGTTTTATCTATTCCTACCTTTTAAACAGTTTCTTTATGGCATCCTCATTTAATTTTACCGCCTTACTATTTTCCTCTTGTATAGACAAATAAATTTCTTTTCGGAAAATATCAATGTTATCCGGTGCTTGGATCCCGATTTTTACCTGATCTCCATCTACCTCAACAACCGTAATCTCTATATCCTGGCCAATCATGATGGATTCGTTCTTCTTCCTCGATAAAATCAGCATATTTTATTCCTCCATCTCGTTATGAAGGTTCATTTGAAATATTTTAGTTCTTACCTTTAACTTCTTATCATGAAGAATCATTTGTTTCCCTAGTCTTTTCGTCTGGTTGATAATAATTGGTGCTTGGAAGTTAGCAGTTGTTTCAGTTAATGGTTCCCGGACTGTTAATATGACAAAAACCGCTACATCCTTTGGTTTTTCAATCTTAAGCTTTTCTTTTACCTCATCATCCAAATCAAAATGATAATTGGAATCATGAAGGAAAGGGTCAGCAAGTACAAAGGCGATATTCTCGTCTTTCACGGACTGCATGATAAAAAATGGTGTATCCTCCATTGGTAAAATGCAAAATTCGTGTTCATCTAAAAAGCCTGGTATTCCACTTTCAAAATGGACGGTTTCTTCTTCTTTTATACGAATTTCACCAAAATATTTTGTTTGAATGTTCATACTGCAGAATCACCTTCTATATAGAATCGTTGAAAAGATTCGTAAAGTCGATTTTTAAGGAATTCCATTGTTCGACATTTACATCCACTTTTCCTGGTTGGTAATCATGTATCGGCTTTTGAATCTGTGCATCAATGATTGGCTTTTGTGGTTCAACATTGATATTGACCTTGGCTGGCTCATAATTTATTTTCACACTAAAATAACTTGGTATCCAGCCGATATTAAATGGCTTCGGTTGCCTTTCGCCATTTCTTTTTGCCTGATCAGCAATCGGTTGACCGCCATTTTCGATGGCCATTAGCTCATTACCCTCTTGAGCCCTTCTAGCCACACCCTTCATGAAGTCCTCATAGCCATTTTGTGCAGCCTCTTCTACCCGTTTCGAGATATGCTTTAAATCCATATCCTCCCAAGCCTTTGTTTGGTCAATATTCAGTTTACCAGGTGTGGTCTCAATCTCCAACTTGGCTTGCGGTTGTTGAATGGATTGAATCGCTTTTGGCTGTTCAATCGTTTGTACCGGTTGCTGTGTATGTAACCCTATTTTCATAGGGGTTGATTGTAATCGAATTTGAGCTAACTCCATTGAAATCACCTCTCTTAAAGAAAAAAGCTATCTACTAAAAAGATAGCTTATCTTAAAAAGTCCATTAACGTTGGCTGAATCACCTTTGACCCAATGCCAAGAGCTGCACGGTACACACTCTCAGCTGTAGTAAATTCAGTCATTACCTCGGCAAAGTCAATGTCTTCATTTTTTGACAATTGATCGGTTGTGAATACTTCTTGCGTGGAGATTCGATCCTCCATGAGCTCTAATCGATTCTGTCTGGCCCCTACATTTGCTTGTTCAGCCAAAAAACGGTCTGTATGGGAATCAATTTTTCCTAAAAAGCTATTAATTCCAGTCTGATTATCATTTTTTAAATCATCGATGAAAGTATCAAGATCTTGAAATAGGTTATTTCCTGAACCATCTTCAAAAAGGCCTTTTCCACTTGTATTCACTGGAAGCTTAATTCCTGAAAATACCTCTATGGAGATTATCCCAGTATCATAAACTGGGGGATTTAATGGATTACCTGCTGCATCTGTTGATGGTGAAGCATTTGTCTTTGTCCCATTAAAAATATATTTTCCACCAACCTGAGTATCACCAATATTGATAAGCTGTTGTTTCAATTGTTCAACCTCTGCAGCAACAGCCTTTCTCTCATCAACAGTCATCGTTCCATTACTTGCGTTTACGGTTAGTTCCCGAATACGTTGTAATGCGTCAACACCAAGCCCAATCGCATCATCGGTACTATCCAACCAGTTCTGCACCTCACCAATGTTTTGGCTATACTGCTCTATTCGGTTCAATTCAGTCCGATATCCCATTGCACGCATGGCTGCTACTGGATCATCAGATGGCTTATTAAATTTTCTATTTGAAGATACCTGGTCTTGCAAACGGGACATTTTTTCATAGTTTTTACTTAAATTTCGTAGCATATTATTTGAAAGCATTGATTGGGTTACGCGCATGTTTTATTCACTTCCTATCTTCCAACGGTTCCCATACCATTTATAATTTTATCTAGCATTTCATCAATCATCGTAATATTTCTCGCGCTCGCATTGTAGGCATGCTGGAATTTAATTAGATTAGTCATTTCCTCATCAAGGGATACTGCGCTTACCGATTGACGGTTCTCCTCAACGGAATCTGCAAGAATCTGTGAGTTGCTTGCATCCTTTGCCGCGCTTTGTGAGTTGACCCCTAGTTTTCCGATAATGCCAGAGTAGAAGGAATCTAGACTTCCAGTTAAATTGTTTGCAGTGATATAAGGCTGGTCAGTATATTTACTAAAGCTCTTTGTTCTTAAATCTGCAAGGAGTTGGGCATTTCCATTATTCCCTGAATTCCCGTTGCCAAGCCCTGCTGCAAATTTTGATGGATCATCTTTAATCACATCATTCACCTTGATGGCCTGTGCGTAATTAGTTGAAGTGGCTGGATCAAACACAAAGAAGTCTGGTGGATCTGTTTTTACAGCTGGAGGCGTCACCGCTTCTTGACCAAGCATATATCCTTGTTTATGAATAGCATTAAATTCATCCGCAAACGCCTTTGACATGACATTCAAATCATTAATCATTTCTGGATAATGGCCTTTTATGTCGGTGCCATCTTTATAACCATAACTTTTTATTAGCCCAGCCAACTCCCCGCCAAAATTAAACCCACTTAATTTTTTACCGCCAACAGTTACTTCCTGAATAGGTCCATTAATCGAATTAGGATCGGTATCGCCATCATTTAATTCCAGCTTGTTTGTCCCAATAATCCCTGAAGCCCTTGAAACACTGACTAAATTAATTGGAGGATTAAAAGAACTACCGTTATCTTGAACAATTTCAATATTGTATAGCCCTTCAGCGATTTCTTTTACATCACCATAATTGATAGGCTTAACGTTTGTTACTTTAATATTGACTAATTTTGATAGATTATCGACTAACAAATCACGTTGGTCGTACAAATCATTTGGCAGGTAGCCATGTGGCTCAACCTCGGCGATTTGTTTATTCAAGCTATCAATTTGTGAAACAATCGCATTAATATTTTGTACCTTCACATTGATTTCGTTTCCGATGTCGTTTTGTACACGGGTGATAGAATTATAGTAATAATTCAAAGTATCAGCGACCATTTGTCCCGTTGAAGCGACAACATCACGAGCACCGGAGTTTTCTGTATTATTGGCAACCGTTTCGAGGGCGCTCCAGAATTTATCTAAAGTTGCTAGAAGGCCACTATCAGATGGCTCATTCATGATTTCCTCCATCTTCGTTAAGGATTCACTTAATGAGCCGTAATAACCGACCTTATTGTTCTCTACTCGATATTGAAGGTCGAGGAAGCTTTCACGTATCCGTTGAACGGTTCCACCTTCGACCCCAGTCCCCATTTGACCAGGAATTTGTACGCGGTCGATGCCGATGGAAGGATACGGGTTGGTTGAGTTAAAGTTCACTCGTTGTCTAGAATATCCTGGAGTATTGGCGTTTGAGATATTTTGTCCGGTTGTATATAAAGCGCTCTGCTGGGTAAACATCCCACGGCGCGCGATTTCTAATCCCATAAAGGTTGAACGCATGGTGGTTCCTCCTGTTAAACTCTTGAATTAAACATTCCTTGAGTGTTTTTTGATTGCTTTTTGCTCCCAGCTGGCGGTCCATAATTAATGGAATCAGGCTGTGGATTCAATAGGTTCATGGATACATTAACAAACTGCAGTGATTGATGAATCAGCTGCTGATTTAAAAAATTCTGTTCCTTTAGCTCAAATACTAGCTCGGAAAGTTTATTTGCGATTTCAGCTAATCGGAACTGTTCGATTTCACTTATCCGCTCGAAGCAGTCTGTAACCGAAGGATTTTCTTGTTCAGGAACGAGGGCACATGCGGCCTGTTGCCGCTCTTTTTCCACTTTTGTAATCGCAGCGATATGTGTTTGCTCATCCTTTAATATTTGGTTGAGGGTGTCGATGTCACCTTTTTTAATAACCTCTGTTTTTTTGACAGCTATTTCATAAAGGCTTTTATGAAGCTTAAACAATTTTTCCGTTGATGCTATTAAAGACTCGGCAGACATTCCGTTCCCTCACCTTCTTATTTAGTAAAAAAATCAATGATACTGCTTGCTACTTCATCTGTTTGAACCTTGTAGGACCCGCTTTGAACTTGGTTTTTCAATTCTTCCACTCTTGCCTGTCGTTGAACAGAAATTTGTGATACATGCTGCATTTCTTTAGCTGCAGAGGAAATTTCAATTTTATCCGTAACTTTTTGTGAAGCTTTATTCGCTGCATCCAGCTTGTTCATTTGGCGTTTGTAAGGATTGATTCCAGACGTTCCAAAGTTGTTAATCTTCATGCTTTATCCCTCGCTTTCATTCCGTGCGATTCTCTATAGTATTATTATCGGATAAAAGGAAGGAAAACTTTAATATAATTTAACGATTTAGACAAAATGATGAGATAAACAAAGAAAAAGGGCTGTCCAAGCCTGGACTTACCCCTTAAATGATACTACTCTCGGCCTTTATTTGAATAATACGTAGCTTGACTCAATTTCTTTTTTCGTTCCTCTTCTACATTGTGAATTTCTAGATCTTTCCGGAGAGAACCTGCACAGCTTTCGCATAGCTTTCCTTTTTGAATAATCTTGCCGCAACGATCACACGGATAACCAAGATTCGGAAAATGAGTTACTTGTAATCTGCCTGACTTAATAAATTTTAAGATTAACTCCTCTTCTACACCGGTAGCCTTTTCAATTTGCGGAATGGTTGCTGCTCTATTTTCCCGCTTTCTCATATAATTATAAACGGTCTCGTATGCCTTTTCTTCTTCCTTCCAGCAGTTCTGGCAAATATCCCGGATGTTCGTCTTCATAAATAAATTGCCACATTTCGGACAGTTTTCGAGTTCCCCCATAAAAAAGTACCTCCCTATTTCGACACTTTTTTTTATTATATCGTGAAAAGAGATACGAAGAAATGAAAAATGTAGGAATTTTTAAAGACGCTAACCTCTGGCAAGTGTTAAAGAAGAAACCGAATGGGCTCCTGCCTTCTTTAACACCTTTGCGGCATGTCTTAGGGTCGATCCAGTTGTGTAAATATCGTCTATTAGAAGAATTCTTTTATCGGTGATTTCTGAGGTGGTTTCGTTTATTTGAAAAACCTGCTCGAAATGGATTCTTTCGTTGCGGGATTTTTTTGATTGCTTCTCGGTGTGAATCCGCTTGAGGATGTTACAAGGAGCCCTCCACGCTTCCGTTATGAATGCCTCCGCTTGGTTAAAGCCTCTTTCGAAAAGTCTTTCCTGACTTAAGGGAATAGGAACAAGAATGTCATAGGAGAGCTTGTCTAGTTTTTCTTTTAATAGACTGGAGAAGGCCTTTGAAATAACATAATCTCCTCGGAACTTATAAAGAGCGATGGTTTCCTTTAAAAAATCATTATAGATGAGTAGCGATGTATTCCTTTCGAAACAGCCGCTCCAGTTCTCATCCTTTTCCCATCGAACACAATCAAGGCAAAGGTCATTCTTTCGGTATTCAGGTTCTAAATTATTAAAGGGTCGATTGCAGATTCTACACGTCTCCCCTTCAATGAATTCTAGTTTGCTCTCACAAATTTCACAAAGGTATTTTTTCAATTGCTTTGAAATTAAGTAGTTCCACCCAATGTTTGGCTTAATCTCCTCATGACAAAGCAGACATCGGTCGTTTTCAAATATCGGCATTAATCAATCAACCCCTTTTCCTTTGCTTCCTTATTCATTTGGATCATTTGTCTTTTTGCTTTTACCATGGCCTCTGTTTTTCCGTAGTGAAAAAAAGTGATGTTACCTGTTGAGTATTGGGAGCTACGACCAACGCGGCCTGCTATTTGGACCAATGCGCTTTCAGTGAAGATTCGGTCTTCCGCTCCAAGAACCGCAACATCAAGGTTAGCAATGGTGACTCCCCTCTCGAGAATGGTTGTGGTTAATAAGAGGGGAATTTCTTTATTACGCATGGCTTGGACCTTTTCTTTACGGTTCGGGTCTTCGGCGTGAACAGATTCAATTTTTGGATGAAGCTTTTGAAGAATGGGAAGGATTTTTTCCATTCGGTCGATTTGTGGGGCAAATAGGAGCATAGGCTTTTGGTTGATAAGCCTTTCTGTAATCCACTTAGTGACGTTTGTGGGAAGCTTGTTCTTTTTGAGGAGCTNAGAATGGTTGTGGTTAATAAGAGGGGAATTTCTTTATTACGCATGGCTTGGACCTTTTCTTTACGGTTCGGGTCTTCGGCGTGAACAGATTCAATTTTTGGATGAAGCTTTTGAAGAATGGGAAGGATTTTTTCCATTCGGTCGATTTGTGGGGCAAATAGGAGCATAGGCTTTTGGTTGATAAGCCTTTCTGTAATCCACTTAGTGACGTTTGTGGGAAGCTTGTTCTTTTTGAGGAGCTTTTGCCAGTTGCCGCACCAGGTGAATTGTGGGACAGGGAGTGGATAGCGGTGGTAGCGTGCTGGGATGGTGACAAAATCTCTCTTTTTTTGTCGACATTCCTGCTGATATTTTTCATTTGGTGTGGCGGTAAGGTATATTGTGGACGATTGGGGCTTCTTCGCCTGCTTGACGGCATATTGAAGGGTTTCATCCGCAGTATAAGGGAATGCGTCGACTTCATCGATGATAATGGTGTCGAATGCCTGATAGAATCTTAGTAATTGGTGGGTGGTGGAAATCGTTAGCTGGGAATAGAGATGACGATCCTCGCTTCCGCCATATAGGGATGCTACTTTGATGGTTGGGAAGACAGATTGTAATCGTGGGGCTAGTTCAAGTACGACGTCTGTTCTTGGGGTGGCGATGCATACTCTCTTTTTGTCTGTAAGAGCTGAGTGGATTCCTTCGAATAAAACCTCTGTTTTCCCTGCCCCACAAACGGCCCATACTAGGAGTTCTTTGTTCTGATGGATGGCTTCTATTACTCGGGTCGAGGCGGCTTGCTGTCCAGGGGATAGGGTGCCTGTCCATTCGAGATTAGGTTGGTGGTCGTTGTTTATGTTTGGCCCATTCCAGCTTATGAGAGATGTACACTTGCTGACTCTGCCCATCATGATGCATTTTCGGCAGTACACACATTCCTTTTGGCAACGGGCACACGGATAGGCCGCGAACATTTGTGGATCCTTGTTGTTGCAGCGGATGCAGTGGTAGGTATTATTTTTGGTGATGATGCCTTGTCTATGGAGTAGGTAGCCGGCTTTTTGATGGGCTTGAATTTCAGAGGTGGAAAATGGGAGATCGTCTTGGAGTAGTTGTTTTCCTAGGAGGATTTTTTGGAGGTCTTTGTTGAATGAGAGTTGTTTTTTGGGATGCTGGTTTTGGTTTTTTGTATAGAAGTCCCGATTTGGGTGGTCTGTATTGTATGAGAGCTCAGCGGTGGGGTCCGTATTTAGATAAATGTTGTTTTTTTGTGGAGTAAATGGGGGTATTTTATTTGATTTCATGGGTTCATCTCCTTTTTAGTTATTAATAGGTGCCTGGCATCTGTTTCTAGTCGGAATTTCAGGGAGGTGCCTGGGGTTAAAATTGATATTTACGCGATTTTTGGAATATATCCGCGATTTTTTCGATTTATACGCGATTTTTTCTGTATATCCGCGATTATTCTGATTTATACGCGATTTTTTCATTTTATCCGCGATTGCATATTTTTCAAAAAAAAACACTCCAAGATTGCGTACCAGACACTACGGGATGGCGCAGTCACTCGGGAAGCACCTGGCCTCAAAAATGATTTACCCGCGATTTATTTCCATATTTCCGCATATATTTCATTTAACCGATATTTCTTCTCATATTCCCAAAATTTTTTCATTTTCGCCGCGATTACAGATTTTCACATAATGAAACCACCCCCTAGATTGCGTACCTGACCCGGAATGGCGCAGTCACTCGGGAGGCGCTGGCCCCAAAAAACAATTTATCCGCGATTATTTCCATATATCCGCGATTTTTCTGATTTATACGCGATTATTCCATTTTATCCGCGATTTTTCTGATATATCCGCGATTATTCCATTTTATCCGCGATTGTACATTTCCCCGGAAGCAAAACTCCACAAATAGCAATCGCAAATCCCCATTTAACCACTACAAAAAGTCTGCATCCCTATTGCCAACCTAATAATGTTAAAAAACGCCACCCCTTCTCTCAGGATGACGTCTTCTACTCAGCAAAAATATTATTTCTTCACCCAACCAAGTCCCAGTGATCCCTCACCAAGATGGGTTCCGATAACGGCACCAAAGTAACCAATGGTAAATTCAACATTCGGTAATTGTGGCTCGAGCTCGGCTTTCCATTCCTTCGCATCTTCTTCGCGGTTGGCGTGGATGATGACGGCTTGATAGGAATCCCCATCACTGGTTGCCTCTTTAAGCATTTCAGCGATTCGGTTCATTGCTCTCTTCTTCGTTCTGATTTTTTCAAACGGAACGATTACCTTATTTTCAAAATGAAGTAGTGGTTTTACTTTTAGCAGGCTGCCGATAATCGCTTGGGCGCTTGATAGGCGGCCACCGCGTTGGAGATGTGCTAAGTCATCAACCATGAAATAAGCTCTTATAGACTTTTTCATTTCATTTAATCTCTCGATGATTTTACTTGGCTCCGCTCCGTCCAATGCCATTTTTGCTGCTTCGATAACATAGAATCCTTGAACCATGCAGCTTATTTCCGAATCGAATGGGTAGACTGCAATCTTTTCAACCATTTGCCCCGCTGTGACAGCACCCTGAAACGTTCCGCTGATGCCGCTTGATAAATGGACGCTAATGACCGCGTCATATTCTTTTGACAACTGGTCAAATAACTCCACGAATTTACCGATTGGAGGTTGAGTCGTTGTTGGAAGCTCCTTATGCTTGACCTCCTCAAAGAATTCAGCTGCGCTTATGTCGATTTCTTCTTGATAGGTTTCGTTTCCAAACACAACGCTTAATGGAATCATATGTATATTATATTGATCTCGTATTTCCTTCGGTATGTATGCCGTACTATCCGTGACAACTGCCGTTTTCATTATGGAGTACCTTCCTTATCCTTTTTTCTCTAATATACGTTTACATTCCATTTTATATGAAAACTTTAGAAATTGCATTAAGGATGTTGAGAAAAGGCAAAATTAGTAAATCATTTTAGTAAAAGGAGTATGGATCGATGGTGAAAGAATTTGAACAGACCAATAAATATACATCAACTACTGATTTGAATTTGAATCCCCCTTCTAATAATTTCACATCTAAGCAGCTCTAAAAATGTGCATTCAAGATTATATTGAGTAGCTTTGTAATAGGCGTTTAATAACTCCTCATCTGTGAGAATACATAAACTAGCCAATATACATTCCCCCTATTATGTATGAATAAAAATACATACACAGTTAAAAAAATCCATTTTCAGCACTAACTCCCACTATATTACTTTTATACCATTTTTTAGTTAAAAGTGAAATAGATTTTAGTAAATTTTCACTATTTTATCAATATTCTTTTAATAAAAGGAGCTATTAAGTATGTCTGTAGGTCAAGTAAATCAACTTTTGTGTCTATAACAAAAAACACGCCTACTAAACTTCAGCGTGTTCTCAGCCTTCCAACCATATCAAAATAAACTTAAAATCTATCGAACCTCGACCCAGCCATTTTTAATCGCCACAACAACGGCTTGTGTACGGTCGTTTACATTCATCTTTTGCAGGATATTACTTACGTGGTTCTTAACCGTTTTTTCACTAATAAATAAAGTTTCCCCGATTCCACGGTTGCTTTTTCCATCTGCTAGAAGCTGTAGTACTTCGCATTCGCGGCGTGTTAATAGATGGAGTGGGCGACGAATTTCGACTCCTTGATTATATCCACCTTTATTTCCAGATTGATCGGCTACAAGTCGGCGATATTCCTTCACTAAATTATGAGTGACTCTAGGGTGTAGATATGATCCTCCATCTGCTACGACCTTAACCGCTTCGATTAAAGCGTCTGCATCCATTTCCTTTAGTAAATAGCCGCTGGCACCAGATTTTAAGGCATGAGTTACATAGCTTTCATCATCATGAATCGATAGGATTATGATCTTCGTTTCAGGATATTTTTCAATTAGGAGTCGTGTTGCTTCAACCCCGTTGGTTTGTGGCATATTGATATCCATCAGAACGACGTCTGGTCTATGTTTTTCAACTAACTCAACTGCCTCGTTGCCGTCATCGCCTTCTGCTACAATTTCAAATGATTTTTCAAATTCTAATATTCTTTTTACGCCTTCTCTAAATAATTGGTGGTCATCAATAATTATAATTTTTGTTGTCATTTCTTTCTCCTCCGTATTCCTTCAATCATTTATTAATTGTAAACGGAACTTGAATGAGCACGACAGTTCCAGCCCCTACTTTGGAATCAATAGACAATTCGCCTCCAAGTATTTCTACTCTTTCTCTCATCCCTATCAATCCAAAGGAATTAGGATTCTTTTGATTTTTATCAAAGCCTACGCCGTCATCCCTTATAATGGAGGTGACACCGTGTTTATTTATTTCTATTTTTACTTTTATTTCACTTGCATTCGCATGCTTTAAAGCGTTTTGAACGGACTCTTGTACAAGTCGGAAAAGTGCCACCTCATATTTTGGAGGCAAGCGTCTTTCTTCCCCAATGTTTTTAAATGATATTTTTGTCTTATCATGATAGTCTTCGATTGTATGTAGGTATTTTTTGAGGGTTGGGACTAAACCTAAATCATCAAGTGCCATTGGACGCAAATCATAAATGATTCTCCGCACCTCATATAAGGCATTTCGGACCATTCTTTTGACATTTTTTATTTCCTTAATGGCCTCTGCTGTTCCTCTTTCTTTAAATATCCGCTCAATTAAGTCCGATCGCATCATGACATTTGCCATCATTTGGGCAGGTCCATCATGAATTTCACGAGATAGCTTCTTCCGCTCCTCTTCCTGAGCTTCAATAATCTTCAAGCCAAAGTCATGAATCTGCTTGGCATCCTCTAAGGCCTGAGTCATTTCCTTCAGATCACTGGTTAAATAATTCATCACAACAGAGATTTGCGAAACAAGATGCTCTGCTCTGACAATCGTTTCATTTAAACCTGCGAGCTGTCGCTCAATTTCGTCACGACGCTCTCGCAATTCCTTTTCACGCATTCGGAGAACCATGAGTTCCATTTGCAGCCTATGGGCATGCTCATAAGCATTTCGTACCTCTTCCTCGGAGAAATCCTTAAAATGCATGCTTACCTCAGAAAGACGTTTTCTCGCAAATCTTGTTTTCACTTCAAGCTTATCTCCATCATCAATCACTTGGCTGACCTTAATTTTTATATCCTTTAATTCTTCGGCAAATGATTCATAATTTTGACGGCATTCTTCCCCAATGCGAAAAATTTCATCCTTGCTGCTTCCTACTGTGTCTATCATGTTCTCTAGTATATGGTCTAGTGTCTTTGTATCAATTTTTTTCCGTTTTTTCATACCCATTCCCCCGAGAGACCAAATCTCTCATATAAATATTTTAACTTGAATGTAAATCATTTTTATAATAATTCTACACCAAATTAAAAAATTCGGTAAAAAGACACAGTCTAAAATCGAACATTTAAGCCAAATAGCCTATTTTTTACCTAGTCACCACTTACTATAACAAACTTTCTATTCAAATATTCAAAAAATGGTCCTAATAAAAAATAATTTCCCCTTAGGATTGTTTTATTAGAATGAAGCTTAAATATCTTCCATATGATACATAATGGATAAAATACATACTTTTTGGTGCTCTCATTTTTGTGAAAATTTGAAGTAATACCCTCGTCGAATTATAATGAAATATGTCTAAGAAATTTTCACTCTGAAGAATTGAAAGGAGCGGTTAGATGCTGCCCCGTTATCATACAGTAAAAGGCGTAGGAGCGCATGAAATTGTTATCCAAAAATCGCGATTTATTGCACATATTAGTAGAGCTGTCACCGAAGAGGAGGCACAGCAATTTATTTTATCGATTAAAAAAAAGCATTGGGATGCAACCCACAATTGTTCAGCCTATTTAATTGGTGAGAACGACCAAATTCAAAAGGCTAATGATGACGGAGAACCTAGTGGAACAGCTGGTGTTCCTATTTTAGAGGTATTGAAAAAGAAGAAGCTGAAGGACACCGTTGTCGTGGTTACTCGTTACTTTGGAGGAATCAAGCTTGGAGCTGGTGGACTAATCCGTGCTTATGGGAAGTCCACCTCCGAGGGCATCGATGAAATCGGAGTCGTTGAGCGTAAATTAATGAAGGTCATGCATACAAAGGTCGATTACACCTGGCTAGGAAAACTTGAAAATGAATTAAGATCCTCTGAGTATACGATTAAGGAAATTCATTATTTAGATAAGGTAGAAATTGAAACCTATGTCGTGGAAGAAAAGACGTCTATTTTTCGTGATTGGATGATTGAGTTAACAAGTGGACAATGTGAAATAAATGAGGGAGATCTCCTTTATTTAGAACAAGATGTGTAATTTTTCGATAAAGTCTATAAAGCTTAAAAAATATATTTTACTTAATTCTTTAAACGTAATAAAATATACTTAGTATTTTTGCCCTTTTTAGACAAGAACCGACAATGGGGTCTAAATGTTCATTTTAAAAAATAAAGGAGATACCCTATGCAAGATAGACGTTCCTTTCAAAAACAAAAAATAAAGAAGAAAAAGAAAAAGCGGTTGCTAGCTTGGATTCTCACTCCCATTTTAGTATTGGCTCTAAGCGCAACAGCTTATGGAACTTTTTTATACAATAAAGCTGAGTCTGTGATGAATGATTCATATAAGCCTGTAGAAAGAAGTTCTTCCAAACGCGATGCCGAGGCAACTCCAAAGGTGGATAATGTTTCCGTGCTATTTATTGGCGTGGATGCCAGCATGACGCGTGGACAAAATGGGGCTCGTTCTGATGCTCTTTTACTCGCAACCTTTAATAAAAAGGCTAAATCTGTGAAACTATTAAGTATTCCAAGAGATTCATATGTTTATATTCCAAGTGAAGGAAAGCAGGATAAAATCACCCACGCCCATGCAAATGGCGGGCCTGCTTCAACAATTGAAACGGTTGAAGGATTTTTAGACATCCCTGTTGATTATTATGTAAAGGTAAACTTTGAGGCATTTATTGATATTGTCGATTCACTTGGTGGCGTTGAGGTAAATGTTCCATATACTTTAACTGAACAGGATTCCAAGGACAATCAAGGAGCGATCACCTTACAGGAAGGCCTTCAGCAATTAAACGGAGAAGAAGCCTTAGCTCTAGCTAGAACAAGACATTACGATAATGATATTGAACGCGGAAAACGCCAGCAGGAAATTTTAAAGGCAGTCATCAACAAAGCCCTTTCCGCTAAATCATTTACGAAATATGCTGATTTAATGGAAGCAGTCGGAAAGAACATGGAGACCGACTTAACCTTTGATAAAATGAAATCCTTCTTCGACTATGCAGCTGCCGGTTCTGCATTGGATATTCAGTCCCTAACCTTAGAAGGACAGGATTTATATTTAAGCAATGGCGTAAACAATATTTATTATTACCAGCTTGATGAAGCTAATCTTCTTGAGATTCAGAGCACGTTGAAGGCACAGCTGGGATTAGCAGGCTCTGATTCTGGAACAGATGTGGACTCTTCCACTACGACCGATGATGGAACCGTTGATGGGACGGCGGAAGGAATTGATTCTTCTGATGATACTACGAGTTATTAAATGACTTTTAAATTTGTGAGGCTGGCCCGTGGGGGTTGGCCTTTTTTTGTGGGAAAATCGATGGTTCCTTTGAGTTGGAGGGTTCTGACCTTTTTACATATATGCTTTTATTTTCATCCTATATGCTTCTAGTTGAGACCATTCTTCTTTACGACCCCTCCCTTCCTGACTAATCAGTTTTAAGTCCACATTTCTTATTGTCCCCATTCTTTAATAAACAATCCCTTCTTGTTACAGAGCAAAATCCTACAACAAAAAATCCCTTCCGCACATACTGCACAGAAGGGATAGATCAATCTTTATCTATTTTTCGCTGGAGAAATCTTAATTCCCCTAATCATTTTGAGTAATGGTCGATAATCCTTGCCAACTAAACCGATGGCTTCTACAAATAGTTCGATTAGAAGGAGGATGACCACTATTAATAAAATCGAGCCCCAAATCTTTGCTTGGGAGAAAATTAATGCGCTAAGTCCAAAGAAGGCTGCTATTGCATAGATAATCAATACCGTTTGTCTGTGGGTGAAGCCTGCTTTTAACAAACAATGGTGTAGATGCGATTTATCTGGTGCGGATAGCGGCTGTTTATTTAAAAATCGTCGTAGGATGGCGAAAAAGGTATCTGAGATCGGTACACCCAAAATCAATACAGGAACGATAAAGGAAATGAGTGTAACGTTTTTGAAACCAAGTAACGCCATAACGGAAATCATATATCCTAAAAACAAGGCCCCGGTATCACCCATGAAAATTTTCGCTGGGTAGAAATTGTAAAATAGGAAGCCTAAGGTACTTACTAAAACAATCGATGAAATAGCGATAACATAAGTATTCCCCATAATAATCGCCATACCCGATATTGTGATTAAAGCAATCGATGAAACCCCTGCAGCTAGTCCATCTAATCCATCAATTAAATTAATGGCGTTGGTTACTCCAACAATCCAAAGGATGGTAACCGGAATAGCAAGGAAGCCAAAGGTTACAGTTCCACCAAATGGTAGGTTAATGAAGTTAACCTGTACGCCGCCCCATAAAACAACGATAAGGGCTGCTGCGATTTGCAAGGAAAACTTGACCTTAGCTGAAAGTTCAAATATGTCATCAAGAATACCTGTCAGAACAATGACAAGGCTTCCTACCAATAATGGAATGTGAACTTCCTTTGAGGTATCAATTAACAGCATTCCAAGCATAAAGCTAATATATATTGCAAGGCCACCTAGACGGGGCATGATCTTATGATGCACTTTTCTTTGGTTAGGTCGGTCCGTTGCTCCAATTTTAAACGCCAATTTTTTAACGAATGGGGTAATAACGATAGAGCATAGGAAACATAATACTAAGGTCACGTAGAACAATGTTGACCCTCCCTTACTTATATAATGCCCCTTTAATATCAATTAAGTTACAGGCAATTAATTTCATGAAATTGGTTCATTCGTCCAATCGAATGTATTATAACACATATGATTTGATTTGAACTGATAAATTTTTACGACAATCGTGCTCTAGATACCATTATACGGAAATAGTACAACCCTGTCTAACCCTATAAAATTAGACGAAATAATAAGATAAATAGTTACGCTCTTTTATTGAAAACGATGATTTACTACCTTTATGACGAATCTTGGAAGAGCAAGCATTCTCCTCCAGCGGGATGGCTGTTTGAGAAGTCGGTAGAGCCATTCAAGCTTCAAACGCTGCCAGAACATCGGCGCCCTCTTTACTTCACCGGCGATCACATCGATGCTCCCACCAACTCCGATAAAAATCCCCTTGGAAAAGCGGTTCAAATTTTCGGCAATCCATTTTTCCTGCTTTGGAACGCCCAATGCCACGAAAACAAGGTCTGGCTCTGTACTTGAAATCTGTTGCTGGATATCGTCGTCCGCCCAATCAAAAAAGCCATTGTGGCTACCAACAACCTGGACATTGGGGTAGGTCAGTTTAATATTCGCGACCGCCTTCTGATTTACCTCCTCTTGACCTCCAAGTAGATAAACCTTCCAGCCGTTCTTATTTCCCCTGGATAACAATTCGACGGTCAAATCGTACCCAGTGATTCTTTCCTCAACCGGTTTATGTAAGATTTTTCCTGCGAGCAGTATCCCATTTCCATCTGGAACGATATAATCCGCACTCTCCAAATAGGATTCATATGTATCATCTTCCTTGGCAAACATTACAATTTCCGGATTCGCAGTGACAACAAACGTCTTCTCCTTCCGTTCAACTCTTTCCGAAAGCAATGAAGCCATATGATCAAAGCTAGTCGAAACAAAAGGAATACCTAAAATATCCACTGTTTTCATGATTATGTCCTCAACTTATAAAAAATTACGATCAATGTATATCCATTTCAATTTAACATCAAACCAAGGTGCCTGTCACCCTATTATCATTATAGTGACCTTAGGTGACAGACACCCCATTCTCAATATAGTGAACTTCGGTGACAGGCAGCTCAAAAACCAGCACCCTAAAAACCCCTAAAAAAACCCTGTCACTTATGAAGTTGACAGGGTAAAAAGAAAGCAATTACTATTAAGTTTCCCCGTTAAGGGAAATAATTAACCATAAACATTGAAAAATTCTAAGTCCAAATACCTAATTTTAAGTTTACACTACTAAAACTAGATTGTAAATCCATTACGGAAGCTCCACCCTTACACAGCAGAAACGGCATCTAGGGTAGCTCGGCGCTTCGATGCTTCCTCACGATATCTCTTCTTTTCCTTATCTGTCATGGCTTTATACTCTTTCAAGAATTTCTCATATGCTGGAATAACCACATTAATATCGTCGTACATGTTCAGCTGTCCAAATTCAAGCCAAATGGCCTTGTCACAAAACTTCTTCATTTGCCCAATGGAGTGGCTGACGAAAAACATGGTCTTTCCACGATCTTTAAACTCATTCATTTTATCCAAGCATTTATCCGCAAAGGCTTTATCCCCAACCGATAAGGCTTCATCAATTATGAGAATATCTGGATCGGTATGAACGGAAATGGAAAATCCTAACCGTGACTTCATCCCACTAGAGTAGGATTTAACAGGTTGATCGATAAATTTTCCAAGTTCTGAGAAATCAATGATATCGGGCTCAAGCTCGCGTATTTCCTGTTTATTAAATCCGAGCATCAAGCATTTCAATTCAATATTTTCTCTTCCCGTAAGCTGATTATTAAGCCCAGCAGATACGGAAATCAAGGATGGCTGTCCCTTCGTTTCTACACTTCCGCTCGTTTCCGGAACAATTCCAGCAATAATATTCGAAAGAGTTGACTTCCCGGAACCATTGATTCCAACAAACCCGATGACATCTCCCTCATCTACTTCAAAGCTTACATTTTTTAATGCATAAAAATCCTCACCATAGCTTTTCGACAAAAATATATCAAGAAGCTTTTCACTAGTCTTCGTGTACAACTTATATTTTTTCGTTAAATTCTTAACGATAACAGACTTTTCCACTTCATCACATCCATTATAAATAGTCGATAAAATGTCTTCTGAATTTAACATGAAGCATTGAACCGATGAATAGTAGCACTAATAAAATTCCCCAAAAGTACAAGGTATATAGCCAATGATCAACGAAAAACCAACCTGTTCCAAGCATTGATGCACGGTAACCTTGGATTAAATAATAAAGTGGGTTAGATAGCATCACCATTTGCATCCAATCAGGAAGTCTAGATGACGCCCACAAAATGGGAGTTAAATATAACAAAACTCTCATAATCGAAGTCACGACATTTTGAAAGTCACGCACAATGGTCGTTAAGGTCGAAGTAATTAGTGATAAGGCAAATAAAAACACAACCGTCGCAAACAAGAAATAAGGTAATTGTATGTAGTAAATACTAATTGGATACCCAAGAAACTGAAGCAACAAGGTTATAACTACGATTAACATCATATGTGGGTATAGCTTTGAAAAAATCACATAGCTAGGAATCACGCTCATCGGAAAATTCATTTTTGACAGCATTTTTAATCTTGTATAAATGGATTTCGAACCTTGCGTAATCGCTGGATTGACAAAGAACCAAAGAGTAATCCCAGCCAACATCCAAGGAAAATATTCAATTCCGTCAACATTATCACGATTGCTTACATATCCGAAAACAAACCAATAAATCGCAATCTGAATCCCTGGATTCAATATTTCCCAAAGCATTCCTAAATAATTGTTATTATTGCTTGTTTTCACTTCATATAGGGATAATCTTCTAATTAAATAGAAGTTTTGTATCTGTTCTTTAATAACCGTCGAAATAAAGCTCATTATAAAAAGGATCCTTCCTGAATCGAGTTAAAATAATACAGCAATCAAAAAAAGCCTATTTTGCCATAATGATATTATACGGAATAGTCCAATCCGATACAACTACCCAATCGTTTAACTTTTTTCATCTTCTATTCCCATTATTGCCTTTCTTAATAGGAGGGAATCATGAAAATCAACTTTTAATTGTAGGTGCACGTGGTTTTTTGGCCATTTGTCACAATTAGACGCTAATTTTTACGCAATGCCTATAGAACTCAAAACGAGCATCTATATTTTTAGACGCATTACCCTCAAATTATGACGCCTTACAGTTTATTGGTGCCTGTCACTCTTGATGACTACTTTGAGATGCTACCCTCAGATACATTTTTTGGCTTTTCCTCAAAAAAAGAAGACACCAATCGTGTCTCCTAACAAGTTTCCTCTTAACTTACTTACGGGCTGAAACATTAACTGCCCTTTCCAAAGCTTCCTGCTCATTCGTCTCCTCTAAAAACACACGCTCAACCACACGTTTTGACGACTGGCCGGATTCCCAAGAACAGAACCTCTCATGGAATTCACGGAACAATTCAGTATTCATGTAAAGACTGCCATCCTCCTCAAATTCCTTAATATACTTAATTACCTCCTCGGTTGTTTTAACTAACGGGCCTGGTGCCTTCTCCTCAAAATCGAAATAGAAGCCACGTAAATTGTCACGATAGGATTCAATGTCATAGACAAAGAAAATCATCGGACGGCTTAAATTCGCGTAATCAAAGAAAACAGAGGAGTAATCCGTAATCAGCATATCACTAATTAAATACAAATCACGGATATCCTCATATTTTGAAAAGTCATAAGCAAAACCTTCATATGCCGACAAATCAAAATTCTCAACAACTAAATAATGCATACGCATAATAAAAATATACTCTTCACCGAGCTCAGCGCGAAGGCGATCCAAATCAAGCTGAAGCTTAAATTTGTATCTTCCCTGTCCGTAAAATTCATTATCACGCCAGGTTGGAGCGTAAAGAATAATTTTCTTATCGAGTGGAAGCTTCAATTTTTCCTTGATGGCTTGAATGGAAGCTTCATTATTTTCCTGATAAAGATAGTCATTTCTTGGATAACCAGATTCAATCATCACTTTATCAAATTGGAAGGCACTTCTGAAAATATCTGTCGAGTAAGCATTTGGTGAGATTAAGTAATCCCATCTCTTCGCTTCATTTGTAAAATTTCGTTTGTACTTTTTCGTATTAGTGCCTGGCATTTTTACCTGATCCATATCCATCGCCAGCCTCTTCAAAGGCGTGCCATGCCATGTTTGCAAATAGGTTGTATGCTCTGGCTTTGGAATCCAGAGTGGTAGTCGACTATTGGAAACCCAATACTTCGCCATGGCCATCTTAAATAACCATTTAACAGAAAACCGGTTAGCATATGGAATGCCATTTTCAATAAAGTAGGATGCAAATCTTTTATCCACACTCCAAAACATTTTGTACTCTGGATGATTTTCCTTTATGTATTCATAAATTGCCCGGGGATTGTCACTATATTGTTTACCAAGATAGCTTTCAAACATAATGAGGTTTTTCCTAGCAGGAAGCCTCCCTACAACTTGAAACAGTATCTTATAAAGGGTTTTTAACATGTCACTTTTTTTAATCTTATACAATAGACTCATCTTTGACTCCTTAATTCAGAAAAAGTGGAAGAAATCAGCTGATATTCCACCGCATATACTCAACAAGCTTTCGGCTCGATTCTCCATTAGAATACTTATTCCAGTTTCGACCGAAAGTTTTAATTTTATAATAATCAAATGAATGAGACGAAATAATTTTGATAATTTCTTCTGTGCTATAGGCAACAGGTCCCGGCACAAAGGTCTCATAATCCTCCCAGAATCCTCTTTCTACCTGGTATTCCTCCAAATCATATGGATAAAAAATCATTGGCCTTTCTAGGATGGAAAATTCGAACGGAATCGAAGAGTAATCCGTTATTAAATAATCGCAAAGGAATAAAATTTCATTTAACTCTGGGTATGACGTTAAATCATAAACAAAATCAGGGTAAAGCTGACTAAATTCATTTGAACGATGAACCGCAGCCTGATGTAAACGTAAAATCACTACATGGGTTTCGCTCAATGCATCGTGCAGCTGTGCCAAATCCAAGTGTAGACTGAATTCATCCAGATCCTTTTCTCGATAGGTCGGTGCATAAAGAATGATCTTACGGCCGTTTAAATTCGGAAGCAGGCTCTCAAACCCCTTTAGGATTTGCGACCTTTTCTCTGTATCAAAAAAAAGGTCGGTTCGAGGAATGCCTGTCCGCAAAATATTTTGCTCATTGATCCCAAAAGAGTCAAAATATATTTTGGCCAAATGATCCGAACCGACAACCACCTTATGAAAATTCCGGTACACTTGTTTAAACCTTTTCAACGCTTGCTTGCTTCTAGCGGCGTTGGATGGGTCCTCGAGTCCAAATTTTTTGATGGCGCCTGCCGCATGCCAAAGCTGGATGCATTCAGTTCCTTCTTTAAAACGAGTCGCTGCCAAAAAGCCATAATAATTATCGATTACAACATATTTAGACGTTGCGAGATGAAAAATGGAACGAGCCATTTCCACCACATTCAACGTCTCAAAAGGGATAATCTTTGTATTTTCATTTGGATGAAAGTTGTATTTACAACCCTTTTTTTTCAAGAAAATGAATTCTTGAGCTGGGTAATGTTCTTTTTTCATTTCTTCATAAACATAAGCGCAATTGTCGCCAAAGGAGACAACAAAGGTTACCTTATTCTTTAGAGGGACAATTTTACATAGGTTGAAAATAAGCTTAAAAAGGAAAAGGTAAGCGTTGATGACAAACTCCCTAGCCATTGTTAACCTTTAATAAATCCTTTTTAATCTTCGTAGTTGAGATCCCCACAGTACGAGGCAGGTAAACGACCTCACAATAATCCTTAAGGAAGTCAAATTCGCCTTCCCAATCATCGCCCATGACAAAAATATCGATATTATGCTCTTGAACATCGCGGATTTTTTGATCCCAGTTCTCTTCAGGGATGACCTCATCCACATAACGAATTGCCTCTAAAATCATTTTTCGATTTTCAAAGGAATGGTAGGACTTTTTATTTTTAATCGCATTAAATTCATCAGTTGAAATGGCAACAACTAGGTAATCACCTAGTGCCTTTGCACGCTTTAATAAATTGATATGACCCCAGTGTAACAAGTCAAATGTTCCATAAGTGATGACTTTTTTCATCATTCATGCACTCCTCCTGCAATAATAAGAATGAATCCTAAAAACATGAATCAATGAAATGCAAATAGTAAACGACGGGATTGTTATTATTTTATTGTTCACAAATATTTCCCATCGAATCATTTATACCCTTTTCAGCTTGTATTCATGCCAAACTTTATCAAATAAAAGGAATTTTCCTTTTGCTTTTTTCCTAATAACCGTTATGGTTTAGTTGTTAAGACAAATTCTTTGTCCAACATATTTCTATTTCCTTATCCATTTTAAATCTTCTCAATGGAATATACAAGAATCAACTAATTTTTTCATAAGATTTGGGAATATTGTCGATTCTTCTCACCCATTATGATGAAGGGGATTTCTTCTAGCAAATCATCTGTTGTATTATGAAGATAAACAAATTGAGTCAAACTAAAAATAACGGTATTCTATGGAAGAATAAATTAATTATTATTACATAAAAGTAGCTACTCCGTATAAAAAGTAGAGTTAGGTGATTGAGTTGGAATATTCATTAAGTGTTGTTGTCACAGTATATAATACAGAGCCGTATTTAAAGGAATGCCTTGCATCCATCATAAGACAAACAATTCAACCTTCTGAAATCATTATCGTAAATGATGGAAGCACAGACCGAAGCCCAGAAATAATCGAGGAATATGCAAAAAATCATCCTCATATAAAAGTCATTCATCAAGAAAATCAAGGTGTGGCCGCCGCGTGCAATGCTGGGATAAAAATAGCAACCGGAAAGTATATTGCACTCGTGGATTCAGATGACGTTGTGCCATTAGATGCTTACGAAAAATTGCTTTCAAAAGCAGAAGAGACAAATGCAGACATTGTCATTGGTAAAGGAAATTTATTGATGGGCGGAGTCGAAAGAGAATTTCTTGCCCGGAAGGAAAAATGCGTTTGGCAGAAGGAACGAGTGATTTCAAGCATTTATGAATACTTGGATCTTTTTTATGATGTCTTTTATTGGAATAAATTATTTAGAAGAGAATTCTTACTTGAACATGAATGCTTCCTCCCAGAAGGCATGATTTATTCCGACAGACCCATGGTACATAAGGCTTTTTTACACGCGAAGAAAATCGCCATTATTCCTGAGGTTGTTTATTTATGGAGAAAACGTGATCCAAATGATGCCCCTTCTCTCTCTCAGGAAAAAAGAAATCTATCTAATTTCGAGGACCGAATTCAATCCTATCGATATCAACTTCAATATTTTAACGAGTACGGCGACCCAAGGCTGACCAATGCCTTTTTCATTCGAAATTTATACCGTCTGCTCCTGCCCATCAAAGGGATGGTCGGTAGTCCTGAATTTCGTGAAGTGTATTTAAAAGAAGTAAAAGACCTATTTGCTCTAGTCGAAGGGATTCATCAAAATGAATTAACCATTTTAGAAAATCTTTATATATATATGATTCAACATGATCAAATAGCCGAATTACTACAGCTTTTGGAGGAAAGTCCAATAGGAAATGTTATCGAGGAAAATGGAAAATATTATTGGAATATCAAATTATTCCGCCATCCGGAGCTTGATATCCCAGATAATCTTTTTGAAATAAAAGTTCTTGAACCGCAGTTTATTAAAATTGGAAAACTAGAAAATAAAGAGCAAAGTTTACATATTGAAGGCATTACGTTGCCAGAAGTGTTTTCCATTCAGTCTGTATCGATTGAGCTGCAATCAAGAAAATCATTTGCTGACAAGCGTTCTTCTGAACTTACGAAAGCTGAAGGAAATCAATTTTCGGGAGAGCTCGCTCTTGATACTCTTAGCGAGGATACGATATATGACATTTATCTTGTCTTTAATCACGATAAGAAAATCGACAAATTCCGTGTGACAAAGGAAATGGTGACAGTCTTTGTTAATCAAGAAGGAAATAATGGAACGAATACTTTCCAGCTCCGATTTACGGGGAAAAATAACCTATCCGTCGTGAGTAACATCGTTCAAATCGATGGCATTCAGGTCACGGATCAAGGAATTCGAATAGAGGTCGACCATCATCTATATCCATCGGTAAGTTTTATGGTCGGAGAAAAGTCATTAAAAGCACCTTTCCCTGTGGCCAAGTTGATAGATGGCGTATTTGAAATTAGCTGGGATTTCATTACCGAACCTGAAATGCTCTATGATCTTTTTTACGAGATTTCAGGAAACAAACATAAAATAAAGAAAGATCAGGTTAAAGGTTATCGAAATCGCCTCATTGAAGAGAAGAATCGACTGATTGCTTCCTATGTTTCAAAAAATGGACATATCTCTATTGGGGTATCACCGAAATTGGAAATTATCAATATCTCGTTAACAACGGATAAAATTCAAGTAGTGACCAACCACAATGCAACTTCTATGCTCGAATTTTACATATCTGATCGGAATACAAAAAGAAACTTCACCTTTGATCAAGAGGTTGCTAATCATTTTGAGTGTAAAATTCGCCACCTGATGAAGAAGAATACGGTATTTGACTTGAGCTATAAAATTTTCAACCATAAGGTTCGCGTCTGTGTTGAAAATCCGGAAAGCTTCCAGGCAAAAATGGTGAAAAAGGATCACTCCTTTATTGAGATGTACAAAACGATTTACGATAATCTTTCCTTTCGTACAGCCTATTTAACACCGGTAGACACGCCAAAAATTACACGAAAGAAGCTGATGGTTTCAACCGGGAAATTCGAGCCAAAGGTCTTTAAATTTTTTATTAAAGATACAAAAACCGGACAAACCTTTGATTTAGAGAAGGTTGCCCCGAAAAAATACGAACTGGCATGGGATCAATTTGAGTTAAAGGATACAACCTATGATTGGTACTTTGAGGTGTATAATCATCCATTCAAGCTCGAGGATCTATTCATCGATGACTTTATTCCATCTTTCCGGACGGAGCCTGCCTTTTTATTTTTACATGAAACGAAAAATGGCACCATCTCGATTAAGGCTGGTTTAGATTTTGTCATTGAGGAATTCAATATCGACGAAACTGGAATTTCATTGAGGATGGATATGGAAGCTAATGAATCCATGACTTTCTTCCTAAAGGATCGATTGACTCGGGAGCCAATTCTTTTTGAAAAAACAGCACCGAACACCTTTTCATTAGATTGGAAAAAATTCTTGAAGGAAAATATGGAGTATGACTTTTATTTTGAAATATTTAATAAAGAGGTACGTCTGAACGTTTCCAAGATTAAAGGTCATTCCCATCAAGCACTTAAGGTGGATGATCTTTATATAGAAACAGGAGAAACCTTTAAAAACGATTTGTTTGTCCAAAGCTTTACGTTTTGGTCTAAGTTTGTTCGTAAATTTAAGTAAGTTGGCTGAATGCCCATAAATAGGTATTTATTCATGTAACATCCATTGTGATAAAAGTCTCATGCGTATATAATTCAATCTTGGCGTAACAAACATTCTTTATTTGGAGGATATACGCATGAAAAAACAAAACAAAAAACGTAAATGGTTAAGATATACAGGTGCTGCCCTTCTTTCTTTATTATTAGTTGGAGCAAGCTATGCCTTTTATTTATATAGAACAGTAGAAAAAACCGTTGCAAATATGCAAAGTGATTACCACCGTGATAAGTCAGACAAACGAGAAGAACAAGTAAGCTTAAATAACGCCAAGCCGTTTTCTGTCTTATTGATGGGTGTGGATGAACGTTCAGGAGATAGGGGTCGTTCCGATACCTTAATCGTCATGGCCGTTAATCCAAAAGCACAATCAGTGAAAATGATAAGTATCCCCCGTGATACTCGTACTTTAATTGTTGGTCGTGGCACACAGGATAAAATCAACCACTCCTATGCATTTGGTGGAGAAGAAATGACTGTGAATACAGTTGAAAACTTTTTAAATATCCCAGTAGATTACTATATTAAAATGAATATGGAAGGCTTTGTAGATATAGTCGATGCAGTGGGCGGAATTTCAGTTGACAACAGCTTCTCTTTCTCTCAAGATCAATACTCTTTTGCTGAAGGAAAGCTTGATCTGAATGGTAAGGAAGCACTTGCCTATGCACGTATGAGAAAGAAGGATCCGAATGGAGATTTCGGACGTCAACAACGTCAGCGTCAAGTGATTGAAGGAGTTCTTGAAAAGGGTGCAAACCTATCATCTGTTAATAAAATTGATGATATCCTTGAAGCCATCGGAAAAAATGTGGAGACCGATTTAACATTTGATGAAATGAAGGTCATTCAAAAAAATTACAAAGAAGCACGACACAATATTGACCAAATCCAAATCCAGGGACAAGGCACCAAAATCAATGGTATCTACTACCAAGTCGTCCCAGAACAAAAGCGTCAAGAAGTGATTTCAGAATTAAAGACCCAGCTTGAGATTAAATAAGAATTTCCATATATTACTAGGTGCCTGTCACCCTTGTTCAAGGGTGACAGGCACCTTTTTTAGACAATTTCTCTCATTTTTTCGCAAAACACTATAGTCATAGATTAAACTTTTATAGTAAAATTTTGAGAGATACATAGATTGTTAGATTCATTGGGGGGACAACTTTGAGAAAGCTTAAGATTTTTATTATTACGGCCATTTTCCTATTTTCAGGCCTAACATTTGGGGACTTTGCTGAAGCGAAGAGCCAGATTGTGAATCCAAATCAAACCTACACCTATAACGAAATGGTCCGAGACATTAAATTATTGCAGAGAAAATACCCCGACTTAATTCATGTTAAAGTCATCGGGAAATCGGAGTTTGGACGAGACATTTATGCCTTTTCTGTCGGAAAAGGAACATCCACTGTTTTTATTAATGGCTCTCACCATGCTCGCGAATGGCTAACAACCAACTTAAACATGTATATGGCAGATCAATACGCCTACGCCTATACTCATAAGCAAAAAATCAATGGTTATGATGCTTATAAAATTTTGAACTCAACGACGATTTGGTTCGTACCCATGGTCAATCCAGATGGAGTAACCCTTCAACAGTCAGGATTAAAGGCATTTCCAAAAAAGTATCATAAAGCAATAATCAAAATGAACGACGGCAGCAAGAACTTTAAAAGATGGAAAGCAAACGGGAAAGGCGTGGATTTAAACCGCCAATATGACGCCAATTGGAAGTACATAAAAGGTCCTTCCTCTCCATATTATAAAAATTATAAAGGGAAAGCCCCTGAATCAGCTGCAGAAACAAAGGCTCTTCTAAAATTTGTGGAAACAATCAATCCAGAGATGGCCGTTTCCTATCACAGCACAGGGGAAATTCTCTACTGGAAGTTCAAACAAGCTGGTGAACGATATAAACGAGATCATGCTTTTGCAAAGAAAATTGGTAGTATGACAGGCTATTCGTTAATGTATCCAAGCAACAAGCCTGGCACAGGCGGTGGAGGCTTCACTGATTGGTTTGTCGACGCCAAAAAACGTCCAGCCTTTACACCAGAAATCTCAAGATACTATACAGAAACCAATCCACCTATCTCCGAATTTCCAAAGGCATGGCGTGAAAATAAAGCGATTGGACTGTATGTTGCCCAAGAAAGCACCAAACTATTCGACAAACGCTATCAAAAATCAGTTGATCGCTTAGTCGGCCAGTATAAAACCTTAGAAAATGAAACTAAGAAACTAAAAACTTATTATTATACCAATGTAAAATCAACAAATGATTTAAAAATCGAGCAAAAATTCACAGACATTTATAACAAAGTGAAAAAGGAATCTGCAAAGCTAGAGGCTTCTGCTAAAAAGCTTCCGTCCAAATACAAAAGCAAATATACAAAATATCAATCCAACATTAAAAATTATTTAATGTACTCAGGATACTATACAACTAGCATCAAGGCTGGGGATCAGCTTGCTACCTTAAATCAAAGCTTCACTGAAGCATTAAGCCAAGCGGAATCCATTCAGCCTAGCACAGCACAAGCCTTTGACCAATTAATTGCAGCTAAAACAAGCAGTGAAAAGGCTATTGCAAAAATGTATGGAAAAATGGCACGTACCTATGCCACAACAAAATATATTGAACCAGCCCAAGCAACAATCAATAGCATCCAAAATGAAATGGATCGCTACAACCTATTGAGTGAAATCGAAAAACAAATCAATGAGAAGAATGCAGATGGTGCAAGGGAAAATCTTGCGAAGGTCATCCTGCTTGAAGAAGCATCAGCTAAGGTTTATCCGAAAATTCATCAGGCATTAGTGGATAGACGTGTAGCTGTTGAAGGTCAATTGAAGGTTTTGGAGAATAGTTTAAATGGTCAGGTTGTTGCTAACTAGTAATTTGAACAAACACTTTTAAAAGACGAATCTTTAGGTTATATTTTAAATCAGCACCGTATGTTTACAACGTCCAGGAGGATTAACTTCTGGGCGTTTGTTGTATGGCTGTTTGGGTTGATGTTGTTTGTGGCCTTGTCATCATAATTTTGAGGCTGTCAGGTGGGGTTAGCCCGTGTTTTCACGGGTTCTGGTGTCGAGCTTACAACAAAACCCACTGGTAACTTTTTTGCATTGCCTCAATTATTCTTCTATACTAAATTAGAATAGGGATAATAAAAAAGTAGTCATATTTGTGAACATATTACATTTGTGTTACTCTTTATTAATGAATATTTCTATCCGGCAATACTTTATGATAAAGTTATTATTGGCTGTGGTCTATTAGATATATCGGGAGGGATATAGTAATACAATGAGCGAACAAGATCAAACAAAAGACCTTTTGGAGCAATTGAAGGAAAATCCTCCAAAGGTTATTGGTGGATATAAAAAGCAAGGCTGGGCCGTTAAGGTGTTAGAGAATATCAGCAATGAGACGATCGAATTCGAAGAAGATGGAACAGTAACGGCAAAATCGATCTTATTAGCAAACGATGAAACATACTACCCTGCATTTTTAACGCTAGATATGGAAAATAAGGGACAAGTTATTGGAGCTTATTTAATTTCAGAAGAGGAAGACCAATTTATTTTGATACCTTTTGAAATTGCCAAAGATTTCTTAAATAAATCCGACGAAGAACTACTGCCACTTAAATATCGAACTCTTGAAAAAATCGAAGGGGACGAAATTCAGCAAAATTGGCCTGAATTTATTTAAAAAACTCCATCTCAAGTAGGAGAACGAAGGCACTTGACTAGCAAGTGCAAGTAGACGTCCAACTTTACACTTTTTTAATCGACCAGCCCGTAAACGTGGGATCATATAAAAAATCAATAAAGGCTGACTCAAAAAGATACTACCCATTTCAAATAAGCTACTATGGGTCTCTCTCTTGCTGGGTCATGCCTTTTTTGATATCAAAAAGGTGGTACTATCAATGTTAAAATTAAGAAACTGCTTATCTATTAGTCTCTTAGTCTCCATAGCTCTTTTTTTCTTACTTTTACCGCCTCAATCGGCCTTTGCCGCTAGCAAAACATCCACACTTGTCAATGACGCCATCAAAGCGGGAAATGCATTAGCAAATGTGAGCTTAGTAGAAAAAAAGGCAACAGGAAAAAATATTCCATCAAAAGAATATTCGGCTGCAGTGAAAAAATACACCAGCGCCAAAAAGGCAGTCGATAAACTCTCCAGTAAGCAAAGAAAGCCTTACGTCTCCAAGCTTGCGAACGTGAAAACGCAAATCGACAGAGGTAAAAAATATATTACGGCTGTAACAGCTGGAAAAGCCATTGAGAAGAAAAGGAGCACTTTTACCAATCTCATTAAGTACGGAAGGCTGGATCAAAAAACCATTGATGCCTATACAAGCCTTTCAACAGAGGTGAAAAAGAATAGCTCTAAGTTCAATTATGTATATGGATCAAAATCACGAGACACAGTCAAAAAACTTTATCTTACACCAGCCAATAAAGTGATTGCCGACTATTATGATACCTTTAGAGTTAAAAAAGCCATCAACGATACGAACACTCTATTAAAAAAGGAAACTACGTCCGCTAAACTAGCAAGCACTTACAAAACGATTGTTTTTTACATCGACTCTGTCAAACAGAGCGCGTTGAAGAAATCGTTAAAGCTAGAGGTCGTCAAGCTAAATGCAGCCATTCCAAGCGAATATCAAACAGGGACATTAGCCAAACTAATGTCAATGGATACAAACTTTAACGAACTAGATCGTCTAGTTTCACCAGGAAAATCAGATGCAAAGGTGCCTGAAATTTATAATCAGCTCACATCAGATATTAAGAGCTTCACTTCATCTGAAAAAGCGCTTTTAGATAAGCGTTTTAAAGCCATTATGGCCCAGCTTCCTTTAAACGTGAAGGATATTAAAACCTTATTGACGAAAGCAGCTGTGGCGAATGGCGTTCCTCCAGAGGTAGTTAAAGCCATTGCGATTACGGAAAACGGAAGGCTGCTCCAGTTTACGTCAACTGGCGAGGTTTTCAAAAGCGCAGATAACGGTTATGGCATCATGCAGGTTACACCACAGTCCGAAAACGATCAGCAATATGATTGGGAAAAAGTAAAATACGACATCAACTATAATATTGAAACGGGTGTCGAGATTCTTTTGAAAAAATGGAACTATGCCACTGCGGCTAATCCTATCATTCCAAGGATGAATGGACATGAAAAAAATATCCTTGAAAACTGGTATTTCGCTATCATGGCCTATAACGGGCTATCCTACCGAAATAACCCAATCGTCTCAAGCAATCCTTACCAGGTTAAGGTGTACACTTATATGGCAGACCGCGCCTTAGTATCACCTTACGTCTTGAAAAAAGAAGAATTGAAGATTAATAAGGATGAAGTGACTGGGCTTCTTTCATTTAAGGAAAAAATGACTTATACAACAAGTACAAAAACCCGCTCCACTCAGCTTTACACAAAAGGAGCAGTAATCAAAATTAGCTCTGCGGCAAACTTCCGCAAGTCACCATCAACAAGCGGCACAAAGATAAGAACCTTATCAAGCGGTACGACCGTAACGATTCTTGGCGGGCCATATGAAGATACCTCAACCGCAAACTTATTCAACTGGTTTAAGGTGTCAGTTAAAGGATCTAAAGAGGTTGGATATTTAGCATCCTCTAATTTAAAATAGTTGTTTGTTAGATTTTGATTTTTATATTGAAATAGACTTTTAGAACCTCTGAAGAAGACGTCAAAGTGGCGCTGTTTTTCAGAGGTTTTTGTGTGGAGAGACTTACGACTTTATCAAGTTGGACTCGAAGGTTTCCCTATTTTTGAAAAGAAAGGGAGCAAAAAAGCGAGCCCGCAAATTCATGCAGACCCGCTTCTCATTTTTTATTCCGCCTTCTGTTGCGCTGGAGGATATACCTTCCAGCTTGCTAAATTTGGCTCTGGTTTTAATACAAGCTGAGCAGGGAAGATAAATGTCCATGGCTTGCTTGTATTGGCTTTTACTTCAAATTGATCTAGCTTGAAGCCGCCTTGGCAGACGATATCTCCGTCAGCATCTTCGACGATTAATGGAATTTGCTCTAATTGAATGTTCTTTGTGCTACCGTTACGGATGAGCACAGTAACCGCAAAGGCATGATCTTGAACAAACTTCGCTTCGATTCCCATGAAGTTAACTTCACCCTGGGATAGCTTTGGTAAGCCCGCAACTAGTTTTTCAAGATGTTCTCTTTGATTTGGTGCTAATTGATTTTCCCAGCTAGCCTCTAGATCGAGCTGATGCGGACGATCCTTGCTCTTTAATTCAAAAGCAATCGTCCAATCTCCTTCACCAGGAACTTCCTCTGTTAATCTTGAATCCTCTGTGAAAAGGAAGGTCCAAGGCATACAGGATTTGGGTGCAAGGTCTATTAAGTCATCCATGTCAAAGGTTTGCTTCGCAATTGGTTGTTTTTCTTTATTTAAAATAATTAGATCGACTGACTCAAAATGAACGGATTTTGGTAAGGTATTACGTAAAAAGGCAATAACAAACAAATTCCCTTCATGTTCATGAAGCTTCAAGCCTGAAATGGAAATTTGATTTTCCTTCAGCTTTGGCAGTCTTAGATGATGATAGCGATATACATATTTTTCTTGAGGGGTCATGAATAAGTCGGGATGAAAAATCAAAGTGGTCTCGACTGTCTCTTCATTTTCTTCCGTTACTTCATTCTGACCAGGAACTAGTTCCTTTTCGACCTCTGTAGTCTCTGTTGAATTCTTTTTTTTACGAAAAAGGGCCATTTTATTCCTCTTCCTCCTCTTCATCCTCTCGGCGGTTGTCCATTTCAAACTGGCTTTTTACATATTCCATAAAGCGAATGCTGATTCCAGCTTGAATGGTGAACAATAATTCATGGAACATTTCTAAAGCATCTTTTTCATATAGACGATATGGGTCTTCCTGTCCATAGCTCTTGAGGTGCATACCGTCTCTCATGCTGCCCATGAATTCGAGATGCTGAATCCAGTTTGTATCGATTTGGTGAAGCATGAAGTTCTTTAACTGTCTACGTAGGTTCTCGTCGTCCTGCAGACTGATGATTTGTGATTTTAGATTTTCATATTCAGCCATCACTTTATCTTCAATTTCTAGTCTATCTAGGTCAACAATGTCTTCGTACTTCCAATCGAAGTTTAAGAAGACAAGGCTTAATTCTTCTAATAATGCCTTTGGATGGATAACCTCGCTGCCCTCTGGATAGTTTTTACCCACAACGGCTTTTACATAGTTATCAAGGTATTCAATTAACTCAGCGAACATTTCATCTGGTGTGATTTCTAGAATGCGATCTCTCATGGAGTAAATGACCTTACTTTGCTGGTCAGTTACGTTGTCAAGCTTGAGTAGATGACTTCTGCTTGAGTAATGCATATTTTCAACGGTTTCTTGAACCTTTTTAACATATTTCAGTGGATCTGGAGAAAGGATTCTTCCTGTTTCGTCCGTTTTGACCTTTTTCTCATAGCGTTCTTTTTCTTCTTCATCGTAGTACGTAAATAAGTCATCTTGGATGGAGACGATAAATTGGGTTGAGCCTGGGTCCCCTTGACGTCCAGAACGACCACGAAGCTGCATATCGATACGGTTGCTTTCATGGCGCTCCGTTCCGATGATGTGAAGACCTCCCAATTCCTTGACCCCTTCACCTAGTAAAATATCTGTACCACGACCAGCCATATTAGTTGCTAGCATGACTTGACCTTTTTGTCCGGCCATAGAGATGATTCTCGCTTCATCCTCTTCCGTTTTAGCATTTAATAGCTGATGCTTAATCTTTGCCTTTTTCAAGTAGCCTGATAGTTTTTCAGATTGCTCAATAGAGGTTGTCCCAATGAGGATTGGTCTACCTTGTCCATGCAATCTAGCTACTTCTTCAACGATTTTTTTCACCTTAGATTCATAGTCAGCATAAATTAAGTCTTCTAAATCCTCACGTTGAATTGGCATATTTGTTGGAATGGTAACAACTCGCAAACGATAGGTTTCCCAGAACTCTTGCTTAGAAGGTGTAGCACTTCCTGTCATTCCGGCAAGTGATTTATACATTCTGAAATAGTTTTGGATAGTAATCGTTGCTTGTGTTTCATTTTCCTCAGAGATTTCTAGGCCCTCTTTTGCCTCAATCGCTTGGTGTAAGCCTTCACTAAAGGTACGTCCCTCCATGATACGGCCTGTAAACTTATCAATAATAAGAACTTTGCCTTCTTTTACAATGTAGTCAACATCTCTATGCATGATGGTATGTGCTTTAAGTGATTGCATGACATTGTGAACAAGCTCTTGGTGCTCTGCGTCATAGAGGTTTTCTAAACCGAATGCCTCTTCAAACTTAGCGGCACCTTTATCGGTTAAATACACCTGCTTTGTTTCTTGGAAAAGCTCGTAATCCACATCTTCCTTAAATTCTTTAATGATGGAGGATGTGATATAGAAAAGCTCGGCACCTTCATCTGATTTGTTTGCAATAATTAAAGGTGTTCTTGCTTCATCAATAAGGATACTATCAATTTCATCGACAATAGCATAATGAAGTGGCAGTTGAACCTTCTGCTCCTTGTCATACACCATATTGTCACGTAAATAGTCAAATCCAAATTCCGTACCCGTTCCATATGTAATGTCCGCTCTGTAGGCAGCCATTTTCTCATTTGGTTCCATTTGAGAAATGTTTAGGCCAACGGTTAATCCCAAGAATTGATGAACCTGACCCATGAGCTCCATATCACGGCGAGCTAAGTATTCATTCGCTGTAATAATATGAACACCCTTTCCTTCTAGGGCGTGCACATAGCTTGGCAACGTTGCAACAAGCGTTTTTCCTTCTCCTGTGTTCATTTGAGCGATGCTATTTTCATGAAGAACAAATCCCCCAATGAGCTGAACATCATAATGTCTCAACCCAAGAACACGCTTTGAAGCCTCACGAACTACAGCAAAAGCATCTATTTTAATATCATCAATAGATTTTCCTTTTTCTAGCATCTCTTTAAATTTTGTTGTCATATCTCGAAGCTCTTCATCCGTCATTTTTTCATACTTTGCCTCGAGCTTATTTACTTTTTCTACTAATTTATACAGTCTTTTAATATCCTTTGAGCTGTCGTTAAAAAGTTCCTTCACTCTGGTAATCATCTGTTTTCTCCTCTGCTACCAATAAATAATTATCTAGTCGAATTATATCATATTGTGGAAATGAATGTTGATATAACAGAAATTACCTGATGGAGGTGTTGGGGTATAAGTTCTTTTATAAATGGGAGTCTTTTTGAGTGGGATTGGGGTTTCACACATATTAATTGGGTTTTACGAATTTAATGGTTTCTGAGAGTTATTTTGGGTTTTACGAGTTTTTGGGTTCTGCGAGTTAGTTTGGGTTTCCGTGAGTTTTTTGGGTTCTGCGAGTTAGTTTGGGTTTCCGTGAGTTTTTTGGGTTCTGCGAGTTAGTCTGGGGTTCCGTGAGTTTTTTTGGGTTCTGCTAATAAGCCCAGCTTTTCGCGAATAATGTTGTATTTTTGAGAATATCCCATAAATATCGCGAATATTTCAGCCTTTTTGCGAATAAATTTTATGTTCGCGAATAAAAGTACACTTTTCGCGAATAAATTTTGATTATCGCGAATATTCCTTGGATTTTCGCGAAAAAAATGGAAATTTCGCGAATAAACATGTTCCAACCCCTTACTTTTGAAGTTAAACTTCAGCTGCAGGCTAAAAACAGCAGCAAAATTAGGATTCAAATCCTTTTAGTTACCATTTTTCTTAAAAAAACATGTACAAATCAACCGTTCTCCCCTTACCTCCCAACAGCCCCGCTCAAAAATAGTCCAAAATAAAAAAGCAGAGCCGAAAATCAACTCTACCTTTTCATTCTACCAATCCAAATCTAAGCTCTTTTACCAAATACAGATTGTGAAATTACAACATGGTTCAGCTTCTCAAGGAATTTATCATTCAGTACCTTTATAAAGGTTCCCTTCATTCCTAAGGATTTTGTCTCAACGACACCTGCACTTTCTAACTTTCTTAATCCATTCACAATGACGGAGCGAGTAATTCCAATTCTGTCGGATATTTTTGAAGCAACTAGAAGGCCGACTTGCCCATCAAGTTCATCAAAAATGTATTTCATGGCCTCCAGCTCACTATAGGAAAGGGAACGAACGGCCATGCTGACCATCGCCTTTCTACGTGCTGCTTCTTCAGCTATTTCTGACCTTTTTCGCATAATTTCAAGGCCTACTGCTGTTGCACTGTATTCATTTAGTAGAATATCATCATGATCAAATGCATCATTTAAACGGGAGAGGATTAAGGTACCAAGGCGTTCCCCACCTGAAATAATTGGCACAATAGTTGTTAAACCATTTTTAAACAAATCCCTGTTTTCAACAGGAAACGCAGTATATTTACTTTCCACATCTAGGTTAATATTGGTTTCTTGAATTTGGGATAGGCTCTGAATATATTCATCTGGAAATTGACGTGCTCCCACGATTTTTTTCATCCGTTCACTTTCAATTGGTTGGATGATGGCATAACCTAGTAACCCACCTTTTTCGTTTACAATAAAAACATTTGCGTTAATTACTTCACACAAAGTCTTAGACATTTCCATAAAATAATCAGGAACATTGACCTTTTGTAGCATAGCGTTTATTTTTCGAATTTTATTTAATAAGCTCATATTGATTCCTTATGATTCCTAGAATTAGGAGTTGATTTTAGAACATTGCAGTCACTTTATATCTTTTATCCGTAAAAAAGACAGAGCCCAAATTGACTCTGCCATCCTGCTATTAATAATTCACTTTAAATTTATATGGAATATCTCGACTTCCGTACTCAACAACCATATAATAGGTGCCTTTATTTAATGTTTTAATATATCTTTCATAGCCTGATCCTGAGCTGCCATTTCTTGTGTAGAAATAGGAGATTCGTGTTCCTCTGCTATTTAGAATGTTCACCTTCCAATAGGTGTTCGTGTTTCGTGCGGCATAGAAGTATACCTTTTTCTTTTTGCTGACGTTGAATTTGAAGAAGTCGACATCACTGTAGCTTTGGAGAACACCTTGATAGTACTTACCCGTTCTGATGGAATTTGCCTTTGTTCTACTGTTGTTGAATTCCTTCTCATAGTATTCGCTCGCTACGTAGCTGACTCTTAGTGAATATTCGTTATCTGTCGAGCCACTATTGACGACAACATAGTAGGTTCCCTTTGGTAAGCCAAGGTAAAATTTCTGTGTTCCAGTCACATAGATATTAGAATCTGTGTACCGATCTAAGTATACTTGCCCTTTAGAATTTATGATGGTCACATACCAGTACTTAGATGGCATTTTCGTTATATTTAATGCAATATTACCATTTTTCTTGAGGGTAAATTTGTAATAATCCTTGTCACTATAATGCTGTCTTGAGCCTTTATAGGTTTTGTTTAAGCTAATGCTTGTGGCTGTTTTTGTTGTATTGTTGACTTCTTTTTCATAGTAGCCCGTTTTATAGGTAGCCACAAATTGATACTGTTCCTTTGAATTACTTCCGGAAGTGAATTGTAGGTAGTAGCTCCCCTTTTTTAATCCGATCTTTCTAATATCTTTACCAGGGAGTCTTTCCGTATGGAAGTCGTCAATAACATAGCCTGTTTTGATATCCACTAATTCTAAATACCAATCTGCTGTTTCGCTTCGTGTAAATTCTAGGTTGAGCTGTCCATCACTTGGCATCGTTATCTTGTAGGTAGGCTTATTGGAATAATCATATATTCCTTTGTAGGTCTGTTTAAAAACTAAATCTGTTACGTTCAAATCTGCGGATGCTTTGCCTTGTGGAAGAACCAATGATAAAACAAAAATTAGGATTATTCCTATTAAAGGAATTTTACGATTCATACATCCTTCATCCTTTCCGATTTTCCTCTTAACACCAAAATCATTTTATATTCAAAAAAGGATAAAAAGAAGTAATTTTCAGTAAATTGAACACTAAGCACCATAAGCTAGTACTATAGTGCTAAACCCTGGGCGGGAATTTATTACTGCATTTAAGGAAAAAGGTGACAGGCACCATCCAGAAAATGGATGGTGCCTGTCACCTTAATTTATTTGGATTTCTCCGACAAAGTTTCCGGTTCCGTGGGCGTCTTGTATGGTGATGCTAAAGGAGTATGTCCCTTTTGTCACTTGGTTTCCGCTGTTGTCCTTCCCATTCCAGGTGAAGGAGTAGGAGCCTTTTGTTTGAGTATTCTCATTATAGGAATAGATGACGCTTTCCCCTTTCTTAATTTCAACCTTCACATTGCCTGTTTTTGAGATAGAATATGGAACGCTTAAGGTTCCCTGCAAATTATAAACAATTTGGGCTGTCGACTTAACCTCTGGTTTTGTCCAATCCTCTGTGTTGAAAGCCTCACTCTGGATAGTAGTCAAATTGCCCGCTCGATCCCTTAATTCTACTAATAGCTGATAGGACCCTACATCCACATATGACTTTTGGTCGTTCGTTCCATCCCAAGTGATTTCATAGGTGCTCGGACTCAATGCTTTATTGTTCAACAATTTCTTCACCTTCGTACCTGATGTAGTGGTGATATAGGCGGTTGCTGTCACATTTTCATTGAACGTTAAATCTCCCACCTTCTTCATTGTTCCATCTATGATAAAGCTTTGCACTCCTGTTAAAGTATTGTCGCTTGGAGGAACTGTATCCATTTGGACGTTAAAATATTTTGCTGTTCCTTTTCGTTTACTAGAATCGATGATCGTAAACTGTACTCTATAATTACCATCTACTAGAGTTCGTCCAACATTATTTTTACCATCCCATTGGGCATAGTATTTCTTACCGCCATAGAAGGATTTTCCACTCCAAAGCGTTCTTACATATTTACCGTTTTGATCATAAACTCTTACTGAAATTCTTGCATTCTCATTTAATTTGAATGGAATGCTAAGATTTTTTACATTTGGTGAGAACTCTCCATTTGTTTCGTAAAGGGAAATGGAAGGATTCACTTGATTCTCGACCTTGACGGTTTTTATTTTATAATACGATTTTTTACTTGTTGTTAATCGGACGACCATGGAATAGGTGCCATTTGAAGCATATGCTCCAGTATCAAGCTTTCCATCCCAGTAAGAGGTCATTCTTTTTCCAGAAGACTTGGCTGAGGTTAGCTTTCGAACAGCCTCACCCTTTGAATTCCTAACATACACTGTAACGGTTGTCCCACTTTGTGGTGTGAAGGAAATAGCATGCTTGTTAGTCCCCTTCATGGTAAAAGTCGATGCCGTTTTTATATCCTTTACCGCCGGGGTAGTATTTTTTACCGCTTTATACGCATCAATTCGTCCATAGCCATATAAGGAATCCCAGCCATTTCTTCCAAGGTCAGCGGTTGACTTTTTCAAAATATCCTTCACCTTTGCTGGTGAAAGGAATGGATTTTTGGAAAGAACCAGGGCTGCTACACCGGATACTACAGGTGAAGCCATCGAGGTGCCGTCCATTGCCGCATAGCGCTTATAAGGAACAGTAGAATATATATTTTCACCTGGTGCCGAAATATCAATGTAAGAGCCATAGTTGGAAAAATAGGTAATTTCATCATATGAGTCTGTTGCGCTAACTGCAATCACGGAATCAAAGGATGCAGGATACGGCTTTAAGTACGTATCATCATTCCCAGCAGCAGCTATCACGGTAATTCCATTAGCTTTAGCATAATTGACCGCTTCTTCTAAAATAGAACTATAGGAATAGCTTACTAGACTCATATTAATGACATCTGCTTTATGGTCTACTGCATAGGATATCGCTTTAACGATGGTCATCATATTTGCCCTTGATCCCGAGAATACATTAATAGGCATAATGCTTACATTGGGAGCGACCCCGACTGTTCCAGATCGATTGTTGGCAGCTGCAATGATTCCGGCAACATGCGTTCCATGCTCATCAGGTGTGTAGGAGGTGCTGTTGTTCACCATATTATATGGGTCAACGATTTTGTTTTTTAGTTCTGGATGGTCCTTTTGCACCCCTCCATCAATGACAGCAACCTTTACCTTTGATGAACCTTTCGTATCATCCCAAGCTTTTGGAGCTGAGATTCTCTTTAAGTACCATTGCTTTTTATAGCCAGCGTCACTAGGTGAAAAGGTGCTCTCCACCTGGTAGTTCGGCTCAACATGCTCGATTATCTTATTTTCCAGTAATTCCTTAGCAAGTGTTTCGAGATCTGTGCCATTGGGAACGGAGACAAGTGATAGATTTCCAATCTTCAAATAATCCTTCTCTACTAGATTATTAGATTGAAGGAATTTTTTCTTTTCTAAGCTAGAAACCGAGTAATGAAATTTAATTATTAATTCCTTGTTACTAAATTCTTTTTCCTCACTAAACATGGCGGCAGTACTTTTCTCTATTTGATCATTAGGAATGTGCTGCTCCGAAGCAGAGACGTTTATAGAAACGAGTGTTAGAAAGAAAAGAGAAAAAAAGACTGAGCCAATATATTTCACGGTCAAACTTCCCCTCCGATAATTTCACTTCTGAATCTTAAATTTATTATCTCTCTATTATATTGGAAATCAAGTAAAATTTGGGAGGTGACAGGCACCATCCATTTTTTGGATGGTGCCTGTCACCTTGTATTTACTTTTTCCTTTAGCATGATAAAAGCAATATTATCGCTATATACCATTGCCTTTTTGACTAAATCTCGAATTGTATATTTAGATCCGACTTTAGCATATTGAATAACTACGCTCCCACCATAATAGTGATAGCTCTTGTATGTAAGCTTTTGATTGAGATTGATTTTTTTCTGAGAGGCGAGTTCCATGACATATAGGACCAATGGTAGCTTAATCGTGCTAGCTGCTGAACGAGAGGCTTTGGCATTGATTTGATACTCATCGCCATTCGTTAAATCCCGATATTGAAGCGTAATATCCCCGCCATTTTTCTTCATATAAGACTTTCTTTAGTGCTTGTGCAAGTCCTGAATTGAAAGTTTCTGTCGAGGATGAGGTTCTAGCTGAAGTTTTCATAGGTAGCGTGAGCATAGAAAAAGATAGAATAATAGCTATGAAAATAGTAAACCCTTTATTACGGAAAAACACAACTTCACATCCTTTTTTCTTCTATTATAACAAATGAGGTGCCAGGCACCATCCAAAAATTGGATGGTGCCTGGCACCTTGAATTTCCTTCCTCTTTTTCCTATTATTATAGTAGAAAAGGATGAGGAGGTTATTATGAGGAAATCTTTTTTTCTATTATTACTAGTTTCATTTATACTCATTTGTCTACCAAATGATTCGACAGCATTTGCAGAGGGGGATCAACCAACAACGGTAAATGATCCAACGACAAATCCAACCCCTCCTGATAGCCCTTCAGTGAAAGAAATAACAAATGTGATGAAAACCATATCAGGAACAGCAGAACCCAACAGTACAGTTTGGCTCGTCGTCAACAATTCAAAAGAATATACAGTTAAACTAGATGACTCTAGCTCTTTCACCATTCAATTGGAAAATTCTAAACCATTGAATTCCGGCACAAAAGTATCCATTTATGCTGTGAATAACGCTGGGATGAAAAGCGCCGAATTAAAGTTAACCGTTAAGGATAAAATTCCTCCTGCTACACCAAAGGTTAATAAAATTTCAACCCAGTCCTTCTCTATTTCCGGAACAACCTCTGCAAAGGCAAAGGTATACATTAAACGGAATAGTAAGAGCTTTAAAACCCTAACAGCTAGCTCTACAGGGAAATTCTCTATGAGAATCCCGCTCCAAAGCGCTGGAACTACCTTTGAAGTATATGCTATTGATGCTGCAAAAAACAAAAGTAACTCGACGAAAATAAAAGTCTATTCAAAGGCAAGAGCAAGCAAAAAAATTGTATCGGCCCCAATTATTAAACAAATGCCGGCCCTGCCGCGTGGCTGTGAGGTAACAAGCCTTGCCATGCTCCTTGGGGACGCAGGAATTAATGCTAATAAAATGACTCTTGCCGCTAAGGTAAAAAGGGACCCAACCCCTTACAGAATAATCAAAGGCAAAATCCATTTTGGCAACCCGCATTATGGATTCGTTGGCAATATGTATACATTCAGCAAACCTGGTTTTGGTGTTTTCAACAAACCCATCGAGCAGCTCGCTAAACAATACCTACCAAATCGAATAGTCAACCTAACCAAAGGTTCATTTGATACCGTCTTAAACTACGTTTCCGCTGGAAAACCGGTATGGGTCGTCAATACAAGCTGGTTCAGCCGTGTCCCAAGTAGCTATTGGCAAACCTGGTATACACCAAAGGGAAAAATTAAGATTACATATAAAGAGCATTCCGTCCTCGTAACAGGATATGACAAAAAATATGTCTACTTCAACGACCCACTTGATGGCAAAAAAAATAAAAAGAAATCACGAAAATCCTTCGTCGAAGGCTGGAAGCAATACGGAAGCCAGGCGATAAGTTATTTCTAAAGGGTGACAGGCACCATCCAATTTTTGGATGGTGCCTGTCACCTTTTCTTCTTCTTCTCATCAAAAAATCCAAGCGAAACAGCTATGGCGACTCCACAAGCAATCCAAACGATTGTGCTCATTTATTCCACCACCTAATATCTCCTTCATTCTAATATATGCACGAATCGATGAAAAAACTGATAAAAAATCCTATTATGGAAAAAGTAAACATGGAGGTGAAATAAGATGCCAGCACATGCATTCGAGGCCATTGCAAAAATCATCCATAGCTTATACGATGATGAACCAAAGCCTGCCCTTCATGTTGGTGAAGTAATGGTTTGTTGGACTTATTTGACGATATTAGAAGAATCGATCGCATTTGAACAGATTGGGATAAACACAACAGAAGACACTGAGCTAAAGAATTTTCTTCATAAAACAATGGGAGCTGCAAGTTCACAGGCAAGAAGACTGAAGGTTTTCCTACAACAGGAAGGAGTCCCGTTACCACCTGCCTCAGAGCCTAAACCCATTTCGGAGCCTAGGGCCATTCCTCTTGGAGCCAAAATGACAGAATCGGAAATTGCCAATTTTGTAAGTGTCAAACTTGCAGTATCCGTAACCACTTGTGCAACAGGTATGTCACAATGCATACGAAACGATGTTGGACTCATGTTTTTTGAATTTCAAACAGAAGCATTGCGTTATGGAGCCATTATTAAATCCATTATGAAAAAACGCGGCTGGCTTAAGAGTCCCCCTTTTTATTACCCACCAGGCCAGCCAAAAAGCTAATTCCTATAAGAAAAACCGGGTGAAATCCACCCGGTCCTTTTGGTTAACTGACATCCGAAGGACTACACCCGATGAGTTTCAGCATACATATATCCATCGATAACCCTGCATAAATTCAAAGATGATTTTCCAATTTTCCATTAATCTAATAAAACAAATACCTAAAGTTTGTCATATACCCCTTACCTGGGTTTCTGGATTTCCTTTACGGACACTGCTTCCGTTATCTTGGTTTTTCCATTTGAACTTTTGGATTTTACGGACTCTCGTTCCGCTAATAGCCCATTTTTATGTGATGTTCTTGTTATTTTTCGCCAATAGCGGATGCTCTGTCCGTTAGTTGCCTCTCTAAGACTGTTTTTATTGATTTAGCGAATCCTGTGTCCGTTACTAAGAAAGGTTGAGAATCACTATTCCCTTGCCGGACACAGATTCCGTTATACCGGTTTTTCCTTTTGTTCTTTACAAACAGAATCAATATCCATAGTGTCACTTTTAAAAAAACACAAAGCCTCCAATTATGAGAATCTCCCCCTAGCCGGATTTAAAATATCAACCTGACTACTAAAAGAATCATTCAAAACAGAAAGCCCTGTGTTTACATTTTTTCAACTAAACTATTCAACAATTTCCTACTCAATCACCATAATCGGCTTCTTCTTTGAATCTAGCCATTTGATGACCGTTAGAAGATCCTTTTCACTAATCGCTACACAGCCCAATGTATATTTCGTATTACTCTTCTTAATATGAAGGAAAATCGCGCTCCCCGCTCCCTTTACAATCGGACTATCATTATAGCGAATAACCACACCATATTTATAAAGCTGATGGGTCATCCTCTCAAATGATTTCCATCTTTTATAAGGGTTTCCCTTATAGGCAACCCACTTATTATAGTCCCTTGATTTCACATCATCGACCCAGTAATCATATTTGGTTGCCTTACGAAATGGATACCGCATTCCTGAAGGCTTACCACCCCAACCAAATGCAGTTCCTAAACGAAAGGTGCCTTTTGGAGTTCTGGCATCTCCCTCTTTCGTTTTCCCTACTCCTTTTTTTCCAATAACAGCAGAAACAGTAGAACCAACCTTCACCCATTTCCCCTTTACTTTTGCATATCGAGTAAGGGTAGCCGCGGTCTTTGTCTTCTTAGAAGCTCTTACGACAAGCTTTTGACTTGCCTCATTTTGTAATTTTTGTTGAGCTGTTAACCGGCTTGCCGCTGACGATTCCTCTGGAAATGTCGCAAGAATACTCCCTACTATGAAAAATACAACAATAAATGCTAAAAATCTTCTCAAATGTATTCCACCCCAATGACTCAGTTATACTTTTGTTTTCCATTATTATGGCAGAAAAATATTATCTTTTAAATAGGGATTGTGAATTTCATAAAAAACTACCATTGTTAAATTTCCCCATTACCATTTAACAAGGAAATTTTTTTAATATAACAACCAAATTATATTATTCCACAATAATAGTGACACTGAACTTGCAGAGAATTATGATAATTACGGAAGCAACATAATATAAGGAGGTTTTCCTAATGAAACGCATTTTTTCTTTCATTGCAGCATTTGTTCTACTGCTATCCTTCTCCTCTCCAACTTTTGCAAGCACAAGCCAATTGCCTATTAAATCGAACAAGGCAACCATCACGATTGAGCCAGGGGAGGTTCCGAAGCTAATTGATTTGAAGGTTGATTTTGGCGACTCAGAATTTTTCGCTGGACAAAATGAAAGCTACATCGATGCCATGGCCATTTACAGCAACGGAAGAACGGCCTATATTACAGATCAAGCAAAAATCCTCTCTAAAAATACAAAGATCGTAAGAATAAACGGTCAATTTTTAGAACCCGTTGGCGCTGGAAAAACTGAAATCCAGGTTACATACCAAGGGCTGACCGTGAAAAAATCTATTACCGTCAAGCCCGCTCCAAGTGGAGAATTTACAATTAAGGGTTCAATTAATTACCGCGCCTTTTATTATCAGGCCAAAAGTGAATCGAACAATTATTACTATTCATATCTAAACCTAAAAGAAAAAAAATCAAAGTCCGGTACTACCTTTAGTGGTGTGAACTGGAGCAAAACCCCTACTATTTATGGAGTCATTAATGTTGGCAACAAAGCTTATTATTTAACAATAACAAAAAGCAGTAACAAGAAAACCATTTCCTTAAGCGCAAAAAATTATTCTGAAGTAACGATTAAGACCCCTATTAAAGGTTTAACCTTTGACAGTATTTCCTTAACAACCTATGACAAAAAGGGAAAACCTCTTTCTGGCGGATCCTTCTACAACCTGAAAAGCGGGAAAATCTATGTCCCTAAAAAGACCTACACAATGGAAATAGTCGGACATAGTGGAAATACTTATTTACAATTCTTTAAATCAAATCTGAAAATCGATAGCGCTAAAGAAACTGTTTCAATCTCATCAAAGGATCTCTCTTCAACCCAACTAACTATCAAGAAAACAACAAAAGCTTCCATTGGATTAAGTAGCTTTTCAGTTCATACAGCTAAGGGGGAAAATTCATATTCCTTCTTTAACAAAAAGAATTTAACTTCAGCAAAAATTTATCTCAATAAATTAAATTATCAAGATGCATTTGCAGACTTAATCGTAAATAACAAATGGCAATATAATTACACCCTAGCTCAAAAGAATTTTACAAAAACAACAAATGTAAACATCAGTGATCATCTAACGGCAAATCTTTCATTTAATCAGGATATGCCCTTTACAGTAGGTGACAGAATCTATTCCGATTCAGAGTCCAATCCATGGACCCAATTAACCTTTGTTCTAAAGGATAGCTATGGCAATACATTGCAATCTATTTATGATAATAAAAGCTCTAATCCCGTTCAGGCATATCTTGTATTCAAAAATTCAGCACATACCTACAAGATACCTGTTGGCACATACTTTAACGGGCTAAACTTCACTCTTCCACCGGAACCAGGAACTTATGAAGTAACCTTTACACTTGAATAAATAAACGATGGGAAGCGTCCTTTGTGGCGCTTCTTTTTTTCCTCCCCTCATATAAATACATGCGCCCCCAAAGAAGCCGGCTCCCTAAAAAAAATTTTCAAACCCATCATTCCGAAAATGTAGTTTTAGGAGAAAAAATAATGAAAATTACTGTTGAGAAGTGTCCTTTTGTGACATTCTATTTCATTTTGTAGCAATAACGGGCGAATTTTGTAATATTCCTGTAACACAAATAGAATGAAACTGTAACCACAAAAGTGAAACTTTTTGAGAGAATGGAACTACGGGAAATTGATAGACTAAATTACTAGATTTGTTACTATAATAGATTTTCGGGGGTAGCTGCATGAAGAAGATTTTCATAACTTGCTTGATATCTTTTGGAATACTGTTTAGCGGTCTTTTCGGTAGTCTTACAACTGAAGCATCTTCCTTTGGGAAAGCTGCAGTTCAAGTGGCAAAAGAACAAATAGGTGTAAGGTATAAAACTGGTGGCTTTTCACCTGCAGGTTTTGATTGTTCAGGTTTAGTCGGATATTCTTTCAAAAAGGCTGGTAAATCTATACCACGCACTGCAAGCGCTATCTTTCATACTGGTAAAAAAGTATCAAAGAAAAATTTAAGAACTGGAGACCTCGTCTTCTTTAATACAAATGGTGTAAGTGTCTCTCATGTTGGAATTTACATAGGCAAAAACAAATTCGTTCATTCCGCTAGTAACGGAGTTCGCATCGATTCCTTAAGCCATGTTTACTGGAAACCACGCTACGTTGGTGCGAAAAGAATATAATACATATGATCATTCAAGGTCTGACATCCTCTGCTATGAGGGGCCAGGCCTTTTTAATTTGGTAAAGTTGATTTTAACCTTGTGCGAGGAAGGATCTTAATTTTACCTTATAAAGAAAAGGCAATTCATCAGTCTAGACACTGTTGAATTGCCTTTTTTATCGATTGCTTGCTCGTGCTCAATCCATCATCTAACCGTGGTACCATCCCGTTTTACAGTTAATTGTTACAAGTTGATACCATTTTCCTTTTCCGTCAAATTGTATATACATAGTGTAAAAGCCCTGATTGCTTGTCACATTAGATTTGACTAATTTTGTTTTATCTTTCTTTGAAACATACTCTTTCTTGATTTCATTAATGACCCTTGTTTTTATTCCTGGTGCCCAGTTGTATGGATTAGCAAAGCTTAGCTGGTGTGTTTTCACATAGGCATATTTGTTTTTATATTTGATTTTGGACCATCCATATTGTTTGTAGGATGGTAAGTTCCCCTGATCCTTACCAATAGGAACGCCACCATAAACGTACACTGTTTGACCAGCTTTAATCTTTCCTAAGGTTTTGTAAGAAGTACCCGGTGAAGATTTTACGACAAGAGCCACTGCTGCATAGGCTTTGTCATAGCTTGCGGCTTGAACATCAGTTGAGTTGAACGTTAATCCTAAAGTCAGTAAACAGATACTTACGAAAAAGGATATAAATTTTTTCATTGTCGATTACTCCCTTGAAGATGTTATTGTAAGTATTATGAAAAATATTACTTATAATTCTATCATAAGCAATACTTTAGAACTAGATTATTAGAATGCGTTCAATCCTATTTCCTAGCAAAAATAACTGACCCGCCACTGCCCTTATGCAAAAACCTACCTTAGCTTCGTTTCCCTGCAAAAGAAAAGCCCCCACCGCCAATAAACCACGCAGTGAAGGCCTCTATTACGTTAAACTATTTTCAAGATACCAGTTAATTCCCAAAAAATCGAACTATAAACCCTTCTTCAATAAAGCTATGCCTACCAAGAAACCCTCACCTTATAAGGATTCATGCTAGCATCTCCATGACTATCCTGAACCTTAATATAGTAAGTTCCTTTTTTCAAGTTAAAGAACAAGGTTTCATTATCGCCTTCTGGGTAGTAGTTGACAGTTTTCAAAAGCTTGCCATCTTTATTGTAAAGTGAAATGGCCCCGTCGATTTCTTTTGAATGGGTTAGAGTGATTTTTCCCTTTGTTGTTTTACTTAAGTTCAATTTGTACCAATCCTTATCACCATAAGCGACTCCTGCGTTGAAATAGCCGCTTGCTTCATAGGCTCTTGAGCTGACCTTTTTCAAAGAAAGTGGTTTGGACGGTTTGTTATTTTTCACAACGCTTTTTGCGTCTTCATCCTTCACATTGGCTGGCTTAACAGAAAGCTTGTAAGGATTTAAGCTAATTGGATCCAAATACTCTGTCAGACCGGTTGCTAGAACAATATAGCTTTTCCCTTTTTTCGCTTGGAAAGAGCCCGATGAATCGCCGTATTCAAAACCATGAACGATGTAGTATACCTTTTCGCTTTCTTTTAAATCAATTTTACGGTTACGGTTTGTATCCTCAATGACCATCCCGATCAAATGGAGATTTTGTTGAAGCTCTTTAGGATACTTGGCAGCATTAGTCTTACTTAATGCGGTCCTTTCAAGGGTTACACCCACTGTGCCATTTGCTTTTGCAGTATAGTAGTATAAGTCTGAATCGAATGGCATCGCTAAGTTTGCAGTAATGCTACTGGATGGTAGATTTTTCGCAACGGTATCATTGTCTTCATATTTATCTTGTGGATTACTAATGATTACTTTTGATGTAAATGAATAATTATCAATGGATAGACTCATATAGTTGGAAGAAATTTTAATATAGTATTCTTCCCCTTTTTTCAATCCAGCATAAAGTTTTGATTTTAATTGGCCTGTCATGGATAAGAAGTCGAAATTATAGGCAATTTGATCGAGAGCAGGATATTTCGTGCCATCCTCTTCCTCATACTCGCTAACTTTATAAACCTCAACCTGAGGAATGTCCTTAAGCTGACCTAAATTGATTTCTAAAATACCAGAATTAGAAGGTGTCAATTTGAAATAATCCTGGTCATCAAAGTTTTGTAAAAATCCTTCGCCTTTTGTACCAATTTCATATGGACGTGCCATAGAACGAATCATTTCAATTTCATTCTTCTGTAAATCTACCCAATTATCTGAAGGATCCTGTGCTCTTTGTTCAATTTTTTGCTTTGCGTAGGTGGCAATATCCATTTTTCCTTCAAGTAAAAGCTCAGCTGGAATATCACCTCTCATTGGTAATCCATCCTCATCATCAAGGGTGGTTCTTCCATCAACGGTTACTTGATATGGAATAGCAGATGGTTCTGCTATTAGGTTGGTAGTAGTTATACTTGAACTGTAATAAGGAATAACTTTATTCGTCACTTCAATGACATATTCCATACCTGGTACAGCTTCAAATGATAGAGTTTCTCCTTCACCTGCGCCTTTGCTGTTTCCAACAAACATTGGTTCTGGTGCTGGCATCGCAAAACCTGGAGGTAACGCCTCACCTGTTCCATCAGCTGGTGGGGCTGGTGGGATTAACATCTCTGCTGGGTACACAAAAATACTAGTATCGATTCCAGGAACACCGGTTGTTGCCACCTGTAAAATTTTTGGCTCCTCTACTTTCACCTTAAAGTAATCCTCATCCCCTTCATCTCCAGTAAATGTTAGGACATTATCACCTGAAGAATAAGGAAAAGCATCAATATTTGTTAAAGTTTCTAGTGTATTGCCATCATCATTAAGCTCGGATACCTTTTGAATAGATAGCTTATATTTCGAAAGGGCACGACTTGTGTCATCAAAGCTTCCATTGGAGTCTTTTACACCAATGGCAAGTGTTCCATCAAACGGTACTTTTAATAATTTTCCTTCTGTTTTTCCAGCTGATGTTGAATTCACAGTATACTCTTGCTTCGCATCAGAAGAGTATAAATGTATTTTCATTTGATAATCAAATTGCTCAGCGCCAGATAAAGTGGTTTGAATATATTCGCCTTTTTTAACTTCGAATTTTTTCCATTGAATTTCGTTTGCTTTTGTTATTTTTCCATCATATTGATAGTTTGTTGTTACTTGGATTTCCTTTGCTGCTGCTAAAATGTCTTTTTCCGTATTAGGGTTCGTGACGGAAGCTGGAATTTTCTTTGGATTAAAAGATAGAGCAGCCACTGGGTTGATTAATCCATTAGCAAATTTCGTATCAAAACCTTTTGAACCTAAATCGGTTGATGTATGTTCAAGAATATATTCAACCTTTTCAGGTGTAAGAGTCGGATATTTGGTTAAAAGTAGGGATGCCACCCCCGCTACGACTGGTGATGCCATAGATGTACCACTCATGTTGCGGAAGCTTGTTTTTCTCTCATACTCATAAATAGTAGAATACACGTCCTCACCAGGTGCCACGACATCCACAGATGGGCCATAATTCGAATAGGCTGATAGCTGTTTATCTTTATTGGTTGAGCCGACACTGATAACCCCTTCTATTGCAGCTGGATAGCTTGGTAAGTCCCACGCCTCATTTCCCGCTGCTGCAACTACGGTTACATTCTTCTTAATAGCTGCTTTTACAGCTTCTTCGATTAATGGAGTTGGGACAGTGGTGCCAAGGCTCATATTGATAACCTTTGCTCCTTGCTTCACAGCGTATAGAATGGCCTCTGCCACATAGTATTCGGATGCGCCTACATCTCTACTAAAAACATCGATAGGAATGATTTTTGCGTTTGGATTGATTCCATATCCACCGACGCCGTTATTTTTCTTTGCAGCAATAATTCCAGCAACATGAGTTCCATGATCCTCCGCATATGGTTGACTCATAGAATCTGGTACGTTATAGCCTGGAAGCAGCTGTCCGCTTAATTCAGGATTACCACCATAAATTCCGGTATCAATGACCGCCACCTTAATACCTTTATTTCCGGCAAGCTTTTGAGCCTTTTCAATATTTAATTGTGAAAGATGATATTGCTTGTCTACTTTTGGATCATTGGTGGAATAGGAAACTAGATTGGCACTCGGACTGACAGATAGTACCTTGTTATTTGCCTGATAGGCCTTTAACGCCTGCTCCATCTTCGTCTTATTATTTAGCTTCACAACCACATAGTTTAAGGATGAAATACTTCGAACTATGCTAGTTCCTGCCTTTTTATGGTCACTTGCTGACAATGGCTTGTCATATTTTATGACCAACGTATCCTTGCTGTAAGGAGAGACTTCTTGTTTTTCGCTTATCTTGCTTTTTAGCGTTTTAAACTTGTTTGCCACTAAATCTTTTACATAACGATCGGTACTTGATGCAGAAGCAATCGATGGTGCAGGTAAAAATGCTGTTCCTACTAAACTAGCACTCAAGGTCCATGCTGCTAGTTTTCGAGTCCATTTCCCCATGTAACTTTCCTCCAATGATTATATATTTTGTAAAATTAAGGTTATTATACCAAATTAAATATATGAAAAGCTCAGGATATTATGACATTTTAGAAAAATAATTATAAAGTACTATGACCTGGTAATTAAAGCTAGTCTAAAATATTATTCTATTCAATCATTAACCTGATGAATGTCTGGTCAAAAAGAAGGTGCCGTGCATCACAAAACTATATCTTCTTTATAAATGATATAGATTTACTTGTGGTGCAGGCACCTTTTGGGATAGCCCTTTTTATTTTATTCTGGTCGGTTGTTTATGATGAAAATTTAAGTTTAAGTCGACTTAATTATTTTGATAAATACTAATGTAATCCTTTATACCATCATAGGTGTAGTGGACTCTTACCACTGTACCCCAGGTATACTTGGACAAAGCCTTTTTCGGATAGAAATAGTAGGTTCCATAGGAACGAGCAATAAAATACCAGCTTTTTGGAGAGTATGAGTAAATCGTACTTTTTCCATTTTTAAATTCAATTTTCGTTACCCTTAAGTTTCTGTAACCTTTATTCTCCATATATAGCGTGCCATAATTACTGTAGTAATTATAGGTATACCTTACATAGAAGTTTGGCGCATCTTTAATTGTAAAAGAAAGATATTTTGTCTTTTTCCTTGATGATCCCTTTTGACGAACATCTAAGGCAATCTTGTAGTTTCCTCTAGCATACGGTGTCCAGTATAAAGTTTTACTACTAGAATAATCCTTAATCGTGTACCAGCTGTAGCCGTTATATACTCGGTAACGATATTCTAAATAGCTTCCCTTCGCTTTTCCTGAAATATAAAAAGTTCTTCCCGCCTTTTGTGGTGACTTCAGGCTTGATTTTAAAGATGTAATGGAGTAAGAAGAAGGCTTATAAATCGTAAAGCTGCTTGAATCCTTTGTTGCTGATTTTCCGGAAACCTTGCTGCGAACTGTTACTCTTACCTTGTACGTTCCAGCTGTTTTCGGCTTCCAATAAGCATAGCTTTTGGTTGAATAGTTTTGTAAGGTTGACCATTTTTTATTCTTATACACGCTAAACTTATATTCCAATCCCATTCCAGACGCTCTTGCAGTCCATTTAATCGTTGTGGATGTTGGTCTTGGTGACGTTTTATCTCTAACAAGGGAGGAAATCGTCACCTTTCCATCCTTAATCTCATAGCTTAAGGTTTTTGATACGATTGTATTTGGAAATTCAGTTTTTCTTGCTTCGACCTTAATTGTATATTTTCCGGCCTTGCTAGGCTTCCACTGATAAACCTTATTCGTACTAAAGCTTTGAACGACTGTGTTGTTAATTCTAAACTGATATTCAAGGTTTGCTGTATCAGAATTTGCTGTTAACTTGATTGTTTTTCCATTAACATATGGAGATTTGACACTTGGTGTAATGCTCTTAAGTGAAAAGTCCGGATGATACTCAACCTTTGGTGTTAATTGATAGCTCTGATTTTCAATCCCGACATTTTCATTATCTGACTGAACAGATAGGTAATATGTACCCTTTTCCAGTTCAATATTGTCTAATGCTTGTAAATAATAGTAGTAATCGCTGACTTCATCATAACCATAGTCAGAATCACTTTCTTTAATGAGCTCACCTAAGCTATTATAAATTTTTACATGATAAGAATAATAGAAGTACTCATTATCTAGCTCCTCATTACCAAGATAAGAGGATAGTGAAAATGTACCAGATAATGGCATGTTGATTTGATAATAATCAACATCCTGGTCATTAGTAAGCGTCCCAGATTGGGAGGTCGCAAGGTCCATTACTGTAGCGGTTTCTTTCGTCTCATTTGGTTCCAATTCGTTTGTGCTTGCCTTTGAAAAGCTTGTCTCCGCTTGGGCAGCAGGCACAACGGCGGATATAAGGAAACAGAAGATGACGCTAAACGTTAGAAGGTATTTCCTCATATAAATCATCCTTTCGTATTATGATAAAAATTTTCTCTCTGTTGTAGCGCTGCATGATTTATATAGGATAATATAGTTCACTTGGCATACGCGACATTTTAATACTTTTTTACTATACTAAAATGATTATAGTTTAAAAAATGGAAAATTCCTACCTAATCTATGAATCTTTTACTATTTCACCTTTACTTCAATTAAGTTAAAATAAGATTAATTAATTAATTAATTGATAGGAAGTGACTTCATGAAAAAGCTTTTCTTCAGTCTTGTTATCGCAGCTTTATTGATCTCTCCAACTCAAGCATTTTCAGTTGAAGCAGCTACAAATTTATCGAAGGATCCAAACTACAACACCATATACAAAGCGATGGTCAACTTAAAGCCTATCGTAAATGTAAAATATAATGACTACGTTTTTGATGTTTTCAATAAGGTCATCGAAGATCATCCCGAGATTTTTTATATTGATTACGATACAACCCTCTTATGGACAAACGGAAAACTTGAAATCGGCTATAACGGCTCCACCAAAATGATTAAATCCCAAGTTTCCAGTCTAAATAAAAAGGTCAATACGATATACAACGGTTCGAAATCGAAAAAGACAACAAAGGATAAAATAAAATACTTTCACGACTACATCATCAATCATGCGAAATATGATATTAAAAATTATGAAAATGGCACCATCCCTGAAAGTAGCTATAATGCCTACGGAGTCCTTGTAAAAGGAGTGGGCGTGTGCCAAGGCTACGCAGAGTCAATGAAGATTCTACTGGATAAGGCAAAAATACCAAATTATTTTGTTGTTGGTTTCGGCGCAAGTAATGGTTATTGGATTGATCATGCTTGGAACCTAGTTAAGCTTGGTAGAAAATATTACCATGTCGATTCCACATGGGATGACCCCATTACAACTAGTGGCAAACAGGTTAAGACGTACAATTACTTTTTGATTAATGATAGTAAGATGAGGAAGGATCATAAGTGGAATACGAAGAAGTATCCGAAGGCGATTTGATTAGTGAGTGAAGGGGAATTTTTGTGATGGGTTCTCTTTTAAGGTGTTAATAGGAAAAACAAGGTTATATTCGCATTTAAGTTAGCAGCAATAGAAATAGCAGGGTGTGATTCATTATTGAATCACACCCTGCTTTTTTGTTGTTAAAATGAAGAAACCCGCAACTTCTATTTTTTTAAATGACCAATACAACCTAGACCGTGTTCTTATTTTACCTAGCCCTACCCTTCTCTTTTAAATATTGAAGAGTTTCACGGTGAATGTGTTTGACTGCGTTTACGATGGTTTGATTTGGTTTTACTAGCGGGTAGCTCTTTCCTTTTATTTTTTTCGAAATGGCTCTTGTAAAGGATTGAGAGTTTACGACCTTCCATTTGCCGTTTATTTTTTCAAGTTGGAGGTCAATAATTCCTAAATGACTTCCCCAGCGGCCTGCTTGTACAGCTTGAACTCCATTAATTGTTCCCTTTCTTGTATCAACCCCATCGACGGTAAAGGTACGGTTTTCGTCGGGGAAAATATGGTGGGTATGGCCGTATAGAATGGCATCGATTCCTTCCACTTTACTCAATGGATAGATCGTGTTTTCGATGTTATTGTTCGCTGAAATCCCTGATTCAAGCCCACTATGAGCGAGGGCAATGATAATGTCAGCTCCCTTTTGCTTCATTATCGGGATAAAATTTTCTGCGGTTTTTGCGATGTTTTTCACCTTTATTTTGCCAATCAACTTGCCCTTATCCCAGTACATAATTAAAGGAGTCACTAATCCGAGTACGCCAATTTTGAGCTTGTGTTTTTTCCCATTTGAATCGATCATTGTTCTTTTCAAGATGATGTAGGGATTATAGTAATTGATGTCGTCGATGTCTAAGCTGTTGCGGTCATTAACGTAAATGTTGGCATTAACATAAGGGAAATTGGCCTCTTCTATCGCATCATTCAGGAACTCAAGTCCATAGTTGAATTCGTGATTTCCAAAGGTGGCGGCGTCATATTTTAAAAGGTTCATGGCCTGGTAAACGGGATGAACCTCTCCTGGAGCCAACCCTTTTTTTGTTGCGACATAATCAGCGAGCGCATTTCCTTGCAATAAATCTCCATTATCAAATAATAGCGTATTTGGCACCTCTCGCCTCGCTTGTTTAATTAAAGAAGCTGTTCTAACTAGTCCGTACTCCACTGTAGGTTCTCGTTTATCGTATAAATCATCCATCATATGAGCATGCAAATCGGTTGTTTCTAAAAGCCGAACCTGCATCGTAGGTGGAAGTGACTCTTCAACTGCTTCCCCATTCAAGGTAAATGGATGGGTACCCGTCATACAAATAAGTAATAATCCAAGCATGATCGAAATTCTCTTCATAGACATCGCCCTTCCAATTCTTTTAAAACTTTGCTCATATTGCAAAAAATTTAAAAAGCAACTGGACTAATTGTGTCAATATCATTTGTCTAAAGGAGGAAAGTTATCCAATGAATTTTTTGGGGATTTGAGTTTTACGTTATTTGTTTTAGTAAAAATGTGTATCGAAAAGGTTAGTTTTTTCGTCTATTAATTTGGTTAGTTTTAAAAAGTTTGTCGTTTTGATACGGATTTTTGTTCGTCTTAATAAGTTTGTCGTTTGATACCGTTTTTTGTTAGGGAATGACGATTTTTTGCTCGCCAGCTGGAATCTATTAATCTTCCATTTTCTTAAAGTGACAGTATGCCCACTAACCGTTAAAATAGTAGAGTAAAAGAATTCGAACCATAATAGTAAGGTCAAATTTGAAAAAGAAAGGTCCATAAATATGAAAGAACTTTTACAGTCTTTTTGGGAGAAGTTTAAGGCGTTTTGGAAAAGAACGCATTTGACCAAAATACTTTTATTAATATTTTTGACAATGATTTTAATTATGATCGTCTTTTTTGCGGTTATGGCAAAAACGGCGAATGTCCAGACATTGAAAAAGGGCTTGAGCCAAGCAACAGTCATTTACGACAAGGATGGGGATGTCGCTGGAAAGGTCTCAACGAACCGAACGGAAGGGATCTCGGTTAAAAATCTTCCTGATCATGTCAAGGATGCTGTCATTGCCGTAGAGGATCACCGTTTTTATGAGCATAATGGTTTTTCCATTAAAGGGATATCACGAGCGTTCTTCAATAACTTTTTTGCTGGGGAAATTACAGGTGGCGGAAGTACGTTGACGCAGCAGCTGACGAAAAATGCCTTGTTATCTCCGGAACAGACTTATAAACGAAAAATTGAGGAATTATTTTTAGCCGTAGAAATTGAAAAAAATTATTCTAAAGATGAAATTCTTGAGATGTACTTGAATCAGGTTTATTTTGGCAGTGGTGCTTGGGGAATCGATCAGGCATCCAAGAAATATTTTAACAAAAATATTAAAGACGTTTCGATTAGTGAGGCAGCTCTTCTCGCCGGATTGCTGCAGGCACCTTCTGCTTATGATCCGTACCAAAATTATGACCGAGCGATGGAACGAAGAGATGTCGTTCTTGGACAGATGAAAAAATTCGGTAAGATTTCAGATGAAGAGTACAAAAAGGCTGTTAAGGAAAAAATCGAACTTGAAGATGGTGGCGGAAGCTATATTAAAAGAGAATATCCATATTACACGGATGCGGTGCTTGATGAGGCCATTAACAAATATGGCTTAACACAGGATGAAATTTTAACAAGAGGCTACCGGATTTACACGGAAATGGACCAAAACCTTCAGTCATCACTTGAGAAGGTGTACAAGAACGATTACCTATTTCCAAATAGTGTCGATTCGGAATTAGTCCAAAGCGGATCCGTACTTCTTGATCCTGAATCTGGAGGAGTTCGCGCGTTGGTCGGCGGACGCGGTGATCAGGTATTCCGTGGCTTTAACCGGGCCACTCATATAAAAGCACAGCCTGGATCGACGATGAAGCCGCTCGCCGTCTACACTCCAGCACTCGAGGAAGGCTATACCTTTACATCCATGCTGAAGGATGAAGAAATGAGTTTTGGAAAGTACAAACCGGAAAATTCTAGTAAAAGCCACTCCGAATCCGGTGAGGTTCCAATGTATAAAGCCGTTGAAGAGTCACTGAATGTGCCTGCGGTTTGGCTTTTAGATGAAATCGGCTTAAATAAAGGAATCGCTTCCTTAAAGAAATTCGGTATTCCTTTAGAAAAAGAAGATCATTATTTAGGAATAGCTCTTGGTGGAATGCATAAAGGGATCTCCCCATTTCAATTGGCAGAAGCCTACTCTGCCTTTGCCAATGATGGAAAAAGAAATGACGGGCATCTGATTCAAAAAATCGTCGGACCAACCGGTAATATCATTGCCGAACGGAAGGAAAAAACGACGAAGGTTACAAGTAAAAAAGTAGCTAGAGACATGACCTCCATGCTTTTAGATGTGGTGGAAAATGGAACAGGGAAGGCAACGAATATTCCTGACGTTCAAATAGCCGGAAAAACTGGTTCTACCCAGTTGCCATATAACGATATCAACGGTACAAAGGATCAGTGGTTTGTAGGATACACGTCTAATCTAGTTGGGGCAGTCTGGCTTGGTTATGATAAAACAGACAGACAGCATTACTTATCAACAAGTAGCTCTCAGACTGTTGTCCCAATTTTTCGCGCGATTATGGAGCAATCGTTGAAGTATGTGGAACCACAACCATTTGATGTCCAATCCGCAAGCAAACGCCTGAATGAAAAGGAAGAAGGCAAACAAGAACGCGAAGAAGGAATCAATGAGAAAAAAGAACAAGTAAAGAAAACAGCCAAAGAAATCGGTGGCTATATTAAAGAAGAAAGCCCAAAATGGAAGAAGAAAATCGACGAAGGCATTGACGCTACGATTATTCTGGCCAAGAGAGTGAAGGATAAGTTTAATGAGGTGTTTGGGGAGTAGAAATATTGAAGTGGATGTAGTATTGTAGGTATTTTTATAAAAGAAGGATCTGACTGGGGCTATTTTTTTAGCTTGGTCAGATCCTTCTTTTGATTACACCAGAATGGGCATTGGGGCAGGCTGCTGAATTCAGGGGGTCGTTATTTTTGTTATGTTTATTGGATCCTGACCCCCTTTTGAGATTAGATTCCTTTTGGTATCCGGGAAGCCTTCACTTTTTCTTTGGTGGGAGGTGCCTAACAATCTTTTTGGTGTCTGGAACTTTCCGGTTTTAGGGATCCCGTTAAACATAACATTTTTGGTGCCCTGTTATTCTATTTTGGCCTATCCTTGATTTGACGGCTTTTGATGTACCAGGTAAACCTCTAAATATAACATTTTTGGTTTCAGTTATTCTCTTTTTAAAACTATCTTTGATTTAACGGGTTTTGTGAGAACATGTTGGGCGATAAATATAACATTTTTGGTGCCTTATAATCTTTCTTACAGTGTCACTGACTTATCTTTTCTGGTGTTTTCAGGTTTACCTCTATATATAACATTTTTGGTTTCAGTTATTCTCTTTTTAAAACTGCCTTTGATTTAACGGTTTTTGTGAGAACATGTAGGTCGCTAAATATAACATTTTTGGTGCCTGCTATCCTTTTTTTGGCCTATCCTTGATTTGACGGTATTTGCTGTATCAGGTAAACCTCTAAATATAACATGTTTGGTGCAATGTTTCCTTTTAGACTGTTTTTGTTTTACCACCTTTAAATAGTAGGTAAAGATAAATCAAAATCGAAATAATCACCGAAAAGGCTGAGGTTATATAAATGCTGCTATAGCCGAGTATGTGTCCGATAAAGCCAAAGGCCATAGCGCCGATTCCAATTCCCAAATCGAAAAAGGAGAAAAAGGTTGCATTCGCCATTCCTCGACGATGTGGCGGAGATCCCTCCACAGACCATGCTTGTAAGGATGGTTGGACCGTACCAAAGCCCAAGCCATAAATAATTGCTGCCGTATAAAGGATGGCGGAATTTGGGAGCCATGCTAATAAGCTCATCGCTATCACGATTAAGACTGCACCAGGAACAAAGGTGGCGATATGTCCCTTCCGATCATACAATTGTCCAGCAAATGCCCGGGTGGCCATTAAGGCAAGAGCATATAAAAGGAAGTATAACTGAATTCCGGAAACTCCCTTTTGTGCGCTATATAATGGCAAAAAAGTTGCGATTCCACCGAAAGTTATCGTGATGAAAAACATAAGAAAGGATGGTGAAATTGCACTTTTTTCATATAAATTATTTGCTGACAACTTTGCTTCATTTTTTTTGTGATGCTTTGGCTCTACTTTTTTATAACGAATCCTCGAAGATAAGATAAAGGAAACTAGACCTAAAGCAGCACAGATTAAGAATAGGTAAAAGAATGAGACTGTTCCAGCTAAGGTTAGACCTAAAGATGGTCCGAATGCGAGGGCAAGATTCCCAGAAAGACCGTAGTAACCCATACCTTCGCCTCGTTTATTAGGAGGAATAAGGTCAGTCGCTATCGTACCAGATGCCGTTGTTGAAAAACCCCAGCCAACTCCTTGAACAATCCTCATAATAAATAGAAACATGATACTTCCTGCAAAGGAATAAGTGGAAATAGAAATAACAAAAATAAATAGTCCGGTTAAATAAACTAATTTCCTTCCCTTCGTCTCAAGGGCCTGTCCAGCAAAAGGACGAATGAATAATGCAGAAAAAGTAAAAATCCCCACCACAAAACCAATCAGCTGATCATTTCCACCCAAATGCTCAACGAATAACGGAATAGTTGGTAAGGTCATTTGAAATCCTAGAAAAATAAAAAAGTTAGATAAACAAATTAGGATAAAATCGCGTGTCCAAATTTTATCTGAGCTCTCAAATTGTGAAGCTTTCTTCACTAGGGTTTCACTCATAGAAGCACTCCTTTCACGCTTGTTAAGCTAATTAATATTTTACCTAATTAATGAGTTAAATGTACACGTTTTTGCTTTTTAAAATAATCGTTTTTTATACAGTTTGCAAATTCTTCAAATTTTATTAGGGGTGATAGCTGATTGAATCCTGAGCAATATTTTTTTGTTACCTAGGCAAGAATTGTCTTTAAGCCTCTTTGTGACTGACATTTCTTCTATTTTCAAACTACGTTTTGACATTCTGCCTCCCTATGAAGGACGCTTTGCTTGTATTCCTACTTCTTTTTGTCCTTCATTCACCTCTTGAAAGACTCTTTTCCTCACTCCCAACCTCATTTTGTCCTTCATCCTTCTTATGAAAGACACTTTTCTTGTAATCCTACTTCTTTTTGTCCTTCATCCTCCTTATGAAAGACACTTCCACCATTCCACAATCACTTTTTGTCCTTCATCCAACTCTTGAAAGACACTTCTCCTCTCCCCCAACAACAAAATATCTTCATTCCATACAAAAACACAAAAAAATAACAGGGATCCCTCCCTGCTATCTTTTAATAAATATCCAATTTTCCCTTTATCTCATCAAACTCAATAAACCCTACTGATTCTGCGGGCCCTTTAAATTCAATAATTTATCCCGTAATTCATTCTCCATTGAGATTAATTCATGCTCTGCTTGGCGACGTTTTGAACGTCCTTCTTCTTGTATCCGCAACGTTTCTTCTAGAGTGGAAATTAAGTTCTCTTGGGTTTTTTTCAACGTTTCAATGTCAACGAGGCCGCGTTCATTTTCTTTTGCCGTCTCGATTGTGTTTGTTTTAAGCATTTCAGCATTTTTCAAAAGTAATTCATTCGTTGTTTTTGAAACCTGTTTTTGCGCCTCGACTGCGTGGCGTTGGCGGATTAGCGTTAAAGCAATTGCGACTTGGTTTTTCCAAAGTGGAATCGCAGTCATTATTGAAGATTGAATTTTTTCCACGAGCGCTTGGTTTGTATTTTGAATCAGGCGAATTTGCGGTGCGCTCTGGATAGTGATTTGTCGGCTTAGCTTTAGGTCGTGTAGACGTTTATCAAGGCGATCTGCAAATTGCATCATGTCGTTGACCTCTTGAAAGGCCATTTGATCCTGGGATGCTTCGGCTTTTCTTTTTAGCTCTGGAATGACCTTGTCATGTAGCTCATCAAGCTTTAATTCACCAGCTGCGATAAAAACATTCAATGCATGAAAATATTCCTTATTATTATCATACAGCTTGTCAAGAAGCTGGATATCGCTCATTAGGCCATTTTTGCTACGGTCCAGCTTAACGGTAATGCGATCAATTTGAGCACCTGTTTTTTGATATTTGGATAAAACCTCTTGGATTGAGCTTGAAATTTTACCGAACATCCTGGAAAATAGGCCTTTCTTCTCTTGGGTTAATTCGTCCGGATTGACATCCTTCAGCTTTCTCATTAGGTCGCTAATGATTTCTCCAATTTCCCCGATATCCTTTTGCTGAACGTGCTCTAGCATCGAATGGGAGAAGGTTAAAAGCTTTGCCTGCGCCTGTGTACCATACGAGATTACAGCCTGATGGTTCGTTGGATCAATCTGCTTCGATAATTGCATGGCCTTTTGCTTATTTTCTTCTGGTAATATATCAATCAATCTTGGGGGTCTATCCTGAACCGTTTGGGCTGACGGGGTTACGAGCAGTTCGTCTTCACCAAACGGATTTGCTAATAAATCATCAAATGAATGACTTTCTTTTAAAAGGGGTTCCTTCTCTTGACTCATTTTATCCTCCTGCTTTCGTCTTCAATGTCGTTCAATGTTTTAATCGACTTTTTTGCTACATCTAATTCAAAATTCAGCTCATCAATATCATTCGATAAAATGTAGTACAAATCCTTTTCTAAGGATCCAGTTAGATCTTCTATCGTTAATCGTGTGTCACGTAATGAATTTTCTAATTCAAAATTTTTCTTTGGCTGTGATGCCAAAAATGCATATTTTTCGGAGAGCTCCACTAGCGAATCTAAATGGGTAAAGTAGAATTTTTCCGCTTTGTAAAAACGCTTTGGCTCTTTTTTTGTAATGCTATAAATTCTCCTTGATACCCGGACAATATCAATATTTTGTTTTAATGAAGCGATGCTGCGGACAGAAAATAATGCTTTATTTAAACGATTGATTTTCTTCTTTGCTTCCTCAAGATTCTTTTCGATATACATGTATTCTTTTCTAGATAGACCGTGTCTTTTTAAGAATCGACGCTTTGATATTCCTTTAATGGAATAATACATAATGGCCCCACCTAAAATGGCAAACACAGTTGAAAGAAAAAACGTTTGCTCGAATGCAAAAAAACTGACAAGCCATACCACGATAGTCGTTGGAATAGCGAAAAACGTCCGAACGAGAAATGATAAAAACGGGTTCATAACAATCGACTCCTGCCTTCTTTCGATATTATACATACGATATTATTAATAAAAAGTTTCAAGTGAACTGTCTGTCTTAATAATGTTTTTTTCAACGGTTCATTGTTTTAAACCCCTTTGATAGGTTCATTCGACCAATATTAACCAAATTTTCTCTAATATTATTTTAAACAATTTATCCTACACTTACAATAATTCAAATCCTCCTAAAGCGAAATAGACCTCGTGTGTAATTCCATCTAGGTCTCAAGACGTAGATAGGGTGACAGGCACCTTCCATTAAATGGAAGGTGCCTGTCACCCTATCTAAAAAGCTGATGAGATTAACTTCTCATCAGCTTTCCATTTCATATTATTCTTCTGATTCTGATTGCTCATTATTTGCTTCTTCATCATCCTCTGAGCTCACAGGATTTGGATTGTTGTAGTTGTATTTTGATGGATCTACTTTTGTAAATCCTGCTGGTGTGTAGAAACGCAATAAGTCTTGGTTGACTACTTTATCAGAAAGCTCTAATTTCGTTTGAGCCATTTCTTCAGCCTGCTTAATGCTTTCATTTTCCTCGACTAGCTCACCAGTTTGATTATCATAATATTTATTACCGATAGCAGTTATTTCGTTTGTAACAAAGTCTCCATCACGGAATGGAACAACCTGACGATGGTCTTTTGACAACAAGTCAGATCCAAATTGAATATAATCCTTCGTATTAACTCCTAATAGGTGTAGCACAGTTGGAAGGAGGTCAATTTGACCGCCGTATTGGTGCATAACCTTTCCATCAATACCAGGTACATGAATGAATAATGGAACACGTTGTAGCTGTGTGCTTTCAAATTCATTAATTTCCTTGCCAATGACTTGAGACATTGCTTTGTTATGGTTATCGGAAATACCGTAATGATCTCCATACATAACAACCATTGTGTTGTCATATAGTCCTGCTTCTTTTAAATAGCTAAAGAATTCTTCAATTGCCTCATCAAGATAACGAGCAGTTTGGAAATAGTTATCCACTGACTTATCGCCCGTTGTATTACGTTCAATCGTTGCCTCTTCCTGATCAAGCGGGAATGGGAAATGATTTGTTAACGTAATAAATTTTGTATAGAACGGTTGTTTTAAAGATTTTAAATATGGCATGGATTCCTTAAAGAATGGCTTATCCTTTAATCCATATCCTTCCACATTTTCAGAACTCATATTGTAATAGCTTGAATCAAAGAACTTATCATATGCAAAGGATTTATAGATTTCATCGCGGTTCCAGAAAGTTTTTGTATTTCCATGAAACACGGCTGAAGTATAACCCTTTTGGCCTAAAATAGCTGGTGCAGCTTGGAACGTATTATGACCTTTTGTTGAATAAGCTGAACCTTGTGACAATCCAAATAAAGAGTTTTCTAACATGAACTCAGCATCTGAAGTTTTTCCTTGTCCAGTTTGGTGGAAAAAGTTATCAAAATAAAGAGTATCAGAATCATGTGTTAAAGAATTCAAGAATGGCGTTACTTCTTTTCCATTCAACTTATAGTCAATGATAAAGCTTTGAAGAGACTCTAAATGTAGGTATACCACATTCATCCCTTTGGCCTTACCAAAGTATTCTTTGTTTGGCTTAGCATACATCGCTCTTGTAAAGTTTTGCACATCTACAATTTCAGAGCTATCTGCCAACGCACGCTGCGCAGACGCCTTTGAGCTTTGGTAAGCATCATAGATGGTGTAATTATACATACCTAAATATTTCACAATATAGTTACGGTCAAATGTTCTTGTTAATAATTGCGGGCGATCAATCTCTGCTAATCCTAAGTTAGCAAATAAAATACCAAGGGCCACTAAAAAGACCGTAGCAGTTTTGAAACGGCTTTGCTTTTCATTATCTACTTGAACCTTTTTCGCAAAAACAAGTACAAGTAGTAGGGCAATATCAACGAAATATAAAATATCGTATGGTCTTAATAGAGCAAACACACTTTGTCCTAAGTCTCCAACGTTTTTCGTTTGGGTAAGGGTTGGTAATGTAATAAAATCAGCGAAAAATCGATAATAGACAATGTTTGCATATAGTAAAAATGACATTAAAGAGTCAATAATAATAATCCATTTAATTGATTTCTTCCCTTTAGCTAAAAGAGCTATTCCAAGGAAAAATAAAGAGGAACTTATCGGATTGATAAACAATAGGAACCTCTGCATTGTATTATCTATACCTAAAGTAAACTCTGCCTGATAAGCAACATAAGTTTTAATCCAAAGGAGTACAGCTGCTAAAAGGAAAAAACCAAGAGGCTTGCGAATAACAAATTGTTTATTTGCAAATAAATTACGCATCTGATCCACCTTCCTTAGTACCTACAATCTAATAAAATATCATTCATTTTTAGCATCGATTTTCTAGCTTAATTACGTTTTTCTTCTGTCACGACTTTTCATTATAACAAAGGAGTATATGAAATACAAGAGACTTTATAAAGTTTGGTTTTCACCATCCTCTAAAACATATCCACTATCATAACTGAATTGATCAAATCTGTCACGCAATAATATAAAAATCCCAAAAAATAGTAACATAATCACGGTTCCATAAGGCTGAATTGATTGCTTATGTGGAATGAGTTTACTTATCCATAATTATTCGATCTCATAAGCAGCAACTCAGCTACTATCTTAAACGAATCTACCATTTTTGAGTACCTCTTTCCTCCATATATTATTCTAGTATATCTAGAGAAAAAAAGATAATCCCAGCCCATGTCAAAATTGTGAACAGGTGCCTGTCACCATCCATTTTCTGGATGGTGACAGGCACCTAAAAAAAGAGCTAGTACCTCTTATATGGTATTAGCTCTCTTCTCATTTATTCATATCAAATTTCGACAAATGGGTGACAGGCACCTTCCATTTCTTGGAAGGTTCCTGTCACCGGAACACGCGGTCACCGGAACACGGCGTTGACGACTCGTTCGGTGGCGTGGCCGTCTTCTAGTGAGCAGAAGGTGTCGTGGAATTTCTTGTATTTTTCGCTGTATTCCTTTTGTACTTGTTCGATGTTCTTGACTGAATGGATGATGTCCTCGGTTGTTTTGAGCATTGGGCCAGGGGCTTCGTTTTCTAGGTCAAAGTAGAAGCCTCTTAGCTCGTCCCGATAAAATTCTAAGTCATAGGTGAAGAATAGAATCGGTCTCTTTGAGTTGGCAAAGTCAAACATTACGGATGAATAGTCAGTCATTAGGATATCTGAAATTAAGTAAAGCTCCTGAATGTCTGGGTATTTAGACACATCCATCACAAAATCCTTAAAGTCGGCAGGAATGGTGATTTTATTTTTAATCACAACATGCATCCTCAGCAACAACACATATTCATCGCCGAGCTCCTGCTTCATTTTTTCCAAATCCATTTGAATATCAAATGCGAATTTATTCGCCCCACCTATTGTTTGATTATCTCTAAACGTCGGAGCATACAAAATTACTTTTTTATCAGCAGGAATCTTTAATTTTTTCCGTGTCAGGTCCGCCACACGATCCTTTTCCTTCTTATAGAACAAATCGTTCCGCGGATAGCCCACTTCTAGGATTTTTCCTTCATAACGAAACGCGCTTTTAAAAGCCTTCGTCGCATATGGACTTGGCGAAACTAAGTAATCCCATGTTTTCGTTGCACCATAGACGCGTTCGACATAATCCTCTGTCCGTCCCTGAACACTTTCCATATCAAATAACATTTTCTTAAGAGGCGTTCCATGCCAAGTTTGTAAATAGGTTGTTTCAGGTCTCTTCATAATATAGGTTGGGAAGTTTTGATTGTTGACCCAGAACTTGGATTTCGCTAAATAATAATAATATTTAACGCTTAAGCGTTTGACAACAATCGTATTCTTATCTTTAGTTCTCAGGCTTTTATTGTAAACCCAAACCTTTTTATACGGCAGCTTGCGTTTGACAATTTCCTCATAAATGTAACGGGGACTGTCTGAATACTGTTTCCCAATTCCACTTTCAAATAAAATCAGCTTTTCATCCACTGGTAAAACTCTTTTTGCAATGTTATAAGCCACTCTCATTGTAGGATAATAAAATCTGCTTTTTCTAAATCTCTTATAAAATTTAACCATCCATTCATTTTGCAGCAATAATTTAATAGGTGATTTTCTAATATGAGGGATTTTTAAGGCTGCTTCATAAATTCTCTTGCTTGCATTTTGATCATGATATTTTACGAATTTCGAAGCCCGCTTTTTAAACTCAGGCTTCATCTCAAAATCATTTTGCGCATAGCTTTCGACTAAACTGATAATATCCTCGACTTGATAGACAATTTCCCCTGGTAAATCGAGATCTAATTCGAGATGGGAAGGTTTTTTTCCAATAAAACGATCTCTGTCGAATTGATAATACACAACAGGCTTGTGTAAAAAACTAAAGTCAAAGGCCACACTTGAATAATCGGTAATCATCATGGCGCTTTCCTTCATCAAATATTGAACGTCAATCTCGCCTTGGTTAACAATTCGAACGGGCGCATCCTTAAAAAATGGCGTAAACATCTGCATGTTTGGGTGCAAGCAGAAGACAATTTCAAAATTGTGCTTCTTCGATAGCTCATGTAAGCTTGGATGATTAACTAATTCGCGATAACGATCAAAGTACTCACTATTTAAAAACTTTTCATCATTGACAATCCATTCGCGCCAGGTTGGGATGATCAGTAATTGTCTTTTCGTTTCAACATCCCCTGCAAAAAGACTGTCAAAACGGGATAATCCCGTAACCTTTACCTGTCTAGGATCATAACCAAAATCCCTGAGGATAATCTCCTTCTCATAATCTGAGCTCACGATGAATAAATCGGTATCAAAGCTGGGCGAATTGACTCCATAAAAATGGACGGTATTTTTTGTTCCCATAACCCCGTGCTGTAAAAAGATCTTCTTCGCCTTGACCTTGTTCTTAATCGCACTAACCCGCATCGGATAAAGATAGTCTGAATGATGAGAGCCAAAAATTCTTGTCGCCATCAATGTATATTTAATATGCTGCTTCGTCCCAAAATAGAGAATATTCCCTAATGGTTCGACATTTCTCAGCTCTGGTGAATCCTTTTCAATGATATAGTAGACATTTCTATTGGGATGATGAGTTCTCATATATTTAAAAAAATGAAAACCCGTATCCTGCGCCTTATATGGCCTTTCACCAACTAACCAAATTTGACGACGCTTATAAAACGGGCGCATAAGCCATGCCCATTTCAGCATCTTTTTTAAATAAAGGAAGTTTTCCTTGTTAAAGCAATCGACCTGTAAGGATAAATTAAAATGCTTAATGGTGTAATAAGGCGTTGCTGTGAATATGCGATCTTCCGACTCGATTTGAGCAGGCTTTGAATAATTTTTCGCCTGTTTTTTTGGCTTTCCTATTCGAACGATGACTCTTTCGGGTTGGTTGTTTAATTTTAGATCAAAGTTTAAATCATAGATGTCTTCTCTCAACGGCTTCCCGTCTGCAATCGTTTTTAGGTTGAGAACGCAGTCGTATTGATAATAGCTATACCCATATTTTTTTACCGACTTTTGCCGACAAAATTCGATGCCTGCTGGTACTCGGTATTTTAGCCCTGACTCGCGGCCAACAAGGAGAACCTGTGCATCTTCAATTTTCGAGCTTTTTGAAACAATCTCACCTGACACATAAAAATGGTCTTCTATCGAATGGATTTCATGAATTTTTGCCGTTGGCTTTATGTTGATTGGCATGTCTACAACAAATGAGATGAAGCCTTTTCTATTCACATAAACAAATCCATATCTTTCTTGGAAAATAAATGGTTCATATGCTTCAAAATGTGTGGTTTCGAACTTTCCGACCCGAATAATATATTCGATATCGACGCCACCATCTTCACGGGGAATTTCTCTAGCGGTAGAATTGCTTTTTAATTTTTCATATTTCTTGGGACTAATTCCTTCTTGAGAAACCCGTACCAATATGTAAAAGCCATATCTTTTTGGAGATAGTTCATTTAAGAACTTATGTAAATCGACATCAAAATGGAAATGAGAAGAAGGCTGAATTTCTGAAAGCTTGATCATTGGATCCGTTAGACTTGCGGCCATTAATAATTGTTTTGCTTTGTGGGCAGGATTGAGCTCTCCAGTAATGGACAGAGTTTGGTTATTATTCTTTATTGTTATGTTCTTTTTATATTTATTGACATTCGTATTTGTCGGTCTAAATAGCTGAATGGCTTTCCTAACTATTTTTCGAATCATGTTGTTTTCCCACCTTTCTTGTTATTTTTCCTTTAGTCAGCCTAAAATCAAAATTGAAATAGAGGGGGTCTTAAATTGTGAACCTAACAAATCCGTTCTTTGTGAACTTGTATCCTTTATTATTCGCTTTTTTGACTCATCCATTCAGAAGCTTCATGGACAATAAAAAGAAATCGATGATGATTTCACCCCTGCTTCCACAAGTCTAAGGTTAATTGTTCGACTCCCTCCAATGGTTCTCACTTCCATTTTTCAAAAAGAGTCAACATAAATAATTGTAATATAAATAAAAATCATGTCAAACGAAGGGGGTTTTTGACGCAGAATAGGTGACAGGCACCTTCCATTTAATGGAAGGTGCCTGTCACCTATTTAAACACCTTATCTACAACGCGGTCGGTTGCGTGGCCGTCTTCTAGCTTGCAGAACTTACTATAGAAGTGATTGTATTTATCATTGTAATCCTTTTGTACTTGTTCAATATTTTGAACGGTACGGATAATTTCGTCGGTTGTTTTAAGCATTGGACCCGGGGCTTCATTTTCAAGGTCAAAGTAGAAGCCTCTTAGCTCATCACGATAAAATTCTAAATCATATGTAAAGAATAGGATCGGTTTCTTGGAATTCGCAAAGTCAAACATAACAGATGAATAATCCGTAATAAGAATATCAGAGATCAAATAAAGCTCCTGAATATCTGGATAAGTCGATACATCCATGACAAAATCCTTATACTCCTGCGGAATAGTGATTTTATTTTTAATTACAACGTGCATCCTTAAGAGCAGTACGTACTCATCACCTAATGCCTTCTTCATCTGCTCGAGGTCCATCTGAATATCGAATGAAAACTTATTCGCTCCACCCTTTGTTTGATTATCTCTAAAGGTCGGCGCATATAGAATGACCTTTTTCGTCGGAGGAATCTTTAACGCCTTCCTCGTTTTATAGGCTACCCGAATATTATCCTTTCGGTAGAACAAGTCATTCCTTGGATAACCCATTTCCAAAATGCTTCCTTCATAATGGAAGGCACTTTTAAAGGCTTCGGTTGCATATGGGCTTGGTGACACTAAATAATCCCATGTCTTCGTTGCTCCATACACGCGCTCCACATAGTCATCAGACCTTCCCTGCACACTTTCCATATCAAACAACATTTTCTTAAGAGGCGTACCATGCCACGTTTGAAGGTATGTTGTTTGTGGTCTCTTCTTAATATAGGTCGGGAAGTTCTGATTGTTGACCCAATACCTTGCCTTTGCCAAATAATAATAATATTTAAAGCTTAAGCGCTGGACTTTAATCGTATTCGGGTCTTGGAATTTCATCGCCTTATCGTAAACCCAAACCTTTTTATATGGAAGCTTTCTTCGCACAATTTCTTCATATATATAACGCGGACTATCTGAATACTGTTTTCCAACACCACTTTCAAAAACAATCAGCTTGTCATCGACCGGTAAAATCCTTCTCGCCACATTGTAAAAGGCCTTCATCGTTGGGAAGTAGTATTTGCTTTTTCTAAACCGGCCGAACACCTTTTGCAAGAATTCTGAATTTCTCACCATTGACTTGATTGATTGCTTTTTAAAGGCCGGCATTTGTAAAATTGCTTGATATATTCTTTTACATGAATTTAAATCACGATACTTGATGAACTTCGAAGCACGCTTTTGGTATTCCGGCTTCATTCGGAAATTATCCGCTGCGTAGCTTTCTACAAATTCTAAAATATCTTCGACTTGATCGACAATTTCACCAGGCAAGTCATTGTCTAAATCAAGATGAGATGGGTATTTTCCAATAAATCTACTTCGGTCAAATTGATAATAGATAATCGGTTTGGTTAAGAAGCTCATATCGAAACCTACACTCGAATAATCCGTGATCATCATGGCGCTTTCTTTTAACAAATATTGAACATCGATGTCCCCTTGATTCACAATCTTGACAGGTGCATCACTGAAAAAGGAGGTGAATCTTTGCATATTTGGATGCAGGCAGAGCACGATTTCAAAATGATATTTGTTCGCATACTCGTGCATTAACGGGTGAAAAACTAATTCACGATAGCGAGCAAAATATTCACTTTCCTTAAATTGTTCATCGTTAACAATCCAATCACGCCAGGTCGGAATGATTAAGATCTGTCTTTTGATTTTGACATCATTTTTTAAAAGGCTATCAAACCTCGATAATCCGGTGACAGACACCATGGATGGCTCGTAGCCGAAATCCTGGACGATATATCTTTTTTCATAATCAGAGCTGACAATAAATAGGTCTGTTTCAAAGCTTTTTGACATGACTCCATAGTTGTAAACCATGTTTTTCGTTCCCATGACCCCATGCTGTAAAAAGACCTTTTTCGCTTTGACGGCCTTCTTAAATTTTTCCGTTCTAATCGGGTAGAGGTAGTCAGGGTGATGTGAGCCTATGACTCTAGTAGCCATAAGGGTGTGCCAAATATGCTCCTTTGAGCCTTGAAACAAAATGTTGCCTAGGTCTTTGATATTCTCTAATTCTGGTGAATCCTTATCAATGACATAGTAGACATTCCGTTCTGGATGCTCGGTTCTCATATATTTAAAAAAATGGTAACCTGTGTCTTGGGCTTTATAGGAGCGTTCTCCTACTAACCAAATGTCGCGTTTTTTATTTAGTGGTCGCAATAACCATGCCCATTTCATCATTTTGGTTAAATAGGTGTAGGTCTCCCTTTCATACTTTTCAACCTGAAAGGATAGGTTAAAGTACTTGATTGTAAAATAAGGAGATACGGTGAAAACGGAATCTCCGTCCACTAAATGAGCCACTTTGGAATATTTTTTTACGAAAAATCGCGGTGCCCCAAGCCTTACCGTCATATTTTCTTCTTGGTTAATGAGCTGATATTCCAAGTAAAAATCGTAAATATCCTCTTTTAACGGCTTTCCATCGCCAACTGTTTTTAAATCCAGGTCCTTTTCAAAGTTGTAGTAGCAATAGCCGGAGGAGCTCTTTGATTTTTCAGGATGAGCTTCTAGTTTTGCAGGAACTCTATATTTTTCGCCGGTTTCACGTCCGGTTAATAAAATTTGCGCTTCTACAATTTTTGAACTAGTTGAAACGATTTTTCCACTTACATAGAAGTGACCGTCTGTTGATTTGATTTTATCAATGGTTGCCTTCGGTTTTACGTTCACTGGCAAATCTATGACTAAAGAGATGAAACCTTTGCTGTTTATATACACATAGCCTGATTTATGTTGAAAATTGAATTTTTCATAGGCATCGAAATTGGTTTTATCAAATTTCCCTAGTCGAACTAAGTATTCGAGGGCGAAGCCTCCATCCGCAAGGGCAACCTCTTTTGCTGTGGCATTCTTTTTTAATGCTTCATATCGATTGGGAGAAACTTGTTCCTGTGAAACCTGCACCAATAGGTAAAAACCGTATCTGGTCGGTGTGTACTCCTCTTCATACCTTTGTAGGTCAACATCAAACTTGAAATGAGTAGAAGGCTGAATGTCAGCTAGTTTAATCATCGTGTCATCAGGGCTCGGTGCCATATACAATTCCTTCGCACGATAAACTCCGTCTAGCTGTCCGATAATCGAAAGCATATGGTTATCCTTCTTAATTGTTAATTGCTTCTTAAACTTCGTTTCCTTTTGTGTTGGCCTAAAAAAGTTCATTGCTTTTCTCACAATTTTTCGCAACATATACTATACTTCCACCTTATGGTTATTTTCCTTTTTAGATTAAATCAACAAATTGAGTTGGCCCATTTTCCAAACATTACAACAATTCAACACCTTCTATGTATACAAAACTACTAATTTTCTGTATCTAACATAGCTATTTTAATATTTTCTTGGATAATGTCAATCAAAATATAAAAGGGTATAAAAGGGTGACAGGCACCTTCCATTTGTTGGAAGGTGCCTGTCACCCTAATAGAAAAGGCCGGATCCGACGGTTTATCCTACCAACCTATTGAACCAGCCTCTTTATTTGAATGAAGGTTCGTTATTTTGTCGGTATTTTGTCAGTGATAGGCACCTGGAAGTATTTGGATGGTGCCTGTCACCTGGAATTTTCCTGGAAGGTGCCTGTCACCCTACTCACTTAAGTCGAACTTGAAGATTCCGAAGCCGTTGCTGTCTGTTTTGTTGGTGTAGGTGATTTTGCCGTCTTTGGTTAAGTATTCTGCACCCTTTGGTGAGGATGTGAAGGTTACGTTAACATTTCCTTTGATTGGAGCGATGGACCAGTTGTTGTCTGCTGTTGGATTGATTTCTTTTAGTTCAGAGATGTAATCCATTAAGATTTGACGGTTTTCGTCAGCTGAGTCAACCACGTATTCACTACCTTTTACACCTGGGAAGCTTCCCCCACCATTTGCTCGGTAATTATTCGTTACGACAATAAAGTCTTGATTTGGATCGACTGGTTTTCCTTCAAATTGAAGATTGATGATTCGACTTGCGTCTGAAACTTTATTACCATTTGAGTCATACTTAGCAGGTTTTGTGACATCCACTTGGTACGTAACTCCATCAATAACATCGAAGTTATATACCGGGAAGTTAGGATTTAGTAGCTCTTGTTCGGTTGTTTTGTTTGGATCGATTTGATTGAATTTACCTGCCGTCATTTCTAGCCATTCTTTTACAACAGATCCTTTTACCTTAATAGCCTTTAACGTGTTGTCATAAAGGTATAGGTCCCCGGCGCTGCGGATGGTTAGATCACCTTGCTTGATTTCTGTAAACTCTTCTACCCCGTTGCGGCCTGCTTTAAATGGAGCACCAACGGATAAAATCGGCAAATCCTTTAATTCAGGTTTATTCGTTTTAATGTATTTTTCAACATACCATTTTTGTGCATTGGTCACGATTTGAATGGATGGATCATCTTGAACTAATGCAAAATAGCTATGGATTGGTGCTGTTGTTTTACCGATAGGAGTGTTGACGTATTTGATAGTTGCTTCATGGTTCACTTTTACAGCATCTAAGACGGACTTATCTGCTGCAACCTTCGTGCCTGTCACTTTATCAACAATAGCGCGAGTACTAGATTGGGAATTATAAACCTTCCATTTTCCATTCACCTTTTGAATATCAAGGTCAATGATTCCTAGATTTGAACCACCATAGCCAGCCTGAACTGCAGGAACACCATTGATTGTTCCTTTAGCATTATCAACGCCTGGGAAAACCTTGCCGCTTGCGTCTTTAAATAGCGCATCTAATGATTTTTCATCTGCCGCTGGGAAGACCTTATGGGTATGTGAAAAAGTAATTGCATCAATTCCAGATACCTTGCTTAATGAGTAGATGACATCTTCTTTATTTTTCACATCTCCATTGAAACCAGAGTGTGTAAGGGCGATGACGATATCTGCACCTTTTTTCTTCATTTCAGGAATGTATTTTTTCGCCGAAGCAATGATATCCTTGGCAATGACTTTTCCTTCTAGGTTTGATTTATCCCAGTCCATAATTTGTGGTGGAACAAAGCCGATAAAACCAATTTTCACAGTCGTTTGTTTTCCATTTATGTCGTAAACCTTCTTTTCCATAATTTTATATGGTGTGAATTGATTTTTGTCATTGTTAGGATTTTTGTCCTTGTCTTTTTTATAAACGTTCGCATTTACATACGGAAAGTTCGCGTCGTTGATTGCTTCATTTAAGTAGCTCAAGCCATAGTTGAATTCGTGGTTCCCAAACGTTGCCATATCATAGCCTAGTTTGTTCATCGCTTTATAGACTGGGTGAACCTCACCTTTTTTCAATGGGCTAATAATCGCTTCGTAAGTTCCAAGTGGAGTTCCTTGAATTAAATCTCCATTATCAACGAGAACGTTATTTTTCACTTCTTTTTCCGCTTGTTTAATAAGGGTTGCTGTTTTTGCAAGGCCCACTGTGTCTGATGGTGCGTCTTTGTAATAATCATAGTTTACAAGGTTGGTATGTACGTCGGTGGTTTCCATGATTCGAAGTTTAAAAGGCGAAGTTGAAGCTGGAGTTGCGAGATTCGTGCCTAATTTCCCATTGTATTTGTCTACCACCAAAACCTGGACCCAGTAATTCTTATTTGATGAGGTGAAATGCGCGGTAAAAGTTTCTGGGCTTGTAATATTGGTCTCTACTGCTGTTTGTGAAACCAGAGTCTTTCCGTCCATTAATTGAAATACCACGGTTTCTTTACCGGAATGACCTTTTTTCGGTGTGACAGTTACAGTTGCCTTCGTGCCTTTTGAAAAATCAACAATTGGTGTAGAAATGGAGAATGGCTGTGTCTTAGAGGTTGTTTTTGCTTGTGCTGTTGGCGCATTCAGAGTTGGAAAAACAAATTGGGCAGTTACTAATCCAGCTGCCACTGAAGTAGCAACGATCTTTTTCATTCTACGTTTATACGACATCGATTTGTCCCCTTTCAAATTAACTTAAAGCTTTTTAAGTATAACACCAAACATTTCCAGTTGAAATCTATTTTATGTAAATTTTTATAAAAATTTGTAAAAATTGTTTTACGTTGTAAAGCTCTCTATGTCGCTTTATTACTGAAAAGTTGAGTTGCGTTAGTTGACTTACTTTTCTAAATATTTTAATTGTTTAATTTTATCTGGTGATTGGATTTTTAATTAATTTTGCTATTTTGATATAAGAAAGGGTGACAGGCACCTTCCATTAAATGGAAGGTGCCTGTCACCCTACGGAAGTTCCATCAGGACATCTACACCGAGCACACCCACGATTTCTTTTCCACGGTAGATTGGGCAGGAGATGGTGGTACATAGTTTCTTCGTTAATGCAGAAATATAGGGCTCTGAGACAAAGGTTTGTCCATTTTTCGCTTGGATAAACCATGGTCTTGCCTTGGCGTTAACTAATCCCGCTGGTGGATTGGAATAAATAAAGGTACCATCGAGTCGATTGGTCCAAACAGCCTCGAGCTCGGAATGTTCATTCAAAAACTGATTTAATTTTGTTTCATGAAGAGTTGGGTCTAAGACATCTATTGAGGAAATAGCTAGGAAGTTTATTAGTTTCTTTTGCACAGCCTCTATCATTTGATAATCGATTGGTTTTTTACCTGATAGCAGATTATTATTATTAATTATTTTTTGCAGTTCGGTTGAGGTATTTGTGAGGGAGCGACTTGTTGATAAAATTTGACCGATACTCTCATGCTGTTCATTCATATCTAACGTGACCTTATAGGCTAAATCCTTATTATCTAGTGACATTTCGGATATTTCCTCTAAGAGATTCACAATTTCCACCACTCCAACTGTTTGTGCGTTAACTGCTTGTGTAGAGTCCGACACCATTTCATTAATATTGCTGAGATTCTCTTTAAAGGATTCCATATGTCGAAGTACGAATCTCAGTTCATTAGACCCCTTCAGCACCTGTTCAGTTTCTTTTCGAACCATAATCGTAGAAGCGGAAATTTCGTTCTGGATTAGATTTATATTGACACTCGTTTCTCCTACAGCCTGAGAGGTTTGATTTGCCAAAACGCCCACCTCATTGGCCACAACAGAAAACCCTTTTCCATGATCTCCAGCTCTCGCCGCCTCAATCGCAGCATTCAAAGCAAGTATTTTTGTCTTTTGCGAAATCGAACCGATGATATGGAGAATTTCATTAATTTTATTAGAATGATTCACGAGCTGTTCCATCTGTTTTAAAAGAAGATTGTGCCCCTCTGATAGTACGTTCATGCTATTTTCTAAGGCGTGGAGAGAGTCCATCGAAATCATCAACTCTTTAAAGGAGGATTCGCTATTGGCATGAATCTCTTCAGAAAAACTAGAGATTTCCTGCGCAGAAGATTCTATCACCCTCATTTTTTCGGAAACCTTTAATGTATTCTCAACAGTCTTTTCAATATGGCCAATCAAATCAAGCGTACTTTCCTTACTTGAAGTAGAAGTATGGTCCAGTGATTCAGCAGCAAGCTTCATTTGCTCAACAATTCCATCCAACTGATCGACCGCCACTTGAACCTGTCCATCAATTTGGTTCAGCTCTTTCTCATTTGTTTCTACGGGTATCGAAGCCGGTATCAAAGCCCTTTTTCTTTTGTTACCTTTTAATAAAAACATAGAGTACCTCCTATTCTGCGTTAGGTTTTATTACATCATATCACAAAAATTCGAAAAAATTTTATTTTTTAGTTAATTTTTTATGTAAAATAACATATAATGTTAAGTAAGGTTACATCAATTGATGGTGGATCTAAAAAAGGGAAGGTGTCGGCCCATTTCTCTGTCACCCTAATAAACGAAATGTCCAAATTTCAAAACCCCCTTTTTTCACCCCATCAAAAAAAAGGAGAGCAAATCACCCCCAGGATTTGCTCTTTTTTAAGGTGACAGGCACCTTCCATCTTTTGGAAGGTGCCTGTCACCTTAAAACATCTTAGTATTCCCATTTCAAATGGGTCATAATACCCAAAACTACATTTTTCTAAATCTATCATTATTGCCTAATCAGATTCACATTCGGTATGCCTCAGCATTTACTGAAAAAATCTACTTAACAGCTCTATTTAGCTAAGTAAAAATTCCTTTGGAAAATGATTGATGTTCTTTGGTGGAGCTATATTAGAATATATTGATTGGCCCCTACAGTTTCCGGAGGTAAAAATTATTTTTCCTTTTGAATGGATGGGTTCCTATCTCCTTAAATGTGAAAAATTATGACTGAGTATCTGCCCCAATTTAATAGTTAAAAACCTGGTACAACACTACATTTCCTTGTAATGACTCTCTTCCCTAACCTCATAACCACATCTAACACATTTGCGAGAATATAAACTGATCTTGTGGTTCCCACGAATAAAGCAGATGATTGATTTCAGTTTATTCAAGTTCTCCCCTCCTAAAAAACTGGATATTCAAACAATATATTCTAGTTTTTGGAAACTAATCCTCCTAATTTTCACAAATACTCTTCGACATTTTCTTCCATTTAGGGTGACAGGCACCATCCAGAATTTGGATGGTGCCTGTCACCCTAAAATGGTAAAATATCCATATAAATTTATATTTTTAAGGGGGCTTTTCACCTAGAAACCTAACCAAACTTTTCAATTCAACTAGGCACAGAATTACATCACATGGAGGGGAAAAATATGAGGAAGTTCCTATCAATCATTCTATTACTATTTCTTATCGTGTCTCCTACTATTTCTCATGCGGCGGCTCCGTTTAAAATCACGGTTTCAAGCTCCACATTAGAAGTCGGGGAATCTACCAAAATCAAGGCCACAAACAGCGGTAAGCAAAAAATCACCTACACAATCGGTAATAAAAAGATCCTTTCAATTAAAAGTGGAAAAATAACAGCAAAGTATCCTGGAACGACTAAGGTTACCGCTAAGGCAGGAAAGAAGACTTCATCTGTAACCATCAAAGTCCTTCCTAAAGTAAAAAACATAACACTTAAGACAAAAGAGATTTACATTAATCAAACCGTCAAATTAAACCCATATATTACATATGAACCATCACGCGCAGCCGTTCCAGCCGTTTCTTATAAAATTGCTAACATGAAGCTTGCGAAAATCGATCAAAAAGGAAACATCACAGGGCTTGCTGAAGGAAAAACCAAACTAACCATCCAAGCCGGAAAAATGAAAAAGTCATTTGACCTTGAAGTAAAATATGGGGAAATCTATTGGACCAAATCCGTGGACGAATATTTTGATGCATACGAAACGACTTCCTCTTGGTCCCACAACAACCTCATGTTTACGATCAACCGTAACGTTTATGATGCAAGAAACGGGAAATTGGTAAAAACATTTAACGATGGAGATATCGATTTTTATCCTGAGGGCCTTGCTAAAATTAATATGAATGGAACGATGGAACTATACAATCAAGGAATAAGAAAAATCAACGAATTCGCTTACGACCCTGACATGTATATGGGAGGCAGCTCACCTAGAAGAGGAGACTATAGCAGAAGATATACAAGTGACGGGAATGTTATTTTTAACGAATACTATGACACCATTATGGTAAATTTAGAATCTGGTGAAATTGAGCAGATTTATGAAAAAGATAATTATGGTTTTGGGCAATACGTTTTACTAGAGGTAACACCAGATGAAAATACTGTCGCGATTGCTAGTGAAAATGATATCTATTTGTTTAACAGAGAATCTGGCAATCTTGAAAATACCTATTCTGTTGATAGCGATGGTGTTAGCGGCCTAGCATTTAGCATGGATGGAAAATATATGACGGTACTTCATGGAGACTATGGCGATGACAACACCATTGTTGATGTTATTAATCTGGAGACATCGCTCGCAGACTACACCCTTACCGAGCACACCGATAAAGTAACCGACCTTGCCTACAGTCCAAATGGAAAATACCTAGCAACAAGCAGCGTCGATGGAACCATTCAAATATATGAAACTAGCAGCTACACAAATACCCGCTCACTAGTTACTTCATATAATAAAAGAATGATCAAGCTAAGAAGAGACCCAACAGAGGTTTGGCAAATCTCCTTCAGTCCAGACGGGGAAAAACTACTAGCCCTCTTCGAAACCCGCCTATCAGACGAACCGGAAATCGTTCTTTGGAATACACGAGAATTAAAATAGATGTTTACAAATTTTGGTAGGTGCCTGTCACCCTGATCGGGTGACAGGCACCTACCTTTTTTAAACTAACATATTAGCTCCTATTCTATTTGTTTATAATAAGAGTAGGTCCAACTACTTTTATAAAAATTTGAGGTCATTTCACAAATCTACTCATATTTTTTCAATCGGCATATAGTCCTTAAATTTACCGTTAAAAAGAAAATTCTACCTACTGACAAATTTTTGCATCTACAACCAGCATGATTGCATTATTTTTTAAAAAAACTTGCCCCTATTTAATTAATCAATGTATCTATTTTTAAAAACCTAGTATTACCATGCTCAAAAGTAGAAAACTGCAATTTTTTTAAAAAAGGAGGCTAAAAAAATGGTAAAAAACTCAAACTTAAATAACCTCTTAGATTCATTAGCTAAACAATTCAAAGAAACAGATACTTATAAAAACCTCCCTCCTTCTGAACAGGAAAAAATAAATCTTTTAATAGAAGGTAAGCAGGGGATTCCAAATCCAATTGAACCAAAACAAAGACCATTAAAAAGAGTTTCTAAAACAACTACCTATCAATTAAAGGTTTCCCTGAAGGACACTCATCCGCCAGTTTGGAGGAGAATTGTCGTTCCTGGCTATATCACGTTCCATCAATTACATCAAGTCATTCAGACTGCAATGGGATGGGGAGGTTATCATCTTTATAGTTTTGAAATTGAAGACGTGGAAATCCAATTACCAGATGATGACTTTGGAATTCCTGATTCTTATAGAGATATTAGAAATGCGAACAAAGAAAAGCTAGGTTACTGGATTCATAAGGAAAAACAATCCTTCAATTACACCTATGATTTCGGAGACAACTGGGAGCATAAAATTATTGTTGAAAAAATGGAAAAAAGAAACGAACCGCTCGAACATCCTCTTTGCATCAAAGGAAAACGAGCATGCCCACCAGATGATATTGGCGGAACGACCGGCTATTCTCAGATATTGAATATGCTTGAAAACAAGAATAACGGAACCGGTAATGAAGATGAATGGCTGAAGGAATTAGAGGAAATGTTTGGAGAGTTTGAACAAGATGAATTTGATTTAGAGGAAGTCAATTTATTGCTTGAGGAATTGGAATATGAATAAACGGAAGCCGTGGATGTAAAAAATTTTGCATCGCGGCTGTTTGGTTGGGTGGGACAAGGTGACATGTAGCCTCTTCCGGTATTAGGAACATCGCGACGGGCCACACTACCTCTATTTTCTGGAACATCGTGACGGGCCACTCACTACCTCTATTTCAGAAACATCGTGACGGGCCATACACTACCTCTATTTTCTGGAACATCGTGACGGCCACACACTACCTCTATTTTCTGGAACATCGTGACGGGCCACACACTACCTCTATTTTCAGGAACATCGTGACGGCCACCCTATCCCGCTGCACCCCAAGCAACCATCCCTACTCCCCACTCAAAACAAAACCACCTCACTTAATTCGCCAACCCACCCCGAAGTTGACTCACACCAAACTCCAAATACGCCTTAAGGCAGCTCAGCATAAACACCCACCCCTCTTTCTGATCCAATAATCTCGCTACTAGCTCTGGATCATTCTCATCAAACCCATCCTCAACCACCTCGATAATGGTGCTCGAAGAATCCTGCTCCTCCAACACAATTGTTACCACCTGTTCATTCTCCGATGGTCCCCACTTAAACACGATTTTCCGATTTTTCACAATTTCTACAACTCTAATGTCTAATTCAGCATTGTACAAATCATACTCCAAATATATCGTCTTCCCTTGCTCCCACCTCTCCGAACTCAACGAAAACCAAAAGTTCCCGATTTTCTCCGGATCTACGAAGGCTTCAAACACTTCATTTGCAGGCCTAGATATTCTAAATTTTGTAGTTATATTCATTCATGACATCCCTCTTTTGTTTTACTCATATCATTCATCGTGTCCGAATCGCCATACCCTATACCTTTGGATGTCAAAAATAGCTCTTAAAAAAGCCGCCTAATCAGGCAGCCCAATTTTCAAACAAACGTTTAATTTGTCCCAGCTATCACAAGATCCGCTCTCTCATGGGGTTTATGGGCCTTCACATAAATATCCTCCGCAACCATCCAATCCTTCTCCCAACGGTCACGAGCTTCTTCCCCATCACGTTCTAGCCCCCGGGACAGCCTTGTTTCCCTCGGGGTTTCCACCCAAATGGTAAAATCATAGTACTCAAGCAACTCATTTCGAGTCGAATAAACTCCCTCTATTATTACAATCCCACCAACAGGAACTTGATGCCATTCAGCAAGAGCATCTTTCACCCAATCATATCGCTGATAATTTCCCTCCTGGTCCCGACTAAGTGGCTCAATCACCTGGTGTAAAACTCTTCTCCAGTCGCAATCTGCACCAACTGGCTTTTCCTCCGGCGAACCAACCACCTTTTGATTCGAAGGCAGGTAAAAATCATCCATATGAACGACCGTTACTCCTGGAAGATTTTCTTTTAACCTTGCAGCTAGTGTGCTCTTTCCAGAACCTCCGCAACCATCGATTCCGATTAATAGAGTCGCTTGTTTTCTAGGGAAATGTTTAATCTTCACCATCAATTTATAAAATGTATTCACATTCATTCACATCCCATCCCGATAGGTGACCAATGGAGGTGACTGGTACCCAATCTAATCCTTTATATTTAATGATTTTCTCACTTAAAAGAAAAACAGGCATCATTTTATTGACGCCTGCTTTCCATATTACATTTAAGTAAGTTTACTAGATTAAAGGATATATAATTTGTAAATAAGATGACCTTATAGGTGAAAAAATTAATGTTGTGGTGGATAAATATTAATTGTATATCCGCCATCATCTATTAGTTTAGGACTATGTTGTGGTGGATATATTGCAGAATCATCATAATTAGTACTTACTGCAGCTATACCTAAAATCCCTAAAATAATTAATCCCTTTACCAATAACTTTTTCATTACAATTCCTCCCTTATATATTAATAAAATTACTATAATAAACCCCATTACGAAAATGATAAGAGTTTATCCATTTCCTTTTCAATTAACGATATGATTTTGGTTTTATTCTCCAATTTTAATAAAAATAGGCATTTTTCAAAAGACGCTTTCCCTTTTTCAATTTCACCTAGTTTTATTAAGTTCTCACCCGTCTGGTAATAGAACTCATTTAAACAATATAGAGATTCTTCATTTATACAAAGATTGATTCCCTGTTGACAATAAATTAATGATTCATTATATTGGCCTAATTGTGTGAAAACTTGTGATAATCCAAACAATACTCTTATTTTAACTTTTGGATTTAGAATATGTGGGAGTTGGTCTAGATTCGTAAGCGCTTCTAAGAATATAGGAAAAGCACTTTTATAGTCTCTACTCTCAAATAGTAGGATTGCTATACTATTTAATATTTCTGTTTCTCGTTCATTTAAATTGTGTTTGCTCGGATTAGTAATTTTTATCGCTTCATAAAGAAAGCTTATCGCTTTTTTTAAATCACTTTCTATGTAAAACGTAGATATGCCTTCATGCCATAAAAGGTACTGTTTTAAATATCCTATATTGAAGATAGGATTTAGTTTTTCCTTTTGAACAATATGATATATTGCATGATAATTTCGTTCTCTCTTATATTTTTCTATGATTTGAGTTACTGCTGTTGAGTAATTAATAGTAGACTTTGATGCCACTTCAAAAAAGTAAGAAAGCTCAATATTAAGCTTTATTCCTAATTTATGAAGCTGCTCGATCGTCGGATAAGCCTTCTCCTTCTCAAAAGAAGCAAGCTCTTCCACTGTACAGATCCCATCAGCTAATTCTTCAATGGTCATACTTTTATATTCACGAAAGGATTTTAGGATGTCTCCTATCTCGTATTCCAAGTATTTCCACTCCTTATATTTTACTATATAATAGAAATATACCATAATTATGAATATTTAGAAGTTATTATTCATGTTTTTACAAAAAACGTTACTTATGCCCTATGATTAATTTACTGTTTTTTCATTAATTATACAGTTCATCCTAGTCAGAATATACCAGAATCCACTTGTGCTTCCTAGTAAATTTTTTTATAAATATCAGATCGACCGTATTAATATGAATCACTCTTATTTTGGTAAAATAAAAACCACTCAACGAAAGGGAAACAGGTGATATTTATGGGAAAAATCCAAATCAAAAGAATCTACGACCCAAAGGTAGAATCTGATGGTTATCGGATATTAGTGGATCGACTTTGGCCTCGTGGGATTAAAAAGGAGGCAGCGGCCTTGACAGATTGGTGCAAGGATGTAGCTCCAAGCCATGAACTTCGAAAAGAATTTGGACATCAAATGGAGCGCTTTGAAGAATTCCGCGAGAAATATCTGTTTGAGCTTCATTCGGATCCGCAGAAATCTCTAAAAGCTGACGAGCTTTGTCAACTCGCGGCAGAGGGAACAGTTACGCTACTTTATGCTGCTAAAAATACAGATCAAAATCACGCGATTGTTTTACGTGAGGAGTTGCTTAGGAGAATAGAAAATCAGTAGGGTTTTGATTTTAGGCAACCCATGGGAAAACCGCAGACACAGCTTCCCGTTTTCAGGTATAATCGGTTTGAGGTGCGTAAAATGAGGAGAAATTTATGGTTGAAGCTTTCTATAGTGTTAAATTTGGTTTTAATAGTAGGTTTGGTTTATGTGGTAAATAAGGCAGATTTAGTTGAGAATAAATCTACTAAAATACTGAATAAATCAACTGTTTATCCAAAATATGAACAAAAGGTTTCATTATTTAATAGTTTAGTTACTAGGGAAAAAGTAGATGTAGTCTTTATAGGTGATAGCCTAACTGAAAGAAGTTTGTGGAATGAAATTTTTCCGGATAAAATTGTTGTCAATAGAGGGATTGAACGCGACACAACTGCTGGAGTATTAAAAAGGTTAGACGATATAAAAAGGCTTCATCCTGATAAAGTATTTTTGATGATTGGCATAAATGACCTCAACTTTGGTGTAAAAGTAGACAAGGTTTTTGAGCGTTATAGTTCGATAGTATCCACTATCCAAAAAAACTCTCCAGACACGCAGCTGTATCTTCAAAGCATTCTCCCAGTTGATGATGCAAGAAATAACACAAACAACCGTAGCATCGATTTGCTCAATAAAAAGATTAAGTCTCTAGCTACAACAGATAAAATTACTTACATTGACATAAACAGCAAACTAAAAGGAAAAAGAAAAGGCCTAGACCCCAAATACTCAAATGACGGCCTCCACATCATGGGCAACGCCTACATAATCTGGGCCAACACCATCCGCCAATACATAGAGGAATAAGGGGAAGCATGGGGACGGTTCTTTGCTTCCTGAGTTGGGGGACAGGGAAGCGCGGGGATGGGTGACAGGCACCTTCTATTTTTTGGAAGTTAGGTTGAGTGAGGTGACAGGCACCTTCCATTTTTTGGAACCACGAGAGCAACTGGACTATTTTGGGGGTGAGGTATTGCGTAAGGCTTATGGGTTTCAAATAGTAACGAGTTAAAAACTACTTTTTAAGGGGTTTATATGATGATGAATTCAAAGCTATTTTATGGGGAAAAGGTTAAATTAACAGCGCCTAGAGAAGAAGATGTTGACATCTTAGTGAAGTGGGGCGATGACGAGGAGTATCTAAGGAATGTAGATACAGACATGGCTTTGCCAAAAACGAGAGATCAATGGGCAAAGGAAGGAAGTACCGGTTCCAATGCTGTTTATTTTCGACTTAGAACGATAGATAATGATGAGCTCATTGGATTCGCTGCTATTTATGGGATTGAATGGAATAATCGTACAGGAGTCTTATCCATCGGGATTGGCCAGTCTGTTCATCGAAGTAAGGGCTATGGCTCAGATGCAATAAAGTTGATTCTCCGATATGCCTTCCATGAATTAAACTTGGATCGCGTCGGATTGGATGTTATTGAATATAACACAGGTGCTATAAAGGCATATGAAAAGGCTGGATTCAAACTTGAAGGAAGAAAGCGATCAATGGTCTATCGCGACGGAAAACGATATGATCTTATTCTTATGGGATTGTTACGTGATGAATGGGAAGCAACGCAGAGATAGGGAGGTGACAGGCACCTTCCATTAAATGGAAGGTGCCTGTCACCCTAGTTTTCGTCACCAAAATGGCCATCACTCTAATCCCCATCAATCAAATCAACTAAACCTTAATTGATATGTATGAAAGAATAGTAGAAAAAATGCAGAAGCATTGATTGGAAGCGCAGGGACGGTTCTCTGCTTCCTTTTTAATAGATTTGGAAGCAGAGAACCGTCCCCATGCTTCCTATAAGGAGAATAAAAAACATGCTAATCCAATGTACAAAAAAATTGCAGGATCAGTTAAAAATTAAACCTTCCGCTCCCCCTGAGGAAAATCCTTTATTTTCTTGGCACGCTAATTTAATCACCTTCAACCGTAGAAAAACGGTGGTTCTGATGAATGATCAGAATCGCTACGCAATTGTTTTATTTGGCTTAAAAGCAAAGGATTTTGCGCATTTTGATGATCTTATTTTATCAGCCATACAGGCCACTTTTCGTGAAGAAGACTTCAAAGATGAGGTTATTGAGCAATTTATTAGCTACGCCCCACAAATTACCTATGCGAAAACAAAGGATAGGTCTTTAGTATCTAAGTTAAATCAAATCTGTGATTTTGTTTATTATTTAGATGATTTCCTTGACTCTCAATCTATTTCACAACCAGCCCTAAGTGTAAGAGCTAGTCGCTTTATGTCCGGTGATGGAAAATACTCACATCAAGAGATGTTCAAGGATTTAGAAAAATTCTCAGGCAGACGTATTTTCGATACAGAAGCAATTCAAATCAAAGTAACTCTTCTAATGGAGCAACATCATGTCTATAGAAGACTAATCGTTCCACTTCGTTATACTTTTAAACAACTCCACGAGGTTTTGCAGGTTGCTTTTGGATGGCATGACTATCATTTGCATGAGTTCCTTATTTTCGACAATGAATCAAAACTACCAGAACCCATGTCTATCAACAACTCTGCTCATCATCCTGAAGGGAAAAAACCAATATTAAGTATCGTATGTGATGAAGAGGCTCTTAGCTTTGGGGATGAGATTCCTATGAAATTAGAAAAAGGAATCAAGTTATCCGAATATCTGCCAAAATATCGATCACTACGCTATAATTACGACTTTGGTGATAATTGGAGACATGACATTGAGGCAGAGGATTTCATTGAGGATTATGAAAAAATTTACCCCGTATGTCTCGAAGGAGAAGGAACCACTCCCCCAGAAGACGTGGGTGGTGAATTTGGATATGAGGAGTTTTTGAAAATCATCTCTGATAAAAACCACCCCGAACATGACCAAATGGTTTCATGGGGCGTAATGCAGCAATATAAAGACTTTAATATTGTGATGGTGAATATGATGTTGAAGGGTGAGTTTTCTTAAAGAAGTATACGGTCGGTTCTCCGCTTCCTTTTTTGGAAGCGTGGGGACGGTTCTTTGCTTCCTTTTTGTGAAAACACGGGTGGAAGCGTGGGGACGGTTCTCTGCTTCTTCTTCCAGAAGCATGCCTGGAGTTCAGAAGAGGGTGGCCGTCCCATGCTTTCCTAGTAGCCTAGCTGGAATTTGGAAGAGGATGGCCGTCCCCTTGCTTTCCTAGTTGCCTGGACGGATTTTGAAAGCGCACGAACCGTCCCCTTGCTTTCCCAGTTACCTGGACGGATTTTGGAAGCACACGAACCGTCCCCTTGCTTTCCCAGTTGCCCGGATGGATTTTGGAACCGCACGAACCGTCCCCCTGCTTTCCCAGTTGCCCGGATGGATTTTGGAAGCGCACGAACCGTCCCCCTGCTTTCCCAGTTGCCCGGATGGATTTTGGAAGCGCACGAACCGTCCCCTTGCTTTCCCCCTTGCTTTCAAGCTTTAAATATCAAATTAGCAGATACCCCGAAAATTCTTGCGGCCTGGCGCTGTGATATTCCTTTGATGCCTTTTACCTTTCTTAACACTTCATCTCTATTTGCCTTTGGCATGCTCTTTACCTGTGCAATCTCAATATTGCCAAGTACCCTCTTAATCAGTTTTCTTGCCTCTTCATCCGATAACGTGACCCTTATTAAAACTGTGTCATCTAGACATTTAGCGTTACTTTGTCTTTCATTAAACTCTTTGAATCTATTAATCGCTACTGTAATATCAGGGGAATATAGATGAAGAATATAATTTTTATCCAACAGATTCTTAGGATAATTTTTCCCGCCGTAGTACTCCATACAACTACTCCATTTCCATTCATCAACCCGCTTAACAATTCCAGCTTTTAAAGGATTCTGGTGGATGTATCTTGTAACCCTAAGGAAATATCGGAGGGTTTCTACGTTTTCACTTCTAAATCTATCTTGATAGAGATGACCTGATGTTTTGTATTTACAGTTATAGTACCAGGCGTAGCTTACACCTATCCGTTTCATCGTTACCGAGATTTCCTCATTCCCCTCCGCCACCAGCAAATGAACATGATTATCCATCAAACACCAAGCATAGATCTTAATTTCCACCATCATTTTATACTTAAGAAGAATCTCAAGATACCTTATTCGGTCCTCTTCATCATGAAAAATATCCTGCCTATTCGCTCCTCTCTGTATAATATGGTAAATTCCATTTCTACTTTTAGTTCTAGCTTTTCGAGACATTTGATCACCTCTTATTGGAATAATGTGGTGCGGAAGCATGGGGACGGTTCCTTGCTTCCTTTTTGAAAGGAAAAAAAGAACAGTTCTTCGATTCATTGCTTGGGGAAGCAAACAGTTGTACATACCTTTCCGTTAAATCATGAAAATGAATTTTGAGTATGATAGGGGATACTAAATGGAACTTTTGTGAATTGGTTGGTGGATTAATTCGTATTTTGAAGAGTGTGTTGCTGGTTTTTTTGGAAATTGGAGTAGTTTAATTGATTACTTAATCAGGAAAATAGAGAGTTACCGTGGTGGTGTAAAAGGGCTTTGAAACATTTAAATCGAGGGCTAGAATAATATTTCTATGAATTCATATTATTTTCCTTCCTATATTTTTATGGGTTTTAAATCGCGATAAAGTATAATGACAAACTGGATAAGGAAGCAGAGAACCGTCCCCGTGCTTTCCCCGTGCCCCATGCTTTCATATATAAATCACCAATATTCTCCTCCCCTGCTCTCTGAGATCTTATGAAGCAATTTGCAATGTAATAGACTGGTTAAGGAACCGAGGGAACGCCCCATTTCCTCTTCATACGAAAGGTAGCTCCTTCTACATATTGTTAAATTTAACGACTAATCAATACCCAAAAGGAGCATACCTTTTCTTTTTTTCGTAGCTATCTAAGGGCAGTAACAAGTGATTTCATTCTACCCTGCCTCGTTTTAATTAGTTGTTGCAACATCTTCCCGCGAATGCTTTTCTTAATTAGGAAGCAAAGAACCGTCCCCACGCTTCCTTAAAAATACTTAAATATCCACAAAACAATTAAAACTAATTAACAAAACATGCATAAACGTTTATAATTTATAGGTAAATGGAGGTGTTTCCTATTTATCAAGAGGAGCGTTTGTTAAGAATACTGGATTATCTTAAAGCTCATAACCAAGTCTCAAACCAGGAGATTTGTAGCATGCTTAACATTTCAAGGGATACTGCAAGAAGAGATATTATCAAATTGGTTGAGGAAGGAGCTGCAATTAGAACCCATGGCGGGATTGCGTTGCCTCATTTTAAGGAAGAAATAAAAGCATATAAAGAACGTCTAACTACGGCTTCAAAGCAGAAGCTTCTAATAGGAAAAAAGGCTTCAACCTACATCATGGATGGAGAACTGTGTTTCCTTGATGTCTCAACAACAGTGAAATTTTTATGTGAAAATTTAAAGGTAAGATCAATTATTTACACCCATTCACTTGATAATGCAGAAGTTTTATCAACCAAGGCAAATGCTGAAGTTCACTTACTTGGAGGAACATTAAATCAAAAAAATCGGTTTTTTTACTCTCCCGAAATTATGGTACAATTGAATGATATTTATTTTGATAAAGTATTTTTGGGAGCTGCAGGGCTGTTAAATGATGGGGTATATTTTGCTAATCAGGAAGATGCTTATATAAAAAAAATTGCAGCGAAACGAGCAAAACAGGTCATTTTACTTGCTGATTACGAGAAATTCAATAAATCCAGTCACTATAAGGCAATGTCATTTTCTCATATTGATACTTTGATTACAGATAAAGAGCCACCTCAAGAGTTTATTGGAGTATTGAAAAATCATAAAGTAGAAATTGAAATAGTGACAGAGGGAATTGAAAAATAAATGGTACGAGTTGCAATAGATATGCACGGGTAATTGTAATTTTTTTAATAAAATTTGTCTTCCATCACCAACCGGGAGTTTCTACACTCTCAACCTTGGATGTACAACACGAGCATGTGACTGAAAAATTATATAAAGGAAGAGATCGAATGTTGAAACTTAAGGCTGTTTTTAGTGATATTGATGGAACCTTACTAAATTCCAATCATCAAATTACGAGTGAAACGAAAAAAGAGATTATTATGGTCGTTAAAAATAATGTTCCATTCGTGCTAGTATCTGCGAGGATGCCTAGAAGTATTTTACAAATTCAAAAAGAGTTATCCATAGATTCTCCTATTATATGTTACAGTGGTGCCCTAGTACTTGGAGCTAATGATAAAAATGGACAAAGAAAGATTATTGATAGTACTAGTTTATCCAAAGAGGATGTTAAAGAAATTTTTAATATAATAAATACTTTATATCCAACAATTAGTTCTAGCCTGTATAGCCATGACCAATGGGTTGTTAATGACAATAATAATGAATGGATTATACAGGAAAAAGAGATCACAAATATTATTCCAATTCAACGCGATTTTCTCTCATTTATTGAAGAAACTACTGATTTTCATAAGTGCTTGTGTATGGGAGAACCAAATGTTATTAATCAACTGGAATCAACATTAAAAGAAAGATTCCCTAATCTAAACATCTATAAGTCTAAGGATACCTATTTAGAAATCATGCCAGGTAATGCTTCGAAATCTAATGCTATTAAAAAATTGGAGAACCTATATCATTTTACCAGTGAGGAAATCATGGCCGTTGGAGACAACTTTAATGATATGGACATGCTAAAATACGCAGGTTTAGGAATTGCCATGGGAAATTCACCGGACGAAGTAAAGACAATCGCTGATGAGGTCACTTTCAGTAATGATGAAGATGGCCTGAAATATATTTTACAAAAGTACTTTGGGTAGGAAGCAGGGGGTCGGTTCTCTGCTTCTTTTTTCGAGTGGTAGGAAGCAGGGGACGGTTCTCTGCTTCTTTTTTCGAGTGGTAGGAAGCAGGGGGACGGTTCTCTGCTTCTTTTTTCGAGTGGGAAGCGTGCGGTCGGTTCCTCTTGAGAAAAAAACAAGGAAGAAAACAACCATTCTTCGAAGAAACGTCATTTCCTTCCTTAATAATGTTATATTACAATAGATTTCCTTTAATAAATGATTTTTGTTGTTTATAATTTTTATGAATAAAGTTATTGGAGGAAAATAATATGCAATTACTAAAGAACTCATCAACCATGTTTAAAAGTTTTATGAGTATAGTACTAATTACATCTTTGTTTGCTGTCGGCCATTCTGTCAGCGCAAACGGAAGCGAAACGAATAATCAATTCATGAAGGCCAAAGCTACCAAAATTGTACAAAAAAGGTATAAAAACATCTCCAATCTAAGATATCCTCAAGTTTCTGGTCTTAAAAGTAAGACAGCTGAGGCGAAAATTAATATAACTTTATTAGATTCTATTAAAAAATCATATAAAGAATATCTTGCATTAGAAAATTTCAAAAAAGACTTTAACGGGTCCACCTACGGACCAGGTCCAGAGGATCTATACCATAAAACTACATATTCCGTGAAATTTAATGATGGTAAAATATTGAGCGTATTATTTAAGACTGATGAGTTTGCTGCTGGAGCGCGCAATCATATTTCGCTCAAATCCTATAATTTTAATATTTCTTCTGGCAAGCTAATTAGTTTTGATAGTATTTTTTCTACAGATAAAAAGAGGAAAAATCTAGTTAACTATATTAAGAGTTACAATAAGAAATACAAGAAATTTCCAGGAACATTAAGCTATAACAATATAAAATCAATGAGCGTATTTGTATACACCAATTCTGGCATATCCTTAAACTTCCAAGAGTATACAGCTTATATGAGTTCAGATATGCCAATAATTAAAATTCCAAAGTCAATTTATAAATGAAGCATGGGGGCCCGAGTGGAAGCATGGGGACGGTTCTTTGCTTCCTTCTCCGGGGAAGCGCGGGGAGAAGCATGGGGACGGTTCTTTGCTTCCTTTTGATAAGAAACGCCCAAAAATCCTCATAAATAACTAGGAAGAAAAAAATCATTGTTATATAGATAAAACAAGGGAACGCCTCTTCTGTTCCCACTCCTCTTAAAAAGCACAGATTCTTCACGGTGTTTCAAAATTTCATATTTTACAAATCAAAAAAAAGGTTAAAATGAAGATAAAAATGAAATGATCAGAAATGGATGAAAAACATGAGCCAGAAAAAGAAACGAGTACGATATGAACTAGACGCTAATGGTATTGAAACTTTATCAGACGAGGAAATCAAGATCATTTTACGAGGAGCAGACCCGCTAATCATGAGTGGCGGCCGTTCGATGTTAACCAAGATCCTCGCAGGCTCCAAAGAGAAGAAGATTCTGGAGCTACATTTAGATGACAGTCCAGTCTACGGTTCTTTCAGAGGAATAACCCAAAAAGAAATCCTTGCCAAAATCGACTGGATGATCCTTCATGATTATTTAGCAATTGAATATGACTACCGTTTGCCTGTACTAGTGTTTACAGACAAAGGGTGGGAGATTGAAAGGGAAACCTATGCCAATGAATTGCTAGAACAATTGAGAGGTGCGGCTGAGGGACAGCGGTATGAATTCGTCGAAACCTTAACAGGGCGCGACCGTGGTATGATTTTACTTTTACTAGATAAAATTGCAGCTTCTGGTGACAAAAATTTCATTCCCATTTTGATGGCTTGGAAAATGATTGAGTGCAAAAAATTAAAAGCGAGAATCCAAGAGGTTATCGATCAGTTAGAAAAAAGCGAACATGTGCAACAAAAGAATAGCGAAATGGAAGTTATTTCCTTTGCGGCCAATAAAAGGTGGCTTTCTATTCCAGTAGACACTCGCCGGGAATTAGAGAGGAATGTATGGTGTTCGTCCTGTTGTAATGTTGTACAAATCGTAAAGTATCAGGTCAAGGAGGATCGTGGCATTATTGAGTTGCATGGTAAGTGTAAAACATGTGGGCATGATGTGGTTCGTGTCTTGGACTAGGGAAGTTGGCTTTGGGGAAGGTTTTGAAGTAGGAGAAGTTGGGCTTGGGGAGGAGGAGACTGTGCCTTGCTTTTTTGTAAAAAAAGTAAAGTCGGAAAATTCCCCCGGCTTCTTTGTGAAAAATGGAAGCAGAGAACCGTCCCCTGCTTCTTCCCTGCTTCTTGGGGAAAAGGAAGCAGAGAACCGTCCCCATGCTTCCCAGCTTCAACTACCTCGGATAAACCCTTTCCACACTGTATATCTTCCAGTTTGTTTTTTTAGACAGGGATCCGCATATGATCATTCCTGGTTGGAAAAGGGGAAGGATTCCTTTTGGTATGGTTGTTTTATACGTCTGACCGGATTTATCGTCGATTTTTACTAGATTCACATACTTGGTGGTGACGGATTTAACTAGAAAATGACCTTCTTCTAACGAACCAGGAACTTCACCATTTTCTAAGGTACGGCGGAGTTCTCCCAGGCTGTAGGCAAAATCGTACCTTCTTTCGCGATACGGTGTATAAGCTTCAAGAATTGCAATTGACTGTAATATACGCACCTCTAAATCCTTCACTAGCTGCTTTACGATAGATCCATAGGTTGTCCCATGTCTTTCATCAAGCCACGCCGCAAAGCTTTTGACCACCGTAAAAAATCCCTTTGCCTGATTTTCCGTTGCATCAAAGTTGAAATCCAGGTAATAATAGGCGAGCAATGCTTCCCATTGTTCCGGAAGAATCGTTGTTGTGCGGTTGATTCCTTCCTCGACAAAAAAATAGGAAATCACCTGCACCCCAAGTCGGTACTTATAAAAGGTATTAGCTGACCTCCCTGCTCCTTTTTCCTGAAAAAATTCAAGCAGGTCACGGGCATATGCATTTTTCATTTCATGAACAGGAATGCCCATCTCATCCCATAACTCTATCTCCTCCTGCGTCCAGTCCACCATAGGATTTACTGGACTCTCCAAAAGGGTAATAACTGATTCTCTTTTTTCCCGAAGTGTCGTAAATGGAGAAAGCGGCAGGTTCAAGGCCCGCCTAATCGTATTATAATCGGCAGTCCATCTTTCCTTGGACTGTTTTCTAGTGTTTTCATAGCTTACAAATTCGGCCTCCCGAAGCCATAGCTCAAGTTCATCAAACCTCTTCAATGCAACCATTTCTGTCGGTGTTTTTCCCTCGAATTGTGGTAGTGGCGAGTTCAGCTCTTGGTTGATGACGGCCTGATGGGAAAAGAATGCGAAAACAGATGGCACACCTTCATCCAATGCCACACTATAGTTTTGCATTTGGATCCTTACAGGTACCTTTTGGCTCTCCTTCTTTTCTTTGATGAAGACAGCTTCTGGAATATCGTCCAAAAGCTCTTTGACCTCAGTCACAGTTTCTTGTTTGATGGATTGAAAAATTAACTGATTCCCTTTGATTTCTAAGAGCCCTTCAATTTCATTTAAATAGACCGAACCCTTAGCCAGATTATCATCATATCGGTAGCGTTTGGACACGATACTACCTCTTCCTTTTTGTCCATCCCACTCATCCATTACAAGTAGACCAGTCCTGTGGATAGCATTCATCACAACATTGATGTCACTCATCGAATAATAGAGCTTGGTTTCCACCAATTCCTTCGTTTCTCCGTCTGACAAGTCCTCCTTTTGAAACAAGACTCCTATAATTTCTGGGTAAAAATCAATGGCTGTCTTTCCATAGGAATCCCCTGTTTTCTCCAGACAGCTTCTAAGTAAATTCTCTGCCTTCTTCAATTCACCCGGTCCTACGATGGCAGCCACACCATTCATAAAATAGCCACCATCCCATTCTTCCAATAGGCCAAAAAGCCCTCCCCAAGGACGCGGCTCTGACAATGTTTCACAATACGGCATATGAAAGCGTTCATGGGCAAATAGATCCTCCACAAGAACACCTTGGTCGTTAAAATCGACATGCTGAATCAAACGCGGTACAAGCGTCTCCCAAGCTTGAGCCATTCGCTGCAGCGCCGGTTCATCCTTCCGTCCCCTATTCCGGTTATACCATTCAATCCCCCGTAATCCACCAAACGCTGGATTGCGATAAAAGAACACCAACCAATGATCACAAAATCCTTCCCAGATATCATGCACACCAGTCCGTTCCCTAAACTTCCTTTTAAGTGACTGATATTCCGAAAAAGAAAAAGTCCCAATTACTTCATCCAATAAACGTTCAACCAACCGATTCTTCATCTGAAAAAAATGCCCCTGCTTCACTTGCCCCAGCTCAACCACTTTTTCCTTCTTCAAACAACACTGCTTGTACTTCCTACCACTACCACACGGACAAGGATCGTTCCTTCCAACTGACATAATTATCATTCCTTTCACGGAAGCATGGGGACGGTTCTTTGCTTCCTAATGAAGCATGGGGACGGTTCTTTGCTTCCTTATGATTTAGTAAGTAAGGCACGAGGAATGCCTCTGATCCCGCTCACTTTAGTAGAAATGCAAAAATCATCACTCTGTTTCTTCTAATAAGCAAAATATTAAACTTTTTCCACTCGTAAGTAATTTACAAACTAAATATACGAAACACTTGGCTTCTTCGGGTCTCACCATTTACAAATAGTATCTAACAACTAACCTAGAGCCAAACCCTTTCGTTTCAACATTGCCAGATTTAGGGTCAGGAAGCTGAATTATTTCATCACCAGGTACCATGCTTTTATACATTGCCCTACAGCAGCTTGCCATTCTTGCATTCTTTCCTTTATGATCCCCTAACATTTTATGGAGCGTACCACTACGAATTTCTATACTACTCTCACCATATTCTCTTGATTCCCTTTTCAGATTCTCAATCTCTTTCATAAAATCCTCAAGCTTTGGAATCTCCATCTCTCCAACCCCATTTTCACTTTTTCAAAATTGTATCACAGACACCTTTTTGTAAGTCAAGATTGTGTCTGTGTGTTGTGTTTTGTGGTGTGTTTAATGGAAACGAGGGAATGCTTCTGGCATGCAAAATTGAGGAGAACCCTACGATATATATTAATTTTGAGATAATAAAAATACTAAAAGAACCACACAATTCGTCCCCGCGTCATGATTTAGCCCTGGAACTTGGAAGCAGGGAACCGTCCCCATGCTTCTAGCCATGCTTCTAGCCCTGGAACTCGGAAGCAGAGAACCGTCCCCATGCTTCGGAAGCACAGAACCGCCCCATGCTTCATTTACTAATCTTCACCAACTGCTTCACCGATGAATTAGTATAATCTCTTGTCATAATCAGCCCAACGTTTGGAGCATAATATTTCCTTTGTTTAACTTTTTTAGATTCTTCTAATACAACAACTACATTTTTAAATGTTCCGGCTTTCGTTTTTACGGTTTCTTTAGTAGATATATATTTACAAGTATTACTTCCACAACTCCACTTTTTCCCTTTCTTTATTGGATAGGAAAGCAACTTTATGTATGAACTATTTTTTTTGAAAAAATTAGGGTACTGGTAGAGACCGTTTTTCGATTCTTTGTACCCAATAATCGAATAGTCGTCGGCGTTCATATAAGACCAATCTCCCCAACCCTGTATCCCTTTTGCATTAGTTTCGGTGAAGATCATAATTCTATTATTGGAGTATAGATATTCCTTCTTCGGATTCCAGGAATAGCTTACCTTTGCTTCTGTTATTTTCGGTTGAATCGTAAAGGTAAATATTAAAAAAAATGCAACTAACACTCCTAAAATCTTTCTCATGATGTGATCTCCTCTGTAGTTATTTCGATCTATAAGTATATTAACATATTAAATTAGAGGAAAATATGGAGAAAATGAGGGGGATACCCCATCCGTACCCACAAGTATTGAATAAGCGTCTTTAAACTATAAATATTAAATGAATCACTAGATTTCTCACCGCCAGTCCCATATAAAAAACAGAGAGCCCTAAAAATAAGGCTCTCAATTAGCTTTTGTTAAGAAAGGAAATATAGCCCCCAACTCTACTTTACTTGAATTCGGAAGCAGAGAACCGTCCCCATGCTTCGCGCACGAACCGCCCCCATGCTTCCCCTATATCACACCCACTGCCCAAATTATGTATACATTTTTTCCCAATTGTCTGTTATTCTTGTAATTAGATATCTAAAATGGCGGAGGGCTGGTCTGGGTGAGTAGAAAGGTGCAATTAGATAAGAAAAAAAAGAAACGCACATGGCTGAGAGTTACAGGGATTGTTATTCTATTGTTGATATTCGGCACGGTTGCCTATGGTTTTTCAATTTATAAGTCGTTAACCGATACGGTGGAAACGATGCATCAACCGATTGATCGTGATAAATCGGAAAAACGGACGGAAGAAGTGACATTAGAAAAAAAGGATCCTTTTTCTGCGCTTTTGCTTGGAGTAGATGAACGTCAAGGAGATCGAGGGCGTTCAGATTCCATGATTGTCCTAACCGTTAACCCAAATAATAACTCTGTAAAAATGGTAAGCATTCCACGTGATACGAGAACTGAAATTGTTGGATATGGAACAGTGGATAAAATTAACCATGCCTATGCCTTTGGTGGAATAAAAATGGCAATAGACACAGTTGAAAACCTCTTAGATATTCCGATTGATTATTATATGCAAATCAATATGAAAGGTTTTAAAGACATTGTTGATTCAGTTGGTGGGATAACTGTTAGTAATAACTTAGACTTCACATACGATGATGTTCACTTTCCAAAGGGGGATATTACTCTTAATGGTGAAAAGGCATTGAAATATACTAGAATGAGATATGAGGATCCAAATGGGGACTTTGGGCGTCAACAAAGACAACGTCAAATTATTCAAGAGGTCATACGGGAGGGCGCAAGCTTATCTTCTCTAACAAACTATGATCAAATTTTCAAAGCCTTAGGGAAAAATGTTAAGACGAATTTAACATTCAACGAGATGATTGACATCCAAAGGAATTATAAAACGGCCGGGAATAATATTTCACAGCTAACAATAGAAGGCCAAGGAAAAATAATCAATACAATTTATTATTTTTTGATTTCCGACCAAGAAAAACAAAAAATCCAGAAGGAACTAAAAGAACAATTGGAAATTAGCTGATTGAAAATAGCTCTGATGGGTGACAGGCACCTTCCAGGAACTGGAAGGTGCCTGTCACCCTTAACTCACATTTCTTCCGTTCCAACCCGTATTGAACCACGATACATCCCGAAATTTCTCAATTCTTGAAAGAACTACTTTCAGCACCTTATTGATTGTCTTAAAACAATTCCATTATAATTAAACTATAAAAGATATTTGGAAAAATTATATTAAAAAAAGAATGACTCAATATATTATTCTTATTATCAAAATAAGGAGGAGTATCCATGAAGATAGATAATAAGAAAAATAAAATTCAAAATAAATACAGTGAAATTATGAGGCAGAAAGGAGAAGAAATAGAACATACAAAAAAAATATTAACAGTTGTCATATTCTTAATAATTATTATTATATTGTTTTCGATTATCGATTATAATCCAAGCCATATTATGTGAAACGCGGGGACGTATCTCGTGAAGGGTGACAGGCACCTTCCAGGAACTGGAAGGTGCCTGTCACCCCGATGTTCAAAAATATTAAGAAAAGTACTCAATTTTCACAACATACAAACATGCTTGAATTGCCCAAGTTATAAGGGATTCCAAGCTTTTTCTGTTCTCCGACTGTCAAAGACAGGATTATTAGTAGTTTATTGGGATATCAATAAATCGGTCATTCGCTTACTGAAAATTCTATGAAGATAAAAATCAACTTTAAAACATAAAAAAATGCTCAAAATTCATTTCGAACTTGAGCAATAATGGAAAAGTAATCAGACTTAACAGGGGGATGATAATTCCGTTCTACGTTCCAACCCTTATTGAGACATGAGATACGTCCCGGTGTTTCAAAGTTTAACGGACCTTGATTAAAAGAAGCAAAGGACCGTCCCTATGCTTCCTATGAATGCAATCAAGATATCTTATTAGAACTCAGAAATATATTAATCTTTTTATCTGTTTCATTAGATGAGTTTCCGAGCCAAATTAAATGTCCCCATGAGTCAAGTAGGAAAAGTTCTGAAGAAGGAATATTTTCATGAGCATAATATGCATGTTCTAAAGGGACAGAACCATCATGCTTACTATGCATAATTAGGGTTGGACAAGTGACAGCTTTTAAATCATCAATAGTAATATCATTTACTTGAACTAGGTCTATCATGAAGCCATAACCTGACCGTTGGCGATTATTCATTTTTCTAATCGCTTCAACATCATCTTTATTTATTTTTTCCCTTGCTTCAATATACTTTAGATTACTGAATGAAGAAAACATTTGTTTAAATATAAACCTGGGGAAAACATTATTTATAGAAGATATCAATTGCCATGTGAATTTTTCAACTCTTGGATTAAATAAGATTCTTGCAGCTTTGTATTCTTTATCCTGCTGCGTTAGCCAAGTTTTTGAAACTGCGGATTGCAATGTGAGTGTACAAACACGGTCAGGGTATTTCGAAGCAAAATAAATCGCACTAGGACCACCTGCAGAAATACCTAGTAAGTGAACTTTTTCTATTTTTAAATGGTCTATTAATTTGGCATAATACGCACATGCTATTGAAAGATTTTTTCCAGCTGCTTTAGATGTCCCTCCATACCCAGGTCTTGAAGGGGTAATTACTAAGAAACCATTCTCCTCTAAAGCCTTATACCCAAATTCTTCATTGCAGTTCGAATGTCCCCCGTGCAAGACTAAAATAGGTTCTCCTTTCCCAATGATGGAATATTCTAACGCAACCCCTTCTAATGAAAGTCGCTCAATTTTTCGATTCATAAAGTTCCTCACTTTCTTGCGGAAGCACGGGGACGGTTCTTTGCTTCTTTTCAGGTTAATTACGAAGCAGAGCGTCCCCACCGCTTCCTTGATATACAAATTTTCTCATAAAACGCGGGGACGTATCTCGCGTTCCAACCCTTATTGGAACATGAGATACGTCCCGGTGTTTCATTTATCTTCATTTTCATTAACCCAACTTACTATCAATGGAATTAAAGGTACTATTTTCCTATAACTCTATTATAAGTGGTGCATATTGGGATATCAATGAATCGATCAACAGTATCTGAAAATTCCACCAGATAAAAATCAAATTTAAACATAAAAAATGCTCAAAATTCATTTCGAACTTGAGCAATGAAGGAAGTATAAATAGGATTAGACAGAGCGATCGTCCAACCCATATTGAAACACTAGATACGTCCCGGTGTTTCCCCAAAACAAGTTATAAACGGATTACCCAGTCAGATTTCATTATCACTGATGAAGTTATGTATATGGCCTATGAACATCATGACACCCATTTGTTCTTTTCAGCCCATTTATGATTCAGATAAAATTGAACAAGTGTTGTAAAAGTAGCAAGTTTGAAGCGATACCCTTTGCAAACAATAAAAAGTTTCTCTCAACCGTCAAAGAGTTCCTTTTAATTTAAAAGATCTGAAATGTGTTCATTCTATTCTGATGTCGAACAAATGGAAATCATCAGGTCAAAATGCAAAAAGTACTGACATGAAGTGGTTTGTAGACTGGATGAAGGATTGTAACATGGAGACGGTTCTGAGTGATAATGAATTTCAAAAAATATATTGTTCTAAGACAACCCCTTCGCCCTATAAATTGAAATTAAGGGGGGATTTGCATGGAACATGATAAAATAAAAGCGACCTTGAATGAAGTAAATTCTCTTGATAATTCTCAAAAACAATCTTATAAAAATATGAGTTATTTAATAGCCGAAGATATAAACAGGAAAAAAGGAAAGGCACATAAAACAATAATACAAATTGGCCATAATAAGGAAAATATTATTCACCTTACATCAACTAATAAAAATCACAAAACAAATTACCCAACTGCTCATGATAAGTTAAATAGTTTAAAATTGAATGCTAAGGTATCCAAAGAATTAGAAAATGATATTAATGATGGCATTATCAATAGTACCCACATCACTGATATCTTAAAGATTTCAATTGGTGAAGAGTTGGCTAAACTAAATAATGATGATCAGCAAAAAGTAATAAATAAGATCATTAATAATCGAAATGAAAGAAATTTAATTAATTCCGAGGTAGTGGCCACCCAGTCTCTATTAAATAATGAAGACAATAATACTCAGATAATTGAGATATGGTATAGAGGTGTTATTCGTTCCCTTGAGCAATTCATTTTACAATTAGAAGCTGGATTAAAAATATATGAACATCTTCCAATACAGCAACAAAATTACCTATTAAATAACTTCGTAAAAATACAAGAATTATTACAGAAATACATGAATGAGTTGGATTTGGTAGATAAATGAAAATCCTACTTTTTCATAATTGGATATAAAACACGGGGACGTATCTCGCGTTCCAACCCTTATTGAAACATGAGATATGTCCCGGTGTTTCCTCCCGGTTTTTCACTCTATTATTATTTCTATTATCCATAGGCAACTTTTCTAATCATCAGTTTAATCCCGTATTCTTCTTCTATAGAAAAGTTTTCGTACACCCTATCTAATTTTCGCCTTCGTTGTCTACTAAGATGATAAGGGTGGGTATTCCCAATAGTAATCTTCTCATTTCCAAGAATGGCTGATTCAACTAGTAAACTTTTGCATTTAGCTCTATCTGTATAGTAATTACTATTATTAAATGCATAGTCAAACGCCTCTTCAGTAAATGTAGTTGACTGTCTAATTACTTCAATAATATCCAATATGTCTAAAAGACCTTCATGAGGATAGATCAATTTGCCTTGTTCCATTCGTTCATATATTTCTTTTGATAATTTTTCTGAATGGCGAAATCTTAATTTTTCGAAGGTAGTATCATCCTGAAGAGGAAATTCATCCATCATTTTTATGCCGTATCCGTGTTGCATATGGCATCTCATAAATGGCTGAAAACCGATTGGTAAAACATCATTAATTATAATTTTTTCATCCTCATCACTTGAGTATTGACCAGCAATATTAAACATACTTTTTGTACTAACTTGCCATTGTGGTATATGAAAAATCATCCCATGTTTTGTATTTTCAGTTCTGTCAATCATGTCTTGTGTTAACGGTTTCCATCGCTTTTCCTTACCGTCATAATAGCAGGTTGCAAAAAATAAAGCTACGTTAAAGTCATTTGTAATATCCAGCCAATTTGTCTCCAAACCGTAATGCTGTGCCAAAGCTTCAAATAGCACATCACTATAATGTGTTGCCCAGTTCTTTACAAAATCAAATTCAAATAAAAACATCCCAAACTCTGCAATCCGCATATCTGCAACAAGCTTATACAGTTCTTTATCGCTCTCGCTATTATATTGATTAAGCTTTCTAATTAATGAGGGGACACTCTTTGAAAATATTTGGTTTTCTCCACGGTAATAATTATTTCTTTCTGCCTGTCGTATAACCACTCCATGTGGATATTGCATGATAAAACCTGATGTTTTTGGATCCCTATAAAGAACCTCTTTATAAAATTCAAAGCGTGAATTACTTGGATTATCAGTATAAAAGTTTTTCCCTGCATAACTATCTTTTGTTACTGCCTCACACTCTTTTGCATCTTTTTCATTCTCATGGAGCAATGCTTTAATATCATCATATGTGATATCAATTATTCTATTGTCTAGTTTATCAGTGTATCTTCTTGAAATATATTCACTCATATACTCACTCCAATTGGAAACATGGGGACGTATCTCGTGTTCCAACCCACATTGAAACACAAGATACGTCCCGGTGTTTCATTATTGCTTAATTCTATTAAAAAATTATGGATTTAATAGATACCTATCATTATTCTTCTCAAATCTCCAAGCATCCCTGCACATCGCATAAATATCACGTTTAGCAGTCCATCCTAGTTCTCGCTCTGCTTTGGATACATCTGCATAACAAGAAGCAATATCCCCAGATCGGCGGTTTACAATTTCATAAGGGATTTCGATACCATTAGAATCCTCAAAAGCCTTTATTAATTGTAGAACACTCGTACCTTTGCCAGTTCCTAGGTTATAAATATGGACACCTTCAGTAAGATGATTCAATGCTGCTACATGCCCTTCAGCAAGATCCATAACATGAATAAAGTCTCGGACTCCCGTTCCATCCACTGTTGGATAGTCATCTCCGAATATTCCCAATTTATCCAATTTTCTAGTTGCTACTTGAGTTATGTATGGTAACAGATTATTCGGAATTCCATTAGGGGCCTCACCAATTAAGCCACTCTCATGTGCTCCCACTGGGTTGAAATATCGAAGGAGAGATACTGAGAATCCTGGATTTGCCTTTGCAATGTCACTTAGAATCCTTTCACTCATTGCTTTCGTTTCACCATAAGGATTCGTTGTTGGTAGGAGCTCCATTGTCTCTTCAAATGGTACCCTATTATCTCCATATACTGTTGCTGAAGAGCTAAAGACAAAACGATTAACATTGAATTTTCTACATGCCTTCGCAAGTACCATGGTACTAACAATATTATTGTAATAATACTCTAACGGCTTTTCTACAGACTCGCCAACTGCCTTTAGGCCTGCAAAATGAATAACACCGTCTATTTCATGTTTCGAAAAGACGGTGTCAACAGATTTTTCATTGGTCACATCTATTTGATAGAATATAACTTCTTTTTGTGTAATTTGTATTATCTGATCGATTGTTTGAGCTTTACTGTTGCATAAATTATCAGCAACAATAACAGAATGTCCAGCTTCTAACAATGATACACATGTATGGCTTCCTATGTATCCTGCACCACCTGTTACCAATATATTCAATTCCAACACCCACCTATATTTACTATGACAAAAGATTTCTTAAAAAATAAAAAAGCCTTGCAATCATATCAGCAAGACGTTTCACTAACTTTTTATTAATATACCGATTCCTTCTATACAAAGACAGGATTGTGATTGTAAAAAATTAGTGATATGTCAAATCCCTTCCCTTTGTTTCATTCCTGAATGAAACGCGAGATACGTCCCCATGTTTCACTTTTTGGTACATATAGGCTACAAATCGGAAAAGCAAAAATACTTTCTTGATTAACAGTACCTGAATGTCTAATTTGAATTTTTGTGGGCTTTACCCTTTTCCCCTGTTCTCTTTTGAAATTAATGACAGGCAACTGGATATCTCCATTTTTTGAAAAATAAAAACCATGCCAAGATACAGCATTAATCTTTATTGGCATGGGCATTCTTCCATATCGTGTTTGTAAACAGGCTGTTTTAAAGAAATTCCGTTTGGCTGCATCTATCATTATATCTAATTCACCCTGAGCATCTTGGTATTTATTTCTATTGACCGGGTTTATTTTCATTGTTAATAGGCATTTTCCATTTCTCATCACTCGAATTTTTGACATATTGCTAATCAACTCCACTATAAAAAAGAGACTAATTCAATGATATATTATCTTTTCCACTTAATTCTTTACTCGTAAAAGTCAATTCTTTGCTCGGTGTCATCACTGTCAGTTTAAATGCAACGGGATGATTCATATTATCCTTTTTTAAATACTCCCGAATTGGACCTAATTCAACAGTACCTTCGTCATCTGCTTCCAAAATAACTTCATAAAATCTTGGATTATCAATGCCAAATGTATGGCTTTGATGAAGTATAATCAATTGGTCGGATAGATATCGAAATGAAGTTTCAATTTGTTCTCCACCTTGGTGACTATGAATTCGATCATAAAATAAAACTACCAATTCTGCTAGGTTAATTACATCTTTAAAATTGATTGTGTCTTGATCTCGAATACCCCTTTCCGTAAAGTCAAAGCGTAAATCACCTTTCTGATTACGCCCCCAAGAACCATGAATAATATGGTTTCTTTTTAAACGCAATATATCATAAAATGCTAGTAATATATTATGATCGTCAACCGATATCGCTGAAGGGAGCGATAGTGTAGAGGCATTTTCTATACAAACTCTATATTTCTGATCAAACCTTCTTGGAACTTGTTGTCCATTACTATCTAGAAGCCATTCTATATACATATCAATCATTTTATAAGAACTAACAAATAGTAATGGACTCAGATCTTCGATAACTTGTACTCGCTTTTCACTTCCAAACTCGGAATACATTTGCATAATGTGTTCTTTCGTTCCATCCTTACGAAAGGCAACAGTTACATCTGAAGAAACGCCTGCATGCTTTTCAATTGCAATTAGACATTTTCGTAACACCCAATACTCATAGCCTGCCTTTTCCGTGAGCTCTTGTACGTTAAACATTTAAAAGCACCCCTTTAATCATATGCCAAGGTTTTATTAACCAATATACTCGTTTATAGCTAATCACTTCTTTTTTATTATGCTTAGACTCATATTAATAATGCGTTGTCATTTTCTTAGGATGAACTTCCAGCAAAGTTCAATCCAATAAAACCAAGGTTAAGTGTCAATCCTGAAAGTTGAATGCGTTTTATTAAACCTTTAATACCTTTAATTACCATAAGGCATCCCTCCTTCATTTGCTTTGCTGGATTGGTGTGTTCACCCAATGGACATTGAAGGAAGTCCTTCCTAAAGAAATGACTATTCTAGCATTAAAATTGAAAAAAGGAGCATGTGCAAGACATTACTCCCTATACCCCTTTTCAAATCGCCAAGCATCCCGGCACATCGTAATAATATCGCGTTTAGCAGTCCAACCAAGTTCTCGCTCCGCTTTTGAAGCATCGGCATAGCATGAAGCAACATCCCCAGGTCTCCGATCCACGATTTCATAAGGAACTTCCATATCATTAGCTTTTTCAAAAGCTTTCACTAATTCTAGTACACTAGTACCTTTTCCCGTTCCCAAATTATAAACACGAACACCTTCAGTTAGATTTTCCAATGCAGCAACATGGCCTTCAGCAAGATCCACTACGTGGATATAATCACGAACCCCGGTGCCATCCACCGTAGGATAATCATTTCCAAACACACGTAATTTTTCAAGTTTACCTTTTGCTACTTGAGTTACGTATGGCATAAGATTATTAGGGATTCCATTAGGAGCTTCACCTATTTGTCCACTCTCATGGGCACCTACTGGATTGAAATATCGAAGAATTGAAACTGAAAAAGAAGGGGTTGCATTTGCTATATCAGTAAGAATCCGCTCACTCATGGCTTTCGTTTCACCGTAAGGATTAGTCGTTGGTAAGAGATCCATTGTTTCTTCAAAAGGTACTTTATTATCTCCATACACTGTTGCAGATGAGCTAAAGACAAACCGATTGACACCATATTTTTGACAAGCTTTTGTTAGAACCATTGTACTAACAAGATTATTGTAATAATAGGCTAATGGCTCTTCTACTGACTCTCCTACCGCTTTTAGACCTGCAAAATGAATAACACCATCTATTTTATGATCTGAAAAGACTGTGTCAACTGCAAGTACATTGGTTACATCTATATGATAAAATGTAATTTCTTTATTTGTTATTCGCTTTACTTTATCTAGTACTTCTACTTTACTATTGTAAAGATTATCGGCAACAATCACATCATATCCAGCTTCTAGTAAAGCAATACAGGTATGTGAGCCTATATAACCGGCACCGCCCGTTACTAGTATATTCATTGCTGTCCCCCCTATTTACTTAAGTACTAAGAGTGTAATACATCAAATCAACTTCTAAACCCCAACAAATTCCAGGTGTATCAGGACCCAAAACAAAGGGATAGGAAGTTTCTTTACTCCATTAATAATTATCATGAAATATCTTCAATAATTTTTTCAATAATATTTATATCTAGATTGATATCAAATTTTCTAGCAAATAATTTATCTGACCTTTTCAAACTTTCGTAATCCTTAGAAGTTAAGACCTCGGGACTATTTTTCCCACTTGACCAATCTATATATCTTAGATTGTTATTTATTACTTTATCTTTAAATTTCGAGTTCATAATAAGAATTTGGAAAAAGTGTTCGTCTGGGCATGAAGTGAAGCTAAATTGTTTCATATAATCTGGGTTTTCCTTTAAAAATTCTAGAATATATAGCATACAATTATATGTTATTGTAAACCATTGGGAACCAAAATATAAATCAAGATTAATAAAGTTATTTCTTCTAATAAATAATTTTTGAGGATATCTTATCAGGTTATCAATAATCCTCATATACAGCTTCCTGTTATTCCTATTTTCTCTGAAAAAGTTATAGCATTTTAATCTCCAATAGTGTTGTGCTATATCCCTATATTCAATAAACTCTTTTCCTTTATTCTCCAATAAAAAGCTCTTAATATATTGTTTTGTTTTGATAGGAAAGTCCTGGCCACTAATTAGGCTGACATAATCATAGTTTTTATTAGACTCTTTTACTGCATTCATTAATTTCAAAGTGGCTAATACCTGACTAAACCCAGACCAATTTACACTTTCTCTTTCCCCTAATAAATAAACTTTTGAATTATATTGATAAATTTCCTCCAATTCTAAATATAACAAACTACTTTTCTTATCTATATGTAAATAAACATCCGTAGTTTCATCTAATAAAGTATCAATTAATTCTACTAACTGTTTTTTGCCATTATGAGCTTGTATTATATATGCTAAATTCATAAAATACCTCTTTCAAAAGGAACCTGTATATTTTATTTGAGTAAAAATATTCTTCTATCATTAAGTATGGGATCTTTCCCACATCGATAACCGTCTGTTGATGTGATGTTAACCGAAAAAACAACAAATTTTATTAATAAAAAAAGAAGAGTTCTACAATTAGTCAGTTGGACCAGATAGTCCCTTTATAAGGAGCATTTACAAGCACACGGATTCCGATCCCGAAGCCAGTATTCACGGGGCTGACTTAGCCAACAAGGCTGTCATGCACGTCTCTCCTTGTATTGTGCACATCTAGTGTTTTCGCTCACATAAACATTGAGCCACTTCGCTCATGAAAACGTGAGCCACTCCATTTCCAGTGAGAACACCGTCTTGATATGGAGTGAGAGGCATGATAGGCTTGTTGCCTCTCGAAACAAACCCTGTTGTGTCGCCTTTCGAGCTAAATCATGCCTTTGGAGGCTCAATGTCAGGACATTCCAGATTAACCATTTATAAAGTTAGAAGTGGCTCACAAAGATGTAATCGGAGTGGCTCAATATTTAATGAGCAAATACATCTAGTCCATTAATATATTTTAGGGTGGCTCTCTTTATGGCAGACATGTCACTATTATTTGTCTGAGGTACCCCTAAAATATGGTAGAGCTAATACCTTTTCCCACCCGTATACATAAAAACGATTTCTACCACATTAGCAACTTAATTCGCAGCGAGACGACACCATATACATTTATAAAAATAGCAATTATGCAATTGATTGATTTATTTATGTTCTGTGTTTATTATTCCCCTAAATAAAAATGATTCAACGAGTAATTTAAACAAAGGCCTAGTTTCCCTAAATATCAATAGTGCAAATGTCGATGATAATACTTCAGCAAAAATAGTTCCTACTGCGGCCCCTACTGCACCATATTTTGGAATCAGAACTAAATTGCATACGACATTTACTATTGCTCCAATACCAATAAAGTACTTAAGATATTTAATTTGATTTTCAGATATGAGCCATATTGATCTTGCTGTTCCTATAAGAGAAAAAATTCTTGACCATATTAAAATTATTAAAACCCCTATTGATTCTGTAAATTGACTACCAAATATCAATAAAATAATTGGTTTTGCAAGGGCAGTTATAAATATCGAGGCAATAATACCAATCCATATAATAGAACAAAATAACTGCTTTGTTCTTTTAATATATAGATCTTCATTGTTATCTTTTGCAGTCATTATTACTGGCCTTGCAGATTCAATAATTGCTAACGGAATAAAAATCCATAATCCTGCGACTGTCATTGCTGCAGCATAAATCCCGACTGTAGATTCATCAGTCATCTGACCCAGCATAATTTTATCCATTTGAGTATAGACTGTTACAAGTAAACCTGCGATTATAAAATTGTAACCTTGTAACAATAAATGTTTTGCTGTTTCTATAGAAAAGCTAAATTTAGGACCTTTATGTTTAAAATAAAAGATAACTAGAAAAACTCCAATAACAGCAGCCTCTAAAATAGTAGAAATTGCAAAGAATTCTACTGAGGCCCCAATATAGATTAGTATCAGTCTCCAAGTTGATATTATAGTAAAAGCTATCGATTTTGAGATAACTGCATATTTTGATTGTAGATTGGACTGAAACCAAAATCCCACAGTATCAAAAGCCAAAAATATTAATGAAATTGATTGAATAAAAGTGATTAACTGTAAAGTAATATTACTTGGATTCAAATATACTACTATCACATAAACCATTATTATGGAAAACAATGATGACAATATACGTAGTACAATTGAAGTACCAATTAGTTTTCCAGTATCTTTTCTACTTTTTATTATTTCATGAACTAAAATGCTATCAATACCTAGGTTACTTATTGTTGTAAAAATAGCTACATATGCAGCTCCATAGCTTATTAAACCATAATTATAGGTCCCCAAATAGCGTGCCATTAGGGAGGTTACTACCAAGGATAAAGCCATACGAAATACTTTCTCAAATAACAACCAACCTGTATTTTTGAATAATTTACTCTTTATTTTGCTTTTAATTAAATTAAATATATTCATAAAATAGTTTATAATACCCTTCTCCCGATAACTATATAAATCCAACTTATAAAGTTAACATTTGATTTAGTTTCTGAAATACGACTTAATCTTTTATGCGACTTACTTTAAAATGCTTTTTTAACAGCCACATATGATTTTGAGATGTTAAATTATAAACGTGGACTTAATCGTACTTATAAAATCGACATAAAAATGACTGACCTGCTCCACAAGCCCTTATTAAGTAGTAATAGCCAGTGCAGTGAAAGTAGGTCGGCCATTTTTATACTTATGCCGGAAAATTAAGTGACTTATATAAATTGTGTTTATAGTCTAGTCTTTAGTATAAAATTATTACCAAGAGAATAATTAGTAAATTTTGCTGATAATATGATTTCTACTCATAAAAACTCAATGTATTTAGTATAACCTGTTTATTACACATAAATTTCTATTCATTTTTATCAAATAGTACTCTTTCTAAATAATTAATACCAGTTTCTTTTAGTTGTATAGCTTTTTTATCATAGCCTTCATAACTTACTTTTCTACTTAAATCATATTTATCAACGTCTTCTAAATAGATTAATCTGTCCATCATATCCAACTGATTTAACAATGTTTCAATCCTATCATCATCCGGATTGGTTTCTTTGAAGGTTAAGGTCCAAAAGTCCTTTTTATAAATTGTAGAAAATATTGTTCCATGGAAGGAATTTGTTAGGATTAGTTTTGCATTCTTTATTAAGCTTAAGAATTCACTAGGAGTTGAATGTTTAGATACCTTAAAACCTCTTGCATAATTCCCTTTATATATCCAAGATTTAATATCTATTGTTACTACTGGCATTCCGAGCTCTTTGGATATTTTTTTAATTATTTTATACGTATCAGGATAATATGCAGTACCATAATAAAAAATATAATCTCCTTTTATCTCTCTTTCACTTACGATTGTATCCCAAAACTTGGAATCATAGAGCAGAGTCGGATCAGGTACAATTTCGACGTCTTTTTTAACTAATTTACCTAACCATTCTTGCCCATTTTTTTCCCTAACTGAAATTTCATAAAAGTCGGCTAGATATTCTTCATATTTCTTAATATTGTCTGTACTGGTTAAAATATTTCGCCCACCTAAACTTGGAGCATAAGCCACTTTCTTTATATTTTTTGCAAATGGTAAATAATAGGCATCATCGTAATCACGACAATTAATATTCCATATTTGATCGCTACCACAAACAAGAATATCGTAATTTTTTTCAATACCACTCAGTTCTTCTAATGTTTCATAAGATTCACTTGAAAGTATAAATTTGTCTTTAATAAAGTTATTAAAGTCATTAAATCGGCTTTTGAACATAGGATAAAAAGCAGTAGTTATAGTATTCTTAATAATATTTCTAATAGAATTATTTTCATTATATAAGGCATACATTCTTTGTTGTTCTTTGTTAGAAAAATCTATTATTTCTACATTAAATTTAAATTTATCCTTTAATATAGTTTGCATTGCATATGTTTGAAGCATAGATCCCATATTATGAGATGCATGAAATGTAATTAATCCAACCTTTTTCATTTTACTTTCTCCTTCGCATATATAAGTTATTAATAAAGTGAACCTTTTCTCAATAGATTTAGAATAATGCTATATATCAATATTTAATACTTTACTTCATTTCATAGATTTAGATGTTATTTCATCATAAATCATATTAACTATATCCATATCTACATTTTCATCAAACTTCCGAGCAAATAATTTATTTGAACTCATTAGTTCATTAAAGTCATTAACTCTGAAGATATATGGATTTCCCTTAGACCAGTCAATATGCCTCATATTCATATCATATTCATTACTTGAGGATTCTCCATATAGGTTTCTTTTAAAATAGGAGTTAATAATTAGTGTTTGTAAAAATACTTCATCACAAAATATTGTATTCGCATATAACTTATATATATCATCCTTTTTTCGTATAGTAAATTCTGCTAGATTATGAGTAATACTAAACCAGTTAGCACCTTTTGCAAAGTTAATATTTTTATTTCTAACAATGCAAAGTTTTTTTTGAGTTTGGATAATTATACTGTTTAAGAGCCTTTTTATTATTGATAGAAAATCCTTTTTTCTGCCAATTTCATTAAAAAGATGGAAATACTTTACTCTACTTTTATCCCAATCCTTTTCAATACCAACAAACTCTTTACCATAATTTTGTTCAAAAAAGTTATGAATATATTTTTGTGACTTAATTGGTAAGTCAACCCCAGATAATAGATGATAGTACTTATAATTCTGAGATATAGCTTTTTCTAGTAAAGATATCTCACAGATAACTTGACTAAGTCCTCCCCAATTAACTTTCATTCTATCTATAAAATATATATTCGATTTTTGAGGAATTTTGCTAAAATATTCTTTATCAAATATGCTTACTTTTAAATCAACATGTAGGTATATATCATTACTCTCATCATCAAGAAGTCTTATTAAAATTTCCAGAACCCTAAAATTATTGTGTGCCATTATTAAATATGCATGTTTTTTCAATTACAAATATCCTTTCAAACATACTTTAACTTTGAATCTCGTTTAAACCCGAATTTTCAATAAGAGGTGTTCCTATTGAAAAGCAACTTTATTTTTCTATTGAATTTTAACAATTTGCAATAAACTGACGGAAAGGATAGATAAAGCTTGATCTGTATAAACATTTTCCTACTTTTCCCTCTATATTCCTGCATAAGAGTTCTTATTATTCCATTAAGTTCAGGGTAATTTTTCTTTATATCGTATTCAATAAATTTAATAGCACCATTACTTGATAAATTCCTTTGGGTAAATAAATAAATCAAGCAAGAGTTATAATTATAAAAGAAATTATCAATAATCTTTTCATTTTTTATTGCATATTCGATTTTTTTCAATCTAATATCATTTTTATTTCTGATAAATTTATAGGTCCTAATTAATGCATTCAATGCATCAAACCTTTTAATATTATAAATATGAGATATTGATCCTTCTCTTTGAACATAGAAAGAAAGCACTTGGCTAATAAAGAAAACTCGCCTTGCCGATAATAGGGCTTTTATAATAAATTCTTGATCCTCACCATTTACACACCCTTCAACATATTTTAAATTATTCCTAATTAATAAATCTCTTCTATATGCAATGCTTCCTGTCCAAATATGCAAAGTTCTATTAATAATATATTTTTCTAGTATATCGATACCGTTCATAGTTGTTGAATTAGAATCGTATCTTTCAAAGTAATTCATTATTGTTTCACTATCAACTTTCACTACATTGTAACCCCAGTAAACAACGTCAGGTTCGTGTTCATTTATACAGTTATAAATTATACTTACCAAGTTTTCTGAAACATAGTCATCACCATCTAAGAAAATCACATAATTGCCCGTACTTTCACTTAGCCCAATATTTCTTGCTGAACTTACTCCGTTATTAGCTTTATTAATCAATTTAGTATTTTTAAGTCTATTCTCAGAAATAATTTTTTTAACGATGTTATAAGTAGAATCTGTTGATCCATCATTCACTATTATTACTTCAAAGTCACTTTCTGTTTGACTTATTAATGAAGATAATGTTTTTTCAATATATTTTTCGACATTATATACTGGTATAACAAAACTAAGTTTCATTTGTTTCTCCCTAAACCTCCAATCATATTGTCAAAACTTTAGCATGTGAGCAAAAAATAAAAAACCCGCCACATTCTAAATTCTGAATGATAGTAAGGGCTTCCCAAATACTAACAATACACAGAATTAAGAAGTAACAAGCTTTTTCACAAGATTATGTAAAGAGTTTAAACTCTATTTTTCTACACAATCTTAAATTCCAGGTACTTTACTGGAGACGAAAGAGAGAAAACCACCCCAATGCCCTCAAAAGCATAAGAATACAATTAAATCAATAAACTTCACCCTGTAATTCAATTCTATTTTTAATATCTGCCAAACGATAGAAAAGGTCTGCCATAAAAAGTTAATACCCGATGTCTACAAAAACAATGGCACCCTATTCTTGAGAAAATAGTATTTTTTATTCAGCTATTTCTGTGTAAGGTTTGAAATTGGCTCCTAAATAATATTTTTTTATAAATATTCCTAGCTAGCCTAAAATTAATGGAAACAACTAATGCAAAGCACTTACTGCTTAATTTGTATCTACTAAACATATATTTTATTAAGTTGCTCTTAACATTTTTTCTCAGTCTATTTATGACATTTTCATCGGGATAATCAGCAATAACAATTTTTCTTAGCAAAGCCACATTGTGCCGAGTGTAGGTATTAACCTGAATTTGTAGCATATGAGGATACTCATTCTGAACAAATTCCATTAAATGCTCTGATGCAAATAATAGATCTAGATCTCTTGGCCTAAATAAACTATTACTTATACTTCCTTCAGTTATTCTGTAATAATACTTTGGTATTGAATTAAAAACAATTTTATTTGATATATAGAAAAGTTTGTAAGTGGTATACACATCTTCATAGTATTTTCCTGTCGGAAATCTAATAGTATCAAATAAATTTGCTTTAAATAATTTATCGCAGGCATGAGAGTGGAATTTCTCATCCCTTAATAATTCTTTTATTGCAAGCTCAGGTATATAACAAATTTCTTCAAATTTTTTCTTTTTAATGGATACTTCATTTGAAAAACGAGAAATTCCACAAATAGAAATTTCTGCTTCGTATTTTTTTATTAAATCGTATAATAATCTATACATATCTCTTTCAATATAATCATCACTATCTACAAAACCAATAAAATTTCCTGTTGCAATATCTATACCGGCATTTCTAGCATCAGAAAGACCGCCATTTTCCTTATGGATAACCTTTATTCGATGGTCCTTTTTCATATACTCATTGCATATATCACCACTTTTATCAGTCGATCCATCGTTTACCAAAATAACTTCTAAGTTAGTAAATGTTTGTTCAAGTATGCTATCCACACATTGGATTAAATACTCTTCCGTATTATAAACAGGCACAATAACACTAATTTTGTCCATAAATACCTAATACCCCACTATTTTCATATTTACATAATGATATCTTCCTAAGTGATATTGTATTTGAGTTACAATCAGGAAAAAGATTTTACTTTCCCTTTTCCCCCATCCCAAAATATTATTGCCAAAAAAATTGATAAGGATAAATATCATTCCATTCTGGTCTATAGATTTGTATAACTGTTGAATATAAGAAGAATAGTAACACTACTATCATTATTATTAGTGTTCTTAGATTTTTATCTCTAATACTATTAATTACATTTGGTAAATAAGCTATCAAAAATACACTAAAGTAGACCCCAACACGATTTAATAGACTGAATTTCATGGATATAATCTCAATTACAATACCAACCAGAATAAATAAAGAAAATATTCTATAGTCAACTTGGCTAAAATTTTTCGGTTGATCTATATTACTTTGTTTCCCAAACTGTTTTTGCACTATAAAACGCCCAAATAATAATATAAATGTAATTACAATAATATTCAGTATAGTAGCAAGGCGAATATTATCATCAAGATAAACCCCTCCAAGATAATACTGGTATAGAGGAAATATTCCCAAGGCTAGTTCTAATAGTGGACCAAAAAATGTTAATCCACTTACCGCAATAGCTAGAGACGTTAACACTGTCTTTAAGTTAAACTTCAACTGAGCAATAGGATATGCTAACAAAAAGATTATTGCTGTTCTATGAAATAACGATGCAAACAGTACTAGTAAAATAAATGGCAGCACCTTCTTTTTTTTAATAAAATCGTAGGAAAGCAACAATATTACGATTGCAATATTTTGACGGATAGTATTCATCATTTGTCCCCAATATCCTAACGCAAAAAAAAGAAAGGTACTTATCCATGGGATTTCCGAATATTTTATAATGAATCTGTAAAATCCACATATAATTAATATGCTACTAGCAATTAGTATTATTTGAGGATTTGGTGTAATTAAATTTAATACTTTGTTGAGTAAAACATATCCAACCTCATAACGCGAATCGAACAATTCTAATTCGAAGTCAGGCGAGATAGTAAAAAGGTATAAATAGGTTGCTGTATCATTACCTATACTGCTTGATCTAAATGCTGAAAGGAAACCCAGTAATCCTAACGTTAAAAACAAATAAACGTGTCTTGAATTTATCACTATTTTATTCCATAAGGCTGTTAATATAATATAAAAACTTAAGGTAAAATAAATCCACAAAAAAATCACTCCGAAACACATTCGTTATTTCTAAATAAAACCAAATATTTCATGGTCATCAATTTATTATTTGAATATTTTATCATATAGTTATATTATAATTCATAGTAAAGATTTTCTAGCTTTTTTGACTCTTCAATAATGTCAAATCCATATTTCATGACTTTTAAATAAGAAACAGATCTATCATTTTCGCTTTTAGCACTCAAAATTTCTGTTGCCCACTTTTTAGATTTATCATTTAAACTTAAATAGTGGAAGTTATCTGTGACATTTGCTTCTTGTGGAACCACATCCGATGCATAGCAGGGTAAACCAGAACATTGTGCTTCAAGAAGAACAATACCCAACCCTTCAAATAGTGATGGAAGAACAAAAACATCCATAACTTGTAATAAATCGGAAATATCATTACGTTGGCCTAAAAATAAAACATCATTTTTTAGACCTAATCGCTCCACCTTTTCTTTTACTTTAGTTAGTAAGGGGCCATTACCAACAAGGATTAGCTTTGCCTTCTCCTTCTGCCATTTTATATCTTTAAATATATCAATTAAAAACATATGGTTTTTTTGTTCATTGAAACGACCTATATGTCCTATTACAAGATTATCTTCTAACCCCATCTCTTTACGTTTTTGATTCCTTACTAGTTCGTTATATTTAAATTTCTCACAATAAATAGCATTATTAATAACTATAACTCTTCCATCATTTGAAGCCTTTTTACCATAATACAATTCCCCTGCAGGCCTAGAACAAGCCAAAAATTTGTTTGCTTGTCCTTTTATTGGAAGACATAAAATTTTATTACGTATAGCATTTAGCCTTTTATCAGAAAACTTTGTTGTGTGAACATGAGTTATCAGATGTTTAATCTTGTATTTTCTCGCTATTGGTAATATGATTGAGTTTAAATAGACTTCATGTAGATGAACAGCACTATATTTTCTTGCATTTTCCTTAAAAAAGCTTTTATACTCAGTATAGCTTTTTATTGAAGGCTTTCTTAAAAGATAATAATTTCCTCCCAATTCAGTTATTTCATCCTTATGGTTTTTTTCATCTTCAATAAAGTAAAGGAAATCAAACTGGATTTTATTACGATTTATGTGCCTATAATAATTCATTATGACTCCCATAACACCACTACTTACGCTCAGACTTGAAACAATTTGTAGTATTCTTATCTTTTCCATACACATTTACTCCAAACTATTAGTTATTACCTGTATATTTTTAACTGTCATATATTAGACTTTAAGAGATGCTCCTTCTTTACTTTCCGATATTTTTTAACCGAACCTATAATATGACTAAACGTAAAGTAAGATGAAACTACTTGGTTCAAACCTATAAATCTAAACACTTTATACGTCATTTTTATAGTTTTTAACTTATTGCCAGACTTAGAGGTCTTTGAAATTCTATATATTAAAAGTGGTTCGTTTATTCCATGAGCAACCGCACCTGTTTTAAGAACTCTAAGCCATACAGCATAGTCCTCATGCATTTCATCTTTCTCCATTTTTATATCTTTAAAAAAGTGTTTCTTTAATAAAACTGACGAACAAGTAATTACGTTTTGTCTCAGCAATTTTTTATAGGACACAAGACTTGGAATCTCAAATACACCACTGTAAGGAACGCTATTTTCATTGATATACGAACTTCCTGTAAATAAGAATTCTGCTGAAAACTCATTAGCATATTTTAGCTGCTTCTCAATCTTTGTTTTCTCCCATATATCATCGCTATCTAAAAAGGCAATCCAGTCACCTGATGCTAAAGAGATGCCTTTGTTCCTTGTTTCTGAAACACCTATATTCATTTCATTCTTTACAAAATTAATTCTTTTGTCTTGTGTGCTTAATCGTTCTATAATTTTCAAAGTATTATCTTTTGAGCCATCATCTATTATTATTAGTTCTAAATTCTCATATGTCTGAGATAATACGGAATTTATAGAGTCCTCAATATATCTTTCACTATTATAAGCTGGCATTATCACGCTTACTAAATTCTTTTGGTTTGTCATGAATTTCCTCTCCATAATAATCCACCCTTACATAGAATGGGTTTCAGTTTTCATTATTGATTCCTCAAATGACGTAGTTTCGTAATTAATCAAACTACCATTATTCAAAATATAAACACCCAACATATCTTTATCATAAACGAATGATCCAAAAACCTTCTTTACTGTCCCTGATAATTTAAGACCTATGAAAACAGCCCCATTAAGAAACTTTGATATCGTTATATCCTTGCCATTAGCTTTTGTAATAAGCCTTACTAATTCAGTAGAATTTACATACTCCTTATTCTGCGGAAAGTATACACCACCCACTCCATTATCAATTACTAATCTAATAAATTCTGATAAGTTATCAATATATATCATGCTACGCTTATTTTCTATATCAGGAAAGAATGGAAGCTTTAAAGCTAATTTTGCTAGTCTCCTATAATTTCCTGGACATCCCTTTCCATAAACTATAGGTGGTCGGAGAACCGCAACGTTAAAATCATCAGAACTAATCTCGAATAAAAGCTTTTCTGCTTCATATTTTGACTGGGCATAGGGAGTCTTTGGTGTTGGTATAGTATCTTTAGTAATATAGCCAGTTTCCGTACCATAAACCCCCATAGTACTTAAAAATATGAATTGCTTCACACCTGCTTTTTTGGCTTTCTTAGCAAGTTCTACTGTTAAATCTCTATTTACTTTAAAATACTTCCCCGTATCGTTTTCTTTAACATGAACAATTGCTGCTGTATGAAAAATGACGTCATATCCAGAGAATGACTTTTCCTTCCAATGGTCATCTCTTATACTAATAAAATCTACAGAATACTTATCAGGATATTGTGAAACCCATTTTTCAAATGAAGTACCTATATAACTATTAACTCCTGTTATAAGTATCCTTTTCATTTCAAAACCTTCTCCTCTTTAGTAGATGCTACTTCTGCAGATCCTAAATTAATATCTACCAAATACTTGTTAACATATCTACCTTCGCCAAATAACACAACACCAACAGTCCTAATAATTATTTTCAGATCAAGTAACAGGCTATAATGCTCTACATAATAAACATCAAACTTATACCGGTCTCCTAAAGAAAGATATATGTTACCACTTACTTGAGCTAATCCTGTCATACCCGGATTCATATTAAGCCTTTTAGAAATTTCTTCAGTATAATCAGCTAGTGATGCTACTCGTTCAGGTCTTGGACCAACAAGGCTCATTTCACCTTTTAATACATTTAATACTTGAGGAATTTCATCAATTTTACTTCTTCTAAGGAACTTTCCAATGGCTGTGACCCGGTCATCATCTTTCATTACTTCTTGGCCTTTAACCATTTTTTCTGAACCCGGTCTCATCGTTCGAAACTTATAGACTTTAAAGATTTTCTTATTTAACCCTGGTCTATCTTGTAAGAAAAACACTGGGCCAGGAGATGTAGCCTTGATTAAAATCGCAATTAGAACCCATATTGGAAGAAATGGAATAAGAACTATTAACGAAACAACAATATCAAATAAACGTTTAATTAATTTTTGAAATTTCTTATCCTCCATGACTATACCTCTATCTCATAATCAATAGGAATTAAATACCCATCAACTAGTTTTATAGAACCGTCATCTTTATTTGTTTTAGCAGACCAAATTCTGTATGTTTTATCCCCATCTTTGTAAAAAGCACCTGGGTAGGGATGAGTAACAGCTCTTACCAATTTATCAGCTTCATCCATAGTCATACTACTTAAAATTTCACCATCTTCTGGCTTTCTCCCAGGCCATTCAGTAGCATCTATTTCATTCTGCTTTGTAAGAGTAATATTATTACTGACGATATCCTCCAAGTACTTTGAAATTAGAGTAATGTGCATATCATCAACTTTTTGGTAAAGTTGGGTTGCTGTGGTATTGTGATTTAATGTAATAACCCCTTGACCGATAATATCACCGGTATCAACACCTTCATCCAGCTTAAACATAGTGACACCTGTTTTTTCTAACCCCTTAATAATTGCCCATGGTATTGCCGCTCTTCCTCTACCGACCGGCAATAATGTAGGATGCATACCGATACAACCATACGTAGGTGCTTCAAGAACATCTTTCTTAGCAATTTGCGACCAACCAATAATAAACAACCAATCAATCTGGTATTCCTTTAAAGCGGAAAGAACCTCTTGATCGTTGATATTATCAATCTTCAATAGAGGTGCATTGTTTTCATTTGCAATATCATCTAAATAGATTCTTCCAGACTTATTCTTTGCTTTTTCATCTTTAAGCGTAATAAGTAAATCTAGATTTCCACCAATTCGATATATTTCTTCAATACAACTTAGTCCTAACTGAACGCAAGTTGCAAACGCAATTCTCTTTTTCAACGTATACCATCCTCTCTGCTATCTAGAATCCACGTCTAAATACACTCTCAAAGGCTTCTGCATAAACCATGCCTGATTGCCCACCACGGTAAGCTGCTAGTCCTTTGATTGCTTCCTTACTTCTAGGATGAGGATAATCTCTCATAACTCCACGATATTGTGCGAGAGCCTCTATTTTTTTATCCACACTCAACTCACCAACTTCAATAAATGTATTTGGTGAAAATTGGTTCATGGCTTTATTTAATCCCCATTCAGTAGATGATGGAACTTCCATGAAAAGTAGTTCTTTAAGAGGGGCTACATCATTCCTTCTTTGGAATAACCTAACCGCTGCTTGGCATGCCATAGAAGTGTGTAAGTGGTCGTTATTTAAGTCGGCTGGATGATGAGTAAATACTACATCAGCATTTGTTTCAAGAATTGCTGCTTCAATAAACTGAACAAGTTTTAAATGACCTGCATTGTTAAACTCTATATTCGGAAAATTACCTGTGATAACTCTATCAACACCTAATATATTCATAGAGTTGTTCACATCTTCGTTAAGCTCATCGGTAGTAGGACGGAAGTTTCTCGCATTCACTTCTCCTGATAAAATGCAGACATTTACTGAATGTCCTTCTTGAGCGAGCTTATACATTGTAGCGCCCGCCCCTAAAACCTCATCATCTGGATGTGCAACAACAACTAAATATGACATATGATTTAACCTCACTTGTTTTTTATTCTCAACTCTTGTAATCTATAAATTAGCCCTTTATCGGCTTTTTAGTTGGTTAGGACTTAATTGGAATATCCTCTTCCAACCAACTACTAACCTACTAAATCTTATCTACTTCCAATAGCCACCTCGTAATATCTATTCAATCTGCCTAACAAATACGAAATAGATATTCACTAATTAATCGCTATAAACCGAGTTTCTTCCTATTATATATACCATTCAATCAATCTATAAATCTCACTAAAATCGTCTCAAACTCTTATCCCGCAAGGTTTCCAGCATCTTATCTGATTACGATACTCAGTTCCCATCCACCATTCAATCACTCCCCCACCCTTTAAAACCCGAAGGTCCAATGCACAATAAATCAAAATCTCCTAATCATTGGATCTCTCCTCATTTGCTCAAACATACCTGACTATTACAACATATACTCCCATCTACCATTAAAGAAACGGAACCTCACCATCATCTTTTTCACGATCATCCTCCGAAGAGTGAACACTACACTCTATCTCACCATTCACATAACGAATCTCCCCACCAACCGGACAAATATCATTGCCATCCTCCAATAAAAACTCCCTAAACACCATATCTGAATGCACCCGATTTTCAAGATTCAAATAAGCTGAATATATCTTTTTCAACATCACCCTATTAGATTGACAAACATCCGCCTTTGACTTTTCAATTATTCCAACAACAGACGGAACAGCTATTGCAGCAAGTAATCCTATTATGATGAGAACCGCCAATACCTCTACCAACGTAAATCCCTTGCTATTTAAATACTTTTTATTTAAAGTCTTTTTGAAGTTTTTCATAACCTTATCTCCAACTACCAGTTACAAAAAGCAGATGGTCTTATTAACAAACAAATAAATAAAAACCCCCACCACAAATTACTAGAATTATAGGCAGGGGTCATACTTTAATATATAAAATTCTGTATAAACGCGACAACCATCACTACATATTTTCAATTAACCAACACATAAAACAAAGCTTTTCACAAAACCATCAATTCGCAACCGCCCGCTCCAAAACCTTCCTATTATTCGCCAAGCCCAAAACAAACCCCTGAAGTTCATTCTCTTCCATCTCTAAATAATGCCCAATCAAATAATCAATTTCCTCCCTAGGCTGCAAGGTCGTCTTCCCAATAAAAATCTTCGGGAATACTGCTTCTTTATGAACTTCATTCTCCCCAAGGAGTTCCTCATACATCTTCTCCCCAGGTCGAATGCCAGAAAATTTGATTCCAATTTCCTCTATTGTATAACCCGAAAGCTGAATCAAGTTCTTAGCCAAATCCACAATCTTAACAGGCTCACCCATATCCAGCACAAAGATCTCCCCACCACTAGCAAGCGCTCCTGCTTGCATGACGAGTCTTGAGGCTTCTGGAATAGTCATGAAATATCGAGTCATATCAGGATGAGTAACGGTAACCGGTCCACCTGCTTGGATTTGTTTTTTAAACAAAGGAATGACACTTCCACGGCTTCCGAGCACGTTTCCAAACCGAACAGCAACAAATTTTGTTTTGCTATGCTTGGCCAATTCCTGTACAATCATTTCCGCAATTCGCTTCGTCGAGCCCATCACATTCGTTGGATTTACGGCTTTGTCGGATGAAATTAACACAAATGTATGTACACCAAATGCATCAGCAGCGGTCGCCACATTTTTGGTTCCAAGTACATTATTTTTCACGGCTTCCTTTGGATTGTATTCCATCAATGGTACATGCTTGTGCGCAGCTGCATGGTAGACGACATCCGGCCTATGTACTTCCATGACTTCATGGATACGCTTTTTATCCTGAACATCGGCAATCACAGGAATGATTTCGAATTCATCCTGATATTTGTTACGTAGCTCCATATCAATCTGGTAAATGGAGTTTTCTCCATGACCGAGGAGAAGAATTTTACTTGGACCAAATTTACAAACCTGGCGGCAGATTTCCGATCCGATTGAGCCGCCTGCACCTGTGACTAGAACGGTTTTTCCAGTTAGTTTTTTCGAAATGCTTTCCATATCGAGTTGGACTGGGTCACGGCCGAGTAGGTCTTCTACTTCCACCTCACGGAATTGATTGACGGAAACCTTTCCTGTCATGATATCCTCGACCATTGGCATCGTTTGGATTTTGATGTTTGTTTTTAAGCATTCTTCGTAAATTCGCTTCATTTCTTTCCCTTTTAAGGAAGGAATGGCAATGATGATCTGTTCGATAGCCTTTTCTTCCACAACCTTAGTTATCTGTCTCATGCTACCAACAACAGAGATGCCAAAGAACTGAAGGTTTCTTTTCTTAAAGTCATCATCGACAAAGGCAACCGGAAGTAATTCAGATTCTTTATTATTAATAAGCTGTCTTGCCACCATTGTTCCGGCGGCGCCTGCACCAACTATTAAGGTTCTTTTTTGATTAGTTAATTTTCTAATATAACGATCTCGGAACATCCTCCAGGAAAATCGGGAACCACCGATTAGGAGAACGTGAAACATCCAGGTTAACATTAAAACTCGGAGATACATATCGCCCTCTAAGATGAGCTGCACGATTCCTGTGACGGTGATGGAAAGCGTGACGGCCTTGATGATTGCGATTAATTCATTCACGCTCGCGTATTCCCATGCTTTTTTATAAAGGCTATAGCTAAAAGCAAAAATATGATGACTGATTAATAGGGTAATTGAGCTAATGATAAGCAAGGGAACGGTGTAGAAGTTTGTGTAAGGATGTAAGATAAAATAGCCGATAAAAATAGAAAATAGCACAATGAATGAATCCAGAATAAATAAAAATGAAAGCCGTTTTTGATAGCTCAATTGATATCCCTTCTTTAACTAGATTAGAGTAGTCGTTTTTTTACACATTTGGTCAAAATTTCTTGTTTCATCTATTTACAAGTGGTTTAAGGTGAAATAAACTATAAATAATTTCATTTATTTTATCTCCTGCTTTTTGAGGAGATTTCCCATGTATTCCATTAATGGTGCCCTTAATTCATCATTTTGGAGCGCGAAATCTAAAGTTGTTTTAATAAAACCAATTTTCTCTCCGACATCATAGCGTTTTCCTTCAAAATCATAGGCAAAGACTCGTTGGATTTCGTTTAATTTTTGGATGGCGTCTGTCAGTTGGATTTCTCCGCCTGCACCTGTTTCTTGCCGATCTAAGAACATGAATATTTCTGGAGTAAGGATATATCTTCCCATAATTGCTAAATTAGAAGGAGCCGTTCCCTGCTTTGGTTTTTCTACAAAATTCTTTACTTCGTATCTTCTGCCGCTAGTTGAGAGCGGGTCAATAATACCGTAACGATGAGTCTCTTCCTCTCGAACATGTTGGACCCCAATAATGGATGAGCGAGTTCGTTCATGCTGATCGATTAATTGCCTTAAGCATGGAGTTTCTGATTGGACAATATCGTCTCCCAGTAGAACAGCAAAAGGTTCGTCTCCAATAAATTTCCGTGCACACCAAACCGCGTGTCCCAATCCCTTTGGTTCCTTTTGGCGGATATAGTGGATATCAACCTTTGAAGGTTCTTTCACTTTTTCTAGCAAATCATATTTTTCCTTTTGAATTAAGGTTTCTTCAAGTTCAAACGCATTATCAAAATGATCCTCAATCGCTCTTTTGCCCCGTCCAGTAACAATAATGATATCCTCTATACCTGATTCCATCGCTTCTTCGACTATGTATTGAATTGTGGGTTTATCTACAATCGGTAGCATTTCTTTTGGCATGGCCTTTGTTGCAGGAAGAAATCTCGTTCCAAGGCCAGCTGCCGGTATGATAGCTTTTTTTACCTTACTCAAATAGAACCCTCCTTAATTTCCTCTGATTTTCCATATTAATATATCGAAATAACATTTTTATCCAAAAATAAATATCTAATGAAAAAACATGGATAAGTATGTTCTCTCATTAGATATTTATTACCTTAATTATTAATAATACCGGGCATCTAACCCGACCTCACATCACACTCTCGACGACATGCGTCTAAGGTAATATGGCTTATTACCCACAGTGTAACCGAGTGCCTCCATTGATAACGGCGGGGAGACATTACCGTATGTCTTTCACTTTTGCTGCACAAAATAAAAAAGCGATTCCTGGTAGTCACTACCTCTTCTTATTTCATAGAATAATGACTATATTTCTATATTCCAAATACCTCATTCTAGAATAGCCCCAAAAATTTTTTTGCTCGGATTGGCTCTGGCGCTTCACGGAAGATATGACTTCCACTTATTAAGAGCTCGGCATTTTCAGTAAAGTAATAGATTGTGTCAACTCCATATTTCTGTTCGACAACATCTAGCGCCTCATTCATGATAAATGATCTAGTGGTTATATTATGAGCATCTGATGCAATAAAATGGGTGAGGTTCGCCTCAATTAATTGTTCTGTAAATCTCTTAATCTTCTTTCCAAATTTCCCCGTTAGGCTAGCAGCCGTAATTTGCGTAGCTGCCCCGTTATTAACTAAATCGTATATCATATTTGGATTTTGTAAGAGTTCCGCATTGCGTTCAGGATGAACAATGATTGGCTTAAGACCTTTTAGTTGGATATCATATAGGAGCTGGCTTGCATATCTTGGAACATAGCCAGATGGGAATTCAATAAAAAGGTAACTAGAATTACCTGCGAGAGTTAAAATTTCATTCTTATCATAATATTCTAACAATTCTCCAAAGACTCGGCATTCCTGACCTGGAAGTACATTGAGTTTGATCCCTTCCTCTTTAAATGCTTCATTTAGTTGATGAACCTTTTTAATAATACTTGTTTTGGAATTCTCATATTTTCCATTTCTATGGTGAGGAGTGGCAATGATTGTCTCGATTCCTTCACTAACTGCCTGTCTGGCCATAGCTATACTGTCTTCCAAACTTTGAGCTCCATCATCGATCCCAGGTAGTATATGTGAGTGTATGTCAATCATGGAAAACCCTCCAAAATAATGTTAATGAAACCAAAGTTACAAGAACCAACAAAATTAGGCAAATTAATCCTATTAGATAGTAGTATACTACCAATTTTTTGCTAGGTAAATAGATGTAAGCGGATTCATTATTGACAAATTTCGCGCTTGACTTGGGGTGACAGGCACCATCCATAAAATGGAAGGTGCCTGTCACCAAACATATTCAGGGACGCCTTTTCAGTTCCAACTCATTTCGAAACATGAGATACGTCCCGATGTTTCACCACCTCATAACTTAATGGGCGTGAAAAAGGTGTCCCAAAAACTTCTTGGAACACCTCTGATTGATCAAGTAATTTACACCTATTTACTAATTTACTACTATTGAATAACCAGCAATACTAATACTTCCACCTGCCCCAAACCCCTTGAGATCATTAATAGTAGCCGTTGTAAAATCTGTTATTCCTTTCCCATTCAAATGCGTTTTAATTGCATTTTCCAAATTAGTTAACTCTACTGATGATCCTGCGGCAGCAAATGTTAATAATTCTACAAAGGACATTCCACCCTCGCTTAGCACTTCAGTAACTTTCTTACTACCATCTAAAATTGAAACCGTAATCTTATTATTTTCTAAATCTTTATTAATACTAACATATTTATTTGAGTAAGTTGAAGGAGCAGGAGTGCTTCTTAGTTTAATGGTAATTGTAATTTCATCAGAAATTTGAGTTCCATTTGAATAGAAGCTACCTTTTAGTTCAATACTACTAAACGCTTCACGTAGGTTTGACATAGTTATTCCAGGTTCACCTGAATCAAATGGGAATAACTCTTTTGTTGTTAATGTACCTCCACTTATCGGGTAATCCTTATCAAGTGGAATTGTACTTTCACCCATTTTCAGTGAAGTTAATTTTAGCGAAACAGCTGTACTAGAATTAGTGCTAATTTTGACTCCTAAAAACATATCAGTATTGTCAATTGACGTAAGGTCTAACTCTCCATTCTCATACGGTTTATCATTTGCTGTTTTAAAATCCGCAGAAATTGTATAGTTAAATGTTTGCGGCACTGTTCCCCCACCAGGTGTAGTCGGCGTAGCAGGTGTTACCTCCACAGGCTTATTCCCCGTAACAGGCACATCCTCAGGAGCCTTCACAACAGTACCCTTATTATCTACCTCAACCTTAGCATCACTAGGTAAATTAGCACCCTTCTTCACTTCTTCAACCTTAGACCCTTCAGCAAGTGAAACCTTAGCAGGAGCATCGATAACTAGTTCTTTGATCTGTGTATCCTTAGCTACAGATACATTTGCATTATTACCGCTGATAGTAACAGTAGCTGAAGAAAGATCACCTTTTAACACGATTCCGCCTGATTCAGAGTTTCCATCTGCTTGCACATCGATGTTTTCAAAAGCATCTGGTGATTGGGCTTCAATGGTGATGGTTCCTTGTTCACCAGCTTTGTTTGTTACAACGAAAGTTTTAACATAAACACCTTTTTCAGCAACAAAGTTTGCTCCGTTTGGATCGTTTACTTGTAGGCGATCAGCTTCGGTGTTGTTCATGTGAAGACTGTGATCAGCAACGTCGTCAACGATGATTTGACCAGTGTTTTCAGTTGTTTTCTTCACTTTTACGCCATCAAGAGAAACGCTACCGGAACCTGTTTTTGTTCCTTTGATTACTAGGTTTCCTTCGATTTCCATGTTTCTTAGTTTAATATATTCATTTTTACCAGCGAATAGATAGACAGTTTTTGCTACTTTATCAGTGCCTGTTGCAGGTCCAAAAGTTGATGGTGCATCAGCCTTTGTTGACTTAGCAACATATAGAACAGCTGTTTTATTGAAAGTGGCCTTTGTACTATTTAGCTCTTTTAGCGCACCTTTCATAATTATCCAGCCTTTAGTTTGTCCTTTTTTCGCCGCTTGAGTTATGTAATAGTCAACGTTTGCAAGATTGATAGCAGCTGCATCAGTATTACTTGCTTTTAAAGCTGTCTTTGCTTTATCGATTTCTGTTTTGATAGCAATTGGAGAAGTAAGCTTTGGTAATAGAGTTTTTGTTGGATTCAAATAAGCTCTCTTCATTAAAATACGGGTTTTTTCTCCGTACACCTTATCAAATAATTTGCCGTTCTTTTTCACTTCATTTGTCAGGTAGTTATAGGAGCTGATGGTTGTGCTATCAATGGTTCCTTTTAAGTATTTTGCTTTAAGTACCTTGTACTTGGATTGAATTTTTAATCCTTCTTTAACAGCTGCTGTGTAATTGTTGGAATATGTAACTGTTTTTTCTACAGCTTGGATTCGTTTTTCTAATATAGTTCTAGTTTTTCCTTTTTTTAATGTTGCTACGGATTTCTTCGCTGATGCTAGGGCTTTTTTCGTATTGCTAACTACTTTAGAATTTGGATATCCGAACACATTTTTCTTATACTTGACTTTACGGTAGTCGTAGTTGATCTCTTTCTTCAGACTTGAAGCGTATTTCTCAGCATTTTTGACTGCTTTTTCTGCGGTAGATACGGAAGCTGCTTCTGCAGGATTAGCAACGGCTATAACAGAAGTAGCCACGGATGCTGCTAGAACAGCCTTCCCTATTACCATACTCTTCTTCTTCATGTCAACACCTCTTTATAATTTTCCAAATAAATAAACTATATAAAATTTTACCATTTATGATAGGTCATTACAATACCTATTACTTTCTTCCTATTAGTATAATTTTCATATAAATTGTGAATCTATTTCCATTCCATCCATATTCTATAATGACAGCTATCTTTAAATCTGATACGATTAAATATAATATTGATTTAGAAAGAGAGGATTAAACACAAGAATCAATGAAAAAATTTTTATATACTACTATAGCTATCATTTCAGTTCTAGGAATTATTTTTGGACATTTTTTCTGGAATAAAAACATAGAAGAGCAAACTGCAACGGCCCATACAACATTAGAAGAAAAAGGTTATGTTAAAACGAAAACGAGAGATACCCTACGCCCTAGTAAAGCTGCCATGGCTCAGACGGCGGATGGAACGGATCTTACAGCTGGGAATAGTGATGTTTCTGGTTCAGGAGATTTGGAGGATAAGAAAAAATCTACTGATGAGGCCTCTAAAGCCGGGGAAGATGTTGATGATGAGGGGGCAATTGATGAAGCGACCTCAGATTCCAGTGATGACGATGGAAAAAAATCACTTAGTCAATTAAAAGAAAAGTATAATGCGGCATTCCAGGAGCTGGAGGCTGAGGAGACAAGCAAGGTGGATCAACTGGTGGTTCAAGCGAAGGCAGATTACGTGAGTAAAAAGGCAACCAAAAGTGAACTCCTCGCAAAATATTCTCAGGCAGCGACGATTATGGAACAAAATGCGGACAAGGCCTTCAATGTTTTGTATCAGCAGTTTCAATATGATTTAGAAACTCAAGGTTATGATATTTCAGTTGCTGACGAATATAAGGCAGCTTATCAAAATAAGAAGCAAGCTAGACTTGATCGAGTGGTAGAAGATGTGAATAGTTTTAAGAGATAGATAGAAGAGAAGCGGAGGCCTGTGTGGGTCTCCGCTTTTTTGTCGTTCTATTCTTTGTTAATGACCATGGTTTCGCAGATGAGATCGTGCAAGCCTCTCTTTTTCCCATGGAAGCCAACCATGAGGAAACCGATAAGTAGGGTGGCGGCTGATAGATACATGGCGAAATATCGACATATTGCTCTTAAAAAGCTGATTTGATTCCCGTTCATATCAACAACGATGGCCCCAATGAGTAGCTTTCCAATCGTTCCTTTTAGCTGTGATGAGGTGAGAATGGCTGAATATAAGGAGTAGATAAACATGTTGATGATAAGATGATTAGGAATTTTTAACAGATAGTAGACAAGCGCTATAAGGAGGCTGTCTATGGTAAAGGCAAACACCCGCCTCCAAAAGCCGACATAATGAAATGGCTGATTCACGACAACATTGTAGCTGATGTGCTGTTTTGTTGAGGTTGTTGTTGGTCTTGGGCTGGAAGGGCGCGAATTTAATCCTGTGAGATTTTCCCGGTGTCTTACCTGATTTTTATTCGCATAATGATTCTCATCATATGCCTTCTTCCATTCATCTAATCTATGATTTTCCGACATCGTTTGATCATCCTTTTGGATTTTTTTCTATCATATCATAACATCTTAAAGAGTTTAGGGAGATTCATGGTGATTGCTCGGGCCGATTCTGAGTGTTATCTGTGTTTTTTTCTTTTTTTAAATAAAATGGTAAGGGCGATGGCGAGCATGCCGCCGATGAAGTCGATGACCACATCTCTTACCATGGGTGTTCGGTTTCCAGTGAATCCTTGATGGATTTCATCGCTGATTGCATAGAGGGCGACGAATACTGCCGTTATCAGGATGGCAGTGGCTTGCTTTTTTGTTAGAAATTTCAGGAGATTAAAGACAAAAAAGCTTAAGATGAAATAAACGGATAGGTGCGCAAATTTCCGGATGAAAAATTCGATAAAATAATAGTATCCCTTCGTTTCGATGCTTACGACGGAGCTGCTATAGGTGAAGGATATTTGGCTTAGGGTATCCCTAAATGGTTGTCCGGGCAGAAGCTCTTGTAGCTTTGGAACGAGAGTTTGCTCCTGGTACGTTTGTGATGAAAAATCGAAAATGATGAGAGAGACAATTAATGCTCCCGCTAGGTAAAAAATAAACTTGATGTTGAAGGATTTAATGATGAATCACCTGTTTCTTTTGTATTTTTATGGGGTGTTGAATTTATTGTTAGAATTATTATTTTGGTTGATGATCTGATCTGGTTTCCCTAATCCTTCGCTGTTTCGGAGGATTTTTTACTAAAGGAAGATGGATTGCTTCCTGTTGGAAAAATGCTATTCTATTTTATCATGGTTTTCCAGTTTTCGGTGTGGGTATTGTGCGACAATTTGCGTTGGGATTAGCACGGTCTGATTTTTGTGCCGAATAAAAGAAAAAGAGCTTGAGATTTCAAGCCCTCTTCTTGATGATATTTTAGTTGCCGTAATAATAGTAGTAATGATTTTCTTTTAGTTTCTTACGATTGAGAACGACTCCGAGTAGTTTGGCATTGGCGCTTACGAGAAGCTCCTTTGCTTTTATAATAGCATCGGTTTCTGTTCTTCCGCTGTTTACAACAAGAACAGTTCCGTCGCATTGGTTCGCGAGAATTTGAGCGTCGGTTACCGCTAAGACGGGAGGAGTATCGAATAAAATCAGGTCAAATTCCTCGAGTGCTTTTTCAAGTAATTCATCCATAGCCTTTGACCCTAAGACCTCTGCTGGGTTTGGCGGGATTGGTCCGCTTGTTAGGACATATAAGTTTTCGATGTCTGTATTGTGAAAAGCGTCTACGAACGCATTTTGTTTTGTTAATACGTTGATGAGACCAATGTTATTGTCTAGACGGAATGTGTAATGCATAGTTGGTTTCCGTAGGTCCGCATCGATGAGTAGGACTCTTTTTCCTTGTTGAGCAAAGACGACGGCTAGGTTCGCCGTGGTTGTTGATTTTCCCTCTGATGGTCCGGCGGAGGTTACCATCAGGGTGTGAATATCCTTGTCTACTACAGAGAACTGAATATTTGTTCGGATGGTGCGATATTGTTCTGATACTGGTGAGCGAGGGTCAGTATGTGCAATGAGATTCCGCTTGTTGGAAGGTCGGATCCCCTTTTTATTACGCTTCTGTGCCAACGGTCTCACCTCTACTTCTTTTCTGCTTTCGTTTTCTTGATGTTGTGCTGTTTTGCTCATTTACGATATTGGTAACGGCTCCGAGTACTGGGAGACCGAGTAATTTTTCAATATCCTGTTCGCTTTTAATGGTATTATCCATGTATTCTAGTAGGAAGGCTAATCCTACACCTGCCATCAGACCAACGACTAAGGCTATCGCCATGTTTAAAAATGGCTGAGGCTTAACCGGAACTGGATTGGATGGTAGTTCGGCTGGAGATAGAATATGGATATTGTCAATTCGCATTAGTTTAGATATTTCTCTTTGGAACACCTTCGCAATTTCATTGGCGATGAGAACGGATTTGGCTGGATCGCCGTTTTCAACGCTAATGGTAACGACCTGTGATTGGCCTTCTTGGGCAACATTCACACTGCTGTTTAGTTGGCCGGGTGTTGTGTCAAGATCCAATTCTTCAATGACTTGGTCTAGTATGTATGGGCTTTTCATGATGACATTGTAGGTTTCTATGTATTTGGCATCTGCATCAAAGGAAATTCCTGCAAGTGAGGCTAAAGCCCCAGTTGCTGCTTGGCTGACCAAGATTTGGGTTGAAGATTGATAGATTGGCTTTATAAAGAAATAGCTAACTACACCACTGATGGCCGTTGCTAGGACTGTAATTGCGATTATTAGTGATAGTCTTTTTCTTATTGTTTGAAACAATTCTCTTAAACTAATCGTCTCTTCCATAGGCTCCCCCAAAATCATGAATTTTCAAAAATACAAGTTTCATTATAGCATACAATTTATGGTGGATGTAGATATATTTTGGGTAGGGGTGGGTATTTGGTCGGATGAGGGTGACAGGCACCTTCCAGTAACTGGAAGGTGCCTGTCACCCTATTCTTCCTCTAGCTCAACATATTCGCAATAATTTAAATAGATTTTCTTTTCGGGATGGAATATTTTTTTTGGTAGGTCTTCGAAGGTGATGAATGGGTATGGTGGGGTTTGGTTATTTTTAATAAATTGGTAGCTGCTGTAGGGGTAATCTTCCATTTTGGATACCATTGGTGGGTTGGTGTTGATAGGGTTTCGGTTGATGTATTTGCTTACTTCTATGAGGTCGTGAGGGGTTAGAGCTGGAGAGCTATAAAACCTTTGTTGGTAGACGTGGCCGATATGACTATATTTTTGGTTATGATATTCAGTATAGCGCTTATTAAATAGGGCCATGATTTTCGATATCGAGACTTCTTCTGATTTTAATAAGAGGTGGTAGTGGTTGGTCATGATGCAGTAGTTACAGATGGAAAATTTGTACTGGGCATAGATCATGCTTAGTATTCGGAATACCTCGGCCATATCGATTTCGTCACGGAAAATTCTCTGTCGGTTATTCCCCCTCGAGGTAATGTGATGATAGGCAAATGGCACCCATTGTCTTCTTTTTCTTCCCATAAAAGGCTCCTTTCGTTAATAGGTTTGATTGTGGGGTTGGATTGCGTTGGTGTTGGTTGGGTTTGGTTTGGGTTGGTTTGGGTTGGTTTGGGTTGGTTCTTACAGCAAGATTATACATAATTTTACATATAATTTCTAGAACTTTTTTAGGGTGACAGGCACCTGGAAGTTTTTGGATGGTGCCTTTGGATGGTGCCTGTCACCCTTTTGTTAAGGCGTCCTCGAATGGGGCGTAGAATTTTCCTTTTGGGGCGATGATGTCTGATTCGGATTCGCGTTTTTCCCCATTTACCTCGTATTGGCCTTCTGGGAAGAAGTCGAAGTAGCCGCTGGATTTGTGAAGTTCTATGAAGGCGTCATTTAGTTCGTACATGAGGCGTCGGTATTGTTCCATATCGATAATGTCACCGAATTCATCGAGTTCGAAGTTTTCCTTGATGGCTTCCTCAAATTCAAAGTCATTTGAGGTTGCAATCTCGAGGTCGACATCACAGCATTCTAGACAGAGCAAGACCTCTTCATCCTTTATTTGTTCGTATGAATCCTCGACTATTCGTTTTAGGATTTCTTCGATTTTGGCTTCGTTTTTTAGTGGTAGTGATGTGTTTAGCATGTTTTTTTCAATCCTTTTGGTTGGAGATTTTGGGTGTTTCCATTTTTTGGATGGTGCCTGTCACCTGGAAATCGCTGGATGGTGCCTGTCACCCGACTAGCTTTAGGAAGTGATTTAGGATTCTAGCTGTTAGGCCCCAGATTACTTTGTCTTTGTGGTAGTAGAAATGTTCATCCATTCCGCGGGCTTGCCAGTTGTAGTTTTCTCCTCCTGGGATTGCGTCGAATGGGAAGCCTTCTTCTGGTATGATTTTATAATTCATTTTGTAGATGGTTGGGCCCTTTTGTTTTAGCTCTAATAGCGAAACTGCAAAGATCTCCCCTACTTCATCAGGATTCGGATTGATTTTATTAGGCTCTGTGATTACTCCAACATAAGGGTAAATGATAGTACCAAATGGCGACACCATATAGTCCATTGGAAGAATGTTTGTTATGTTTTCAGGTTCAATTCCTAGTTCCTCGGTGGTTTCTCTAATGGCTGTTTCCTTATGGCTTTTGTCGATTGGATCGATTCGCCCACCAGGGAAGCAGATTTCGCCGGGTTGTCTTCGGAGGTTCATGGAACGGACCTCGAATAGAACCTTTACCTGATTATCTTCAATGACTAAAGGTAATAGTACTGCATATTGTGAAAAATCCTCTATTCCTAGAATGGTTGGGGTTTTGTCGCTCAGTTTTTTTATTATTTTTTCTAACTCCATTAAATCGCCTCAGTTTTTTTGTTTATTTATTATTATATCAACTTTATATGGGAGAATCCTACTATTTGGATTGGCGGGTGACAGGCACCTTCCAGAAGCTGGAAGGTTCCTGTCACCCTTTCTAATTAGTTGAAATGACCGCTGCAAACAATCTGAGAATCAGCGACTTAGGTCAAAAAGTGGACAAGCTTGAATTAAAGGTTGATGCTGTCGCAAAAGATGTCGAGGAAATCAAGGAGAATATGGCTACTAAGAAAGATCTTGAATACTATGACCAGATGATTTCTGAACATTCTCGTGAAATCTACAAATTGAAAAAAGAGAAATAAACCTCGGGCTTTTTAGGTGACAGGCAACTTCCAGGAGGCACCTTCCAAGATATGGAAGGTGCCTGTCACCTATAGATTCCTATAGATTCAGCTCGTATTGTGGGAGTTCGATTTGGAAGTGGGTTCCGTTTGGTGAGCTGGTGATGATGTTGATGTCGCCTCGGTGTTCGAGGATGATTTTTTTGGCGAATGGGAGGCCCATTCCCATGCCTGAGCTTTTGGATGAGATGAAAGGGTCGAACACGCTCTCCCAATAGCAAGGCTTGATTCCAATGCCGGTATCCTTGAAATGGATGAGAATGGTTTCATTGACGACTTCCGTTTCGATCTTGACGATGCGTGTGGAACAATCCTCTCTGAAGGCTTCGGAACTATTTTTGATTAAGTTGATAAATACCTGCTGTAGGTATGGTTTATTGACATAACCTTTTAACGTGCTAAATCTTTGATCGAATTGTATGGATAAGTTGGTATCCTTTGTAATTTCACTAGCGAAATCAATGGATTCCTTAATAATTTCGTTCAAATCCTCAATTTTAAAGTGAATCTTTGATGAATGGATGAACTGCTTATAGTTTTCTGATAGATCCTCCAATTGCCTGGTGGCCTTGTTAATAATATCCGTCATTTCTTTTTCACTCTGATTAAGAGACGGCGACTCCCCTAGTAGCTGGTTAAATCCTTTGATGACCTGAACGACATTTTTCACCTCATGAATCAAACTTGCAGCAAGATTTCCTGCATAGTCCATCTTTTTCTGCTGTCCAATCATTTGGTTAAATTTTATCGTCATTAATAAATTCATTTTTAAAAAAGAAACCATGATCAACACAGAGAATACTAAAACCCCGATGGTACCTGCCATTCCACCTGTCTTCGGGAGAAAATTCATAAGGGCGAAGAGGAGGAGTAGGAATGAATATAGAGAAAAACTTCTGATAAATTTCATCATGTATTGGTTTTGTATTTTTTTTGAAAATAAGAAAAGGATTGATATAAAGGTTATGTATCCTATGACATGGAGATAAAATAACCAGTTAAGGGTTCCGTAGACCGGAAAGTAATAAAATATATTTGTATTTAGAACTTGGACTTCGGTTAGTCCATTTGTACCTAGTGGTGTCCAGTTGATAATGTAAACGATTGTACTCCAGATAAGCAGGGCAATCAGGATTTTTTTTGAGAACATTTTAGAGATTTTTTCTAAAAGGCTGTTCTTTTGAAAGGAAATGGAGTAGTTGTTCAGAATGGTGTATGAACCATAGAATAATAATGGGACTGAGTAGATTGGAGCCATTTTAAATAACTTGAATAATATCAGGATCCAAGCTTCTGGAATGGTACCTTTAAAATATAAAACCGCGACATCTGCTTGCCAGATGCTGATTAAAATCATGTAGGTAAGGATTAATTTGGATAAATTTGAGCTTCCAAAGACTAATCTTGTTCCTATCGCTAAAGCAATTGGGATAATCCCAATCATCATAATTAACAACCCTATAATCATACTACTTCACACACTCCAACAATCCTATTACTCTTCTATTAACGTTAAGCTTGGGACTCTATTTTTGTAAGTCTTAGTTTCTCTTATATACATAGTTGCAATATACGAAAGGAAAGTAATTCTATAATTCGATTATATCGTGTCCCTAAATTTTTCGTCTAGTATAAATGTCAAAATGTGTCGAAGGATTTGGGGGTGACAGGCACCTTCCAGAAGCTGGAAGGTGCCTGTCACCCCCAACAGAAAGAACCAGGTCCCTTTATGTCCCTGGTTCTTGCGGATATTCCAAATATTGGGTGGTGCCTGTCACCTGGAAAAAGAATCCTGTAAAAATATGGATGGTGCCTGTCACCCTACTTGGCGGCGATGTCTGTGATGCGGCCTTCGATTTGTTGGTTGACGGTTTTGTCAGGTAGGGCTTCTAGTTGTTCTTTGAATACTTCCCAGTCTACGAAGCCTGCTTCTACTAGGCGGCCTTCTGCGGCAGCTTTTCCAAATTCCTCGAAGCCGTCTCCACCTTTTGCTGTGAAGATGTTGGTTGCAACGTAGTAGGATTCATCGTCTTTTAATGCTGAGAAGTTTCCGTCCTTTCCTTTTACCTCGACGGTTTTTAGTTTAGATCCTGCTGGTAGGCTGCTGTCATATGTGAATTTCATTCCTGCTACATGTAAGAAACCACCATTTTGTTCAGGAGTTAAGGCTAGACCGTGTTCTAGACCTGACCTGATTTCTGAGCCTTTTAATTCCATGATCCCTAATGCATTACCAAATGGTAATACTGTTAGTACATCTGATAGAGTGATATTACCCTTATTAATAGATGCACGAATTCCGCCGCCATTTTGAAGAGCTATCACTGTATCTGGGTTAATGGTTTTTGCTTTTGCCAGCATACCGTCTGTGATAAGGTTACCTAAGTTGGTTTCACCGGTTCTTACGGACGCACGTTCACCATTTAAATCAACATCTGTTTTTGCTACTACTTGTTGCTGCATTTCAACCACTGCTGGTTTATATTTTGTTTCTAAAATTTGTGCGGCCTCAGGGTCATCTTTTAATAAGAAATTGCCATCAGCATCTTTAGCTTCAAGCTCAATTAATTTTCCAGCTTGGGAGATAATTTTTCCACTTGGATCGAATTCCACATCGACCGTTCCCAGGAACTTGCTGTATTCGTTTGCTGATACTATTACCGTTGGCTCATTTCCTGTTGTATCCAATACTGGTGCATCTATCTTCGTATGAGAGTGGCCTCCAACGATAATGTCGATTCCTTCTACCTCTTTGGCAAGTGTTACATCATTGTCGCCTCCCCCATCATCATAACCAATATGGGTCAATGCAATAATTTTATTCACACCTTGCTTTTCAAAGGATTCGACCATTTTTTTCGCTTGGGCAATATAGTCCTCGAACACGACACCTTCCCCTGGACTTGAAATGCTCGGAGTCTCGGCTGTCGTTAAGCCAAAAATCCCCACCTTTTCACCATCGATGGTTTTGACCATACCATTGTATACCTGCCCACCTTTAGGGCTGGATGTAATGCTATCGTTAAAATAGCCTTTCATATTCGCATCCTTGGAAAAATCAACATTGGCGCTCAGTAATGGGAAGTCGGTTTCTTTGACAAATTTTGCGAGTGTGTCGGTTTTTTTATCAAATTCATGGTTTCCGAAGGTCATCGCGTCATAGCCTATGAGCTCCATAAATTCTAAGTCAGCTAGGCCTTCATATTTATTGAAATATAATGTTCCAGTGAAAACGTCACCTGCATCTAGTAAAAGTGAGTTTTCGCTGGCTGCGCGAACTTGCTTGATTGCGGTAATACGTTTAGCAATAGTATCTAGATGAGCATGCGTGTCATTTGTGTGCATGATGGTTAAATCAAAGTTTTGAGCGGATTTGTAGTCTTCTTTTACCTGTGCAACAAAGGCACGGACCTTTTGGCCAAGTGGAGTTGTTTTACTTACCTTTGCTAAAAGGGAGTCGACTATTTTTATCCGTTGCTCTGCGGTTGTTAGCTTGTCCTTGCCAATCCAGTATTTTGCATAGTTTGCGTAGTTATATGCCCTGACTGCATCTGCAATGGTTTTGGCTGGATTTGTATATGTACTAAAAAGAACCTTTTCAACGTTTCCTCCATAAACTCCAGCTTTGATCTTTTTATCAGACTTTGCTAGTTCTGAAGCAAATTTCGGATAGGTTGCTTTGACTGTTTTGTAATCGTATTTTATGACTGCTGTTTGGATGGCTTTGGCTTGTGAGTTGAGGTTCGCTGCGTATTTAACGGTTTTCACATAGCCTTCTGCATTTTTCACATACTTGTAGGCTTTTGATAGCTTAGCAAGGTAGGCGTTTTTGTTTTTTCCACCGGACTTCGCTACTTTTTTCTTTGCATCGTTGTAAGCTTTTTTGGCTTTGGTGATTTCCTTTTGAACGGTTGCTGTTGATACGATCTTTTTCGTTGTTCCGGTTTTCAAGTAAGTATCCTGAGCCTTTTTCATTTGCTTGATTGCTGTGTCCACTGTTTTGCTTACACTTGTTGATGCCGCATCGGCGTTGTTTGGAGCTACAGCCGCTACTGAGGAAGCCGCGATTGCTGAAGCCGTTACCACTTTGAAGATTTTGCTTTTCTTCATTATTCACTTGCCCCTTTCAAATTTTTGATAAAAACTTGGTTGGTGCTTTTGTTGCGTGAATCTGGTAAAAACTGTGATACGATAAAGCATGTGGTGAGCGGGAGAGTGATTCGGTTTCGTCCACGCTTGGGGTTTGTTAGTACTAGAATGGTAGGTTGATCGTTTCCTAGGCTGGTTGTTTCGCTCTTGCATGGGAAAATGGTTCTTGCACGCGGAAAACAGTCATGGCTGAAAAATGCCGGGACCCGCGTCAAAAATTATTTTCCCATAACATTTCTAGTACACAAATAATTAAAATTTTAATAAAATGGAGATCATTCCCGCTATTCTATAATAATATAAAAATAGGCTAATTTCTAGTAATTTCCTAAAAACAGGTGACAGGCACCATCCAGAAACTGGATGGTGCCTGTCACCTGTTTTTTTCTGGAAATTACTTTGCAGTTCCTTCATATATTTTAGAGAGATTTTTTAGGGAGGAATGCAGATGGGGAAAAGATTAGGGAAGGATGATTTTACTCCTGGGTTTGTGCCACATCATAATCATGGTTCTGTTGATTACACATCGGTGGCAGATGGGCATGTACATCAGTGTTTGGACGTGACCTCCCCGCCTATTCAGACGGAGGATGGAAATCATATTCATTATACTGAGGGTTATGTTTTGTTCGAGGATGGCCATAATCATCATTATCGCGCCTATTCTGGGCCAGCAATTCCTGTTGGTAATGGGATGCATGTTCATTATTACAATTTCGAAACCTCGTTGGATGATGGACATAGGCATAAGATAAGAGGAGTCGATCAGCCTGCACCTGGAAATAAGTAGGGAGTTAATGCTTCATTGGTCTAATTTTGAGAAGAGGTAATCTTGGAGTTTATCAGACCTTTTTGTAGAAAAAAACCCTCTTGTATCAAGGTTTCAGTGTAATTCAATCAAACGTTTGATTAATTATTTTAGTACCTTATTGATGCAGTTCATAGCCATAATATGCAAATAACTCCCTAGATTCCTAGAATTATAGGGGTGCCACCATCGAAATTTCAGTTAACATATTCCCTATCCTCGAGAAATCCCTTTATATCATGCATTCATCCTAATTCAATCAAACGTTTGATTAACAGATTTTTATAGGGTGACAGGCACCTTCCAAAAAGTGGAAGGTGCCTGTCACCCTTTTAGGTTACCCTCTTGCGATGAAATCGTTTAGCTTTTCTAGTGAGGTGATGTTTTGATTGCATTTTTGGCTGTCTTCGCAGATGTAGTTGCCTCTTTTGGTGAAGGTTCCTTGTACGGCTCCTTTTGTTTCGGTCATGAACATGCCGACTGGCTCCAGTTTGTTGCAGATAGCGCAAATTCCTTTTTTATTCAGAGGGCTAAATGTCCCCTGCAGCCCAACAAGCTTTTCACCATGATAGGCCACGAGAAATTTCTTTTGCGAGCCCTTATCATCCCAGCCTAAGTAGGATAACTCGGTCAAATCCATTTTTTCCAATGGTGGGACCTTTAACTTCTTGGCTTTTGAAAGTACTTTTTTTACGGATTGCTGGGTCACCTTGAAGGGAATTACGTAAGGCTTTAATTGGGATAAAAATTCTTCGGCTTGATCCCGGTCCTTTATTCCTACGATTGGTGCTAGCAATTGCTTTTGCTCAGCATTTAACTCTTCAAACAAATTTAACACGGCTTCTAAAGCAAGTGATTCTAATGCATTTAGCACGCCTTTATCGTTCACGGTCGAGTGTCCATTGATTAGCTTCTGGGTTTGAATCTTAATAAAATTGAATTGTTCGTTTCTAATGAAGGGTTCCATTTGATTCACTCCTTTACTTGGGGAAACCCATAGTTCACAAGTCTTCTTTTACATTACAAGGTTTTGGAGTGATAAGATAGGCAGAAAATAATTAAGAAATAATCTCGCCATATAAAAAAGCACTGAATTTTTTCAGCGCTTCATTTATCTTTTATTCGTGTATACAATTTTTTTAACGGTTTCAACGGAGAGGTAATACTCATCTGCTAGTTGATCAATCGATTGGCCATTTTTGAATGCTCTTTTCATTTTGGCGTTTCTTTCGTCAATTAGCTTTCTTGTACCTGAACGTGTCCCCCACTTTTTTCGGGTTGGTTCAGGTCTTGGAATGTATATCATTTCTCCTTGAACATATTTTTGAATTTCTGATATCAGCTTCTCAGGTAAAATAGCTGTCGCTTTTACATAGGCCATTTTTGCCAGCTCCTTATTCTTTTTTTTGAAAAATAAGGGCAAAGCCAATGTATCAGAAAAGCTCACTTGGGCGATTTATTCATTATTCCACCCCATGCAAAGTATCGCCTTCCCAATACCAGGCTTTGCATGAGACGCTGCAGTATGCGACATGCCCATCTCGCGTGCCATCCTATCACCTCCCCGATCCATTATCGATTTACTGTTCAGCCATAGCTGCATTTGGTTTCCATTATAATACAGAATGAAGTTCGGTTAAAGGGTGACAGGCACCTTCCAATAAATGGAAGGTGCCTGTCACCTGGAAATTCCATTCAGTTCAAGGCTTCAACCCAATTCAATCAAACGTTTGATTGAATTGGTTAGCGGAAGAAGTGCCAGGCACCATCCAGAAAATGGATGGTACCTGTCACCTCTTAATATATCTCTACCTTCCCGCTGGATACGGTTATGTCGATGTTGTGGGTTCCTGCTCCGTGGGTACCTTGGATTTTTCTGCTTTCTTGTTTTTCAATAGTTAGTGGAAAGTCTTCGAATGAAATGTTTCCCGAACTTGTTTTTCCATCTAGTTTGAAGTCAGCGTCTTTTGGTAAATCAAGGTTTATCTTTCCAGAACTTACGTGAATATCCACGTCATCTATTAATTTGTCCATTTTGACATTTATTTTACCAGAGGAGAGGTCCCCTTCTAATCGACCAACAAAATGATTTAAGTCAACATTTCCAGAGCTTAGATTGATCGAGCTCTCTTTAGTAATTATGGAGTTGACGGTGAGATTACCTGATGCTCCGTTATGTTCAAAATTATCTACATCTAGGTTTTTCAACTGAATGTTTCCGGAGCCTAAATCAATTGAAAGATCGTCGAGTTTAATTGGATTGCTTTTTGACTTTCCATCCATATGGATACTTCCAGAGCCTAATGCAATTGATAAATCTTTATGGTAGTCTTCAGGAATGTAAACCTTTAAATTCGTCTTACTGAAGAACGGAGTCCATTCAAACCAATTCCTTTTGTAGGTAACCTTAATCGTATCGCCGTCCTTGTCAACGTGTACTTTCCCTTTTCCATCTAGTTCAGCCTTTAATTGATCATTGTTGACTGGAATAATCGTTGTTCTTGCTCCAGCTGCTTCAAGCTCAATGGAATCAATTCTCTCCGAAACATGCGCCTGGTTGCCCTTCTTCCCAAACGAAAGCCAGCTCTGCTCGGTCACAAAATGATAAATAATATATATCCCAATCAAAACGAAAAAAATCACTAATATCTTTTTCATCGCTATCCCTCTTTCTTCACATTTCTTAATCTTATTGTAAAGCAATTACGGAAATTTACCATTGTTCTGGAGCATGAATTGTTTCTCAGACCTGCGACTGAGGGTGACAGGCACCTTCCAGGAAATGGAAGGTGCCTGTCACCCATCAAAAAAGCCCTGTAGAGCATTTACTCCACAGAGCTTCACTGATAGACGCCCAACTTACTACTTTATTATCGCTTCCTTTTTCAACAATTCCTCTAACGCATTAACCACTTCTGGATCGTACTGGATGCCGGATAAGCGTTTTAGTTCGTCCAAAGCAAATTGTGGTGAAAGGGCTTTGCGATACGCTCGGTCATCTGTCATGGCGTCGTAGGAATCACAGACGGCGATAATTTTTGCCCCAATGTGAATCTCGTCGCCTTTTAGACCGTATGGATAGCCAGAGCCGTCAATTCGCTCGTGATGCTGTTCGATGATGTCTGCAAGGTGGCTAAAGCTAGTTCCCCTGACGATATCCGCCCCGTCGCTAGGGTGTTTTTTTATCATCTCGTATTCTTCCATTGTTAATTTTTCGGGCTTGTTCAGGATTTCAACAGGGGTATTTATTTTACCAATATCGTGAAGCTCGGCCGCACGAGAGAAATTAATCATCGTTTGGTGGTCAATTTCTAGCTTTTTGGCTACCTTCAATGTTAAAGAGGCAACCCTTTCGCTGTGATTATATGTAAATCGATCCTTTGACTCTACCTTTCTAGTTAAATCGTGTAAATTACGTAAATCCTCGCTAATTTGTTGAAAGGTCGGTTCCGTAATAATCCACAAATAAGATACATCGGTTTTAGCCCTGAAAAATACTGAGCTCTTCAGGCCTTTGACGGAAAAATAATCATGCGCCTTAAGACTTTTCTTTTCACCTTCATGGTCATATTCCATTTCACCGCTTAAAATATAAACAAACTCATAGGTTTGAGGATTATCGCTAGGGTATACAAAGAAAAATTTATCCTTAAAAACGGTTTGAAACATGATATCTACGCCATTTTCTCGACCGAGGAGACTTAGCTCATTGGAAAATCGTCGCACGATATCCACATGTTTCCCTCTATTAAAAAACTTAATACCATCCACCATGAAATCTCCTTGTGCTATAACTAATAACTGATTTTTAAGGTTTTGATAATACTTTCATTTGAGTTTAGTATCTTTATATAATCGGAAAGGATGCTCCCCAAAATACAGGATACTGTATCAGTTGGAAAAATTGTATTCTAATGTTATAAATATACATTTTTTACATTATATACTCTCCAAAGACATATTTCTACAATTTTCACCTATTCAATCTGTCATTTCGTTATATAGTACTAACCTTTTAGATTCACCTAGAGCTTTTGCCCTATACAGAGCTTTGTCTGCCTTTCTTTTTAAATCCTCTTCCATTTTTCCGTCATCAGGAAAATATGACGTGCCTGCACTATAGGAAACCTTAATTTCTTGATTGGCTACAAGTATTTTATGGTTGTATAAATATTCATCTAGCCTTTTAATCAGCGTTTCTACTTTTTCCTTTGTTGGCGTTTTCATAATAAACATAAATTCATCGCCTGCATATCGATAGGCAGTGACGTCTTCATTCGTGAGGCTCTTCATTCCTGCTCCCAGCTGAATTAAATAGCTATCCCCTACCTCATGCCCGAAACGATCATTGATTCCTTTTAAATTATCAGAATCTAGCATAATTAAGGCGAGCGAATTTTCAGTTTTTAAGGCTGTGGAAAAATTGTTGTGAAAGGCCCGAAAATTGCCTAGTCCAGTCATTTCATCTCTTAAAGACATTTCAAATATTTTTTTATATAAACGAGCCGTTTCAATTGAGCTAAGGACCTGGTTACCGATAATCAGGAGCAGCTCTTCATGTTCTTTCCGGTAAGCAAACTCTTTATGGCATTGGGCAGAAATGACCCCTTTTGCATGGCCGTCGATAATCAACGGAACAAAGATACAAGTGTTGGTGTCATCCTGGCCGAAAACATCAAAATCCAAGCGAAGATCCTTTTTTGTTTTTACATGAAGGGTTTGCTTTGTTTGAAGTACCTTGGATGTAATGTTATCCTCGCTAAATTCCAGAGGCGAGTCATGGAATTCAACACCCTCATCAACTAAAAACGGGAAATGGATGATCTGCTTTTTCTCGTCGTATATTGCTAGGTAAAAGGCGTCTGTTGGCATAACTAACGAGACGAGCTCATACGCCTTCCTCAGCAGGACTTCTTCGTTCAAGGTCTTTGCGCAGGTCTGAGCAAAGTCAGCCAGAATTCTTAAGTGGTCGTTCAACCAATGAAGGGATTCGATCTTTTTATGCAGAGAAATGACATGCTCTTCAAGCTCATTAATCCCCTCCATCCCAACATCCTTTGCCTCATTTTTCAACAGTCTAAGGGCTGGATGGTCAACGGAAAACTTTTCATTTTCGATGTCGAGTAAAATATTATTTACGCTGCTGATCAATTTCTGATTCCTATCAATATCGCCCATATTCCCACATCCAGAATACTAAATATTTTGAAAATTCATTATTCGTTGGTTGTTTTTGTTATATTTAAATAATTCTATCACAAAATTGCTTGTGGGACAAGTTGGGGTGACAGGCACCTTCCAATTTTTTGGAAGGTGCCTGTCACCCTGATTCCACTTTCCCCCAATTTTCAAAGACATTTAGCCCCTTTTTACTATTAGATGAAAAATTATAGTTATCTATTAAACAGGATATAGTAAAATAATGATAGGGTACAGCCAGGGAAACCTGGTGTCACAAAGCTATGGGGCTAAGGGAGTTTTCCTATGTCAGCCAGCTGCCGTTACCAAAAGGAGGAGAAGGTAATGAAATCAAAAAAGTTATTAAAGGTTTTATCGAGTGTTTTTGCACTCACACTAGTCTTTGGAACCACCTCTATGGCAAGCGCTAAGAGCACAGATCATGGGAAATCGCAACAAAAGACTACTCAGAATGACAACTCTAGCAAGCAAAAACAAAGCAGTAGCACAGAAAAAGATCAAAAGCAGAACAGCAAGACAGAAAGCAGCAAGAAATCAGAAGATAAAAAGGCTACTAACCAAAAGAGCAAGTCTTCTGATAAGAAGGTCGAAAAGAAGAAGGAAGCTAAGAAAAAAGTTTCTATCAAATCTAAGGTTGGAAAAACTCTTGAAAAGCGTGTTAATGCCTCTGAAACTAGTATTAATAAGATTACAAAATCAATCGATGCATACTTTAAGGTAAATGAGGAAGGCAATACCGAAAAAACTTTATCAAAAAAGTATGCAAGTTATAAGTATAATAGCTACAAAGGAAAACTTAAGGCAGAAATCAATAAGCTAAAAGCATTCGACAAGCAAATTGCAAACTATAAGAAAAAATATAAATCTCTTCATGTAGAATTAGATGCATTGTCTGCAAAATCTAAGGAGCTACAAAAACTAGCTGCATCTGAGATTGAGCGGGTTCTAACACTAGCAAAACAAACTTACGCTCCTAAGGAAGAGGAAGCAACTACTCCTGAGAGCGGTGCTACAACACCAGAAACTAGTACTACTGCTCCTGAAACCGGGGCTACAACACCGGAAACTGGTACTACTGCTCCTGAAACCGGGACTACAAACCCAGATACAGATACTACCACTCCTGATACTGGATCCACAACCCCAACTCCGGATGCTGGGACTTCAACGCCTGACAGCGGAACAAATGCATAGGATTTATTAGGGTGACAGGCACCTTCCAGTTTTCTGGAAGGTGCCTGTCACCCTTAGTTTTTCGGTGTTGCCGATATAGTAGAGGTTGTTGTCCTGGGTTGGGAAGGTGGTTAGAGCTTCTTGGACTAGTGTTTGTTTGGCTCCTCCTATTATCGGGACCTTGACGATATTTTGATATAAGTCGCTATAGTATATTGATTTTGAATCCACCTTTAGGATGGATGATGCGTAAGCTGATGTTTCTTTTTTGGTTTTTACATCATATACCTTTACTTTTTTTGCTGAGCTAGTTGTTCCTAGTTTTTTGTAGTAAATCGATCGATCGTTGGAGACGTAGTAAAGCTTGTCTCCCTGAATATAAATGTTTTTATTCGAGTAAGCGGCCAGCGTTTCCTTTGATGTGCCATTGGTTTTGATTCGGATTAATTTATTATCAGATAAATAATAAACCCAACTGCCCTTTACAGCTAGAAGTTCAGAGCTATCCGTTGCAATCAGCTTGGAGTTTGATCCATCCAAATTCATTATATTAAGATTATAATTCCCAGAAATATTATAAGAACCTTGATAGATTATTTGGTCATCATACACTTGAAAATCCCCTACTGATGAGCCGCTTAATAAGGTTTTTCCACTGCCATCCTTTTGAATTTTATAAAATGCGCCATATTCTTCGGTGTAATATATACTATTGCTAGATAGGATTGCTTTGTCGACTGGCTCCTCTGCTAATAAAACAGGATCCTTCCCATTTAGAGAAGCTTTGTATAAGCCCCCCGCATTAAACATTTTATTGACTGAATCAATGTAAAAAATATTATTATTGTCGTTTCCTATATATTTTTTATATCCTAGGGATAGACTCGTTTTGCGGTTGCTGTTCAGATCTAACCGGGTAAAAGTCCCGCTTTTTCTTGTATACCATAATGAATGATTCAACACCTGCAAGTCGAAGCAATATCCCGTATCAAGCTTTTCTATAGCATCCATACTTCTTATATTTTCAGCGTCCTTCTTAAGCTTAAATAGGCCGCCCGCTTCCTCATCTGTTTCCATTGTAAAATAAATCTGGTCATCCAAAATCAAGAAGCCCTCAACTGAATTAGATTCGTGTGAAAAAATAATTTTATTATTCGTTCCGTTAACCGTTATTTTTTTTATACCATAGTTGCCGTTTATCATAGTAATATAGTAAATCCAGCTGCCATTCACATAAAATGACCAAACTTTTTCATTGCTGATTTTTTTACTATTTGAGCCATCTGTTTTCATTTTATAAAGATAACCGTTATTTTCGTAATATATTTGATCGTTGATGATGGAAAAAGTCCCCACCTTACTCTTTACCTTTTTCTTTTTCTTATAGCTGGTTGTGAATCGCCAAAGGTCTCCATTTTTATCAGTATAATAAATCCAACCCTTGTGTACCATCATATGAATTATCGTCTCAGATGCATAGTATCTTGTGGAATTTCCCTTTCTCTCGATCTTTAAGTTCAGATATTTAGCCTGAGTTCCATCCTTTTTCATTCTTACTATTGTATATGCGGGTAAGTTTCTAACCGCATATATATAATTATCATCAATTGAGAAGGTAAGATAATATGGTTCCCCTTTTGAGATGAGCTTCTTGTGGGTGCCATCCTTGTTCATTCGATAAATCCCATGGTAGCTATTGTTAGGATAATCTATAAAATAAATATATTTATCATCTTCTACATAGTTTTTACCAGAATTAGAGAGGGTTCCATTGTTAAAATTACCGTTCTTGATTTCCTGTTTTGTTGTTTCCGATTCGCTTGTAGCAGCTAAAGCTTGATAAGAAGGAATAAGGAAACAAACGATTATTAATAGAACTGTCAGTTTTCGGCAAGTTTTCATGAAATTCACCCTTAGGGTGACAGGCACCTTCCAGAAACTGGAAGGTGCCTGTCACCTGTTATTTTGTTACCTTTATTTTTGTTGGTTTGCTAGTGTTGCTTGAGCTGTCTTTTGCGTAGATGGTCAGGGTTGTGCCTGCTTTTTTACGGGAGATTTTGATTTTGTAGTTCCCGTTTTTGTTTGCTTTGGCGGTTCCAATTTTTGTTTTACCTACGTATGCTGTGACTGTGGCATTGGCTTCTGTTTTGCCTGTAATATAAGTAGAGCTTGATTTTACCTTGTTTACTTTAGGGTTAGCTGGTGGTGTGGTATCTAACAAATTCACCCTTACTGCATATTTGCCCGTATAATTATCTAATTGATTTATCTTAATATAGTAAGTTCCAGCTGAGAGTTTAACAGTTCGGTTCCATCGCTTTGGTGATTTTGTACTACCATACCAAATATTTTCGGATAGAACAGAAGTGATTCCGTTTGATTTTAATAGCTGTACATTTAATCCATAGGTGGCAGAGGTCGTGTAAAAGTTAATTTTACCTGACTTCGTTAATTTAATTTTATAAACGTCAATATTGTCATTCCAAGTTAAGTAGCCGGTTAAGCTAGAATTCAGCTTCAAATCTTGGGCTGTCTTCGGAGTGTCATTGCCCACTTTATCCTGGTTGTTCGCTGCCTGGTAGTTCAGCTTTAACTGATATTTTCCAGTATAATGATCAAGATTTTTTAATCGAATAAAATAAGTACCTGCTTCAAGGTCTACTGTTTTTACAAAACGCTTTGGTTCTGTTAGGGTTCCGTACCAAACGTTAGAATCAATGGCTGCCTTGTCCAAGTTACTATCTAACAGCTCAACTCTCACTCCATATAGGTATGATGTTGCTGAAAGTGTGACGCTTCCTGGTTTTGATAAGGTAATTTTATATAAATCTAGATTATCACTCCAGCTTAAAAATCCTGTTTTTGTACTGCTGTTTAGTGTGAAAGGCTGTGCGTCATCTTTTACCTGGTTTGGTTCAACATCTTGATTATTCATAGCGAGATATGAAACATTGATATCGTATGTACCGGTGTAACTATCAAGTGATTTTATCTTGATATAATAAGTTCCCGCTTCTAGATCTGCCGTTTGTGTGAGTGATTTTGGCTCCTCCAAGGTTCCATACCAGAGGTTGTCAGAATCAATATCTGTCACTTCATCATCGGAAAGAAGCATAACGTTCATTCCGTACTGATAGGATTTTGACGTAACGTTGATTCGGCCTGGTTTTAATAATTGAATTTTATAATAGTCGATTCCATCCTGTTCACTTAGGAAGCCTTTTATTGGCTTTGCGTTCAGTGTTAATGGCTGAGCAGTGGATGGGGTATTGTTTGCTTCAACATCCTGATTATTCGCTGATTGAAAGCTTACTTTTAACTGATAATTGCCGGTGTAGTCATCAAGCTTTTTTATTTTAATAAAATAAACCCCAGCTTCTAGGTCTAAACTATTTTCTGCTTGTTTTGGCTCTGCTTCGGTTCCATACCAAATATTTTTCGAATAGAATTCAGTCATTCCCTCTTGGTCTAGTACTCTCACATTCATCCCATAGAGGTATGATTTTGCCGTTAAAGTGATTCGACCTGGCTTGTCCAGTTGAATTTGATAGACATCATCTGTTTCGGTCTTCTCTAGAGAACCTGTAATCGTGCTATCAAGCGGGAATAAAGTTGCGGCTTCTGTTTGCGCTGGTTTGAATGGTGTAAAAACTAGCAAGAAACCTAGTAGTAGGTAAAATAATTTCTTGAACATGTGGGTGTTCCTCCTTCTTTTTTGCGGACAGGGGCGGGACATAGGGACAGGTACCTTGTCCCGATTACTTGCTTCTTAATGAGAAAGGCGCTAAGACTTAGATGGTGGGATAGGTAATTTATCATGATTATCTGCCCTAATATTAAAGACTCACTTGGACAGGGAATGAGGCATTTTATCTTGATTCCCTGTTTCCTAACCTTAAAGGAGCGCTAGATAATGGGACAGGCAATCTTTCATGATTCTCATCCTAAAAATATAGACTCGCTTGGATAAAGGGCGAGTCCCTTTGTCCCGATTCCCTGCACCTAATAAAAAAGGCGCCCTGATATCAGAGCGCCTGAAAAAACAAACATCAATATGTCTGGATTTGGCGGCCCGACGATCATTGTCTCATTGACTTTAGACTCGTAGCTTTGCGTCCTTACGTTTCCATAAGTTTGCCTTTATCAATTATTACTTTACTTTTCTAAAAAATTATAAAGAGCATAATAGATTTATATGCAAATAATTAAGCACATCAGCCTAGTTGATTCATAGGTCGATTGACTTGGATACTATTTTAGCAGATTAATCCTTTTATGGGAAGGGTGACAGGCACCTTCCAGAAAATGGAAGGTGCCTGTCACCTAAAGCTGTGTCTCCCCTTTCCTTTTGTGAAATTTGCGGCACCTTCTTTTGTTTCTCCGCTTTCAATCACCTTCACTCCGAGGGAAAACTCCAGTTGCATGGCTTCATGGAATTCCTGATTGAGGCCCCTATACACCGCTTCTCGATCACTTTTCATACAGTTTTGCGGAAATTCGGCTATTTGTGCAGCAAGCTTTTCCGCCTCAACCCTTGCCGTACCAGGGTCAACGAGGCGATTGGCTAGTCCCATCCCGAAGGCTTCTTCTGCCCCGACTGGTCTTCCGGTTAAAATCATATCAAGAGCGCGACTCATGCCAATCAGTCTTGGCAACCGCTGTGTTCCACCATCGATTAACGGAACCCCGAAGCGTCGGCAAAAGACTCCAAAGATTGCGTCCCTTTCAACTACCCTTAAATCACACCAGATGGCAAGCTCCAGCCCCCCTGCTACCGCATAACCCGACACAGCAGCGATAACAGGCTTGGACAAATGCATCCGAGTGGGACCCATCGGACCATCCTTTTCCACATCTGTTTCTAACGCATTCCCATTGCCACTTGCGAGAGCCTTCAAATCCGCTCCTGCGCAAAAAGTTCCACCCTCTCCATACAAAACTGCAACATGAAGCTCATCATCCCTTTCAAACTCACGAAAGGCATTGGCCAGTTGAGTCGCGGTTTTGCGGTCCACTGCGTTCTTTGCCTCTGGCCGATTTAAAACAATCGTTGCCACTTTCCCCTTCCGTTCCATATAAACCGCCATAATTACATCCCCCTCCTTTTCAGTAAAAATTCGCCCACTCATTACTTATTTCCTCTATCAGGACGTGGTGACAGACACCCTCTAGACAGCCTCGGACAGATGACTAGCCTTCACCCACTGAATAAAAAAGCTCACTGCCTCGCCGGTGACAGGAGTCAAAAAACCTCGCTCCACCTGAATAACAAATTTCCTTTTGTAACATATTAAAAATTGACACGCAACCAAATGGTGTTATATTATGTAAAAGCAAAACCAAATGGTGTTATTTTTTAAGCTAATACCATACGGTCCATTTTTTAATGCGGAATACCGAATGGTTTATTTTTTTATTAAAAATAAAGGAGACTTTATATGGCGACTTTACAAGATATTAAACAAACAATTATTTTAGAAGCACCTATCCAAAAAGTGTGGAAAACTGTATCCACTGCGGAAGGAATTGAATCTTGGTTCATGCCAAATGATTTCGAGCCTAAGGTTGGGCATGAATTTCATGTGCAATCCCCGTTTGGTCCATCTCCTTGCAAGGTACTAGAAGTTGATGAGCCTAACAAAATCGTTTTCACATGGGATACAGATGGTTGGGTTGTTTCTTTTCTATTAAAAGATTTAGGAGATCAGACAGAGTTTACTTTGATCCACGGTGGATGGAAAGAGCCAGATGCCATTATTCCAAAGGCTGGTCAAAAGGCTTCAGCTATTCGCGACAACATGAACGGTGGTTGGGAAAAAATTATTCACATTGCTCTCAGAAAGGCTGTTGAGGAGTAAAATGTCAGCCGTCAAGCATGATGTTTTTCAAGCAATTGCTGACCCCACTCGGCGGGAGGTATTACGCCTTCTTTCTAAGAAAGAATTGCCTATTTCCGAAATCACCTCCCATTTTTCCATAAGCCGTACAGCCATTGCAAAGCATTTGCACATCTTATCTGAGGCTGAATTGGTCAGTGGAAAAAAGGTTGGGCGGGAAAAAATTTATCAGCTGCATCCAGAACCGTTAACCGAGTTAAAACAGTGGCTATCCTATTATGAGCAGTTTTGGGATAATAAGCTGGCTGTTTTGAAGTATGTGGTGGAGAAAGAGGATGAAGGGTGACAGGCACCTTCCAGTTACTGGAAGGTGCCTGTCACCCTTTCAGCTAGAGAGTGTTGTTCTCCCAGGCTTTTTTCCTTCAGGTGTGTAGAATTTAGGTTTCATGTACCCAAACTATACTCCATCTCTCGGACCAGGCATAGTGGATGAATCTTGAGAGGGAAAATAGGTGATTCATCCACTAACGGAACCCTCGACAGCTTGTGCACACCAATATTTAGAGAGCACATTTTTTTATAGGGGTTAATTATTTGTATTTAGTGTATATCAATGGATTATATTTGTAATATTTTGCGTAAGATTTTCTTACATACTTTTGAAATGGGTGACAGGCACCTTCCTGTTTTTGGAAGGTGCCTGTCACCTGGAAGTCACCTGGAAATAAAAGGTTTTACCTTTTTGTTATCGAATAGATTATAAAACAATTTATAGTGAGGTGCCTTTATGCTTTTTCATTATCATTTTTGGACTCCGCATGTAGAGGAAACTGAAGAATTTTATGTGAAACATGGCTTCCGTATTTCTCAGCGTATTGGAAAATATGAGGGTTCTTTTCAGAAGTTTAATCCCCCACTAACCTGGGATGATTTTCGTGAGAAGAAGATTCTTTTTCGAATAATTGAGGCGAGAAAAGGAACTGTAAATATCACTTTTGGTTATGGAAAGAAAACGGTGTTTGATCATATTGGATTTTTAGTATCAAATGAAGATTATGATCAAATATGCAAGAATGCTAGAAAAATGAATTGGGAAGTAGATGTTGGAGAGCGAAGGACATTTATCGCCACTCCGTATGGTTTTAGGATAGAGCTCCAAATAAACACTGATGTCGTAGATGTTTTAGTAGATTCAGAGGGTAGTAATATTGCGGGGGAGACGGTAGTAATCAATAAATTAACAATTGAGACCCAAAAACTAGGATTATCCGATGATCTCACAAATTTATTTGGTAAACCTGTTGAAAGTATAGTTTCATTGGTTGGTGATCATGTGACTATTAGAGAGGCTGTATTAAAAGGGGGCTCCTCGATTAAGGCGGTAGATCCAAATGGGGTTGAAATAGGGTGACAGGCACCTTCCATTTTATGGAAGGTGCCTGTCACCCACTCATATCCCATGCTGCTTGCATTTTTCGTAGAAGGCGGTTTTGCCGATTTGGAGGAGTTTGGCTGCTTTTTGTTTGTTGCCGTTGGTGGCCTTAAGGGCTTGGGTGATGGCGAACTTTTCGGTTAATGCCAATGATTCCTTAAGGGGCTTGATTGGTGCTGTTGTTGGATCGTAGTTCATGATATAGTCCATGTGCCCCAAGTGGCCATCAACCTTTTGTGCCCCTTCAATCAATTGGTCCCGAAGATAGAAAGGAAGGTGAATCAGTTCAATGACCTTTCCATCCAAAACGTTGATTGCCCTTTCTAGAACGTTCTCAAGCTCTCGTATATTCCCTGGCCAGGAGTGATGCTGCAGCCTTTCAATCACCTCCGCGGATAATTGAATGCCCTTTCGATGAAACTTTTTCTCAAGGTTTTTCAGCAGCCCAGCAGAAATCTCCGGAATATCCTCCTCCCTTTTCCTCAAAGGGGGGATATCAATTTTAATCACATTTAAACGATAAAATAAATCCTGTCGAAACTTTCCTTCCTCCACCATCCTTTCTAGATCACGGTGGGTGGCAGCAATGACCCTTACATCGACCGGAATGGACGTTTGCCCGCCGATTCTCTGGATTTCTTTTTCCTGCAAAACCCTCAAAAGCTTGCTTTGCATCGACAATGGCATATCCCCTATTTCGTCAAGAAACAAAGTCCCGTAGTTTGCCACCTGAAATTTCCCCTTTTTCCCTCCCTTTCTTGCACCAGTAAACGCCCCGCTCTCATACCCAAATAACTCTGATTCTAGTAAATTCTCCGGAATGGAGGCGCAATTAATAGGCACAAAGGGAAACGAGGCACGGGTGCTATTATCATGGATTGCGTGAGCAAATAATTCCTTCCCTGTTCCCGACTCCCCTTGTAAAAGTACTGCCGACTGGCTCCCGGAAATTCTCTCGGCTAACTTTTTCGCAGCCAAAAACGCTGAACTACTACCAATGAGGTCTTGAAAGGTATATTTGCTTTTCAATTCTTTTTCAAATTTTGTTTTATAATACTTTAGCTCGTCCAACAACGATTGCATTTTTCTTTGATAATTATGCCATTCCTCAGGGTTGCGAAACATCACCGTTCCAACCGCGCCAACGAGTTTCCCGTCAATCACAAGCGGATATCGATTCGCAATCATCTCACTTCCATTGATCGATTGAACAGAAGCTACTTCCGCTTGACCTGTCCTAGCAACAATGTGCATCCGGGAATTCTCTATAACATCCTGAACATTTTTCCCAATAGCCTGCTCAACAGTTGTTCCCAAAAACTCACAATAAGCTGAATTGATATATAAAATTTGGCCATCATCATCAACCACCACAATCCGCTCTGCGGCTAGATTAATGATTGTTTCAATCCAGTCATTTGGGATGCCTTTAAAAGCAGTGTTCATGAAAACCCTCCTTTTTTTCAGAATCTTCTTGTTTATTATACCAGACAGAGTTGACTCAATTTTTTTGTGATGTTGTGGAAATGGTTTTGAATTTTGAGTTCATAGCTTAAAAAACAGGTTTGTCGTGGTTAATTTGGTTGATATCTTAGTCATGTTGACAGTTATTAAGGGAATATAGCTAAAAATAGTGGGCAAACTGGAGATCCATTTGGCATGTTGAATAATCTTATAAATTTTGATTTGAGTGGTTAAGTTTTATAGAGCGAGTTTGGTGTTTTTATAGCTTTTTTAATTATTTTGCGAAGATTTTGCTTAAAAAAGGCTCGTTTTTGGTTATTTTGTATTTTTAAAGTTGGAGGGCGGCCCCGGTAGTCAGTCAAAAGCAAGGCGAGTGCCCCTCCGGATACATATTTCCGCGATTTTTTCGATATATACGCGATTTTTCCCATATATCCGCGATTATCCTGATTTATACGCGATTTTTCAATTTTATCCGCGATAATCCCAATTTATCCGCGATGGCCCCAAATCTAGCGCCGCTCCCCAGCAAAATAGCAATAATTCGTGATGGACCCGATTTATCCTCAATCCCCCCCAAATCTTGCGCTTCACCTCTTCCAAAACAAACAATAATTGGCCATATTGTTCAATTTTTCGGATCTTTTCTTAAAAAGAGAGCTCGGTGAAAGTCATTTGGCATGTTTTTAGCTGGAGGGTGGTCCCGAGGGTGGTCCCTGCAACTTGTCAAAAGCAAGGCGAGTGCCCCTCCGGATACATATTTCCGCGATTTTTTCCATATATACGCGATTTTTCCCATATATACGCGATTATCCTGATTTATCCGCGATTTTTCAATTTCATCCGCGATTTTTCAATTTTATCCGCGATAATCTCAATTTATCCGCGATGGCCCCAAATCTAGCGCCGCTCCCCAAGCAAAACAACAATAATTCGCGATGGACCCAATTTATCCTCGATCCCCCAATCCCCCCTCTCACCGCAATCACATCCATATTACAGAAAAAATAGATAAAGCCCCCCCGCTGTCTCCTGGCTGAAAAATAAAAACAAAGAACCCCACACAAAAACAGGATTCTTTGTTCCCTCCATTATTGAACCGTATACCCTCCATCTAACACTACTGCTTGCCCGGTTACTCCGCGAGCTTTTTCACTGGCTAAAAATACGGCATAGTCCGCGATTTCTTCTACTGCGAGTAATCTTTTTTGCGGGACGAGTGGGTAGATGACCTCTTCCAAAACCTTCTCAAGTTCAACGTTTCTCGTTGTGGCTAGATCCTTTAGCTGGTTTTTTACCAAGGGGGTTTCCACATATCCTGGGCAGAGCGCATTGACGGTGATTCCGTGCTCGGCTCCCTCAAGGGCTGCTACCTTTGTTAGGCCGATGACTCCATGTTTGGCGCTATTGTAGGCTGCTTTGCCTGCGAAGCCGATTAGTCCGTTGATGGAGGCCATGTTAATAATTCGGCCGTAGCCTTGCTTTTTCATAATTGGGAAGGCGTGTTTGATGGCAACAAAGGGTGCTGTTAGCATGACCTTGATTAAGAATTCGAATTTTTCCGTTGGGAATTCTTCGATTGGTGAAACGTGCTGTAGACCGGCATTATTAATAAGTATGTCGATTGATCCAAATTCCTTGACGGCGAGGTTGATACTTGATTGGAGCGCCTCCTCATTTGTTACATCACAAGGTGCCGATAGAGCCGTGAATCCTTCTGCTCGTAAGGTTTCGGCTACCTGATTACATTTTTCTATATTTAAATCTGAAATGACGACCTTTGCGCCTTCCTCTGCAAAGGTTCTTGCAATTTCTAACCCGATTCCACTGGCCGAACCTGTTATAAATGCAATTTTATCCTTTAATTGTTTCCCCATTGTTTTCCTCCGTGAAGTTAATTTGCTGTGGCATACAGATTAGAATGGATTTTGAATTCCGCCTCTGTTTTTTCCTGAACCTCTTGAACGGTCACTCCCTCTTGCAATTCGATGAGCACCATTTCTTCGTTAGTAAAATCAAAAACGGCTAGATCCGTAATTAAGCGATGGACGACCCTTTGTCCGGTTAGCGGGAGTGTGCATTGCTTTTTAACCTTGGATTCTCCGTGTTTATTGACATGCTCCATGATAACGACGACTCTTTTTGCCCCGTTCACTAGATCCATGGCGCCGCCCATTCCTTTGACCATCTTTCCTGGAATCATCCAATTGGCTAAATCCCCCTTTTCCGATACCTCCATGCCTCCAAGGATGGCTAAGTCGATATGGCCCCCGCGAATCATGGCAAAGGATTCCGCGCTGTCGAAATAAATGGCCCCAGGGACTGCGGTAACTGTTTCCTTCCCGGCATTAATTAAATCCGGGTCAACGGTTTCCTCGGTCGGATAGGGTCCAATTCCAAGGAGTCCATTTTCCGATTGGAGCATGACTTGAAAATCCTCAGGTATTTCATTGGCGATTAAGGTTGGCATCCCAATTCCAAGATTGACATTCATGCCGTTTTCAATTTCCTGAACAGCTCTTCTAATAATTTTCATTCGTGAATTCATTGGTCTCCCCCCTAAACTGTCGCGACTGTTCTTTTCTCGATTCTTTTTTCATATGGACTGCCTTCTAAAACCCGTTGGACGTAGATACCTGGTGTATGAATGGCATCTGGCTCAAGCTCGCCGACCCCAACGATTTCTTCAACCTCTGCGATGGTGACTTTTCCGGCCATTGCTGCGAGCGGGTTAAAGTTCCGAGCCGTTTTGTGGTAAACTAGGTTCCCGAATGGGTCTGCCTTCCACGCCTTGACCAGGGCAAAGTCCCCGACAATTCCTTTTTCTAAAATAAAGGTTTTACCGTCGAATTCTTTATGCTCTTTTCCCTCAGCTATCGGCGTCCCGACCCCTGTAGCTGTATAAAATCCTGGAATTCCCGCTCCACCAGCACGGATTCTTTCCGCGAGTGTTCCTTGAGGGACAAGCTCAACCTCTAACTCCCCACTTAAAAATTGTTTTTCAAATATTTTATTTTCACCGACATAAGAGGAAATCATTTTCTTCATTTGCTTGTTTGCTAGAAGCAACCCAAGCCCCCAATCATCGACGCCACAGTTATTGCTGACAATTGTTAGGTCCTTAACACCCTTTTCGCAGAGAGCAAGAATGGCTTTTTCCGGGATTCCGCAGAGTCCGAAGCCTCCGACGATGAGTGTGGCTCCGTCTTGGATATCTTTGATTGCATCTTCGAATGATCGTTGTAGTTTGGTCAAATGGGATTCTCCTTTCTTTACTATCTATTTTTTATAAAAAAGAATTGAAAGCTGCTTTCCCTTCTTTTACTAAATGGCAATGTCATGAAAATCATATTTCTCGTATTCTTTTATTTTGAAAAAATTACAACCTATCCCATGGTTCTTTTAATAAAATAGCTGTGGTTCTACTTTTAATAGATTCCAAAAATCGAATAGATGCCGATGATGAAGAAGACGGCGACTGTTTTAAGAACAGTGATGGCGAAAATGTCCTTGTATGACTGTCTGTGTGTTAGGCCTGTGACGGCGAGTAGGGTGATGACCGCTCCATTATGTGGAAGGGTGTCCATCCCCCCTGAGGCCATTGAAATGACGCGGTGCATCACTTCTGGCGGAATGTTGGCCGCGGCAATTGCTTGGTTGTACTTTTCAGCCATCGCGCTTAAGGCAATCCCCATCCCACCTGAAGCAGAACCGGTTACCCCGGCAAGAGTGGTCGTTGTGACAGCTCCATTGACTAAAGGGTTGGAAAAGGTCCCTGAAATTCCATTGCTGATTAATGCGAAGCCTGGGAGAGCCGCGATGACGCCACCGAAGCCATATTCTGCTGCCGTATTCATCGTTGCGAGTAAGGAACCAGCAATTCCGGAATTGAGTCCCTCTTTGAAGTTTGTTTTTACCCGATTCCAGTCATAGAGAATAGTAGAGATAATCCCTACGATTAGTGCCATTTCTACTGCCCAGATGGCTGCAACAGCGGAAATATCAACGACACCGAGGGCTTCCATTCCAATTTTTTTAAAATCAAAGCCGTTTGGATACCATTTTGGAATATAGGTGACAAAAACCTTGTTCATGACCCCAACTAAAATGAGTGGGACAAAGGCTAAAATTTGTTTGGATAACGGCTGGCTTGTGGATAATTGAGGATCTACCCCTTGATTTGGGCTTAGACCTTCAACAGCGGCGGCAGTTTCCGCATCGAAACCATAGTAGCCTTCACCCGCTTTTGCCGCTTTCTTGCGTCTGGATTCTAAGTAGAGCAAGCCGAGAACTAATACGAAAAGAGCTCCGACTACCCCTAAAATCGGTGCTGCGTAAATATCCGTTTTGAAAAAGGAAACAGGAATAACGTTTTGAATTTGTGGCGTTCCTGGCAAGGCATCCATCGTGAAGGTAAAAGCACCAAGGGCAATCGTCCCAGGAATTAAGCGTTTTGGAATATTGGCCTCTCTAAATAGTTGCGCTGCAAATGGATAAATGGCAAAAACCGCTACAAATAGGCTAACTCCACTGTATGTGAGAATTGCCCCTAAAAGGACGATAGCCAGAATCGCTCTTTTGGCGCCGATTAGTTTAACAATCGTTTTAGCAATGGATTCAGCAAGTCCAGACATTTCAACGACCTTACCAAAAATAGCCCCCAAAAGGAAAACAGGAAAATAGTTTTTAATAAATCCAACCATCTTATCCATGAAGATGTTTGAAAAGAATGGCAATACGTGGCTAGGTTCCGTTAATAGTACGGCAAAAAGCGCACAAATCGGTGCAAATAAAATAACGGAAAACCCTCTGTAGGCGACAAACATGAGGAAGCCCAGAGCTAATAATATAATAATTAAATCCATAAAAATCCCCCTTTTTTGTTGCTTTTTGAGACCCTTTGTTCGTGTGTGGTGGTTCGGTGGTGTTGTGGTGGGTTGTGCTGTGTTTGGCTTTGCAATGTTTGGTTGAGCAATGATGTGGTGTCGTGGTGTTATACCATGTTTAATGTGTGCTCTGTTTTTGGTAAGCGTTTACATTCTTTTCGTTACATTTCTCCTTTCATTGGAATTTGTTTTCTATTGTTCTTTTTGCAAGAAGTGTGCCAAATCTGTGATTTTCTCAATTTTTTCATAAAATGTTCATTTTGTGAGTCATTTCTTATACTTGTTTAAGCTATGTGGGCTAGTCTATCATTCCGCAAAAACGGAATTTTCCGGAATACCGGAATATATCCATTTGTTCTTTCCGGAATTTCGGAAAACGGGTGACAGGCACCTTCCAGTAACTGGAAGGTGCCTGTCACCCGTCAAAATTTTACTATTTCCGTACTTCTTCTGTATTCGTTATATTCGTTGTTGATTCGAATGATGGTTTCAGATACGTTTGTTGCTTTGTTTGTTTGGAGAGCGGCTTTATTTTCGTCGGTTAGGATGTTGTATGTGATATCATACTGGGCACCGGAGCCGGTATTTTTCCATGCGATGAATTGGAATGTTCTTCCCACGTTGTTGAATACATTATTTTGAAAAATTGGATTGATGACTCCGCTTGCTAGTACTCCTCTTTTTCCAGGGGCACCGTCTGCAACATTTTCGATGGTGTTCTCCTCAATAATTGGATTGGACCAGTTCATCACGCGGATGGCATCGGAGCGTGTATTCATAATTGAGTTATTGCGAATGACTACATTTTCGTGGTATTTTCCCTCTGAATATTTGTGAGTCCCCACCGCTCGGTCCAGCTGATCGAAAATATTATACTCAATGAAGACATTTTCATTCGGCGTTTTATCATACTTACTCCACTTCTGACTCCAACCATTTGTTGATTTATCAGGGGTATCGAGGTTAATTGCTTCCTTGTTCACATTTGGAGATACCTTTGAATCAGTAAAAGAATTATTGAAAATTTCTACATTTTTAGAAGCGTCCATTTCGATAAAATGGCCAGAATACATATTTTTAAAATGGATGTTTTCAACAAGTACGTTTTGATTGTGTCCCATAATGATGGCCAGACTATCTTTTATGTATTTTAAGTCGATGGTTACTGTGCCTTCACCTTGAATCGTTATATTTTTTTCTCCATTGTATTTCCCGTAAACTCCCTTTTTATGAGCCTTTGATGGTCGAATTAATTGAAAAATGGATTTCGAAGCGCTGAACTTTTTCGTTCCTGTCTTTGTGCCTTTTACCATTTTGACCCCATTTTTCATTTTAATCGTTACGTTTGAAGGAACGTAGAGAACATTACTGATAGTGTAGGTTCCTTTTTTCAAGACTAGTGTTCCCCCGCCCGCTTTCTCCAGCTTTTCAAGATAGGACCGGATTAAATAATATTGTTTCGTGTATTTGTTATATGTACTGTATTTTAGCATTTTCTTATTGATAGGCTTCGAGGTTGCCGATATTGTGTATATCTTTTTCGATGCCGCCTCAACAGAATGTGACGGCAATCCGACTGCCCAAATGTTTACGACTAATGCGGTTATTACCAATAAAACTCCTAATCTCTTAAACTTCCAGATCATGCTGCAAATCTCCCCTTCCTAGGTGACAGGCACCTTCCAATTTCCTGGAAGGTGCCTGTCACCCTATCCAAGATCCTCTCATTTAATCTTACTATAAATTCCCAGAAATTCAAAAGGGACTATTCTCATAGGGTAAACGGTGACAGAAACCTTCCATTTTATGGGAGGTGCCTGTCACCATTTAATTCCATTTAATTTCTATTAAATAGACCAAAAGTTATAGTAAAATATATATAATTCCCATCTGTATTTAGGTGGGCGATTATCATATTTGGGTTTTAACCATTCTAATTTTTATAGGGGAGAGAGAGGAAAACTATTTGAAAAAAGTAATTTGGATTCTAGTATCTGTAGTTGTTTTAGCTGCTGTTGGGTATTATGGGTATACCTATTTTTCCAGCACGGATTCACCTTCAAAAAATACAACCAATACCAATCATGAAGAGACAGCTCCGTCCGTTTCTAAGGAGAATGTCATAAAAGAGAATGAGGCCAAGAAGATTATTCCTCCTTTATACGAGAAATTTCTAAGAAAAGTTTTCGATTTAGGGGATCAATATCAATGGACAAAAGGGGATAATCCCCCAGATATGGATGTGTTAATCAAGGGGATATCTGAATACACGACGGAGAATTTTGCGGAAGCTCAGATTCGTCCACTAGCAGATGATTTATATTGCCAATGTGATGTAGCAATATTTGCTAATCCGCATTTTGATATTCGTTTTAAGCTAATTGAAAGCACAGAAGATTATATCAAGATTCGTTCGGTTGAGTTTGAGAATGAAGCCGGCAGTGGTGGAGAACAGATTTTTTTAACGGTTAGAAAGCAAGATGGAAAATGGAAAATCGACAAGATTAAGAGAATTGCAGCATCGGATAAGCCTTTAAATGTAACCTGGGATGAAGCAAATAAGTACCTGACAAAATATTATTCAAAACCGCAGTTAATCAAAAAAGCCAAGATGAATCAGTCGGTTTATGACTTTGAAGCTGATGATTACGTGACAAAGAAGGTTAGCTCCTACATATATAAATTGAACAATGATGATCAAGTACATGGAATTTCGACATTGGATGGCGCTGTTCTCTATGAGGTCCCTGATGAAATTCTCCCAGCGGCTTATAAACCAAAACTCTTAAACGAGAGTCAAGCACGAACAAAGCTTTTTCAATATCTTGAATTAGGAGAATTAGAGAATATGGTGGTGGCACTTGATCAGGAACTCGAGGACTACTTTGTATTCTGGGTGTATCGTGATGAGGAAGACGCTCCACAGGTTTTTACCCATGGCTACTATAAAGTGGACAAGAAATCGGGAGACATCTCAGAGGCATATATGGAATAGTGTACGAACAAATCATTGTTATTGATGTTGTGAATTAAGAATGGGAGAGAAGATAATGGCATTTTGCAAAAATTGCGGAACACAATTAAAAGAAAATCAGGCTTTTTGTTCAAATTGTGGTGCGAAACAAACTAGACAGCCTGAACAAACACAATCCGAACAAAAACCAGACCCTATAACACAATCAACACCAACGGGGGCTACTGCTACCACGCCAACAGAAACATCGACTACACTATCTAAAACAGAGGCGGCAGTAAACACACAAACAGCAGTACCAACAAATCTGGAGCAACCAGGAGAAGCACAAATCACTCAGCCAACAATACCAAAAAAGCCGCTATCCTTCAAAAATAAAATCGCTCTTTTTTCCGGGCTAATTGTCATACTCTTTATCGGCGGGCTACACTTTTATTTTTCATCACAAGCAAAACCTACAAAGGTAGTAGAAGCCTTTACTCAAGCAATCCAGCAAAAAGATTCTGAAAAACTCGCCGATTTAATTAATGAAGGCCAAACAAAGGATCAAATCTCTGAGGATGAGGCTGCAGCCTTTTTAACGTACTTATTGAAAGAAAATGATGCTGGTGAAATCGTTGAAAAATTAAATAAACAGGCTGATCAAATTAAAAAAATCAAAGAGATTAAACCAATTATTGATACTTATGGCAATAAATTAGTGACTCTACAACAAGGCAAGAAAAAATGGGGATTGTATAATCAATTTTACCTGCAATTTTATCCTATTCAATTAAATGTTTCTTCTAATCTTGGAGGGACGGATCTTTTGTTGAATGGCAAAAAACTGAAACACCTAAAAAACAGTGACACCTTTGAAAATGTAGGATATGTGTTCCCTGGGAAGCAAGAGATCAAGGGAATTTATAATGGCGATTACACCAAAATGACCAAATCAGGAGAACTTGATTTTTCCCTTTCAAGTAAAAACAAATTAGATGTCTCTTTCAATTTTGATGGACAATACGTCATTGTGTATTCGAATTATGATGATGCCGTTTTATATGTAAATGGAAAAAATACAGGAGTTTTGGTGGCAGACATCGATGAGCTTGGCCCTATTGAAACAGACGGTTCTTTAACAGTTTTCGCAGAAAGAAAACAGGATGGTAAAACGGTGAAAAGTAACAAGGTGAAAATTGTGGATGAGTCCAATGTCTGGTTATTATTTGAGGAAGAGGAAGAAAAGGTAGAAACAGCGGTGAAAACCTCTGATAGTGTGAGCAATGAAGAAATTGAACAGTTCATGGAAACCTACTTCTACACAAGTGTCTCAGCCATCAACAGCCGTGATTTTTCCATCTCAGAGCCTTTTTTAGATCCAAAAGGGAAATCCTATAAGGAATCAAAAAATTATATTTCCTATATTGAGGAAAATGGAATTACGGAGAACTTCCAAGGGATGGAGATTAAAGAGGTCAAGAAGACGAAGGAAGGTTATCAAGTAAAAACAGAGGAAGGCTATAATATTTATTATGGCGACGGCTCTGCGAAATATAAAGAGTTTCAGTCTCAATTCTTACTTACTCAGCATGAAGACGGTTTGAAGGTTCATACTTTGCAGAAAACAGAGGAAATCAAGAGTGAGGATTTATAAAGGGAAAAAAATCCAGGTGACAGGCACCTTCCAGTTTTCTGGAAGGTGCCTGTCACCCTTTTTAGAAGCCGCCAAATCCGCCTAGGTCACCAAGTAGGTTGGTAACTGCTGATTTGATGGATTCAAATAGCATATCTGCCATAATAAAGATGGCGATAAAGGTTAGAACATACGTAATGAGTGTTCCATAGATAGCATCAACACCTTCTTGAGTACCCTTTTTAAAGCTTGCGATAACAAGAGGTGGAACAATGAAGATGGATCCTAAAAATCCTAATAGTAAAAAGAATAGGAAGAAATCTATTTTTAAAATGGACATAATTAATGCAATTGCTAAAATGCAAACAAACGGAATTAAAAATGAGCCGAAACGAGCGATGACTTCCTTAAAGCTTGCATTGATCCTACCAAGTTTTACAGCTGCAAATGTAAAGGTTGATACTAAGAAAATAAAGATGAGATAAGCAAATGTTGGCTTAAGAACGACATCGGCAAATGGTGGATTTTTTACAATATCCTCGCCTAGCAGAGATGCGCCAAAGCTATTAATATCAGATAAAATTCCCTTTAGACCAAAGTAGAACATTAATGGGATAAATAATGAATATAAAACCATTGTGATGATTCCATTGATTAAATGTTCGCCGCCGACTGCTTGGCTTGTTGCGTATGGTTTTTTCAATACATTGATAAAATAACCAAAGTATTGCTTGGATACATTCTTAGTCGTTTCAATATATTGGTTTGGCTGTGCGTTTTGGTATGTTTGTTGTGTATTTTGGTTTGGCTGAGCGTATTGATTTTGATTTTGCTGTGTGTATTGATTTGGGTTTGAATTAAAGTCTGCCCCGTTTTGAACAGGATTAGTAAAGCCTTGAGGTGATGACTCAGCTGTAGCTGCCACTTCTGGATTTACGTTTGCTGTCAATTTAGTACCGCATTTTTCGCAGAAATTCCCCCCATCATTTTGATGCTGACAATTTGGACAAATCATTTACTTTCTTCCCTTCGATGTTATTCTGATTTTTTCTTTTCCCCAAGTTGAGGTGTATTGGATTGGTTTTTCCTCTTGATGTTGTGGGGAGGGAGGATAGCTGACGTGCTAACAGTAAGCTGTGTGCTATCCCTGCTCCCCTGCTTTATAACCCGTTCATGAAGTTTACATTTTCATCAGTTTTAACCTTAAGTGTTGCCTGGTTAGGGTCCACCTCAGTTTGAATTTGTTTTTGCAGCTTATAGTTTATGATTCTTTTGGCTGCCTCATTGATTCGTGCTTCGGGGATTTCTCCGTTTTTCACTGAACCTAGCAATCCATTATAAACCTCAAGCTGGTGCTGATATTCATGGCAGATGAGGAGCAAGTCAGCTCCTGCCAGGATGGCTTCCTTGCCCATGTCCTTGTAGGAATAATATTTATTAACCGCACCCATCTCCAAGTCATCTGTGACGACGATTCCTTCATACCCGAGCTTTTTCCTCAATAAGTCCTGGATAATCACTTTGGAAAGACTCGCAGGCTTTTCCTTGTCATAGGCGGGATACTTAATATGAGTAACCATGATAAAGAAGTTCTGATGATCCACGGTTTGGATCATTTTTTTAAATGGGAAAATGTCCGAATTCTCAAGGTCAAGCTGGTCTGCTGTTACGGATGACGTTTCGACATGGGGGTCAATGGCGCTTCGCCCGTTCCCAGGAAAATGCTTTAAGGCCCCTGTGATGCCCATATCGTTCAAGCCCTTGATCGCATTTCTTCCATATTCATAAACCTTATTCGGGTCTTTTCCGAAAGAACGGGTGTCCGTGTTTGATAAATCAAGAACAGGCGCGAAGTTGATATTAATCCCCATTGCGCTAAGCTCGGATCCGTTAATTTTTGCGACATTATACACATGCTGGGAGGCTAACTGGCCCAGTCTCTGCTGCGAAGGGATGGGAGACACCTGACTTCTCATTCTTAAAATATCTCCGCCCTCTTGATCGACGGCAATCATTAATGGAAGCTCATGAGAAATTGTTATTGCCGAATGCTGTAAGGAGTTGGATAGCTCTGCCACTTGTTTTGGAGTGGCCATGTTACGATCGAAATAAATGACACCGCCAATGTGCTTTTCTTCGATTAGCTCCTTTATTTCAGGGCTTGGCTCTGTTCCATAAAAGCCGACCATCATAAGCTGGCCAATTTTTTCCTCAAGAGACATGCCAGCCAATACTTTCTCAACTTGCTCTTCTCTTAGCTCCGCTTCACTTTTTACCACGAGCTCCGCAGGTTCTTTTTTCTCTGAAACTTTCGTATTTGACTCTGCATTCGATGACACTTTTTTTACATCGGCTTTGTCTGCTTTCATATTTAATTGAAGGGAAATTCCTACAGAGACTAATAAAATGACCAAAATTGGAATCCCTATAACGATTGGTCTTTTCATTACTCCGTTCTCTCGCCGGTTTTTGAAATTTTTGGAGTATCTAACTTCCAGCCAGTGAATTCTTTTACTAGATTCCACTTTCCGCTGAAGGTCTGTACTAAGGTTCCATCCTCGCTATAATCACGAGAAATCAATTCGAAGGAGGCAACAGCTTTATCCCCTTTTACCGAATCGGTCTTGACCACGACCTCATTGCTGTAGTTATCGATTAGCCCATCTTTCCACTTTTCGTAGTTAATTTTCCCTTGTCGGCTGGCGCTGAACAGGTCATAGGCTGATGAATAATCACCAGAGGAAATGTAACTATAGTGATCATATACGGCAGATTCTACCTCTTGCTTGGCCTCTTCTGCTGCTAAGGCTTCGGCTTGAATTACAGAATCATCGATGTATAATTCGTATTCTTTATTGCCTTCTGAAATAGAAACCTCTTCACTCTTTAATAGCTTCCCTGAAATTTTCTTTTCTGCATGGATTTTCATGGAACCATCTACTGGGACGGGTCCCAATGTTGCCAATTCTCTAACGGATTTCGCCGTAGTTTTTCCATTGATAAAAACAACCGCATCATCGTAATTGGACCACAAGTAAATTTCTTCACCGGTTAAATTAAGTTCAACAGCTATTTTGCTATTTTCATAGTCAAATGGGTTAACCTCTACTTCATCGGTTACCGAAGTATATTCTGCTTTTATTAGTCCTTTTACTACGTGCTCGATTGGTAAAAATGGCCCGAACGTTTTCTCATCATTTTCCTTCAGTTTCTCCTGTTCCTTGCCATCAATCGTCACACTTGTATCTGGTTGATTTGAGGTAATTTTAAGATAAATAGATTTAAAACTAATTCCGTACTGCTTGATAATTCCCCACTTTTTCGGTAAGGCTACTAGGTTAAAATAATCATGACTTTCAGCATCGATTATTTTGTCATTGGTAAACGCCTGAGCTTCTTTGTGTAGGTTGTCCTTCGTTTCATCAAGGAGATCTGGATTATCCTCTAAATAGGCTAAAAGTGACTTAGCGTCTCCTTCAGTAACTTCCATATTATCCTGGCCACTATTTAGGAGATTGGCCAATCCTTTGGCATCATCCTTGTCGATAGCCTTTTCAAACTTTTCAACAATTTTTGTCGGCTCGTACATGGATGAAAGGACTTTGTAGCCAGTGAATCCCGCTGCAGCAAGGATAACGACGATTAAGGCAATTATCTTCGACTTTTTGGATTGAAAAAATGAATTTGGCTTGCTGTCGGAACGCGTTTGCTGGACCGGCTGTGTTGGGTTAGTTGCTCGATTCCGTTGAGCTTGCTGTGCTGATTGCGTCTGCTGATTTAGTTGGTTAGACTGAGCTGTTGGACCTGAATTTGTCGGTTGTCCCGACTTAACCGGTTGTTCCGATTGACCTGGTTGGGTCGGCTGAGTTGGATGTCCTGGCTGGGCTGATTGTGACGATTTTCCCGATTGCCCATTTGCTATCGTCTGTTCTGTGGCTCCTTTTCGTTCAACCTTTGCCCCACAGTTGTTACAAAAGACCTGGTTTTCCTTCAACTTTGTTCCACATTGTTTACAATGCAAAACACTCCCCTCACTTTCTATATTAAAATAGTAATAAAATATATTAAAATTACTTTTAAATCATATAATATTAGCAATTTTTCTACAAGGACCTAAGGGTGACAGGCACCTTCCAGTTTTTGGAAGGTGCCTGTCACCCTTAAAACCGTCTAAAAAGCAAATATACACCTTTTGAACTATGTGATAAATTTAAACTAAAAGGAGTGAGAAATTATTATGAATATTATAGAGGAAAAATTAAATAATGGGATGAATCTTCAAGACTCTCAAACTTTGAATAATATTCTTCAAGAGTCTGGATTGAAGCGGAATGAGGTTCTTTTACAGCTTGGGGAGGAGTATTACAAAAAGATTCGTTCAGAAGGGATTACCTCTGATGATTTAAAGGGAAAAATTGACATAATGATTGAACTAGATCGGACAATTTTTCAATGTAAAAGAGCAATGGCTGAATTAGAAGCCGGGCATGGAGATGTCTGCTCCTCCTGTAGAGCACCGGTTAGTAAAGAAGACAAGTTTTGTGGGGAATGCGGAGCAAAAATTGATCAGCCGGAGCAAAAGGAAGTACTAGAAACAGTCGCTTGTCCTTCCTGTAAAGAACAAATCCCTGTTAACTCAACATTCTGCCCCTGCTGTGGAATGAAACGGAACAACTAGAACTTAAGGAGACGATCAAATGTATTGTAAGACATGTGGCCAATCGAACCCCGATTGGAGCAATTATTGCTCTCATGATGGCAACCAGATTGGACATAATCCTCCTGTACAATCTTTATTTATAAAAACGAATGAAACGAATTTTTGCCCCCACTGTGGGAATGGCGTAAATATGGTAGATCAATATTGTACCAGCTGTGGGCAATCTCTATTAAAATATAGCAGGCCCCAGCCTAGCATGGACATGAATCCGGAGCCAATCGTTCAAGAAAGAATGGAACCAGCTGCGGCGCCAGCAGCCTTTTTTACTTCTTTATTGTCAAAAGGTCTTTTGAAAAAGGTATTTATTCCAGCCATTGTTGCTTTTGCAATTATGCTCATTCTAAACTATTTATCCTTTGCACCCATTAATCAATTTTACGAAGGAATTTTTGAGGATTCTCTTGGATCTACCCCGGCAGAGTTCGCACAAGAAATTACTGAAGAATATGGTTCACATGTAGAAGTTCCAGATAAATTATTTGGATTTACCGATAATGTGATGATGTCCCACATCCTATCACCTACTTATCAGTTAAAATTAGATGTCAACACTTACTTTGAGGAAATTCACGGAACCGCAGATTTGGATATTTCTTTTGCACTGATTGCTTACATCTTATTCCCTCTCATTGGACTTTTTGTTGGTGGGATCCTTTATCGAAAAAATAACCCTGAAATCTCTTTCAAATCATTTCTCTCAGGTTCATTTGGAATCGGTTTAATCTATACTTTGTTGCTAACTGCTCTTTCCTTTTTTAGTGGCTTTGATTATCAATTGAACCTATCAAAATCAGGCGAGCGAGTAAGCATTGATTTAGGGACGAACTATCCACTTTTTCAAACGATTGTCAAAGGTTTTTTATTCGGTTTTATTTTTAGTATGCTAGGGATGCTGTTCAGTATCAATTATCGACGGGTGACGAAGCATTTGGAAAAGTTCATTCCATATGGGAATGCTGTGCACCAGGGCTTTGCAGCATTTGTTCGCGGATTTATTTCTTTTTCTATTATTTTTGTTGGGTATCTTTTTGGAAAAATGAATGATTTAAAGGAGATCATTGGCTCTTTGCATGTGCCTGAGCTCCCTGAGTTATTGGAAAAAACATCATATGCTATTGGCTTATTTGGAATTCAGGTTTCATCTATTTTCTATAGTATGCTTCATTTTTCTCCTTTATCTTTCCATTTAAAAGCTGATGGGGAAAGCAGTGGAATCCAATATTCCATTTTCTCGGGGTTCAAATTCACAGGAGAAGCTATGAATGGAGATTTAATTCAACTAGAATACTTTTTTAATCTTTTCGATATTGACTTATATTATAAGCTTGCTATGGTGATTCCTGTCATTTTCCTATTGTTTGCAGGTTATTCGATGGCAAAGGCAAACCAATTTTCGCTAAAATCTCTTGCGATTTCGAGCGCCGTATACAGTTTATTCATGGTCGCGTTAGCTTCATTTAGTATCTTGAATGTAGATGGAGTTGCCGAGGCAGTTGAAGAAGGAAAGCAAATGTTTGAACTATCCCTTTCCGTCAGCCTCATCAAAGTCTTCATCGGAAGCTTCGGTCTCTCCTTTGCTGCAGGATATGGTGGTATGTATTTGAAGAAGATATTTCAGAAGTAAATGGGTGACAGGCACCTTCCAGAAAACTGGAAGGTGCCTGTCACCCAAAATCAGGGGGAATTTTTATGAATAGAATTAGGAATTTATTTTAGTGGGTATGGCGGCTTTTGTTCTTGCTGGCTGCTCTGATTCAAAGGAAACCTCTTCAAAGTCTGCTGAGGATAAAGAAGCAGCTACTAAAGAAGAGGCTCAGGTTACCATAAAAGAGAAAAAAGTAGAGTTGCCCAATGTCATCGATGAGATCATCGGTTGGGAATGGGAAGCTTTTAAAAAGAATTGGGGAGAGCCGAGCAAGGAGGTTCAGGTGGATAGCGGAGTAGGATACCAATTCGCCAAAATTCCTAACATTACAATTGTGCCTGATGCGAATAACTATATTTCTTCAGTCATTATTAACAATAAGAATGCCGATATTTTTGGCACAAAGGTTGGGCAAACTCCAGCTGAGATTAAGCAGATTATGGAGAAAGAGGCCATCCTTCTTATGTCTGAGGGTGAGGATGAGATGGATGGTGGCTGGTTCATCCAAGGTCAGGTAGACTATAATAAAGTCGCTTGGTATTCCTCTGACGCTGAGGACAAGCCGGTAAAATCTATCTTACTTACCGTTACTCCGACTGAAAATAGTGAGGCGTCTACTCGAGAGCAGACAGCTCAACCCATCCATGTGACTGCACAGATTACTGATATCTATGAGAACCTTATTGGTCAAACCGTTGTGGCTGTTCAAATCACAAATCTCGAACCTAGAACAATTACCACCGGGACTGTTAAAATAAAAATTAATGGTACATACGGAAGCAATCCAGTTGTTACAGGTGTAACTGAAACTGCCGAGTTTAACAACGTTGCACCTGGAGAGACTAGAAACTATGAGTTTTCTAATATTTACGAGGTTATTGACGGAATTGAGATTATTGACGCTAGCGGGAACTAGGGTGACAGGCACCTTCCAGAAAACTGGCACCTTCCAGAAAACTGGAAGGTGCCTGTCACCTCCATGTGGAGGGATATGAGATGTTTAACATTATGATCGTAGAGGATAACCCAAAATTGCAAAATGAAATTGGAAGTCTTTTATTACGTCATGGGTATTCCGTGGTGAAAACGGTTGAGTTTGAGAATATACCTGGCCAAGTGAAGGAGAACAATCCCCATTTAATCTTGTTAGATATTAATCTACCATATAGTGACGGATTTACCATATGTACGGAAATCCGCAGTTTTTCAAGCGTACCGATTATTTTTATCACGAGTAGAGATACGAATGTTGATGAATTGATGAGTATAACCTTAGGTGGGGATGATTTCATTACCAAACCATACAATGCTCAAATCCTGTTAGCCCGGATTAATTCTCTCCTAAAAAGAGTCTATCCTAATGAAAAGTCGAGCGATTACATCGATTGTAACGGGGTTAGGCTGAACCTTTTGTCCAGCAGGATAGAATTTGCTGATAAGGAAATCGAGCTTACCAAAAATGAGTTCAAAATCCTCTATTACTTGTTGATTAACAAGGGAAAAATCGTATCTAGAGTAGACATCATGGAGTATCTGTGGGATAGTGCCTTGTTTGTCAATGATAATACTCTTACGGTCAATATAACTAGATTAAGAAATAAGTTTGCAGATATCGGCGTTCATGATTTTATAAAAACTAGAAGAGGGCAAGGTTATATCATATGAGCTTCCAGGATTATTTTAGAGAAAGAGTAAAAGTTATTCTGCTAAATTTAATCTCAATCATTACTCTAAGCCTATTCCTTTTCAGTGTCGGAAATACCATGGATACGATCATTACTATAGCAGTCACTTGGGTAGTAGTGTACTCCCTATTTTTCATCTATGAATATAGCCAAAGAAAGGCCTACTATTCGAATTTATTAAAAACCGTGGGCAACCTGGATAAGAAATATCTTATGGGAGAAATAATTGATCCTCCACCCTACTTGGATGCGGTTCCTTATTTCCAATTAATGAAAATGGCTGGAAAATCCATGCTTGAGGAAATCAATAAAACGAACACGCAGCGAAAGGAATATAAAGAATATATCGAGCAATGGATTCATGAGGTAAAAACGCCGATTGCTGCCATTAAGCTAATCGAAGAGAATCATAGAAATGCTAATTCGAGAGCTGTATTAGAGGAATTAGAAATAATAGATCGATATGTTGAGCAGGCCTTATTTTACGCCAGAAGTGAAGAGGCGCAAAAGGATTATCTGATAAAAGAGATCTCGTTGGAGGAATGCGTAAATCAAGTTCTGATCAGGAATAAGCAGACTTTTATTCTGAATGATATCGCTGTAAATCTCGAAAATCTTGATAGAAATGTATACTGTGACAGCAAGTGGCTGGAGTTTATCATCAATCAAATTATCATTAACGCAGTAAAGTATGGAGGAAAAGAATCACCAGAGGTTCAGATTTATACTCGGGATCTGAAGCATGGGATTCAGCTTATCATTGAGGATAATGGGATAGGAATACCGGAAAGTGAGATTGGCCGAATATTTGAAAAGGGTTTTACAGGGAGCAAAGGTAGACAAAACTATAAATCTACGGGAATAGGCCTATATCTTTGTAAAAAACTATGTGATCAATTAGGTTTATCGATTACAGTAGATTCAAAGGAAAATTTATATACTAAAATAGTGATTACTTTTCCTAAGGGGAACTTTTGTAAGGATGGAGCCATGTAGGCTCTTTTTTTATTAATGATACCGTTCGTGCCAACCTTTAATGACCAGACAGCCTTCCTTAAGTGACAAAGTTGTAACCTAAAAGTAAGGTTTCATCGAATCTGCCAGGGGTGAAATCATGTACCATAACATTGAGGTGAGGGTAATGGATACGCTACTGGATATAAAAAAGGTAGAAAAATATTATGGGAACAAAGGAAATGTTGTAAAAGCTATTGATGACATCAGCTTTCATGTCTCTAAGGGTGAATTTGTTGGGGTTATGGGGCCCTCCGGTTCGGGCAAGACCACTTTGCTGAATATCATATCTACTATTGATGAAGCCAGCGCAGGTCATATTTTTATAGATGGTAGAGATTTAACACAAATTAATCAAAAGGATATTGCCAAGTTTAGGAGAGAAAACCTTGGTTTTATCTTTCAAGATTTCAACCTGCTGGATACTTTAACGATTCATGAAAACATAGCTTTAGCACTCACGATAAATAGGCATAAAAAGGCGGAGATAGACAGAAAGGTAAAGGCTGTTGCGGAAGAATTGGGGATAGATGGGATTCTTCAAAAGTATCCGTATGAGGTTTCAGGTGGTCAAAAGCAGCGATGTGCCTGCGCAAGGGCTTTAATTACCAACCCAAAACTGATTTTAGCAGATGAACCAACCGGTGCCTTAGATTCAAGGTCAGCACAAATGCTCATAGAGGCGATTTCTCATTTAAATAAGGAATTAGGAGCAACAATTCTTATGGTTACCCATGATTCCTTCACAGCAAGCTATTGTGACAGAATCTTGTTTATTAAGGATGGCAAGATCTTTACCGAGTTAATCAAGGGACAAAACACTCGCAAGCAGTTCTTTAATCAAATTCTGGATGTGGTGGCACTGCTGGGGGGCGATGTTAGAGATGTACGCTAAACTGGCACTGGGTAATGCAAGAAGATCTATTAAGGATTATCTTATTTATTTTGTTACATTAACGATGTGCGTAAGCTTATTTTACGCTTTTATGTCCTTATCAAGCTCACATTATGAATTGATCACAGAGGACACCTATAATTTTGAAATGCTGAAGGTGATGATCAAGTATACCACCTATGTTATTACAGGCCTGCTGATAGTACTCGTAGGCTATGTCAACAAATATATGATAAAAAGGCGCAAAAGAGAGTTTGCCACCTATATATTGTTAGGCATTCCTCAAAAAAATGTGGCGTTTATGTTTTTCATAGAAATTTTAGTCATGGGTATTGGCTCTATTGCTTTGGGTATATTTCTAGGGACCTTGTTTTCACAGGTGGTTACAGCTCTCATTCTAATGACTGCAAAGCAGGAAATTGTATTTTCCTTCAAACTATATTTGGATACCGTGCTCATAACCTTTGTGTTTTTTATAGCAATGTTTATTATCATCGGGCTAATAAACGTAAGATCCTTAAGTAAAACTAAATTGATTCATATGCTTAATGATGAAAGGAAAACAGAGTTTCAATTAAAGAGAAGTAGGATTATCTATATTATTGTATTTATTTTGGCTGTTTTACTTTATGTACTTTGTGGTTATTCGGTTCATAAAATTTTAGAGGCAATAGACCATCCTAAACTCAAGCTCGGTAATGAAATGACTTATACGGGGATCGCGCTAGCAGGTTATATTGCAGGAACTTACGCGCTGTTTTACTCCTTAGCCTATATCATTATTGCAATAAAAGAACGGTGGACCCGTTTTAAGTACGAGTATACGAACCTATTTTTAATTGGGGCAATAGTGTCAAAAATAAAGACAGCACCCATTTTAATGGCTACCATCTCGTTAACCTTTTTAGGTGCAGCCTTGAGTTTTACTCTAACCCTCCTTCTATCCCAATGGAGTTTGGGGTACTTAGATAATAGAATTCCTTTTGATACGGTTGTTAGCAGCAAGATAAATATGATGAATAAGCTAGAGGATGTATCAAAAGTAGATTATCACGATTTGGCTGAGCATATGGACAGTCAAAAATATCGGTTGGAAGACTATTGTCAGGTGGAGCAATATTATATTGATGATGCTAAGGCATACAACAAGAATGGAAAGGATATGCCGCTATTTGCAATCAGTTTAAGTGATTATAATCAGTTAAGAAAAATGCTTGGATATCGGGAAGTAAAGCTCGAGAAGAATGAGTTTACCATGCAATGGCTCAAAATGGAGGATAATAAGTCGATTGATGACTACATGATGGAAAATTCAACTTTGAATATTAAGGGTCATGAGCTAAAGCTTAGTTCAACCCCGTACCATAAGGAATCTATTGGTGAATATATTTACAAATCCTTTAGAGGTGGACTAATCGTTTTACCTGATGAATGGTGCAAAGACTTAACCTTAGCTGCTAAGGACTTTTATGCTAACACAGAGAAGGAAATGAGTGTTGATGAGGCTGTTCAGCTGGAACAAGAGTATATTCCAGATTGGTTTTTGAAAAATTACAGTAAAATACTTAATGATAAAATCTCTAGTGATCCTTTAATTATTAGATTAAAGGTTGCTGAGACGAATGAAATATTAAATATGACATTAGGCATGAGAATCCTTGGGATATATGGAGGGACTGTTTTACTAATGATTAGCTTAACAGTGCTTGCATTGCAGCAATTATCAGACTCTATCGAGCATAAAAGCAGATATGATACTTTAAAAAAGCTGGGGATCGATCAGAAAGAGATTGGTCGATTAATTCTAAAACAAATATCCTTGTACTTTATCATACCAATCACGGTTGCTGTATTCGGTTTCTATATATTCTTAGATGCCTTTCAAAAGGCAAACAGGACCATTATTGATGTTTTTATTGGGGATAACGCCTTTATGTTTAACATAAGTATTTCCTTGTTGTTGATTATCGTTATTTATGTATGCTATTTTGCAGCTACGTATTATTCTTTCAAGCGGAATGTTGGGTGGGACAAAGGGACAGGTCCCTCGTCCCAGGAATGAGGGTGACAGGCACCTTCCAGTTTTCTGGAAGGTGCCTGTCACCCTTCTGTGCTGTTTACCTCAATATCGGATAACTGCCATTCATCTCCCATATATTAGTGAAATCCCAATCAACAAAAGTATCCTTATCCTTCATTTCTAATGTCGTTTTCGGAGTTCCCTTATCTGAGCCAGTAAAACCTGTTGTGTCACTATCATAAAAGCTCGAGTTGATTATTCCTTCACTTCGGAAGTTTAGTCCAACTAAACCGCCCATTACTGACAGATTTTTATTTCCAAGTATTTTCCCCGTAGAATATGAATTCGTGATAGTACCTTTTGCGTCCAACTTACCTACTAGACCACCAATTCCAGATGGACTTGTTACTCCCGAGGCATCTACTTCAGCTGTAGAATAACAATTTTCAATTATTGAAGCATTGAGATAGTTATAACCAACCAATCCGCCTACGTTAGTCTCCCCTATTATGAACGAGTCATCTGATACACTTGATTTCCTAACCACTCCATAATTCAATGCAACTAATCCACCTACATTAATTGATGATCCAGAGATTTTGCCATGATGGACACTTGTGTTATTAATTTTTCCTTTATTAATAGATACGAGGCCTCCTACATATTGGTCTCCCGAGATTTCTACATTGTCCAAAACAACATTTGATATTTGGCTTTCAGGAGTATCTATTTCGGCAATAAGTCCAGCAGCTTTTTGGGATGTTATTGTAATTTTAATATCCTTTGCAGCCACATTATTTATAATAGTTTTTGTAGAGGTATAATCCTCAGTCCCAATTAATCCTCCAGCGAAATTAGCACCATTTAAGTTGACACCTTCAATATTAATATCCTCAAGATTGATATTCCCTGCAGTTCCTATTACGCCGCCGATTTGATTATACCCTGACGCATCAATTACAACTTGTTTAATATCAAGTGTGTGAATAGTACTACCTATTGATTGACCAAGGATACCACCAGAATCAGATTGTGACTTAACATTTATATTAGAGGCTGTGACATCCGATATTTGACTTGATTGGTCATAACCAATAAGGCCTCCATTAAAAGTGGAACCGCTTATTGTTAAATTAGATGCAGTAATACCCGAAACCTGTCCATTATCTAGCCTACCAATCAAATTTCCACTTTGACTTCCCCCGGATAAATTTACTCCTACAATTTCTATGTTATTGACTGACCCATCCTTGACATACCCAATGAATCCACCCGAAAAATTATCCCCATGAATCCGGGCATCAGAAACACTACAATCTGAAATTGTACTACTAAAAGCTGTCCCAACTAGTCCCCCGGTTTGTATCCACCCAGTTACATTTATATCATCCAATTTCAAATTTTTAATTGTTGCTCCGTCTATAAATCCAAATAATCCAGTATATTGACTCTGACTAGCTCGATTAATTATTAAGTTCCTAATCGTCTTCCCATTTCCATCTATAGAACCAGTAAATCGATTTGTCTTATCTCCAATAGGCACCCAGCCTTCTCCCTGGTCAAACGGATCCTCACTTAAATCAATATCATCACCTATTTGATAATGAGCATCCAAATGTTTTCGTACCTTATCCAGCTGTTGCGCATTCATTATAATAAATGGATTCTCAACGGACCCATCGCCCCCAGCGAATTCGCTTTTCCCTGGAATATCTTTAATTTCAACTGATTTGGTCGAGGAATTCAATTCCTTCTGAGGCTTTGCCATATTTCCTCCAAGATCACTTATTGAAACCTTTGATGAATCAGATTGAATGGTAATATTAGTTTTTTCCGCAAGCTTCATTGCTGTTGTTATTCCCAATGTAGCCGTTACAACATTATTTTCAATTTTAAATGAATCTGTTGAATCAAAAGAGTAATCTTGATTTTCTTTTAAAATAAAATCATCCACCAAGTCTGACTCTATTCCATTAACATCCTCAGAGAAGGTAATAACGATTTGGTCACCCCTATCAACACCATTGCTATTCACATCTACAAAACTAGCGCCGATGATTACTGGTGCCGCTGAATCGGTGGCTTGAACATATATTTTTTTATACTCGGTCCCACTAGCACTTTTAATCGTAATGCTTGGGTTCTGTCTTACCTTTGGTGAAAAATTAGTGCCCGGCACCGGCTGGACTTTTATCGTAATGTAATTCAGCTCCCCATTTGTATAAGCTGCATCACCTGGTATTCTTCCGCCCTTATCTGTTGCCTGAATACTTAGGACATCAAACCCTTCCACGGTAAAAGAATTATTCGACACTGTCGATGGATCGATGTTCTCATTAAACTTCAGACGAACCGTTTCCACCTCACCATCCTGTGGACTTACTCCATCCTTTCCATCCAGCATGACTACCTCCGTCAAATCTGCCGGTTGATTGAATGGCTCGACTTCCGTTACCGCAACAGTCTGACCGACCTTCTTCGCCTTATAACTCGTAGCATTTCTCTCCACTACCAAGACAATTTTGCCGTTTGGAACTGCAATTTTTCCACCAACGGGAAGCACCGTCCAACCAGAAACATCATCATCTAACTTTGGCTTCCCGGCATTTGCTGAAGCTACATCATCAAACACCTTATAAGCATACTCATTCCCTGTCCCACGGTGGCCGGCTACTGATATAATCGTTTGATTATCACTGTCATCATCATCCACAGAACTTACGGTTAAGCTTCCAATCGTTGGTGCCTCACCTGGATGACTATCCATAGGCGGGGTGGTTGAAACAGGTGGATTATTCTTTACTACCAATCCTGTTGCTCTCAAAATTCTTCCATTGTTTATAACTGTTACAGTTTCACCAACACTCGGGTCCTTTTTCATTTCCATAACTTCAGTATTGGCTCCAACATCAATACGAGAATTTGCATTTAAAATTTGTACTAAAGTCCTACTCAAATCACCGAATAATTGCATGATGCCGCCTTTCTCTTTAGCAGCAACTTGTACCTTATAAATACTCGCACCATTTTCAGCTGAGAGGTTTCCTGCTGTTTCAAATACAATTAACTTGATTTCTGTATGATTTTGAACGGTTAAGTCTGATAAGGATCGTTTGACATACACCGTGGTTTTTGTAAAATCACCTTTAAATTTGGTTGCAGAACGTTGAATGGCAGCCTTTGGACTGAGTTGAACGGTTTCAATATTAGCCCCTGTCTCCGAGTTCAGGATTGCTGAAGTAGTGACATTAAGCTGTTTCAAATTTAACCCCTTGGAAAAATTAATCATGGAATTTTTACCTGTAACGGATACCGTGGATTCAGAAAGTTCACCACTCAAAGTAGTCCCACCCCGGCTTCCCGGCTCATTTGAAGCAATCTCCATTTGTTCAAAGGTACCTTTTTCCTTTGAATCAATTGAAATCAATCCATTTGTTCCAGCTTTCTCAGCCAGATGAAGACAACGGACTTTGGTTCCTTTATCGGCTACGATATTCGCTCCGTTTGTATCATTAATCCTCATTGAATCAGCAATCACACTTTTTAGGGATAGCCCACTATTGGCAACATCCTCAACGATAATAGACCCACCCTGGCATTGGACCCTATTCACTTTCACATTGTCTAAGTAAACCGTTCCTGCACCTGTCGAATCGCCCTTAATGATGATATTTCCGTTTACTTCAGCATTTGCTAGTTTTATATATTTTCCTTTACCAGCGACAATGACGATCGATTGATTATAGATCTTTTCTTGCCCTATTTTTCCTCCAAAGGTTGTTGGACGATTGGCAATTATTGATTGTGATACTAGTATAGTTTGATCAAATTGATTTTTTAATTTACCAAAGGAACCATTTAGTAAGGAATATAATTTCGTTTGGCTCTTCCATAGGCCCTTATCTTTTGCTTCCTTAAATAGTTTTTCAATATTTGTTTTTTGCTTGATGGCTGTATTTGTGTTGTTTGTCTTTAATGCTTTATTGAATAAATTGATTCCATCTTTAATAGAGATGGCAATGCTGGCAGTTGCATTTACTTTTGTTGCGGTTTTCATGTAGTAATTCGAAAGCCCGTCTCGCATTTGTTTCTCTGTTACTTTTTTAATTAATGGACTATTTTTCTTAATAGAATCGGTTAATTGTTTATTCCTTAAAATGGTGGTGCTATTTACAATTCCTTGATTTAAAAGGGACTTTACTTCCTTTGATTTTGCTGCGATATTCTTGCCTGCCTTAACAGCCTGGTATAATTTCATCGCATTGTTGTAAGGCACCTTAACATTTTGACGCAAACGAGCCTCAAAAACTTTTCGATTCTTCCCCTTTTCCTTCTGAATAGCTTTTTCTGAAGCCTTTAATGCTGTTGAGGTTTGCTTCAGTAGCTTGTACTCTACTTGGGTGACAGGCACCTTCCAGTTTTCTGGAAGGTGCCTGTCACCCTACTCTCCTTTTTATCCCAACTTTTGTAAAAATTACGTATAAATTTCAATTCTTAGTTCTTTATAATTTACAATGTATTGATTATTAAATAATAAAAGGGGAATTTATATGAACAAAGTACTAGTATTTTTAAAAAATAGATGGAAGTATGTATTAACCGCTGTAATTGCACTTATGATTGGATCCACTTTTGGTCCCTCTAATGATGAATTAGCGTCAGCTTTGAATGACAAAGCGGACTTAAATAGCCAAGTAAAAGATAAAAATTCAACCATTAAAGAAAAAGAAGCCAAGATTAAAGACTTACAGGCGAAAGTAGATGAAGCGGCCCCTTGGTTTAAAATGAAGGAAGAAGAGCGTAAGAAAAAAGAAGCTGAAGCCAAGGCAGAAGCAGAAAAGCGGCTAGCAGCCGAAAAGGCAAAGAAAGAAGCTGAAGCAAAAGCAAAAGCCAAGGCTGAGGCTGAAGCTAGGGCTAAAGCTGAAGCAGAAGAAAAGAAAGGCTATGAAACAGGCATTACTTATGATCAATTAGCTAGAACTCCTGATGATTATATTGGAAAAAAGGTAAAATTCCACGGAAAAGTTGTTCAAGTTATTGAGGGTGACGATACAACACAAATAAGATTGGCTGTAAATGATGATTACGACAAAATTATTTTTGCTGAATTCGATAAATATGCTGTTAGCCAAAGGGTATTAGAAGACGATAAGATTACGATATTTGGATTATCTTCTGGTTTAGTCACATACCAATCAACTATGGGAGGACAAATTTCCATTCCTGGTGTTTCTATTGATAAGATTGAAATGTAAAAAGTTAGGGTGACAGGCACCTTCCAGTTTTCTGGAAGGTGCCTGTCACTCTATGGGAGTATTTCTTCAGTAAGGAGCCCGAGTTCTTTTGCTTTTTTTACGGCTTCGGCTCTTGAGCGTACGCCTAGTTTTTGGAATATTGCCGTAAGATTGTATTCCAGGGATCTTTGACCTATTAATAATAGTTTAGCTATTTCTTTGTTACTTTTCCCCTTTGATACATAATAGAGTATTTCTTCCTCCCTTTTTGTTATCGTAATACTAACCAATTTCTTATTCTTGCTTTCTTCCTCCATATAAATCTTTACTCTACGCAGTTCCCTAAATAATGATAGGGGAATGACCGTTTCCCTTCGAAGGGCACATCGAATCGCTGTAATTAATTGCTCTCTTGTAGAGGTTTTAGAAATAAAACCTGAAATCCCAGCTTCGCAAAGGGAGTTAAAATGGGGGAATATTTCAAAGCCGGAGTAGATTAATATTATTGCTTCAGGGTCAAGACTTAATACTTTCTTAGTTAATTCGATTCCATTCATATGGGGCATATACAAATCGAAAAGCATAACATCAAAATGCTTCATTTGTATTAAATCGATTGCATTATAAGGACTTATTTCCACGGTTACTTCCATATCCTCTTCTTTTTCAATTAGTAACTTGGTCCCCTCAATGACAGATGGATGATCATCAACAAGTAATATTTGTATCATATCATTCCTCCCATTTTGTATTGTTTATATTGGTAGAATAACTTTTACTTCTAAACCCCGATTTGGTGAGGAATGAAACACCACTTCTCCCTCCATACTCTGTATTCTAGTTTTAATTCCAGAAATCCCAAGATGTTGATAGGAATTCGTTTTTAATGCCAGGTCCATTCCAATCCCATTATCTTTATAAAGTAATTCTAGTAAGCTTTCTTTTATTTCCAAAGATAAAGTAATATCAGTTGCTTTTGAATGTTTTGTTGCATTATTTAATAATTCCTGAAATACTCTGTATACTCCCATGATTTTTTCTTCATTAATATAGTCGCAATTCCCATTATAGTGAAAATCAATAGTATAATCAGAATATAATTGATGAAAAGATATTAATGATTCTAAAGCTTCAATTAATCCCATTTCAGCAAGTAAAGGCGGGCGTAATTCATTACAGGTGATTCGAATTTGGTGAATAACATCCAGTAAGCCTTCTGAAATTTGAGATAACTCTTCAAAAATGTCAATCGGTAATTTAGTATTTGAAAGTAATGTTTCTAACCTTCTATACCATATGATTTGATCTTGTAATGCTGAATCATGTAAATCACTTGAGAGGTATTGTCTTTCCTTTTCTGAAATATTAAATAGCAATCGTAACATCCATTGTGGAGTACTATTTGTATTTATCTCAGACTCCAATTGCTTGGAAAGATCTTCGATTATTTGCAAATTTTCATAGAGAGTTGATACATACTGAATAATCGTTTCTAACCAACTAATTTCTACGTCATCAAAGTCATTTAATGTGTGGTTATCTATCTTTAATAAAATAATTTTGTCAGAATTTCTCCATATTTTCAAGTAAAGATCTTCCTCGATTGCCGTCGGCTTTCCATAGGGGATTTTACTCTTTTTTTCATTTGTTCGATCAACCTGAATGACCGAGACATCATTCAACCCTAGTATTGTGTTGATTTCTTTTAACAATCTTCTTTCTATATCAGGTACTTTCATCACCCTTCTCAAGTCATGCGCAAAATTGTTGATACTATGATTTAATTTTTGATATCGTTCTTTGTTTCTTTTTAATTCATTTGAGGTCTCATGAATAAGAGTTATGTCTTTTGCAATCCCGTGAATTCCGATTGTCTCATTGTTCTCAATGACAGGAATAAAGGTGACATTTAACATTAATGGATTTTTTTGAAGGGTATTAATTATTATATCCAAATTTTGAGGCTGATTTAGAGTGATAACTTTTTTTACGCATTCTTCCACAAGGTATTTATTTTGGTCTGATACAAAATCAATGAAACTCAATTTGTCTATTAAATAGTTGCCTAATTCCAATATTTCCTTCATAGAGATATTACAATTAATAAATTCACCATTCGTATTTAAAGTAAATACCCCATCTATATGGTTATCAAATAGTGCTTTAAATCTTTGTTCGCTAAGCTTGTATTTATTTTCATATTCTTTTAATGAGGTAATATCCAAGAATATCCCGTCTATTCTGATTACCTTGTTATGTGCGTTCCTAATAGCATGAGCCATACAGCGAATCCATCTTTTTTCATTTTTATTAAAAATAATTTGAAATTCATCAATAATAAAATCAGTATCCTGATATCTATTGATGTCAAAAATCTCAAATGGTTTCATGTGGTTGGAGTCAATCATTTTATGAAGAATACGGGGATTTTCTGAGAAGTCTTCACTTGAGATTCCGATTACATTTATAGTACTAGTTGAGCAGAAATTTAAGGTACTAAAATTGTTATCGGTAGACCAAATGGCAGCTTGTATATTATTCATGATATATTCTAATTGTTTCTCTTTCGTCTTTCTTTCACTTACATCACGGGCTACTATTACGGAATATTCTGCCTGTTTATCATCATCTAAGACAGGCATTACTCTTGACTCGATATCGATGACCATTCCATCTTTCCGAAGAGCCCGATACTCTAAATCCACTGGCCTATTCTCTCCAAAAACAAAAGTATGTAACTGTGAAACTCTCTCTATGTCATCTGGATGAATAATTGAAAAGGCCTTTTTTCCTTCATATTCTTCTTGCTTATATCCGGTAATAGATTCTAACGATGGAGAAACATAACGAATAAAACCATTTGGGTCAACCAGCATTACTATATCAGATGTGTTATTGGCAATTAACTCATATTTTTCGTTTGTTTCCATTAATTCTTTTTCTAGCTTTTTTTGTTTTGAACCACTTTTAAGAATTAAAGCATATCCATCTATTTCTCCAATATCGGAATATACAGGCAGGAAGTCAATCAGTACATTTAAGAGCGATCCATCTTTTGTGTATCTACTGCTTTCGTATCCATAAATACTACCGCCATACATAATTCTTCTTTGTAGTTCTTGATATTCATCGAGCAAATAATTCGGCATAAATGGGCTGAAGTTGATCTCACCTACTTCCCAGCCATAAGTATGCAAAAAAGAGGGATTAGTCCAAATAATTATCCCCTTTTTATCAATTATATATATTGGATCGGAAAACGATTTTAAGAGCTGATTTGCTATTTTTACTAAACTACTTTTAGTGTTTACCATCGCAAATTCTCCAATTCCAGTTTATTAGTACGGATTTATCCTAATTTTAATAGAGAACAAACATTCGAATGATTGTTTGAAATATGGATGTTTGGAGCAGGCTTCCCAACTAAAAAGCCTTGTACCATATCTATACCAAAACTTTTAACTAGCCGCAGGTCCTCTTCTCTTTCTATTCCTTCTGCAATGACTTTTGCTGAACCCTTAAATAGAGATACTAGTTTTTGAACCACCTCTTGCTTCTTTGTATTCTCAGAAAAGTTCTTAAAATAATAACAGTCAATCTTAATAAAATCGGGGGCTAAATCAATCCAATGCCTAAAGGATGAATGACCAATACCAAAGTCATCAATAGCAATTTTGACCCCTCTTTCTTTTAAATAAGAGATTCTATTTTTGATTTTTTCCCAATCTTTAATTTCCATACGTTCCGAAATTTCTAAGGTAATAGATTGCGATGAGAATCGTTGCCTGCCCCACCAATCCATGAAATCATCTTGAATCATTGTTGATGGAAGGATATTAACAAAGAGATTACCAGTTGAATGATGTATTTCCTGGCTCAGAGCAAGTTCAATGGAGTGCTTATCTAGCTCAATTAATGTTCCATCCATTTCAGCCTGACGTAATAACTCATTTGGTGTTCTTGTATCCGGAAACAAGCATCTTATTAATGCTTCATATCCATCTATCTTTTCCCTTCCCAGATCATAGATGGGCTGATACCAATGAACAAAAGAATACTTAGACACTTTTCACTCCCCCCCTTGATCGTATACTCTCTATTGATTATTGGTTATTTCTTAAATAATTGCTGGTACTTTATTATTTTTGTGTCAAGAAATTGACTAATTTGAACTACTTCGGGATTTGAAAAGGTTTTTTCCATTGCTATTTTGTACATTTTCATTCTCAATCCATTTATTTCTCCTTTTAAAGTATCTAGATCATAATAATTATTTTTCATATACTTCACCCTTTTTTTCATCTATAGTATAATTTTACCATTTCATTTCAAAAAAGTGAGCGCAATTCTCTTTCGGAGGCGCGCAAAAATATTTTAGACATATTACACTATTAATTTTTCATCTTACTTAATAGTTCTTCCATCATTCTGTTATTTTCACTTAGCAAATCGGCTAATTCCTCGATTTCAGGCATAGCCTGCGTCTCTTCCTTAATAAGCACATTCTACTTTTAAATCAAACGTTTGATTTAAAAGTGACAGGCACCTTCCAGTTTTCTGGAAGGTGCCTGTCACCCTGTTAACTATATTTTTGATATTTGGATGGGACGAGGTACCTGTCCCTGTGTCCCGCACAAACTAATTTTCTGTTTATTACTATAGTGATATACTTTATTTATCAGACTGATAGTTATAAATAGTAGGAGTGGTGTTGAGGTGAAACTAGCAGAGTTGATTGATAATATCAATAACAGTGTTGAAGATCTTGATTTCGTTACTGCAAGAAAATATATTGAGGGCAATTTAAGCATACTGCAAGATAATAAACAATTGCTGAAAAGTAACGCAAGAGAAATTCATAAATTTTTAACAGAACAATTAAATTCTGGAGTCAAACCACTATCAAGAAAAGATCTTTCCATTATCAATGCTATTAATACATATGCTTATAAATTCGATTTAATGGGGATTAAGGTAATCCTAAAGGAAAACGCGCAGATATTTATGAGAGATGATGTGATTGCATATTTGAATAGCGATGCTAAAGCCATCTTAACAGGGATGAAGGTAATAAGAAAATAATAGGTAATAGATTGATTAAAAAGTGACAGGCACCTTCCAGTTTTCTGGAAGGTGCCTGTCACCCTATCCCTCTTTGTCCCACCTCCACCTATGTCCCACCATTCCCATTACAAAATTGTGAAGTAAGTAACAAACTCATTGAATAAATCTCTATAATCCGATAAAATGAGGCTTTCGTAGACAATTTTATACATTACCATCTAATTCACCTTAATAATTATGAAATAAAGGTAAACTATTCGAATGAATATGAATCAAAGCTATTGGTCTACGTTTTGTGAGCTAGGAAAGCTCAACAAACTAAGGTCGCCTAGTTTCCCATTCTTTGGCTATCTTATGTTTTGTAGAATAGCCTTTTTGGTGGAAATATTATTACGGTATTATCGTTTGATAGGAGAAATGGAGATGATGAACGGAAAGTTAAAAACAAAAATATTGAATAAATTATTTGGATAATAGAAAGGTAGTAAAACAAATGAAAAACATCTTAAGATTCTTTAAAAACATAAAAACAAAATTGATTTTCTCCTTTGCGATTATTTTGATCGTTCCTACCATAACGATTGGGTATCTATCCTTTTTATCAGCAAAGGATGCGATTCAAGCGGAGATGCTTGATGGATTTAGTGAGAGTTTAGGGTTGTTAAATTCAACCATTGATAATACAATTCAGCCGAAAATGAATGATATTGGCTATTTAGCCCAAAATATTTCAAGTCAATCCTATCAAAAACAGGGGCTAAAAGAATTGATTCAAACCTTTGAACAATATGCTAATATGCACCCTGAGGTGGATATGGTTAATGTTGGTACTGAAAAGGGGCAATTTTTTCGCAAGCCTGAGGTGGAAATAAAAGCGGGCTATGATCCAAGAGTGAGAGATTGGTATAAGGCAGCTATGGATAAAAAAGGGGAAATTGTTATATCACCTCCATATGTAGATGCTAATACAGGGAAAATGGTCTTAACTCTTTCACAATCCACAAAGGATGGTTCAGGAGTTGTTTCAATAGATCTTTCCTTAGGCTATATTGAAAAGTTAACGAATCAAGTAAAAATTGGAAAACACGGTTATGCTCTTTTGATTGATGCAGATAAACAAATTGTTTCCCATCCAACGCAAAAAGGTGGAAGCAAGGCAACAGGAAATTATGTTGACAAAATGTATAAACAAGAGACAGGGCAATTTAATTATACGGACAAACATATCGATAAAATTATGAGCTATAAGACGAATGCATTAACAGGATGGAAGATTGGAGGATCCATTGATTCTTCTGAAGTAAGTCAAAAGGCTTCACCGATACTTAAGCATAGCATTCTTATTATCATAATTGCATTGATTATTGGAGCAGTCGCTATCTATTTAATAACAAAGTCCATTATCTCTCCATTGAAAAAATTAAAACACCAAGCATTAGCCATAAGCGGCGGTGATTTAACAGAAGTAATTGAGATTGATACCAATGATGAAATAGGCGAATTAGCAGGTGCCTTCAATGAGATGTCAGATAACCTCCGCCATTTGATTACGGAGATTAATAGCAGTGCAAGTCAAGTGGCTGCTGCATCTCAGGAGCTTTTTGCAACAACGGATCAAACCACTCAGGCCACCAATCAAATAGCTTCAGATATTCAAAGGGTTGCAGAGGGGGCAGAGAGTCAGGTTATTAGTTCCGAAGAGAGCTCACTGGCGATGGAGGAGGTATCCCAAGGGATGCAAAGCATTGCTGAATCCTCATCATCGGTAAAAGACTCAGCAGAAAGAACCACTACATTATCTGAACAAGGAAATGAATTAATTCAAAAAGCTATGCTACAAATGGAGTCCATTAGTACAGCAACAGAAAATACTACAACTGCCATTTTTCAATTAACGGAACGTTCTCACGAAATCATTAAAATTATTGAAGTGATAACTAGTATTGCAGATCAAACTAATTTGCTAGCATTAAATGCAGCAATTGAAGCAGCTAGAGCTGGGGAGCATGGAAAGGGATTTGCTGTAGTTGCAGATGAGGTCAGAAAGTTAGCGGAGCAATCTCGAGACTCAGCCACACAAATTGTCACATTAATCAACGGCATTAAAGAAGATACCGAGGTGGCAAATAAAGAGATGCTTGGCAGTGTTAAGGAAGTGACCTTAGGGAGAAAAGTGATTGATCAAACAGGTGAAGCCTTCCAAGAGATTTCAAAGGCCATTGCCTATGTTGGTGCACAAATTCAAGAGGTTTCAGCCACGTCTGAACAAATATCAGCGAATACACAACAGGTTACTGCAACGATTGAACAACTAGCTTCTATCGCTAAGGAAGCATCCGTTGGCTCTCAAAATGTCGTAGCGGCCTCTGAAGAACAACTAGCATCCATCGAAGAAATATCCACCTCAACTGAATCCTTAAGCCAATTAGCACAGGATTTACAAGAAATGTTAACAAAATTTAAGATATAGCAAATAGGGTGACAGGCACCTTCCAGTTTTCTGGAAGGTGCCTGTCACCCTAATTTTATATTTTTGATAGTCTGGATGGGACGAGGTACCTGTCCCTATGTCCCTACAAGTGTTTTTTAAACGTTTATTTAATGTTGAAAATTTGTTCACCTATTTTATCGCCACCAACACCTTGTGTAGCAATTAATGTTACAGGAGTTTCTAGATCATCTAATTCATATGCTACTGCATTTTTAACTGTACCATCTTTTTTAATTGTTTCTAATTGGGATTCGAGAAATTGGTCATCTGGAAGTCCACCAACTTCAAGAGTGTTAACTGCATTAGGATTATTGTCTTGTACTGCTTCAAAAACTGCCATCCATCCAGTAGAAGGGTCAATTTCTTTATCACTTAAATTTGTTACTTCATACCAAATTGCAAAAACAGGTTTTTCACCGTATTCATTTCCTTTTTCACCTGCTCGAATAACTTTGGTTTCTGTAATTTTAATCTTTAAATCATTTAATTTTGCTTCATTGTCTTTAAAGTAAACATCTTTATTATTTGCTGCTTTTTCTTCATTTCCTTTTGTATTTTCTGTTGTTGCTTCATTATTTGCAGTATCAGAATCAGTATTCTTTGCTTCGTCTTGATTACCACCACAACCAGTAATTATAAAAAGTGTAAGTAATGAAATTATTAATAAAGTTTTCTTCATTATGTTCCATATCTCCTTATGTTTTAAAATTTAATAATATTATTGTAACCAAGAATTGCTCAGCCCATAGCGAGTTTTGCAATGAAAAAATTACACGCAAAACAGGTATGTGGGACAAAGGGACAGGTACAATGTCCCACCATAAGTAACGATTTCTAATTACATGCTTTTTCTGCACAGAAACAATCTATTATTAATTGTTTGGATGGGGCAAGGTACTTGTCCTCGCTGGCGTCCCTCTTTTAACGTTCTTCTCGTAAAAAGCCTTGCAGAGATTTTCTCTTAACAAAACTTTCTTTAATTCACCAACACTTTCTTGCTGGGACGAGGTACCTCGTCCCACACATGTCTACTCAAGTGATTTCTATAGATTGTTTTATCATTTAAACAGTGATACTGTACCTCCCCCTTGTCCATAGGACTATTTTAATCTCTATACGCCATTTTGCAGGGATTTATGTAACCGTGTTGAATAAAATAAATACCCCAAATTGATCCACTTATTTCTTTCCATCACTTATCTCATTTCAACATTCCTAATTTTAAAAAAATTATTATTCAAAGGAGGTTTAATTTTGACAGTAAAAGTATTAAGCATTGGTTTAAAAGGGTTGGAGGGTTATCGTATGCGTGTTGAGGTACAGGCTTCACCCGGTATGAATTCCATGGTTATTGTTGGTCTGCCTGATACCTCAGAGAAAGAACTCCAATATTCCTTTTGAAATCCTAACCTCAATATCCCCACTATCGTCTACCCTACAGAGAATGATTACCCAAGTATCAGCCAAACAGCATTGGAGTAACCGTGTTCAAATTAAGATTATCCGTTTAGCACGAACGATTTCGATTTAGCAAATGAAGATCAAATTACTGACGAATCGATTTGAAAAGCGATACAGCTGAGGAGGCCTATGAATTAAAAGGAGAAAAATGCAAGAGAAAGTCTTTGAGTTTTAATTAAAGAAACATTCCGAGGTGTCAAATATGCCAAGAGTAGCAAGAAGCAAAAGTAAAAGTAGGATTTATCATATTGTCATGAGAGGCATAAACAAGCAAACAATTTTTGAAGACGAGGAGGATAAATCTAGATTTTTCGAAACCTTAAACAAATATATGAAAATATGTAAATATGAAATATATGGCTATTGCTTGATGGATAATCATATTCACTTATTAATAAAAGAATCGGATGAAACCATCTCCACAATAATAAAGAGAATTAGCTCTAGTTATGTCTATTGGTACAATATGAAATATGAGCGATGTGGTCACTTGTTTCAAGAACGGTTTCATAGTGAAAATGTTGATAGCGTTAACTATTTTCTAACAGTCCTCCGTTATATTCACCAAAACCCGGTTAAAGCTGGTTTAGTTTCAGACGTGTTTTCATGCAAATGGACAAGTATGAAGGAGTACCTGTATAAACCACACATGGTTAATATCGATTATGCACTTCAATTATTCTCTTCTGATAGAAAAAGGGCATTAATATCTTTTAAAAATTTTATGCAAAAGCCTAATGATGATCAATGTTTAGATATTCAGATAAGAGTAAGGATGTCTGATGCTGAAGTTAAAAGGCATTTGCATAACCTGGGAATTCCGAATATTAGTATCCTGCAACAAATGGATAACAGGGATAGGGATGCCATATTATTTAAACTAAAGGGTCTGAGTGGGACCTCTTTAAGACAGCTTTCCAGAATAACCGGTATTTCAAAAAGCGTTATCCAGCGGGCGGGACAAAGGGACAGGTACAATGTCCCACCATAAGCAACAATTTCTTTTTTTACACTTATTCCGCTCAGAAATATTTAATATTTTTGATTGTTTGGATGGACAGTTACCTGTTATTGTTTGCGTCCCTCTTTTAAAAGTCTTTCTCGTAAGAAAAGCCTTGCAGAGATTTTACTCTACACAAGGCTTTCTTTAATTCATTAAAACTCTCTTTTTGGGACGAGGTACCTGTCCCTGTGTACCTTGTAATTAAAGGTTTATTTCATGTATAATAAGAATATAATAAAAAGGAGAAGTGCCGGTAACACTCCTCCCTGCAACCTCTACCGTCAGGGTGGTGGTTGTCATATATTATTTAGTTCTACGAAAACCACCCTTTAGCTTGCGACGGCGAGGGGCGGTTTTCTTGTTATCTATGACGTTTTTTCGAAAGACATGTGCAGCAATTTCACGCACAATCCCCTTCAAAATTTCACGAATGATTTCAAGAAATGTTTCCATGATTATCACCTCCTTTCCAAACAGAAAGAAGATTGGACAACCAACCACCCTCACAATATTCAGTTGCCCATTCATTTTATCATATTTTTAAATAACCTTTTTTCAAAAATGTAAAAAAAGAGAAGATTGTTACGAAGTTTTTTCCTCTCCACAAGGCTTCTTTCTCAAAACATCAGCAATTCAGCGGTAGGGCGAGGAACCGTTCCCCTGTGTACCTTCTTTCAGTGATCCCAGCCTGTCCCCTTGTCCTTTTCAAAAAAAAGAAAAGCCCATTCTGAGATTTCTCTCGAATAAGCTTTCCTTCTTTAATCAGCACTTTCGCGCTGGGACGTGGTACCTGTCCCTGTGTACCTTTCCCTTATAAATCATTCTTTTTATATCTCAATTATACTTTGATTCCATAAAACCACAAATTTTCTAATTATGCGTAAAGTGGTCACGATTGGATTGTGTAATTGGTAAATAACCTTTTTTTACAGCCTCTTTTGGGGTTGTGAAGATTTCTTCAACAGAATATGAATAATCAGCGTCATCTCGAAAATAATATTTAGTCCCATTTATGACAGTTCCGAAATATTGATGAACTTTCGAGATTCTACTTCCCCCTAACGCAAAGTTATTATACGTCTCATTTCCCGCTAACGGATAACCTTGTATAAAAGAAATCATACCAATATCATCTATTGTGTTGTCCCAGTCTTCTTTACTCAATATTGGTAGTGTAAAGGTATAGGTTATACCGTATTTCTTAGAATAAGTGTTATGGCGATTGATATAAAACTGAATGTCCTCTTGAATTTTACTTAGAATGGTACTTCTCCGCACATCCTCGAATAATATTGGATCCTTCGGGACAAAGGGACAGGTACAATGTCCCACCATAAGCAAAAATCTCTTTTTTCACACTTTTTCCACTCAGAAATATTTTATATTTTTGATTGTTTGGATGGACAGATACCTGTTATTGTTTGCGTCCTCTTTTAAAAGTCCTTCTCGAAGAAAAGCCTTGCAGAGATTTTACTCTCCACAAGGCTTTCTTTAATTCATTAAAACTCTCTTTTTGGGACGAGGTACCTGTCCCTGTGTACCTTAAATATATAGAAAAACCTTTAATGGAACAACTGTGGAAAGAACCTAACGTAGAGTTGATTCGTAGAAAACTTCAATTAGAAAATCCCAAAATAGAAAATCCGGTTATTCATTATGAAGACCTAGCCAAAAACGCCTGTGATCTTTATCAGGAAGGGCTAATTACTCCAAAAAGACTGCAAAATCTACTGTCACTTTTAAACAAAACACCAGAAGTTTATGATATTGTGTTACCAAATATTCTTCCAACAGAAGATGAAATAGATAAATTGTTAGAGGAATTAGATGATGAATAGTCATTCAACATCATATATTTGGCCAATCGCAATATTAGACGCAGATTTTGCTATTAAACTTGGGAGAATAAGAAAATATAAAATAATAGAAGATTTGCTGCCAAATTATGTTGGGAAATTGCTGATACATGAATATGTATATGAAAATGAGGTTTTAACTCCAAAAGAAACAAAGGAACAAATTAATGTTTTAATTCAAAAAGGTTGTGCCGAAATCGTAAATGAGGATACAGTTGCTAAGTTAGGAACTCTTTCTCTAACTGTTTACGAAAACATGATTGAAAAATTATGGTACACAGGGACAGGTACCTCGTCCCAAAAAGAAAGAGTTGATGAAATTAAAAGAAAGCCTTGTGGAGAGTTAAACCTCTGCAAGGCTTATACTTACGAAAAGGACGTTAAAGAGGGAAGCATGCAATGATAGATAACTGCCAATCAAAGCAATCAAAAATATTATATATTTCTAAGCGAAAAAAGTGAAAAAAAGAGATTGTAGCTTATGGTGGGACATCGTACCTGTCCCTTTGTCCCGAAACAATAGGAGGCTAGTTCAAAGGAAAGGTTTTCATGGATCTGTTCAAGTATATGAAAAAGAGCGAGAAAATCAGTTTGGGATCGAAATAGAGGATCGCGGCGATTTCCTCGACTGGTCACATGATAAAATCTGTTCGGAATCCATATTCTCTTTTTGTAAGACACTATCTTTTCCCTACTTTCATTTGGTTACTCAAGTGAAATGACCTTCTCAGTGTCATAGCTTTCCATATAGACTCTTCCGTTATCTCCGCATTTCCATGCAGGTCGGAGATTGTTCTCGCTAAACGGATGATTTTCATTTGCACACGATTACTCCAGTGATGTTTAAACGCTGCGTTTTTTATCATATTTAGCTGGGGTTCCTTTAGAGGGCTTGTTGCAAGCAATTTTTCCATGGCAACTTTTCCATTACAGACTGGTTCTTGATACCGTTCATATTGCCGTTCCCTTGCTCTTATCACTCTACCTAAAATTTCATCAGAGGTGGTTTCTGGAGTTGTGTGAGTTAAATTTACTGGTTTTAAAAATAGGAGGATATCAATACGATCAAAGACAGGTCCTGAAATTCTGTTTTGGTAGGCTTGAATGTTTTTCTGAGTACAGGTGCAATAGTGAGTGTTTGAACCAAGATAACCGCACGGACATGGATTTACGGCGGCAAGGAAAATAAAGGAAGCAGGATACGTTACAGTTGAATGGACTCGACTTATGGTGACTCTCCCTGTTTCAAGAGGCTGTCTCAACATATCTAATGTTTTCTTTGAAAACTCGGCCATTTCATCTAGAAACAAAACGCCTCGATGGGCTAGTGAAATTTCTCCTGGTTTCGGATAAGAACCCCCTCCAATCATTGCAACTGATGAAGCGGAGTGGTGAGGATGTCGAAAGGGGGCTATCTGGGGATAGAGGTGTTTTTCCTTCGCAAGCTGGTACAAACTAATAACTTCTAGCTGTGACTTTTTGTCTAAAGGAGGAAGTATAGATGGAAACGTTTCTGCCAGCATGCTTTTGCCACATCCGGGGGGACCGCTCATCAATACATTATGTTCACCTGCCGCAGCTACCTCCATTGCTTCCTTTGCATGTCTTTGTCCCATAATGTGGCTGAAATCCCTCTCAAATTTATGATTGCAAGCAGGAAGCACCCGTTCTTGATTTACCTTTCTTAGCGGTAGGAGTTCTTGCCCATCCAGGTGTTGCACCACTTCCTTTATATGCTGAACGACAACGCATTCCAACCCTTCAATCATGTCCAGTGGAATCAAGGGGTCAAAAGGCAAGTATACTTTCCTATATCCTAAAGTCTTCGCTGCGACTAGAGCAGGGAGCATTCCTTCAACCTTTTCAATTGTTCCATCTAGGGATAATGCGCCAATGAATCCTATGGTTTCTGGGACATTCCCCTGCAGCTCTCCTGTTTCAATGAGTACTCCGATGGCAATTGCCAGATCAAAAAGAGGGCCATTTTTCTTTTGTTCAGAGGGAGATAGGTTCACGACAATCTTTTGGTCTGTCACATCACAGTTCAATGTTCTGATCGCTGACAGAACCCTTTCCTTCGATTCTTTTACAGAAGCATCCGGCAAACCAACAATCACCATCGACTCGGTTCCAGATGAGATCTGAACTTGTACCTGTACCCGATACCCCTCTAACCCCATTAACCCAATACTTGAAACCTTTACTGTCAATCACAAAACCTCCTTAACTTAACAAAATTATCAAAATTACAAGCAAATATCTGAATACTGTGTGTTGCTTCGGAAAAATAAAGGAAGACCTGATACGAAGGCATAGAAGAAAATAAATAAACTGAGGCTTAAAGAGGAAATTCCAATTCATACCACTTACATTACACCTTCCTAAATTCTACAAAAACTACAAAAATCCTTCAGGAAATATAAAAATTCTATTATTCTACCAATCAAGTATTCGACAAAAATCGGGTGGTCACTGTGACGAACCCCCCGTGACGCAACCCCCTGTGTACCTTTTATTTACTTCTCATCTATAACTTCTTCGTTTTTTTCAATCGCTATTATTCCAGGTGAAGCGGGAGTTTCCTCTGTAAACAAAGGCGCTTTTTCATAGTCACTTTTTGCTAAGGCATTAGCTATACAATAGCACAAAGCAATTATTATACCAGTTATAAAAAGAGAAAAAAATACTCTAATACTTTTTGAAAGATTGTAAAATACATATAGATCAAAATCCAAAATTTGCAACGCATACCCAATTATTAGAAGAACCAGTCCTAACCTAATGATCCAAGATTGTTTAGAGTTTTCTAGGGTCCCAGGTAGTTTTTCTCCAAATACCGGAAATTGAAATATATCTTTTTTTATAAAGCTAGAAATTCCTAACAATACTCCTGCTGCTAATTGAAATATATTTGCAAGCAATAATGTCGCCCCCTTCCCTCTTCATAATTCGACAAAAGGTGTTGTTCCCCTTTTTATAAACAAAAATTCATTATTTTAGGTGTTGGTGTTATGTCGTTTAATGTTTAATCTTCCTAATGCGACATAATATGCATAAAAAAAGAAACCCTTTAGAGAATTTCTCATCACAAAACCTCCTTAGCTTAACAAAATTATCAAAATTACAAGCAAATTTTTGAATACTGTGTGTTGCTTCGGAAAAATAAAGGAAGACCTGATACGAAGACATAGAAGAAAATAAATAAACTGAGGCTTAAAGGTGAAATTCCAATTCATACCACTTACATTGCACCTTCCTAAATTCTACAAAAACCACAAGAATCCTTCTAAAAATTTAAAAATTCTATTATTCTACCAATTATGCATTCGACAAATTTCGGGTGGTCACTGTGACGCATCCCCCCCAACAAATATTATAGAGCCTAAAATAAAAAGAAAAGCCCTGCAGAGATTTTTCTCCACAGAGCTTTCCATGAAAGACATTAAATTTTCTACCAATCTACTTATCTTTCGACAAATTTCGGGTAGTCACTGTGACGCAACCACCTTATTCTACCAATCAAGTATTCGACAAAAATCGGGTGGTCACTGTGACGCATCCCCAATAGAGCCCAAAATAAAAAGAAAAGCCCCGCAGAGATTTCTCTCCACAGAGCCTTCCTTCAACTATTTGCCTACTAATCTTCGACAAAATTCGGGGTGTGACAGGCACCAACCCTCAATAATAAATTATTGGTTATTGGGGTGGGACAATGAACCTGTCCCTGTGTCCCTAGACAGTCGATTTTAGAATCTGACTCTTTAATAAACTTTAACATCTCATGTAACTCCGGCCTATCTGCCACTGCTCCTGTATATCCTATATCATTAAATGTTTCTAAAACTTCAATCCCATTTCTTTTTGCAAAATCATTACAAACATTGTGCTGGTAGTTTATACTCTCTTCTTCTGACATACCAGAAACTTTTATTGATTTTCTGTAGTAGTTAATTGCAGTGAGATTTTTATTTTTGCTATCAATAATTAGCACTCTTTTTTAACTCATCTCCTCTGGGTATTTTGTTATTTCTTGCATAAAGAGGAGTCTTTTTTGTTACATAAGAATTTATTCATTAACACCACAATTTATATATATATTTTTCGGAAATAATAAAGTGTTGGTAGGAAAAACGGGGGGATTGACTTTTTAAACAGCATAAGCAAGGATTTTGGAAAAGATGCTATGTTTTTTTTATTTGGAATAAATGACTAATGATTTGTAGTGGAACGAGAAAACAGTCACCGTGTCCCTCGGCAACCTCCTCCAATAGAAATAGCCCTAACTCCATCGAAAGGAATTAGGGCTGTTATTAATTTATACAATTATAATATAAGCTTTTCTTTCTATTTGAATCGGCTACCAAGTCAAAAAGAAAAGCCCATTCTGAGATTTGTTCCGAATGAGCTTCCTTCCTATCAGCACTTACGTACTGGGACAAGGAACCTGTCCCTTTGTCCCTATCAAAACGTGTGAAGCAACTGAATATAAAGCAATCAATGTCTCGTAGAGGTAAGTTACATCTGTTGAGCTCTTCTTTAATTTAGTGGGACAAGGAACCTGTCCCCGTGTCCCTTCATAGGCATAGCATATACAGTTAGTCTTAGTTAAAAAGAAAAGCCCATTCTGAGATTTCTCCCGAATGAGCTTTCCTTCCACAATCAGAACTTTCGTGCTGGGACATGGTACCTGTCCCCTTGTCCCTCGACAAAAATCGGGTGGTCACTGTGACGCATCCCCAAAAAGAAAAGCCCATTTTGAGATTTCTCTCGAATGAGCTTTCCTTCCACAATCAGAACTTTCGTGCTGGGACGAGGTACCTGTCCCCTTGTCCCTCGGGTGGTCACTGTGACGCAACCCCTTGCTGGGACGAGGAACCTGTCCCTTTGTCCCTTACTCCATAGAAAGGAATTAGGGCTGTAACTATCTTGCATGATTAAAATATAAATATATCTTTCTTTCCATTTAATTCGGTTGCCAAGTTAAAAAGAAAAGCCCATTCTGAGATTTCTCCCGAATGAGCTTTCCTTCCACTATCAGCACTTTCGTGCTGGGACGAGGAACCTGTCCCCGTGTCCCTCACAAATTATTGGATAAAGGGGAGGGACAAGGAACCTGTCCCCGTGTCCCTCAGAGATTTTTTCTCCACAGAGCTTTCCAAGAAAGACATTAAATTATGTCTACCAATCCTATTAAAGAACTTCAGTTAAAACTTATAGTCCAGAAATTGTTTTAGTTGTTGTAGCAGATGCATTACCAGCAGCATCTTCAACTTTTGTAGCTACAGCATTTACAGTTGCGCCAGCTGTCGGAGCTGCACTCAGTGTTAATTCAACTGTGTTAGAGCCTAGTACATGAGCAACTGTTGAGATAGTCGCAGAACCAGCTCCACCATCAGTAAATAGAATATCTCCACTCGCAATTGCTGCAGGAGTTGCTGACTCATCTGTAACAGCTTCAGAGAATGTAATTACTACTTTATGAGCAGCTCCTACTAAGTTGTAAACAGCTGAAGTTATAACAGCAGCAGCACCGTCTACAGCAGCAGTAGCTGTTGATTCAGCAGTAGATGCATTACGTAATAAATCTTCTACTTGTCCTGATACAGTTACTTTTGGTGTGGCAGCAGTATCGTTATTTGCACCCTCTTTTAATGCTAATGTTACTGTAGCATTTCCAGAACCATTAACGATTGAACTTACACCTTCAATTACATATCCTTCTACTTGGAAATCACTTGCAGTAACAGAACCTGCAAATAAATTCTCAGAGAATACAACCTCTACTGCATCAATTTTACCATCTGCATCGAGGTCTTTAGTTGTACGTGAAACAACTGATGGACCAACTTTGTCTTCAACAGTAGTTGCAACAATGTTAAGTTGTGCTCCATCTGCGTTTGTGATTCCTGAGATAGATCCTGGAGTTAATGTAGTACCAGAAACAGTACCAGTAGCAACTTTAACACCAGCAACTTCTGTATTACCAGCTGCTAAAGCAATTGCCGCAGGAACCTCAACAGTAATAATTGTTTGTCCACCAATAATTGTTGAACTCTCAATGTTTGCAAGTGTATAGTTAGTACCGTTATCTGCAGATACTGCAATTTTCGCACTAGCATTAACAGTTACAACATCATCAACATATAATTTAAGCTTTGTAAGTGATACTGCTTCAACCTTGTCAAGTACAACAGTTGCAGCTGTATGAGTAACAGTAACTGATGTTACGAAATTAGAAGTCTTATTACCAGCAGCATCTTTAACTTGACCCACTTGAATAGTTGTTGGACCACCTGTTGTAAAATCAATAGATCCAGTAACGTCAGTGTAATCTAATACAACTGATTTATTATCAGCAGACGCAGTAATTTTTACTTTTGAATCTACGTTATACATAGATTTATCTTCAATTGAAGCTTTATCCATTGCTTCACTGAATTTGATTTTGATTTTCTTAGTTCCAAGAACAGTAGCTGCAGTATTTACAGTTGGAGCAACTTTATCTGTTGCAACAAAAGACTTAGTTACTGTGTCAATTTTATTAGCAGCAACTGATACGTCTGCAACATTTTTAACTTCTAAAGTATAAGTACCACCATTTAAAGTTGACGTAGTCAATTCAAATGTCTTATGGTCTCCAGAAGGATTTGCAATAGAGCTTACGTTAACAATCTTACCATCCGCATCTTTTAATACATAGTTGGCAGGGTTTGTAGCACTATTAGCACCTGAAGTAGATGCATCGTTTACAACTTCAGAATAAACAACCTTTAATGTATTAGCATCCTTGAATTCAACATTGTTAAGCACTGGTTTAACAAAGTCTGCTGAAGTGTTTACAGTTACAGTAAATGGTTCGAGAATATTACCAAAACCGTCTTTTACTTTGTTAGCATCAGCAGTGTTTGCAGCATAGTCAAAATAAAGTGTTGTAGCACCCGGAGCTAATGGCTGATTGAATGTTACTTTATATTCATCATCTGCAATCTTAGTAACAGAACCACCAGAGAAGGCTGTACCATTATTAGTTACTGCGTTGTAACCTTTGTATCCATGAGAGAATACTAGGTATTGAGCAACTGCATTTGAAGAAATATCAGGAATTGGCTTGTTGAATTTAAGTGTTACACTTGTTTCAGTTGATGTTTTAACTGTTGCTTTAACAGCAGTTGTATCCTTTACATAAGTGAACTGTTTAGTAACTTTGTTAATTCCAAATCCTGGAGATTGAGCAAAGTCTTGTCCTCCACTAACTTCGATAGAGTGATTTCCATCTACCATATCAACTGGTAAAGTAATAGTACCCTCAGTACCAGTACTATTTAAAGATACAGCTGGTTGATATACTACATTATTCATAGTAATCTTTGCAGTTGGAGCTACTGCTAATGCTTCAGAGAAGTATACTTTAACTGTGTTTTTACCAGTTACTTTTACATCAGAAACTTCTGGTGCAGCATTATCAAAGAAAACAACATCTTGCTTGTAAGTTGGAACAGTTGAACCGTCAGTAGTTTTTACATCTTTAACTACAACTTCAACCTTTTCTTGTTGAGCAGCAGCTGTTGAAAGGAAAACAGTTACAGTTTTCTTATCAGTTGATAATTGATAAACTGTACCAGATGAAAACGCAGCTGTACCAGAACCACTACGAGCGATGTTTGTTGTATTTAATGTATTTTCGTCAATTTCTTTGTTGAATTTAACCACTAATGTCTTATTGTTAATCGCACTTACAGATTGAACTGCAGGAGTAGCTAATTCTTCTTTAAGCTTAGCAACATCAGCAGCTAAAGTTTCAGCTTGAGCAGCTAATGGTGCATTATAAGCAGCTAATACATGTCCTTCTGGAGCAGCTCCAACAACGCCAGCTTTGATTGCGTATGCTTGATCTTCTAGAGCTTTGTTGATAGCAGCTACTGCTTCTTCAGCTTTTGCTAAATCTTTAGCAGTTACTGCTGCGTTAGCAGCTTCAAGTTGTTTTAAAATGTCTAATTTAGCAGCATAAGCAGCTTTGATAGCATTTTGGTATTTAACCGCATTTCCAACATATTTCTTGTAAGTTTTTGTAAGATCTGTTACCCAAGCAAGTCTTTGTTTGTAGCTGTACTTAGATTTCTTAACATTTGCCTTAGTTTTGTTGTATGAATCTTTAGCTTTTTGGATGTGTTTTTCCATCACTGAAGCTTTTACGTAACTTGGAGCATCATAGTATGCCACCATTGCGTTACGCATAGTTGTTTTTGATTCTTTTACTTGAGTGCTGATGCTTTTGCTAGCAGCGTCCGCATTGTTAGGAGCTACAGCTGCGAATGATGATGCAGCGATTGCAGAAGCAGCGATAACTTTAATTGCTTTCTTTTTCGTCATTGATTTGTTTCTCCTTTCGATATCTAAAGTAGTGCATCAGGATTAAATATGTATGTATTTTAATAGAATCCTAATGACTTACAAACTAACATTAATTGTACTAGATTAACTAGGAAATGTAAAACAATATCTCCAATAAATCCTAATTGGTAGTACAAAAATATGAGTACAAGAACAATCTAGTTTATTTCCCAAATCATTCTTGTAAACCTATAATAATACAAATCTCAACGAATTTCTAGCTTTTATTTGCTTGTTTTCGGAATAATTTCCAAAAAAATGGGCGAAATTAATGGTATTGTTTCAATATATATCCCTTGTACCCATGATATGGAAATTTACACTCTATTTATATATGTTCTAACCTGCATGATTATTCCTAAAACATAGGGAAATAGACTCTGAACCTTGCGTCACATCAATTTCCTAACATATCCATGATTTTTATTTATCTTATAAAAAAATCTGTTCAAATTCTTCTAATTTCTTATAAATATAAATGTTAAATATTTTTGAATTTTTCTACTAAATGCTTATTCCTTCCCAAAAATATTTCCCATCCTTCATTTGATATAAATATTATTTTTTCTATTTATAAAGAAACTCAATGATTATTTTCCTATTTTTCTACAAAATCCTCTAATCTACCAGAAATTATGATAAAATTATAGCTAGTGAAAACGATTAATTTTTCCAGTCTGAATGATATTCAGATCACTGGAGTGAAAATAAGCCTGGAGGGTGACGAAGTATGAAGAAAAAAATCGCATCACTCGCCGCGGTAGCTCTTTTGTCGTCTGCTATTGTATCCAATGCACAAGCAGCCACATATACCGTGAAAAAGGGAGATACTCTTTCCTATATAGCAAAAAAATATCATATCAGCTTGAAGGATTTAAAAACGATCAACCATTTAAAATCTGATGTGATACGGATCAATCAAAAGTTAACCGTTACAAAACCAACCAGCGCCTCCAAGACCGCTGCAAAGGTAAAAACCTATAAAGTAAAGAAAGGCGATTCCCTTAGCAAAATCGCAGCGAAATACAAGGTGACTGTTACCCAGCTGAAATCCTGGAATAAGCTTAAGTCTGATGTGATCAAAGTGGGACAAACCTTAAAGGTTTCTAAACCGGTAACTAGTAAAAAGGCGACTGTAAAGGAAGCAGCTAAGGCACCACAGGTGAAAACCTATTCCTATACTGTTGTCTCCGGAGACACATTAAGCGGGATTGCCCTTAAGGCAAACATGACTGTCCAAAAGCTGAAGGAATTAAATAAACTATCATCAGATAGAATATATGCTGGGCAAAAGCTTAAGGTTACTTCTCCTGTTAAAGTTAATAGTGAAGATCCTAAATCTGGCACGGATGAGAAGGATTCTTCTACTGATTTCAAGCTTGTTTCTACGGCTAAAAGCCTCATTGGCGTCCCTTACCTTTACGCTGGAACGACAAAAAGCGGTTTCGACTGCAGCGGATTTGTTTTTTATGTCTTCAATGCAGCAGGGATTAGCATCGATCGTCTATCATCTAAGGGATACTATGATGCTGCAGCAAACGTGGACAAGCCTATCGTTGGAGATCTCGTATTCTTTCAAAATACAGACCCAAATACAACTGGCATCTCCCATTTAGGAATCTATCTAGGAAACAATGAATTTATTCATGCTAGTTCTTCGGCTGGTGTGGTTATTTCGAATTTGACTAGTACTTATTATAAAGAGCATTTTGTCGGGTTTAAGAGATTGAAGTAAAAAGTGGAAAGGTCAGCTCCAGGTGTGGGGGCTGACCTTTTTTGTGTGAACGAGAAAAGGGCACCTGTGGCAGGCACCCCCTTTGATTACTTCGCCAAAAATCCTTTTCCAATATACCTCAAAATATCCTTCTTCCTTATTTCAGTAAGAAGATTCTTCTTATTCAACCGCTCCACCTTCAACGGAGTGAAATAACTAGATCCCTTTACTATTTTATTAGGCTCCGCGGCAACAATCTGATTCTTGCTAACCCCGCTCGCAAGACCCTGTCGATCTCCCAATCGAAGGCCTTCCTCAATCTTCCGCTTCTCAACAACCCCATTTTCCTTCAGTTCATATACATATGAATTCTTCTTCCCCTGATCTATTACACTAGCAGGAAGAGTCAGAGCCCCAAGCTCCTCTTTTCTTATAATATTCATCTGCACATGTGACCCATGAATCAGGCCTTCTACATTCTCATTCAGGGTTACAATAAACGGATACTCACTTTCCTTCTTCACCTCTACCTTCCCTACTGGCAGAGAGGCAATTTTTGAAATCGTTCCTTCTATCTTTTGCTTCGCGCTCTCCGAATAAGCGTAGACCTTCATTTCCTCTGCAACCGACCGGAGCTCTTTTTCTTTTAGAACGCCCTCAATCTGCTGATCATTGGAGGCAATCGTGACAACTGGATTTTTCAGGTCTTGGCTAACGCTCTTAACGACCCCATCAATCTCACTAGTTACGGTTAAGTTAGATAGGTGATCCTCCTCAGCCGTTATTAGGTCTTCATATTTATCGGCCTCTGCCTGCAATCTACTTTTCTGCAGTTCTTTATTTTGGATGTCTTGTTTAATTGAAGCTTCTAGCATTCTCTTGGATTCTTTTTCACTCTTTGTTTTATTAGGTAGGTCTGCAATTAAATCCTCAAGCTCACTAATGCTTGCATCGATTCCTGAGATTTCTTTTTCCAAACGAGTCGATTCTGCCTCAAGCTGCTGTTTCCTTGCCTCCCCATTTACGGAAGAATATTCGAAAAGTGGAGTTCCGGCCTGAACCTCATCGCCTTCAGAAACAAGGAACTTCCCGAATGTTCCCACATTTTGATCCAAATAGATGTGCTGCTCTTCGGTCGGCATGATAATTCCCTTTGCCTTTTTCGTACTTACCAAGTCTTCTTGTTTAACGGCAGTCCACTCGTCCACTGCATTCGACCGTTTGATTGGACTATCGGATTGAACAATTAAATATGTATTCCCTGCGATAAACACACATGCTAATCCTGCTTTTGTCCACTTCTTCCAGTTCATCTCTGCCAACCCCCTTTAAATAAGTCTGTCTAAATCGATTGTGGAAAGCATAGCTGAAAAAAGCCAGAAAAAAAGATTGATAGCCAAAATGATGAAAAGAAGCTGTTTCGAAGTTTTATCCGTTAACTCCTTCAAATAATAATATTGTAGAAACATGGCCCCTACTTTAAATAGAGTGATCGCCCCGAAAAATCCAATGATAAATTCGTTATTTGTTACGTATTGAAAGATGACTCCTAGGGAAAATGGCGAGGAGTGATCATCAAGTCCAAGTGTTAACTGGAACGGGATGAAGATTGCTTTTTCTACCAACAAAATCGTGGTTATGAACAACTGCAATACTACTAGCTTCCTATACTCTAAATCTGTGAAAATCCAAAATAAGAGAGCCGGGAAAAAGATAATAAAGCCTGTCCACACGGTTCCCCACAGAACCTGGCCAATAGCAAACCATGCCTTATGCGCTTCAAACTGAGCGGCCGAAAATTGGTTGATAGATTTTGAAATCGATTCATTGCCAATCCCAAAATAAGCGCTAAGCCCAAAGATTATGATGCTACAAACAAAAAGCAAAATCGTTTTCTTCACCAACGATGTGATCTGTTCTGCTTTCTGTAGCTGGTAAGAACAAATATTAGGTTGAACGATTCCACGAAAAAGCTGAACACGATAATACATAGGGACCTCCTGGTAGTGATTTTGCTGGATTTTGGATAAATACTTTGATTGTTGCTGATTTTATTAGATGGTTTGTTTAACTAAATGAACTATTTCAATCTGAACTTGATAGATTAGTTGTTTTTTTACTGGTTTTGAAAAGGAAATTTGAGAAATCCATTGAGTGTTGCTGGTTTTATTTCATGGTTTGATTAAATAAATGTAATATGTTGATCTCAGCTTGATAGATTAGCTGGATTTTTGCTGGTTTTGAAAAGGAAATTTGATAAAAAATAGGATTTTTTGCTTTGGAATATTGTATTTTTGCTAGTATGTTTGTTTTTTTAGTAGTCGCGAGATGATTTTTGCCCCGAAGTTGGGGTTTATTCGCGAAAATCGACCATTTATTCGCGAAATTTCAAATTTATTCGCGAAAAGTCCAGTTTTATTCGCGAAATATGAAATTTACTCGCGAAAATTAAATTTTATTCGCGAACCGGAAATTTATTCGCGATTTCCCTCGTTTATTCGCGAAAATCCTTCTTTTCTCGCAATAATTTTGATTTATTCGCAAAATATAGCTCCCGTTCGCGAAAACAACCACTTACTCACAAAGAAATCCCTTCACTCCCAAAAATCAAACATCCTCACAACATGACCCCTCTACAAACCAGCCTCTCCCAAACAAAACCAAACCCCCTATTGACAACAAATGACAATATCATTGTAACCCATAATGCGGTGTTTGCCCAAGAAATGTTATAATTGAATTTTAGAAATCGGAAATTTTAACCGGCAAATTGATTTAGGGGGTGCGGGTATGCCGCCGATTCCAGAGCAGAGCGCTGAGCTTTTAAGGGGTGCTGCTATTCAATGGAAGGAACTTTTACGACCAGAAAATGAGGAAGACGCCCGACTTGTGCAGAAAGGGCTTCTTCTTTATAGACAGGGCCTTGTTTCAAAGGTTCGATTAGAAAATAATCAGATTACGGCCATCGTTCAGGATGTGACTCCTGTTCCGGTTGTAGTGGACTTAGATTTTGTTATGCAAAGTGTTTGCTCATGTCCGGCAGATGTTTTTTGCCGTCATCAGCTGGCGACTTTCTTCCATGTATATGCCAATGTGGACAGCGTGTCGAATTGGGTGGAGGAATGGCGGCAGCCGTTACGTGAGCGGGAAGCAGCCTCTCAGTGGGGCATCCAGAAGGCAAAGGATTTGCTGAAAAAGGCTGGGGCGGTTAAGCAGGATTACGACCAATGGATTTCGACCTTTGAGGAAAGCTTTCAGACAATCATGCAGGGGAAAAGACATTTAAATCCGTATATTATTCCGGAATTATTCCATGTTTATAAAAGGAGAATTCGGGCTGGGGCACCAACTGAGCAGGAATGGAAGCAGCTTTACCTATTAATCGGCTCCGTTTTTTCATTTAACCGACTGTTCCAGTTGAGCCGAGAGCTCGGACACTCCGAGGAGGAAATTAGTCGCTATTACCGTCATGTTTTTCTCAAACTGGCCGATGATATGGAGGATTGTATCAATCGCTTGCATGTGCAGGCGTTGCCGTTTGCCTTTGACCCTTTCCTTGAGCGTTTGAGGGAGGATTGCTCTCTGCTACTTGCTAGTGGACCAGAGCTTGAATTTGAGAGGCTCGACAATTATCGAATGCTCTGGACGACCTTTTTTAGAAAAAGGGAGTGGCGCGAGCAGGAATTGGAGCGGTTAATCGCTAGCCAGAAGACGGAAAAGGATAATTTTTCACTGATCATCGGGATTATTCATCAGCAGATTTTATTGGGTCTTGATGACGATGCCCTTTCACTTTTGGCAAAGATTCATACAATGGCTGCTCCCTATCTGCTTTTATGGCTACAGATTCTTGAAATTCAAAAAGAATGGAAGCGAATGGAGAGCTATATTGACCAGCTGATCACCATTATTCGTGATTACTTGGAGGACCTTCATGATCCGTATGCCTGTATTGATTTCACGAGGATGGCCTTGGGTGTGATCGCAAATTACTGCGAAGAGAGTCAGGATATGGAGCGATTTGAGAAAATGCTCGTGCAGACACTGCCGTTCAGTGCGCGAAACTATGAGTATTTTTTAATCGATCAGAGGAAATATCAGAGATGGAGCGAGCTGATTACTTATTTAGGTTTTGACATTAGTTCGGTTTCGAGCGACACCGTTAAAACGATCGCGAAGGAAGAGCCTATTGTGCTCCTCCCGCTCTATCATCAATCGATTCAAAAGAATATTGATTTGAAAAATCGCAGCAATTACCGCGAGGCCGTAAAGCAATTGAAGAAGCTGCGAACACTTTATAGAAAAATGAAGCGACTTGAGGATTGGGAGTCCTTTCTTGCGCAGTTATTGCAATCAACGCGTAGGCTGCGTGCTTTTCAGGAAGAATGTAAAAGGAGTAAGCTAATCGATGCTTAAAACAAGAACTTTGAAAGTGAATATACAACCACTAAAGGATCGATATTTAATAACCGCTCAAAATAGCAAGGATCAATATCTCGAGCCAACCTCATGGAAGTATCTCCTATTTTCCCGTCATGAGGAAAGCTTTTACGGCACGATGCTGACCGATGCAGAGGTAAACGGGATTCGCGGGGTTACGACAAATGGCTGGCAGCTTGTCACGATGCTTGCCAAGGAGGATTTCAATCCATTTATCCATTGGAGCTGGGATGAAAATTCGCATATCTGTTTGTCTGCTGCCCATTCCATATATGATGCGATTTTAGAAAAGGAATGGCTCCCTGACTTTCATGCTTGGGAGGAGAGCGAATTTCGCTGGGCCCTGCCAGAGAGCGTTCAGCAGGAATTCGGCCCCTCCTTCTGGGAGCAGACGATTGAGGCATCTGATGGCGAGGCGATTCCGGTCCAAAGCTTTGTCCATGAATGGTTCCATCACTCTCTAAATTCCTATTTGGAGAAAAATCAGGATTTGCGAGAGCATTTTGGCGATAAAATTAAGGCTTTACAGCAACAGCAAATTCCACCGGCTACTTTGGCTGCTTATTTTGATGAGGAAACCTGGTCGGAGTGGCTTGGGTTGAAGGCCTCTGATGTACCATTTACGATTGGACTTCGATTGGTGGAACCGGAGGATGTGGATGGCAGCTGGGATTTGGGGATTTTTTTACGAGGAAAAGAAGAGCCTGGCTTAGTGGTCGATGCTGGGGATGATTCAAATATGCCGGCTGGTTGGTTGGATGATCTTGACGTTGTTGACCGTGAGCAGGAGCGCTGGATTCGCCTCTTCCCTTGGCTTCGTGGCCACCGAGGAATTTCTTCGGAGCTGACGGAGAATGAAGCCTGGGAGTTTTTGACGGATTCCAGTGAAATTTTGCTTGCCCTAGGTGTGGAGATTCTCCTTCCATCTTGGTGGCAGGCGATGAAGAGCGCAAGTTTGAAAATGAAGGCTCGTGTTAAGGGGACTGGCGCCAGTCACCGCCCGTCTTTCGTTGGACTTCAGGCGGTGCTTGATTATGACTGGCGTTTTTCAATGAATGGTGTGGAGTTATCGGAGGATGAGTTCTCCCAGCTCGTCGAGGAAAAGCGTCGGCTTGTGTTTATACGAGGGCGTTGGATTAAGCTGGATCCAGGGTTTGTGCGGCAAATACAGGATTTAATGAAGCAAGCGGAAAAAGAAGGGCTTCACGTTCGTGATTTGATTGCACAGGAGCTGATGAATGACGGTGATGCCGAGGTTGATCCTCTTGATGATCCAAAGGCCTTTGCGAAGATTCAAATTGAGATGAACCGCTCGTGGAAGAAGATGATTTCTCAGCTCCAGGATATTAAGACGATTCCTTTGGAGCCTGTACCTTCTGGATTTTGTGGGGAGCTTAGGCCGTACCAGGTTCTTGGGATGAGCTGGATGCTGTTTTTGAGGAAGTATGGATTTGGCGCGGTTTTGGCTGATGATATGGGGCTTGGGAAGACGATTCAGTTGATTTCTTATTTGTTGTCGGTGAAGGAGAATGGTGAGCGTTCTGGTAAGGGGACTGGGACCGGGGATGGCGATGTTGCTGTTGCTAGTTCTGACGATAGTTCTGGACCAGATGCAGTTGCCAGCTCTTCCAGAGATTCCGGTGCTGGGCCAGCGTTGATTATTTGCCCAACCTCTGTACTCGGCAACTGGCAAAAGGAAATCGAGCGTTTCGCTCCGTCCATGAACGTGTATCTCCACTATGGTTCGAATCGTTTGAAGGGTGAGGAATTTGCCCGGATTGCTGGAGCTGCGGATGTGGTTCTCACCTCCTATGGGTTAAGTCACCTCGATTTTACCGAATTCGAGTCATTGACATGGGGAACGATTACAATTGATGAAGCGCAAAATATTAAGAATGCCAATACGAAGCAGTCTCGTGCGGTAAGGAAGCTGCGTGGTCAGCATCATATCGCCTTAACCGGGACCCCGATGGAAAACCGCTTATCTGAGCTTTGGTCGATTTTTGATTTTACCAATCATGGCTATTTAGGTGGACTGACCCATTTTCAAAAACGCTTTGTTTTGCCCATCGAAAAGGATGACGATAAAGCCAAGATTCAAGAGCTGCAAGCCCTCATTCGCCCATTTTTACTAAGGCGGTCGAAGAAGGATGAAGAGGTTGCCTTGAATTTGCCGGATAAGCTCGAGCAAAAGGAATACTGCCCGTTAACGGTTGAGCAGGCCTCCCTTTATGAGCAGCTTGTTCGCGATACGTTTGATAGTATTGAAAAACTGTCTGGCTTTGAAAGAAAGGGTTTGATCCTGCAGATGCTTAGCCGCTTGAAACAGCTCTGCAACCACCCTGCCCTTTATTTGAAGGAGCCGAAGCCTCATGGGGTTCTGGAACGCTCAAGCAAGCTGGAGAAATTAAATGAACTAGTCGAGGTTGTTCTTGGCCAAAAGGAAAGCTGTTTAATTTTTACCCAGTATATCGAAATGGGCAATATGATTAAGAAGGTTTTAGAAAAAAATTACGGGATTGAGGTTCCGTTTCTAAATGGGAGTGTACCAAAGAGTCAGCGTGACACAATGATTGCCTCCTTCCAAAACCGTGAGTTTCCTGTTTTTATTTTATCGTTGAAGGCTGGAGGAACGGGTCTGAATTTGACCGCCGCCAATCATGTTATCCACTATGACCGTTGGTGGAATCCGGCCGTTGAGAATCAGGCAACTGACCGCGCCTACCGGATTGGGCAGAGCCGATTCGTTCACGTGCATAAATTTATTTCTACTGGAACGTTAGAGGAAAAAATTGATGCCATGCTCGAGAAGAAGCAGTCGCTGAATGATCAGATTATCCAGAACGATCATTGGATTACCGAGCTGTCGACAGATGATTTGCGGGATTTGGTGTTGTTGAGTTGATTTTTGGTGGAGAGGAATGTCGGGTCGGATGTGGACATTCCTCTTTTTTGTATAATGAAAAAGGAACCAGCAATCACTGGCTCCTTTTAATATTGTTAATTATACTCGCGTTCGACATGTCGGCGAGGGTTCTTTGATTTTCCCACCAAAGGGCGTGTTCGGCTTTTGGGTCATAAACATTACTTTGTCGTCCTTTTTCACCATGAAGTAGGAAAGTAGTCGAAAGGCTTTTGCATTGGAAGGTTCCGTTTCTTGTACGGTAATTGTTCTAGCAGGTAAATCAATAATCATGTCTAGTTTTCTCTGAATTTTCTTGTCCTTATAAAGAAATGTGAGTGAAGTAATTGGTCCAAGAGGTAGAATTTGATACTGCTTCTGCTGTTTCAGAGGCGGTTTGAGTACTTGCAGGGCATCATAGAATGTTGGTCTTTCATGGATTTCTATTTGACTATTATTTTGTTGGTCACTGATGCAAAGTAAACATAGCTCCCTCTCCATATGAGAGAAGACTTCTAAGCTTTCCATCCACCATCTCTCCTATTTTTCAAAATAATTTAATCCTACTATTCGACTATTTTTGCTAAATTCCTTCTAAAAATTCCCATGTGCGTGATTTTCACATATATTTACGTGCATATTTCACACACTTCGACTTTTTTCCAACGATTGCCGTTAAGTTTAACCTTAAGACTACATAACGGTGGTGCAATGGAATGGCTTTGTCGGATAAGCTAAGATCGCTTCGGGATAAACATAATTGGTCTCAGAAATTTGTTGCAAATTTAATGAAGGTCGACAGAACAACGCTCAGCCGATATGAAACGGGAAAATCGGTACCAAACTATCAAACTGTTGTCGAGTTGGCCGAAATCTACGGCGTTGATAAAAGCTACCTAGTGAATGAGTTGGACCCTAATGACATACCTTCTGATTCTAACACGGTTTATACCTTAACAGAGGAAACGGAAAAACTGGAGCTCGATATCATTCAAAAGCTCCTAAAAAGAGAGCCAAACTTGAAAAAGGCCTTGCTTGAGCTATATACATTGGATGATAAAAGTATTAAGCATGCTGCGGAAGTGTTGGGTGCGTTTGTTAGGGGGATTAAGCAGAATCGGTAGTTGGACAAGTGGGCGGTTGGATTTGTGGTTTTTTTGGATATTTTTTTGCAGGCATCTATTAAAGTGCCTGTTTTTTTTGTTAGGCTGTGTTAAAGTTCATTGTTGATATTAAGACGTGTTGATTGGAGTGGAAGGCGCGAAGACTCCTCTAAAAATGCTAAAGTATTTTTATCGTGCGGAGTTTTATCAATGAAGCGATTTCAATGTCCTGCGGGAAAACGGGGCAGGGGAGACCCCGCAGGAGCGTTAGCTAGAGGTAAGCTCCCCGTCACGCTCGCGAACCGCTCACGCCTGGAACGGAAATCAACATTCAAGTTTAACAGAACCTTAAGTTAAAAAAATATACAAAAAAAAATCCCGGCATTTGATCAACCGGAAGAAATGGGGGAAGGTATGAGGATGTCATTGATTCTCTCTAATGGGGGAATGAGTTTTTGAATGAGTGATTTTCATGGCAATTTGAAAGTGAATATTCAAATTTTCCCCACCAGCTCCTTTATTATTTTTTCATAAGAAGCCTCCATTATACGAAGGGTCCTTTTTACTGAAATTGTTTGAGGGCTTCTCGTTTTATTAACTGTCGGTTTGAGGTGGTGATTACTGTATAGCGTTGTTTCCTGGGGGAGTTCAATTGTATAGATTGGAGAATGATAAATTCGAGCTGGCTAACCCTTTTGCTAAGTTCAACTACCTTTTCATTCGATTTCCCTAGCATTTTGATTAGATGCTCGATTAATAGCTCAATACTTGTTTCGAGATTCTTTTTTTCGTCCATCTTAAAAAACCTCCTTATCATAGAAACCTGTTGAGATTTTGGAATAGGTAACATTTTCAATTGAAAGTGTCTTTCATTACGGTTATGAATGACAAATACTGGTTGCAATCCAATTAATGTGGCTTTCATCACGGGTATGAAGGACAAATACTGGTTGCGATCCAATTAATGTGGCTTTCATCACGCTTATGAAGGACAAATACTGGTTGCAATCCAATTAATGTGGCTTTCATAAAGGCTATGAAGGACAAAACTTAGTTGGGAACCAATTAAAGTGTCTCTCATCGCGGTTATGAAGGACAAATACTGGTTGCAATCCAATTAAAATGGCTTTCATCACGCCTATGAAGGACAAATACTGGTTGCGATCCAATTAATGTGGCTTTCATCAAGGCTATGAAGGACAAAACTTAGTTGGGAACCAATTAAAGTGGCTCTCATCACGGGTATGAAGGACAAATACTGGTTGCGATCCAATTAAAGTGTCTCTCATCATGGTTATGAAGGACAAATACTGGTTGCAATCCAATTAAAGTGTCTCTCATCATGGTTATGAAGGACAAATACTGGTTGCAATCCAATTAAAGTGTCTCTCATCATGGTTATGAAGGACAAAACCCGGTGGTAAACCTATTCATGTGATTCCTCACAAATAGAAAACCTCCTTCCCTTGATTGTTCATGATAAAACCACATCCTTTTTCATTTCCTCCTTCGTATCCGCCTTTTTCGGGTCTAAAAAGCGAATGGATTCAGCAATCACCTCCGTTACATAAATCCTTTTCTGGTCTTGATTTTCATAGGACCTCGTTTGAATTCTTCCGGTAATCCCGATTAGGGAGCCCTTCTTGCAGTACAAGGCTGTGTTCTCAGCATTTTTCCTCCATAGGGTACATTGCACAAAATCAGCATCGATTTCTCCCCTTTGGTTGCGGTAATGCCTGTTTACAGCGATTGTTACATTGACCACTGAGGTCCCTTCCAAGGTAATTTTTAGCTCGGGATCCTTCGTCATTCGCCCCACTAATGTTACTTGATTAATCATATCCTCTCTCCTTTCAAAATGGGGATGGGACTATCATAAACCTAGGGACACTGATAGGTAAAATGGTGAAAATTCAATTTTGGGGTCATTTTTTATTTAAAAATTGAATTTTGAGGTAGCAAAGTGGGTTTTTATTTTAAAAAAAGTGGAGGAACTTTCAATTTTGCAAAATTCTACAGGTTTTGTTCGACAATTTTTGACAAATTCGCATTCCTTTTGTTCTATGTTATAATTAAGAAATTAATGGAAGTTGATGAACGGGAGGAAAATAGGTGAAAACATTTAAATTAGTCTCGTTGCAAATTGAAGAGGAAAGCGGATTAAGGGATATACCACTAGATGACGGCCTCATCATCAACAAGGAAGATGAAAGCAATACTTGGTTAATTGAAGCTTATATTCCAAAGTCCCAAAACGATTATTTTCAGGATATATTAAATCAGGGAAAAATGCTTAACATTCAAGTAATTATCACGAAAAAGGATAATTTCCCTGCTCCGTTTACAGCAAAAATACATTATGTCAAAGTCTTGGATCAACACATAAGCGTTCTCCTCAAAGGAAACCTCCGGAGAATGAGAAGCGAGTATGCAGAATTGTTATTGCAGAATCTTATGGAAAAGGGCTTGCAGGGCGATGATTTGTTAACTGAATTTAAGGAGCAAATGCAATTGAAGCCGAAAGTGTCTCCTTTAAAGTAAATGTATAGAGGCCTACCTTTGTGGTAAGCCTCTTTTTTGTATGTTAGGATTTGGGGTTCCTTCTACAGTCTGAGAAGGTTGGGATTTCTAATAATTGTAAGTTAAACCCAATATATCCCCCAATAATTACCTATTAACGATCTTTATTGTCATTATCGGCAGCATCCTTATTATCCTCAATGACATCCTCGCCTGGATCATTGTTATCAGATGCTGGATCCCCATCGTTGTCTGTGTTCTGATCATTATCTTCTTTTTGATCCAAGTTGTTATTTACGCCATTATTATCGTTGCCGTCAACATCTGCATTATTATCTCCATTATTATTGTTGTCGTTGATATCTCCATCATTATCGACATTATCATTGACATCTGACGGGTTGCCCACGTCTACTTGATTTTCTGGCGGTGGATCCTGATCGTCATCTGTTCCACAACCAACCAGTAACATCGTTGAAAGTAGAGAACAACCTAATAACGATAAAAGCTTTTTCATTTGTTTAAGACTCCTTTCATTTTGAGAAAATCTGAGGTGACTGAGCGACAGTCGATTGCCCGTGGGCATTAGGATTATACAATGCCCTTAAGTATTGTGAATTTGTTCTCTCGACTATCCTTAATTTGGCTCGACTTTATTGGTATGTCAGAATTTATGTTTGACCGTCGGGTTGCCGGTGGTCTTTTGTTATCATGCCCCATTAAGGTGAATGATTTTCATAGTGTTTGGTGGAAAAAAACGGGTGTAGATGCTCGGGAAGTGGATGAGAATGGGTGGGATTTGCGGATGAAGAAAGAAGCAAATATTTGGTTATTTGACGTGGGTTTATTCTTATTTGGGGGCGTGATTGTGAAATATAAGGGGAGTTCTGTCTGCTTGAATATGGATATCCGCGATTTTTTCGATTTATCCGCGATTTTTGCAATTTATCCGCGGAAATGGTCATTTTATCCGCGATGAGGGTTTTTCGGCTTAACATAAACTTACACGATAGAGTATTTTACCTAATTTCCTCCATATTCAAAGTTCATTTTGTGAAATCTAAGAGCATATCCGCCTGCCCAAAAATGGATATCCGCGATTTTTTTGTTTTATCCGCGATTTTTGGATTATATCCGCGATTTTTGCAATTTATCCGCGGAAATGGTCATTTTATCCGCGATGAGGGTTTTCTGCTTTTCATGAACTATCATCACGAAAAGGATTCATGCCAATACAAACTTTCTCCATAAAAAAAGAGCCACCCATTTAAAGCGCAGCTCCCCCTTTTAAGATTTTACTGGCCAAACCCAAAACTAATCTCTGCTTCACAAGCAAGTTCTCCATCTACCGTAGCAACTGCTTTCGCTTTGCCAAAGGATTTGCGGAGTCGTAGCATTTCCACCTCTAAACGAAGCTGGTCGCCCGGTTTGACTTGTCTTTTAAAACGGCAATTGTCGATTCCTGCAAAAAAACCAATTTTTCCGCGATATTCTTCTTTGATTAATACCGATACAGCTCCAACCTGCGCGAGTGCCATGGGTTATATGTTGTAGATTAATGTGTTCTTAAGTGTGTTTATTCATTAAATCCAAGGACATTTTACTGTTATCAGTATACACTTTCTTATATACACATGCATTTAAAACTTTTAAAAAAATATAAAATGAATATGTAATAAAAAATTATACATAATAAAAAACAAGGAGATTGTAGTTTAGCTTTGAACAGCAAACATAATTTCAGCTTCCATAGCTGTCTCACCATCTACTTTTGCAACAGCCTTACCTTTTCCGATTCCCCTACGAATTGATAATAATTCAACTTCCATAATAAGAGTATCACCAGGTCGAACTTGGCGTTTCCATCTGCACTTCTCTACCCCTGCAAAGAAAGCAATCTTACCTGCATACTCTGGCATTGATAGAAGTGCGACCGCACCAGTTTGAGCACATGCTTCTAGAGTTAAGACACCTGGGAAGACAGCGTAATTAGGAAAATGGCCATTAAAAACTTCCTCGTTCGCTGTAAGATTTTTCTTTCCAATAGCCCGTTTACCCGGTTCTAATTCTTCAATTGAATCTATAAGTAAAAAAGGGTAACGATGTGGAATAATTTCTTTAATTTGTTCGATATTAAGTTTCATTTTAAAAACACCTCCACTTTTATTCTATCCAATAAAAAACTTTCCATTGCTAATTATATAGTAACAGAGCGGTAATTTAAATTCCTTATGGACCTTATTTAGAGAAGGACATGAGAAACCTAATTTAAAAGAAAATTATTATAATCCTGATCTGCTTTCTCTTTATTACAGGCGTTACAAGCACAGATACAATTTTTAGGTGTAGTTAAACCCCCTTTTGATTTAGGGATTATATGGTCTACGGTATCTCCATAATTCCCACAATAGTGACAAGTATAATTATCTCTCACTAATATCATAATTCGGAAGGATTTCCTAGTATATAAGTTATGTATTAATCCTTTATGAACAATTCCTGCGCGGCCTGCTTCAACTAAGATCCTTGCAAATTTTAAATTAATAACGTCCTCATACCGTTTATCATTACTAGTCCTACCCCTTATGATTATTGGCTCATTTTTATTCAAAATTGATGTGTCAAAGCTATATATCAAAGTATTATCTAGAACAACTTCATATCTCCTTTCTTTACAGATCTTGCAGAATGACCTTCTCTTACCTTTATTCTTTTTCCCACCCAATGGAGGAAAATCTGTTTTGTATTTTATTTCTCCACATATCTTGCACTTTTTATAAAGTAAACAAAAGCTACCTATATCCGACATAGCAATCGCCCCGTAACTCTATCAAAATCCCAATATCCTAAGTTAAGCTATAATATTTCAGCCCGATACTTTACATAAAATGAAAAAAATTGATGTTATAAGAAACATTAAGGTAATTGGGGGTGAACCCATCAATCTTTAAGGATGGAATTAGCCATACTTTCAATTTCCATAACCTGTTCAGGGTTTGTGAAAAATAAGTCTAACTCCTCTATTAAGTAGTATCCACTTTTTTTGTCAGGTATGATAATACCCATTCTCACAAGATTATTCATTGATGTTTTAATCTGGGTTTTCCTCAGTTTTGTTTTGTTATATAAATCACCAATTTCAAACTTTAGAACACCAGATCTTTTTATACTTGCTACTTTTGCTAAGTATGTATAAATAATAACATCAATTCCTCTTATTGCCCTACTCTCATCTAAACCGAAAATTACAGATGGCACAAAAAAATTCTCGTTACTCTTTTCTAGATTTATTGATTCTACACTAATCCAGTTCCCATCAACCTTAAACCCTTTCTCTCCTGAGCTTTTCACTTTGTATTTATAGAGCTCAATATACAGTTCTTCAACACTTAAATTTCGTTCAAAAAAATCTGATGGCAATTCAGTATAAGTAAACAAATTCATACTCCCTTTCGAAATGTAGACTATAGTCATCACTTCTACAATAACATAATCTGCTCCTTCCTTGTAGACTATAGTCCGTGGACGTCCTTTGAATTCTAAATAAGAATTCAAAAAAGGACGGTGATTTAATGGGGACTGAAGAGGCCTTTGGATTTGTTTTAAGTACTCGTAGAAAAGAGCTCGGACTAAATCAAGAAGAGTTAGCATTTCGGTGTAATTTAGATAGGACATTCATTAGTTTATTGGAGAGAGGTAAAAGACAGCCTTCCTTAGATACAATTTTTAAACTTTCAAAAGAACTACAAATGTCTCCTTCTGAATTAATAAAAGAGGTAGAAGATACATTAAAAAACAATTGACCATTTTTTGATCAATTGTTTTTTTGATTTCCCACTCAAATTTTAACTATTTGATTGTTTCCTTTTTAAATAGATTTTCTAACTAAATTAATATTCCTTCCAAAATCATAAGGCTGGGAATAAAAAGTTTCACCACACTTTTCACATTCGACATCACATAATCGGTCATAAACTAACGTTTTATGTTTAGGTATGTTTTCAGGTGGTTCCTCAATATTTATTACAAAGAGTATTCCTCCACATTTACATTGCAAATTTAGTTACCCCCTTTAGCTTTCTTCTAAACAGCTTTCTTCATTTATTTTCCGTGTATTTTCATAATCCTCTTCACTTGCGTTTTCCCATTGTGCTTCCAGACAAAGCTGAGCAAATTCATCACTACTTATATGAGGATTATTTTTGTGTAATCTTCTGAGCATAAATTTTAATTGGTCTTTAGTATATAGCCCATCATAAAAATCAGTATAAACAAATACTAATGATTTATAGACTTCCCCTGTATTCATTTGTATCAATCCTCTTGAATATTTTACTTAATTATAACCACTCTTGTTAATGACTTAAAGTGGCGCAAAAACATAAGAAGCCACAAAAATTGTGACTTCTTATATATCAACGGTTTAATTACTATAAATTTTTGCCTTGTTTGATTGCATTAACAACATCGAATGAATCTTCGCTAGATAAGAATGGTACCTGTGCAAAGATTAAACTTGATTCCCCTGAGAGCCTTGCTGCTAAATGACCTTTATCGAGTAATCTTTCTGCACCTTTTTCACCTAATGCAATTTCAGAGGTACCTGAACTTTCAACTTTAAGTATTAACCTGTTACCTAGATTATCCCTTAATTGTACAGGTAAGGCATCTTTATCAGGTCTTTGTGCAGCAAATATGAGGTGAATGCCAGCTGCCCTTGCTTTTACACCTAACCTCTGAACAGATGAAGAAACAGTATTTTTATATTCATCTACTAGCATCCAATCAGCAAATTCATCATGTATCAAAAATATCAAAGGCATTTTCTGACCTTCAGGAGCTTTCTTATTATATTCCTTAATATTTGGAACTTTATTTTCTCTAAATGTCAGATAACGACTTTCCATTTCTGTAACTAATGATTCTAAGACTGTAGCAGCTTTATCTTGGTCAATAATTATGCCTTCGGTTAAGTGAGGTAGGTCCTCTAAGCTTTGGTAATCAACCCCAAATTTTGGGTCTATTAAATACACCTGAGCCATTTCTTTTGAATTTGTAGCACAAATGTCAAGAATAAGATTTTGTAGCAATATGGACTTACCACTCCCAGTAGCACCTGCTACAAGAGTGTGAGGTGCGTGTTGTTGTAAACCTTCAAACGAGCCTCCAAGGTTCAAATAAAGTAACTCACCATCCACTTCCTTAACACCTATAAGGAAGTTCATATTCATACCAGGCATGATTTGTTCTACTTTACGTCTCTTCCAAATATCTCGCAAATAAATAACTTCACGCTCTGGTCTTGCAATAAATACAACTATTTCACCAGGTCTTCCTACCACATTTAATACTTGTAGTGCATGAGTGGTTAATAACTGTGACTTTTTCCTCTCAATGTCCTCAACTTTGAGATTATCAGAACCTTTTAGTCTAATAATTCCTGAGTTAGGTGTTAATCGCGAGCCTAATACTTTTGCCTGTAAGTTATATGACATTAATGCTGTTTTTAATTTGCGTTCTACATCGTTTAACCATTCGTTAGAACCATCATCCACCAATTGTGAAACACTCGTATCTATCCATTCTTTCAAGTTGGAGCCGCCCCAAAAGTCTGATGGCCCAACTTCAACAGACTCATCATTATCACTTTCTTCTCTTCCTGTAGAAGACTGCTCATTATTATTCACTTCATCTGAACTTGTATTTTGTTGATTTTGAGCAGTTTGACTCTGAAAAGACCCACTGTCATTTTGATCCTCTGTTTCTTCTGAATCAGCCTCAGGAGGCAGTACAGCACGTACAACATCCCAAGGTCTTTCATCACCAATTCCATTCCGGATGGATGTTAATTGCTCATTTTTATTAATTCCTAATACAAGCTCTCTAACCTTTTCTCTATTATATACCTCTTGGTAACACCCTTCTATCTCTGTTATCTGTATTTGTTCACAATCTAAGTTACTATCATCCGATGAAATCGACACAAATACATGGGAATAACCTTTTAAATCAATTGGTATTTCTCCATTTCTAATCCCTTCCCTCCATTCCTCTAATGACAGGGAAGATTCTTTAGTAAATTCTACACCTTCAACTAGCAAATCACTTATCCTAGCAAGCCAGAGATCCTTGTCTAATCTCGTCGGGTTACCAAAAAGGGCATTATTAATTCTCAATACAGTATCTTTTAGTTGTTTTCGAGATATCTTTTTGGAATTCGCTAAACCCTTTATATCAATATATTTACATTCAGTAATTATTACCTGAAGATAGAAATTACCATTTACCTCTTTGGGACATAAAGCTAATATATCTGCAATTTGTTCTTCTTTCTTACCTAACCAAGAAGCGTAATCATCTAAAAAGAACCAGCCGATTGATTCTGATTTTCCAAGCTCAGATTTAACTAATGCTTTACTCAATACTACTCCAAGAAGTTCACTAGCGAACTTACCTCGTTTGGCTGCTCTTAAAACAATATCACCTGATAACATATTAGCTTCATCAATAAATTTTTCCGCTAATTTTGAAAGTTCAGGTTCTTCTAGTCCGAGATTTAAAGAGTTCAGTCTTCTTTTAACTAGTATTTGCAATAGATTTAGTTTAGATTTTGTTGATACTACTAAATTGGGTCCGTTTGATTGACTATGCTGATATTTTATTACATTAACACCCTGGTTTCTTAATAACCTTTGATCAAGCAATTCATCATAATTTGCAACCCATTCTCCAATTTTATGAGCTTCGTCAAAAATACTTCTAGTTTCTTCATTTTGAAATGATATCTGTCTTGATGGTAAGTAGTAATTATCCTGATCATATTCATTAACGTCACACACAGCTTGTAATGCCTTTAAATAGGACCATCCTACTGAAGGTTGGCTAGGACAAACCAAATAAGCTGTAGACTTTAATTCATCCTTAACAGAAGGTCTTCTTCTTGACCATCTTGGAGGATAATGTGTTAATAGATCTGGCATTGTACTTTTCTTAACAGGAGACCAAACAAATTTCGCTTCACGTGATATGACTTCTTGTAAAAACACAATATCTGAAGGCTTCTCTTCATTTAAACCATCTACTGGAGCAGTATCTGCCATTACACCGATCCTAAGCCTAGCCATGAAATCACGTGATATCTCACTAGCAACAAAAGTATCTGCGTCTTCATCTGTGCTTTCAACCATCTTCATGTATAGTTCACTAAGTTTCTCTAGGTTACGATGACGTAATACAACCTGACAACGAATATCGTCATTTTGGTCCCGGAGAGTTGATAAAGAATCCACAATTGCTTTTGGCAATCTTGTAGAATCACAATTATAGAGAGCCACACCTAGATTTGTACTTTCATGTGGTTGTAGCTCAACATATTTTTGAACTAGGTTATATACTTTCGGTGTTTGTCAATATAGTTGTCGTATTTTATTACTTTAGTATTTTAAGAGAATTCCTTAAATCCCGAGTTCAAATAAAGCTACCGCGCTGCGCTTGGTGGTCTGGTGGTTTGAATCGAAAGGAAAAGCGCTCTTTCGATTCAAACCACCAGAGAAATGGGATATTATGATTTCTTCAATGTTTCAGTTTACCTCTCATCTCTCATTGGATTTAGCGCTACTTGTTCATTCGGTCTCCAATTTCTCGTGCCTCTCGTCCAACGCTCAGGATGTTTAGCTCTCGCTGCTTCGTATATATCTTTTCTCTTTTCTAATATCGCTACGTGTGCTCCAGTATGACACTGTACAGGTGTCACAAAATTTAATCCACTATGCAAGTGAATCTCGTTGTACCAATAGACAAATTTCTGTGCCCATTCCCTTGCCTCTGCGAGTGATGCAAAGCCTTTATGCGGGTAATCCGGTCTATATTTAAGTGTACGAAACATGGCTTCTGAGTAAGGATTATCATTACTTACACGAGGTCTTGAAAAGGAACTTTGAATTCCCAGTTTCTCTAGTAAACTTAAAAATGTCTCGGCTTTCATAGGACTACCATTATCAGAATGCAATACGAGTGGTGCGCCTTTGATTTTTTCATTGATCACTGCCTTTTTCACAAGTGTTTCAGCGTGCTTTGCCTCTTCTGTTTCCCACACTTCCCAGCCAACTGCTTTTCTACTAAATAAATCGAGAATTAAATAGAGTCGATAATACAACCCTTTCACAGGTCCACCCAGCCACGTAATATCCCATGTCCATACCTGATTTGGCGATGTTGCTAGATGACTCTCAGGAATTCTTTTCCCAGGCTTTTGACTACGACCACGATGATTCTGCATTTTTTCTTCACGTAACACACGATAAAAGGTGGATTCTGACGCAATGTAAGTCCCTTTGTCCGCAAGCTTTGGTACAATTTGTGTCGGGGGTAAATCGACGTATTCTTCCTGTTTGACAACCGTTAATATTTCTTCTTTTTCCTTTTCAGACAACTTATTTTTTGGTACGGGTCTTTTCACAAGTGGGCGTTGATCAACCTTCACACCACCATCTTCCACCCAACGTTCATAGGTACGAACGCTGATATGAAGCTCCTCGCAAGCCTTCGCTAATCGCGCACCATTTTGATTGGCTTCTTGGATGAGTTTGACTGCTAATGCGCGATTTGACGGGCTAATCATTCTTCCTCGTCGTCCCCCCAAATCGCTTGGGCCTTTTTTCGCAAAAGTAATAATGCCGCAGCTTCAGCTAGTGCCTTCTCTTTCTTTTGTAGCTCTTTTTCTAATAGTTTGGCACGCTTCTGTTCTTCCTTCAAAGCGCCATTCAGTTGTTTTGCTTGATCGAATGCCTGACCATTTGCCTGAAGGCATACACTTTTCCATGCTTCAATCTGTTCACGATACAGCCCCTTTTTACGACAATACTCAGCCAGCTCTGTTTCATTCAATGCGAACGTCTCCATCACGATTAGAAACTTATCTTGGCTACTCCATTTGTCACTCGTTTGTCCATTGCCAGGTGCTGCGACACCAGTCTCACGAGCTTCTTTACGCCAACTGTACAAGGTCACATCTGAGATGCCTTCTTCTTTCGCAATTTTCGTAACAGATTCATTATTTGGGGGCATCATTCGTTTAACAATAGCTGCTTTATATTCCTGTGTATATCGTGTCCCATTTTTTCTTTTCATATCGCTCAACCTCCGTGTTATTTATTTAACTATAACACTAAAGTATCCTACGACATCTATCCTAACAGAGAGGGCTTTTGAACTTGCCTCTTTTGGATCTTCATTAGTTTGTAAATTATTAAATTTCCTAATAGGTATTTCCATTAGGCTATATTCATTAACTGAATCCGATATTGACAATAGTTCTGGCTCTTTGCCTTTAAAACTAAATGTGACTTCAGGGTAAAAAGGCTGAGTGAAGTCATGCCTTAAATCTGAAAAGAAAAGTTTTGAGTCACCAAAATCAACCTCTTCGGAATCAAGAATCGTTTTAATTAAATTCTTAAACTGAATTGCCTTAATAGCTAAAGAAGCTAAACGCATTGGATGCCAAGGAGCAATAATTGACATTGGTTGATTCCCATTAATATGAACATTACCTAAGTTAAGTATGGGTTGCCACAACTCAACTCTGTTTATATCACTTGTAGCATGTAATTGTAATGACTGAAGAAGGTTATCATATGCATTGCACTGTGAAATTAAAGATTCTGCCGAAAGCCCTTCTTCTATAAAATCATTTATCGACTGCTTATACTTTTGTGAGAATTGTTCCCAAGCGGATTTAACTAGTGTATATGCAGTATCTGATAAGCGACCTTCTTCAAAGGCTGTTTTGAGATTCTTATCAAACAGTTTGCTTATATCGCTATTTGAATTGTATTTTGCTATAAGAGACCCTCTATTTTGACCATACACGGCTTGTAATGTACCGATATCATTTAAAGAGACTCCTTGTAATTTACCTTTTTTACTTATTGGGTTCTTAGATACTTGGGAAAGAGGAAATGGATGTTTCCTTAGTCTCGACAAATCCTTATGTAGTTCTGTGCCAATTTTATTGGGATCGCCTTTCCAAATTAGTTGAACTTGATGTGAGGGATGGATTTCATCCTCATATTCTAACTCGACATAAAATTTTATCTGAGAAGCATTCTGTGATACCGAGTTATTTTCTTTGTATTTGGGTTTACTCTTGGCATCTTCTATAAGCTCATCATATTTGAATAGCCAGTGTACGTCCCAATTTATATTTAGTTGCGTTAATTTATCTAAACCTCTATATCTTGTACAAAAAAATAGGCCAATGTCGGTGTTCAATTCAAGCCATGAACTTTTACTACTTTTCTTTTGTGTTTTGATCCTTAATGTTTTTTTACCTGCAATACTTCCACTTTGTGAAAAAAGACGTTCTATAGCTTCCAACAACCCAGCAATAAAATCATCCGATTCAATTGGTTTACCGTATACAAATCTATCCCACTTTGATTTTAAGGATCGATTAGTATCCAATTCTTGACGGTGACTTTCGAAAAACTCCATATCCTCCTCATTAGGTTCAGAACTTGTCCTCTTTGATAGAGTTTCTAAGTAATCTATGTCATCTTGTGTAAGGGTGTCTGAATGCTCATCTATTAAATATTCCAGTGTTTGGGTACCTAAATCTATCTTTTTGGTTTTTATTCCTGAGAAAAAAACATAAATATTATCAAGCTCCCACTCATAATTAGCCAATTCAGCTGCTTCTTGGGTCCAGCCCGATTTTGCCTGAATAAATTTTTTAATTGATTCTTTGGCATGGTCAGGAATGTCATCCTCAACCTTTTTATATGAAGATTGCAAGTCATCATTATCAATAACTTCTCTATTGGGATACTGTTTAACTAAATAACATGCTCGTTTTGTTATTGCGGATTGATAAAGATCTGCCCATCTCTTTTTGTGCCCTAAGAATTTTTCTGGAATGGCTTCAAAAAACGCTGAATCTCGTGGTAGTCTTAAAGATGGTAACGCCTATCCTAATGCTGTTATTATTGGTACACTGTCACGAATAATCTTGCTTCTAACTTCAACAATATACTGACTAAAACGCTCCAAGCTATATTCACTAATTGACTGTAATCCATTTATTGCCTGTTTCCATATTTTTTTCTGTTCGTCTGTAAGAGCTAATCCCGAACTAGCAACGTTAACCCAAATATCTGGATTACTTTTTAAATCCTTTGCACCAATAGTAGTAATATCCCTTAATGATTGCCCTTGGTCATCGTTGGTATTTGCCAAAATGATCGCTGGTTTATCTATTGGAGCATTTCTCCAATAAGTTGTTTTTTCTTCCGTAATAATATTGGATGGTAATTGATACTCCTCTACTAGTTTACTAGGAACTTTAATCTCAATATAGGAGCTTAACTCTTCATCTTCTAATATTTCTTTACAAATTCGAGCAACTTGTCTTCCCGTTAATCTATCTAAAAGAAAACGAGCTATACCCTCAGATTCAACATCTGTCCTGAAGTTAGACCTGAGGTATTCAGTTGCTACTTTACCGATTAAATCTAACTCATTCATTTAATTTACTCCTCTAACATATGGATTTTCAACATAGGCGCAAGCATCTGATAACCTTTTCAAAAGCCCCATGCTTGATAGTCTCTGTTCGAGTCTAATTGCGTTTTCAGAAAATGCCTCTTGATCTGCATCTCCTTCTTCCCACAATGACTTAGCTTGACGGTCACCAATTACAAAACCATATTTATCAAATAAACAATCTAGAAATTCTTGAAACTCCATTTTGTTACTAACATTACTTAATACTAGTGCCTTCAATAAAGTATCTGTGGGGGCATACCTTAGTCTTCTACTACTTCTTTTTGAAACTAAACCGATTTCTTTCCCCCATACTCTATGGAAGTTTTGAACATGTTGTTTGTGTCTTATTGCAACTTTTTTAGAGAGTTCTTCTAATAAGCCATCTGGGGTTGTTGCAGATGCACCTTCTAAGTCTTTCCAATAGAAGACATTTTCGATTAGCCCTTTTGCTGCTTCAAAAGGTTCATCAGATGATTCCACCTGCTTCCAAGCATCGGTATTCTTCATTCCCAAAATATACTCTTCGATTGCTTGTTTTGATAGGTTATTGTTTTCTGAGTATGAATTAGCAGCTAAATCCCGAATTATTGTTTTTTGTGGTGCGATAATTTCTAAAACGAAAGATGTTTTTTTGTTGTTACCTAATACCTCTTTAGACCGATTAATAAAATAAATTAGAAAATGCAATCCCGTGATATTTACCAAATGCGGGAAAACATCATAGTTAGGCATATTACATTTAAAAAGATTTAGCCAATCCTCTGATAACAGGTCATATTCTGGTAAACTTGCAATTGGTAGATATCCACCATCTCGTGGTTGCCCACTAAACCGTTCAACACTTGGTTGAAGTTTTGCAACAAGCCTATTGAGTGGTGATTTCCCTTCCAGGATTTTTTCCCCTAAGTGCCTTAGGATTTCATTTTTGTTAGAACTTCTTGATAGCATTAAATAAAGCAACTCACCTGTTCGCCCAAAAAATCTTCGATCATTACTAGTATTCGACCCTGTTACTCTTACATCTTCATATAAACAATCTGGACCATAGGGGAAAATAAACTGAGAACTCCACCTCTTATTATTTTCTCCTTCAATTGTTGTTGTTTGTAAAAACTTAATTATATCTACAAAATCTTGAAAATTAGGAAATCTACCTTTTAAATATGAAAAGTCTGCTGAATCTAATCCGCCCTTTTTATCGTTCATTTCTTCAATCCACTTTTTCCATTGTTCATTATTATCGTTTTCATATTCCTTCTCAATTATCTGCATCTGAGGATTATTAAATAAAATATTTCTTAAATACATACGGGAGTATGCAATATATTTTAGGGTGTTATAATTATCTTCCTGGAATGCCCGACCTTCGTTATATTCAGATTGAAGAACATTCAAAAATTCCATGAGACAGAGCCATGGTGTTTGCTCATCATAAAGACGATGGCCCCAGATAGCCTCGTCCACCCACATTCTCGGTGAATCGATACCATTAGGTCTTGGTAATCTATCAATCATTCAAATTCAACCTCCACTGGACGGGTATAGAGCATCCCTTCGTTATTTAATCGAAGAAGTTCTAATACAAGTCGGTCCGAATCATATTCATCAGCACCTTCTAATTTTCTACGAGCTTCTAGTTGATTTATTAATCTACTTTTAAATGCAAGGAGGTCCTCATAACATTCTCTAGAAAAACTTCCGGGAAGTTCTCCTTCGGCTACTCTAGAAATAAACTCATATCTCACCAAATGTAATTTAAGGCTTACTGGTCTTATTTCAGGACTTAAGGACATTTTAACCGAGAACAGCGGTTTCCCATTTTCAAGTGTAATATCTACACTCTCTCCTCTACTTGGTCTAACAGATATCCTAGATTCAAAGACCCTACTAATTTTAGATTGTGAATGACTTCCTGAAGTTGATAGGAAAATCCCATCAGTATCCTTAGTAAGTAATCCTGTTGATATTCTGTTTATGCCTTTTACTAACCTGGATAAAATTTTGGGCTGAACCCTTTTTTCATTCCCTAGTCTTCGATAAACACTCTCTAGGAACTCCCCAGCATACTTGAAGGTAGTTAGATCCCATATTTTAATCTCCTCTACATCATTATCGTCAACAGAGAAAAATAATCTTTGTCTTTGTGACCTCAATCTACCTATAAATTCCTGGCTTTCTTCTTTATCTACATCGCCCTCTAGGTATGATTTTTGGTGCGCTTTAAATGTTTCATCTGCACCATAATAAGTATCAGATAGCATATATTTATCGTATAAGTTAAATAATTCCGGGTCGTCGTTTCCATAAATCAACATATTATCGATAAGATTATTACTTTCAGTACCAATGCCAAAACGATTGAGAATTGAAAATATTTCGGTCTGTTCTCGCCTTCGTGGATTCAAATTTTCTCCAAATATATTTCTATAAATACTTGCTTTTGAAGCTGTATTATCTTCTAATATTTTTGGGATTTGATTACAGCTCATTAGTTTATCTTTTGCCTCAGGATGGCCCAATATCATATTAGAAACCAATAACAAAAGGTGCCTAATCGGTATATGTACCTCATTCAATTCACACAATTCTAGTAGGTTTATTAATCTAGACTTAAGAACAGTATTTTCATCGGTCCCTTTCAAACGCTTCCTATTCTCCCAAATCGGACAAGTACTTTCTTTGTAAATACAATTTTCACACTCATTCCAACCTGGATGCTCAACCACAGAATTAACAACTTTTTGGAAGGTCCTCGCTGAGTTGGTTCTACTTAAATTTATTAACTGCAAGTTGTAATCAGGGTGTTCTTCCTTTTCGTTAACTAATAAATCCTCAATTATTCCCGTTACTTCAGCTACATCATATGTATAATCGGCCTTTTTCCAAGCCTCAATAAGTTGCCCATCGTTCGCCGCAACAAGAAATACTTTATTTCCACCATTTTTAATTGAGTCGGCTAAATTATTAATAATGTCCCTATCTTCTTCTGATAATTCACTTAGATCCTTAATAAAGAATATTGTCTTTTCTGGTAATTCCAATGATTTTATTGTGTCCCCGTTATCCCAAACTTCCTTTGAACCCCCGAGTGCAGTCCAGACTTCTCTACAATAGAATGTTTTCCCATCTCCAGCGGTCCCTGTAAGGATGATAGTCTTTGGATAACCCGAATGAAAATTTTCTATTAAATGTGGCAAGTATTCAGGTTCTACCTTAATCGGTTCTATTCCTTTTCTTTGTATAGAACGTTGGATAGCTTCGTCATACATATTATCATTCCTTGGTATTGGTCCATATTGCCTAAGAAAGCTTACCCAATTAGATTTACTCATTGTCATATTACCTCCCCCTCGTATATTATGTTTAGTCCCTTTTATTTGAGGACCGTAATCCCTACTTTTCCTGTACAAAATAAATCAAATTTCTTGGGTGTCCCGAGATATTTCTAGATAATGAGATTAGGATCATTTGGGACAATTCTTTATCCCCCTGTGGGCTTAACCACATTTAAAGACTGTTTCTCAGTGTTCGTGCGGTGCTTCCTACTCGCAGGCTGTTCTCCCTGTTCNGATCGGACCAGTCTTCACAGCTGGCATTATCGCTGAAATTGGCCAAATCGAACGCTTTGAAGATGAAACAAAAGTAGCCAAATATGGTGGCCTTTACTGGCGAAAACACCAATCTGGACGCTTTACCGCAGATGATACTTCCCTTTCTCGCAACGGGAACCAATATCTAAGATATTACTTAGTTGAAGCCGCCAACTCAGTAAGAAAGCATATACCCGAGTACCAAGAGTACTACGAGAAAAAGTACAAGGAAGTACCGAAACATCAACACAAAAGAGCACTCGTTCTAACTGCAAGAAAATTAGTGCGTTTGGTAGATGCGCTACTACGCAATCACCAAATTTACACGCCGAAAAGGAGCGTGAATAAATGACGCATAAGCGTTAATTCATCCTTTTTCACTAATTCCAGTAATTAACAAACTATTACTGGTTTAGTTTAGTGCTGCCTTTTTTCTGAAATTTTGATTCTTGATAACAAAATACTAATTATCTTTTGGTTGACATATTACCGCAGGTCTTTACTCTATTATTCTTATAATTTTTCTATGTTACCCATATTTTAACATATAAAATCAGTAATTCTTTATATCTATATTAAAAATGGTAGTAAGAGTTGATTCAGACCTCACATGGAGTTTGAATAAGACTATCTAACTAAATTAACTCCCTGCGGAAGGCTTGAAACAGGCAAATATTTTTATTTGATAAATGAGTAGAGCAAATGCTTATTTCAGCGTGTCAAAAATCTAATTATATGACAGTTGAAATGCTAAGAAGTGCATTAGAAAAGACCTCATAATAATAGATCGAATTTCACTTACTTTTATTTGCCTTGAGTCTAGATATAATCAAACTAAAGATAATACCTACTATTGCCGAAGATATTATTTTAACGAGGTAATTGTTTTCAAGTCCACCAATAACATATCCCTTAATCTTTTGATAAAAAGTTGCTTCTGGAACCCAGTCAATAACATATCCAATCCCGAACATCGAAGGAAGGCTTATCAATATATATATAACGATAAAACCGAGAAAAAACCTCTTGATATTCACAGTATTCAACCTCCATTCCTATATTTTTATACTATAATTTTCAATAGGAAATTTCAAAACTACAATTTTCCAACCATAGAATAATTTCATAAAACTATTGACATTTAAAGTATAATGATTTTACAATGAGAACATACTCACCAGTATTCTAATGTAACAAATGGAGGTTGAAATAAATGAAACCGCACGATAGAATTTTGGCAGCTTCTAAAGAGTTAGCCACTAAGAATCCTGCAGACAAAATAACATTTGCCGACATTGCAGAAATAGCTGAAGTTCATTGGACTACTGTAAGGAGATACTTTGGCAGTAAGGAGGGAATGCGGCGAAGATTAGTCGATTTTCAGGAACCTAACCAAAATCACCACTTAGATACGCGCACTAACATATTGGATTCAGCAGGTAAGGTATTTGGAGAACTTGGTTACGAAGGAGCAACACTTGATTTAATTGCCGAAGATGCAGGATTAACCAAAGGAGCTGTATACTGGCACTTTTCCAGTAAAGGAGATTTGTTTATTGAGTTAATAAATAAGAGCCTAACTAATTTATTAGTGGAACTCCCTTCCCAATTAGAAAAGGTATTTAAGTCTTCAAGTCCCGAACAAGCAATAAACAGATTGCTTAAGAGCCAGTTTCAAGCTTGTGAAGAAGATAAAAGCCAACAACCTACCTTGTTCTTTGAATTTATTTCTAGAAGGCGTGATTCTGAAGTTAGAGAAAAGTTAGATGTAGTTTTTGCAAAATTGTTTGCAGGAACTGAAGTAATTTTAGAGGATCTCCAGAAAAGAAAGATGATTTCAGAAAAAGTGGATGCTAGTTCATTATCTGTAACTCTCCACGGCTTAATAAATGGGATGGTTCTTATGTGGATGGTATCTCCAAGCTCTGTACCGCTCACTCAAATGGCTGACTCTATATCCAAAATAATATGGGACGGAATAAACCCAAAATAAAGCCCGTTGAAAAACCGGGTATTTTTTTGAACATAACATACTTTTAAGTATGTTAATGGAGTACTTTACAGTAGGTGAGGAGAATGAGGAGGAAGAATATGTTTATCATTGCTATTGTAACTGTCCTTATAGGAATGGTTACTTTATACTTTTACAACCAAAATCAATTTAAGAAGGCTGAATTGGCATATCCTCCTAATGGAGATTTTGTTGAAGTAGATGGTATCAAACTTCACTATTTGAGTAAAGGGAACGGAAAGCCGGTTGTGTTCTTGCATGGAGGCGTGCTTTCAAGTGAGGATTTTTCCGATGTAATAGAGCTTGCAGCCCAAGAGGGATATAAGGCAATCGCATTTGACCGCCCTGGGTATGGGCATAGCGAAAGGCCCACCAACGAAAAAGTCACTCCTATTACACAAGCTAAGTTAATTCATAAAGCATTAAAAAAGCTGAATATAACGGATCCAATTATCCTTGTGGGTCATTCTTGGAGCGGAACTATGATTATGTCTTATGCACTTCAATTTCCTAATGATGTTGAAGGTCTTGTTACCTTGGGAGGAGCAATGTATAAAGAAGGATACCCTGCTGAAAATGGAGATACCCTTTCAGAATTAGTAACGACTCCTATTTTGGGTGATTTAATTATGAATACCCTATTAGCAACACCATTAGGTAAGTCAATGGGTAAAGAAACAACTAAAGCAACGTTTTCACCGGAGACACCTCCAGCTGGTTACGAGGAAAAACTACTAGCTTTATGGGGTAGACCCACTCAATTTAAAGCTAATAGAGAGGATACTTTAGCTTTTCCGATAACATCCAAGCAAATTAGTTCTCGGTATAAGGAAATAGAAGTTCCAACTATTATAGTTGTAGGGGAAAATGACCCTTTTGGAACTATCAAAATGGCTGAAAGACTTCAAAAGGATCTTCCTAATTCTAAAATGGTCAGATTGCCCAATGTTGGTCACATGATTCCTGAAAATCACCCTGAGAAGGTATTGGATGCAATAGAGCTATTAACTATAATGAAGTAACAATAAAATTACATCTAGTAATTTGTTAATTAGTAAAAATACCTTCCAACAATGAGCTAATGGAAGGTTTTTTCGGGTCTGCGTAAAATTTTGTGTAGGTAATATCCGACAATCTTCGCAAGGCAAGAAATAATAGGTATAGAAAAAACATCATTTGTCAAAAATATAATTGGCTTTTACCATAAAACAGGATAGGGCAATGCAGAAGTGCAACCCGAGCGGTTTTATGGTTTTTCCCTAAAACGGACGGATCTTTTCTGTCCGTTTTTTTAGTCCGTTTTAGGGAAAACAAAAGCGCTAAACTTCAGGGGTTTGGGGACAGAGTCCCCAATTAGGATGTTTGATTCAAAATCTCAAGCTGACTCAAGATCATGTCCCAATTCCGATAACGCATGGTCCATTTTTTCGTAATGTTTTGAGAGGCCAAGAAAAGC
>NZ_LT630337.1:3884210-4164523 GCF_900117315.1 Bacillus massilinigeriensis
GTTTTTCATAACCCAGCTGCTCATCGATTTCACATTGGAGAACTTCCTCCAATATATCGGCGAACATTTCTTTGATGGTTTCCATGATTTGATTAGTACTAGTGAATTTTTGTTCCTTCACCATTTCTTTGATTACTTCCTTTGGTAATTTCATGTCGAAAAATCCTCCTTAGCAAAAATTATTTATCCTAATTCTTGCCAAGGAGGATTGATTTCAGACTTATTTACACAAAATTTTCCGCAGTGTCGTTTTTTTCACCTACGTTTGTGTAGTATATCATGGCGTTGTTTGTGAATTATTGGAGAATATTGACTAACAATTACCTAGTAAACATAAAGGGTACTATATTAACACTGCATAGAACCTAATATTAGAGTAATTAATCTTCTTATGTATTTTCTCTCATCCTAAACCAATTATCTCTTGTTAATTTCATTTTTAAGAAATCAATTCATTTACCTTCAAATTCTAAGTTGTTTTTATCTACACTATCTAATAAAAAGCCAACTTTTCATATACTTTTTTTGCTCTGGGATTAAAATCAAAAAGATGTGCTTCCTGTAAGTTTTATAACCCCAGGATCCCATAACATTTTTCAATATAGGGAAGCCATCGGAATTAAATGGTCTAAGGATAACCTTCTCTCCTGAAATAATTGACTTTTCACTTAAATCAATCAGTAATTTGAATGAGACATAACTTTATTTAGATTAAGTCAAGTATACCCTCAGGTTTTTGAGCTATATAATAAGGATTAGCTGATTTATTTACGTCTCTTCCATCGTAACCCCCTTAAACCCAGATCACTTTTACGTTACTCTTGTTACAAGCAACTATATCTCAGTGCTCATCTCCCACATAAATTACTTCATTAGGTTGCAAATTCTTTGTTTTCAACATTTTTTTATTGTCGGTTCAATTGTCCTCGGATTGTACTAAACGAGCTATGTCCAGAATTCTGTAAAACTACAAATAGTTTTTCTGATGCAATCAGCTTAGTAGATTATTTTTTTATGTATACCGATTATCTAATTTATCACGATGAGACCTAAAAATATCTTCTAGCGGTATTTCATATTTATTTGCAATAACGATCAGGTTGCCTAGGACGTCCCCAAGTTCCTCTGTTAATTCTTTCTTTAGTTGTGATAATGTTCTTTTACTTTCATCGGGTCTATCTCTACCGATTTCTAGAGATCTTATTGCTCTAGCAACTTCTCCTGTTTCCTCAACTAAAAAACCAATTCTAATAAATATGTCTAATTCTGACCACCCTCTTTTTTCATAATAAGCTTTTACCCATTCCTGAAATTCATTAACGTTCAATGTATTTATCTCCCTAATATTTTTTTTACAGACAAAAATCAACTCTTGTTTGCTCCTCATACAATTTTTATCATTACTTGAAGGACTATTGTTTAGGACCAATTCATTCCAATTTCTTCTACATCTGTTCCTGCATATGTTTCATCTTTTGTCCGCCCTAAAATTCATAAATTTGGACTCACCTCAGTGAAAGGTCATTTAATCAACACTATGTATAAATAGAGAAAAAAACAGCCCTTATAACATACCATTCCTTCCCATTTTATTACTTCTATATTTACCGCTTAAACTAACGTTCGTTAAATCTTTATTTCACATCTATTTCAAAAATTTCATCATAGAGAATCACCTCGTTATTATCTACTCCTGCCTCATTAGAATAGATATATGGAATGACCTTCAGTTTGGCTATGTTGTTTTCTAATGCTATAAATCTATTAATGTTGATGTCACTTGAGAGCTGTCTAGAGAATTCTTGCAATTTCATCCCATTTTGATCTTCAAGTCTGAAGTAAAGGTCATTGGAAATACCCTCCATTTTATAAGTAATTACTGTTGAAACAGGAGTTAATATCAATTCTTCTACCGTCACTTTCTGACCCTCCTCTAGGATAAAATACTTATTGACTGGTATTGATTTCTTGTCTGCCCTGAGTTTTTCACCGGATGCAGTAAATTCAAAACTCCACTTTCCTTTTATTAATTTCTTTGAATCACTTCGTTCCAAATCATTAAAGACTATTTTAATTTGTTGATTATCTTGCAGTTTAATATTTTTTAAATCCGTAGCCCAAAAATAATTCACTGCTGAATTGGTTATTCCTTCGGGGCCTCCACCTCCCCCGAGGTCTGACTTTTTCCCATTAATATAAACCTCTATTTTTGAATACCAATTATAAGCCAAGTCATTATCCGATATATCCGTATGGAATGTACTACTAATAAGGAGTTGACCTTCATCTAATATTATTTCATTCAATGTCAGCTTCACTCCATTGCTTTCTACCGATTCTCCAATGACTGTTTTATAATCACTTAATGAACCTTCTTGTGAATGCACAAATTTCTCTAGTGCGTCCCCGATTATTGGAATATCTGCTAAAGTATATTTTGTATTCATCCCTAAAATTGTTATGACTACCAGCGAAGCTGCTACAGCAAGTATCCTTTCTTTATTACCAGACCTACTCTTTAACTTTGCCTTTATTCTTTTTTTAGTAGCTTTCTTTTCGATATCCGTTATTTGACCGTCTTCAAATTCTAATAGAGTAATTTTTTCATCATTTAAACTCTCGAATAAGTTTTTCATCTATTCACCTCATTCTATTTTCCACTTGCTGAATTACCTTGAAATAATGACCGAAGCTTTTTTCGCCCACGGGACAAACGATTATAAAGAACGGATCTTTCCAAACCCGTTTCATTTTCTAATTCATCGATATTTTTCTCTTCAGCATAATGTTTGATGAATAATGTACGATCTTCTTTCTTTAAGTAACTGAGCATTTTCTCAGTAGTACTACTTAACATATTTCTTGTTACATGTGCTTCTACGTCAAATGGACTTTCTACCATCTCATCATGGATATCTTTTTGCTCTAAATATCTTTTGTATTTTCTTTGATAATCAATTGCCTTGTATTTTGCGATAGCTGCTACCCAATTTTTAAGTGAATTTCTACTTTCGTCATATGAATGAATATTATCCCAGATAAGAAGTAGTACATCATCCAAACATTCCTCTTGAATAGATTCTAAATTGTACAAGTACTTTTGAATGACTTTTTTTATCAAACCTCCGTAACAATCGATGATATAATATAAAGCTTTTTCATTTCTTTTTGTTAACTGTTGCACAACGTTACTATCGTTTATTCTCATTCATTTCCTCCTCGTAAGTGGCCCCTACACAAGTTATTACGTAATCATTGTTCTTATTTCTATCAAGAAATTCATTTTTTCTAAAATTGTTTGTTCTTATGTATGGCATTACTCTTAGGTCCATAAATAAGAAAGTTATCTATTGATAACTTTAGTTAAAAGAACAGACCTAAATAAATGAATATTCTTCTTAATTAGATTCTTTAAGATCACTACAACTTTCTTAACGTTGTTAAAAATAGGGGAACCGTCTTGAAGATTGGCTTAGTGTTGTTAACCCGCATTTTCTTGACGGTACTCCTTTTATCCCCTTATAATTTAAATTTTGAACATAAAAAATGGAGCTACTTTTATATAGTAACTCCTAGCAACCTATGATTTTACTTCTACAATAAATGGGTAGACTGTAACATTCCCGTTTTCCCGAAATTCTGCCCATATTTTATAAATTCCTGGCTTTGAAAATTGCGTTTCGAAAACTGGTGTATCACCATCTAATGGATGTACGTGAAGATATTCATCTGCTTGTTCATCTAGAATCACAACGTGGCCTAATGCTCCTAAATATGATTCCAATTTGGCTCCGTGAACATCGAATGTCAAGTTAACCGGCTCATTCACGACTAATGATGTGGGTGTCATCGTTACTTTGTTTCCATTTATTGTTTTTTCTAGAGTTTGATCGATCTTCAAAGAGCTATGACTATGCTCTCCAGTGTCAGGATTTCCTACAGTAAATAAAATCGTTTGAACTTCATAATTTAGATCCTTTGGTTTAATATCAACGAATGCCTTATACGTACCTTCTTTTAGTGGACTTTCCACTTTAAATTGTCCTGGTGTAGTTTCTTCCGGATGTAGATGGAAGTATTGGTCTAAGTGATCATCCACTACGATCAAGTGAAGAAGCTTTTCATGGCTTACTTCTAAATCTGTTACAGGATTTCCAGCAAGGTCTTCAAGTCTTACTGTTAATGATTGATTCTCTTCTTTTACGGTTACCTTTACTTCACTTTCTGTACTAGTTTGTTGACCATGCTCATGTAATTCATCTCTAGAATGTGAGTCATGAGCTTTCCCAGCCTCTTTTGCTTCACTAGTTGAAGCAGTGTGCTCCTCAGTATGAGCGTCTAATTTTTCATCTACTCCGAAAACAGCTTCATAGGCAAAGTACCCAACAATGACAATAGCTAAATACAGAAAAGCTGAAATGATCCACTTTTTCATAGGACGTTCTCCTTTTATCTATAGTTTAACTCTTTGTAATCTAAGTGCATTCAGGACAACAGATACAGAACTAAACGCCATGGCCGCTCCTGCTAACCAAGGTGCTAGGAAGCCTAGTGCTGCAACTGGAATCCCAAGTGCATTGTAAGCAAATGCCCAAAATAGGTTTTGTTTAATATTACGAATGGTCTTTTTACTCATAAAGATCGCATCGGCAATGCTATTTAAGTCTCCACGAATAAGGGTAATGTCCGCAGCTTCCATTGCAATATCTGTTCCCGTACCGATTGCCATTCCAATATCAGCGATCGCTAAAGCAGGTGCGTCATTAATCCCATCTCCAACCATTGCAACAATTTTTCCTTGTTCTTGTAGCTTTTTCACTTCCTCTGCTTTTCCTTCTGGAAGGACTTCCGCTACAACTGAGTCAATACCAGCTTCTTTTGCAATCGCTTTGGCTGTACGCTCATTATCCCCTGTAATCATCACAACATTTAGACCCATGTCTTTTAGACGCTTTACCGCTTCTTTTGACGTTTCTTTAATTGTATCGGCTACTGCGACTATACCTGCATATTGATTATCGATCGCAATGAGCATCGCCGTTTTTCCTTTTTCCTCAAGCTGTTCCATTGTACGGAGTGCCTGCTCAATCTTGATGCTATGTTGTTGCATTAATTTCCTTGTGCCCGCTAAAATGAATTGGCCATTTACTTTTGCCTTTATTCCATATCCAGGAATCGCTTCAAACTCCTCAACCTCAGTAAGTTCGACATTTCTTTCCTTAATTCCAGCTACAATAGCCTCAGCCAGTGGGTGCTCAGATTGTTTTTCAGCTGTTCCGACAAGTTGTAAAAATTGATTTTCGTCCACTCCCTGCTCAACTAAAACGTCCGTTAAAACTGGAGTACCGTTCGTCACAGTCCCTGTTTTATCTAAAAGAATCGTTGTTAAACGGTGTGTCATCTCAAGGTGTTCTCCACCTTTAAATAATACTCCAAACTCTGCTGCTCTTCCTGATCCAGCCATAATGGAAGTAGGAGTAGCTAAACCTAATGCACATGGGCATGCGATGACAAGAACAGCAATTAATTTTTCTAGTGCTTCAGCAAAGTCTCCAGGTGCTACCCAGATGAACCAAACGAAAAATGTAAGAACCGCTATACCCACTACGATCGGGACAAAAATACCTGAGATTTGATCGGCCAATCGTTGAATTGGTGCTTTTGATCCTTGTGCCTCTTCCACCACTTTAATGATTTGCGCAAGTGCTGTGTCACGTCCGACCTTTGTTGCTTTCACCTTTAGGAATCCATTTTTGTTAATGGTGGAACCAATGACTATGTCACCGACTGTTTTATCAACAGGAACACTTTCACCCGTTAACATGGATTCGTCTAAAGCAGAGCGACCTTCAATGATTTCACCATCTACCGGTACCTTTTCTCCTGGTTTTACAAGGAGAAAATCACCAACAACTACATCCTCTAATGTAACCTCTTGTTCAACTCCATTACGTACAACTGTTGCCGTTTTTGCCTGAAGACCCATTAATTTTTTTATTGCTTCAGAAGAGCGACCCTTTGCTCGAACTTCAAATAATTTCCCTAAAATAATTAATGTAATAAGAACGGCGCTAGTTTCATAATACAATTCCACCATGTGACTTCCACTACCAATTGATACAATTGATAGGTATAAGCTATAGAAGTAGGCAGCAGAGGTACCTAAGGCAACTAGTACATCCATGTTTGCACTTTTGTTTCGTAAGGCTTTAAAAGCTCCAACATAAAATTGTTTCCCAACAATAAATTGAATAGGAGTAGCGAGTGTCAGCTGTACCCAAGGGTTCATAAACATGTCTGGAAGGTAAATAAAAGATGTAAAGCTAAAGTGACTAACCATTGCCCACAAAAGTGGAACGGATAAAATAAGTGAAAAGAGGAATTTTCCTTGTTGTGTTTCTAATTCTTTTGCCTTCATATCTACAAGGTCTTCTTTTTGATCATCTTTTAGAGTTGCTTTGTAACCAAGCTTTTCAACACGTTGTAACATATCGTTTAGACCTGTTTGTGATGGATTGTATTCAACGGTTGCACTTTCTAACGCTAGATTTACATTCGCTTTTGTAACACCCTCTATTTTATTTAAACCTTTTTCTATTCTTGTCGCACAAGCAGCACATGTCATGCCAATAATATTTAGCTCAACTTTTTCCTCGACTACGTCATATCCTAAATCATTTATTTTCTTTTTGAATTCATCTATTTGAACAACATTTGGATTGTATTTAATGGATGTTCTTTCTAGGGCGAAGTTTACATTCGCGTCTTCTACACCTTCTACTTTTTTAAGCCCCTTTTCAATTCGGATCGCACATGAAGCACATGTCATTCCTGTTATCGGAAGAACTGCTTCTTTAAGTTCCTGAGTCATCTTCTTAACCTCCCATACCCAGTGATGGTATATTTGTTTTCAAAAGGAAACGTGCATATCATTCAGCACGTTTCCTTCAGTATCAAATTTCAACTTAAACTACATCATAACCTTGATCAGCAATTGTTTCTTTAATCTCATCTAAAGAGACAACTGTTGAATCAAACGCTACATCCACCTTTCCTTCAGATAAGTGGACTTTCACTTCTGATACGCCATTTAATTTTCCTACATTTCCTTCTATAGAATTGACACAGTGACCACATGACATTCCATTTACAGTTAAGGTTACTTTCTCCATATCTATCTCTCCCTTTATTTTTTCATTAATCGTTGAATCGTAACTAGAAGTTCGTTGACTACCTCTAAATCACCATCTTGTATTCTTTCTGTTACACAACTTCTTAAATGATGATCTAATAATTCTTTGGAAAAGCTATTTAATGCTGATTGGACCGCTGAAATTTGTGTAATGACATCATCACAATACGTATTTTTTTCAATCATACCCTTAATACCACGAATCTGTCCTTCAATTCTGTTTAAGCGGGTAACCAAGGACTTCTTCACTTTTTCTGAGTGATGACTTACCTTTTCAGAATGATTGGAGCAGCAATTCTCACTTTCAATCAATTCTTCCTGTTCTTCAACCATATTCATAACCTCCTTATGAATATAATTTACCATACCCCCCTACCCTATGTAAAGTATTGATTGGAAAATAATTCTCTATTTTTTTTACATCAGAGGATTTACTTATTTTAAGAATGTTTCTTTCACCTAGTAGTTTATCGTTTTGTAATAATTTCCCTTTATTCTTAGGAGACGCATAGATTTTCATTTCACTATCGATAGTTGTTTCAACATAAACGCTTCTCATTTTTTTAAATTCATAAACAATAACAATGCTAAACCTGAAACAATCATTAATACTATAAATATATAGGCAAAACCGCTTGCAATAGACGATAAAATGATACCAGCAATTGTTGGTCCTATGGTCGAACCTAAGGATCTAAATAAACTTAGCAGCCCAACTGCTGAACCTGCTTCTTCCATTGAAGTTCCCTGTATCACTAGGATGTTTAGTGGTGCACCAATAATAATCCCAATTCCAAAACCAGTTATAGCAGCAGAAACAAGTAGCAATGAATAGGTAATCGGAAAGATGAAAGAAAGTGAACCGATTAATGTGATTGCAAACCCTAGAAACAATATGTTTCTTGCTCCCCACTTTGTAACCAAATACCCACCTATCAAGGAAGCAGCCATAGAAGCAATTGCAAGTGGAGCCACTCCATAAGACGATTGTGCCTTCGTTACATCAAAGTTTGTTTCTATATATAACGGTAAAAGATTCATTGTTGATGCCATTATGAAACCGGACATCAGTGATAAGGTTAAAATAATTAACACATATTTTGACTTGAAGTAATTCAGTTTGATGATAGGATCTTGTGAATGCTTTTCTGTTTTAATGAAAAATGGGACGATTAGTAAACCAATGATAAGTATTGGGACATTTTTCAATGTAATACCTAGCATAACAGAAAGGATAATCCCTGTTATTAAGATAATGCCTAAATAATCGATTGGTTTCTTACTAATTGTTTGTGGTAATTTCATCACACTCATTGAAAAAACAACCAAGATTGAAATAGGTACATTGATTAAGAAGATCCATTGCCATGCATAATTTTGAATGATATATCCTCCTACAATAGGCCCCATAATACTTCCTAAACCAAATACTACACCAATCCATCCCATTGCTTTCGCACGTTCTTCAGTTAGATAACTTACAGTAATGTAAGCAGCAGTAATCGGGAATATACCCCCTGTACCTATTGCCTGAATACTCCTTCCTACTAAAAAGGTCAAAAAGTTAGGAGCGACAGCTGATAGTAATGAGCCTAATCCAAATAACAGAATACCAATCATGAAAATTCGCTTTCTACCAAATCGATCAGAGAATTTGCCCATTAAGGGTATACTAACTGCAAAAAGTAAGGTATAAATCGTGAAACTCCACACCCCCCATGAAGTATTGATGCCAAATGTACTAACAATCGAGCTTAATGCGGGCCCGACAATTCCGTGATCTAGGGCTCCCATAAAGATTCCAGTAAGATAAATACTTAACACAAGTGATTTTTGTTTACTTTGCATTTGTAATTTGTTTTCTAATAGTGCTTCCATAACCTTTAACCTCCAATATATAACAAGGAAATAATTGCTATATTTATTACATACTATACCCCTGTAATGTATGTAAAGGAAATGTTTTATATTTTATTCCAACTTAAATTTAGATAAAGTTCTCCCCTGAACACAAGCATACATAATCTCTTTCAACCTCTAAATTATTGCAGTTCTCCTTCTGAACGCCAGATGCTGCATTAGGCTCCATTTATTGCATAAATATAATAATAATGATGCATGGACTGCTACTCTAGTACTAGAAAAAGGTATGTCTCATTAGTCAGATTTTCATTGAGAAACGCCTAGGTTTCAGTTGTAAAATAGAGTGTATCAGTACCAAGTAGTTATTTATAAGATAGGTAAGAGTTTGAAGTTATCGCTCTCCTACCGATTCTTAGATCTCACTTAATGTAACGACTGTCTTATCAAAAGCTACATCCAGTTTTCCTTAAGATAAGTGAATCTACACTTCAAATGAAATGAATCCTTCTAACTGAGAACCGTCGCTCCTGGGTCTTGCTTTATTCAGTTCCAATGTAGTCCTCAATAAAATCATTAATTTGTTTACTCATATCCTGAGATTTTGTCCAGTGTAAATAATGATGTCCATCCAAGATGATGAGTTCGCTAGAATCTTGATTACGTAATTGGTCTTGATAAAATGTGACATTTGATTTTCCTTCTTCATTTACCTTGTCTTCCTTTGTCGTGAACATCATAATAGGTATGTTTGGAGGAAATGACATATCCTTTGTCTTCTTGATATTATTGCTTAATTCTTGTGCTTCTTCTATAACATTAGAATTGTATGCCTTCCAAGCAGAAAGCTTCTCAGTCATCTGTAAATTTTCTTCAGAATAAGTCCCTTCATCTGCGATTGGAAGAAAATTATCAGGAATGACATTTACCGCAACTCTTGCGATTCCCATTGGGGCGACAAGTTTCAAAAATCCTGGTAAACTTGGTGCAGCTTCTTGAAAGTATTCTGTTGCCATCGGTAAAGTGCTATCAATTCCAATAATAGCTTCTACCTCATCAGGGTATTTATTTACGTAATACATGCTATAAATTCCCGAAACGGAGTGAGGCATTAAGATATAAGGCCCATTGATATTGCTTTCCTTAAGAGCTGCTCTGATTTCCTCCGTAATGTTCTCAACTGTTCGTTCCTTCTTTGTTACGTCGCTCCAGCCATAACCAAAGGGCTCTATGACTACAACTTTATTATTTTTTGCCATTTCATTCATCAACGGTTCGAAATCTAGCGCAGGAGCTGTCGTACCTAATCCACTTAATAGGACAACGGTATGTTCACCCTCCCCCTCTGTATACACGTGCATTTTCTTCCCATCAACCTCAACTAACTGCCCAATTGCAGAGTACTTCTTTTGCTCAAATTTAGTCATCACCTGATGGTATACAATCCATAGTAGAAAGATAGATAATAAGATTAAAAATACATTTCTAACAATTCTCCAAAATTTATGCTTTTTTTTCCCTTTCATTATTTCACTTCTCTCTTATTAATTTTGTGCTATAGGATGGTTCTTTAGGCGATATGTCAGATTTATATCATAAAAGCAATTAATTTATCACTTTTGAAGTAGAATACGTTTTTATTGAAAGTGGCTCAAACTGGTAAAGTTCTCTTAATAAAGCTTCTGGCTTGTTTTCTATAATCGCGAAAGACCTGAATCTTTCATGTAAAAACTTTTGTTCAATCATATGGTCAAGCAAATCAAGTAATGGATTAAAATAATCTTTGACGTTAAGAAGTCCACAAGGCTTTTGATGCAATCCAATTTGCGCCCATGTGAAAATTTCAAAAAATTCCTCCATTGTTCCAGGACCGCCTGGTAAAACAATAAAGCCATCAGCTAACTCTGACATTCGCGCCTTTCTTTCATGCATAGTCTCGACGACATATAATTTGGATAACAGTTTATGCGAGATTTCCCTCTCTTCTAACAACTTAGGAATTACCCCGATGACCTCTCCACCATTATGTAAAACCGAATCAGCTAATGTTCCCATCATTCCTACACTAGCCCCTCCATAAACCAATGTGATTCCCCTTACTGCTAGTTCTTTTCCAAGTTCTGCTGCTACTTCTTTATATTCTTTTTGTGCCCCATCACTCGACCCACAAAAAACAGCTACTCTCTTCATAATTTATTCTCCCTTCAAATATCCTTTAGATGTACAAATGGACTCACCATTAATGGTTGTATTAAAACTTAAAACCTACCAAGATGTGTATCTTTAAATCCAGTGCTGTATTTTAATCCATAGCCTAAGGAGCGGTCCATTCCAATATGAGCACTCCAAATCAAGCCAACCAATAAGAGGATATCAACTTTCATTAAAATTGACACTCCTATTAAAAGTAGAGGAATCGTATAAGTATGAAAAATGTTATAAATATATGCACCCATTTTATTATTAACTGCATATCCTACCATTCCTACATCAGGCGCAAGTAAAAAGATAATAAATACTATCCAACTAAATTCATTTACATAATAAAATCCAATGGCAAGTAAAAATACAATGAACCCTTCTAAACGCATTATTTTACTCATTCTACTAACCTCCTATAAACTCCATATTTATTCGACTTATAAAAAGGGCAAAAATTACTTAGACAAAAAAACTCCTTTATATTATAATCGTCTTAACACTAACGAACGTTAGTACATTGAATATTATAATACTTCTTTTTTAAATTGCAACAAAAAAATACCAATTACTAGCAAGAAAGTTTAAAAATTGAGGATAGGGAAGGAGCATTATATGATGGATGAGAAAAAGAATATAACTATTGCATTAGCTCAAATTTCGGTAATGGACGGAGACCTCGAATACAACTTAAAGAAGCATTGTGCTGTCATTGAAGCTACAGGAAAACATCACAGTAATTATGTCATTTTTCCAGAACTATCTTTAACGGGGTACGAATTAGAGCGTTCAGATCAACTTGCATTCTCTTATGAAGATGAGAGATTAATTCAAATTCGAAGCTGCTGTATTACCAATAATATAAATGCTGTGGTTGGAGTTCCCGTTAGGTTTGGAAAAGATATAATGATTTGCAGTTTAATATTCTTTAAAGACGGTACTTTTGAACTTTATACCAAACATTTTTTATATCCTGGCGAGGAACAATATTTTATTCCGGGGAATTTGGATCCTAAAATAATAGAAAAGAATGAAATATTTTCCTTTGCAATTTGCGCGGATACAAACAACCCTATACACAGAAGCAATGCTTACAGCACTAACACCTCGGTTTATATCACAAGCGCATTGTTGTCAGACAATGGTTATTCAAACGATACTAAGGTACTTCAGCACACGGCAAAAAAGTATAATATGACAGTCTTTATGGCAAATTATTGTGGTGAAACTGGCGGATATAAAGCTGCTGGGGGAAGCTGTGCATGGAATTCAAGTGGAGAACTAATTGGTAAAATGGACTCTTACACGGAAGGAATATTACTTATAGAATGTACAGATACCCGTGAATGGTCATTGGATAAGATAATTGCTTTTTAGAATAATGGAAAGGAAGAGAGTAAAAATGCTATATACGAAATTGACAAGTTGCCTCCATTATCAGTTGATGATCTCTATCGACAAATGTAAGAGAACCTTACCAATTAAACATTCCCGTATTTAGCCTTCTGCTCTTTAGAAACAAAACGCTTAAGGCGCTTTCTCAGCCCCGGCAAGCAAATCTTCTGTGTCAATAAAAGTCGTGTTTTGACTTCTTGACACTCATTTCTACCTCGAAGGGCTAGGTGCTGAAGCTAGACCTAAATACACCTCATTTAGAAATATCCACAGCAAAAAAGTTAATCATTGTACGCTAAACAACAAAAAAACGCTAATCCTTTGGATTAACGCACCCTATACGTAAAGTACAATATTCACACTCTTACTTTTGCTACCTTATTTTATTATAACAGTTCAGTAAGAAAGCACTGATCCTATAGATCCTTCTCTACAAAAATGTAATAGATAGACTCTTTAGGAATAATATTTGCTATCAACTTATATAACCTATTTAATTCTGATAATACCTTTGTACCTCCCCAGCTCCCCGGTAAAAATTCTGGTGGTAACATGGGATCAATATCCAACAGTTCATTTATTAATTTACATATCTCTAAATAATAGCTAAATGCTATTAAATCATCCGGATGTTGATTATTTAGTAGCTTATTAATATCTGATTTACGTTCCATCTCAAACCGTTCAAATTTTTCTTTATATATATTATTCAGTTCTTCAATCTTCCATATTTCTAATGCTTTATTTGCTCCTTTCTCACCATCTTTGGAAATCTTATTTAATAGGAATTCATTACTTGCAAGAATCGTTACATAATCCTCAATTTCAAGTGTGTCGATAATATTAATTACATCTTTTGTTATATCCCAAGGGTAAACATACACACTTTTATTTAATTGCCCAAATCCAAATTGAATCAGTTTTCTCCTAAATATATCTCTTTTTTTCCTTAACATTTCTGGTATTTCAATTAAAATGATGTACCATTTCCCATCCCAATGCTTGCTGTATAAATCCCTTTTAAAATATAAAGAACTGAGGACTTCTTTTCCTAATGGAGTAATTCGATAAATGGCACGATTTAATGAATCAATATATTTTTCCTTTTTTAATTTAGTTAATAAATTTCTAATTATTTGTGGGGTATAGCCCATAGCTTCATATGTTTTGATTAGCTTTTTACCTTCAATTTCTCCCACTTTAGAGAGTAAATATAGCAATTGCTTTTCAAGTGTCAAAAAACTCACCTCAATATTAATGATATAGAATGTCCATAGATTTTCAACTAATATTTTTAGTAATCGATCTATACATTCATAACTAATATTGACAGTATTAGCCAGAATATTTATAATGTAAATATATACGCTCGTATAAAATATACTTATAAAAGGTGTTGGTTCTTTTGAATGAAAATCTACTACATAAAATTGAAAAAGAATTTCAAGAATTTAGGGTTTTAGATGAAGAAGGAAATGTAATTGATGAGCTGAATTTTCCGAACTTGCCCGATAATGATTTAGTTGAATTGATGAGAAGAATGGTTTATACAAGAACTCTTGATAAACAATCTATTTTGTTAAATCGCCAAGGGAGACTTGGTTTTTATGCTCCAACATCTGGGCAAGAAGCATCAATGATAGGAAGTCAATTTGCACTTGAAAAAGAAGATTGGATACTACCGGGTTATCGAGATATTCCACAGTTATTCTTTCATGGTGTACCATTACAAAATTTATTTCTTTGGTCCAGAGGACATTTTAAAGCTGGTCAATTTCCAGACGGTGTTAATGCGTTGCTTCCACAAATCATAATTGGTGCACAAATTATTCAAACTGCAGGTGTAGCACTTGGTTTAAAGAAAAAACATCAAAAGGCAGTTGCTGTAGGATATACGGGTGATGGCGGTTCCTCACAAGGCGACTTTTATGAAGGAATGAATTTCGCCGGAGCCTTTAATACGCCAGCAATCTTTTTTGTCCAAAATAATCAATTTGCGATCTCTACACCATTTTCAAAGCAAACTGCAGCTAAAACAATCGCACAAAAATCTGTTGCGGCTGGAATTAAGGGTATAAGAGTAGATGGAATGGATGTATTAGCTGTTTATAAAGCAACAAAGGATGCACGTAATCAAGCAATTAATAACGAAGGACCAACACTTATCGAAGCACTAACATATCGATTTGGTCCACATTCTACTTCAGGTGATAATCCTGACCTTTATAGAGAGTCAGATGAAGTTGAAAAATGGAAAAGCAAAGACCCTTTAAATCGCTTCCGGAAATTTCTTAATAAAAGAGGACTGTGGAACGAAGAGCTAGAAGAAGCTATAATTCTTGGTGCAAAGGAAGATATTAAAAATGCTATAAAGGAAATTGACAAGTTACCACCACAAACAATTGAGGATCTTCATCGCCATATGTATGAGAAACAATAAATTTATAAAGTCACCATAGGTATATTTTGCACAAATTTTAAGGCACTTTTCGTAATCCTTGTTGCTTTTAGATAAAAATTAACTAGGTCTTGTATAGAATGGTATAACCTATAAAGAGGTAATAGTAGATATGGAATTTTTTCTGGTATTATTAATATGTCCTATCATTGTTCTTGTAGCATCAATTATCGGTTTCATTTTGGTTAGAAGATGGTTTGTAATGCCACTATTAACATTAGTTGTGTTCACCATCTTAACTTTCTCTGTTTTCAATGAATCTTTCTTTATTTGGGTTGTAGTTTATACAATAATTTCGTTCATTGTCAGTTTAATTATGAGATTTATTAAGAAGTAACTTAGTTCTTCTTATTAGGAAAAAGATACCGTCAATAGACGGTCCTTTTTTTGCAATACCCAAAGCATTGACAGTTGTATGATTCAATTTTTGACACGCTGAAAGCATCTGCTCTACTCGTTTTAAAAAAATATCTAAAACGGGAACACGCAGATACTTGTTTATACGCTCTTATTCCTGGTGCAGGGAAAAAGTAACCTTGGTAAGAAGATGGAAAATTCATACGATCGATATAGTCAATGCAACATTTGATTTGGCTGTAGGACATTGGAACTAACCTGCTTCTTTTTTTGCATAGTCCTATACCATTTCTATTAATAGACAGGTTATGCCCTCTACTTTATGAAGACACTACCAAAATAAGTTTGCTTCAGTTTGGTACATCTAGTTTAAAAACAAGTTCTCCATACATATTTGCTTTTTTCTGACTTGTAAATCCTATCTTTTCATATAAATGTATTGCATGATTATTCTCTTTCTCTACAGTTAATGAGATGCTTTTACATGCGGGATGTGTCTTTTTTATGAAGTCTACTATAATATGTAAAGAATCTTTTCCATAACCTTTTCCTTGGAACTTCTTATCAATTTGAAATCCACCGATCCAGTAATTATGCTCACTACCTGGTGTATAAGAAATGTAGAAAGCACCAATGATTGAATCGTTACAATAAAGAGCGTAAGGATCTAGCGCTTCATCCCAAGGCTTAAGATATGCAAAAGCAAGAGATTCTGCCACAGTGGGAACAAATGTACTTTGGTTTTCATGAACAGATATTTTGAATGCTTCTTCCCAATTCTCTTTTGTAATTTCTCTAACTAAAATGTTTCGTGTCATAATATCCCTCTTTTTTTCTAATTCTCCTTAAGATACATCATATTCGCACTATAATAACTAACGTTTGTTAGCACATAATACTATTATATCCCTTCTTCCAAGAAATGCAATAAAATTCACCTGCTTTGTTGTATAATTTTATCTATTAATCTATCCTTGTTGTCGATTAGCCAAGCTTCACTTGCAAGTATCCAATCTATGATTCCAATTATCCAATTTTCACTATCAAGCCCTTTTACATACCTTGCCGTAAAGTAAACGAACATGGCAGCACGACGAAGTCTTATCAAAAAAGGAATATACAATAATTCATTTTCGGTTAAGGGGGTAACACTAACATATCCTTTTGTCAGCATGCCTATGTTGGTTAGACTTTGGTCCATTTCCCATAATGCTGTTGGTCCTCCGCCTAGCGCAATTGCCAAATCCATAGGACGTACATCATAACAACAAAATTCAAAGTCGATGATTCCAGTTATCTTTCCTTTGATAGACAATATATTGCCCGAAGTATAATCACCATGAATATACTGTTTTCCAAGCAGATGATAATAACTATTATCAATCTCCTTATCAAGTTGTTGAAAGATCTTATGTAGTTCGTGTTTTTTTGCAATAGAAGTTGGTAAATGATCAACAATTTTATCAATACCTTTAATTAAAGGATGAAATTGACGAAATTGATCATAGGCAGGATTTCTTCCCAAATCTTTATATACATCTTCACTTAGTCTACTTAGTGCTTTATTTAACTCTCCTAATGCCTTTCCAGCTTCATAAGCTTGTTTAGCATCGCTTAAATCTGGATTAATCCCTTTTAACAAAGGCATTAAAATAGAAATGGTTCCATTTTCAGATGACTGATATAAATAATCACCAGTATGGTTCATTATAAAAGTGGGTACTTCAAAGGAAAGCTGACAATTACTTAGGTACTCCAGTATCAAATACTCACGTCTAACCTTGGTTATATCACTTTCACTCTCATAAATTCTTAAAATATACGAATTATCCTCTGTAATTATAGAGTATGTTTTATTCATAAAGCCTTGATTAATTTCCCTAATCTCTATAATCCTACCAATATCCCATGTATTGCAAATCAATTTTAAGTCCATATTAACTACTCCTAACGAATTAACGTAAACTATTTACCGAAACATTTTCTAATTAAACGTATAACTGTTTTTTTACTTAGATAGTTTTAACGAATAACCTTGTGAGCATAAAAATTAGAACTATAATAATTGAAATATTCTATGTGAAAAAGAGACCATCCAAGACGGTCTCCACTACTAGTTAAGATTTAAACAATAAAGTGGCTCGGTTTCTTCCCCAAATTCTACGACACGGCCAGTGTCTTTGAAACCCAGACTCATATATAAGTTTTTTGCTCTGTCATTAGTTGGAACAAAACTTGTATAGATTTCTCCACAAGAGAGCTTTCTCATTTCCTTGATTATTTCCAGCATGGCTAATCTTCCATAACCTTTTCCCTGGTATTTATAGTCGATCATTAACCTTGTAATAAAATACACATGTAAAATGGGAGAAAGTCCATACATCGCAAAACCTATCATCTCATTCTCATTATTGTAGATTGCTTTCGTAACCCATTCAGGTTCAACCTTTGATTGTGCAATGGAAAAGACATTTGAAGCAACATTTTCCTCAAAAAGAGGGTAACCTGTAGACTCCTGCGATTTTAACATTATACATTGAAAAAAGTTATTGCTATCTATATCTCGTAAAGTTATACCATTCATATTCTTTTCTCCTAAAATTGAAATCTAAGACACTTCGGTACACATTCTGACTGAAAATGATACTATGCTAGTAGAAAGAAAAGTAAACTTTTAGTTAGTCTCCCCTATATATGTTCTGTTTGTTTTATCAAGTTAAAATGTTGCTTATGTTGTACTATTACGTGAACAACGAATGCCATACTACATGCAAAAATACATCCCCTAGCATATGGGCAATAATTGCATACTCTAGACCTTTTTTCCAAAATAAATAACCAAAGAAGACACCCATCAATCCATTTAATACTATAGCACGAATAAATAATAAACTAGTAATCTCACCAAAGACAGTTGCAGTTGCTGGTAAATGCCCGAGCCCAAATAATAAGGTCGATACAAGGATCGCAATCCAGTAGATATATTTTGGAATAGGCCTAGACTGCTTCCGATAGGAAATGGAACAAATCCAAACAATTAAAGATAGAAGGAAAAGACGTAATAATATTTCTTCAACAATACCACCATAAAACATAAGCAATCCTATTTTCCACAGACTTACATTCGGTACTAACTGGGTTACAAAATGAGGTTGAAATACCTTTACTTCTAGGACTGCAATGATTAATGTTCCTACTGCACTGCCTAAAATTGCAATCATTATCCATTTCAAAGACAAAGGAACTGTTTTATTTTTATATACTAAACCTCTTAGATAAGAAACATTAAAACCTACACGTCTAGCAAGATGGAGGCCAATAGCTGAAGCAATTAACGTGTAGAGTGTTACCTGAATGACATTTATTATTGCAGCAATTGTAAAGGAGATATGATAGGTCTCAATCAATATATCTAGTAGCCCTATCTCCTTTTGATAAGGAATCATTACTACGGCAGCGAAAGCTCCTAAAAGTGTCAACAGTAATATTAATCTTCCATCCTTTTCAGTTAAGTCTTTTTTCATTTCTCATTTTTCCTTTGTTTAACAAATAATGTTATGGATACAATTAAACAAACAGCTCCAAGTACAGCATTTAATGCTACTTCCCAATCAGTACCAGTGTAGATATTTGAAATGCTCCCTGTAGCAAATAAAATCGTTAAAATTATCCAGAAAGCAACCTTAAATCTGTTATAATACACACTAAACATTTGAAAATTCTCCTTCTCCTACAATTATTTTTGGCTGTTAGCATACTCTTAGAAAGAATTATCAACGTGTACACTCTAAAAAAATGTTATGTTTTTTATGTTGGGTTGCTATTTACTTAATCTTACCTATCCACTTACTTCTCAAAAAGAGAAAAAATAAGAACATTTATAAATCAAATCACAGATTGTCATTTTTCTCAAAATGGCCTTTTTGTATCGTTTAAACAGCCTCATTCTCTTTCAGTACCTTGTTAATCATAAAACTGTTAAATACATCTGGCTCTTCAAAACAAGCCATGTGCCCCGAATTTTCTAGAATCAAGATGTTCTTTCTTGGTGCTTTGACTTTTTGATAAAAAGTTTCAACTAGGTCATGGACAATTTTGTCGTGTCGCCCCATGACAAAGTAAACAGGTACATCTAATTCATATAAACTCTCAGCTATATTATAAGAACATAATTCCTCCCACAAGTGTTGAGAAGTGAAAGAGAATCCTTTAAAGAAATTTAGTCGATCCCTCATGTTAAAATGAGAACTTAACAAGTAATGCATATTGATGAACATAGCATTTTTCTTGTAGGTAACTCCACCTATTTTTGTAAGATAGGTTCTTTGCTTTACCAGTCCATCAATTGATTTATACGAACCATTATTGGGTGCGCCTATTTGCTCTAATTCTAAAATTGCCTTTTTGTCATTCGCTTTAGTGGCATGATTAAAAGTGAATTTATAAGAATTTTCTTCCTCTAAGGGTCGATTAATAGGTTGATTAATTCCCACATAAGCCGTGATTACATCTGGATATTTTTCTACAAATAGTATTCCTAGCAATGCTCCCATCGAGTGACCCATAATATAGACTTTCTTTTTGTTGAAACGTTCTAATAAATGTTGTACTAGTTCATATGCATCAGAGAGTAGTTGTTGCACATTCATAGTTTGTGGGTCGACGTTTTTGTTATAGGACTTCCCACAGCCTCGCTGATCCCAATTCACAACAAGAAAATGTTTTTCTAATTCTCTATTATACTTATGTTGTGCCCCTGTTTGGGGACTTCCTGGGCCACCATGAAAGAATAATAGAATTGGGTTTTCTATACTAGAACCACGAGCAATGTACCATTGTTCAACATTACCTAATGTAACCTTTTCCATAAATTTCAAAGAGAACACCAACTTTCTTTATTATTTAATTTTGTTTACCACAATATTGAGAAAACCCACACTGGTGCTTTCACTTGGCTTGAGTTCTAATCACTAGCTGTTCCATACAGTACTACTTCTACTCTTTATCAGGTTTCATCATTTAAGCAAATCCACAAAATTATTTAATTTGTCTAAAGATGTCAGATTCTTATTGCATGATTGACTATCATGGCATATATAATTTCCTTTTGTCTTAAAAGTTCCTTGTTCTTTTCCTTTTTCTTTAACAAGGAACATCCCAACCTCTTTATGACTATTACATATAGAGCAAACCCCTTTTTGATTCGATGGTGTAAATGAACCTTCTATACCGATCAGCTTACTATCACGATTAATGACGATATACCTTTTATTAGAAGTGGTATCTGTCCAACTTAGATAAGCTATGTCGCGTAAATCTATTTCAGCAAGCGAAGGTACCTTTAACTTCTTAGCTTTAGGAAATAGCTTCTTTATTCCCTGCTCTGACACTTCAAAAGGCATGACATAAGGCTTCAATTGTGATAAAAAGGCTTCTGCCTCTTCTTTATTATCAATTAAAGATATGGGTTGTAATAACTGTGCTTGTTCCTCATCTATTAAAGGAAATAAAACTAAAACTCTTTCTAAAGTCATTGATTTCAAAGCACTCCTCACACCATCATCATTAGCTGTAGCGTGACCATTAACAAGATTTTGTACTTGTCTTTTTATAAAATTAAATTGATCCGTACGAATAAAAGATTTCAATTCTATCACTCCAATAATTTATTGAACTTGACCTAATTCATCTAAACTAACCAATGTAGTGGCGGAGAAACCGATTTGGGTAATTGGGTCATTTTATCACCCTTAGCTGCGTTCACTTGTGCCTGAGTTAGGAAGAAGCTTCCTGTCAAATTTGCCCCACTTAAGTCGGCATCTCTTAAGTCTGAACCAAGAAAATCACACATTCTTAAATCAGCACCTCTTAGGTTAGCAGCAATTAAATAAGCCCCTCTAAAGCTAATACCTTTTAGATTAGCTCTTTTAAAATTTGCACCGATTAAATCAGTGGTCACTCCTTTAGGTTTTAGGTATTTCCCACCCTTTACTTTGGTTCGCACTAATTTGCTTACATCTAGAAGCAAATTACTAATAATCATTCGATGCGCAGGCACATCAAATTCTAAGAGGGACGCTCGACTACCATGCGTAACCATTTCCGTTTCTTCGTATATCTGTTGCAATTCATTATATAAAGGGCGTGCATCCTGTAAGTTTAAAGCCTCCTGTAAGTAATGAAGCATTTCATGAAGTTGCTGCATAATTGGAAATACCCGGAACATTTCATCAGCAATATTCGGAGAATCCCTCCAACTTACCCCTTGAAAGGATTCTTGAGAAACCTTTTGACCTGCTCCATAGCATTCATATACCGTACATCCTTTAAAGCCACTAGTTCTAAGATTTTGGTGAATTTTACACCTATAATTCGATTCAAGGTGTATACAAGGAGTTCCGCCACATTTTTTCATAGCAAAATCGGCAGACTGCGAATAAGGCAACGCCACACAACACAGAGCAAAGCAATTTTCACAATCTGCTTTTAATTTATGAGGCTTATTGTCTTTGTTTATGAGTTGCTCGGTCAACACTTACACTTCCTTCTATTTTTACATGGGTTTGTAAATTTCCAGTAATAATCTTCTTTAAAACTAACTAACGTTAGTATATAATATTATTATATCCATTCATTAGCATATTGCAATATCTATTCAATATTTAGTACTGTGTATAAATAGAAATCTTTTAGATAAAAGAATGACTAAAATGAGGTGTAGAAGTATGACATTAAGCACAAAGGAAAGAATTTTTTATACATCATTGGACCTATTCTCCCGAAGAGGATATAGTGGAGTATCTATACGTGAAATTACTAGAGAAGTAGGGATTAAGGAGAGCTCCTTATATAATCACTATCGTAGTAAAGATGCTATACTGGAGGATATCTTTACCTTTTTTAGAGATGATTTCTCTAAAACGCTACCACCAATTGAAATGTTAGATAATATTTTACAAACTAACTCAGTAGAGGAATTTTTAAAAGCAGGACACAGAAATTTCAAGAAGTATATGGAGAATGAAAACGGGCAAAAAATATGGCGAATTCTTCAAGTAGAGCAATACCGTTCTCCTCTTGCAAGAGAAATAATTATAAACGATTTATTCAAAACAACGATACAATTCCTTGAAATAGTTTTCACAAAATTAATAGACATGAAAAAGATCCGTCCACTCAATCCAAAAATGTTAGCAATAGAGTATCAATATCCTGTTTTCTCCTTACTAACGGAATATAATATTCTAACATTTGATGGGAAGGATACCTCAGAAGTAGAATCCCTTTTAGACCAGCATATTGCTTTCTTTTTAGAAACAATATTAAAAACATAATTCCCTTAAAAAAGCACAGATGATACGCGCGTCATCTGTGCTTCTTATGTATGTAATTGTCCTCCTATATTAATATGTAAATAACGATTACCCGTATAGTTATGCCTCCATAAGATACCGTTGCTGGTAAATCACCCAGTCCAGATTGGAGACTAGATAAAAGGATAGTGTTCCGTTAATTGTCAAAAATATTTAAGTGGGTATTAGTCGATTTTTGTGTCGGATATGAAAGACCCATTAATAAAAGATCTAGAAAAATAATAGAAAAATAATAAAAGCATCAAAAAAATTCTTACAGGAATATGGAATTAAAAAAATTGGCATTTTCTGATCATACGCCCGTAATCAACAACAAAATACTAGTGATGTGGGTATTCTAATAGAATCTGAGTTGGCACTCGGTTTAGAATTGTTGTCTATTAAATATTACTTAGAAGATAATTTAGGCCTAAAGGTTGATTTAGCAACTGAAGCAATGATAAAACCGCAATTGCGAGAGCAAATACTCAAAGAGATTGTCTACATATGGGATGATAACGAATAAAAAGAATGAATAATGATATGACATTCTGATAGGTTTTTACGGGTCTGAGTGTATTTTGAAGCTAAAAATTATATTTTCTAAAAATACCCGTTTTTGCACGTTAGCCTCCTCTTTCATGAAAATATTGGAATTTTACAATTATCACTAAAGCTTATCGGCACACCGGCAACTTCCGAAAGGAGGGAGGAAAGGACCGAGTATTTTCGATAAAAAATGTTCCTAATCATTTTCCAAACCTTTTAAGAAATCCTTCTGGCTCTTCTGCTGAATAGGGTGTATGTTTGGATACCTCATCTATTGAATAGCCACTGTCTACCAACCTCTTTACTACTGTTAACATCTCTTGCAGTATTGCCTCATCGGTTCTGTTATGTTCATCTATTTGAGATTTCTCCCATGTCTTCACTTGAAAAACTCCCTTTTGGATTAATTAATAAACGCTTATTGAAAATAACCTTCCACGTAAATTAAAAGCCCCTCATATACCAATATCCGTTCCTGTTTTAAAGCAGCTCTTAGTTATGAACTAAATCTGACATCTCATCGGGATTATCTGTCTAATAATTTACGCAAAGTATCCTCACACGCAAATGCTTGAAAACGCCCTTCTTCCTTGAACTCCCCATTATAAAACTTGTAACGTACAGACCAAATAGAACCTGTATCGATTACACGAAAAAAATATATAAAGTATTGTTCTTTTTATCGAATTTATGCTCGTGTTCTACCTTGCTATATTTACCGAATTTCAAGACTTCATTCTCCACGATTTCTAAACATCTTCGCGCCATCTCTGCTTCTTCCAAAGTTTCTAATAACTCTTTTCTTGTTACCGTAGGTAAGCTTTTAACCATGGTTTCTATCCCAAGATCAGCCATAAGTAGGTAAAGCATTTTCATTTGTTGTTCGTCAAAGATGCCATTGTTTTCGTATATCTTCAATTTATCTAAGTATTCTTGGTAGTGTTGACATGAGATCCCTTGTGGCTCTCTACGCGGGATTAGTTCCATTTGCAACGCCCCTTAATTTTGAATTCTATGTAATAAAAGTTTAGTCTTTATCAACTTCATTTTGTTGACATATTTCTGTGACTAATTTCCATAAAGCATTATTTTCTTTATCTTTAGGCTCTAATCGCTTACAAAGTCTTTCTACAGCCAATTTAACTTCTTCGGACACGCCTTCGTCTTTATCATTCACTTTTCACGGCCCCCTATATTATTTGACGCAAGAGTTTTCCCATTATCTTATATAATGTAATATTAACATAAAGGGGCGTGATTTGATGCTACGAAAAGAAGTAGAAGAATTCGATGAAGCTTTTCCAGATGGTGTTTTTGCGTTTCCTCCTGATCCTCAGGAACCCGGGAGTTTTACACCTAATTCAAATAAAAAGTGACTGTAAGCCTACGTAGGCTTATATTTTTTTGTCAAATAATACACATAAATATTGCGTACTAATCCGTACAATGGTACAATTAGAGTATATTTCATGTACGGTGGGGATATTTATGCGTGTCAAAAAAAGTGTTTCTAAAAATTCAACCTCTTATTCAATTATTAAAGACGTGTACCGAAACGGAAAAAAATCTTCTAAGGTCGTTGAAGCTTTGGGAAATGATGATGACATTCTAGAAAAACATCCTGGTGTAGATCCATATACGTGGGCAAAAGAATATGCCATGGAATTAACTCAAAAGGAAAAAGAAAGTAGCCAAAAAGTGATTGTCAAATTTAGCCCATTGAAACAGATTGCGTTGGATAAACAGAGGCAATTCAATATAGGGTATCTTTTTCTGCAAACGATTTATCACGAGTTAAAATTAGATACAGTTTGTCAGCGGATTTCCCAAAAATATGATTTTGATTATGATCTTAATGAAATTCTTTCACGTCTTCTTTTTTTGCGGGTTCTACACCCCACATCCAAAAAAGGAACATTCGAACATGCAAAAGATTTACTTGAGCCTTCTCATTTTCGGTCACATCAAATCTATCGAGCATTAGGAGTCCTTGCGGAGCAATCTGACCATATTGAAGAGATGGTTTATAAGAATAGCCTAAATGTTGTCAATCGTAATACGCAGATTCTCTATTATGACTGTACAAACTTTTTCTTTGAGATAGAAGAATCCGAAGGCATCAAGCAGTATGGCGTTTCAAAAGAAAACCGTCCCAATCCTATCGTTCAAATGGGACTATTCATGGATGGTTCCGGTCTTCCTTTGGCTTTTAGTATGACACCCGGAAATACAAACGAACAAACAACATTGAAACCATTAGAACGTCGCATCCTGAAGGACTTCCATCTTTCAAAATTTGTTGTATGTACAGATGCCGGTCTCTCCTCTAACAGTAATCGGTTATATAATACCCGAGGAAAACGTGCCTTTGTGACGACACAATCCATTAAAAAGCTTAAGAAATTTCTCAAGGAGTGGGCATTAGATTCCAAAGGATGGCGAATATCTGGGAGTAATCAAGAAGTAAACTTGGATGATATTCGAAAGCTCGAAAATGACGAACGAATGTATTACAAAGAGCGATGGATAAAAGAAAATGATTTGGAACAGAAATTAATTGTTACCTATTCCCCTGTTTATGAGCGATACCAATCGTCCATTCGAGATAATCAAGTCGAGAGAGCGATTAAGAAAATGGAAAATCCGAACTCATTAAATAAACCCCATCAAAATGATCCTAAAAGGTTCATTAAGGCAACACATGTTACAAACAATGGCGAAATTGCCAACAAAACTCAAGCAATCCTAAATCAAGAACAGATTGATAATGAAAAAATGTATGATGGATTTTATGCAGTATGTACAAATCTAGAGTCTACTGTTGAGGAAATCATCAAAATTAATCATGGAAGATGGGAGATTGAAGAGACGTTTCGTATATTAAAAAGTGAATTTCGATCTCGGCCTGTATATTTACAAAAGGACACCCAAATAAAGGCACACTTTCTAACCTGCTTCCTATCTCTATTGATTTATCGTATTTTAGAGAAAAAATTAGATGAGCAATTCACATGTCATGAATTAATCAACACGTTGAAAGAGATGAAAATGTTGGAGACAGATGGGGAAGGATACATACCTACATATACTCGAACAAAGGTTACAGATGCTTTACACGATGCCTTTGGCTTCAGAACTGATTTTGAAATTGTAACCCAAAAAGAGATGAAAAAAATTTTAAAACAAACAAAAAAGGTAAAATAGTACGCAGTTTTATCTATAAAAAAACCGCCAAAAACATTGACTTACCAATGGTTTTGGCGGTTTTAAGTGTCAAACTTGAGATTAAGAGACTACTGGGGTCAATTCTCCAGTAGTCTCTTAATAATGTAAATTGGTGGTTTGTTATATTAAAATATCATTCATATTGAAATTAATATATTGTTCATTAACACAACCTATATCCTTTTGTTTTTAGCATCCTCACCCTTTACAGGCAATATATGTTTTTCAAACATACCCCAAATATTGTCAACCTTTTCCTTTGTCATTCCTCTAGCAATTAACTGATCTATTAAATAATCAAAACCACCCAATAAAAATTGGTTTTGTTTTTCAATTTCATCGAATTTTTGTACTTTTAGACGTAATTTCCCAATTTCTTTAGTAGCATCCTCTAAAGAGGTTGTTAATCTATGATTTTCAATCTGTAATAATTTTATTTGTTCTGTTGCAGCTTTTAAACTTTCCTTTTCTCTAGACTTTGTTACCGGAGATGCTTTACGTTTACCATGTTTTTTGTCTCGACGTTTTTGGATTTGTTTTGCCCATTCGGGATAATTATGATAGATTGTGCTAGTACCAACGCCTGCAACCCTTGCAAATTCTGCCATAGTTGGATGCCTATCATTTTTAATGATATTATCCCAGGCTTCTTGTATTTTTTTTAAAGTGGCTTCTTTATCTCTAGCCATTACCTTTACTTCCCTTCTGCACTTCTTGTGCCTCCTGAACAATTTGCTCATAGCGATTGATTATAGCGTTATACTGCCCTATTACTGGTGAATTAGGGGATTCCTTTAGGGTGTCTTCATAATCCTCTAAAATTAAATCTAAATCTTCTTTAATTATTGGTAAAAATTCTGGGGCAGTTAGATGGTATTTGCAACCACAGCCATCCTCACCTATCCAACATGAGTTACCTGTTGGACATCTCCCTTTTTCGATTTCTAAAAAACAATATCCAAATTCAGTAAATTGAATAAACATACCATTTTCACGAGCACGTTTTAATTCCTCTGGAGAAAGTTTATCTAACCTGATTTCTTTGTTATATATTAAATCTTTTCCATAACCCATTAACTCTTTTTTTTTCAGTCGCTTTCTGAAAATCAGCTGCTGCAACTTCATCATCAGTTGAATAAACTATGGTCATATCAGTCGAGAGATGTTTTGCATCATTTTGAATCGTCCCAATTCCAGCTCCACCCATACGCAACTGCTTAAACCGAGTGTGACGAAGACTATGTAGTTTAAATTTATATATTTCACCATCCTGGATTATGTTGTACCTTTCCAAGAAACCAGGACGCCATACACCTTCAACAGAGTTTTTATACCCATTCACCCAGTTCCTAAAGCTTTTATAATGAATTGGGTGGGCATGAGGCCCTCCCCCCGGATTCCTAAATCCCATTACCAGAAACAATTTATTCTTGTCTTCTTCGTCTACATACTCAAGAAGGTCTTTTCTTAATTCTTTAACATATTTAACTGCTTCCCTTACTTCCTGATCAAGTGGAAAAGGTATAAAAACATCTTGTTCGTCCAAATCAGTCTTTGTTTCTTTCCATGTTAGCCAAACACCTGCTGCTTCCCCTGATGTTGGTTCTTTTAACGGATCTTTATCAATCATCAAAACATGAGAGGTCCTTCTTCCAGATGCAATAAGGATCTTTAATGCCTGACAATAAATTAGGTAATTCTTTGCATTGGTTTTTCTATTCCCACAGTTATCTTTTGCAGTTCTTAGTATATTTTTTTGACGTTCTTCCTCCTGAGATATAGCACTCATTATTTGTTTAACAGTGTCAATAGGTACATCTTTTGTTTTATAGTCTGAATATGATCGAATGATTTTTTTTGACCTCGAAATAAAATAGGTTGGAAATCCAAAATTATCTTGGGTCATACCTGGCCGATATTTATGCATAAATTTGGAAAACCCTCTAAGATGTCCCTGCTTTTTCGCCTTTACGTCGTTTGAATCTGTCTTTGTTTTCAACCATTTCAAGAATGACTTTCCCACATGAAAGTCGAGTTGTTTTACAGATAATATGTCCGGACGATTTTCTATTAAAAATTCAGCAAAGTTTATACAAGCCTGTAAATGATTGTATATTGTTAAATTTGTAAACTTTTTTACCGTTAATAAATTTTCAATGTAATCTTGAACAAAATGCCTTATCCATAGTGGAAGAGAACTGAAATCCAATTTAGGTCCTCTCATAGCCAAAGTCTCACGAAAATGCAAGTCCCATATTTCACTTCTTACACTAAATCCGCAACCTGGGATGATTTCATTATTCTCGTCAATAAATATCTTTAAATCCTGATTTTTCTCTTCCTCTACTATATTTTCGTTTCGAAACCTATTACTTAAATCCTTTTGCAAGTAATTTACCTCGCTTTCTTTTTGTAGGCCGTTCTCCTACGAGGGCGTTTTTCATCACTTCCGTTACCATCTTCCTTCAATTCCCTTTCTTTCTTTTTATCTATCGCATCTTCAATTCGAAATATATATGCTTCTAATTGCTGAACTCTTCGAAGTCGAGATTGTTTAACCCTTTCTGATTTTGCTTCCTCATACTTTTTCATATACTTCTCTTTTTCTGCATAATAAAACGGCAATTTGCGTGCTTCTACAATTAAAAAGTTGCACTCTAGACAAGAAGGTGCTCGAACACATGAATCCGCAAGGGTTTCAGTCTTTTTAGGTACATTACAAACGCCTTCCTTTAAATCTCGTTCAGGATTGACCTCTAATGCTTTTTGCACCTCAGGTAGCTCATCTGCTATGTCATAAACTATATTCCTATAAGCAAATGCGAGTTCAAGTGCATATACTCTTAATGCCTTAGAAACCTGGTAACTCAAATTAATTCGGTTTAAAGCTGTATAATGTCTTTCAGTTGTTTCAACTCGAGTATGCCCCAATGCTTGCCTTACAACTTCTCTATTATCAGTTGACATTGCAAGAATAGATCCAAAAGTCCTCCGTAAATTCTTACCATTAAGTTTTAGCTCATCCCTAAGCCCATGTCTCTTTTTAAAGTAATAGGTTGCGTTTTGCAAATCATTTGCAGTTGCAGCCCTAGCAATATACTTACCAGAATTCACTCTTATATAGCAAACGGCAAATAATTTCGTGTCCAATTCTTTCCTAGCAGGTTCTGACCACTGAAGATAATATTTAATAGCATCTAATGTACTTTTATCAATTGCTACATAGCGTTCAGGCTTGTTTCCAACATCTATACAATGAATGGTATGATGTCCATTTTCCTTATCTTCTATAATGTCATCAACTTTCAAAGCAAGTATTTCCTCGGGCCTAATGCCATGTCTAATTCCTAAACGTATATAAATAACAGCAAGCATATCTGCCACACCTGAAGGTTTTTTATAAAGTGTTCTTTTAAGCGCATCGCCAACTTGTTCACAATCGACATATTCACGAGCTAATGCTTCGAGAACTTCTTCTAAATCTTTTATAGAGAGAACTTTCTTCGCATTCCTTTCAAAAGCTTTTCTCATCATATTTTTGTAAGCACCATTCTTAAACTCTCGTATTCTCTCAACAGTTTTCATAGTTACTTCAGGCCGTTCTAATTCTCTAGCAGCCACTAGAAAACCATCGGCTAAATCGGTAAGAATTTCTCTTCTCGCAGTCTCAGTTTCTACTATAGGTAAATCAGCGAAAGATATAACTTTAAGCGCCTCTTCAAATTGACCAAAATCGCTTTCTGTTAATTCATCAAAGCTATCAATACTCCGATTCTCACCTAAAATTTCACCAGTCTCTAAATCAAAAACAGGAAATGAAAGCCACTCATGAAACCTTTTTGCATTTCTAATAATTGCCCCAGTCTCGAGAATTTTGTCTTTATCGAATATAGTTTTGGCCACCGTTTGCCAAAATTCCAGCCATTCATCTGGTATGTATTCCCAGGAAAGGTTAACACTATAATCTTTCTCATGACGAGTGTAAGTAATTTGCCAATCCCCATTTGTTAATATATATAAAATTGAATCCGAAGTATTTCTTCGCATAAATGTTTTATCTGGTTTTAGAAGTTCTAGACGTTCATTAACCTTAAAAACCCACTCTTTATAATACACATACATATGAGATTTACTTAGTCCGGACATCTCTGCAAACTCCGTCATAGTCGGATATAAATCCTTCTCTATAATCTCGTTCCAAGCACTTTCTAGTCTTTCATTAGCACTTACAAAAACACTCTCATTACGTTGAAGAATTTTATCTGCCCATTCACGATAACTTCTTTGAATAGTGGTCACATCGACATTTGCCATTGTTGAGAACTCACTTAAGCTTGGATATAATCCCCCACTAACAATCTCTTCCCATGTATCCTTTATTCTAGTAAGAACATCTCGCAAATCGCCATCCTTATACCTAAAGGTTATTTTATCTGCCCATTCGGGGTAGTAATATCTGATGCTATCACCACTAATTCCCGCCATAATGCCAAATTGCATAACTGACGGATTTAGTTTTTCCTCAATTACCTTTTCCCAAGTGGCTTCAATTTTTCTTAATATACTCATTTCTTTATAGTGCTTTTTTATTTTAGTTTCCCATGTTCCATATTTTCGTGTAATTTCTTCTTCGCTTACCCCGGACATATCGCAAAACTCCGATAAATCTGGATACAATTCTTCTTTCAGAATTCTATTCCAGGTTTGTTCTATTTTCTCTAATATTCTATCTATTTTTCTTTCGTTCTCATATCTGTTTATTATTTTTTGTTTCCATTCGGGGTACCTACTTATTTGAGTTCTAGATACACCCGAAATTTCAGCGAACTCAGTCAGAGTTGGAAATATATCTTCCTCTATAATTTTTTCCCATGTTTCTTGAATTTTCCCTATTGAAGTTACTTTTCTTCTACCGATTCCTTTTTCCTCATACCTATTTATAACCTTTCTTTGCCATTCCGGGTGTTTGGTTAATGCACTCCTAGAAACACCTGCTATATCACAGAATTCCTTTAAATATGGATAAAGATCTTCCGCTATGATTTTATCCCATGCCTTTTTAATCTTTTCTTCTGTTCTTTTTACTTTTTTATTAATCCCTTTATCTTCATGTCTATTTAATATTTTCTGTTGCCACTCTGGGTGTTTTCTTATAGCCGTTCTTGATATACCAAATAATTCCGAGAAGTCAGTTAAATTTGGATACAAATCCTGTTCTACAATCATTTCCCAAGCTTCTTGAATTCTTGTCAGTGTTCTATCTATTAATTTGTTAGTTCCTTTTTCTTTGTATCTGTTTTGTATTTTTTCATACCACTCTGGGTATCTTCGTATAGTTCGGTTTGGTACACCCGAAAGTAATGAGAAGTCCGACACACTAGGATATAAGTCTTCTACTAGGATCCTTTTCCAAGCCTCTTGAATCTTTTTTAGTGTTCTTTCTTTATCCTGTCTATATCTTACACCGTTTTGTTTATATCTTTCTTTTACCTTCTGATTCCATTCGGAATATTTTCTCAATGTATTAGCAGAAATACCTGCCAAATTTGCAAACTCAGATAAACTTGGAGATAAATTCTCATGTAATACTTTTTGCCACGCCTCTTGAATTTTATTTATGATTTCCTTACTTTCTTTCACCTAATAACCTCCAAAAAACTTCGTGTGCCCCCATACCTTTTCTTCAAGATGATTTCTAACTACAGCATTATCAAGATGAGTATAAACAAGGGTACTTTCGATTGAGGCATGTCCCAACAAACGTTGAACAGTATCCAACGGTACCTCCAAACTCGTCATCTCAGTTGCATAGGAATGTCTAAATATATGGGGATAAATATGAGCGTCTAACCCTACCCCATAGTCAGGATTATTCATTTGATTTAACAAATTTCGTAAAACTTCTGTAGTAAAATAATGACCTAGTCGATCTGGGTGTATATTAGCTAGTAAAAAGGTATGATGTGATGCTTCGGGCGGTCTCTTTGCTTTCCATGAGTTTATCGCCTTTGCAGTAAAAGAAGTAATTGGAATTTTACGAAATCCAGTTTTTAAATTCACTCCAATTTTACGAAGCAATTCCTTATCATATTTCTCTTCAATTTCATTTGGATAAGGGAGTTTAAGCCAATAATTTACTTTTCCTTCTACTTTTTCTGATTCAAGACAATCCAGTTGTAACGATACTAACTCTCCTTTTCTCACACCTGAGCCAATTAATATTTCAAAAGCACATAAATACAGGCTTCTTTGTGGAAAATCATAATAATCTTCATATGTATCATTAATCCATTTTCTAATAGCAACTATTTGTTCTCCTCTAAGAAATTCAGGTAGTTTATCTTTTATTTTAGGCAATATATCTTTTAAAACGCTTATTTCGACTATATTTTTTATCCCTCTTAGCATTCCTCCACGACGCATTATTTTCCCACTCTTAACCTTTTTTAAGAGCTTAATTTGATCACTTGGGGACATGCACCATTCTATAAAACGAATAGCAGTACCACCGTATTGATATACAGTATTCTCAGAAAGAACTTTATTTTTGTTGTCCATGATTTCATCAGGATTATGGTTAAAATTCTTTAGATGTTTAATATAATCTTTTAGTACCTTAGGTGTCATATCTTCGAGCATTATATCTGATTCATGCAACCAGCCATAAAAGACAAAAAGATGTTGTGTATATGAGTTAAGAGTTTGTTCTGATTTAGCCTCTTGGATTTCTTTTAAGTAATCAGTAACTTCGAGTAAAGGAAGACCATTTCTACATATCGTTCTTAATGGCTTAACCATAAAAGGTTCCTCTTTCTGTATTACCATTATTGTTTTTAATTCTAATCCTCCCATAAAAACCTCCATTAATTTTAAATCTTTCAAACTATTATTTTTCTTTAATTATAATGCACACTAATATTAAGTTCCAACTAAATTATAAGCATATAATTCAATATTTTAATAAACACATAAATAACAACAAATAACCGACTTCTAAATACACATACAAAATGTATAGCACAATAAAAAAAGAGAGAGCATTAGCCCTCTCACAAAAAACACACTGGAACACCATATTATTAAAAACCAAAATGCATGTGTATCTTGGTTTTTAGCTTAATAATCAACTAGAAACATATAATTAGAGATTAATAAATTATAACCCCTTATAATTCAACGATCAAAACCCCTGGCATGACCGGGTAATCAGGAAAATGTCCATTGAAAAATTCTTCATTTGCCGTGACATTTTTAATACCCACTGCTCTTTTTCCTTCTTCTACTTCTAAAATTTTATCAACTAATAAAAAGGGATAACGATGTGGAAGGATTTCTTTCATTTGAGTAATATCTAACATTTTAGTACCTCCTACTAATATTAGGTTCTGTGTACATTGTAAAGGATGATCCCTAAAATGTCCAAATTCAATTCTAAAGAATTCTCTCTTCCTTTTTGGTCAAGAATAAATGAAGGGTTGCTTTAAATTTCATCTGATAGTTTCCATTTACTTACAGGTGCCTGTCACCCTAGTTACCCCAGTTCAAAAAAAGGAAGGGAGTGCTCTGTCTCCCTTCCAGTGTGTGGTGACTGTTATTGATAGCGGTCACCGGGGTGGTGATTGTCACGCTATTTTTCTTTTTTGACTAGGTCTACCATATGTGTCCAGGTTGATTTTTGGAAGACGTCGCCGGCTTTTCCGTCGCCTAGGACGCTGTAGCCAAAAATTGCACCGATCATGACGGCAAAGACAATCATAATGGCAACAATGACGACACGAAGCCAGACGGGAATTAGGCGAACGCGAATTCTTTTTCTTCTTTCACTTAATTTTTCCGTTTGGTTCTCACGATCACGATTATGCTCACGTTCCATTTTGACTTGTTCACGTGTAACCGAAGCTTCATGGCTATTGTTGTTTACAGACATATTTTTAACCCCTTTTAGCGAATTCCGTTCACAAGTCCTAGCATTTGATCAGCTAAGGTGACGGAACGAGATTGAAATTGGTAGGCTCTTTGGACATTTATCAAATCGGTCATTTCTTTAGAAAGGTCGACGTTGGATTGTTCTAGCGCGCTTCCTTGGATTCCGATTTGCTCTCTTAATGGTCCATTTAATTCAGTGAGAATATCCTCAACGGTAGCGTCGAGCTCAGCATAATTGTATGGCAATCCGAAAAGATTATTTCCCTTTTGCTCTAGGAATTGCGGTTTATTGACTTGGACTACGCCTAAATTATAGGTTTGAACCCTGCCGTTCGTCATATTGGCCACTAGTTGGCCATTCCCGGTCACTGTATATTCCTTCACATCTCCTGTAATGGTGATGGGATTATCATTTTCGTCGAGAACAGGAAAACCGTCACCATTCACGAGCATGACTTCATCTTCCCCCACTGGCGATAGATAAAGGGCACCGTTTCTCGTATAGTTTATGTTGCTTTCGTTGCCATCTTGCACAAGTACCTTATAAAGCTGCCCCTCTTTTGTAAAAGCAGTATCGAGTGTGCGGGATGTACTTTTAATCGCACCAAGTGACATTACAATCTTTGATTGAGCAAGCTTGGCACCATTTCCTTGACGAATTCCGTTTGGTGTTAAGCGGCCAATCTCATTTTGTTCGATTGGCTGGTTGTTTACCTGCTGAACCAGTAAATCGGTAAATTGCGATTCTTTTCGCTTATATCCAGTGGTGTCGACGTTAGCGATATTATTGCTGATGATATCCATTTGTTTCTGCAATTGTGCAAGTGTGTTTGTTGCTGTAAGCATTGTGCGGTTCAATTCGTTTCCCCCTTCCGTTCTAGCTGGATTCAGCCAAGCTGTTTTGGTCTAACATGCAATAGTCTTATGTTAATCTGAACGTTTCAAGTTCACGTTCACTTGCGAATGTTGACATGAGCCGTTTAAGCTCACATTCACTTGCTTAATATTAATCCAAATAATTCAAATCCACTTTTACTTGCCAATATTAATCCGAGCAATTCAAATCCACGTTCACTGCCGAATATTAATCCGAACAATTCTATTTCACGTTCACTTGCCATATGGTGGTCTGAACAGTTCCATCCTAACATAACATAGCCAAATCGTTATCCGATTCTCCCAATCTCATTTGCCGCCTTTTCCATACTACGGTCATAAGCTTGAAGTACCTTCTGGTTAGCTTCAAATGCACGATAAGAAGTAAGCATGTCCGTCATTGTGCGGCTGACATCGACGTTGGAGCCTTCAATGAAGCCCTGTTGCATTTTAAACTGAATTCCTTCAGCATTATACGCGCTTTCTAGCGGGTTTCTGTTCGCTGTGCGATACAGACCGTCGCCTTCTTTTATTAATTGAAGAGGATTATCTGAAAAACCAATTCCGATTCTTGCTGTTTCTCCATTTTCTCCTGTAATTAAGCCGTTTTCGTCGACGGTAAATTTATCGCTGGAGAGTTGAATTCGATCTCCTTGATCATCTAAAACGTACTGCCCACTCGCAGTGGTTAAATAACCTAAGCCATCGAGAGTGAAATTCCCGTTTCTCGTATAGCGTGGATTTCCGTCTGCACTTTCAACGGTAAAAAATACAGAGCCTCTCTGCCCGTTTTCTTCATTCGCAGGAATATTGATATCTACTAACGCAAGGTCTGTGCTTAGGCCGGTATCACGAAGATCTCCTTGAATGAACTTAGGCATAGCCTCTTGCATGTATACGCCTGTGTTTAAATAGCCTACACGGTTCGTAGTCGGAAGACTGAAGCTATCTTCTGTTGGGACCGTTTTTTGGTCCATTCTATTTAACAACATCGCTGGAAATGACCTCATGGAAGATTGGTCTGCTTTATATCCAGGTGTGTTGGCATTTGACATATTATTGGTCAGCATTTCTGTTTTGCGCTGCTGGGCAAGCATACCAGATGCTACGGTATAGAAACCTCTAAACATATGATCACCTCAGGTAAAATATGAGCAGCGTTTCAATTGCTTAAAAATGCAGCAGTTCCGGAGCGCGTGCTCAAAATTATTTTTATCAAAAATTCTTTCTTTTTCATAGACAGACTTTCACTTATATCTATTATAAAAAAATATACACGAATAAACATTAATTTTTTGCAGAAATAGGTCGAAATACATAAAAAAAAGTGACCAACATTGGGAAAAAATATGTTTCCTACCAATGCAAGCCACTTTTTTGTCAAATACTTGGGGTATTCGACAAGCTTAGCCTAATCTTCTTTTTGGAAGTTTATCAATATTGTCGAGCATAATTCCTGTTCCAACTGCCACACAATCCATTGGATTTTCAGCAACTAATACAGGAACCTTTAATTCTTCAGCAAGGAGCATATCAATTCCGTGTAAAAGCGCTCCGCCTCCTGTTAAAATAACGCCACGATCAATAATATCCGCTGATAATTCAGGTGGTGTACGTTCTAGCACGCTTTTTGCTGCTTGGACGATAACGGCAACAGATTCACGAAGAGCATGTTCGATTTCTTCAGAACGAACAGTAATGGTTCTTGGTAAGCCTGAAACCATGTCACGACCGCGAATTTCCATTTCCTCATGACGAGAATCTTGGAAGACGGTTCCGATATTAATTTTAATATCCTCAGCTGTACGTTCCCCAATTAATAGCTTGTATTCACGTTTAATATATTGAAGAATTTCATTGTCAAATTTATCTCCGGCCATTTTGATGGAAGAGGATGTAACGATATCACCCATGGAAAGAACTGCAACATCAGTTGTTCCACCGCCGATATCAACAACCATATTCCCACTTGGTTGGAAGATGTCCATTCCGGCACCAATTGCTGCTACCTTTGGCTCTTCTTCTAAGTAGATTTTCTTTCCGCCGCTCTTTTCCGCTGCTTCCTTGATAGCCTTTTGCTCCACACTTGTAATGTTTGTTGGGCAACAAATTAAGATGCGCGGTTTAGAAAGAAAGCCTTTAACATTTAATTTATTAATAAAATGCTTTAGCATCGCTTCTGTTACGTCAAAATCTGCGATAACTCCATCTTTTAACGGACGAATGGCCACGATATTACCTGGTGTACGACCAACCATCTTTCTAGCCTCTTCACCTACAGCCAAAACTTTGTTAGTAGAGCGATCAATCGCTACAACTGATGGTTCATTTAGTACGATTCCACGGCCCTTGACATGAATGAGTACATTAGCCGTTCCTAAATCAATTCCTATATCCCTAGCAAACATTCCAATATTTCCTCCTTGAGCAAATAGTCCGGTTCGACCTGTGATCACCTAATTTATCAGACTCATATTCAGCAGCATACTCTTGCAGTTTTTTTCTATTTCCTAATGCTTGTTGCCACTTCAATCCTATCCTCTGGCGCCAACAAGTGAACTACATTTATTAAATTAGAATCGAGTTCTACCCTAATTGAATATTCTATCATACTTTGCAAGAAGAAAGTAACATTTTGTCAAATTTTGACCAATCTTATGGCAGAATCATGGCTATTTTCCTTAGTTTGGCCAATTGGTGGGGAGTCTAGTCTTTATTGGGGTGGGTTTGGTGGGGGTTGGGCCTTGGGACCGGGTTGGGTTTTGGGATGGGGGTTGGGTTTTTTTGGGAGTCTGGTCTTGGGATGGGGTTGGGCCCTGGGACCGGGTTGGGATTCGCTTGGGGAATGGGTCTTGGGTGTCTGCTTGGATAGTGGGTTAACACGAATATTTTTGTGGTTTATGTAATTGGGGTTATTGCAGGGGTGGGCAAATACAAGGAATTTGCGTTTTCGCGGATAAATTTCGATAATCGCGGATATATCTCTAGAATCGCGGATAAATTGAAATAATCGCGTAAATATTGCTGAAAATCGCGGATATGTTTGAATTATCGCGGATATGTTATTCTCGGGGCTGATGTTTATGCTATATTTTTTCATGGTAATATCAAATTCCCACGAATCCACTGGAAATCCGCCGTTTTTTTGGTTAATTTACGATAATTTTGGGTTTTGCTGGCCGATTTTTTTAATAAAGCCCAATATTTATTGTAATAATTTTCAGCGAATCCCACTGATATTACACAACACACATGTTTCTGGAACAATTTTTATCAAATCGACATCTCCAGAAGGTCACACCGAAATACAAGAATCTAGCTCTCCCCTGTATCAAAATAGCCTAGCCCAACCAATCCTAGCTTGATCAGACTAGACTGTTAAAATCTAATTTTATTGGACGGGCTCGCCTTCTAGCTCTTCCTTCTTATACTTTAGTTTTGTTGCCTCACCTCCGCGTAAATGTCGAATTGATTTATGATAATCTAATATTTCCTTCACTTCATTTGCAAGCTCTGGATTAATTTCAGGAAGCCTTTCTGTCAAGTCTTTATGGACCGTACTTTTGGATACGCCAAACTCCTTCGCAATTACGCGAACCGTTTTTCTCGTCTCCACGATATACTTTCCAATCTTGATGGTTCTCTCTTTGATGTAATCGTGCACACCACTCGCCCTCCCTAAAATGGATGTGAGGAGTGTGAAATGAGACTCGCTTTTACCTTCAACAAACCATCTTCTGCCATTACAAAAAATAAACAGATCCTAGGCCATATTCACTTCGGTTACTGTTCAAACGATCCCCCACCTCAAACACTCTCTTTATAGGTTTGTAACAGTTTATTAGCTTGGATACGGGATTATGCACGAAAAACGTAATAGGGACAAGGTATTGTGGAAATTTTTTGAAAATAGGACAGAAAAGGGCTTCGCCAGAATTATGACTTATTTTTCTTTCTTTTTGGCTGTGTTAAATGTTAATGTTGATAATTAGAAATATGGGAAACCAAATTATAAAGGTTTTCCAATTTTGTTAAAGTAACAACCTGCTTGTTAGAGAGAGTTTAACCTTCTGAGGAATTTGATTTAATAACTTCTGCACCAAACTCTAAGCATTCAATGCATATAGAAACTCCTGGTCCCATCGCTAATTCTCCGACTTCTTCTTTACTTCTACGACAAAAAGAACAAGTTGCAACGTGTTCTGTATTGTTTATACTATTTGGATTTGAAGTTTTCTCTATAGCATTGTACAGTTCATCAATTACTTTCGGCTCAATATAATCGAAATCGCCTTTTAATTTCACTTCAATTGTTGTATAAGCAATAGCCATTCCCTCATAAAAACGTTGTCTTTCTAATTGGTCACTACTTTTAGATTTCTCTTCACATAACGAGCTTAGCTTCTCTAATTCCAAGATAATATCTTCAATTTTTGCACCTCGAAATGTTTTTTTACGAAAATCTTGTCCCATTATTTACACCTCCTATTTTATATGTACACATTTGTATACATATGTTGTGAGATTTATTCTTCAAACCTATAATTTTTTCCTTTAATTTTTCAAATATTATTGGAATAAACTTACACTTCACACTCTGGAAAAAAACCTGCGAAGACCCGAAAAGGAAATAAGTATCTTCGAAGTACTTTGGTGGAAACCGCGCATGCCATAGGTCGGAAAAAAGATCCTAATTTTTTAACTTCAAAATACCATCGGCTCGCTTCGAGGCGAGGGAAAAATCGGGCAGCAGTATCTATTGGTTCTGGGGTCATCAAAATTATTTACCACATCCTCAAGAATAAGGAGACATACCAGGAATTAGGTGCTGACATTTTTGACAAAAGAAGGGAAGAGACACTCGTAAGGAGAGCTGTAAAAAAATTAAAGACACTAGGTTATGAAGTAGAGCTTCAAAAAACTAGTTCCTAAACGCATCACAAACTAAGTATGGGCAATTTTAAAAACTACACTTTGCCCTTAGCCCCCTATCCCTTTTTTTGCCTTTTTACCGTAAAGGGGGTTTTCAGGTAGAGCTTTCTTTTTTAAAAAAATGTACTCTCTCTTTTCGACAAACTTCATAAAAAACGACACATATGTAATTTTTTGTAAATTCATCGTCCCTTTCCCCGACAAATTTCCCGAGAAATATTCAAATCCTCCTAAATTCCCCTATGGTGCGATAATCTATGATATTTTTCCCAATTTGTCATCATATTTGGGTCTTTTACCACTTTTTTCACCAATTATTTAGGATATATTGTATAGTTATAATAGATATGAAATTCAACTAGTTTCTACTAACGAAAGGGGTGAGAAATTGATGAAACTAAACTCTCTACTAAAAGTATTCATATCTTTTATCCTACTACTTTCCTTTCTTCCGTTATTGGACAAGTCTGTTGAAGCCTCGACAACTTATAAAAGTAAAGTGAATGCCACCTCGCTTAATGTACGATCGAAAGCTGGAACAAATTATTCCAAGGTTGGTTCCTTGAAGAAAAATCAAGTGGTTTCTGTCTCTAAGGTTTCTAAGGATTGGTCTTACATAACAGCAGGAAAGACGAAAGGGTGGGTTTCATCAAAGTATTTAACATATGTTAGCTGGAAAGGCTACGTGAATGCTACATCCTTGAATGTACGCAAAACAGCAAGCACCAAAGGAGCTCTGCTTGCTAGCTTGAAAAAAGGAACAGCGGTTACTGTAAAAGGTCAAAGTGGAAACTGGGGAAAAGTCTATATTTCCAGTAAGAAATCCTATGGCTGGCTTTCCCTCAATTATATTTCTACGAAACCAGTTTCTATTGCAGTTCCTAGCACTGTGAAAACCTATTATGTAACAGCCAGTGCATTAAATGTTCGCTCATCAACATCTACATCTTCTTCAAAGAATATTATTTTTACACTGAAGAAAAATGAAGCCGTTCAAGTTACCTCCACAAAAGGTACATGGGGCAAAATCAAAACTAAGGCCGGAAAAACCGGTTGGGCCTCCCTAAAATACTTAACGACGAAAAAACCTGTTGCCAGTTCTCCTGCTAAACCTTCCTCTAATGATGATAAACCGAGTCCATCGGATGGAACCGTTGAAGGAGATACCATCTACTTATTGCAGGATAGCAATATTCGGAAGGGGCCAGGTACATCCTATGATATTGTTGCAACCAAAAAAGGTGGAACTGCTCTTACAAAGGTTAGTGAGAAGGATGACTGGGTTGAGGTCATGACAGACGATGGTAAGCAAGGCTGGGTGGCCGCTTGGCTCCTTGGAGATCGTGATTCTGCCTCAAGGTCAATCGTCGGAAAGGTAATTGTTCTCGATGCTGGACATGGAGGATATGATCCTGGGGCGCTTGGAAAGAAAAATAATGAAAAAACCTTAACCTTAGCTGCTGTAAAAGAAATTAGTTCCCTTCTTGAAAAGGAAGGAGCAAAGGTGTACTTAACAAGGTCAACGGATACCTACATTTCATTATCCGGACGTGTAGCCGTAAGTCACCAATATCGTGCAGACGCATTTGTTAGTGTTCACTATAACTCTGGTAGCAAGGCTGCCAAAGGGATTGAGACATTCTATTACTCTAAGAGTAAGGATTTTGCCTTGGCCGATTATATTCGCCAGGCATTAATCGATCAAACAGGTCTGGTCAACCGAGGAACTAAATTCGGTGATCTCCATGTGGTCCGTGAAAATAATCAACCTGCTGCCCTGTTGGAGCTAGGATTCCTGTCTAATCCTGATGAGGAAGCGATTATTTCAACAAAGAATTACCACAAGAAAGTAGCAACCGCCGTGGCTGAGGGATTGAAGCTTTATTTTGAGAATAAGTAATTTTTAGGTAAAATTGCATTTATGTTTTGGGTTCCTGCTGGGTGCGGGTGCTAGTGTGGGTGTGCAATACACCAATTTAATAAAGTAGCATGTGAAATTTGGATTTTTGGATTTTGCATGCTATTTTTTTGTTATTTGATTGTGGGGTTTTTGTTAGTTGGTGGGAGGGATTTTGGTAGGGTGGTTAGTGAGATGTGCTTGGTTTTTATGTTGGTGTTTTGCTGGTTAGCATATATATTTCCTAATGGGGATTTTGTTGGCTTGGTGATGGGGATTTTGGTTGTTTTTCAGATTGGGGTGTGGGCTTTATGGATTTTTTGGAGGACAGATTGATTGTTTTCCAATCGGGGGTTTGTCCTTCATATCCTTGATGAAAGACATTTTGATTGATTCCCTATCAGGTTTTGTCCATCATATCCTTGTTGAAAGACATTTTTATTGGTTCCCAACCAGGTTTTGTCCTTCATTCACTCAATGAGAGACATTTTTACTGTTTCCCTAACCGGTTTTGTCCTTCATGCCCCCGATGAAAGACACTTTTATTGATTCCCAACCAGGTTTTGTCCTTCATTCACTCAATGAGAGACATTTTTACTATTCCCCAACAAGGTTTTGTCCTTCATGCCCCCGATGAAAGACTTTCCCATCGTTTCCCAACCCGATTTTGTCCCTCATCCCCCCTACGAAAGACAATCCATCGTTCCGTTCCCCACAAAGTAAATGCCTTTCTACCAAAATCCACCCTAATAATTACTCGAACCAACCAACATAATAATCACAATGACGTATAATAGCCTTTTTCCCAGTTAAAAACAGCAGCAACAATTCCCCTCTCAAAAAAAGAAACCCGCACACAAGTATGCGGGAATTACCTTAGAAATTTATCCGATTTCAATTATGCACCAGCAGATTCTGTTTCTGGGCTCTTATCAGATGAAGAGCTATTATCTTCAGCATCAGAATTGTTGGTTTTTACTTCATCCTTGTCTTCCTCTGATTGAGTAGACTTTTCTGAATCCGTATTTTTGTCAGAAGTTGATTCATCAGATTCGGTTGTTGTTGCTTCATCGTCTTGATCCGTTGTAGTATTTTCAGTTGCGCCACTGTTGTCAACTGGTTCTACAGTGACATTTGCCTTTTGAAGGGCACTGAATGGCTTGTTGAAGTATTCTAACGGATTGACTGGTACGTTGTCTTTGCGGATTTCAAAGTGAACGTGTACTCCAGCTTTTTCATTAAACTGGCTTTGGCCTGCTTTTGCTAGAGCTTGTCCTTGTTCCACTTGATCTCCTTCTTTTACTGCAATGTCAGTAACAGATTGATATTGAGAGACAATTCCTTCATCATGCTCAATTACAATTACATTTCCTAATAGAGAATCTTCTTTGACACTTGTAACGGTACCGCTTAATGATGCTATTACATCAAAAGTTTTGCCGTCTTTTGCTTTGATATCAATACCTGTTGATGGATAATACGTATTGTTGTAAACAACAATCGCTGCTTCCTGATCTTCTTCACTGCCATTTTCATCATAGAATCCCATGTCAATTACGGCTGTTTCAGGCTTCGTTACAGGCATAACAAAGTTTTCCATTGAACGGTTAACTTCCACTGCAGGTTCCTTCGTCTTTTTATCTGCAATATCAGTTGCCTTATAATCGAACTTTTCTTTGCTATTATCCTTGCTGTAGTTTTGATACCAAAGAACCGCGGTTAGAATGATTGCTGCGCTTGCGATATAGACTGCCGGGAATACCCAACGTTTTTTTGTGAAGCGCTTGAACCTTGAACCTTGAGAAGATTGTTTCTTTTCTTCCTCTCTCATTTAACATCACCTCAGCAATCATTCTGAACACTTCTGGAAAATTATATACATTTCTAAAAAAATTTTTTTCTACTTAGTTTTCGACAAAGGTTGGATAATTATTCATGATTTTGCAAAAAAGGTGACAGGCACCATCCATTTTCTGGATGGTGCCTGTCACCCTATTTTTTCACTGTGATTTTGTTTAGGTAGGATTTTGATGGGGAGATTTGTACTCCATTGTAGTAGTACTTGACGATTTGTTTGTAGGTTTTTCCTTCTTGGGCCATGCCGTTGGCACCGTATTGGCTCATTCCAACTCCGTGGCCGTTTCCTTTGGTTGTGATGAAGATTGAGTCTCCCTTTCGTTCCCAGCTAAAGTCGGTTGATTGGAGGCCTAGTTTTTCGCGGATGACTTCCCCTTTAAAGGTTTTTCCGTCGATCTCCACCTTCCCTACTCGCTTTCCTTCGGTTCTTTCTGTGATTGTTCCTATATTATTATCGGTTAGCTTTACACCAAGTATTTTCTCGAATTCTTTTACCCTCATGATTTTCTGACCATTGAACTTTGGTGACTTTTGATCCCAAGGGCTTTCTACACTTTTTAAATAAGAGAGCTGATTCGGCCAAATTTCTCCTGAGTCCTCTGTATAACCGTTGCTGGTGGAGAAAAAGGTTGCATCGATTGGAGAGTGATCATAAGTAATGATTTCCCCGCTTGTTGCTTCTACTGCTTCTTTTATTTTTTTCAGCTTCCATTTGTAATCCATGCCCCAAACTCTTTTCAAGTCCTCCTCATTTTTATATACCTGATGAATGACGGTATCTGAGACGAGGGCTCCTTCCGGAAGCTTGGACTTTTGATTACTTAATAGTTGTTTTACGATATAGGTTCTTGCGGTTAATGCCTGGGCCTTCAATGCTTCCATTTCAAAATCTGCTGGCATTTCTGAGGCTACCACTCCTACCACATATTCATCCAATGGGAGGGTTTCAAGCTTTTGCTTTTCCATTCGGTAGACGGATACTTCGACTGCTGGTTCTGTGACTGTCTCCTTTGCTTTTGGCTTCTGTTCATTCGTTACATCCTGCTTGAGCTGTCCGCTTGCCTTTTCCTCTGAGAACGGAATTACAAGGAGTGAGGGAACCAATAAAGTGACTGAGAATAAAATAATGGCTAGTACGATGATTGGTTTGATTTTGGTCATGTTTTGATCCTCCATATGATGATATTCAATTGCTATCGGTTTCTAAGTGGAGGTTTTGAGAGTAACATTTAAGTATGTATTTGCTTAAATCGTTTTTTCAATAATAAAACTCCACCATAGAAGCCGAGCCTCTCTACATTCAATCATATGGAAATGGACAAGCATTTATGACTCTAAAAAAAATGAACTTTTATACAAAATAATAGGTTTAAATTAATGGTTTTTGGTCCATATTATTTATATCGTTTGTATTTTTTAAAGAAAGAAATAGTCAAAATTCAAATTTATCGTGGCACAAGCTGAGCCTAAGAATACAAGGCCAGCACCTACGAAAGGATAGGCACACAAACAAAAAAACCGCAGAAATCAAATTTCCACGGTTTTTATGCAAAGTATATATTTACGCGTTCAAATCAGTAACTAACGTATTTGGTACAGTTGGAATTTCATCAGCTTCGGTTACGCGCTCGATGTCTGCGCCTAAATTAGCTAATTTTTGATGGAAATTCACGTACCCTCTGTCCAAATGCTTAAGCTCAGTGACACGAGTCATTCCATCGGCTACCAAGCCTGATAAAATTAAGGCTGCTGCTGCGCGAAGGTCTGTTGCAGATACTTCTGCGCCTTGAAGGTTTGATGGTCCATTCATGATGACGGAACGGCCTTCAATTTTAATATCTGCGTTCATTCTGCGGAATTCTTCCACATGCATGAAACGATTTTCAAAAACAGTTTCAGTGATCATGCTTGTGCCTTTGGCATGTAATAATAATGCCATCATTTGCGCTTGCATATCAGTTGGGAAGCCAGGATGTGGCATCGTTTTTATATCAACTGCCTTTAGTTCATCTGGGCCAATGACGCGAACTCCGTCATCTTCCTCTTCAATCATAACTCCCATTTCTTCCATCTTCGCAATTAAGGAAGTTAAATGCTCTGGGACTGCTCCCTTTACGAGCACATTTCCACCAGTGATTGCTGCAGCGACCATGAAGGTACCTGCTTCGATGCGGTCTGGAATCATTGTATGATCTGCACCAAATAGCATATCTACGCCTTCGATACGAATCGTTCCTGTGCCGGCGCCTCTTACTTTTGCACCCATTTTATTTAAGAAATTGGCTAAATCCACAATCTCAGGTTCTTTTGCACAGTTTTCAATGGTAGTTGTTCCTTGAGCTAAAGTGGCTGCCATCATTATGTTTTCAGTTGCACCAACACTAGGGAAATCCAAATAAACCTTTGCTCCGTGTAAACGGTCTTCCACTTCTGCTTCAATAAAGCCGTTTCCAACCTTCACGATCGCACCCATTGCTTCAAATCCTTTTAAATGCTGGTCAATCGGACGTGATCCTATTGCACATCCTCCAGGCAGTGCAACACGAGCACGGCCATTACGAGCTAATAAGGATCCCATGACTAATACAGAAGCACGCATTTTACGTACATATTCAAAAGGTGCTTCGTTGTTTAACTCTCTAGATGCATCGACAGTGATCTCGTTATTCTTAAACTCCACATCGGCGTTTAAATAGCGTAATACTTCATTGATCGTGTATACATCGGAGAGAGTTGGCACATCACGAATTACGCTTCTTCCATCACTTGCTAATAATGATGCGGCGATAACTGGCAAAACAGCATTCTTTGCTCCTTCTACTTTTACAGAACCGCTAAGCCTTCTTCCGCCGCGGACGATGATTTTTTCCAAGTGTATTCCCCTCCGCGTCCAATATCTATATATTAATATTCAATCGTAATGATTGGGGTTCCAACTACGAAGGTCGTTACCGAGCCCAATCCTTCATTTCTAAGTCCAATTTGTAAGTTTATCTCTTGACTGCTTGTTGAAATTGATTTTTCAAAAAGTGGAGAAAAAGCAGAAATTGAAATAAATGATTCTTCTTTCAACCCTTCGATCTCCTCTGCCTTATATGCTTTTAATAAATAATTTACAGTATTAGGCAATGACGTCTTCATATTATCATTGAACTGGCCTTTTATACAAGAGAAAATTGTGGCATTTCCTCGAAAAATGTCTGAAAGCTTCTTGGATAAATCATTTTTCAGAAACTCCTTGTGGCTTTCATTCATTTCCTTGCTTTGTACCTCATATAGGATATACGCATCTCGCTGTTCATTTGTGAGGGTAGAAAGGATCGTTAGGCTCTCTTTTCTATTCTCTTTGAATTGAACGGCTCTTGCCTCCCAATGGTTTTGGTCAACTTTTGTGCCCCATTTCCAATCAGGAAATTTTTGTTGAAGTGAGTCCACGTACTTCTCAATTTCCTTTTGATCTTTAACGACTAATTTTTCTCTTGCATGCAGAGACCATCCATTGATAATCATGTTCTCGTCATTAATTTTTTCAGCTAACGTAATTAAATCCACTTCTACTTTAGCCTCTGTTGCTTGTGTCCCAGAGCTAAATATTATAGAACCAATCATAACCATGATTGCGATATAGAACTTCATTTCCTTCATTTATTACTCCTCCCCTTAGTACCATTGTTACCAATAGTCGGGGGAGCATACTTGGGAAATGTCGTCACTTTTTGACAATTTCAAAAAAGGATTTCTCTTCCAGTTGTTTGTCAAACACACACAAAATAAATTCTAACGAAAAAGGGATGAAAAAGAAACATGTATGAAGACCTAAATTTTTACCATTTCTCTAAAAGGAAAAGCCCACACACTCATTTTCCATCCTTCTTTTACTATGTAAAGCAACGATTGTAGGTGAAGTCACATCTTATTTGAGCCACTGTTGTTAAATGAATCCAATAAGAACAAATGATCACTTTATCACAATTGTTGCTGTAAGATTCATCTATATTCGTTTATGGTCGATTTTTTTTACTTATTGAAGTAATTGAGGTAGTTGCTGGGACCAGAGGAGATAGTCTAGGAAAAAATTACTTACAATAGAGCCTAGGGCAATGGACAATAATACGAATAGTACTCTCGCCTGAAAGACGTGATTTTTCTTAAGCAACCGTTCAAACTGAATCGACTGAAGAGCCCACCACGCAATTGCAATAAAGACAAGATGTGAAATAATACTTATTACTGCCTGTTGTCCGAAATCAGCCATCATCTGATCTCCCCTCCTTCTAATAGTTCGCTGCAAAAAAAAGAGCCAGATGGCTTAATTCTCACATTAGGCATACGTTTTCACCAATAGGAATGGTGCATTATTTGATTGTCTGTTTGGATGACATGACATAAATATCTGTCTTCCTGAAAAAAATGATAAAAATACACTACCATTTCATTTCCTTCATAACTCTTATCCCACCTACATTTTAGCACCGTTTTCCCTAATAGGAAAGTAATCCCACCCCTTTCCGTGAAAAATATATGTGAAATATTTCTAAAATATTTCATTTTCATAAAAGTTATCAAGTTTTCATTAAATATTTGATAGTTTGGCATGGAAATGGGTGGGTTTGAATAAAATAATTGGTTGGATATTGAAGTGGTTTGGTGAATGATGGGAATTGACTTTACTTTTGATTTTACGTTGGATTGCTTTTTTTACAATAGGATGAAATTCTTATTTAAGGTTGGGTAAGGGAACAACGAGCGACTGAACAATTTAAAAAGAAGGAGGACACCCATCCCCCTTCTTCTTCCTTATTTCAAGAAATCCGTAAACTGATCAAAGTTATTGTGCAGGAAGTCGAGTCCGATATTTGGGACGATACCAAATAGGATGGTTGCGACTGCACAGATTCCGATGACGATTCCTGTTCCCACTGGTACTTTAATCTCACCGTGGTCATGTGGTGCTGGTCTTAGGAACATTTGCGTCAGGATACCGAAATAGTAAAAATACGACACGATGGTTGTTGCAATCATGATAGACGCTAGAACAAAATGATCTTGGACGAGAGCCCCGATGAAAATGTTCACCTTTCCAATAAATCCTGCCGTTGCTGGGATTCCTGCTAAGGATAGAATGAAAATCCCCATAGATACTGCTAACACCGGTGATCTTCGATAAAGCCCTGAGAACTGACTGATATCCTCTATATCCGTTTTTTCCGTCATCAATTGGATGACAGCGAATGCTCCTAGATTCATAAACAAATAGGCCCCTAAATAGAACCACATTGCATCAAACATTACGAAGGACATTGCCGCAATCGCGACTAACAGGTAACCGGCATGAGCGATGCTGGAATAAGCGAATAAGCGCTTGATGTTTCTTTGTCTTAACGCTACGACGTTTCCTATTATCATTGTGGCCCCTGCTAGAAAGGCGATATAATCCTGCATCGAAACTAACAGCGAAACAGAATTTGGACCTTCTGAAGGGACGTTCGAAAAAATTGATAGAATGACACGAATGAGAATCACAAATCCCGCTGTCTTTGAAACAACACTTAAAAAGGCTGTAACTGGAGTTGGTGCTCCTTGATAGACGTCTGGCGCCCACATATGAAACGGTGCAGAAGCAATCTTAAAGGAAAGGCCAACAAAAATCATCAGGAATGCCAAGCCTAATAAGTAGACCTGTTGTTCATCCATGATTGTGACAAGAACCTTAGCCATGTCAACGAGATTAGTAGTTCCTGTTAACCCATACACATAGCTCATACCGAATAAGGTGATTGCGGTTGAAATTCCACCGTTAATCACATATTTCATCGCCGATTCGTTGGATTGAAGCTGTTTTTTCCGAATCCCCGCTAATATATATGAAGATAGAGATAAAAGCTCTAAACCGACGAATAAGGTAATTAAATCGCCACTGGATGACATCACCATGGCACCAAGTAAGGCGGCTAAGAATAAATAGAAGAACTCTCCCCTAAATTCATCTAAACCTTCCTTAGGCTGATAGCTGATTGCAAGGAGCATGACCAGTGCTGCTCCGATTAATAGTAAAATTTTAAAGGCCTTCGCATACGAATCTAAGCGGAAGGTATTCGATAGAATCGATGCTGTATCGTGACCCAATAATCCAAGTAATGACACAAGGGCCGCAAGAATTCCAACAAAGCCGATCCACCCTAGTATTCTTCGACCATTTGCCTTTGGCATAAATAGGTCTAGTAGGGAAAGGGCCGTTGCTACACCAAGGATGATGAACTCTGGTGTCATAATACTCCACTCAAATGACATCAATGTATCTAAATCCATCCTTCATCACCCTCCAATCCCAAGTAAGATAGTTTCAAGTGTTGCTTGCAGTGGTTCACTCAATACACTTGGGTATACACCAATTAATACAATAAATCCAACTAACACGATCACAGGAACAAGCTCGATGGCACGAATATCACCAACCCCTTGATAGGAGCGATTCGCACTGCCAAAGGTCATTCCTAAAATGGCTTTTAAAATATAGACTGCCGTGATGATGATGCCTATTGCCCCGATTGCAGCTAGTACTGGCATTTCATCGAATAATCCTAAGAACACCATGAATTCACTGACAAAGCCTGACATCCCTGGTAAACCAAGTGAAGCCATTCCAGCTGCTAGCAAAAATCCAGCCGTCAGTGGTAAAGCTTTTGCCATGCCACCAAGTCGATCGATCATGGAGGTATGAACTCGTTCATACATGACACCCACCAGGAAGAAGAGCAATGCTGAAATCAAACCGTGGGAAACGACTTGGAAAATCGCGCCTTGTACCCCGGCTTCATTCATCGCCCCAAGTCCCATTAACACAATTCCCATATGGGAGATGGATGAATAGGCAAGAACCATTTTGAAATCCTTCTGCACAAGAGCTAAGAATGCTCCATATAGCAGGTTAATCACGCCTAAGATGACGATTAACACAGCAAGAGACTTAAACTCCTCTGGGAAGATTCCCATCCCAAATCGAATTAAACCGTAAGCTCCAATTTTTAATAACACACCGGAGTGAAGCATGACAATCGCTGGAGGTGCTTGGACGTGAACCTTTAACATCCAGCTATGCAATGGAAAAATTGGTAGCTTTACACCGAAAGCAACTAATAATGCGAGGAGCAAGCCGAATTTCAAGGAATCTGAAATCGGTGCCACTAATTCTGCATTTGGTGTACTTAAGATTTGTTTTAATGCTTCAATATTCGTCGTACCTGTTCTTGCAAACAGGATAATAATAACAATTAGTAGAATCGCAGACCCGATTCCGTTATAAATCAAATAGCTGAATGCCGCGCTTTCTTTTTCAAAATAACCCCATTTTCCAACTAGGAAGAACATCGGGATTAATGTAATTTCAAAAAAGATAAAGAATAGAATTAAGTTTTCTGCTGCAAAGACGCCGAGCATTCCTATTTCTAATAGTAAAAATAGAAGGAAAAAGCCTTTCCATTCTTTTTTTACATAAATGGATGCAACTGTGGCTAAAGTAGCTAAAATGGCTGTTAAAAGAATCATGACGAGTGAAAAGCCATTTACTCCAAGCTCATATTTCACTGCATACAAATTTTCATCTAACGCCTGTAAATCACTAAAGCGAATCCAGTCTATTTTTTCACTAAGCTTTTCAAGACTTGCACCTGCCCGATATTGCAGGAAGGCAACTAGCGCTAAAATAGTAGCTGGTAGAGTGGCTAAAAATCCAACAACCTTTATTGTGACTTCTTGTGTTTTTGGGATAAAAGCCAGGATAACCATTCCAAGTAACGGGGAGAACACTAGTAGTGACAAATAATGATCTAGATTCATTTAAAGTACCCCCCTGCAAAAACAAATACCGCCATAATAACCGCTAAGCCAACAAAGGCAACCGTTCCATACACTTGAACCTGACCATTTTGAACTTTTGATCCGATTTTCCCAAGCTTGTGCACGATGGCAACGATGCTTTTCACCATTCCTTCAACTATGAAGATTTCAATATAACGAAGGAAAAGGCTAAACACCTTTGTAGCATAAATAATCGTATATTCATAGATTTCATCGATAAAATATTTGTTATATAAAATTCCGTGAACCCCAGGTATGGAGCTTGTAATCCAGTCTCTACTAATACTTTTCTTCCCGTAAATCAGCCAAGCTAGGAAGATTCCAAGCAAGGAAACGACTGTGGCTACGACCATGATCCAAAGCGGACCTTCAATGTGACCGTGTCCTAATGCTTCATTCCCGTCTAATAGCCAATCTCCAAGGAAGGTGCCGAACCAAGGTGTATTCACATATCCAGCGACAATGGCGAGGATTCCTAAGATGACCATTGGCCAAGTCATGGACACAGGTGATTCATGAACATTCTCCATTTTGCTCCGAGCTTCTCCTGTGAATACCATAAAGAACAGGCGGAACATATAGAATGCAGTGAAAAAGGCTGCGATAACCGCTAATGTGAAGAGAACAGGATGACCTGCCTCCCAAGCCGCTACTAAAATTTCATCCTTACTAAAAAATCCCGAAAACAACGGTACTCCACTAATCGCTAACGTCCCGATTAAAAAGAGTGGACCTGTTACTTTAAGTTTCTTCCATAATCCACCCATTTTTTCAATATCCTGCGTGGCAACTGCATGAATGACACTACCTGCTGCAAGGAATAGGAGCGCTTTGAAAAAGGCATGTGTCATGAGGTGGAACACGCCTGCAACGTATCCTGCAGATCCAAGAGCAAGCATCATATACCCTAGCTGACTCACAGTCGAGTAAGCTAGTACTCTTTTTATATCCGTTTGAACTAAGCCAATGCTCGCGGCAAAAATAGCCGTGAATGCACCGACAGTGGCAATCGTTATCAATGCCGTTTCACTTGCTGTAAACAATGGGAATAAAGCAGCTACTAAATAAACCCCTGCCGCTACCATCGTTGCTGCGTGAATCAAGGCTGAAACCGGTGTCGGACCTTCCATTGCGTCCGGCAACCATGTATGAAGTGGAAACTGACCAGACTTCCCAACGGCTCCGACAAAAATTAGGATAGCCGTGAGCGTAATCATGCCAGCTGAAATGACCCCTTTATCAACAGCTTGAAAAATGGCATCATATTCAAAGCTACCAACCTGCCAGAATAGGAGAATCATGCCGATTAAGAGGCCGACATCCCCAATACGAGTCATAATAAAGGCCTTTTTCGCAGCAGCCTTCGCTTCCTCCTTGTAAAAATAAAATCCGATTAAAAGGAAGGAACCGAGTCCGACTAACTCCCAGAAAATATAGGTTTGCAATAGGTTTGGTGAGATAACCAGACCAAGCATCGCAAAGGTAAATAATCCTAAGTAGGCATAAAATACTGAAAACCGGTCGTCATCATGCATATATCCTTTGGAATACGTATGTACAAGGAAGCTGACAAGCGACACGATGACCAGCATTAATGCATTAAGTTGGTTCACTTCAAAACCCGCTGTTATTCCTAGATCCCCTATCTTCAACCATTCCGCTTCGGCCTTATAGGTTGGTGAGGTAAACCGTTCAAATAACACCAACAATGAGTATCCGAGCGAGCATAATGTGAGGAAGATTCCAACATAAGCACTCGCTTCTTTCAGCCGTCTGCCGAACAGCAGCAGGAACAAAAACGATAATAGCGGGAAAAGCGGTATGATCCATGCATTCTCCATCAATATCACAATCCCCTTTTTTGAATGTGTTGGATAAGAGCGTGTTTTTTTGTTTGGGTGTGCCCGTTTTTATTTTGGTGTGTTTGTTTTTTTGTTTGGGCTTGCGCATTTTTGTGTTGGATTCGCGTAATTTTGAGTTGGGCTCACGTATTTTGTGTTTGGGCCCACGCATTTTGTGTTTGGGCCCACGCATTTTGTGTTTGACCCGCCTGGTATTGGTTTGGGCCCACGCATTTTGGGCGAGTTGGTTTGTGTTTTTGCCCGGTTCTCGCATCGTGTGCGTTTAAGTTTGTGGTTTTGGGTTATTTTCCTCGATTATCGGGCGGGTTGTCGTGCATTTTTTGCGACTCCCGCTTATTTATGGCGGGGTAACAGGCATTTTTTTGTTTTTCCCCGCTTGTTTTAGGCGGCACGCCATTTTTGTTGCCTTCCGCTTTTTTGGGCGGATTAACAGGCATTTTTTTGTTTTTCCCCGCTTGTTTTATCGGCTGGAACGACATTTTTTGTTGCATCCCGCTCATTTTTGGCGGAGGGATATGCATTTTTGGCCATTCTCGCAATTTTTTTAATTGCTGAAATTACGTTTATCCGCGGATTTTATCAATATATCCGCGATTTTTTTGATATATCCGCGATTTTCACAATATATCCGCGATTATTTCGATTTATCCGCGATTCTAGCAATATATCCGCGATAGCCATTTTTAACCCACAGCCATTTTTAACCCACAGCCAGCCAGCTAACCAACAACAAACTTCCCCAATCACAACAACAATTCCACAATCACTAACAATCTACACAATCCCCACGCTTATCCTCTCATTCTTTTATTAAATAGCTAAACTTACAAATCAATGCTTCAACTGATCCATCTCATCAATATTAACCGTCTTACGATTGCGGTATAACGCAATTAGGATGGCCAGGCCGACTGCCGCTTCTGCAGCAGCTACCGCCATCGCAAACAGGGCAAATATTTGCCCATCAATGGACGGGGCGACTCCATATTTACTGAAGGCGACAAGATTAACGTTGACTGCATTCAGCATTAACTCAATGGAAATTAATACGATGACTGTATTTCTTTTTGTCAATGCACCATAAAGACCGATGCAAAATAAGATTAATGCTAAAGCCAAGTAGGCTGATAATGGGACGGAGGTCATTTTTTATCCGCCTCCTTTTTGTCATCTCTTTTTGCCAGGATGATGGAGCCGACTAGCGCTACGAGTAGTACAACAGATACAAGTTCAAATGGAATGATGTATTTTGAATAGAGTGCGATTCCAATTTGTTCTGTATTGTTGATGTGTAGGTCGCTTGCTTCTGGGGCAAGGTCGAGATTATAGATTCCAATATAGACTGCCCAACCGAAGGCAATGACTCCGATAAAGAGTAAGATTCTTTTTAGTAATCCACCCTTTTCCTCGCTTTCATCATTGTGGCGCGTCAGCATGATTCCAAATAGCATGATAATCGTGATGGCACCTGAATAAATCAAAATCTGAACCGCTGCGACAAACTCAGCTGAAAGCATAATGTAGATTCCAGCAATACTGACGAAGGTAAAAACGAGAGCAACGACCATGTGAACAACCTTCGTTAGATTCAATAAAAGAACGCCACCGATGACCGCTACTAAGGCGAGACCCATAAACGCTAGAAATTCACCTGATATTGTCATGGTTTATTCACCTTCCGTATATTTTCATCATTTTCGTTCAACCAGTCGAGATTTTTAAATAGCTCGTCACGACTGTATTCCGCGAGTTCAAAGTTGTTTGTCATAATGATCGCTTCCGTCGGACAAACCTCGGTGCATAAATCACACAAAATGCAAATCTCAAAATTGATATCATACGTATCAATGATTTTTCCCTTTTTCGTTGGATCCGGGTGCTTTTTCCCCGTTAATTGAATGCAATCCGTTGGACAAATGTTTGAGCATTGATTACAAACGATGCATTTTTCAGGGTAAAATTTCTGGATCCCACGGAATCTATCCGGAAGTGGAAGCGGCTTATTCGGATAATCGTACGTGACTTTCTCCCTTGCTAAGTTCTTCAGGGTATATTTCAAACCTTTCGCTAATCCTAGCAAATAACTCACCCCTTATATGATGTTATCGCAATACTTCTGCGTGTTTCTTTTTCTCATCATCCAAGCTTTAGTAAAATCACTTAGATATGAGAATTCTTGATGTTCCCCTTTATTTGTTAAAACCCCTTAAACGTGAAATTAATTGTAGCCCCATCTTCAAGTAGCCACTTATTAAAACAGGTTCACGATTTCTTTTATCAAAGCCGTTAAGAAAATGTTGGCTATCGCTACAGGCAGCAGCACCTTCCAGCCAAATTCCATTAGCTGGTCCGCACGTAGGCGTGGGAACGTCACACGGACCCAAACGAGGAAGAAGAACACTGAGCTAAATTTGAGCGCAAACCACACTGCTCCAGGGATAAACCCTAAGAATGGAAGTGGCAGCCATCCTCCTAAAAATAGAACCGTAATCAATGACGACATCGCAAAGAAATAAACATACTCCGAAAGCATGAAGAATGCCCAACGGAAGCCTGAATACTCTACGTGGAACCCAGCAACGAGCTCTGATTCTGCCTCGGGAAGGTCAAATGGTACCCGGTTCAATTCTGCTGTTGCAGCAATGATAAAGATGATAAAAGCAATCGGCTGAACAATGATAAACCATCCATTTTCCTGGGCTGCGACAATTTCGTTTAAATTTAGACTACCTGATAGTAAAATAATCCCCAAAACAGACATGACGAGTGGGATTTCATATGAAATCATCTGTGCTGCTGCACGCATACCGCCTAGTAATGCATACTTGTTATTGGATGCCCAGCTCCCTGTTACAATTCCAATTGTTGAAAGACCTGAAATGGCAATATAATAGAGCAATCCTACGCCAATATCAGCAAATTGCAATTTATCCGTGAATGGAATAGTTGCGAGCACCATAAACGCAGGAGCAAACGCAATGACTGGTGCAATAATAAATAGTGGTCGATCCGCTTGCTTCGGAATGATATCTTCTTTTAATAAAAGCTTTAGAACGTCAGCTACCGTTTGTAATAGGCCCCAGCGACCACCAACCTGGTTTGGGCCATGCCTCAGCTGCATAAACCCCATGACTTTCCGTTCGGCTAAAATTGCATATGTAACAAATCCTAGTACGACTAGAAGGAGTATGACTGCCAGTAAAAAGAATATCCCGAAATTCATCAGCCCAGCTTCAGAATGTAATAACTCATCAACCATTATCCGTCTACCTCCCCTAGGACAATATCAATTGCTCCTAAAATAACAATTAAGTTCGCAATATTTTGTCCCTCTAGTAATTTAGGGAGAATTTGTAGATTATAAAAAGACGGTCTTCTGAATTTAAGGCGATAAGGTTCTTTTTTACCGTCACTAGCAATATAGCAGCCAATTTCTCCACGAGGAGATTCGATTCTGACAAAGGCCTCTCCCTTTGGTGCCTTAATAATTTTCGGAACCTTTGCCATGATTTCTCCCTCTGAAGGAAACTGCTCTACTGCCTGTTCTAGTATTTTCAAAGATTCCTCGATTTCTGCCAGACGACAGTGATATCTCGCCCAAGCATCCCCACCTGCTTGAGTCGGAATATCAAAATCAAAGCGGTCGTAAATGGAATATGGCTCGTTTTTACGAAGATCCCATTTTACACCTGTACAACGAAGGTTCGCCCCACTTAGTGAGTAATTCAATGCATCCTCCTTCGTGTATTTGCCAATCCCTTTGACACGATTCATAAAAATTTCGTTCCCAGTTACGAGATTATGGTAGCCCTTCAGCTGCTCGCGCATGTAAGGGATAAATTCTTTGACCTTTTCCACCCAGCCTTCAGGTGCATCCCATTTGACTCCACCAACCCGCATATAGTTAAAGGTAAGTCTTGCACCTGATAATTCAGCAAGCATATTAATAATCATTTCCCGTTCTCGGAAGGCATACAAAAATGGACTTGTTGCCCCAATGTCTAACAGGAATGTCCCCCACCAGACAAGATGGCTCGCAACCCTTCCTAATTCCATCGCCATGACACGCAGGTATTCAGCACGATCTGGGATTTTAATATCCATCATCGTTTCAACCGCATGACAAAGCACATAGTTATTGGTCATCGCGGATAGATAATCCATCCGGTCTGTGTATGGAATGATTTGAGTATACTGAAGGTTTTCTGCTAGCTTTTCAGTCCCACGATGCAAATAGCCAATGACTGGCTTAGCTTCTTTTATGATTTCCCCATCTATTTTAATCACTAGACGAAACACACCGTGTGTACTAGGATGCTGCGGTCCTACGTTTAACAGCATTTCCTCTGTTCGTAACATAAGCTACACCTCCACATCATACGGTTCATAGTCTTTGCGCAGAGGATGTCCCACCCAGTTTTCACCAAGCATAATTCGATGAAGGTTAGGATGACCTGTAAATCGAATGCCTAATAAATCATAAGCTTCACACTCTGGCCAGTTCGCCCCCGCCCACAGCGGAAGCAAGGAATGAATGGTTGGCTCATCACGGTCAATTTTGACCTTCAAAGCAACCGATTGCTGGTTCTTATAGGAATACAGATGAACATACACTTCCATATGTGTTTCAAAGTCCGTTCCGTGTAGCTCTGACAAATAATCAAAGCTTAGCTGCTCATTAAATTTTAAAAACTCCGCAACTTTATAATATGAATCCGTCTTTGCAACTAAAGTCGGAACATCTTTAGAGAGACTGTTAATATACGAGTCTACTAATACCTCTTTACCGAGATGTTCTTCAATGACCCTTACATATTTATCAAGGTATGGCTGATTTTTTGATGGCTTTTTCTCTTCAGCTGGAGTGTCCGAACCTGCCTTGGCCCCTGCTGTTTTGGCCCTTGCAGCGGCTGCGGCTGCCGCTTTTGCTTTTGCTGCGGCGATTGCCTTGGCCTTTTCATCATCTGTCGCAGAACCTGCACCTGATTTCGCCTGTGCTGCGGCCTTCGCCTTCGCTGCTGCTGCCGCTTTTGCTTTTGCTGCGGCAATTGCCTTTGCTTTTTCATCATCTGTTGCTGGTGCCTCTCCTGATTGCTTGGCTAATGCTGCAGCCTTGGCCTTCGCAGCGGCTGCGGCTTTTGCTTTTGCTGCTGCAATTGCTTTTGCCTTTTCATCATCTGTTGCTGGTTCTTCTCCTGATTGCTTGGCCATTGCTGCGGCCTTCGCCTTTGCAGCGGCTGCGGCTTTCGCTTTTGCTGCTGCAGCTGCCTTTTTCTTCGCTAAATCTAGGTCATCTTCGGATTCAGGTGCTGAAGCCTGGTCAACTTGCTCTCCTAGATTGGACTGCTCCTCTTCCTTTGCTGCCTTTATTTTTGCTAGAGCCTCTGCCTTTGCCTTCGCTGCAGCTGCCGCCTTCTTCTTCGCTAGGTCCATATCATCATCCTCTGAAGAAGAAGCAGGAACTGACTCCGATTCTGCTTTCGCCTTCATTTTTGCTAATGCTTCGGCCTTCGCTTTTGCCGCGGCTGCAGCCTTTTTCTTCGCGATATCTATATCCTCTTCATTGGTAGACTCCTGCTTTGCTTCTACATTTGAAGTTTCTTGATTGGATTGGTCCACAACAACATCTTCACTTTTATCAACATTTAAAGCTTGTTTTTCGGCTAAACGTTTTCTCGCAAGCTCCTTCGCCTTCTCGGCCGCTTCCTTCTTCAACTGTTCTAGGTCCTTTTCTCCACTCATGGATTAAATCACCTTCTTCCCAGTCTTAGCCTCATACCGGATTTTTTCCTTTAATTTATTAATTCCATAAATTAAAGCTGCTGGGTTAGGCGGACAACCTGGTATATATACATCAACCGGTACAATCTGATCGACCCCTTTTACAACCGCATACGACTTCACATAAGGACCACCAGCCGTTGCGCACGAACCCATCGCAATCACCCATTTCGGTTCAGGCATTTGCTCATACAAACGTCTTACAATTGGTGCCATCTTTTTCGTGACCGTCCCTGAAACAATCATCACATCCGATTGCCTCGGAGAAGTCCTAAAGAAGGAACCAAATCGGTCTAAGTCATAATGGGATCCCCCAACTCCCATCATCTCAATTGCACAACAAGCAAGCCCGAAGGTCATTGGCCATAATGAATTACTCCGTGCCCAAGCTTTAATTTGATCTAAGGTTGTAATAAAAACATTTCTCTTAAGCTCTTCCATCTCCTCAATTGAGATACCGTCCAATTTTAGATCCACTTTAACACCTTCTTCTTCCATGCATAGACGAGACCAATTAAAAGCATCACAACAAAAATAAACATCTCAATCAATGCAAAGATTCCAAGCTTCTCATAAGCAACCGCCCATGGATACAAAAAAACAGTCTCCACATCAAAAATAACAAACATGAGACCGAAAATATAATAGCGGACATTGAACTGTACACGCGAATCGTGAAAAGGCTCAATTCCGCTTTCATAAGTGGTGTACTTCGCATCAACCGGCTTATATGGACGCAACAGCTTTCCTAAAAACAAAGCCACCACAGGCAACAAAATTCCAAGACATAGAAAAATAAAAACTATCAGATAATTATTCTGATATAGATTTAACCACTCCGNCCGCTTTCATAAGTGGTGTACTTCGCATCAACCGGCTTATATGGACGCAACAGCTTTCCTAAAAACAAAGCCACCACAGGCAACAAAATTCCAAGACATAGAAAAATAAAAACTATCAGATAATTATTCTGATATAGATTTAACCACTCCATGTCCATCCCCTCCAATGCCTAAAAATTCTATATTATTAAAATTGTAACCGAATTCATTATAGCACCAACCCCAAACCATGTCGACAAACCAAATATTATTTATGGAAAAACTTCCGCCAGTGAATTAAGGGTTTATGCAGAGTTTGAGAGCTCGCTTTTGAGTATGCGGAATAAACTCTTAATTTGGTATCTGCCGTGGTAGCGGAGGTGATGGTACGTCGGCACCGGCGGGAGCTCTTCCGTCGCGTTATCCCCTTATCCACAGGGACCCCTACTTCTAATCTATGAACTACTCTCCTTCTTAATCATTATTATTGAAATAAACCCTACCTTTCCCAGAACCTGTAAAAGACAAATCCATAGAAACTAATAATCTTGTCGCAGTATCAGGCGATTTTAAATGGAGGTATTCGCGCATTTGTTGGTTCGTCATTGTGTGATCGAAAAGCAAAAAATAATCGTTAACTGCTTGAATATGTGCATCCTTACTTTTGGTTTGACATTTTGGACAGGACCAATTGCCTTTTACTCGAATCATGGGAGTGTGGAGACACGAAGGGCATTGTACACCAGTCAGGATTTCTGACTCCTGAATATTAAATGGACAAGGTGGATGGTTTTTTAGCGGAGTATGACTTTTTAATAGAAGCTTCTTGAGTTTATTTAGTTCCCTAGTAGTTAATTTTTGTTCCTGATAATGTTGATTTAGCTCCTCAACTTTCTCTTGAAATGTATGAAGGTGGCAGATTTTTTGGTAATACTTTGACATTCTTTTTGAAGAGTTAATGATTGTGGATGGAAAACTAATGACGATAAGATAATCAATGGGGATAACGGGGAACTTATGGCTTTTTAACCATTTTATTAAAAGTTGCTGTTTCCTTTGAGCTTGCGAAATTGGATCAGGGAAGCCTTCCTCCTTCTCATCATTTGTTCGTATTAGCTGTTTAAAAATCGGTTCAAAATAGATAGAGCCAGCAATGTTTTTTATCTCAATAATTAGGATAAATTTTAATGTAAGAATCAGCGTGTCAATTTGAAAGAACAAATCGTCTTTCTTGAGGCGAAGGTCGTGGAATATGTGGTAGTTTTCTTGAGAAAGAAAGTTTATATAGTAATCTATCGCTTGTTCCCCTTTGTAACCTGCATTCATTTTGGCTAAATCCTCTTGTATCATGCTTCTTTTTGGATTTTCTACGTGTATTCTTCTTAATAATGCCTCATCCACCCTAAGTCTAAGCGGAATCGACCGTTCTTTTACAATCAAATTGATCTACCTCCTTAAATTAATTACTATTTGTTCGTTAAAATGGGGGGGAATTCCTGCTTGGCGGGACTAAAATTTTGGATATCCGCGATTTTTTGATTTTATCCTCGAATTTCTTTAATATTTCCGCGATTTTTTCAATATATCCGCGATAAATTGAATATATCCGCGATTTTGCCATTTTATCCGCGATGGGCAGTTTTTAAGTAAAAATCACGGTACCCTGAATCAGCTATTATCAAACAATACTCATAATTCCCTGATTGAGCAATTTTTAGGAAAAATTCATGATCATTCAATTTACTATTTTCAAGCAAATTCATGATTCCTTGAGTATGCGTTTTTCAAGCAATATTCATAATTCCTTGATTGACCTATTTTTAGCAATACTCATAATTCCTCGAATCAGCTATTTCTGAAATTTATAATCTACTATTTTCATAAATCGACATTTTTAAGAAAGGATCCATTATATCCGCGAATTAAATCTTCCAATAAGACCATAAATGCATGCATCTTCACTTTTCAAACAAGATCAACACCAGCTTTTTAATAAGAAACCTTCTTTGTTACAGATACTCCATCATTTTTACTACAAACCTATGAATAACCTCTTCCAACCCTGAATTGTGTTGACTAAATTATCTGAAAATTGGTATTATAATGGTGAAAAAGACCCACTTTAGAAACGCAGACGCGCAGGAAAAAGAGGGTCATTTTTTTGTGAAAAAAGCAGTTAATAAGGAGGGCTAGTTATGAAGCGAAGGATGAGTTTTATTACCGTTTTGGTTGCTGCCTTGTTTCTCATTCAAACGGTACTTCCTTCGGCCAATATTCAAGCGGAAGATAACACCATCTATTGGTCTGAGGAAGAAGAAGCGTTGTATCAACCATTACACCCGTTCGTTTTGCTGTGGTCTGGTGATGTATTAGAAAGTGGGGGCTATGACATCGACAGCATGTCCATCACAAGTGATAGAAACAAAGCAGATTTTGTCATTAATCAATATGGTGACATCGGGTCAAATTTTATTGCTGAATTGCCTAATGGTGATTTAAGTGATCCTTTATATTTAGATGATTATCCAAACGGATTTGGAACGTCAAAAAGTTTAGACGTGAAAGAGGGCTCCATTTATTTAATTGAATTAGATAATGGAGATTATGCAAAAGTCCGTATTGATAACTATACATCTACTAAGGCGCAATTTACATTTGTCGTACAAACTGACCCTCCTGAAGATGATGAATATGACGATGAAGACGACATGGATGATGATGGAGTCTTGGAGGTTATCGATCTAGTAACAAGTAATACGTATGTGACTCTCGACATTGGAAAAACACAATCTGTGAAAGTTACAGCTAAATACTCTGACTACACCGAAAAAGATGTGGCTAAATACGCTGAATGGAAATCTGCTAATACAAAGATTGCTACTGTCTCAAATGGTGTAATTAAAGCAGTTTCTTCTGGACAAACGACGATTTATGCAGAATATGAGGGACTTACTCTTGAATTTTACGTAATGGTAAACGAAAAGGTTACCAAGCCTATAAAAGGAATTACAGGTACAGCCATTTCAGCTGGAGCTTATCATACTCTTGTTTTAAAAAGGGATGGAACTGTTTGGAGCTTCGGTCAAAATCAAACAGGACAATTAGGTAACAATAAGACCTCTGATTCTTATAAGCCTGTCAAGGTAACTGGTTTGACAGGGGTAAAAGACATCGCAGCCGGTGATAGCTTCTCCTTAGCCTTAAAGAAGGATGGAACCGTTTGGATGTTTGGAAATCCATATTTACCTATTTATAATGGAGTAAAACCAAAACCTTACAAGATAAGCAGTTTAAAGGATATCAAGGATATAGCTGCTGGAGATCAAAATATGGTCGCTTTGAAAAAGGATGGAACTGTGTATGTTTGGGGAAACAACTTTTCAGGTCAGATTGGAATCGGAAAAACTAGCGGTTGGTTAGAAAAACCGCAAAGGGTAACTGGTTTGACAAAGGTAGTATCTATTGCAGCTGGCCGCTATCATACTTTAGCTACTAGAAGTGATGGTTCGGTTTGGGCATTCGGAGCGAACACCCATGGGGAAATCGGAAATGGGAAAACAGGTAGTACCCTTTATAAAGTACCATATAAAGTTCCTTCCCTCTCAAAGGTAAAAATGGTATCGGCTGGGACATATAATAGCTTAGCGGTACAAAGCAATGGCCATGTTTATGCTTGGGGGGCAAATGACAAGGGTTCATTGGGAATCGGCTCAGAAGGTCTTTTTACAAGCAAACCTACGAGAGTTGTTGATACGAGCGGTAAGTACTACCTTCAACAAATTAAACAGGTCGACGGTGGTTCAGAACACTCAGTCGCTGTTGCAAATAACGGAACGATTTATACTTGGGGAGAAAATGTATATGGGAAACTCGGAAATGGAAAGGAAGCATCCTCTTATGATATGTCATTTAAGGGGGGTAATTCAAATATTCCTGTTAAACTCTCTCTTAAGAATGTTGTTCAAGCTGAGGCAGGTGCAGAGCATACTGTTGCTTTAACAAGTGATGGTTCGGTATATGCATGGGGATCTAATGAATATGGGCAGCTTGGTTTGAGCATTAATACTGAAAAAAGCATAAAGCCTAGGAAAATTATGAGTGCTAAATAAATAGTTTGGAGACAGGGCTAGAGATTTTTGAGATCTCTGGCCCTTTTTTCTATGTAAATAATTAATTATTGTAGTTGAATGGACCTATTGTCCTATGTTTTTGGCCTTTGGCGGGATTTCTGCCTCGGATTTGGGAGTTCCAGGGAGGATTTTGGTTACTTTCTACACTTTGCGGGTTATTGAAATGTGGATTTACGCGATAATTTGATTTTATCCGCGATTTTTTCAATATTTACGCGATTTTTGCGATATATCCGCGATTATTCTATTTTATCCGCGGAAAATGCCATTTTATCCGCGATGGGGCTTTTCACAGGGAAGTAAAGTGAAATCCCATTTTCCCAAGATTAATCTTTACACAGGGTAGTAGAGTAGAATCCCATTTTTCCCACCATTGAGCCTTTCCAGGGTGTAAGCTGAAATCCCATTTTATCTGCGATCGGGCTTTTCCCCAGGTAGGAAATCAAGAATTACAAAAGGAGATCCCATCTTAAACATCCACAACAAAAAAACACCTCCCAACCTGATTCATAATCAAGCCAGAAGGTGTATTTCGTGTTAATTTATCTTTTTTCAGCCACTGAAATACGGTTGATCGCACGTTGTAATGCAAGTTCTGCGATTCTGAAGTCGACTTCTTCCTTATGTGTGGATTGAAGTCTTTGTTCAGCACGCTCTTTTGCACGTACGGCACGATCGATATCGATAGCCTCCGCCTTTTCAGCTGTTTGTGCAAGAATCGTTACTTGATCTGGGCGCACTTCTAAAATACCACCGCTGACGGCAATATACTCAAATTTACCATCTTTTTTAAGACGTACAGAAGTAATCTCGAGCGGTGCCACCATCGAAATGTGACCAGGTAAGATACCAAGCTCACCGCTTTTAGCCTTTGTGATTACCATTTCAACATCTGAATCATACACTGGGCCATCGGGAGTAACAACACTGACTTTAATTGTCTTCATTTTTTACCCTCCTGTCCCGAAATTAGACTTCTACACCCATTCTCTTAGCATTCTCGACTGCTTCTTCAATTCTACCAACTAAGCGGAATGCATCTTCAGGAAGGTTGTCGTGCTTACCTTCAAGAATTTCTTTGAATCCTCTAACTGTTTCTTTTACAGGTACATATGATCCTGGTTGACCTGTAAATTGTTCAGCCACGTGGAAGTTTTGAGATAAGAAGTTTTGGATACGACGCGCACGGTCAACGACTTGTTTATCTTCGTCAGATAACTCATCCATACCTAAGATCGCGATGATATCTTGTAATTCTCTATAACGTTGTAATGTTTGTTGTACTCGACGAGCAACATCGTAGTGTTCTTCCCCAACAATTTCAGGTGACAATGCACGAGAAGTTGATGCTAGTGGGTCCACCGCTGGATAAATACCCATCTCAGAAAGCTTACGCTCAAGGTTTGTAGTTGCGTCTAAGTGAGCGAAAGTTGTTGCTGGCGCTGGGTCAGTATAGTCATCGGCAGGTACATAAATCGCTTGGATTGATGTAACAGAACCAACGTTTGTTGATGTGATACGTTCTTGTAATTTACCCATTTCAGTAGCAAGTGTTGGTTGGTAACCAACGGCAGATGGCATACGTCCTAGTAACGCTGATACCTCAGAACCTGCTTGAGTGAAACGGAAGATATTGTCGATGAAGAAAAGAACGTCCTGTCCTTGTTCATCACGGAAATATTCAGCCATGGTTAAACCTGTTAGGGCAACACGCATACGTGCACCAGGTGGTTCGTTCATCTGACCGAATACCATCGCTGTTTTCTTAATAACGCCAGAGTCTGTCATTTCCCAATAAAGGTCATTTCCTTCACGAGTACGTTCACCAACGCCTGCGAATACGGAAATACCACCATGCTCTTGCGCAATGTTATTGATTAATTCCTGGATTAATACGGTTTTACCAACACCGGCACCACCGAATAGACCAATTTTTCCCCCTTTGATGTATGGAGCAAGAAGGTCTACTACCTTAATACCAGTTTCAAGAATTTCAACCGTAGTTGAAAGCTGTTCAAACTTAGGTGCTTCTCTGTGAATAGAATCACGACGAGCATCAGCAGGTACTGGCTCATTCAAGTCAATATTATCTCCTAATACGTTGAATACACGTCCAAGTGTAACGTCACCTACTGGAACAGAAATTGGCTTACCAGTATCCTCAACCTCACTACCACGAGTTAGTCCGTCAGTAGAAGACATGGCAATGGTACGTACTGTATCGTCACCTAAATGAAGAGCAACTTCAAGTGTTAGGTTGATGTCTACTTCAGATTCGTTAGACGCTTTATTAACAATTTTTAATGCATTATAGATTTCAGGAAGTTGACCGCTTTCGAACTTTACGTCAACAACCGGACCCATAATTTGAAGTACGCGTCCTTTGTTCATCTTTTTCCCTCCTAACGTTATTAAGCGCATATAACCAATCTTGGAAAACGATTCCCGTTCAAATTCCCATCATGTTATTTGCGATTTACATTCATCCATTTATTCTAATGCCGCAGCTCCACCGACAATTTCAGTGATTTCTTGCGTGATTGCAGCCTGACGAGCGCGGTTAAACATTAAGCTGTAGTTATCAATAAGCTCTGATGCGTTATCAGTCGCATTTTTCATCGCAGTCATACGTGCAGCATGTTCACTGGCCTTACTATCTAAAAGTGCACCATAAATCAAGCCTTCTGCATATTGAGGTAAAAGCACATCTAAGATCTCCTCTGGTGATGGCTCAAACTCATATGTTGATACTGGTGTAGGTGAAGATGCTACATCTGAATCAGTGAGTGGCAATACTTTCTTTTCCGTAACTTCTTGTTGAATGGCACTGACAAAATGATTGTAATACATATACAATTCATCAAATGCACCATCTGCGAACATCCGAACAGTTTGGTTAACTGTTGTTTTAATGTCCTCGAAGACTGGTTGGTCAGCAATCCCTGTTACATCAAGAATCACGTTCATATCACGTTTCACGAAAAAGTCACGACCCATTCTACCGAGTGCAATGATAACATATTCATCCTTTGATGTATGGCGTTGTTGAATACGTTGTAATACGAGACGTAAAACGTTACTATTAAAAGCTCCTGCTAGACCACGCTCTCCAGTAATGACAATATACGCTGTCTTTTTAACCGTACGGGATACTAGCATTGGATGTTTTACACCCTTACTTCCAGCCGCAACGGCAGCAGTTACTTCCTGAACTTTATTCATGTATGGGACAAAGCCTTTTGCATTTATCTCTGCACGGTTAAAGTTAGAAGCTGATACCATTTGCATAGCTTTAGTAATTTTACTCATATTCTTCGTTGAAGCAATTTTATTTTTCAAATCACGTAATGATGCCATAGGTTCTCACCACCCTTACCAAAGAATCGTCCAGTTCAAGGTCAAGCCCCTTTTCATTTCAAATACTTCCCAAGGAAAAAGACGAGCTTTCCCTTGAGAAGAGTTAGATAGGGGCTGAACGAGACCCCATTATACTTTTTATGTCTAGATCTGATTACTCAGAAACTGCAAATGACTTTTTGAAGTCGTTGATTGCTGCAGCAAAATCTTCATCAGCAGGAAGATCTTTTGTTTGGACAATCGTGTCTAACAATTCTTTGCGGTTAATATTTAACCATGCAAGGTATTCTGCTTCAAAACGACGAATATCTTGAACTGGAATATCATCTAAGAATCCACGAGTAAGTGCGTAAAGAATGGCCACTTGCTCTTCAACTTTTAATGGTTTGTTTAGATCTTGTTTTAGTACTTCAACAGTACGTGCCCCACGAGCAAGTTTTGCTAGTGTTGCTTTATCTAAGTCAGAACCGAACTGTGCGAAAGCTTCTAATTCACGGTAAGAAGCTAAGTCCACGCGCAATGTACCAGCAACCTTTTTCATCGCTTTAATTTGCGCGGATCCTCCTACACGGGATACGGAAAGACCTGCGTTAATCGCTGGACGTACACCGGAGAAGAATAGATCTGATTGTAAGAAAATTTGTCCATCTGTGATGGAAATAACGTTTGTTGGAATATAAGCTGAAACGTCACCAGCTTGTGTTTCAATGAAAGGTAAGGCTGTGATAGATCCAGCACCTTTTGCGTCACTTAATTTTGCTGCACGCTCTAGTAAGCGGCTGTGTAAGTAGAATACATCCCCTGGATATGCTTCACGACCTGGAGGACGACGTAATAACAAGGAAAGTTCACGATAAGCTGATGCTTGTTTTGTTAAGTCATCATATACAACTAGCACGTGTTTTCCGTTATACATAAAGTCTTCTGCCATTGAAACCCCTGCGTATGGTGCTAAGAATAGCAATGGAGCAGGTTGTGATGCAGATGCAGTAACAACGATTGTGTAATCTAATGCGCCATTTTTACGTAAAGTTTCTACTACTCCACGAACAGTAGATTCCTTTTGTCCAATCGCAACATAGATACAAATCATATTTTCATTTTTTTGGTTAATAATTGTGTCGATCGCAACAGATGTTTTACCTGTTTGACGGTCCCCAATGATTAACTCACGTTGTCCACGTCCGATTGGTACTAATGCGTCAACCGCCTTAATACCTGTTTGTAATGGTTCATGAACAGATTTACGATCCATAACGCCTGGTGCGTTACTTTCAATTGGACGAGTTCTAGTAGTATTGATTGGTCCCATTCCATCAACTGGTTGTCCAAGTGGGTTAACAACACGTCCGATTAACTCTTCCCCAACTGGAACCTCCATGATACGACCTGTACGACGGACTTCATCACCTTCACGAATTTCGGTGAAAGGTCCTAAAATGATAATACCGACGTTATTTTCTTCAAGGTTTTGCGCCATACCCATAACGCCGTTTGAAAATTCAACAAGTTCTCCAGCCATGACATTGTCGAGGCCATGAGCACGAGCGATACCGTCACCAACTGAGATAACCGTACCTACATCACTCACTTGAATTTCAGACTGATAGTTTTCAATTTGCTTTTTTATCAGCGCGCTAATTTCTTCAGCATTGATGCTCATGAGTTTCACCCCTATCTTCCAATCTTAGCCTAACAATTGACGTCCTAAGCGATCAAGTTTTCCTTTAAGGCTTCCGTCTAAAATACGGTTCCCTATGCGGATCTTGATCCCGCCTAGTAAATCAGTATCAACAATATTCTCTACTCGAAGAGATTTTTTCCCTACTTTTGCTGCATAGGTTGTAGAGAATGCTTCTTTTTCCTCATCTGTTAAAGGGCGTACGGAGTATACTTTTGCTTCCGCAATTCCCTTTTCTTCATTAGATAGTTCAATAAAGTCATATGCGACATCGGAAATGATGTTTTCACGATGACGGTCAATTAACAACTTTAATGTATTTAATACATGTGGATTCACGTTGGCAAATGCGGTTGCTAAAATCTCTTTCTTCTTCTCTTTCGTAAGTTTTGGAGATTTTAAAACTGCTTGTAAATCTTCATTATCACTAACGGTTTCTTTTACTACACGCAGTTCTTCTTCCATTTGGTCAAGAAGCTGTTGTTCTTTTGCAATTTGGAAAAGAGCAAGCGCATAGCGTCTAGCTACAGTTGAGCTCATCATTGCTCTTCTCCTGCCTCATTGATATATTCGTTGATCAACTTCTCTTGATCTTCTACTGTTAATTCCTTTTCAATTACTTTAGAAGCAATTAACACAGATAGAGAAGCCACTTGTTCGCGAATAGCTGCAACTGCTTTTTCCTTCTGCTGCTCGATTTCAAGCTTAGCAGATTCTTTAATTCGTTCAGCTTCAGTTCGTGCTAACGCAACGATTTCATCACGTTGTACATCCCCTTGTTTTTTCGCGCCTTCGATTAGGTTTTGAGCTTCTAGACGAGCTTCTTTAAGAAGTTCCTGTTGTTGGTCAAGAACCTTTTGAACTTCTAAACGGCTTTGTTCAGCCTCATTGATTTCATTAGCAATATGCTCTTCGCGCTGTTTCATAATGCCCATTAATGGACCCCACGCAAACTTTTTAAGCAATGCTAACAAGACAAGAAATACTAATAATTGAAATAGGATATCTCCCGTATTAATTCCACCATGTGTAGCAGCTTCGGCGGAACCTAGAACTAAACTGCTTGTTAACATCCACGATTCACTCCCTTCAAGAGTCGTTCACTTAGGAAAACAACAAGTATTCTAAACCCTTGTATTCTGCAAAAACATTATTATTATCTTGAAATAATAGACATAAAGGAATGGCGAAGTATTGATACAAAACCTCCGCCATTTGAACTTTTTATTGATAAATTAACGACCGAGTACCATGAACGCAATAACGACCCCGATAATCGGAAGGGCTTCAACTAATGCAACCCCGATGAACATAGTTGTTTGAAGCATACCACGAGCTTCTGGTTGACGAGCGATACCTTCTACTGTACGACCTACGATTAATCCGTTACCAATACCGGCACCTACTGCTGCCAAACCGATTGCAATTGCTGCTGCTATAAGACCCATTATAAAGTTCCTCCTTCAAATTGTATAAATGAATGTATTTTTTTGTTCAATGGTTGAACAGATATATTATTAATGGTCATCACTGACTTTGTGAGACAGATAAACCATTGTTAACATAGTAAAGATAAATGCTTGGATAGTACCTACAAACAATGAGAAACCTTGCCATACCATTGTTAACGGAATGGCTGCAATTAAACCTATTACGCTAACTTTCGCCAAGCCACCTGCTAAAAGCGAAAGAAGCAATTCACCTGCATAAATATTACCGTAAAGCCGCAGACCTAATGTTAAGGTATTTGCAAACTCTTCAATAATTTTTAACGGGAATAAAAATTTCATTGGACTGAAAAAGCCTTTTCCATATTCCTTTGGACCTCTTAGCTTAACACCATAATAGTGTGACAAGCCGACTACCATTACGGCCAATGTTAAGGTTACAACAGGGTCAGCTGTTGGTGATTTCCACCAAAGCGTACCATCAACTACCACTGCAAAAGGAAGACCTAGCATATTAGAAACAAAAATATACATGATCAAGGTAACCCCTAAAACATGGAATCGACCCCCGTCTCTCCAATCCATCGTGGATTTAATAATATTATTTTTAACAAAATCCATAATCCACTCAAGGAAGTTTTGCATCCCAGTAGGTTTTAATGCTAGCTTACGAGTTGAAATAACCGCAATAATGAACACAATAACACTGGCTACTGTTATCATTAGCACGTTTGCTAAGTTAAAGGTTAATCCCATAAATTCATATAACGGAGCTTCATGATTCACAATATTCACCTCTCTTCCCGCTATTTACGTTTCTGAAAAGTCTGAAAAAATAAATCTATCATAATGACAATATAAGCTGTCATTAATCCCAAAATCACGCTTATAAGATGGAAATATTCAGGAAACTCTAATGCTATGGCGACTGCAATAACAGCTGCTGACATTCTTAAAAACATTCCAAGTGAACCGGCCTTTTTGCCTTTTGCAACCGCTTCACCGAGTTTTTGGACACGAGTTGCCATTAACCACAAATTAAAAAGGCTTAAGCTTGTACCCAGAATAAGCCCTAGAAAAATGCTTTTATAGGAGGTAAAGCCCCAACCCAAAACATAGAAAGACAATAAAAAAAATATGTATTTGCGCTCTCGTATATACATCGCTTGTAGTTCTGGCATGGTTTAAACTCCTGAAAAAAAATGTCGAATTAAACGAAGCATTGCGTAAATCCCAGTTGCTAATCCTAACAGCAAGCCTATAATGAGGAAAAGGGGTTCAGTTCCTACCAATCCATCAAGCCATCTTCCCGCGAATATGCCGATAAGAACAGATCCAACTAATTGAGATAAAATCGCAGACATTAATGCCATCGCTTGGAATGGGTGGCGGTTTTTATTATTCATCAAAGCTCATCCTCTCTAATGGAGAATGGGATGTGTAATTCCCAAAAAAAGCTGGAAAAATCAAGCATTATCATGATTGAAAACCCTATCACCGATATCCTTTGTAAGCATACAATAGGTGGTTGTCAATGTCAATGCGTTTAACCCCAAAAAGTTTACAGACTAGTTTGTAAACTTTTTAAATTCACAAAAAGTTCAAAATTGTCACCATTTGTCTATTGAAAAGACGTTTACCTTAATATTTTCCTAATGTTACAATTTATTCCTTTTTCGCCTCACCAACCTTATTTTCATATTATCGTCTTTTTCGTCATTTTTCGCAAATATTTTGTGAGTAAAAATTTTTGTCAAGTACAAATTATCCCAACTTTTTTTACCGTTTTATGTCGTATGCGTTTTCTTTTAAATAAAATAGACAAAATTTCAATCTGAATTTTACATTCAGAGGCTTCCACTTAAAGTTCGACATGAACGAACCGAGTGATCTAATCTTGTTTTATAAAAAAAAGACCCAAATTTGGGTCTCATTTTACCGATATTCTTCTGGTCTCTGGTCTGTTTGTTTGAAATAGTAGCGAATGGCCTGACAGATTCTTTTCGAAGCATTTCCGTCTCCATATGGATTCGCTGCTTTGCTCATTGCTTCATATGCGGCTTTATCCGTTAAAAGCTCCATAGCAGATTGGTAGATGACCTCTTCATCTGTACCAACAAGCTTAAGTGTCCCCGCTTCAATTCCTTCTGGTCTTTCCGTAGTGTCTCGAAGCACCAGAACCGGAACACCTAGTGATGGTGCCTCCTCCTGAACGCCACCTGAATCAGTGAGGATTAAATGCGCTCTCGATGCAAAATTATGAAAGTCGATGACATCGAGTGGCTCTATTAAATGAATTCGCGGATCATCCTTTAGTATTTCGGATGCAATCTCCCGGACAACGGGATTTAAATGTACAGGATATACAACTTGTATATCTTTATTTTCTTCGACCATGCGCTTCACCGCTCGAAAGATGTTTCGCATCGGTTCGCCAAGGTTTTCACGGCGATGAGCAGTTAATAAAATCAAACGGTCTTGCCCTAATTTTTCAAGCACCTCATGCTGATACTCATTTCGAACGGTTGTCTTTAAGGCATCGATTGCGGTGTTGCCGGTAATAAATATCTGATTGGCCACCTTATTTTCAGCGATTAAATTATCAGCTGATTTCGAGGTCGGCGCAAAATGTAAGTCTGATAGGACTCCTGTTAGCTGACGATTCATCTCCTCGGGATATGGAGAGTATTTATTCCATGTTCTTAGGCCTGCTTCAACATGCCCGACCGGAATCTGATTGTAAAAGCCTGCGAGGCTCGCAATGAAGGTTGTTGTTGTATCTCCATGGACGAGAACGATGTCAGGCTTTACCTTTTTCATGACCTCATCCAAGCCTTCAAGCCCGCGGGTTGTTATATCCATTAATGTTTGTCGATCCTTCATGATGTTCAAATCATAATCTGGTGTAATTCCGAAAATATGTAATACCTGATCAAGCATTTGGCGATGCTGAGCTGTAACAGTTACGATGGGTGTGAAATACTCTGGATATTTTTTAAATTCAAGGACGAGCGGTGCCATCTTTATAGCTTCAGGTCTTGTCCCGAAAATCGTCATTACCTTAATCGGTTGATTCATCCCAAAATACCTTCTTATTATTATTTTGTTCCAAATAAACGGTCGCCGGCATCTCCTAAACCAGGAACAATATAACCTTTTTCATTAAGCTTTTCATCAAGAGCAGCGATGTAGATGTCCACATCTGGATGGGCATTCTGCACAGCCTCTACGCCTTCTGGAGCAGCGATCAGGCACATAAATTTAATATGCTTTGCTCCGCGTTTTTTAAGAGAAGTGATTGCCTCAATCGCAGAACCACCAGTTGCAAGCATTGGGTCAACAACGATAAAATCTCTTTCCTCCACATCACTAGGAAGCTTAACATAGTATTCAACAGGCTTTAACGTTTTTGGGTCACGATAAAGTCCGATGTGGCCAACCTTTGCTGCAGGGATTAACTTCAGCATTCCATCTACCATTCCAATACCAGCACGTAGGATGGGAATAAGACCAATCTTTTTCCCTGATAAAACCTTAGACTTTGTCTTGCTTACTGGAGTATCAATTTCGATTTCTTCTAATGGCATATCACGAGTGATTTCAAATGCCATAAGTGTTGCCACCTCATCCACTAATTCTCGGAAATCCTTTGTTCCAGTATCCTTTTGACGGATGTATGTAAGCTTATGTTGGATGAGTGGGTGATCAAAAACGTATACCTTTGCCATAATAGCTTCCTCCTTTATTTTAATGAACATTATTTATGTAGTTGTTTTACACACTGCGTTTAATTGTACAGAAAAATATTCATCGGGGCAAGATTCACTTTGTCTACATTATAGCAATAAAGTGAAATGTGTTTCCATTTTCTTTCAAATATTCACTCAATTTTAATATTCTATATTGGGTGGTGGGGTTGGTTGGTTATTTTGTGTTGGAGAGTGTTGGGTTTTTCTGGTTGTGCCTTGGGTGGTGGGGTTGAGGGTTTTGGTTGAGGGTACTGGGTTGTGGGTTTTGGGTTTTGGGTTTTGGGTTGAGGGTTTTGGGTTGAGGTGGGGTGCTCTTTTGTGGAATATGTTGGGGTTTTCATCCTCTTTGAGCTTAGGATGACCAAAAAACTTGGTTTTTTAGCCGAAATCGAAATCTAGAGTTTAGTTTTGGCCAGTGATTATTAAAAACTACGGGTCCCGCCAAGGTTTATTCGCGAAATACGAGGGTTTATTCGCGAAATACGAGGGTTTATTCGCGAAATTTGGGGTTTTATTCGCGAAATTTAAAATTTATTCGCGAAAAATCAAGTTTTATTCGCGAAAACCTGACTTTTATTCGCGAACTCACTTTTTATTCGCGAAACAATATGTTTATTCGCGAAATTTCCTTCTTATTCTCAAAATCCTGGGTTTATTCGCGAAAATACCAATCAACTCTCAAAGTCCATCAGTCTTCAACTTGCTACTACTCCAAAATTCAACAGTCATTCTCATAAAATCCCCATCTACACTTCCAATTCAGCAGTCTTCCCCAATAATTCCCATCCACCCTCCCAATCCAGCAGTCTTTCACAATAATTCCCATCCACTCTCCCAATCCAACAGTCTTCCCCAATAATTCCCATCCACTCTCCCAATCCAGCAGTCTTTCACGATAATTCCCATCTACTCACCTAATTCAGCAGTCAGCCAAGCACATTCCCATCCACTCACCTAATTCACGTATTCTACGCAAAAATCCAACCACTCTCAAAACCCACCTATTCCTCTCATTAACCCCAACACCCCCCAAAACTCAACAGTTACTCACCTCAACCTCAACCATCACTCTCAAAAATCCCAATCATTCTCACACCCTCACACAAATCTGCACTCCCTTAAACCACAATCATCCTCAATACCCTTTCTCAACGCCCAAATCACAAACCAAACAAAAAAGCGCCAGAATCCTTATTCCACATAGTTAACTCAATCATTAACTAGTGTGTCCAAAATGAGGATTCTGACACGACTTATTACAGTATTATTTTTCAGGATATAAAGGGAACTTCGCTGTTAAAGCAGCTACTCGGTCTGCCGCTTCCTTCAGCTTTGCTTCATCCTCATGGTTTTTCAAAGTGAACGCGATAATAGATGCAATTTCATCCATTTCCTCTAATCCAAAGCCACGAGAAGTAACCGCCGCTGTACCTACACGAATTCCGCTAGTGACAAATGGGCTTTCAGGGTCGAACGGAATCGTGTTTTTATTAACCGTGATTCCTACTTCGTCTAGGACTTTTTCAGCCACTTTACCTGTTAAACCTAATGATCTCATATCAAGAAGTAAAAGATGATTATCGGTTCCTCCTGAAACAAGGTCAATTCCTTCACCCTTTAAGCCTTCCGCTAAACGTGCGGCATTATCGATAATATTTTGTGCATACTCTTTGAAGCCTTCTTGTAATGCTTCACCAAATGCTACAGCTTTTGCTGCAATGACATGCATTAATGGTCCACCTTGGATACCAGGGAAGATGGACTTATCGATTTTCTTACCGAACTCTTCTTTACAAAGAATCATACCGCCGCGTGGTCCGCGAAGGGTTTTATGAGTTGTTGTTGTGACAAAATCTGCATATGGTACTGGATTTGGATGGAGTCCAGCTGCAACAAGACCTGCGATATGGGCCATATCCACCATTAAATATGCTCCAACCTCATCAGCAATTTCTCTAAAACGTTTAAAATCGATTTGGCGCGGATAGGCACTAGCACCTGCAACAATTAATTTTGGCTTGTGCTCACGTGCTTTTTCCAAAACATCATCGTAATTGATGCGATGTGTTTCTTGATCTACACCATACTCGACAAATTTGTATTGAATCCCACTGAAGTTAACTGGGCTTCCGTGTGTTAAGTGGCCACCGTGAGAAAGATTCATTCCAAGAACTGTATCACCATGTTCCAAAATGGTAAAATAAACAGCCATATTCGCTTGGGCACCTGAATGAGGTTGAACATTGACATATTCTGCACCAAAAATTTCTTTTGCCCGTTCACGAGCTAAGTCTTCTACCACATCGACATATTCACAGCCGCCATAATAACGTTTTCCTGGATATCCTTCTGCGTACTTATTGGTTAAAACTGAACCTTGTGCTTCCATAACCGCTTCACTTACGAAGTTTTCTGATGCGATAAGTTCAATCTTTGACCTTTGTCTCCCTAATTCGTCTTGAATCGCTTTTAATACTTGTTGATCCTGCTGTGATAAATGCTTCATGTGAATCCTCCCTTTTTAAGCCATATTCATATATACTATTTCTTCACTTAACCGAAATTCATAAACTATTCTAGCACGTTTTTTAATTGAATAGAATGAAAATTAAAAAAGTATAAACAATAACAATGAAAAAGGTCAAACCTCATACAGATGTTGGAAAAATAACACACCCTATTCGGCTTGACCATTTCGATTCATGCTAGGCTTTATTTTTGAATCCATTTATGTTCTCTGGCTTGTAACCCTTTTTTCATTCTGTTTGATGTTAGACCTTTATCAATCCGTTTTATGTCAGCTGCAAGATTGGTTTTTTGGTTCACTTACATAAACTGCTCGTTCGCCCCCAATTAGCTTTGGACGACTTTTTGCTAATGTGACATGGGCGCCTCCAAAGGTTTTCTGAGGTACACGTATTGGAACTGCAACCGGCTTTAGATGCATCCCGATTAAGGTATTACCGATGTCTATTCCTGCCTCCGCTTGGATTTGCTCAACAACAACGGCATCCTTTAAATGAGAATAAGCATAAGTTGCCATCGCTCCACCAGCATTTCGAACAGGAACGACCGTTACTTCATCATAGCCCTTTTCCTCAGCTGTTTCTCTCTCAATCACAAGCGCCCGGTTTAAGTGTTCGCAGCATTGAAAGGCCAATGAAACACTAGTAGCCTCTTGGAAATCCAAAAGCTTACGAAAAATCATCTCGGCAACCTCCTCAGAGCCCGCGGTTCCGATTTTCTTGCCAATGACCTCGCTTGTACTACAGCCGATTACTAACAAATGCTTGCTTGTCAGATTGGCCTGCTTTTGAAATTCTTGTAGGATGCTGTGCAATTCTTCCTCCCAATGGGATATGGAATCTGACAATTGGTATTCCTCCTTCTTGACATGAAAGAATTAAAGATTTCTATCCTCTATTTCCTTAATTTTATTTAAACGGTTTTCATGACGGCCACCTTCATACTCCGTTGTCAGCCATATTTTTGCTATTTCACGAGCAAGCCCTGGACCAATAACCCGCTCTCCCATGGCTAAAATATTACTATCATTATGCTGGCGTGTAGCCTTTGCACTAAATGCATCATGTACAAGCGCACAGCGAATTCCTTTTACCTTGTTTGCTGCAATGCTCATGCCGATGCCTGTTCCGCAAATAAGAATTCCGCGATCAAATTCACCGTTTGCTACTTTTTCAGCAACTGGTAATGCATAATCTGGATAGTCAACGGAGGTTCCACATTCACAGCCGAAATCCTCAAAGGCAATACCCATTTCCTCAAGTAAATTTTTAATTTCTTCTCGAATATTTACTCCACCATGATCCGATGCAATGGCTACTCTCATTTTTCTCTCCTCCATATTCACTCTGTCCATTTGATAGATGATTTAATATTTTTATTTTGACATATTCACCTATAAATATAAAGGTAAAAAGAAAAAGCATTAGCTGTTCGGTGAGGGCTAATGCTTTTGTCTTATATCTTCATTGGAACAATGACTTCGGCTATTCATATTAGGTACTGTCTGACAGCAAGCAATTCAGCCCTTTAGTTACCGCTTTCAACAGTTCACACTAAAAATACCAACAAACCTATTACATCCCTACAGCTTAAACCGCGTAATGGTCTCTTTTAATTTTTCTGCTTGATGCTTGAGGTCCATACCTAGGCTTTCTACGTTTTCCATTACCTGTGTTTGGTGGACAGTAGCGTTTGTTACTTCCTGTGCTCCAGCTGAGGTTTCCTCTGCGATGGCAGCTACTTCTTGTGATTGCGTAGATGTATGCTGAATTTCAATCATTTGTTGGTCTACTAATTTAGTGATCGTTGCAATAGATGACGCCATCTCATCGATGGTTTTCGTCATTTCTTCAATGACTTCTTTTGTTTCGGTTCCTTTTTTCGCTTCATTATTAGCTATGTCTACTTGCTGAGTGATTTGATTGACGACATTGATGACTTCCTGTTGGATGTTCTGTACTAATTCGGAAATTCCTTGAACGGCCTTAGCGCTTTCATCTGCTAGAACCCTAACTTCTTCAGCCACTACAGCAAAGCCCTTTCCGTGATCACCGGCACGAGCTGCTTCAATAGAGGCATTTAATGCTAGCAAGTTGGTTTGGGCGGCAATATCACCGACCAATTGAATAATTTCCCCGACCTTCTCTGCGTTTCTCTCTAATCTTTTTACTGTTTGAAGAGAGTTTTTATTATCATCAGCCAATCGTTCAATACCAGAGATTAATGAGTGAACGACTTTCTTAGATTCTTCAAGCTCATGAACCATATCATTGGAAACACCCTCTGAAGCCTTTGCTTTATTTTGAACCTCGACCGCAATTCTAATGACATCTTCTACGGCCTCTGCTGTGTTTTGAATGGAAATTGCAGAGTTGTCAGCACCTTGTGATATTTCACTAATGGTTCTGGAGATGGCTGATGCCTGCTCAGCTGCTGCAGATGCTTCCTGCGAAATAGCAATAACCTTCTCATTCGTTTCTTGGAAGTTTTCATCGATCTTAAGGACCATATCCCTTAAAGAATAAAGCATGTGATTAAAGGCTACCCCTAATGAACGAATTTCATCATCTGTACGTGGAAGTTCCACATCCTCCCCGATGTCTCCATGCGCTGCCTTTAATGCAATTTTCTCAAGCTTCTGTAATGGTCTTATTATTAGCGCTGCAAAGAAGAAGGCCAAAATACCAGACCAAATAATCCCCAAGCTTAGTGTTATCACCGTAAAGGTAAATTCCCCTACTGGTAAAATATCCTTAAACAATGGATATAAAATATAAATAAATACTCCACTTGTCGAATATGTGATAAGCGCTAGGACTGTTGTAAACATAACAAGCTTTTTCCTAAGTCCAAACTTGTACTTCTTTTTTTCCCCCATTTCTTCCTCCCCCTGTTCCTTTAACTCTCCTTTTGTATACGTTCGATTATTTTTTCTATTTTTTCATTTAGTTCCTTGTATGTATCTCTGTATATTTCTATTGATCCACCATAAGGATCAGCAATATCACGGGTTGAGTTTCCCTCTACAAATTCAGTTATAGTAAATGTTTTTTCTTTTGCCTCTGGAAACATATTCAGGACTGTACTTTTGTGACCACTAGTCATTGTTAAAATGTAGGTGGCCCATTTAACCATTTCTGTTGACAGCATTTGTGAACGATGGTTGTGTTCAATTTGGTTTTCCTTTAATACAGCTTGTGTATTTTCTGAGGCTGCTCCCCCATCCATGGCAAAAACCCCTGCAGATTTCACCTCTAAATTAGGAATGGATTTGCTTTTTACAATAGCTTCTGCCATTGGGCTTCGACAGGTATTTCCTGTACATACAAACAGAATGCGGGTCATTCCTTTTCCTCCTCATTACCATTATAAGCGAAAAACGTTGACATCCATAGACAAGCTTTGAAAAATTTAAAACATTTGGAATTTTGGGTTTAACCCAAACAATATGAGTCAAAACTCCTAAATTTTTATCATTATTTAGAATATCCTAAAATCTCCATTAAATGAAGGGGCTTTCATCATTTTTTTCATTTTCTACTGTGTGAATAGGTTTCTTATCCCATACAAAAAGGCCATCCCGATTGAAGATGAGCCTTTCTGTTTGCACTTATATACTTTTTAAGAGAACGATAATAGCAATTTTATTCCAAATGCTAGTAGGATTCCTCCACCTAATGCTTCACTATATGTACCTAGCAGCCCTTGAACTCTTCGTCCAATAAGCAAGCCCGCCCATGTTAATAGGGTTGCTCCAATTCCAAAGCAAAATAATGCCACTACCGTTTTTGCTCCATATATCCCTAAAGTGAGTCCCACTGAAAAACTATCAAGACTTGCACTGATGGCAAAAATAAGTAAGCCGATGCCAACTGGAGTAATAAGTGCTTGGTCATCCTTTCTCATACTTGACCAAAGCATTTGAATACCTAATAAGATTAATAGACCTCCACCTACGAATCCGGCGATGGCTCCCAATCTCTCAGACAATAATCGACCGAAAATAATCCCTAGCAATGGCATCCACACATGGAAGATACCTATTGTCAGCCCTATCTTAAAAATTTGCCTAAGCCTTATCTGATACATTCCCATTCCTAAACCGATTGAAAATGCATCCATACTTAGGGCAAATGCCATTAAACCAAGTGTGAATATTTCTCCAACCATTGCAGACATTCTATTCCTCCCTCGGGACTTGCTACTTCAAGATATGCACGTCCAAGGAGGTTTAGAATATTCTTTTATGAAAAAGGTTCCCACTACATTGACTTATCAGCCTATTTTTTCCCTGTTTCTTCTATTATTTTACCACCAGCTGCCTTTGTTAACCGATTCATTATGGCATGCCCTACCCCAACTGTTGGAAACATTTCGCTGAAAATCAAATCTACACCTGAGCGATTAAAGCTTCTAAGAGCCTTATAAAGGAGGTTTGCTACACTTTCTAGCTCACTTCTTCTCCCGCAGGCAAATATATAATCCGCTTTGTAATCTCCCTGATGTTCTTCTGTAGTTAGAACTCCAACCTTGAATCCTTCCTTTTGCTTTTCATCGACAAGGGTTTGAATAAAGGCTGTACTTCCATTAACAAGGTAAAGTGGCGCATTTGGCGCATAATGTTGATACTTCATGCCTGGAGCTTTTGGTGCCTTTTGCTCATCCGTTAGCGCGGGGTCCACCTTCACTTCTCCAACAACCGCCTCCAGCTGTTCCTTTGTAATGCCTCCCGGACGAAGGATGACTGGAATATCCTCCGTGCAATCAACCACCGTGGATTCCACGCCGACTCCCGTACTCCCCCCATCGACAATCCCGGGAATTCGACCATTTAGATCTTCAAATACGTGGTTTGCCGTTGTAGGGCTTGGTTTCCCTGATCGGTTTGCACTTGGTGCTGCTATCGGAAGACCAGATTTCTCGATGAGCGCAAGAGCAACTGGATGATTGGGCATTCGAACGGCCACAGTTGATAAACCAGCCGTCGCCTTTTCCGATAATACTCCCTCTTTTTTCTGAAATATGATAGTTAATGGTCCTGGCCAAAAGTGATGGATCAACTGATTTGCCTTTTCAGGAATTTCCTTAACAAATTGGAGCAGCTGGCCCTTATTTGCAATGTGAATAATTAACGGATTATCGCTCGGTCTTCCTTTTGCTTCAAAGATTTTCGCAACCGCCTCATTGCTTTTTGCGTTCCCACCGAGACCATATACGGTTTCTGTCGGGAAGGCTATAACCTCATTTTCCTTTAAAAACTCGGCTGCCTGTGCAATTTGTTGATAACTTTCTTGATTATCCACATTTTTATCCACTGACCAAATGATTGTTTTCATTTAATATCCACCTTCAAATAGAAGTATTTGATTTTTCTAGATGACCTTGATAATTCTCCTATTTCAAATACTTATCCTTCCTTTATACGTATGAAAGTATAAAAGAAGAAGGAGGATAACTCAAGTCTTATCCACATTTTGTGTATAAAAACGTTTTTATAGTGGATAACTTAAGCTACATATCCACAATTTTAAAGGTTTAACCTCATGAAAACGGAGTTATCCACAGATAAAATATATTGGACATGCTTTGAATGCATTAGCTCCTTTGGTAATTCCTCAGTCTCTTCCTTTTCAAATCCGATTACTTGAAAGAAATCTAGTGATTTTGATTTATTGGTAGCCAAATATAAGGTTGTTAATTGCCTTTCCCGTGCTAAGCGCAGGATTTGTTCAAACATGACCAGTATGTCCTGTTCCTTCAGTACGGATGTCATCACTAACGACCTGAGCAGTCCGTAGCTCCCAAGAGGTTCAATCCCAAGTGTCGCTTTAATATTTCCATCTTTATCTTCCATTATTAAAAAATATTCAATCCCGCTTTCTACTCCTTCTGTGCCCACTCTTGCTTCATTTAAAAAAGCAATCAGCTTATCCACATCTTCTACCTTTCCACCACGAACCAATGTCTCCATCAAACCCACCTACCCTCTCTTAATCATTCATTAATAAATATGATAGATTTGAAAAAGTAGAACCAAAAGGGTGACAGGCACCATCCAAAAATTGGATGGTGCCAATTGGATGGTGCCTGTCACCTCAATTTATCCCAAAGGACTTTAATGAAAAACTTCACTTCTACTGGTTTTTCGTCTTCTTCTGTATATACTGGTGGGGCTTGCTTTGAGTCTTGACTTTGACCTTGGTTTTGCTTTGTGTCTGGTGCCTTGTCCTGGTCTAAATCCTGCCTTTCACTGCTAGTTTGTTCTTTGTTTTCACTTCTTTTACTGCCTTCCCCGCTCCTATTTTCCGAGCCTTCCAAACTATCATTACTCTTTTCATCTTCCTTAACAGCGACACCACTCGCAAAGTCTAAAAAGCATAATGGAGGGAAAAGTACACACCACCAATTCGCCCCTTTTCCTTCTCCAAGTGTGATTAAGATGGCTTCATATTCTCCTGCCGGGTAGAGATATTGTCCATAAAGCTTAGTAGGAAACTCTACCTTTCCGAAATCCGTATGTACACTTTGAGTTGACTTCTCACTAGCTACCACCTGCTCTGCGATTCTTTGAATTTCTAGTAATCGAGAACGAATTAGGCTTCTTGCTGATTCCACTGATGTAAGATTTTCAACCCAACCATTTATTTCATGGTTAACCGCATCTCTTACCTTTCTTTTTAGCTGTTGATCCTTTTCACTGTCACTGTTAGCTAGAATTCTAAGACGAATGGCTTCCTTTGGAATGACGATTTCGCTGTTTGCGGTTACTTCATTTTTTGGTATATATAAACTTAAGATTGTTCCGAATGATAGAATAAAAATATAAATTATTGCAAGATGCTTTGTGTTCAAGATTTCCTCCGCCCCTTCTCTTATGCCACCACCATTTCATAGTTTCTTCCATTTCAGGTGGGCTTGTTGTATCGAGTTTTCGGGCAGTGAGCTTCTCAATTAATGTACTTTTGAGCTGGGAGAACTTACTGCCCGTTTTCAACTTGATAGAAATATTGTGGACAAGAAATCGGATTCTTAAACACTAGTAAAATGAAAAAATAGAATAAAATTTCGGATGCTAAAGGTTTTGACACAGAAAAAAACGCACGAACCAATGATATACTCCCTTTCGTAGCCAAAATTTCTACTTAAAAGGGAGCAATCAGTACCTCATGCGTCATATCTAAATGATCTCTGCAAATACCATTCGATCTTTGCCATTAATATCGTAAACAACATCTACTTTTGCCTGTGGGAAGGCCTCGAGCAACAGTTTTTTAACAGCATCACTTTGACCTGCGCCTACCTCAAAACCAACAAGAGCTTTTTCATTTAAAACATGTGGCAATTCCTTCGCGAACCTTCTATACAAGTCCAACCCATCTTCACCAGCAAAAAGTGCGCGATGCGGTTCATGTTCGGTTACCACTTCAGACATTGAGGCCATATCACTCACAGGAATATACGGTGGATTGGAAAGAACAACATCAAATTTCGTACCTGATTCGATAAAAGGCTTCAATAAGTCCCCTGCGACAAACTCAACCTCTCCACCAAGATTTACAGCATTTTTCCTCGCAACCTCTAAAGAGGCTTCAGCTATATCAGATGCCGTTACTTCAAGCTCAGGATTTTCTAATTTTAATGTGATGGCGATTGCTCCACTTCCTGTTCCAACATCAAGCACTCGTAGCGAAGTCAAATCTCCAGCAAACATACGATTCATTCTCTCCAAAGCGCCTAAAACAAGCTCTTCCGTTTCTGGCCTTGGAATCAAAACTTCTTCATTCACATAAAAAATACGTCCGTAAAACTCTTCCTGCCCCATAATATACTGAATTGGTTTTCCCTCAACATGGGTTTGTACCGCAAGCTTAAACAGCTCCCATTTTTCAGTAGGAACTCCCTCCTGCAATCGAGACAAAAGCTGTGCCCGACTTAGATTCATATAATATCGCAATAAAATTTCTCCCGCATTTTCATCCCGATTTTGTTCCTTTAAAAAAGAAGAAGCCCATTTGAGGGCTTCGAACACTTTCTTACTCATTAGAGGCATTCTCTAATCTTCTAGATTGCTCTTCCATGATTAGCGCTTCAATAATTTCATCAAGCTTTCCTTGAAGAATTTGGTCGAGCTTTTGAATCGTTAAGCCAATACGGTGATCAGTCACGCGGTTTTGCGGGAAATTGTATGTGCGAATTCGTTCAGATCGGTCACCCGTTCCAACAGCTGATTTACGTTGTTGATCGTACTCGGCTTGAGCCTCCTGCTGGAATTTATCATAAACGCGGGCACGAAGTACCTTCATTGCTTTTTCTTTATTCTTAATTTGTGATTTTTCATCCTGACAGGAAACGACGATACCGGTTGGTAAGTGGGTCAAGCGAACAGCAGACATCGTCGTGTTAACACTTTGTCCCCCAGGTCCACTCGATGCAAAGGTGTCTACACGGACATCTTTATCATGAATTTCCACTTCCACTTCCTCAGCCTCTGGTAAAACAGCAACCGTTGCTGTAGAAGTATGGATTCGGCCGCCTGATTCAGTTTCAGGAACACGTTGGACACGGTGCGCCCCATTTTCAAACTTTAATTTTGAATAAGCCGCGTCTCCGTTAATCATGAAGATTATTTCCTTATAGCCACCAACGCCTGTTGTATTAGAATCGATGATTTCAATCTTCCATCCTTGGCTTTCTGCAAAGCGGCTGTACATGCGGAATAAATCCCCTGCGAAAAGGGCCGCCTCATCCCCACCTGCAGCTCCACGAATTTCCATAATTACGTTTTTATCATCATTCGGATCCTTTGGAATAAGGAGAATTCTTAGCTTATCTTGTAATTCTTCGATTCTTTCCTCAAGCTCGGAAACTTCTTCCTTCACCATATCACGCATTTCAGCATCTAGTTTTTCCTCTAGCATTGCTTTTGCATCTTGTAATTGCCCTCGAACCTCTTTATATTCACGATACGTTTGCACGGTCTCTTGAATCCCAGATTGTTCTTTGGAATATTCACGGAGTTTTTTTGGATCATTCACAATATCGGGATCACTTAAAAGCTCATTTAATCTTTCATAGCGATCTTCTACAGCTTGAAGACGATCAAACACAGACATTCACCTCTATTTATTTTTCGAGTTCTTTCATTTATTTTATTAATTTTTTTCGGAAAAATTGTAGTCCGACGACATTTGCATTTATATATAAAAATTGAATTCTATCTCGATGCATAACATTTTAATTATAGTATAGGGAAGGAGAGACGTCAAAGCCATCTATTAGGAGAAGGGGGGAGTTTCTATTAAAGATTTTGTTGATTGATCCCTACAAAATTCATCTCAAAAATCGCTCTTTCACCAAACCAAAAATAAAACATGCCCTATTCAGAGCATGCTATCTTTGCTTGCCTTCAACATGAACATCTATTTTATAACGAGGAAGGGCATGAACCAATGCGTTATTAAGCCTTTTTTCAGCCGCTCTTTCTTCCTCATCGGAGAGGTTCCCCTTTGTATAGGCTGTTACTCTCATCCTCCCACCATTTATCCAAACAGAACCAGGCACAAATCCATTCATTGTTTCAATTGTTTTTCTAGCTTGATCAATGTCTGACTTTTGATTGGATCGGCTTCTGGTTTCATCAACAGGAACGAGATTTGGATTCTGCTCTGACATCCTTTGGTCTGCTCTACCAATTGGGGAATCCAGCGAATGACTATTTTGGACAAATGTACGGGCATTCGAATCCTCGTCCCGATCATATACACCTTCAGCATTTTGATTTTGATTACATCCGGTTAAAATGGCTAAAAGAATAAGGAATAAGGATGCTTTTTTCAACTTTAATACACCTCCTACTAGTAGAGTTCCCTCTTTTAGTAGGATTGTGTTAATGATTTTTTTCCAGTTGGAAGACTCATGAAGGACAAAAAAATAAGCTGACAAAACATCAGCTTTTAAAAAAATTATGGGCTGTTGCCCAGATTTATCTTATATCATTACGCCCTTTTTGTTTCAGAACGGCTCTCCATCATTTTTGGTGATTTTAAAACCACATGATGATGTCTGCAACGTGGCTCGTAGCTTTCTGAGGCACCTACAAGAATAACCGGATCATCGTATGAAGCAGGCTGTCCATTGATTAAACGCTGGGTTCTACTTGACGGCGAACCACAAACCGCACAAACAGCTTGCAGCTTAGTAACTAGTTCAGCAATGGCCATTAGGGCTGGCATTTGCTCAAATGGCTCACCACGGAAATCCTGGTCAAGACCCGCTGCAATGACGCGATGTCCACTATCAGCAAGGTGTTGGATCACATCGACAATCTCAGGGTCAAAGAATTGTACTTCATCGACAGCAATAACCTCAATATCTGAATCAATATGCTGAAAAATTTCCGTTGAATGCGAGATAGGAATCGCTATAAAGGATGTCCCATTGTGTGATACTACAGATTCGTCACTATATCGATTATCGATTTTCGGTTTGAAAACCGCAATTTTTTGTTTTGCAAATTGAGCTCTTCGCACACGTCGAATCAACTCTTCTGATTTTCCAGAGAACATACTGCCGCAGATTACTTCAACCCATCCGTGATGCTTCATTACGTACATGTACGGCCTCTCCTTCCTCACATTTCTTAAAAAGCCTATGGAGATTACTACATCTTGAGCGAAAAATCTATGTAATAACTCTCTATCACCAATAAAAAACAGGCAAGTAATCAAACCTCTTGCCTGTCTTTGCTATTTTCAAATTACTTAAGACCGTATTTCTTATTGAATCGGTCAACACGTCCGCCAGCTTCAGCGAATTTTTGACGACCAGTATAGAATGGATGACAAGCAGAACAAGTTTCTACTTTAACCTCTTCTTTTACAGAACCAGTTTCAAACTCGTTTCCACAAGCACATCTTACCATTACTTTTTTATAATTAGGATGAATTCCTGCTTTCATTCTTTTCATCTCCTTCCGCCCTGAATCATTCGAAACAGAGTTATATGGTTACGGTTAGGATACCCGTAATATTTCAAAAACACACTGGATTTATTATAGCAAGGACTATTCCTTTTTGCAATATGGGAATTCCAACCGAGATTTTTTTCTATAATCTATTTCAGGAACGTTTCGCTCTCATTTCTTCTGACAGCTGGGCAAAGAAATCCTCATTTGTTCTGGTTTGCTTCAGCTTGCGTAAAAACTTCTCGCCAAAGTCAGGAGAATCTGACATGGATTTACGAATCGCCCATAGTTTATCAAGATGATCCTTCGGAAGAAGAAGCTCTTCTTTACGAGTTCCTGAACGACGTATATCGATTGCAGGGAAGATTCTTCTTTCTGCCAAGGAGCGATCTAAATGAAGCTCCATATTTCCCGTTCCTTTAAATTCCTCATAAATTACATCGTCCATTCTTGATCCCGTATCAATTAATGCAGTAGCTAATATCGTTAAGCTTCCACCCTCTTCAATATTACGGGCTGCACCGAAGAAACGCTTTGGTCTATGGAAGGCAGCTGGGTCGATACCACCGGATAACGTACGGCCGCTTGGAGGAATAACTAGGTTGTAGGCACGAGCAAGACGAGTAATACTATCCATTAGAATAATCACATCGCGTTTATGCTCAACGAGTCTCATCGCTCTTTCGAGAACAAGCTCAGCAACCTTAATATGGTTTTCAGGAACCTCGTCAAAGGTTGAGCTTACAACATCGCCCGCAACGGAACGCTCGATATCAGTTACCTCTTCTGGTCGTTCATCGATTAATAGAACGATTAGTTCTGATTCTGGGTGATTGGTCGTGATGGCATTAGCTATTTCCTTTAGAAGCATTGTCTTACCTGCCTTTGGAGGAGCAACAATCAGTCCGCGTTGTCCAAACCCAACAGGTGCAATTAAATCCATAATTCTCGTAGAGATTCGTTTTGGAGTTGTTTCAAGCTTCATTTGTCGATCGGGGTATAAAGGTGTTAATGCAGGGAAGTGAACCCTTTCCTTAGCTGACTCAGGGTCATCGCCATTAACTGCTTCTACATGCAAAAGTCCATAATAACGTTCATTTTCTTTAGGAGGTCTTACTTTTCCTGAAACCTTATCGCCATTACGTAAATCAAAACGACGAATTTGAGATGCAGAAATATAAATATCCTCAGAGCTCGGAGAATAGTTAATTGGTCTTAAGAATCCAAACCCTTCTGATTGGATAATTTCTAGCACGCCTTCCATGAAGAAGTATCCCTCTTGTTCAGCACGTGCTTTTAAGATGGCAAAAATCAGTTCCTTTTTAGTAAGCTTACTGTAATAAGAAACCTTATAGGTTTTCGCCAGCTCATAAAGCTCTTTTAATTTTAAATTTTCTAAACTTGAAATAGTTAATTCCATTTTGGCACCACACTTTATAGTATTAAACATTTCCACCATACTATTTAATTGATATTCTTCTAAAAATAATTATGGTCGAAAAGGAAAAAATCCTAGACTGAGGTTTCTTGAAGTAAATGAAGATATAACAGATGGAAAAAAGATGAAAAATTGCATGTTCATGCATACAATTTTAAAATAATAAAAAACAATCTTATTTTACCCTTTTGGAAGGAAAATAATCAATAGATTTTTTCGAATAATTAAGGAAATCCAGATAAGTGAAGAAAAAGTTTTGGGAGAATGTCACATCTTTTTGTATTTTTATTCATTTTTGAGGTTAACCCGGCAGAGGATCACCTGGGTTAACCTCGTTAATGAGTAGCTTTATTTCATTACTAGATTTGGCTTCTTCTTCAAGCTGTGACGGCCTTCGATAAATCGGACAGTTCCTGATTTGGCGCGCATAACGACAGAATGAGTAGAGCCATGAGAGCCTTTAAATTGTACTCCACGGAGCAATTCTCCATCGGTAACACCAGTACCAGCAAAAATAGCGTCATCGCCTTTTACTAAATCTTCCATTAAAAGAACCTTATTTACATCTAAGCCCATTTTTATACAACGTGCTAATTCTTCATCGTTTTGCGGAAGGAGTCTTCCTTGGATTTCACCGCCGAGACATTTTAAGGCTACGGCCGATAGAACACCCTCTGGTGCCCCACCAATTCCAAATAAGATGTCAACGCCTGTATGGTCAAATGCTGTGTTAATTGCACCGGCCACATCACCATCATTGATTAGTTTAATTCTCGCCCCTGCTTCTCGTAATTCAGCAATGATCTGATCATGACGTGGTCGATTTAATACCGTTGCTACGACATCTTCAATATCTTTATTTTTCGCCTTCGCTACTGCCTTTAAATTATCAGTAACAGAAGCATTGATATCAATTTTTCCAACTGCTTCCGGTCCAACAGCGATTTTTTCCATATACATATCTGGAGCATGAAGGAGATTTCCGTTGTCTGCAATCGCTACGACAGCTAGAGCATTCCAGCCCCCTGATGCCACAATGTTTGTTCCTTCTAACGGATCAACAGCAACATCCACTCTTGGTCCAAATCCAGTGCCAAGCTTTTCGCCGATATAGAGCATCGGAGCCTCGTCCATTTCACCTTCTCCGATGACTACTGTTCCTTTCATTGGTACCGTATCAAAGACATTTCTCATTGCGGTTGTTGCAGCATCATCTGCTTCTTCTTTCTTTCCTCTCCCCATCCAACGGGCTGATGCCAATGCTGCTGCCTCAGTCACACGGATCAGTTCCATTGTTAAACTTCTCTCCATTTTTGATTCCTCCCCAATTATTCAACAAGCACTCCTTTTTATGTAAGTCTAGTTGTCTGGCTTGAAACCTCTTTTAGGCGTTTTTCATATGTTCAATTTCTTCAGGTGTTAATGCTTCTCTCCAAACCGTTGCCCCTAGTCCATTGAGTTTCTCAACCAGGTGGCTATAACCCCGATCAATATGCTCGATCCCAGTGATCTCTGATACTCCCTCTGCGAGCAAGCCTGCAATGACTAATGAGGCTCCAGCCCTTAGGTCACTTGCTTTTACCTTTGCTCCCTGAAGTTGTACAGGACCATTGATGATGGCGGAACGGCTCTCTACTTTAATATTCGCGTTCATCCTTCTTAATTCATCAATATGCTTAAATCTTGCTCCATAAATCGTATCGGTCACCATGCTTGTTCCCTCTGCCTTTGTCAATAAGGCAGTAAAAGGCTGCTGCAAATCGGTCGGAAATCCGGGATAAACGAGTGTTTTAATATCCACTGCCTTTAATTTATCCGCTTTCCCGACAAAGACCTGATCGTCACTTGCTTCTATATGAACACCTGCCTCCCTTAATTTTGCAATCAAGGATTCTAAGTGCTGAGGAATAATATTATCGATTAGGATTCCTTCCCCAACTGCTGCTCCTAAAATCAAATATGTACCAGCCTCAATACGATCTGGAATAATCGTATGCCTGCATCCGTGTAAATGCTCAACCCCTTCTATGCGTATCACATCGGTACCAGCACCTTTAATTTTCGCCCCCATGTTTGTTAATAATGTCGCCACATCGATGATTTCAGGCTCTTTTGCAGCGTTTTCAATAATGGTTTTACCTTTTGCACGAACGGCTGCGAGCATGATATTGATGGTTGCCCCAACACTCACAACATCTAGATAGATTCTAGCTCCTATTAGCTCATCCGCCCGTAAATAAATAGCTCCTTGTTCATTTGTTACCCTTGCCCCTAATGCCTCAAAGCCTTTAATATGTTGGTCAATTGGTCTAGGTCCCAAATGACACCCACCTGGAAGCCCTATAACGGCCTTTTTAAATCGACCTAGCATAGCTCCCATCAAATAATAGGAAGCACGAAGCTTCTTCACCTTACCATTTGGTAGTGGCATTGAAACCATCGAAGAAGGATTGACGGTAATGTCGTTATCCTTAAATATAACAACACCACCAATTTCCTCTAATAATGATTTCAAAATATGAACATCAGAAATATCTGGTAAACCCTCAATTGTGACAGGGGAATCTGCGAGAATGGTTGCGGGAATTAATGCTACAGCACTATTTTTTGCACCACTAATTCGAACGGTTCCTTTTAAAGGGTATCCCCCTGCGATCATAAGCTTTTCCATGTTAGACTCCCTTCTACGCCTAATAAGCTTTAGTCATTATGCTCTTTTTAAAATATCAGTACTGATTTACCTGCTAGTTAGTTCAACGTATAATAGAAATTCATATACTGGGGTGCTTTGTCTAGTTCTCTTTCTATTATCATATTTCTCCAACTGTTAACCATACTAATCATTAAAAACGGCAAAGCTTTTACCAAATTGAAAAAGACTATTGCTCTATTAGCATTATCTTCCAATTGTTAAAAGCAAATTCCGACATTATCCTAATCTTTAGTTTACACGAAAAACCATTGTTCATGTGCGGTAATTCGAAAAAGTTTCTCTAATGAATAGAATAAATAATAAAATTCTATATTTTCACTTTAATACTGTTTGGCCGTTAGGTCGACTAAAAAGTTCTGAAATTCTAGTGGAAATGAATCCAATTTTTATAATTTGAAGGAATAGAATAGGGATATTCACCAGTTATTGTGGACACTCGATGGAAAATAAGAAAGGATGCTATCCCAAAGGATGAACCTATCATCAACCTTGATCTACCTAGATTCCTATTCATGAGGAATGCTAGAAAGAAAAAGTGAAGAGGCTCTTCTTTGGGATAGCTTCAAATGGAGAAACATCATCTCAATGAAACGAAATCACCCGGGTATCGGGTCAACCTTTATATGAACTTTAGCTCATATGAAGCACAAATCTAATTAGAATTTAGCGCTTACTCCAATCAGCTAAAAATGCTTCAATCCCTTTATCTGTCAGTGGATGTTTAAACAATTGAAGAATAACCTTATATGGAATAGTTGCAATATGAGCACCTCTTAAAGCTGCTTCAGTTACATGTTGTGGATGACGAATAGAGGCTGCAATTATTTCTGTTTGAATATCATGGATTGTAAAAATATCTGAAATGGTTGATATTAAATCTAAACCATTGTGACCAATGTCATCAAGTCTACCTAAAAATGGCGAAACATAGGTTGCACCAGCTCTTGCAGCGAGCAAAGCTTGATTGGCACTAAAAATAAGGGTAACGTTTGTATGTATACCCTCCTTTGACAAGACATTGACAGCCTTTAAGCCTTCTGGTGTCATAGGAATTTTAACTGTAATATTAGGAGCAATGCTTGCGAGTTCCCTACCTTCCTTTATCATGCCTTCAGCATCAAGTGCAATGACCTCAGCACTTACGGAACCAGGTACAAGCTCTGTAATTTCTCGAAGACGATCATGAAAAGAGACATTTTTTTCCTTAGCAACGAGTGATGGATTGGTTGTTACTCCAGAAACAATTCCAAGAGAATATGCCTCTCTTATTTCTTCCATATTAGCCGTATCAATAAAAAACTTCATTTTTTTACCCCCTCTTCCTTCACCAATAGTCAAGTTTGTAGCAAACCAAATTATGTATAAAATCTATATCTAATCTAAATGTTCCCACTCAACGAAATTTTTAGAAATTAATGAATGAAATTGAAACCGTCTCTTATAAAAAAGACGGTTTCAAACTAGATTTCAGCTTTATTATGCTTTATTAGAAGAACCGAATTCGCGAATTTTGCCAATAACTGTTTCTTTAATAGCTTCACGAGCTGGTCCTAAGTATTTACGTGGATCATATACTTCTGAATCTGCAGCTAATACTTCACGTACGCGTTTTGCAGAAGCAATTTGGTTTTCAGTGTTCACATTGATTTTTGCTGTTCCAAGAGATACAGCCTTTTGAATATCTTTTGTTGGAATTCCAGTACCACCATGAAGAACTAAAGGTAGTCCTGTGATGTTTCCGATTTCTTCCATTTCCTTGAAACCTAATTTTGGTTCACCTTTGTATGGTCCGTGAACTGAACCTAGTGCTGGTGCAAGTGCATCGATGCCTGTACGTTTTACAAGATCTTCACACTCTTTTGGATCAGCGTAAACAATGCCTTCTGCAACAACATCGTCTTCTTGACCGCCAACAGTTCCTAATTCTGCTTCAACAGATACACCTTTAGAATGTGCATATTCAACTACTTTTGAAGTAATTTCGATATTTTCTTCATACGGATGATGAGATGCGTCAATCATAACAGAAGTGAAACCAGCATCAACAGCTTCTTTACATTTTTCAAAGCTAGAACCATGGTCTAAATGAATAGCAACAGGAACAGTAATATTTAAGTCTTCCATTAAACCTTCAACCATTTTTACAATTGTTTTAAAACCACTCATATAACGAGCTGCACCTTCTGATACTCCAAGGATTACAGGTGATTTTTCTTCTTCAGCAGCTTGTAGAATGGCTTGAGTGAATTCTAGATTGTTTATGTTGAATTGTCCTACAGCATACCCTTCATTTTTTGCTTTAATAAGCATTTCCTTCATAGATACTAAAGGCATTATATTTTTCCTCCTTCATTGATGATTGTCCTCAGGTGCAAATATTTCTAAATAAGTTTACCCTATTTGGGTAAGATTATGTAACATTTAAGATTGAAAAGAGTAGAAGACGAATCATCTAATTCATTTGTAATCATACCAAATTGAAATAGGAATTTCTATTAAACATTCCATTTTTTATGAAGTGTCATAATTTCGCTATAAAGGAAGCGCTACCATTAGCTGAGGTGTACCGGTAAGTATTTTCTCACTGCTGCACGAATATCATCAATATCAAATGGTTTTGCAAAATGCGTAAGAGCACCAAGATCCTTGGCCTCCTGAATCATATCTAGTTCTCCATATGCGGTCATGATAATGACACGTATGTCTGGGTCAATCATTTTCATTCTCTTTAATATTTCAATCCCGTCCATTCCTGGAATCTTCATATCTAGGAGGACTAAATCAGGTAAATCGGTTTTTACAATATCAAGAGCTTGTACTCCATTTGCTGCTTGAAAGGTCCTATATCCTTCCTTTTGAAGGACTTCATTAAGGAGGATACGAATGCCAAACTGATCGTCTATTATTAATATTTTCCCTTTCATTAAGCCACCTCTTCTCTATTTATAGAAATTTCCTAGATGAAAACTTTTCTATGGAGATAAACCTTATTATTCGGGTAATTCAAGCATCCTTTTCTCATATCCATTTACTTCTATTTCACCCACTGATTTTCCTGCATGCTTACAAACATTTTTTACTGTTTTCATATGATTTACTCAACGGTATTTGTGGCTTGAATTCGTATGTTCTGAAGGTCTCTTGTTTATTTCTCTTTGAGCATTTTACCTTCAATCAAATTTTCTCTATAATCAATGTTTAGAACAGAATGAAAAAAGGATGTGCAAAAAATTGCTAAAAATGTTTACTACTCAGCTTCAGGGCTTGTTTAAGCGAATTCAGGAAAAAGAGGAAATGGCGATGGAAGACGGTGCTCGTTTACTAGCACAGGCAGCTATTGGGGAAGGTAAAATTTATATTGTTGGAATAAATGAAATGAAGGCAGTTGAAATAGAGGCTCTATACGGTGCAGAGCCATTTAAGGGTGTCTATGAATGGCAAGGGATTGAGAGCATTTCAACCCTAACCAATGCCGACCGAGTAATTCTTATTTCCCGCTTTTCCCATGATGAACAGGCTTGTCAAATTGGGCAAGGACTATCGGATAACAATATTCCGTTTGTTTCTATTTCTAGTGAAATCTCTTCTGACCAATCGAGTTTGGTCCAGCTAGCGGATGTTCATATTGATTTACGACTAACCAAGGGGCTTTTACCAAATAATGAAGGCAATCGATATGGCTTCCCTTCATCCATGGCCGCACTTTTTGCTTATTATGCTCTAAAATATACTTTGGAGGAAATTTTGGAGGAATATGAGGATTAAATGTTATCAGGCTAGATAACTGTGGAATTTGGCTTGTGAAATACTGGTGTTTTGGGAATTCACTTACGGACACTGGTTCCGTTATTTCAGTTTTTAGGCATGGAATTTTGAGTTCTACGGACTCTCCTTCCGTTATTTAATTCATTTGACGTGTTTTTTCTGTTATTTTCAACCAATAGTGGATTCCCTGTCCGTTACTTTCCCTTATTTGCCTGTTTTTATTAATTTAGCGAATCCTGTGTCCGTTATAGTTCCACCTGGTTTATCCTTAATTCCTTTACGGACACCGGTTCCGTTATTACTAGACTCGAGATTAATACATCTCCTTAACTGGCGCTAGTTCCAATATTTACCATTATCATTTTTCAGCTATCAATGACTTGAGAGCCAATAAAATGATAGGAAAAAGGCTGTCCCATAAGTCGTCTAGCACCACTAAACTTCTATATCACCTTGATACTAGATATAGTGCTTGGGTGCCTGGCAACTTCACTTTTGGGTCAGCCTTTTTATTTACTGTTATTTTTCACTCATTTTTAAGGACGCTTCAACGAAGTCTCTAAATAGAGGCTGTGGTCTCGTTGGTCTTGAGGTAAATTCAGGATGGAATTGTGATGCTACAAACCAAGGGTGGTCCTCTAGCTCAACAATTTCAACTAGACGGCCGTCAGGGCTTGTACCAGAGAAGATAAATCCTGCTTGTTCCATCTCTTGACGATATTGATTATTAAATTCGTAGCGATGACGATGACGCTCATAGATAACTGAATCATTGTAGGCAGCGAATGCCTTTGTCCCTTCTATAAGCTTACAAGGATATAATCCTAGACGCAAGGTACCACCAAGATCCTCGATATCCTTTTGTTCAGGTAATAAATCGATAATTGGATGCTTAGTATTAGGGTCGATTTCTGCAGTATGTGCTCCATCTAGCTTTAATACATTACGAGCAAATTCAATAGAAGCAAGCTGCATGCCTAGACAAATTCCCAGGAATGGCTTTTTGTTTTCACGAGCATATTGGATTGCTAGAATTTTCCCTTCTATTCCGCGGTCTCCAAATCCACCTGGAACTAGAACACCATCCACCTCGTCCAACAATTCCTTCACATTGTCTGCTGTTACATGCTCGGCATTAATCCATTTTATTTCAATGTCACTATCAAATGCATATCCAGCATGCTTTAATGATTCTACAACGGAAATATAGGCATCTTGTAATTCAACATATTTACCTACAAGGCCAATTTTCGTTTTTCGAGATAAATGAACAACTTTATCAACAAGCTTTTTCCATTCAGTCATATCCGCTTCATGGCTTTGAATTTTCAAATTGTCGCAAACAATTTGGTCAAAATTTTGCTCTTGAAGTGCCAATGGAATGGTATATAAAGTATCTGCATCCTGACATTCAATTACAGCTTTTGCGTCGATATCACAGAACAAGGCAATCTTGTCCTTCATATCTTGAGTCATTGGCATTTCCGTACGAACGACAATCACGTTTGGTTGAATACCTAAGCTTCTTAATTCCTTCACGCTGTGCTGAGTTGGTTTTGTCTTCATTTCACCTGCTGCCTTAATATAAGGAACAAGAGTACAGTGAACATATAAGACATTATCGCGTCCAATATCACTTTTAATTTGGCGAATCGCTTCAAGGAATGGCAATGATTCAATATCCCCTACTGTTCCACCAATTTCAGTGATGACCACATCAGCATTCGTTTCTCTTCCGGCACGGAAAACACGCTCTTTGATCTCATTCGTGATATGCGGAATTACTTGAACAGTACCACCTAAATAATCTCCTCGACGTTCTTTCTTCAGTACTGTTGAGTAGATTTTTCCAGTTGTGACATTGTTGTACTTTGTTAAATTAATATCAATAAAACGCTCATAATGACCTAAGTCTAGATCCGTTTCAGCTCCGTCACCTGTAACAAATACTTCCCCATGTTGATATGGGCTCATCGTACCCGGATCCACGTTAATATATGGATCAAATTTTTGAATGGTTACACTTAATCCACGGTTCTTTAAGAGTCTCCCTAGACTCGCAGCGGTGATTCCTTTTCCAAGTGATGACACAACCCCGCCAGTTACAAAAATATACTTTGTCATGTAAATTCCCCCTTAGATACAGTTTGCACAATTGGTCACTATTTAAAATAAAGACTATTGTTAAAATAATAGTTTGGTTAGGGGGTAGCAATAAAAATTATTCCGTTAACCTTTTGTAAAAAAAAACAAAAACGCCCTCTTACTTTTCAGTAAGGGAGCGCTATTTTAGCGTATTATCATTATCGTTCCTTTTTTAAGGAGCCCAAAAATTATTTTACAAGCATAAAAATTAAAAGTCAAGATGATTCAATTATCGATCTTCATCTTCCTCATCTAAATCCAGTTCCTCATCGTCAAGGTCTTCATCATCTAAATCAAACTCATCTTCTTCTAATAGATCTTCATCTTCATCTTCTTCATCTAAATCATCTGTTAGAAGGTCATCATCACTATCTTCTTCATCATCAAACTCTTCAGTTTCATCTATATCAAGCTCTTCTTCATCAAGATCATCAAAGTCTTCCACTTGTTCTTCTTCATCTTCAACAACCTTTTTCGCCTTTTTCTTCTTCGATTTTACAGGAGCAACAACTTCATCTTCTATTTGATCTACTGGATACCAAACACGAAGGCCCCAACGATTTTCCCCTAACGCGATGAAGCGACCGTCTATATTTAAATCCGTATAAAACTGTGCGATTTTTGCTCTGACTTCCTCATCGGAAAGATTAAGGATTTTCTTTATTTCCTCCATAATCTCACTAAAAGAGACCGGCTGCTTATTCCCCTCTAGCATTTCATAGCAAATTTCGATAAAAGACATTTCTTGCAACTGTTCCGTTGAGTACTTTTCCAAACTCATTATGGCACTTCCTTTCTCAAGACACTCCTCGAACGAACATATAAATGTAATACTCTCATTTCTTGCTAAAATAAATTTATCCATGATTGCATATTCTTCATTATAAACAAAAAATTGGGGTTTATGCTAGTTCTATCTATTGTTTCACTTACTTTTTTCCGAGTTCTTTTTTGTTTGCTATTCTCCAATATTTTCGGCCGATGCGATTCTCTTTTTCACGATATGCATATTTGAAACGTTGATTCCATGCTAAGGAAAAGAAGAATACAGACAATATTAAAAAACCAATTGCACCTAGCTGCCGTTGATATAGGTAGTAGGTCGCGATTATGAGGCCTACGAAAGCTGCAAAAAGAAATAAACGTTTCACCCTTCTCACTTCCTAAATAGGTTCAAAAAAGTTTAAGTATGCTTACGTGTTTATGTATATCAGCCTTTATTGGCAATTGAACCCTTCATTCTTATTTTGATTATACAGGAATTAGAGAAAAAAATGATTACTTTAATCATATTTCACTTTAAAAATAGTTGATATGAAATTATTCCCCTAAAGTAGTTTGGTCAGATGTCTTCAATCTGAATCAGGAAAGACCTGATATTAGATTAAGGAAATCTGACCAACTCTATTTTTTACATATTTCTTCTATATTGGCCTCCTACTTCATATAGGGCCCTTGTTATTTGACCTAGACTTGCAACTTTCACTGTTTCCATTAATTCTGCAAAAATATTGCCCCCATGGATAGCTGTTTCCTTTAGTTGATTGAGCGCTCCTGTTGCTTTGTCCTTGTTACTTGTTTGAAATGCTCGCAAGTTGTGGATTTGAAGCTCTTTTTCTTCCTTCGTTGCTCGAGCTAGCTCCATATTATCAACAGCCTCTTCTGATGGTGGGTTTGGGTTTAAGTAGGTGTTCACTCCGATGATAGGTAGCTCACCAGTGTGTTTCTTCATTTCATAGTACATGGATTCATCTTGAATTTTTCCCCGTTGATATTGCGTTTCCATTGCACCTAGTACCCCACCACGGTCATTGATGCGATCAAATTCCTGTAATACCGCCTCCTCTACTAAATCAGTTAGCTCTTCAATAATGAAGGATCCTTGAAGAGGATTCTCATTTTTTGTTAAACCGTGCTCTTTTGTAATAATCATTTGAATCGCCATCGCCCGTCTGACTGATTCCTCTGTTGGTGTCGTAATCGCTTCATCATATGCATTTGTATGAAGAGAATTACAATTATCATGAAGGGCCATAAGCGCCTGTAAGGTCGTTCGAATATCATTAAAGTCTATTTCCTGAGCATGGAGTGAACGCCCAGAGGTCTGAATATGATATTTAAGCTTTTGACTGCGTTCATTCGCTCCATATTTCTCTCTCATGACTGTCGCCCATATGCGGCGTGCCACACGCCCGATAACCGTATATTCTGGGTCCAGCCCATTGGAGAAGAAGAATGAAAGATTTGGTGCAAAATCATCAATATGCATTCCTCTGCTTAAATAATATTCCACATAGGTAAAGCCATTAGATAGGGTAAAAGCCAGCTGAGAAATTGGGTTCGCTCCCGCTTCTGCAATATGGTAGCCGGAAATAGATACCGAATAATAGTTTCGCACCTTGTGGTCGATAAAGTACTGCTGAATATCTCCCATCATTCTTAAGGCAAATTCCGTTGAAAAGATACAGGTATTTTGCCCTTGGTCCTCTTTTAAAATATCTGCTTGCACCGTTCCTCTTGCCGTTTGCAGTGTAAAAGCCTTTACTTCCTCGAACTCTGCATCAGATAGGCTTCTTCCTAATTCCTTTTCCTTCTTTTCTACCTGCTGTTCAATGGCTGTATTCATAAACATAGCAAGAATAATCGGTGCAGGTCCGTTAATGGTCATAGAAACTGAGGTTGACGGATGACATAAGTCAAAGCCCTTGTATAGCTTTTTCATATCCTCAAGGGTACAAATGCTAACTCCGCTTTCCCCTACCTTCCCATAGATGTCGGGACGATAATCTGGGTCTTCACCATACAGTGTAACAGAATCAAATGCTGTGCTTAAACGTTTCGCCGGGTCATCCTTTGACAGGTAATGAAAGCGACGGTTCGTTCTTTCTGGTGTTCCTTCTCCTGCAAACTGACGCTTTGGATCTTCTCCCTCACGTTTAAAAGGAAATACACCTGCCGTATAAGGATACTCTCCAGGGACATTTTCCTTGTATACCCATTTTAGAATTTCACCATAGTCCTCATATTTTGGTAAAGATACCTTAGGGATATGAAGCCCTGATAAGCTTTTTGTTTTTAAGACCGTGACGATTTCCTTGTCGCGAATTTTCGTAACAAACTGATTCGCATTGTATTTTGCTTTTCTTTCTTCCCAGGTTTGTAAAATTTGCTTAGATTCTGGTGTAAGCTGAGCTTCTATCTCTTTCTTTATTGCATTAAGTGAGGCTAATACTTCCTCATTTGCTTCTCTTCCTTTAACTGCTTCGATGGCACCTTCAAGCTGGAATAGTTTTCGTGCGGTTTGAACTTGTTGATTGGCTTTTTTATGATAGTTTCTAACGGTATCAGAAATCTCTCTTAAATAGTAGCGACGTTCATTGGGGATAATGACATTTTGTTTTTCTACTTGGGTATGTTTACTAAAGGTTGTTGACCAGTTGGTTCCGGTCTTTTCATTGATTTTTTCAATTAATGCAGCAAATAGGGCGTTTGTTCCTGGGTCGTTAAATTGACTGGCAATTGTCCCGTAGACTGGCATGTTCTCATATTCCTGATCAAATATGGCTCGGCTTCGCTGATATTGCTTTTGCACTTGGCGTCTGGCATCCTCTGAACCCTTCCGCTCAAATTTATTGATAACAATGAGGTCAGCAAAATCAATCATGTCTATTTTCTCTAACTGTGAAGGGGCACCGAATTCACTTGTCATTACGTACATGGAAAGGTCACAGATTTCTGTAATCTCTGCATCTCCTTGACCGATACCGCTTGTTTCCACAAGAATTAGATCAAAACCTGCTGCCTTAGTTACTGTAATTGCATCTTTGATTGCTAGACTTAACTCATTTTTTGATTTTCTTGTAGCTAAGCTTCTCATATAAACGCGAGGTGAAAAGATGGCATTCATTCGGATGCGGTCTCCGAGAAGAGCGCCACCTGTTTTTTGTTTCGTTGGGTCAACAGAAAGAATCGCTACTCTCTTTTCAGGAATTTCATTTAGAAAACGACGGATCAATTCATCAGTTAGAGAGCTTTTTCCTGCTCCACCTGTACCGGTGATACCGATGACTGGAACTGATTTTTCTAAGCTCTTTATTTTTCCTAAGATTGTTTCAACCGCTGCTGCTTCCTCTTGTAAAACCTCGGTATGATTTTCGGCAAGTGAGATGAGCTTGGCAATCGCATTAACTTCTCCCTTTGGAAGTCTGGCAATATGCTCTGATGCTTCTCCGGAAATGGTTGGATGATCACATCGTTCAAGCATAATATTGATCATTCCTTGGAGACCAAGTGTTCTTCCATCCTCTGGTGAAAAAATCCTTGCGATGCCATAATCATGAAGCTCTTTAATTTCCCTTGGGATGATTACACCGCCACCGCCGCCAAAAATTAGAATATCCGGTGCACCTTTTTCTTTTAATAAATCATACATGTATTTGAAGTATTCAACATGTCCGCCTTGATAGGATGAGATGGCAATTCCTTGCACATCCTCTTGAATGGCTGCATTGACTACTTCCTCGACAGAACGATTGTGGCCTAAATGAATCACTTCCGCTCCACTTGCTTGCAGTATTCTTCTCATAATATTAATAGAGGCATCATGCCCGTCAAAGAGACTTGAAGCAGTGACAAAACGAATATGATGCTTCGGTTTATATACTTGTACTTGGTCCATAATTTTCCCCCTATCCCCTAATCATTCTATAGTTAACGTAAAACCCATGAATATAGTGATTTTACTTTATACCTTTAATTATCAAATCCGTTTGAAGCTCAATGTATTCTTCTAGTGTATATATTTTTTGAAGATACCAACGTCTAAAGCTCCACATTTGACCTTGGACAAAAATATTATGTGCAAGCATTTTTACTTGTGTTTCTGTTAATTGCAATTCTCCATTCTCGACACAAACCCGGATTAGCTTCTCAAACATCGCAACCATTTGCATTTCCTTTTTGAGAACATATGGAAGAGCGTCTTTAGTAAGGGATTTGGCCTCTTGATACATGACTAGTACCTCATCCTGCATTTCATCGACGATTCGGAAATAATCAGAAATCCCCTGCTTTAAGCTATCAAGCGTTCCATGATTCGTATTTATATCCTTTTGCAGCCGCTCGCGAACTTCATCATAAATCGAATCACAAACAAGGTAGAGAACATCCTCTTTTTTGCGGATATATTCATATAGCGTTCCTATGCTAAATCCTGAGGCCTTCGCAATTTCTCTCGTTGTCGTCCGATGAAACCCCTTTTGTTTGAAAAGGGTGATTGCCCCTTTAATCATTTGATTTCGCCGCATCTTTACTAGTCGTTCATCCTTAACTGACGCATGAACTTCACGTTTTTCCATGTAATCCCCCTTTAGGGTGACAGGCACCATCCATTTATTACCAGTTGCCCCGGGTGGGCAGTTGTCCACGAGGGGTAACTGGTTTATTTTATTTGTTATTTTGTTAGCATTCTTGAGATAACGAGGCGTTGAATTTCTTGTGTACCTTCGTAGATTTGGGTGATTTTTGCATCACGCATAAATCTTTCTACTGGGTAGTCTTTTGTATATCCATATCCACCAAAGACTTGGACTGCTTCTGTTGTCACCTTCATTGCTGTATCTCCAGCAAATAATTTTGACATGGCAGATTCTTTACCATATGGAAGACCATTTGATTCTAACCATGCTGCTTGGTAGGTTAATAGTCTTGCAGCTTCAACATTCGTTGCCATATCAGCAAGCTTAAATCCAATTCCTTGTTGTGCAGCAATTGGTTTACCAAATTGAACCCTTTCCTTTGCATAATCAACTGCAGCATCTAGGGCACCTTGAGCAATACCAACAGCTTGTGCAGCAATTCCGTTACGTCCACCATCAAGGGTCATCATCGCAATTTTGAAGCCTTCCCCTACTTTACCAAGGACATTTTCTACTGGAACGATACAGTTATCAAAGATAATTTCAGTTGTAGGTGATGAACGAATGCCTAGTTTCTTTTCTTTTTTCCCAACGGAGAAGCCAGGGAAGTCTGATTCAACGATAAATGCCGTTTGACCCCCTCTTGTTCCTTTTTCTGCGTCAGTAGTAGCAAAAACGACATAGGTTTCAGCCGCTCCACCATTTGTGATAAAGATTTTTGAACCGTTAAGTACATAATGATCTCCATCAAGACGTGCAGTCGTTTTCATACCACCGGCGTCCGAGCCGCTTCCTGGTTCTGTTAAGCAGTAAGCACCGATTTTTTCACCTTGTGCCATAGGGCGAAGGTATTTTTGTTTTTGTTCCTCGTTACCGAACTTGTAAATTGGCCATCCAGCTAAAGACGTATGGGCAGATAGCATAACTCCTACTGATGCGTCTACTCTTGATAATTCTTCAACAGCAATACAATAGGCTAAGAAATCACTTCCAATGCCGCCGTATTCCTCAGGCCATGGAATCCCTGTTAAGCCTAGCTCTGCCATTTTGTCAAAAATTCCTCGGTCAAAGCGTGCTTCCTCGTCACGCTCTGCAGCGGTTGGAGCTACTTCATTTTTCGCGAAGTCGCGAACCATTTTTCTAATCATTTCGTGTTCTTCCGTTAGTTGAAAGTTCATTTCTGCTTCCTCCCATGTTTGAAACATTATTTTATTTAAATTAGAGATTTTCGTTAACCTAAAAACCCCTAATCATAAGCTACAATTGTTTACTGATTACGATTCTTTGAATTTCACTTGTTCCCTCATAGATTTCAGTGATTTTTGCATCGCGGAAAAAGCGCTCAACTGGGTATTCCTCGGTATAGCCATACCCGCCTAAAACTTGAATCGCTTCCGTCGTAACCTCAACTGCTGTTTTCGAAGCATATAGTTTTGCCATAGAGGCTTCCTTACCACAGCGAAGACCTTTCATTCTCATATCAGCTGCCTGGTAGATTAATAGTTTAGCTGCCTCGATATTAGTTGCCATGTCTGCAAGCTTAAATCCAATCCCCTGTTGAGATGCAATCGGCTTCCCAAATTGATGCCTTTCCTTTGCGTATGCCACAGCGGCTTCAAAGGCCGCTTCAGCAATTCCCAAAGCTTGAGCAGCGATTCCAATGCGCCCTACATCAAGGTTACTCATGGCAATTTTGAACCCTTCCCCTTCATTTCCAAGAAGGTTTTCCTTAGGAATCCGCATATCCTCAAAGGTTAATTGTAGGGTTCTTGAACCATGGAGCCCCATTTTATGCTCATCCTTTCCAAAAATAAGCCCCGGTGTCCCCTTTTCCACGATAAAAGCGGAGATACCCTTTGAGCCAGCCTCTGGATTGGTTTTGGCAAAGACAATATAAACATCGGCTTCCCCACCATTTGTTATAAAAACCTTAGAACCGTTTATCACATAATGGTCTCCATGTAGTACTGCTTTTGTTTTCAAGCTTCCTGCATCTGATCCAGCGCTCGGTTCAGTGAGGCAAAAGGCACCAAGGAATTCACCCGACGCTAATTTTGGAACATATTTTTGCTTCTGTTCTTCTGTCCCGAAGTAGACAATTGGATTCGTTCCAACGGATGTATGAACAGATAAAATTACCCCAATGGTCGCGCTGACCTTAGAAATTTCATGAATTGCGAGTATATAGGAGATAAAGTCCATCTCGGATCCTCCATACTGCTCAGGAATTGGGATTCCCATTAGGCCAAGCTCCCCCATTTTCTTAAGAATTTCACGTGGAAACTCTCCCTGCTCCATTTTTTCAACAAATGGGGCTATTTCGTTTTGGGCAAACTCTTGGACCATTTTTTTCATCATCTTTTGTTCTTCTGTAAGATGTAGATTCATATCTCCCCTCCAGTTGTATCATCGGTTTTCGCTCTATTGATTGTGTCAAAAGGTTATTCGTACACGTAAAAGCCTCGACCTGACTTTTTGCCTAACCATCCGGCTTTCACATATTTGCGAAGCAATGGACATGGGCGATATTTATCATCACCAAGTCCTTCTTGTAATGTTTCCATAATATATAGGCAGGTATCTAGACCAATGAAATCAGCTAATGTTAATGGACCCATTGGATGATTCATTCCAAGCTTCATAACCTCATCGATTGCCTCTTTTGTTGCTACCCCTTCATATAGAGCGTAAATCGCTTCATTAATCATTGGAAGCAATATTCTATTGGCAACAAAGCCTGGGAAGTCATTCACTTCTACTGGAACCTTCCCAATGTTTTTCGTGATATCTTCAATGATTTGGTATACTTCATCTGCTGTAGCAAGTCCTCGAATAATTTCAACCAATTTCATTACAGGGACAGGATTCATAAAATGCATACCGATCACCTTTTCAGGTCTTTTCGTTACAGCGGCAATTTCTGTAATTGGTAATGATGACGTATTGCTTGCTAAAATCGCATGATCTGGAGCAATTTCATCCAGCTGCGCGAAAATCTTTGCCTTAATATCCATATTTTCTACTGCCGCTTCAATGACTAAATCCACTTCTTTTGCATCATCTAGTGATGTTGATTGGATGAGATTGCTTAAGGTTGCGTCCATTTTTTCTTGTGTGATTCGTTCCTTTGATACTTGGCGAGCTAGATTTTTTTGGATAATCCCAAAGCCTCTCTCGACAAATTCTGGTTTTAAGTCATTTAAGACGACTGTGTAGCCTGCTTCCGCACAAACCTGGGCAATCCCAGAGCCCATTTGTCCTGCGCCAATGACCATTATTTTCTTAACTTCCATGTTCCATTCCCCCGTATCTATTCCATATTATTTATTTTATTAAATTGCTGCTTAAGTTCACGGCCCAGCCTGGATACTAGCTTAATTCCCAGTCCTTGGTACCTCAATCATAATTGCATCGCCTTGCCCTCCGCCGCTACAGATGGCAGCAATTCCAATTCCCCCACCACGTCGCTTTAACTCATGGATTAAGGTTAAAATAATCCTGGCTCCGCTGGCCCCGATTGGATGTCCTAAGGCAACGGCACCTCCATTAACATTCAGTTTTTCCGGTTGTATACCTGAAATTTGACTGCTAACTAGAGCAACGGCGGCAAAAGCTTCATTTATTTCAAAAAGGTCGATATCTTCAACCGATTTTCCAGTCTTTTTCAATAACTCGTTAATGGCAATTCCCGGCGTTTTCGGAAAGTTTTTCGCTTCTATTGCAACAGCTGCATGACCAAGAATGAAGGCCTCAATCGTTCTTCCTTCTCTCAAGGCTCTTTTCTCATTCATTAACACAAGTGCTGCTGCACCATCATTTACACCAGGAGCATTCCCGGCTGTAATTGTGCCTTCATTTTGAAAGGCAGGTGCTAATTTAGACAATCTCTCTAACGAGGTGTCCTTTCTCGGCCCTTCATCATTTGTCACTACAATTGGATTTCCCTTCCTTTGTGGAATTTCGATTGGAACAATTTCCTCTGCAAATTTTCCAGATTCCATTGCAGCGATGGCAAGCTCATGGCTTCTCAAAGACCATTGATCCTGCTCCATGCGGCTAATTCCAAGCTCTTCTGCAACGGCATTTCCATAGGTACCCATGTGGACACCAGAAAAGCTGCAGCTTAGCCCATCGTTAATCATGAGATCTAAGACACTCGCATTTCCCATTCTGAATCCAAAACGTGCTTTTGGAAGAATATATGGAGCATTGCTCATGGATTCCATTCCTCCTGCCACAATGACCTCTTCGTCTCCAGCACGAATGATTTGATCTGCGAGCGTTACACTCCTCATTCCAGAGGCACACACCTTATTAATCGTTTCGGTTTTTACCTCCCAAGGCAGACCTGCCTTTCTTGCAGCCTGACGTGACGGGATTTGACCTTGCCCTCCTTGGAGAACCGTTCCAAAAATAAATTCTCCTACTTCTTCAGGATTAACGTTTGCCCTTTTTAAAGCATCTTTCGCAGAAATCCCTCCGAGGTCAGATGCAGTTAAGCTGCTCAAGGCTCCGCCTAACTTTCCAAATGGTGTACGAGCCCCACCTAAAATAACGGTTTTTCCCAAAAAAATTCCCCCTTATTCATTTGTTTAAAGAACAGTCATTTTTAACGGAAATATACCTGTTGACAGATAAATATGAAGTGTAATCTTGGTGAAATAACTTGAGGTTTGGTAGTTTGACATTTTCTCCCCTAAACAAAATGCAACTGTAGAAAGTTTGAATAAATGAATGAATCTAATTCCCCCTTTATTAGACCATTCTAGAATTCAACGCGTTCATTGACTGAACGCTCGTTCGAAATGCTTTCATAAAAAAGGGCCTTCATAATAAATCAAAGACCCTTTTCTATTTTTGATGGATTGTAATCGTTTTCTATATCTATTTTACCGAAAAAGAATAGAAATTGAAACACAATATGGAAAATTCGAAATTTTTTTCGAATTTTCCCCGTGCTTCAATTTCTACTTAGTTAACAAGTGTCAGCTTCTATTATGAAACTAAATCCTTTTGCTCTCCACATACGGATTTTTCTAATAGCTCGGCAATATCATAGGTTGAAACCTGATCTTCAACCTCTTTCGCTTTCGTTCCATCCGTTAGCATTGTTAAGCAGTAAGGGCAGCCTGAACTGATGACTGTTGGATTAACAGACAATGCTTGTTCTGTACGTGCAACGTTAATGCGGTGGCCGGTTTCTTCTTCCATCCACATTAATCCCCCACCGGCTCCACAGCACATACCTGTTTCGCGTTTACGTTCCATTTCCACAAGCTTCACACCTGGTATTGATTTTAAAATTTCTCGTGGTTGGTCATAAACATCATTGTAACGACCTAAGTAACAAGAGTCATGGAAGGTAATGGTTTCATTCACCGGATATTGTGGTTTTAATCGGCCTTCCTTCACAAGCTCATACAATACCTCTGTATGATGGTAAACGTCTGCTTCTAGCCCAAAATCAGGATACTCATTTTTGAAAATATTATAGGCATGCGGATCGATGGTAACGATCTTTTTCACTTCGTTCTTTTCAAATTCTTCGATATTTTTCGTTGCTAGCTCTTGGAATAGGAATTCATTTCCGAGTCTTCTTGGAGTATCTCCAGAGTTCTTCTCTTTGTTTCCAAGAATGGCAAACTTCACGCCTGCTTCGTTTAGTAGCTTAGCGAAGGAAAGGGCAATTTTTTGGCTACGGTTATCATAAGAACCCATAGATCCAACCCAGAATAAATATTCGAATTCTTCTCCAGCCTTTTTCGCTTCCTTCACAGTTGGAGCGTACACATCCTCGCGAGCTTCGCGCCAGTTTTCACGCTCTTTACGGTTAAGTCCCCATGGATTTCCTTGCTTTTCGATGTTTGACATCGCACGTTTTGCATCTGGATCCACTTTTCCTTCAGTTAATACAAGGTAACGACGAAGGTCGATAATTTTTTCAACATGTTCATTCATAACCGGACATTGGTCTTCACAGTTACGACAAGTTGTACATCCCCAAATTTCCTCTTCGGTAATAACCTCACCAATAAGGCTTGGGTTGTATGCAAGACCTGCAGCTGCTTCCTCAACACCTTTTCCTGCTGAAGCAAGAGCAATTTGATTCCCTTTTGTATTTGAAAAAGCAAATGTTGGAACCCATGGCTGTTGTGATGTTACTGCAGCACCATGGAAGGTTAAATGATCACGTAGCTTTAAAATTAAATCCATTGGTGAAAGCATTTTACCTGTTCCGGTTGCTGGACACATATTTGTACAACGCCCACACTCAACACAAGCATATAAATCAACTAATTGTAACTGTGTAAAGTCATCAATTTTACCCACACCGAAGGATTCTTGTGTTTCATCCTCAAAATCGATTTTTCTTAATTTCCCTGCTTTATCTAAACGATTAAGATATACATTCGCAGGACCAGCAATTAAGTGGGCATGCTTTCCTTGTGGAATATACACTAAGAAGGATAATAAGAATAATAAGTGTAACCACCAAGCAATATAGAAAATAACAATGGAAGGTGTTTCACCTATTGCTGATAATCCTGTACCAATAATTGAAGCTATCGGTTCTGTCCAAACGCCCTCTTCTCCATGCCAAATCATACTCATTCCATTCCCAACAAGAACAGAAAGCATTAATCCACCGATGAAAATTAGGACAAGGCCGTTTTTAAAACCTCTTTTTAAACGAACAAGTTTTTCAATATAACGACGGTAATAAGCCCAAACAACGGCTACTAAAATAATGAAGGTGACAATTTCCTGGAAGAATGTAAACGCAGGATATAGTGGCCCAAGAGGTAAGTGTGCCCCTGGTTTAATCCCCTTTATTATGAAATCTATAGCACCAAACTGAACGAGAATGAAGCCATAAAAAAACATGACGTGAATGGCACCGCTTTTTTTGTCCTTCATCAGTTTTTTCTGACCGAAGACATTCACCCATATTTTATCAAGACGCTTCTTTACATCATTATCAAACTCAGCCTTTTTCCCAAGCTTAATAAATTTGATTCTGGTCCTAACTAAGTAAACAAACAGATTAATTGCGTAAGCGGTTACGAATAAGAACGCAATTAAATTCAGCCATAATAGACCGTTCATCCAACCTTCTCCTTTCACGAGGTCTGACTATCCCCTTCTTAACCCCTTTAATAACTTAAAATTATAACAGAATAAAATTTTCTGACAATATAACTTATCTCCATTATATAATGAATGAACATTCAGTCAACCAATTTTTTTAGATAATTTTTATTCCTCCACCGATTCCCCCCCTCTTAATTTCAGCTCATAGTTCCAACCATTCAGGTTAAAAATAATAAGAAAACCAAGCGAGGAGTCAATCAAATGAAGATACTTTTCACGGCCTTCATCCTCCTATTAATCATATTCATGTACCTATGGCTTGATTATTCATTCGGTAGAAAAAGGCATCTCGCTACACTTCAAAAGAGACACTATCCAAAAAGGTATAGCGATATTTCATTATTTAAACAAGGAAACGATCTTTTTGATGATTTCTTTTCTGAAATAAGAAGAGCGAAAAAACATATTCATATTCTCTTTTTTATTGTCAAGAATGACAATATTAGCAAACAATTCTTCAAACTTTTGATTGAAAAGGCCTCAGAGGGAGTTGAGGTCCGTCTTTTGGTTGATCAAATCGGAGGCCATAAGATTTCTCAAAAAACAATTGCTGAATTAAAAAAGGAAGGGATTGAATTTTCCTTTTGCAATAAAATAGTGGCTCCCTTTTACTTCTACTCAAGCCAGGTCAGGAATCATCGGAAAATTAGCGTGATTGATGGAAAAATCGGATATATGGGTGGTTTTAATATTGGTGAAGAATATATTGGTATGAATCCGAAGCTTTCCCCCTGGAGGGATTACCACTTAAAAATTAATGGAGAAGGAGTTCAGGATTTACAAAAGGAATTTCTCCATGATTGGAAGGAAGCAACAAAAATGGATTTACTTCAAAAGGAGGATTATTTTCCTCCACTTGAAAAAGGACCAGTCTTACATCAGATTGTGCCAACTGATGGTTTATTTTTAGATAAAGTCTTTGCCGATCATATTAAGAACGCAAAAGAATCTATTGTTATCGGGACCCCTTACTTTATTCCAAGCAGTAAATTAAATCAACTTCTAATTGAGGCATTGCAAAAAGGAATAAAGGTTACTCTTCTTATTCCTGATAAGCCTGATCACGCACTTGTAAAGGAGGCATCCTTCCGATATTTACGTCAGCTATTAAAGGAAGGAGCCAAGGTTTATCAATTTGTTAATGGCTTTTACCATGCTAAGGTTTTTATGATTGATCAAGAATCTTGTGATGTTGGAACAGCAAATTTTGATATGCGGAGCATTTTTTTGAACTATGAATTGAACTGTTTTATTTATAGTCAGGATTTTTTTAATCAAGTTCAGCAGGCGGTTCAGGAAGATATTAATGACGCCGATTTATTAAATCCGAATGCCTTGGATATGGTGAGCTTCCAGATAAAGGTGAAAGAAATCATCGCAAGGCCAGTATCCCTTTTCTTGTAAAATTAGGAGCCTGCTCCATTTGTTTCGTTGCCATTAAGTCTAGTTTATTTCAAAATAAGAGTCAGGGAAAAAATAAAACAGCTGGCTTCATATTTAAGCGCCAGCTGTTATTCCTACTATATTGTATAGTGTGCTTTTGGTTAACCAAGAAGGTTTTGAAACCATGGTGCAACTTTTTGAAATACGACAAATCCTAAGTAAACCCCAACTATTCCCATAACACCTGCTAATGCTGGTGGGGCAGGAATTGGAAGCTTAAATAAGGAAAATAAGAATCCAACGATAAATCCGGTAAAAACTGAAAGTATGACAATCTTCATGCTGCTTTCCTCCTCTAAAAACTTCAGATTCTTACATTATTCATTATGTCCTACCTGCAAGAAATGCATGAATCATTTTTGAAGTTCCATTAATCAAGGATTCTTTCATAACAGGGAGGAAAATAACTTTCACCTATTAACTTCTGAACTTTTTTACATTTTTTCCGGTGCTGATACACCAATTAATGCAAGTGCGTTTTTCAATGTGATTTGTACTGCCTTTACTAAAGCAAGACGCGCCTTCGATTTTTCCACGTTTTCCATATCTAGTACCTTTTCCGCATTATAGAAGCTATGGAAGGTAGATGCTAAATCAAAGATATAGTTGGCAACGCGATGAGGCAAGCGTTTTAATGCTGCTTCACCAACTGCTTGAGGGAATTCCCCTAGCTTTTTCAACACATCGATTTCTTTTTCTGCTTGGATTAGTGAGAAATCGGCATTTTTATCTACTTTTAAACCATTCTCTTCTCCAGAGCGAAGGATACTGCAAATACGTGCATGTGCATATTGTGCATAGAAAACCGGGTTCTCATTTGATTGGGAAACGGCTAAATCTAAGTCAAAATCAAGATGTGTATCTGCACTTCTCATCGCAAAGAAGTAACGAGTTGAATCTAATCCCACTTCTTCAACAAGTTCACGCATGGTTACAGCTTTTCCTGTACGCTTACTCATTTTCATTTTTTCACCATTTTTATATAAATGAACAAGCTGGATGATTTCAACCTCTAATGCATCCTTGCTAAAGCCCATTGCTTGAATCGCTGCTTTCATACGTGGGATATAACCATGGTGATCAGCGCCCCAAATATTAATTAGCTTTTCAAAGCCACGATCCAATTTATTCTTATGATAAGCAATGTCTGGAGTTAAATACGTGTATGAACCATCCTGTTTAATTAAAACACGGTCCTTATCATCACCGAACGTAGTGGAACGGAACCAAGTGGCTCCATCCTTTTCATAAATATGACCATTTTCACGTAACTTATCCAATGCTGCATCAATTTTTCCATCATGGTACAGTGAAGTTTCAGAATACCATACATCGAATGGAACGCGGAAATCCTCAAGGTCCTTTTTCAATTTTTCCATTTCATATTTAAGACCATATTCACGGAAAAAGTCAAAACGTTCCTGTTCATCGGCATTGACATAGCGGTCGCCGAATTCCTCTGCAAGTCTTTTTCCAATACCGATGATATCTTCGCCATGATAGCCGTCTGCAGGCATTTCCTTTTCTATTCCAAGTGCTTGGAAATAACGTGCTTCTACTGATAATGCTAAGTTGTTAATTTGGTTTCCGGCATCGTTAATATAGTATTCACGAGAAACATCATAACCAGCTTTGTCTAAAATATTACATAAGGAATCCCCCACCGCAGCACCACGAGCATGTCCTAAATGAAGGTCCCCAGTTGGATTAGCAGAAACAAACTCGACTTGAATCTTTTGATGATTTCCTACATTTGTTTCCCCAAAGCTGTCCCCTGCCTCTAAAATGACAGGAATTAAATCGGTTAGGTAGCTATTATCCATGTAAAAATTAATGAAGCCTGGGCCTGCAATTTCTATCTTTTCAATGGAAGCCTTGGATTGGTCAAAATGAGATATTAGCTCTTCTGCAATCATACGTGGAGCCTTCTTAGCTATTTTCGTAAGCTGCATAGCCATATTTGTTGAATAATCCCCATGTGATTTGTCCTTTGGAACCTCTAATATGATAGATGGAATTTCGCCTTCATTGGCAAGACCAGCCTTCACGACAGCTGCTTTAATCTCTTCTTTTAATTTTGTTTGGATTTGCTCGACGATGTTCATCCTTTCTCCTCCTTAAACGTGATGTTTAGATGATAATTGCCCGCATTCGAACCATGCATGGATAAATCATAAATAATTTCGACCGAACCATCATTTTGATCTTCGGCAAAAGAATACGCTAATCTTTTTGTATATGTAGTGGTTTCAAGAGTTCCGTATGGGGTTTCATAGCTACCTCGGAGTTTTTGCTTTAATTGAAAGGGTAGCCTCATATTAATTGCACCCCTTCTTAGTATCATAGCATTTCCATCAGCTACTTTTACAATCGTCTTGACTGTTACCTCATCAAGAACCTCATCATACTGCAGGTAATAAGATTGGCCTTTTTTATAGTATCGACCAAATGTGATTAATTCAAAAGACTGTTTGTCCTCATCATTTTGAATCACTGTTTTGATTTTTAGTTGTATAGGTACTTGGTCCGCCGGTTTCGTCTGCAACGGGCACACTTCCTTTACTTCGCTTATTATAATCGAAGTTTTTCTTTTTGTTGGATTTTTGTTCAAATATGCACAAAGTTGCCAAATATATCGTGATTTTGTGCTTTATAAATATTCTCTTCTTATCTAGTGTTTAACTTAATTATTATAATTTTTTTGTATGGGAAGTGCAACAAAGGAGGTGCCAGGCACCATCCAAAATTTGGATGGTGCCTGGCACCTATTTATTTGACCCATCCAAGGATCATTTCTCTTATTAATTTACTTGCTGTGTTGACTGTTTGTTCTGAGTGGTCGTAGATTGGCGCTACTTCAACTAAGTCGGCTCCTATGACGTTTACATTGGAATGAGCAATCTCATGAATGGATGCTAACAGCTCTTTTGATGTAATACCACCTGCATCGACCGTTCCGGTTCCTGGTGCATGAGCGGGATCCAACACATCAATATCAATGGTCACGTAGACTGGTCTTCCAGAAAGCTTAGGAAGAATATCCTTCAGTGGCTTATGGACCTCAAACTTGGAGATATGAAGCCCAACCTCCTTCGCCCAATCAAACTCTTCCTTCATTCCTGAACGTATCCCGAAGGAATAAATATTTTCAGGCCCTATTAATCCCGCTGCCTTTCGAATTGGTGTGGAATGAGAAAGCGGCTCACCCTCATAATGCTCACGTAAATCGGTGTGTGCGTCCATATGGATGATAGCTAGATTTGGATACTTCTTATACATTGCCTTAATGACTGGCCAAGTGACTAGATGCTCTCCACCCATTCCAAGTGGAAACTTATCCTTTGCCAATACTTGATCAACAAATTCCTCAATTAAATCTAAGCTCTTCTGAGGATTTCCAAAAGGAAGTGGAATATCTCCTGCATCATAATATTTTACATCCTGGAGCTCCCGGTCTAAATAAGGGCTATATTCCTCCAATCCAATGGAGACCTCACGGATACGTGCTGGACCAAATCTTGAACCAGGTCGGTAGCTTACCGTCCAGTCCATTGGCATGCCATATATAACCACTTGGCTTTCCTCAAAGTTTGGATGACTATTGATAAATACATTTCCTGAATAGGCTTCATCAAATCGCATATTTTTTCTCCTCCATATCTAAAAGGCTTTTCTCTTGAATTAAAACAACTGATTACTTAACTAAATCCTGAACGAATTTTGGCAAAACAAATGCCGCCTTATGAAGCTCTTTCGTGTAATATCTTGTTTCAATATCATGGAAGCGTTCTTCACTTACTTCCAACGGATTGTATTTCTTCGAGCCAATCGTAAATGCCCAAAGACCGCTTGGATACGTTGGAATATTGGCAACATACAGGTGAGTAATCGGGAAAATTTCTTTAACGTCCTTTTGGACATTACGGATTAAATCAGCCTTAAACCAGGGGTTATCTGACTGAGCAACAAAAAGTCCGTCATCCTTCAAGGCTTTAGATATCCCTGCATAAAAGCCCTTTGTAAATAAGTTCACAGCCGGTCCAACTGGTTCAGTAGAATCAACCATGATGACATCATATTCGTTTTCACTATTGGCAATATGCATGAAGCCATCGTCTACCTTCACTTCCACGCGAGGATCATCGAGCTTCCCTGCAATTTCTGGTAAATATTTTTTAGAGTACTCAATGACCTTTCCATCGATATCAACCAGTGTAGCCTTTTTTACACTTGGGTGCTTTAATACCTCACGAATAACTCCTCCATCTCCACCTCCAACAACAAGAATGTTCTCTGGATTCGGATGGGTAAAAAGTGGAACATGGGCAACCATTTCGTGATAAACAAATTCGTCCTTCACGCTTGTCATGACCATGTCATCTAAAATAAGCATATTGCCCCATTCTTCTGTTTCTACCATATCTAGTTTTTGAAACTCGGTTTGTTCCGTATGTAAAGTACGATTAATTTTCATTGTGATTCCAAAATTCTCTGTTTGCTTTTCTGTAAACCAAATGCTCATAATCATCATTCCCTTTCTTATTTATGATTAAAGCCTTATTTAGTCTGTCTATTGATTACCGCTCAAGGCATACGCTTTTTCGCAGATGGTCCGGGAGTCTCGCACATCCCGATCCAATCAACTCCGTGCAGAAAATAACTTAGCCATATATGAAAGAATTTTCTATTCTTCACTAATATGTATGGCTTCATTTTACTTCTATATACTGCCCTATCTTATTTTTTACAAACATCAGAAAAAGTATAGTTGAATCTAGCAAAAATGCAAGAAAAAATTTCTAGTTTTTAATAGAAATGAGTTTAAAACCTCCCTGTTTTTTTCATACTGTGAATAGCAAGCTTTCATGGACTATATTTGCTATTTTGGAAAACAGTGAGGTGAATAAAATGGAACTCATGACCGATCATCGATTTCGAAAGACAATAAAATACCTACGTGCCATTTTCATCATCACTTTATTAGCTGCTGCACTTTGCTTTGTTTTGTTAATTGGTTTATTAGTATATGCAAAAGTACTAGGTCCACCACCCCTTGCTGTACCACAATCTACTCTATATTTCTCAGATGATGGAGAAATGATTGGGGAAAGTAATAATGGGCAAAAGCGCTATTGGGTTCCACTTAAGAAAATCTCTCCAGATCTCATTGATGCTACCCTTTCCATTGAGGATAAAAGCTTCTATGAACACCATGGATTTGACTTCAAGCGGATTGCCGGGGCCGCATTTGCTGATATTAAGGCATTTGCCAAGGTGCAAGGGGCAAGTACCATTAGCCAGCAGTATGCACGAAATCTTTTCCTCGAGCATGATAAAACATGGAAAAGAAAGATTTCTGAAGCCTTTTATACCCTGCGAATTGAGTTGAATTATACAAAAGGTGAGATTTTGGAAGGTTATTTAAATACCATTTATTATGGGAATGGGGGTTATGGAATCCAGGCGGCAAGCCAATATTACTTTGGCAAGGATGCTGAAAAAATAAATCTTGCAGAGGCAGCGATGCTTGCTGGAATTCCAAAGGGTCCTGGAATTTACTCACCTTTAGCCTCCTATGAAAATGCTAAAAAACGGCAGAAAATCATCCTAAGCGCCATGTTAGAGGATGGTCATATTAATAAAAAAGAATTTGAAAAGACCATTAATCAAAAATTAGTCTTTGTTGGGGAATTTCCAAATCCAAAGGCTGAAATTGCCCCTTACTTTCAAGATGCTGTTAGCTACGCTTTAAAAAATGAGCTAAACCTTGATGATCGTACAATCGAGCTCGGTGGATTGAAGGTATATACAACACTTGATTTAGAACAGCAAAGGGTTGCTGAAAGTACCATTGAAAAATTGGTTTCAAAGGAATCCGAGATCCAAGTAGGGATGGTTGCAATGGACCCTAAAACAGGCTATGTCAAAGCCATGATTGGCGGTCGAGATTATGAGAAAAGTCCTTATAACCGAACCACCCAGGCCGTTCGTCAGCCAGGTTCTACGATAAAGCCTCTCCTGTATTACGCAGCCTTGGATCATGGATTTACACCAGCGACTGTCATGAGAAGCGAAATGACAACCTTCCGCTTTGATGATGAACGAAAGGAGTATACTCCACATAATTTTAATAACCAATATGCTGATTCCGACATAACAATGGCCCAGGCATTAGCCTTATCCGACAACGTCTTTGCAGTAAAAACTCATTTATTTCTAGGTGAAGAAACCTTAATTGAAACCATCAAAAAGTTTGGCATTCATACTAAGATGGATAAGGTTCCTTCACTAGCTCTTGGAACCTCAGGAGTAAGGGTCATCGAGATGGCCAATGCCTATAGTATGCTTGCAAATGGCGGTAACAAGGTAACTCCTGTCTATATCAAACGTGTGGTCAATCATAAGGGTGAAGTCATTTATGAATATGAAAACAAAGCCGAACAAGTTTTGAAGCCAGAGCAGGCCTTTGTAATGACACATATGCTAACGGGAATGTTTGATAAAAAGTTGAATGGATACGCTCACGTAACCGGGAGTACGATTATTAAGGATATGACTAGGCCGTATGCCGGAAAATCCGGAACAACCGAATCTGATAGCTGGATGATAGGCTATACTCCACAATTAGTATCAGCAATTTGGACAGGATATGACAAAGGAAAGCCCATCGAATTAACGGCGGAGAAATCCTATGCTAAAAACATCTGGGTTCATTTTATGGAAAAGGCTTTAGCTGATGAGCCAAAAAGGAAGTTTAAATCACCAAATGGTACGGTTGGGGTTTACCTAGATCCTGAAAACGGGAAGCTAGCGGCTGATAACTGTCCCGTCAAACGATTAACCTATTTTGTATCTGGTACAGAGCCAACTGAATACTGTACTGATCATCTTTCAGAAAATGAAGAGCGTGTGAAAAAGGATAAGAAGAGTAAGGAGAAAGAAAGTCCTTGGTATAAGAAGCTATTTGAGTGGGGTTCTTAATTGAATAGGCTCCTCTTGGAGTAACAAATCTTTTGGAAATCGATTCCTATTTCTCCTAATAATTGAAAAGCCTCGGTCGCTTGGGCATCCGAGGCTTTTCGTGTCCTAGTTTTACAGTGTGTTTTACACTGTTACTAAGTTTACTTTTTTTCTATTAATACGGCAAGTATCTGTCAAATGAAATTCGAAAAACTGTCACATTTCAGACAAAAACAAAATACCTTTTGTGATATTCGTCCTATTATGGTGCTGATATTTCTAACCTTTTACTCTCTGGACCTGTTTTTTTACGTTTTAAGGTAGGGATGATTTACGGAGGAGGCAGTTGAACTTGTCCTTCCATCACTTGCATCTACTGGAGCTGGGTCTCCCCCGACTAGAGATACGGAAGCCGGCCCTTCCATTTATTAGGGGTCTGAAGGAGGATAAAAAGGCATTAATTCTTGAAAAAATAAATGCAAATCCTCGTTCGGTAGGCAAAATTCCTTCTAGTCCGCATGTTATGTTATATACGACTATTCCCAACCGATCAGATTGAGTTGTTGGGCTTTGTTTTTTGGCTTAATGAGAGGAAAAATCGATGGCATTGCTTTAAAATTTGCATAGTTTGGCCATTTTTTAGGATAAAGTGTCATAGTATTACATCTAATCTTCTCCTCGAGGCTGACCAATGAGAAATTTTAACCCCGGTGAAATTAGATATCCGCGATTATTTTGATATATCCGCGGTTTTCATGGATTTATCCGCGATTTTTTCAATATATCCGCGATAAATTGAATATATCCGCGGAAAACACCATTTTATCCGCGATTAGGCATTCTCTGCCTTTCCAAGATAACAGCATAAAAAAAGCCACCCCCCAATGCGAAAAAAACATGCCATGGGGAGTGGTTTTGTAATCGGTAAAATTGGTGAGGAGCCACTACTTACACTTCACTCCAGCGCTTCCCACCAGCTGCCTAACGTATTATTGCTTCGATAAAATCAACAATCATTCTTTACCCTGCAAATCCTGCTTTAGCTTCTCATCCGATTTTTCCCACATCTCTTCATTGTGATTACGCAAGAAGTCTGCCAATATTCGCTTTGATTTATCATCCATATGCTCCACAATGATATGTCGCTTAATCGATTTATCTAAACGGTTCACATGCTCAGGCAGTAATTTATAGCCCCTGCGGATTTCTCTATCCACTGTCATTTCACAGGCTGTTACACCCGCATAATAAGGGCCTTCCTCTTTCCGGTCAGCCGTTACCCAAACAAGCCAATAAGGCTTACCGTTTGGAACCTCTTCCTTATTCGGCAAAAACTTAATTCCCTTTTCAACTACACTTCGCGCATGCATGGCGCCAATATCAACAAAGGCCTCTCCCTCATTGATATCAATGATGACCGGTGACACATTATCGAGACTTAATGATCCCTTACCAAATCCCTTATGTCCATCAGTCGGATCACTTTTAATAATATTAAAGCCAATATTTTTTTTCTTCTTTTCTTCCATCTATCTTTCCCTCCATCTTAATTCATCAGCAATTGATAGAAAAACTGATTGATTGTTTGCACAATATTTGGTGTCACTGTGTTAATAATCGGATGGATCGTATATTGATCTAGTGGTGTAAAAATAATAATGAGAAAAATTAAGGCTCCGTATTGCTCATACTGTGTCATTTTTGCCCTTATATTCACTGGGGCCAAATCCTCAATAATCCGATAACCATCAAGTGGTGGAAAGGGCAATAGGTTAAAAATGAACAAAAGTGCATTTAAACTAATAAAAATATTTAAAAAATCAGGAACAGATGATGGCAGCCCTGAAGCAATCCCCGTTGCCATTAAGCTGTACCATATGAAAATGGCAAGTATCACTAATAATAAATTACTCAATGGCCCAGCTAAAGAAACTAATACTCCAGCTAATCTTGGCTTTTTAAAAAAATAACGATTAACCGGTACAGGCCTTGCCCAACCAAAGCCAGCAATAAAAATAAATAACGTTCCGAGCGGATCTAAATGCTGGAGTGGGTTGAGCGTTAGCCTCCCCTGTTTTTTTGCCGTCATATCTCCAAATTTATAGGCCACATAGGCGTGTGCAAATTCATGAAGTGAAAAAGCAATCATTAATGTTATCGCCACATAAGGAATCTCATTCCAATTATAGGCAAGAAATTGATCCAAAAAGCCATCCCCCTTTATTTTTCCTCATGAAGGTTTCGTTTCTCAAATTATACATGATTCCACACTTGTTGTGAAAAATGAGCTCCAATCCAGCTTGCAGTTTTTCACATAATATGAAAAACTATTAGGACAAATGCAGCCCTTAGGTGAGATTCTTAGGCTTAATCCTTAGGGTGGTTGGTCCATACTATACCATATGTGAAGGAGTCTGATATTCATGCCATACGTTACAGTGAAAATGCTAGAAGGCCGTACAGAGGAGCAGAAGAAAGCGTTAGTAGAAAAAGTAACAGATGCAGTAAACGAAACAACTGGAGCTCCAAAGGAAAAGATTGTTGTTTTTATTGAGGAAATGACCAAGAATCATTACGCGGTTGGTGGGAAACGCTTGAGTGATGAGTAAGTGGAGGTTTCCTCCCGATTTCACCCAATTTAAAAGACCACTTCCCATGGCTTATTTCTATTGCCTTTGGGGAGTGGTTTTTATTTGGTGACCCCGTTGAGCATGAAATGGCTTATCGCGGATATAATGATGTTTTCCGCGGATATTTTCAATTTATCGCGGATAAATCAAAATAATCGCGGATATCGGATTTCACCGGGTGCAATGTTACCAGTAGGTCGGCCTTTTTGACGACGATTTGGCGTAGTTCGATTCTCCTTACCCCAAAAATAGGGGCAAATTTACCAGTTGGTCAGCCCTTTTGAAAAAACTAGGCATAATAATCGACACTTTATCCCAAAAACTGGCTAAACTATGCAAATTTTTAAAGCAATGCACCCGATTTAATTCCTCATACATAAAACAAAAAAGCAAAGCCCTCCAGTCTAAATTGAGGCTTTGCTTATAAATTTCAAGTTTATTGTACTTTTACCTTCAGACTCTCAATATATTGATAGGCCGATTCGATTTCCTCTTCCGTATAGCGTTGCTTACTTTTCAACGTGAAAATCTTTTCCTTTACTTCTTCTCTAGGTAGATCCTCGAAAAACAACACGGTTGAAACAAGTTCAAGAAATCTAGCATTTTGTTGGTTCATGTCATTCATGCAATCCTCAAGATGGGGCATCTCAATCTCATTTAAACTGAGAAATTCCCTTCCATTCTCTGTTAAGGTATACCGATATTGATAAAATCCACTTTTTTTCTCTTTTACCTCATTTAAAAAACCCATATTACATAGCTCTTCCACTCTTAAAGTTAGCTCCTCTGAATAAGGTCCATAAAAGTGAAACTGAAATCGTTCTTGAAATGGGAAGGTTATTTTTTTTGCTATATATATCATCTTTTGCAGTTTTTTTCTTCCAATAATCTCACCAGATACTTGGATTGCGTGCATGATTTTTGCATGGTCTTTAAGCACAACTTGTCATCTCCTACTCCATGTTTTCCGTAATGATAAGCATTAAATATCTAAAATGGTGCGAATTTGTCTTTTGATATTACGTTTAGATGTTTCGTCATAAAGTAAATCAATTGGAAAATATAACTTATGGTCTGTCCTTCTTTTACCGGAAATCGCATCAACAATCTCGGACTCTCTTGATAATTCTCGGATCTCTCCATTTTTCATCAATAGCTGAATCGGAAGGCGCTCTTCTTCCTCTCCTGGACGATAGAAATCATAAGGGAGATCGGATGAGGAATCAACAACTAAATAGTATTCAGGGTCTAAGCCTGCCTTAGTAAATAAAGTGGATAATTCAGCGAGCTTTTTATATTCCTTCGCTGGGTCGAATTCCACATATTTAAAAAGATTTCTGTCCATAAAACGATCAGCTAAATCCTTAAGAATTGTATCCTCCTCATCCTGCCACATTTGGAAATAGAAGAGGATAACAGCCTCATCCAGCTTTAAATAGTCTTCTAATGTTAGTTTATTTTCGAAAAGTGAGTAGAAATGGATCGGGTCCTGCTTAAAGGAGTATTGATTTTCATATAGAAACTTGGCTCGGTGGAGAATCTTTGTCAATATCACTTCAGCACTTCGAGTTACTGGGTGAAAATAGACCTGCCAATACATTTGGTATCTGCTCATGATGTAATCCTCAACGGCATGCATTCCACTATGCTTGATGACTACCTGATCCTCTTTCGGCCGCATGACGCGCAAGATTCGTTCCATATCAAAATGGCCATAGCTTACCCCTGTGAAATAGGCATCTCTTTGCAAATAATCCATTCGATCGGCATCAATTTGACTAGAGATTAGGCTAATGACCAATTTATTTTCATAAGTCTTTGCAATCACCTCTGCTACTTTTTTAGGAAAATCATCACTAACCTTAGTGAGGATTTGATGAACCTCTGTATCTCCTAAAATAATTTGCTGGGTGTAGTATTCATGATCGAAATCAAATACCTTTTCAAAGGAATGTGAGAATGGACCATGGCCTAAATCATGAAGCAAGGCTGCACAAAGAGTTAGCAGTCTCTCATCATGATTCCAATCTGGTCTCCATTCAAATACATCATCCACAATTCTCCGTACGACCTCGTAAACGCCGAGAGAATGGTTAAATCGGCTATGTTCGGCACCATGGAAGGTCAAATAGGTTGTACCTAGCTGTTTGATTCTTCTTAGCCTTTGGAATTCCTTCGTGCCGATTAAATCCCAAATGACCCGGTCACGCACATGCACATAGCGATGAACTGGATCTTTAAAAACCTTTTCTTCTTTCAGTTTTTCAGCCGAATAACCCATTTTCTCCCCCACTTCCTATTAATCTTAATCTTATTATAATGCCAAATCTCCACAAATTGTTAAAAAATTCATGTTCCTTCGACAAAATTTACATCAACTATTTTATCCACATAAAGGAGTTTCTAAGAAAAAGAAAAACCGCCTGATACTTGCTCATAAAGGCGATTTTGATTTTATTATTTTAGCTTTTTAAGGATTTTTTCCTTCAGTTCCTCTTCAGATAATGCGGCTACTGGGCGATTATTGACAAAGGCAAAGGTCTTTTTTCTACCAGGACCGCAGTAAGATTGACATCCAATTTCAATCGTTGCTTCCGGATCAATTTCCTTTAATAAAGGAATCAAGGTTTTAAGATTTACTGCCTGACAATCGTCGCAAACACGGAATTCGTTTGCCATTATTTACATCCCTTTCTATATGAAAACATGTTCTTAATTGCTTCTTCCTAACTGTGTAGAAGACATCCTTTATGTACCCATTAGGAACATGTTAAGCAAAAACTTTCACACGTTATATCGAAAAATTAATCTAAAGGGTATTTTACATTTTCTTATTTTCTATTGCAAGCTGTAATCATTTGTACAACTGGTGAATCTTAGTAACAGTTTTCGTTTTTTCGTAAAAGTTTATTCAGGGGAAATTCAGGCTACATTATAAGTAATTAATTAAATTTTAGTAAAAAATCTATTACCCTTTTAAACCATTTTTGTATAAACGATTACAATTCTGGCAATCATTAGACTAGAACAATCAAAAATATACTTATAAATTGGGAGTTGAGGAAATTGAAAATTCGCCAAGATGCTTGGACAGATGAGAATGATTTATTACTAGCTGAAACCGTACTTCGGCATGTAAGAGAGGGCAGCACTCAGCTAAATGCCTTTGAAGAGGTTGGTGACAAGCTTAACCGAACAAGTGCAGCATGTGGTTTCAGATGGAACGCTGTGGTTCGTCACCGTTATGAGAAGGCACTTTCACTCGCGAAAAAGCAACGAAAACAAAGACAAAGAATGCTAGGCAAAGAGCAAGGTGGGAAAAAGAAACTACTATATGCCCCACCAATACCAACCATTGAGGAAGTAGGAGCATTTGCTTCACCAGTTACTGAGGTGGAAGAAACGCTAGAAACAGTGGAATATAGTCAAGAAATGACCCCTGTTTTACAGCCAACTCTTAACCAGGTGACAGGCGATCTTTCTTTAGATCAAATTATTTCCTACTTACAAAATATCAATCGTTCTAATTTTCAGGTTGACATTTTAAAAAGCGAGAATGAAAGATTGAAGCGAGAAAATGCAGAAATCAAAAGTCGTAATGAATCATTAGAGAAAAAAATCGAAGAACTCGAGCAAAATTCCGTCACGATGCAAGAAGATTACGAGACATTAATGAAAATTATGAACCGTGCAAGAAAGCTAGTCTTATTTGATGAAGAAGAAAGACCCGCAACTACAAAGTTTAAAATGGACCGAAATGGAAATTTAGAAAAGGTAGCTGAATAGTTCTTTCGGTTCTACCAAAATGATAGAGGAAGTTATGGCAACAAAACCTCGAATTAAGAAAGGCTGTTACTAGCAAAGGTAACAGCCTTTTATACGTTAGAAATGGAATTTTTATTAATTTATGGTTAGTTATCACAATTAGACGCATAAACTCTATGAAGAGACGCAATTACTGGAAAAACAGGTGCATATTCAACAATAAAGACGCAAACTTCCTTATATTTAGAAGCATTTATCAGCTTTCCTACAAAATTTATCAAAAAAAATGCACATAATTATAGTGATCCAAATGTTTTTTCATTTCTCTCCACAATCCGCTGATAATACTCTTCAAAAAGTGGCCATTCCTCTTCAGTTAATTGCCCCATATAGAAGGAATCACTTCTTTTCTTCAACACCTGTAAAAAGCGCAGCATGACATCTTGAATGGTCAAGTCCACTCCTAACAAGCCCGCTAATGACTCCATCACAGAAGGATTAATCTCCGGGTACTTAAACTTAGTCTCTTCCTGTCCTTTTGAAAGAGAATAGAAGTTTTGAATGATTTCTGCCCTTTTGCTGCCACTATCAGAAATACAAAGATAGATTTGAACAGCTACACCATTTCTAATTCTACGCTGGGAGATGCCAGCAAACTTTTTCCCATGAATGCTTAAATCATAGCTTCCTGGACAATAAGAGCCCACAATTTCCCTAGCTTCAATTGATACGTTGAAATCAGCAAACATTTCTTTTATTAAGAGGAACATAGCCTCATAACCTCTATTAATATCTATTCCTTTTTCCTTTTCAGGAAAGATTAAAGAGAGGTTTAGTACCCCTTCGTCTAGCACAACAGCCAGTCCGCCTGAATTGCGAACAATTGTATGATAATTTTGCTCTTTTAAGTAGGCTAACCCATCAGCTAAAAAGGGCAATCTTGTATCCTGGATTCCTAGAACGATTGTATTTTGATGAACCCACGCCCTTGCTGTAGCAGGTGCACCTAGAGTTCCGACAGATGCACACAATGTATCATCCATCCCAAATGACTGAAGGGGATCCAAATGGAGTCCGGTTACGGATTGATCAATGACTCTCCACTCCTTCTGATACAATAATTCTCGCGCTTCCCCCATGGTTTTCTGCCTCCCTCCCTTTCAGATTAGCTCCAGCTTGGCCAAACTTCACCCTGGCAATCATTATGGCAAAAAGGCTGCCTCCTTTGCAAGAGCCAGCCATTCATATAATCAAAATTATTTGCTTACTACTTGAGCAGCAGTAATCAACGCTAATTTATAAACATCTTCCTCATTACAACCACGAGATAGATCATTAACCGGGCGATTTAATCCTTGTAGGATTGGTCCAACTGCTTCAAAGTTTCCTAACCGTTGGGCAATCTTATAGCCGATGTTTCCAGCTTCAAGGCTTGGGAAAATAAATACATTAGCATCTCCTTGAAGTGGTGAATCTGGAGCTTTCTTCTTTGCAACAGATGGCACAAATGCCGCATCAAACTGGAATTCGCCATCTAACACTAAGTCTGCATCAAGCTGCTTAGCAATTTCAACCGCAGCTGATACCTTTTCCGTTTCAGGAGATTTTGCTGAACCCTTTGTTGAAAAGCTTAACATTGCAACTCTAGGATCGATATCAAACATCTTGGCTGTTTTCGCACTTTCAATCGCAATTTCTGCTAAGTCTTGGCTATCCGGAGCTATATTAATCGCACAATCTGCAAATACATATTTTTCATCTCCGCGAACCATAATGAAAACGCCAGATGTTTTTTTCACGCCGGTTTTTGTTTTAATAATTTGCAGCGCCGGGCGAACTGTATCTGCTGTTGAATGAGCAGCTCCACTTACTAAGCCATCTGCCTTATTTGTATGTATTAACATTGTACCAAAGTAATTTTCATCAAGAAGAATACGACGTGCATCCTCTTCTGTCGCTTTTCCCTTTCTTCTTTCAACAAAGGATGCTACAAGCTCATCCATCATTTCGTAATTGTTAGGGTTATAAATTTCAATTCCTTCTAAGGAAACTTGTAATTCATTCGCCTTAGCTTGAATTTCCTCTTTGTTCCCTACTAAGATAGGTGCTAATACCTTATCAGCAGCTAGTCTACTAGTTGCTTTTAAAATCCGTTCATCAAGACCTTCCGGAAAAACAATTCTTAAATTCTGTCCGGTTACTTTTTCCTTTAAGCTTGAAAATAAATCACTCATTCTATAAATCCTCCTTTTACAATACGTCTTTAGCATACCCATCTCTTTTTAATAATTTCAACAAATATCGAAATTGTTATCGTTTACATTGAAAAGTCCATTTTTTTAAAATATTATAAATATATTGGAATGCCCTTTTTAAACACCTTTTTTCATTATTCTACAAAATTTTCATTTTGTACAACGGAACTTGTCAAACCTTGAGTTTTATTAAAGGGCATCTTGGTGAAACTGTGATATAGTAATGGTGGTAATGATGTTTAAAGAAATGAATAGGAGTGATAGCAATGAGTGAAGCAGCAACAACACTTGACGGCTGGTATTCTCTTCATGATTTCCGCGCGATTGATTGGACAAGTTGGAAGATGTTACCAAGCGATGAACGTCAGGCAGCTATAAATGAATTTCTTGGTCTTATTGAAAAGTGGAATAAAACTCAGGTCGAAAAACAAGGTAGTCATGCCTTATATACGATTGTTGGTCAAAAAGCCGATTTTATGATGATGATTTTAAGGCCTACTATGGAGGAATTAAACGAAATTGAAACAGAGTTCAATAAATCAAAATTAGCTGAGTTCACTATCCCTACATCTTCTTATGTATCTGTTGTTGAGCTTAGCAACTATTTACCATCTGATCAGGATCCATATCAAAATCCTGATATCCTGGCTAGACTTTATCCAATCCTGCCAAAATCAAAGCATGTCTGCTTCTATCCAATGGACAAGCGCAGACAAGGCCAAGACAACTGGTATATGCTTCCAATGGAGGATCGCCGCAATATGATGCGCAGTCATGGAATGATTGGTCGTAAGTATGCTGGGAAGGTAAAGCAAATCATTACTGGCTCAGTCGGTTTTGATGATTACGAATGGGGAGTCACTTTATTCGCTGATGATGTACTGCAATTTAAAAAGCTAGTATATGAAATGCGTTTTGATGAAGTAAGTGCTCGCTATGGAGAATTTGGCTCATTCTTCGTTGGAAATCTATTAGAAGAGGATCAAATCTCTCATTTCCTACATGTGAATTAAGATTAAATCGGTCAAATAAATTTCCTTCACAATAATTAACGAGTTCTTAAGGGGCTGCCTCAAAAGTATAACTTTTTGGGCAGCCCCTTTTTTTGTCATAAATCTCCTATGACTTTCATAACTTGAATTAGTGAGTCTTCATTTAGCATTCCTTTTACATGATGATTCTTTTGTAGATTTGAATGCCTAATCGCAAAACTCTTCAAAGCAATATCCTCAGAGTTAAATATTTTTACTTAAAATATGATTGTTTTAGGAGGGAAAGAGATTGAAAGGATCTTATCCAAATCAATATGTTGATTATCGACAATCGGGTTTCGGCTTTCAGCAGCCTTATGTTGGAGGCACAGGGCAAACCCCTGCTTTTGGAACACAGCCTTTTTATCCTCAAATGCCAGCAGGAGCTGGTATGCCCACAGGAGCTGGCATGCAAACAACACCACCACCCGGCCTAGGTGCTGGCGGAGGTACGGCTGGTGCTCAACCGCAAATACCAGGAATGCTGCCTTTAGAGCAATCCTATATTGAAAATATCTTACGCTTAAATAAAGGCAAACTAACTACTGTCCATGCATCCTTTGATGGCGACGGTCCCGCCGACAGAAGGACATTTACTGGTATCATTGAGGCTGCCGGGCGTGATCATCTTATCCTGAGTGATCCTCAAACTGGAAGACGCACTCTTATCCCAATGGTCTTTTTTAATTATGCAACCTTTGATGAGGAACTTGAGTATGAATATCCATTTGGCGGTTCACCTGGAGTTACCACTTATCCTCCAAGGTAGGAATACAATCGTAAAACATCCTGCTTAATGCACAAATGAACTGAAATAATAACTAAGTTAAAAAAAGATGCTGAGTATCAATTATCAGCATCTTTTTAGTCCTATTTTCTTAAAATAATTTTATCGCCGCAACAACAATCAATGCCCAGGCAACGATAAAGGAAACTCCACCAAATGGTGTGATTGCACCTAATATCCCGATTTTAGTCACGCTTAAAACGTAAAGGCTTCCTGAAAATAAAATAATCCCCAGAAGCATAATCCAACCAGACCAGGATAGCAAAGAGCTTGCTGGATATTTCCCTAAAAGCACCCCTATAATAAGAAGGCCGGTTGCATGGAACATTTGATAGGTTACCCCTGTCTTCCAAATGTCCAAATATTTTGGTTCGATTTTCCCCTCAAGGCCGTGTGCACCAAATGCCCCTAAAGCAACGGATAATAGTGCATTTATTGCCCCTAAAACAACAAATACTTTCATGTGATTACATTTCTCCTCCCTAAATTAATCCTCCCAATTGTTCTGATTCTTATATTCAAAAAATAATAAAACCTTTTGCACCCTATTTAATCATAATAGCTGATAAAATTAAATCATTTTGATTGTAAGTCAATCATTTCTCTAAGCTATATCTATTAAAAATCCAGCAGTGAGTCCCCGTTTGCATCGTCATCCATTTCTAACTTTTTCGGTTGTGAGACAGGGATTGACTGAATCACCGGTGGGATCTGGACAATTTTCCCCTCTTGGAAAGCCTCGCTCTTTTGATGAACGCCTTCTTCTAAGACAAGTTCACATAAAGTCTTTATCGATTGAATTCTTTCCCTCATTCTTGCCTCGCTGGAGCTTGCTTTGGCATGTTTAATTTCCTCTTCAATTTTTTCTAAAACCCTCTGCATTGAAATACTCAAACAAAACACCTCTTCTTTGTTCCATCTTCTCTTCCATTGTTCGCTAAAATATGCCTATATTAAACCAGATTGAATATGGCTACTTACTTTTTCTTTTCAAATCGTAGACATGGCTGACCGGAGGCCTTCTTTACCTCTATTGCAGGAAGCCGCTTCGTTTTAAATTGATATGCCTTACAGCCCTTTGGAAAATTCGGGTCCCATGTAACAAAAAAATAACGACAATGAAAACAGTTCACTCGATCCAACCTTTCACCCATCCTTTGCTTTCTAACTCACGACATGGTGACAGGCACCATGTTCCTTTCTAAGTGTCAGACACTAACAAGATAACATGAACCACCTCACCATGAAAAAAATAGCCTTTTTTGTCAGTTTCACGTGAAACACGTCATACTCTGTCAAATATCCTCGATTTGCCAGTCAATTTCTGGCTCATTCATAGCTTTTAGATATTGATTCACCTTTGAAAAGGGTTTGCTTCCAAAAAAACCTCTGTGGGCAGATAAGGGACTTGGATGGGGAGATGCTATAATAATATGCTTATTTGAATCTATCAATCCCTGCTTACTTTGAGCAGGTTTCCCCCAAAGAATGAATATAATCGGCTTCTCCCGTAGGTTTAATTGTCGAATGATCTCATTGGTGAATTTCTCCCAGCCCTTTCCTTTATGTGAATTGGCTGCACCTGCTCGAACCGTTAATACCGTGTTTAATAGCAGTACCCCTTGTTTTGCCCATTTCAAAAGACAGCCATGATTCGGAATTTCACAGCCAAGATCAGACTCTAATTCTTTGAAAATATTTTTCAAAGATGGAGGGATGTCTACCCCTGACTTAACAGAAAAGGCTAAGCCGTGTGCTTGATTTACTCCATGATAAGGGTCTTGCCCTAAAATCACTACTTTTACATCCTTGTATGGTGTAAGGTTTAATGCATTAAAAATATCGGATTGCTTTGGATAGATGACCTGGCCTTCATATTCATTTTTCAAAAATTGCTGAAGCTCATTAAAATAGGGCTCTTCTAGCTCATCCGAAAGTTTATATAACCAATCACTTTGCACAATGCCTATCTCCATCTGCATTCATCCTTATTAATCCTGATATTTCACTTCCATTTTGTAGTCGAATTGCTTAAAGAATTCCTTTAATGTCTTTTCTGCATTTTTTTCTGCTCGTTGAAGGATCCCTTGGGTGATTGCTTCTTTTTCAATTTGGTCCTTTGCTTCTTCTGCTAAATCATAAGCTTCGTCCCAATTTACTTCATTACGAAAGATCCCTTCAATGGAGAAGGTTTGAGCATTCTCCAAATCTAATGAAGGCTCCTGAATCATCGTCGCTCTAGGAAGGGTTACGGTTACCTTCCTTTCGCTCTGGTTAATTTTCATATCCTTTTGTTCAAGCTGCTTTAAATCAACCCCTGCTGTTACTGTGCCAGGAATAATGAGGAATAGCTTTCGTTTCGTTCCAGGAATATTTTTTTTGATTTCATATCCGAATAATTGATTATCTTCCTTTTCAATGACTGCTTTTACATAAGCCTGTGAGGTTGCAAGGGAGGATAAATCCTTCATTTGTTCTACAAAACTTCCTTTTTCAATTTCAGCCTTACTTCCGGAAAAGAGAAAAGATAACCCAGACCCAATTAATGCACCGATTATTAGAAGAGCCGCCAGGAATAATCCTAGCTTCCAACTCCATTTTTTCAAACCAATTTTTAAAAAGCTAGGGAACGTAAAAGAGGATTTCCCTTGATTTATCGCAATGGTACTAGCCGTTTGTTGTTTTGCTTCCTTTAGCTCTTTCATGATGGCATCAAGCTGTTCTTGCATATCTTTATCCTTTTGTCCCATAAAATCACACCTTTCTAAATGGGAATTCTATTTCATTATAATTTGAAAGATGGAGTTTTTGTTTAATTTTGTTGAAATGAATCGGAATTTTGGAGTGGTAGTTTTTTGAAAAAGAGGGTTCCACATTTTGCATAATAAAGTATGAGAGGTACCATGCAGGTCTTTTCTTAAAAGAAAAACCCCCTTCCATATAAGGATAGGGGATTCTAGCCTAGTAATTTTTGATAGATCGATTTAGCCTGTTTCTCATCCTTTGTCCCATGGATAAGAGCTCTCCCATCCTGAAAAATGACCATTCGTCGACCGGCCATTTGTATGGATAATAAATAGGGATTTCCCTTTACTTCGTATCCTAACAAATGCAGTTGTTCTGATAGTTCATGTAATTGGAGATTCACTTTTTTGGGAGGTCGAATTTGTACGGTATCTCTTCCACATAGGACAGAGGTTTTCGTTAAATTCTCACTTTCTAGATAGGGGTATGTACGATTTCTGCCACAGGATAAACAGTTATCATCCTTTGCTTTAGTAACCTTTATGGAAGAATATTGGTTGCGCCATAAATCAAGGCTAACTAGAGATTGCCGTACTGCTTCCCAATCCTCCGTAAGGATTTTTAATGCCTCCGCTGCCTGATGAGCCACAACCATTTGTACTGCTGGGGCGATAATTCCCCCTGTATCACATGTCATTCCCTGAATAGGAATCTTCTTCAGTAGGCAGTTTAAGCATGGGGTTCTCCCAGGGATGATGGTTAGGCTCATACCAAAGCTTCCAACACAAGCCCCATAAATCCAAGGTATTTCATATTTTTGAGATAGATCATTAATGGCCATTCTCGTTTCAAAATTGTCCGTGGCGTCTATAATAAGGTCTACTTTTTCCATGCATAGCTCTTTTAGCATATCAGGTGTAGCATCTCCGACGATTGCTTTGATTTCCACTTCAGAATTTATTTCCTGTAAGCGTGTTTTTGCGGCAATGGCTTTTGGTATCCTTTCCTCTGCATCCTTTTCCGTGTATAGCTGCTGCCTTTGAAGATTGGATGCCTCAACATAATCACGATCTATGATGGTCAGTCGACCAATTCCTGATCTCGTGAGGATTTCTGCATTCCCTGAGCCTAAAGCGCCTGCTCCAATCATCAGCACATGCTTAGAGCTAATTTTCTTTTGCCCCTCGATTCCTATTGGTGAAAATAAGGTTTGTCTTGAGTATCGATTCTCCATCCCTAGCACATCTCCCTCTTCAACCGCCACTTACAGGAGGAATTAAAGCAATTTCATCACCCTCATGGATAATTTCTTCATTCATTGCAAACTCCTCATTCACAGCAGTCATAACCGAATCCAAATTCACAGCTCCAAATCTTTCTGCAATTATTTGTTTCGCCTCTTCCACTGTTTTTCCTGCAACATCTATCTCAATGGAATCCTCTCCAACCGCATCCTTTAAATGGGCAAAAAACAAAACCTTATTCATTTTGGATCCTCCTCAAGTAGTGGTTTCCCTGACGGATAAGAGAACGTTTCCTGTTGATTCCCAATCCACTCTTCCCCATCCTCCCAATGCTCTTTTTTCCAAATTGGGACGATTTCCTTTATTCTTTCAATCGCATAACGATTGGCCTCATAGGCATCAGCCCGATGCGGTGTTGAAACAGCAATGACCACTGCCACATCCGTAATTTCTAGTCTTCCTACGCGATGTGAGATAGCCACCTTTGCTCCGTTCCAGCGCTCTTCTATTTCCATACCAATTTGCTCTAGTTTTTTTAACGCCATAGACTCGTAAGCCTCATAGATTAAGAACAAGGTTTTCTTGCCGTTCGTTAATTCCCTCACTGTACCGATAAAGGTTGTGATTGCACCGGCCTCCCGCCTGATGACTTTATCAATAACCGTTTGAATCTGTATCGGCTCCCTTGTTATTTCATAATTCAATCCATCCACCTCACATTCGAGTTCTAATTAACTCCCATTGGACTCAGGAAAACTTATTCCTTCGCTACCCTTATATATATTTAAAGCATGTAGGAAGGCATGCCTATTATTCATATTAAAAAAGTCGGTATCCTTCAAGATGTAATGGGAGCTCATAAAATCTCCCTCCTTCATGATTTTTACTGGCATATTCTCTAAAAACCTATGAATACTTAATTGCTGTCTGTTCATAGATTGGGTAATCCATGGAAGGATGTTTTTATGATAGGCGGCATAAAGGGGATGAAGTTGCCCCTCCATATCTGGGATAACAACCTGGAATCCATCCTCTAATCCTTCAAGAAGAATCCTCCCTACCTCAGCAGAAATAAAGGGCATATCACAAGCAACAATGAGATTTTTTTCAGTTTTGGAGTGACTTAAGCCAGCATGAATACCCGCTAAAGGCCCCATCCCCTTCCACTCATCCTCGACTATTGGTAGATGTAAAAAATGATATTCTTCAGGTGAATTAGTCACGATCATTATATGACTTGTCAAATCCTGAAGCTCATTCGCTATCATCTCTATGACTGTTCTACCTCCAATTTCAAGCAGGGCTTTATTTCTTCCCATCCGACTAGATTTCCCACCTGCTAAAATAATAGCTGTTGCTTGCATAACTACCCTCCTCTAACGAAAGAGTTTCATTATATATAACATTATTTGAATCCAGATAATAATTCAACTTTTCACTATTTCCTATAAAAAAAACGAGCCCCAAGGAGATACTCTTCCTCTTAAAAAGAGACCACCCCACGCTCGCTCCTTAAATTTCTTTTCTTTGAAAATACATTATTCCCGACAGGAAAAAAACCACAAAGCTACCTATAATAATAATAAACAAGGTTTCCAAGGAGACGTTCAATGCCCCAAAACTACCATCCGTATGCGGAATCATTGCTAAAAATGGCTGTACCCATGGATAAATCGGTCCATATTTAGCAGAGTTAGCCACTAAGATGTTCGGTAGTGTAAAGATAACATTGATTGCGAGCGGTGCAGCGAAGCTAGACCACGCGACAGATACAAACATTTGCATAGCGGCCAAAGGCAGACAGGCAATTAAGCCTCCGATTACACTGGTAAAAATCATTTTCCAAGGGATTGCCTCGGTAAATCCTTTTATCTCTCCGACTAACAACAGGCCTCCAAGTAATAGAAGCTGGGTCAATACTAGCAAGAAAATGACGGTCAGGAACTTGACTAAATAAAGCTTCCATCTCGACACTGGAAGGGCTAACACCTGCTTCCAGCCTCCTCCAATATGCTCATAGCGGCAAACAAAGGCTGAAAAAACACCAGTTAACAGAGGTAAAAATAGAAGACCATGAACATATGCCATGAGAGAAATGGTAAAAATCCATTCTCCTTTATGCACATCCAACGTTTCTCCAAACGTTGAAAGGGATGCAAGGAGAGGGCTAACAAAAATAAGGAGCCAAATCGATGACTTTCTTATTTTCAAAAATTCAGATTGCCAAATTTTCAACATTTACTTTACATCCTTTCTCACAAAATCAATTGCCCCCAGAAGAATTATTAACAATCCTACTAATACCCCTGTCATAGCCGAATAAATAGGTTCCTCCCATTGATTGATTAAGGTCGGCCATTTATAAGGTACCCAGTCAGGAAATCCCCCTGCGCCAAGAGAAACGACAGTGCCTAAGATTCCAACTGTAAGAGGGATTGCTTGATTTTTTATTGTTATAGAAAGCCATATTTGGAGAGCAATAAAGGTTAATGCTGCAAAATATGGATAATACATCATTTTTATTAATAAAATGTATGGAATATCGGTTGGAAATCTTAAGATAAGACCCAATATTACCGTTCCAATAGCTAAAAGCGTACTAGATATTAACAAAAGGATGGCCGACAATGCAAATTTCCCCATAAAGACCTTTATTTTCGAAATAGGGAGTGCCAACACTTGCTTCCATGCATTGGTCTGATGCTCGATATTAGCAATCATGGAAGTAATGATCGTTAGACCTATGATTAATGTCGGAACAGCTAAATAGCGAACATTATCTATCAGTCCTCCCCACAAATCCTTCTCATATTGCTTTGTTAAATAGTCATAACGAAGGAAAAAGTTCACCGCCTCTAATCCAATGACACCAACAGGGCCAAGGATAATCAAAAAGATAATCCACTTTCTTCGCATTTTTAAAAAATCAGAAGCGAGTATTTGAAGCATTATAAGCCCCCTCCTTTTCCTGTTAGCTCTAGGAAAATATCTTCTAATGATTTCTTTTCCTCTTCCACTCGATAAATAGAATAAGAATGATGGACTAGAGTATCAATGATTTGCGCAATCCTATCATCACTCATCCCTTCGAAGTATAGCTGACTTTCTTCAAGCTCTCCCTTATATCCTTTAGATAAAAGCAATGAGAAGGCCGTTTCTGGGTTGCTCACATTCATGCGAATATGATTAGAAGATCTTCTCCTTAATGCTTCTATTGAATCTTGAAAGATCATTTTCCCTTTGCTGATAATGCCAACGTGATTTGCCATTTGGTCAATCTCTGATAATAAATGGCTTGAAACAAGAATAGTCATTCCATGCTCTTTTGGCATACTTTTAATCAGCTCGCGGATTTCAATAATCCCTGCTGGGTCGAGACCATTTGTTGGTTCATCTAAAATAAGGAGTTCGGGATTTCCCAACAGGGCGATGGCAATCCCAAGGCGTTGCTTCATTCCTAAGGAAAATCCCTTTACAGCCCGTTTCGCCTCATTATTTAATCGGACAATGGACAATACCTCATCGATTCTTGATTTTGGAACATCTAATAGCTTTCTAACAGCCTCTAGGTTCTCATAAGCGGTTAAATGGCCGTAATAGGATGGATACTCAACAAGGGAACCAACTTTTTTCAAGATACTTAGCCTTTCTTTTTTTAAGTCCTTGCCAAAGATTTGAATGGAGCCTTTTGTTGTTTTAGCTAATCCTAAAAGCATTTTAATGGTCGTTGTTTTCCCTGCCCCATTTGGTCCTAGAAAACCATATATATCTCCTTTATGAATTTGTAAATGAACATCCTCTACTACTGTTCTCGCGCCAAATTTTTTGGTTAAACCATTCGTTTGAATAATGATTTCACTCATTTTCCTCACCTCGATTCCCATGTTATCCTCCTAAGGTTAAATCAAGGGGTTAAGGAAGTTTAAATTTAGTTTAAAAAATGCTGAGTTTGTCGAGTTTTAATCACTTTCGAATAAAAAAAGAAGCCGGATTTATCCAGCCTCCTCCTTAAACCATATATAAATTTTCGTCCCTTTATTGGTGCTTTCAATCTCCCAATTCAGCCTCATTTCCTTGAGCATGAGGGAGACAATGGTTAATCCCATCCCCGTTCCCTTCTCCAAAGAGGGACTATCCATGCCAGGACCCTTATCCTCTATGACCAACAGATGACCCTTTTCTTTCCGTTGCAGCTTAATCCCAATGTACTTACCCGTTTTTGCATGCCTTAAAATATTTTGAAAGAAGTTATCGAGTATTCTCTCAAACCATTGTTGGTCCAGATTATAACTTACTCGCTCATCAGTCATCTCAATTTCTATATCAAACCCTTCCCTCTCAAAAACAGGATACCAATTAGCGATAGATGTTCTTATTTGCCGAACAACATCAAGGTTTTCTGAATGATAGGGGTATTTCCCTGACGAAAGCTGAGAATAAGAGAGAAGATTCTCTATTAATTCAGCTAGAAAACTAATTTTACGATCAATGAGCTCTAATGATTGTCTGCCATTCTCACTCATTGGCTCTTTTTGTAGCTGATAGGCATGTCCTCGAATAGTGGTCAAAGGGGTTCTTAAATCATGGGATAAATTAGCGATTAGGCTTCTTCTTAGCTCCTCTTCCTCCTGCTCCCTTTTCCGCGCTTCCTGGAGCTTTGAAATCATTCCATTAAAGGATTGCTCTAAATTTCCGATTTCATCTAATTTCCCAACATGGAGTGTGTGAGGGATTCTAGTTTCAGTTGGTACTGTCATTGCCTGCTGTAATCGCAATAGCCTTTTTCGAATGCGATAGAAGAAAATCCAAGATACAAAAATAAACGCAGCTAAAATCACACCCATGCCAATGACCAAGATATAGTTATACTTATCTCGGACTTGTTCATTTGCATTCTTCATCTCAGATCTTGGAACCTGTATTACCATAAAACCCTGGTTTTTATTCGTACCAATAAAAGCAACAGCTGTAAAAGGATCTGAATCGTAGCTTTTTTTCATAAACTTAACGGTGTAGGCTGTGCTCCACCTTTTTGGGATGGTTATATTTTCTGGAATTTTCCGCTTAGTAAATCCATTTTTGTCTACCCAGAACATACTAGCTTTACTATATTTTTTTTGAAGTTCTACTATCCTTTTATTTATTTCAATCTCAGTTGCTCCGTTCAGCTCACGTGCTTCTTGATGCCACATCTTTTCAAGATCTGTCCCATTTTGATACTGATTTGAAAAGTTTTTATCTGCCGGAGTGTAGATTAACATCGTTAGAATCGGGAACGTTACCGGCAAAATCATAATTGCTATGAAAATGAGCAATAGGTATTTAGATAACAAGGAGTTCTTCAGCTTCATTGTCTCACCCGATAACCGATTCCTCGGATTGTTTCTATAATTGTTGGGGAACTAGGATTTTTTTCAATTCTTTCACGGAGATAACGAATATGTACCATTAAGGTTTTATCACCTTCCAAATAAGGCTCTCCCCAAACGGATTCATAGATTTGTTCCTTTGTTAAAATTTGATTAGGATGCCGTAAGAGATACATAAAAATTTGATATTGCTTTCCAGTTAAAATTAATTCTTCTCCTGTTCTATCATCAAGGATTCTATTTTCATTTAATAAAACTTTTATATGCTCAAGTTGAATTTCACTGGCAAAGCTTTGCCCAGATCTTCTGAGTAGTACCTCGATTCTTGCAGCAAGCTCTTCAGGGTGGAATGGCTTTGTTAAATAATCATCGGCAAATTGCAACCCTTGAAGCTTGTCGTCAACCGCTGTTCTCGCAGAAAGCATCATTATGGGAACTTCTGGTTTTACCTTCTTTAACCTTTGTCCAACTGTAAAACCATCTAATCCAGGAAGCATGACATCCAAAATGGCCAAATCTGCCATCTGTATATGACTTGTTGCCTGATCCCCTGATGTTAACCAATCCACCCTGTAACCTCTTGTCTCTAAGTCCTCCTTCACCCATTTGCCAATTTCTAAATCGTCCTCTATGTATAAAATATGCTTCATCGCTTATCACCTAACCTTCCTCTCACTAATATCATAGGAAATACTTCTTTGAAAAACCAGCCACAATTTTCTAATTGTGCTAATATTTAAAATTGATATAATAGAAACGATTATAGTAAACAGATTATGATTAATGATACACTAGATGTGCTAAACTAGGATTTAATTAATCTTACTTTAAACTTCAAGGGGGTTGTACATATGACCATGAAAAAGGCTTTAACCATTGCTGGTTCTGACACTAGTGGCGGTGCAGGGATGCAAGCTGATTTAAAAACTTTTCAAGAGCTTGGCGTTTACGGAATGACCGCTTTAACAACAATTGTTACCATGGATCCAAACGGATGGCATCATAACGTTACTCCTATTGCGATTGAAACATTGAAGGCACAGCTGGATACTGTTCTTTCTATAGGTGTCGATGCAATGAAAACAGGAATGCTAGGTTCAGTAGAAACAATCGAGCTCGTTGCAAAAACGATTGATGAAAATAAATTAGATAAGGTTGTAATTGACCCTGTTATGGTATGTAAGGGAGAAGATGAGGTACTTCAACCAGATACAGCTGATGCCATACGTGAGCTACTCGTACCTCGTTCAACGGTTGTGACTCCAAACCTATTCGAGGCATGGCAATTATCAAAAACAGGTCCAATCCGTACAATCGATGATATGAAAGAGGCAGCTGTTAAGATTCATGATCTTGGCGCTAAATACGTGATGATTAAAGGTGGCAGTAAGCTACAACATGAAAAAGCTGTTGATTTATTATTTGATGGCAAGGATTTCAAGCTATTTGAAGGCGAACGGATTGATACAACTTATATCCACGGTGCAGGATGTACCTACTCTGCTGCCATTACTGCCGAATTAGCCAAAGGGAAATCTGTCCTTGAGGCAATTGATGTTGCGAAGCACTTTATCACCGCAGCCATCAGCCATGGATTTAAATTAAATGAATATGTCGGACCCACCATGCATGGTGCATATCGTACTTATGGTGCGGGACGTTTGGAAGCTGAGCAGGCTTCAAAATAGGTTATATGTTTTAAGATAAAAGAAAAGGATAGATGGGAGCTGAACTTCATTAGCTTTGTCTATCCTTTTTTATTTTCTTGATTCTGATAAAGCATATAGACGATGCCTGTTAGAGTATTTTTAATAAGTCTCTCCTAAATATCTTGTTGTATTTTTACCAATAAGAGATAATCAAAATATTAGGATATTTACTTCTTCCAATTAATGCTTTCCGATTAAGTTATACCTAAAACATCTATTGAATCTATGAATAGGAGAAATGACTATGACAGCACCGGTAAAACCTACTATTAGCATTGATGAGCTAGATAAGGTTGATATTCGAGTTGGCACAATTAAATTAGTCGAGGATGTAGAAAATTCAAGGAAACTTATTAGATTAACCGTTGATTTTGGGGATTTTTCCAGGACGATACTAACAGGGATGAAGGGTGAAAGAGAAAACCCTAAAGAAATCGAAGGACAACAAGCATTATTTGTTGTCAACCTTGCACCACGGAAAATGGCCGGTGAGCTTTCTGAAGGAATGCTTTTTGATATTGGCTATGCAGATGGTCTTATACCTGTACTTGCTCAACCTGAAAAACCAGTACCAAATGGGACAAGACTAGGATAGATTAACATAGAAAGGCTTCTATTTTCTTACAAATGGAGGCTTTTTTTATTGTTTTTAAAAAACCTTTCCTTAACCGCCCATCTAAAAAAAATAAATAGTGCTATCTATTTCGCTTTTTCCTCTGTTTTTAGTAAGATAATAATATCTTTCTAATGTCAAACAATCCCAACCTATAAAAAGGAGGTTATTCAAATGGAGAATGTAGTGACGGAACAAATTCAAAAAGAGCTCGACCGATTTGCGGGTCAAAACGTTTATGTTCATCTTGAAACAACCAACGGGGCTTATGCTTCCCATCGTGATGAATCATTTTTCTCATCTGGTGCCTATATCCGTAATGCGCTGATCCGTTATGAGCATGGGAAAATTACCGGTAGTGGGCCATACCGAGTTGGACTAAAAATGCAAATTGGCTGGGTTTATGCGGAGGGAATTACACATTTTGAAGTAGATGAAAAGGACCGCCTGCTTTTAGCCGGACATGATTTTGAAGGAAAGCTAGCTGTTGCCTTAGAAATTAGTAAGACTCCATTTGAATAGAGATCAATTATAAATAAGAAAGGAGCTCTAAAAATGGAAAAAGAACGTCATGTTTTAGTCGTATTTCCCCATCCTGATGATGAGGCATTCGGGGTTTCCGGTACAATTGCCTCTCATACGAAAAATGGAACACCTGTAACTTATGCTTGCTTAACCCTTGGAGAAATGGGGAGAAATCTTGGAAATCCACCATTTGCTACACGGGAGTCACTTCCACTCATTCGAAAGCAGGAATTATTAAATGCTGCAGAGGCTCTTGGAATACAAGATTTGAGAATGCTTGGTTATCGGGATAAAACAGTTGAATTTGAGGATGAGGAAAAGTTAACGAGTGAAATGGCTGATATCATCGATGAAGTCAATCCTTCCTTAATTATTACCTTTTACCCTGGATACTCCGTCCATCCTGATCATGATGCAACAGGCGCTGCTGTTGTTAGAGCCGTTGAACGCATGCCTAATGAAAAAAGGCCGAAGCTCCATTGCGTTGCTTTTTCCAATAATTGCATTGATGAGCTTGGTCAACCTGATATCATCAATGATGTGAGTGCCGCTGCAAGTCAAAAAATTGCTGCTATGAAGGCCCATCTATCACAAACTCAATACATGTATGGGGATACGGAAGAAAAGTATAATAGCAAGGATCCAAAAATCATGGCATGGATTCATAATGAACGATTTTGGACTTATAAATTCTAACCCTTTACAAACACCAATCAACGTATAAAACCCTGACCAAAAACAGCGTCAGGGTTTTCCTTTTTTATAATCATGTTGCAGATGATTGCTTATTCGAAAGGGAACAGAAACCATCCCAGTCATAAATTGTAATGCTTCTTCCTGATACTTCCATAACCTCTTCTTTTTTTAATCTAGTAAAGACTCTGCTCACACTTTCTCTCGAGCTCCCGACTAATGTTGCCAGCTCTTGAACCGTAATTGGAAGCTCTAGATGCATCTGATTTCCATCAATTTCTCCGAATTTATTCGCTAATTTAACCAATGTTTTTACTGTTTTTGTGTACACATCAAGCATGGCGACATCCCTTAAGGATAAGGTCATGTCTCTTAAGGCATCGCTCATATAGTGGATCATCCTCACACCTAGCTCAGGAGAATGGATAATCTCCTCTTCAAGCTTTTCTGTGTTTAAGAAATAGATTTCTCCATCCTGAACCATTGTGGCTGTTGCCGGATAACAGCTTCTTTCCTTATTGAATAGGCAGGCCTCAGCAAATATCTCCCCTTGCTTCTTCATACAAACAATGATTTCATTCCCATTTTCATCCTGCTTCGTTAGCTTTACAATTCCCGTATCAACAAAGAAGACGCCTTTGGCCTTGTCAAATTCTGTAAATAGATGTTCCCCTTTTTTATATTTTGATTTCATCACACGTTTATCTAATATTTTTATAGATTCCTTTGGTAAATCTTTAAATGCAGTTATTTTTCCTAAAAAATCTTCTATATTGGACTTTTTAATTACTCTTATATGTGGGTCTATCATCTCAGTTATCACATTAATGCCTCCTTAGAACTTTCTCTCATACATTCATTTTATATATTATTATTTAGTTTTATTGTGATATAATTCACAAATTTTCAACTCTTTTCAAAGCGCTTTCAAATTCTTAAACTGTTTCTATTTCACAAAAACTTCACATTCTAATGTGAAGTGTATCACTATCAAAATTATCCCTTCCATTTAATATGGAAAGGTATAAATAAATTCATTCAAGGGGGGAACAGAATGAAAAAGGCCATTATTCAATTCTTCATTTTTGCTGTAATCGGTCTTGGAATCGGTTATTTAGTTTTTGATATATTGCTTGCTGAAAAAGAAACGAACACCGCGGCTACTACTGAGCAAACAACCGATGTCAACTCCGAAGCTGCAGCTAAGGAAAGTAGCAGCAATGAGCAAAAATCAGAAGGAAAAACTGAGGAACAAACTCAAACAGCTTCTGCTTCAGCTGAAAATAATATTTTCCAATCAAAAGGCTGCCTTGGCTGTCACTCTATTGAGAAACTAGATCTTCAAGGTGGATCCACTGGTCCAGATTTATCCCAAGCCTACAAGGATGTAGAAGGAAAGCATGGGAAGCCAATTGAAGAATTCTTAAAGGAGCCAACGTCTGCTGTTATGTCAGGTGTTATCAGTGGAAATCCGCTATCTGATGATGAGATTAGTCAAGTCGTAGAATTATTAAAACAGGCTTCAGAAAAATAATTCATATTAACGAAAGTGTGGTGTCAAATTTGAAAAAATGGGTTCCAGCAACAACAGGGCTTGTAGCAGGATTTCTAGCTGCTACCGTTTTCTTTGGGGATTTTACAACAGGAACTGATACCTCAGCGAAAAACCAAGCCTCCAACAAAACGAATGCTGAAAAGGTGTACGTTCCATACGGAGAAAAGGACGAATATTATTTAATGGCATCCGGTGGACACTCAGGACAAATGTTCATTTATGGTGTGCCATCTATGAGAAAAATACGCACAGTCCCAGTCTTTTCTCCAGATTCAGCAACCGGTTATGGCTATGACAAAGAATCAAAGGAAATGCTAGGTGGTTATACATGGGGAGACCTACATCACCCTGCCATCTCAGAAACAAAAGGCGATTATAACGGAAAATACCTTTTTGCAACCGATGTTGCCAATAGCCGCGCTGCTGTTGTAGACTTAAAAACTTTTACAACAAAAGACATTATTAAAGTTCCAAATACTAGTGGACCGCACTGTGCGGCATTTGTCACACAAAACACAGAGTACTTATTCTTACCTACTCGTTTTGCAGTCCCACTAGGTAGTGAGTATCAACCATTAGACAAATTTAGCGAAAAATATCGCGGAGTTATGTCTGCTGTTACATTTGATGATAAGAAACAAAAGTTAAACGTTGCTTATCAAGTGGCTCTTCCCCCTTGGTCCTATGACCTTTCAGATGCCGGTAAAGAAATGTCTGGGGATTGGGCGGTCATGACCACCTACAATACGGAAGAAGCTACCACTAATTTAGAGATTAATGCATCGAAGGCAGACCGTGACTACATCGTTCTTTTCAATTGGAAAGAGCTTGAGAAGATGGTGAAAAACGGAGAATATGAGAACGTTAAGGGACAAAAAGTGATCTTCCCTGAAAAACAAAAAGGCGGAATTTACTTAGTTCCTGTTGCCAAATCACCACATGGTGTCGACGTAACTCCTGATGGCAAACGATTTATTGCATCCGGTAAACTTGCTCCAGCAATGACAGTGTTCTCTTTTGAAAAGGCATTCGAAGCTATTAAAAATAAGGATTTCGCTGAAGAACGTAATGGAATTCCAGTTCTTAAATATGAATCTGTCATGGAAAGGGAAGTAGATCCAGACAACGCTCTTGGACCACTTCACACTCAGTTTGATGATAAAGGAATGGCCTATACAACCATGTTCATTTCTTCTGAAATTGTTAAGTGGGATCCGAACACTGGGAAAACATTGGATCGAATTCCTGTTCAGTATTCACCAGGTCATGCGGCAGCTGCAGAAGGAGACACGGCCTCTCCAGACGGAAAATACATTGTATCACTTAATAAGCTAGCAAAAGATACGTATTTATCTGTTGGTCCTTCACACCCTGAATCTATGCAGCTAATCGATTTAACTGGGGATAAAATGGAAATCATTCAATCCGTACCAGCAGATCCGGAGCCGCACTATGCTCAGATGATCAAAGCAGATAAAATCAAAACAATTGAAGTTTATTCTAAGAATAAAAACAACCCTGATGCTGTTTATAATCAAAACGATACAAAAATTGTACGGAAAGGCAACGAAGTACATGTTTACGGAATTGCGATGCGTTCTAAGTTCATATTTGACCATAAAGCAAAGCGACCAGATGTCATTGAAGTAAATCAAGGTGATAAGGTGGTTATTCATTTAACCAACATAGACTTTGACGAAGATATTACTCATGGATTTGGTATTAACAATTATGACTTAGATATGGAAGTACAACCTGGACAAACTAATACACTTGAATTTACTGCAAATAAAGCAGGTACTTTCCCACTTTATTGCACAAACTTCTGTTCAGCTCTTCACCAGGAAATGACTGGATACCTATTAGTTAAACCTAATAAATAAGCTATGTTTTAGAAGTAAAGGAGGCTGAAAGAGAGAATCTTCTTTCCTGATGATTAAGTAAACCTTATGAATCAGGGGAGAATAAACGACTTTTCAGCCTCTCAACTTTTCTAGAAAGGTCTGTTTACTTTGAAGGAAAATCGACTATCTATTGTATCAACTATCATACTTGTTCTTGCAGCAGGATTAATCATCGTTTCATTGTTCTTTCCTTGGTGGAGAATGCTTTTTTATGCACCTCAATATCCAGAGGGTTTGAACATTATCGTTTACCCTAATAAACTCGAAGGTGAAATTGATATTATCAATGGTTTGAATCATTATATTGGCATGCAGCAATTCAGTGAAGCAAACTTCCCAGAATTGGGCTATCTTGTCTACCTTATCGGTGGCCTCGCTGCCCTTACCCTGTTAACGGCTGTCATAAGACACAAGAAAGTATTATATGGTCTTATTAGTATTTTTATCATTGGTGGCATCGCCGGGGTTTGGGATTTGTACAGTTCGCTTAAAAAATATGGAACTGAATTAAGTCCGGATGCTCCGATTGAGGTCGATCCGTTTGTTCCGCCTATTATTGGGGAAAATACTCTTGCCAACTTTATCACTCATAGCTATTTAGGTATAGGCACATATTTCGTCATTGCTGCTTTTATTCTTATTCTCATTCCTTTATGGAAGGATCGAAAAAAATGAAAAATATGATTGCTTTACTCTTTACATTAGGATTAATCATAATCATTACACCTAGTAAAAGCTTTGCCACTAAAAACTTACAGGCAATGATTGATTCTGCCGAAGAGGGAGCGACTATTAGACTTGAGGATAAAACGTATGTTGGAAACATTGATATTCGGAAGACAATTACTATTGTCGGTAAAGAAAAGACATTAATTAAAGGGGACGGAACGGGAAATGTGATTTCCGTTCATGCTCCTAATGTTGAATTACACCATTTGAACGTTGCTAATAGTAGCATGAATCGAAATAGCTCAGAGGAATACGCAGCTATAAAGCTCTACTCCCATCATAATACCCTTCAGGATATCCAGATTCGTAATTCCTATCATGGAGTGTATTTAAGCCAGTCTCACCATAATCTTATTCAAGCTGTTAATGTTGAAGGTGCTGGCAAGGATAAGATTGCTAGTCAAGGAAACGGACTTCATGTCTATTATTCTAATCATAATACTTTAATAAGTAATTCTATTTCTGGCACGAGAGATGGAATGTTCTTTGATTATGCTAACGACAACCGCATTATTGGAAATGATATTAGAGAAACAAGATATGGACTACATTATATGTACTCCGACCGAAATGAATTTAGTAATAATCTTTTTACATTTAATACAGGTGGAGCAACCATCATGCATTCAAATGGAATCAAACTATCCCATAACCGTTTTATTTTTAACTATGGACATCGTTCCTTTGGTCTATTTCTACTTTCTTCAAATGATATAAAGGTAGAAAACAATGAGTTCTACTTAAATCAAAGAGGTATTTATATTGACCAATCGACAAATATTCTTTATCGCAACAATGAAATTATTAAGAATCAAATTGGAATTGAGCTATGGGCTAGCTCAAATGAACAATCATTTACAGAAAATACCATTCAAGAAAATACTATCCCTGCCGTATCTATTGGCGGTGAGGGAAGAAATAGCTGGAGTCTGAATAAAAAGGGCAATGATTGGGGAAAGGATTTTCCTTTGATAGATTTGGACCAAAACGGAATCGGAGATCACTCGGTTGTCTATCAATCCTCCTTAAACCAGCTTATGGAAAAGCAAGAACTAACCTACCTATTTTTGAAAAGTCCGGCTATTGCCGTTTATGAAGAATTAAATAAATATTTGCAAAAGGAAACAATCATGTTTAAAGATTCTTATCCCCTCATTAGTAAAGGGGGAGGAAGGATTCAACCAATATGGTGGTTTTTGGCTATTGGAGTTACGGCTATCATCTTTTACGTTAAAAGGAGACGCTCGTTATGAATTTTATTGAGAAGGAATGGAAGGAGAATTTAAGAGGAAAAGGTCTATGGTTAGCTTTTGGCATTATGATTCTTGTATCAATCGTTTTACTATTCTCATCCTCTGCTCTTTCTGTTGATCAGGGATTTCTGGTGCTCCTCTTAAACCTATTTAATACTTTGCTATACATTATTCCTATTCTTTGTTTACTTCTTGGAGCCTTCTCGGTCATTCAAGAAAAGGAACAAAAGACCTTAATCATGCTGTTAACAAGGCAGGATTCTTACACAAGCTTTTTATTGAAAAAAAGCATCGCTGTACAATCGGTACTACTCATTCCGATGCTTATCTGGTTTTTTATTTATCTTGTTCCTGTTAAGTTCCTTTTTCAAATTAATGGAAAAGAGTATCTTGTATTCTTATTTTCTTTCATATGCTTAATGGCCATTTTTACGCAAATCGGGTTGTTTATTGGTAGTATTAGTCGTTCAAGAATGCAGATTGTGGGATTTTCAATTATCATCTGGTTTTACCTATTCTTTTTACATGACCTAATACTGCTCTCTTATCTTCCATCGGTTTCGTATGACAATGTTAAGCTGTTTTCGTTACTATTTTTCTTAAACCCTTTCCAAGCAGCACGAATGTATCTGGAGTCAAACCTTGGGATTTATTCCTTTGGTCATATGTCAAATTTGCTGGAATCCTTCATGTGGACTAAACCGGGGGTATTTTTACTTGGAAATGTGATATTAACTTTGTTCGTTTCCTTTACTTTAGGTGTTTTATTGCATCGCAAGGAGGGCTCAGAATGATTGTTGTTGAAAATGTCAGCCAATCCTTCGGGAAAAAATGTGTGTTAGATGATATCAACTTAACGATTGATAAAAATGAAGTGTGTGCCCTTGTTGGTAAAAACGGGGCGGGAAAATCTACTTTTATTCAAACATTATTAGGCCTATTACCTTTGAAAAGGGGGCGGGTCTTAATCAGTGGGAAAGAGTATACAGGAAAAAGGCGTTCTAATAATAAGATTGCCTATCTGCCTGAAAAATTTATGCTCTACCCCTCCCTTTCAGGCTGGGAGAATATGATGTTCTTTGCAAGGGCAGGCTCCAGTCAGGTGAACGAAGGGAAAATGGAAGAACTACTGAGCGCTGTAAAACTCTGGGATGACCGTGATAAGGCAATTAAAAATTACTCAAAAGGGATGCTTCAACGACTAGGGATTGCCATAACCTTATATCAGGATTCGGACATTCTTTTATTAGATGAACCTACGAGCGGACTTGATCCAATCGGGAGAAAAGAGGTCATCGAAACATTAAGGTCACTGAAGGATAAAACCATTCTAATATCCTCCCATCATCTCGATGAAATCAAGCAATTATGTACTTCTGTCGCATTTTTAAATGAGCGGAAAATAACGAAATATGGTGTTGAAGAGTTTATGAAAACGGAGAATTTAGGGGTGAAGGTTGAATGAAAAGGTTAGATATACCAATGATTCTTCTGCTTGCGATTTTAGCAGGCTGTGGAACAGATAAGGATTGGAAGGTTGAGGTAACAAAGGATCTTTACTATCAAAAGGATAAGGAAACCTCCTTCCAAATAAAAGTGACAGATGACAACAAGATGGTCAAGGATTTAAAGGTTAATGCGGAGTTTTCAATGGCAAACATGGATCATGGATCAGAGTCCATACCACTTCAGGAGGAAAAGAATGGCCTCTATTCTGGAAATATTGCTCTTCCTATGAATGGAGATTACGAGATTGTTCTATCTCTTGAAAAGGATGGAGAAAAGGTAGAAAAGGTAATTAAAGAAACTGTTAAGGAGCCAAAAGGAGTTGCAACAATAGAAGGTGATTGGGTAACCGAACAGGATTTAGAGTTTTATTCTTTTATCAATAAGTTGCATATTGCTATTGGACGAGAAACTGATGAGCAAAATTACAAAGGTGATGCCTTAAAGGAAGCAATGAACTACTGGGATAGCCAAGAAAAGCTCAATGAAAATAAGAACCAGCTACTAACCCAGATTATTCGCCTTCGCTCTGTTGCTTTACTTGCCGAAGAAAAAGGTGATAAGGCAAGTACTAAAGAAGTCACTGCTGAATTAGAAAAGGCCCGTTTACAATACAATAAATCAAAGGTAGCTCAAAAAATGATTAAAGAATTTGGCGAGAAAAAATTCTGGGATAAGGAAAAATCTCAGTACAAGCTCATCGTTCTTTCACAAAAGGTCCAGAGTGATATAATTAACGATGTAAAAAAAGAAAATCCAAAAGTAAACGAGCAAGAAATCTATTATTTAGCACAGAAAAAATATGAGGAATTGCTTGTTTCACAGGTGAATTCTTTGGAGATTGAATTATATAATAGCTAAAAAACTAAACAAAAAAGATGCCATAGTAGGCATCTTTTTTGTTCGAATTGTGGCGACATGACTGCACTCCACATTGTGCATTCCCTGAAGGGTTGTCAGTCGACTTACACAATTTAGCTCATCGCTTTGTTAATATAACATTATTATAGATAAGCTGGCAAGTGGGAAATATGGGCATCATTCCTATACCTTCGTTACTAATCCAACTGATTATTCTCCGCGTTCACAAATCCTCTAAAGGTATAGCATAAAGCTTATCATCATCTTCATCTGGATGGCCACGTCCATCAGTATTATTGCTTACAAAGTACAATATATTCCCTTCAATGAGGACATCCCGAATGCGCCCAAGTCCAGTAATGACCTCTCTCGTTTCGCCTGTCTTTGGATCAAACATTCTTACAGCATTCCCACGGAGCGTTGCGACATATATTTTCCCGTTATGATACGCCATTCCTGATGGAGCCCATGTATCATTTCCCGATTGAAATATTGGGGTTTCCATCCCTTGCCTCTTTTCATTGCCCTGAATTAGTGGCCAGCCGTAATTCTTCCCTGCTTCAATACGGTTGATTTCATCATGTGCAGAGGGTCCATGTTCACTCGCATAAAATGCCCCATCAGGTGCCCATGTTAGTCCTTGCGGGTTGCGATGACCATAGCTGTATACATAAGAGTTTGGAAAGGGATTATCTCCCGGTATGGAACCATCCAAATTTAATCTTAAGATCTTTCCGCCTAAAGAATTGAGATCCTGTGCAATTTCCGGCCTTTCCGCTGCATCCCCAGTGGTTGCATAAAGCAAGCCGTCTGGGCCTATTTCTAATCTTCCGCCATGGTGAAAATCTCCACTAGGGATTTTATCTAGCAACAGCTTCCCTTCCTGCCACACATTCCCCTCTAAATGAAGCATCACAATACGATTAAATTGTCCGCTTTCATCCTTATAGGTATAGTAAGCGAAGGCCGTTGTATTTTTTGAAAAATCTGGAGAGAGAACAAGGCCTAGTAAACCGGCCTCTGCTGCCTGTGCTAGAGGTTTCTTTAAATTCACCTTTTGACGGATTTTGCTTCCACCTGAATACTTCACAATCGTTCCGGTTCTTTCACTAAGATAAAAGGTATCCCCATGTTTATTGATGGACCATGGGATTTGAAGCTTATTCGCCAGCACTTTGATCTCCCTCGACGGAACCGTCACTTCTTGATCCTCTTTTTTATAGTTAGAGTTATTCTCCTGCTGTATATTGCCGCTTGAACATCCGGCTAAGATTAATATCGACATCAATACAGACAAGCCTTTTTTCATTTAATTCCTCCTAATGGCTTCTAAAATTGCCTTTCCGACACCACTTTCCATATTCGTAGCTGTTACATAATGGCATTCTGCTTTTATCTTTTCCTCGGCATTGCCCATTGCTACCGCTCTTCCGACCTTTTTTAACATGGATAAATCATTGAAGTTATCACCTATTGCCATAGTATCTTCAAGTGATATGCCTCTTTTATTAACAAAAGCCTCTAATGCTAATCCTTTTTGTGCGTGTACACTGGTCAATTCAATATTGTTATAGCCAGATGAACTTACAGATAAACCTTGAATTTTATCAAGATTCGTTGCGGATGAGGTTAATTGTGACTTCCTATTGGCAAAGGCTAGCATTTTATATATTTCGTGATCATTACTTTCTATCAGTAAATCGTAGTTTTCAATCTCGTGAACCAATCCTTTAAGTAATCTTTCCTCTGCCCTTTTTCTAACATATTCAATATTGATGTCTGGATTCGCACTTGTAATAATATTTGCCAATGTCGTTATTGATTTTTCAAGGTCACTCGTATAGCTTCCATTATTCGTATAAACCTCATAATATATTTCGTGTTCATCAAGTATATGATTTGCCGCTTTCGCAAGTTCCTTATCCAATGGATTTGATGTAATTACTTCCCCTTGAGATGATCGAACCTCGGCACCATTTACACAAATGAACGGAACGATAAGCCCGGTATCCTCTAATACAAATGTTGCCTCCTGATAGGATCTTCCTGTTGCAATGACGACTTCGATTCCTAAAGATTGAGCCTGCTTGATTGCCTGAATATTTTCCTCCGTCACTCTCTGATCAGGGGTTAATAATGTTCCATCCATATCTGTTGCAATACATTTAATCATTTTATTTCTCCTTCATTTTTGTTATTCTCTCTTATTCCTACGATATGTACTTACTTCCTTCTCGAATGGTTAGCTTTGGAAGCTGAAGCGATGAAATAAATTGCTTTACTGATTCAGGATTGGTCTTTGAATATTCCCTTAACGCCCAACCCATCGCCTTTTGAATAAAGAACTCCGTGCTCGCGGAATTTTCACGAATGTAGTGGTATAATCGCTCTTCGTTTGTTTTGTCCTTGTATTTAAGCTGAAACAAAATAGCCGAACGTTTAAGCCAAATATTTTCACCTTTTGACCAGTGATTAATCGTTTCATTGATCATCTCTGGACTTTCTAATGATATTTTTCCGATAAGCTTTGGCGCCAATATATCAACCGAGTCCCACCATGATTTTGTCGTAATTAACTGCTCTATAAATGGGACATGCTGCTTGTTCAACTTTTTTAATGCCTTCTCCATATAATCCATGGCTGCATACTGATATTCCCTTTCTTCCTTCTTCCAGCATGCACGGACAAACTCTTCTTGAAAAGGTTGCTGTAAAATTCCACTTTCCTTAAAAAATTGCTTCATTAACTGACTTCTCTCTGGCTTTTTAATTCCTAAAAATGGGAAATTGTTTTTCATATAATTAGACATAGGCACGGCATTTTCTTCATTTCGGTTTGCTTCAAATATTGAAATTAACTGATCTATATTTTTCAAAGCAATCCTCCTATCTGCTAAGCATATTATAGTCATATTTTATGGCTCAATAACCAGCATTACAAATTTATGCTACTTAGGACTATTAAAGAAATGAAGAGAATATATTTGTTGAAGTAAGAATAATTCTAGGGGTGTAGTATAAATGAGGAGAGTACTTGGACAACTTTTAGCTATGATGATCATCATTTTTACAGCTTGTTCTTCAATCAGTTCTGAAGAATCCGGTTCTAGGAAGAAAATAAATAATTCGGATGAAAAATACACAAATAGAGAATTAATTCTTAAAATGCAGGCTTCCCTTACAAGTGAGAAAGAGCATTTTTATGAAGAAATTCATTCCTTTATGAAAAAGAAATATCAGGAAACAGCTGAACAAAAAGAGAATGATGTACCAAAACTCCCAAATCTAGAAATTGCCCAAGTTGCTAGTAAAAGATTTGGGATAACCACAAACGAAGCGAACGAGATTTTTTTGAATATGGAGGCTAGTATGAGTCCGTAATCATTTTTCCTTTAGTTTCTTATAAGGCCGTCAAAAAATAATAAATGAACTTCCTTCGCTAATTCAGGGGCATTTTCTAAATCCTTTCTAATTGATTTATTATTTAAAAAGTAGCTCTGAAACATATCTATGTATAAAATAATCGCCTTATTTGAAATACTTGCGTCAAAATATCCCTCAGCCTTACCTTCTTCGATAAAGGCAAATAATAATTCAGTATGTTTTTTTAAGTAACCATCGAAATATTCCCTTAAGGCCGCATCACTTTCAACAGCATCAAAAAAGAACTCAATATTGAAATTGATATTAAAATTAATCCCCAATTTTATATATTCAGGGATCTTCTCTATATATGGCTTTTTTGTAGAGACCAACTCTTTTAGTTCCCCCAAACCTTTATCCATTACCCCTTTCATAATTTCCCTACGCAAATTTTCTTTGCTTTTAAAAAAATTATAAATGGACACCTTAGAAACATGAGCTTGTTTTGCAATTTCGGATACATTGACTTTATCGAATTCATATTTATTGAAAAGCTCGTGTGCAGCAGCCAAAATCGCTCTTTTTTTATCCTGCCTTCTTCTTTCAAATCCATCCATCATGTATCCCTCCTTCCTGCAATCACTCATAAATATGAACTTCAATTACTATGACAATACCAAATTATAATTGAAAATACTTGAATAATCAAACTAACCTTGATAAGATATGAACTAGGATAGTATAAAAAGTTCATATCTAAAAAGGAGAGATTAGTTGAAGGACTAGGGTGAAAGTTATCTATTAAACTATTTAAAGACACATTTTTTCTGGATGATTTGAGGCCTTTTGTCTCAAAATAAAATCATTAGTTACGATGCCCTATGACTGCAGTAAGTAATCATCTCTACATTGTGACAAAAAACATTCAAAAGAAAGAGGGTTTCACTTTGGATTTGGGATTAGCGTTGTCAATGGCATCTGTTATTGCCTTGTTAAAGGTTATCGCCATTGATTTAATATTATCAGGAGATAACGCCATTGTTATTGCCATGGCGACAAGAAAATTGCCACATAACAAAAGAAATATCGCCATTTTTTGGGGGACAGGCGGTGCGATCGTACTGCGGATTATTTTTGCATCGATTATCGTCATGCTATTAAATATTCCACTTGTTCATTTTTTTGGCGGACTTTTGCTTCTATACATTGCATATAAAGTATTAGATAATCATGAAGAACATGGTAAAGGTCCTGCAGCAAAAGATAGTACCATCCAAGCGATTGGAACCATCATTGCTGCTGATGCCGTAATGAGTCTTGATAATGTTGTAGCCGTTGCTGGTGCTTCAGGTGGTAGCATACTCATCCTTGCCTTTGGTGTTCTAATCAGTATTCCAATTATGATATTCGGTTCAAAGCTGATTGTTAGCTTTATGGAAAAGTATCCTTGGATTGCTTATGTAGGTTCAGGTATCCTAGCATGGACAGCCGGTGATATGATCTTCGGCGATAAGCGCATTATGGAATGGTTCAATTATGAAAAAGGCCCAATTACTTATATTTTGACAGCTATTGTTACCGTCCTCGTTCTATGGTTAGGATACATGAAAAACAAAAAAACCGAACCAGCAAATTCATATTAAGGAAGCGTGGGGACGGTTCCGTGCTTCCTTCTTCGCTTTAAACCTTTTAATTTTGGCTTGCTTCGGGAAGCGTGGGGACGGTTCCGCGCTTCCTTCTTCGCTTTAAACCTTTTAATTTTGGCTTGCTTCGGTAGGGCATGTTTTACATTTTCGATTTTTATAGGACCCTCATTCCGTTATTTCTAATAAAACACAGGTATTTAGGAGGTTATCGGACTCTGGTTCCGCTAACACACAAAAATCAAGACACTTTCCCATGATTTTTGTGTGAATAACGGAATCTGTGTCCGATAATTTGTAATTTTACCCGTATTTAATATAAATAGCGGATTCATTGTCCGATTCGAGAATCGAAACGGCTTTGCTTCATCCCTAACAAGAAAAGAAGCAAGAACCCTCCCTACTTAAAAAGGAAGCAGAGAACCGTCCCCTGCTTCCTACTCTGCTATCTGTAAAATCACTTCTTTGATTTTGTCTTTAATTTGATTCACTACTTCAAAATCCATGGCGTCAATATAGATGGCCTCAAGGTCATCATGCAATGCTTTGGCTTTAGATAAATATGAGATGGCTTCATTCATCTTTGCTCGATATTGCTTTGAAATTTCTGCGATCCGATCAGAATAGATCTCATCTGTTCCAGGCATAATTACCTTTTCATACATATCAACAATTTCATCGCCATCCCGGGAAGGAAAGTACTCATGTGGAGCTGTGCTATCGAATATTGCCAGCCCCAGCTCCCTAACAATGACCATATCTAGGCTATGTGGGTCAAAGCCACAGTGATAAACCTCTACATCAAAGCCACGCCTTTCTGCTTCGGAGGCCAGTTTTTTCAGTAAAGTTGATTTCCCGCTGCCCGCTCTTCCTTTAATAAAATACCTTTTTTGAATATCCTCCGTCAGATTAGGGACAAAGTCCACTGCACCTTTTGGAGTTGCAGCACCTAAAAATCGATGGCGGACATCCGCTTTTTTATTTAACGACATGTTTCCATAAAACTGTTTTAGTAATTTGTCTGTTAGCTCATTTGCCTTATCAAAATCCATATTTTCTATATAGATTTTTTCCCAGTCATCATGTACTGCTAAAGCCTCTCCAAAAACTCGATAAGCCGTTTGAAAGGAATCAGCGATTTGCTTATTTAATGATAAAATTTCACTCGTATAACGAGATAGTTTATCTGAATCCCATGCTTCTCCTAGGTTCACGTAATCCTCGATAGCACCTGGAGCCTTTGGTTCAATAATATGAGGTGCTGTGCCGTCGACAATTCCCACCTTTAATGCAGGAATAATTACCCCATCAATGGAGTCATTATCTGAAGAGCAATGAAGCAACTCTATGTTAAATCCCTTTTCTACCCACTCATTTCCGATTTCTTTCATAAGTGTAGATTTTCCTGTTCCTGGGCCGCCTTTAAGAATAAATATTCGTGCTAATCCTTCGAGGTTCGACTCATATAAGCTGAAAAATCCACGAGCCGTATTCCCACCTGCAAAATAGTTTTTGATTTTCCCAGCCACTATAACACTTCCTTTTTATCTAGGGGATATCCGTTCTCACTTTAACTTATGCTGCAAGCGTTATATAGGTGAAAGCCTAAATTGAAAAATATATTTTGCTCTATTTAATTAAGTCTACGACCTCGGCATCTGTTACCGATTTTAATTCAGCCACTGGTAATTCAATTTGCACACCAATCTTTCCACCGCTCACAATGATGGATTCGATTTCCTTTGCACTTTGATCGATATACGTCTTATAATGCTTCTTCATTCCCACTGGTGAGCAGCCACCGCGAATGTAGCCCGTCCATTTTTGAATATCCTTGACTGGAATCATCTCGACCTTCTTTTCGGAAGCAATTTTTGCTGCCTTTTTCAAATCTAATTCTTCAGCTACAGGGATGACAAAAACATAGAGATTTTTACTGCTCCCCTGTGCAACTAAGGTTTTATAAACTGTTTTTGGGTCTTTACCAATTTTCTCTGCAACGGACACCCCATCAATTTTTCCATCTTTATTATCATAGGACATCATTTTATAGTTGATTTTATGTGCATCAAGAATTCTTATTGCATTCGTCTTCACCTTTGACATATTTAAGACCTCCAACTATTTCAATATCCCTATTTTACCACTTCAAAGAAAAAAGAGCCCTATCTCTAGCGCTCTTCCATTTTACTTCACACGGTATACTCTTGCTTCGTAGGGTTTTAATTGATAACTTTGCAATGGTTCGTGTTGTTCCACCTTGTAATTACTTAATAATAATTGGTCAAAAGACAAGGTTAAATCATTAACCTGGAACAATGCTTCTTTTTCCTTCAGGTTTGTGATAACGACTACTTGCTCACCTTCAAGAGTTCTTGTATAGGTAAAAATTTGAGGGTCATCCTCAAGTAGTAGATCATATTGTCCATAGGTGAATATTTCATTCTGTTTCTTAAGACGAATCATTTTTTTATAAAAGGAAAGAATGGAGTCCTCTTCTGCCTCTTGTTTTGCTACGTTTATTTCCTTATAGTTCGGATTAACCTTCATCCATGGAGTAGCTTCCGTGAAGCCTGCATTTGGTGCATCGGACCATTGCATCGGCGTACGGCTATTGTCACGCGATGATGCCCAGATAATCTCCATGATTTCCTGTTCAGGGATCCCTTGTTCCATCCACATTCGATACTGATTCTTCACCTGAACATCATCATAATCATCAATAGAAGGAAAATGTACATTCAGCATGCCGATTTCTTGGCCTTGATAAATATAAGGGGTTCCCTGCATCAAGAAGTACATAGCAGCAATGGCTGTGGCACTTTCTCGCCAAAATTCCCCTTCATCTCCCCATGTCGAAACAATCCGTGGTTTATCATGGTTTTCAACAAATAGAGCATTCCAGCCATCATGAGCAAGCGCTTTTTGCCAACGGGTGAGCGCCTTTTTTAGCGCAACAATATCAATTGATTGTTCCTTTGCGGACTCCCAAAGCCTTAAATGTTCAAACTGGAAAATCATATCCATTTTTCCTTCTTTTCCAACCCATTGGTGCGCTTCCTCCGCGGATACTCCATTTGCTTCCCCAACTGTCATGACATCATAGTTAGCATATGTGCGGTTCTTAAACTCTTCTAGAAACTCTAGAATGCCAGCTTGATTTAAATGCATTTCAATTGATGAAGCGTATCTTTTCCCTTCTGGATTTGGTGCATCAGGTAGACCTGGCCGTTTTTTAATATGGCTAATCGCATCAATTCGGAAGCCATCAATACCTTTATCTAACCACCAATTAACCATATCATATATCGCAGACCGAGCTTCGGTATTCTCCCAATTGATATCAGGCTGTTTTTTTGAAAAAACATGTAAATAATATTGTTCAGTTTTTTCATCATATTGCCATGCAGAGCCTCCAAAGATGCTATCCCAGTTGTTTGGCTCTGCCCCATTTTTTCCATCTCTCCAAATATACCAGTCACGTTTTGGGTTATCCTTTGAAGAACGAGATTCGATAAACCACGGATGCTCATCACTTGTATGATTAGGGACTAAGTCAATAATTAACTTCATTCCTCTCTGGTGAATCCCTTCTAATAATGCATCAAAGTCTGCCATCGTTCCGAAGTCCGCCATAATATCTTGATAATCGGAAATATCGTATCCATTATCGTCATTTGGTGATTTATACATTGGACAAATCCAGATTACATCGATTCCTAAATCCTTTATATAATCTAATCTTTGAATCATCCCTTGTAAGTCGCCGATTCCATCACCGTTTGAGTCTTGAAAGCTCCGAGGATAGACTTGATAGGCAACTGCTTCTTTCCACCAGATTTTTTCCATTTATTACACCCTTTATCATTGATTTTATAAGAAATTGTGCAATCGTTTGCATATTATTTTCTATATTAGTGTAACGCTTTCAGGCCTTTTTTTCAATTGTGGATTTTTGAACGGAAAATATTTTTCTGATAGAAGAATGGGCCATTAATATTTTATTTTAATAGTGATTTATGTATCCAAATAGCTGCCTGTGAGCCTTCTCCCATAGCAATCGTTACTTGTTCTGAATGGGCTGAAACATCTCCTGCGGCCCATACATTTTCTAGACTCGTCATTTTTGTACGGGGATTAGTCACAATATGTTTATTCTCCAATAACTCAATTCCAAGTTGGCTTGCCAAGGCTGACTTCACTTCATTTCCTCCAAATGCAATGAAGGCATGTTTCGTTTCTATCCTTGTATGATCATGGAGGATAAAGCCTTGCAGCTGCTCATAATCTGCTAAAATCTCTGCTATGGGCTTTGATATATACTGAATTCCTTGCTGACTTATCTTATTCAATAATTCATCAGGTATGTCCCCTGCCTCATGGTTAATATAGATGATTTGGTCTGTCCAATAAGATAGAGTGAGCGCCATATTAGCCCCTACCACTCCCGACCCTATGACAACTACCCTTTGATCTCTTACCTCAAAGCCATCACAATCTGGACAGACATATACACTTTTTCCAAGACACGGGTAAATTTTTGGAAATGGCGGGACACGGTCCAACACCCCGGTAGCTAATAAAAGCCTCTTTCCCTTCCTCGCTTCTCCATTTTGAAGGAAAACGGAAAATTCATTTCCTTGATTCTCTACCTTCTCAGCCTTTGCAAGGATAAATTCCACTCCAAGATCCTCTGCTTGCTGCCTTCCAATTTCCCTTAGCTTTAATCCACTTACGCCATTCGGATAACCTAATATGTTGTGATAACTCTGACATAGGGCTGATCGACCATCGCCTGAATCAATCACAAGCACTTTATGCTTATATCTCCCTAGTTGAATTGCAGCTTGCAGTCCTGCAATACCTCCACCAATAATCACGCAGTCATAAATCAAGTGAGCCCCTCCAAACAGGTTAGTTTTCATTTAATTTACCCTTAATTAAGATGAAACTTCCCTGAATGCATAGAATTTATCGGTATAATAGCAAATTGGGATATTATTATTCTCTTTTTGTTCCTTTTTTCCCTCTTTTAGGGTGGTTACAACTACTGTTTTTTCCAGTATAATAAAATCCTATAGCACCATAATTCTATAAATGATGTCAAATATAGGCATCGTGATAAACGGAAAGAAGGGTTTAGTTTGGCCTACATATTTAAAAATTATAAGTCAACGATTATCCTGCTCTTATCCATCCTTATTGGAGGTGCAGCTGGTGCGATTTATGGGACAGATGCTACGATTGTTAAACCTTTTGGGGATCTGTTTTTAAATTTAATGTTTACCATTATCGTTCCATTGGTATTTTTTAGTATCGCCTCTGCTATTGCCAATATGACTGAGATGAAAAGACTTGGGAAAATCATGGCAAGCATTATTATTGTATTCTTGGCTACTGCGCTAGTCTCTGCAGTCATTGGTTTCATCGGCACATCCATTGTGAACCCCTTGGAGCATTCCGATACTTCGGCCATTAATAAATTAATGGAAAACGCAGCAGACCCTGAACAGCCTGCTGAAGAGATCACATTTCTAGGACAATTGATTAATACATTTACAGTATCTGATTTCTCTTTGCTATTTTCAAAAAGCAATATGCTTCAATTAATTGTTTTTTCAGTTCTTTTTGGTTTAGCTACTGCTATTTCAGGAGAAAAAGGAAAACCTTTGGCTGACTTTTTATCTTCTGGAACGACCGTCATGATGAAGGTAGTAAAATTCATTATGTACTATGCACCAATTGGACTTGGTTGTTATTTTGCAACAATTATTGGAGAACTTGGACCACAAATTCTTGAAGGATACGCACGTGCCTTTGTTTTATATTTGATCATATCTGTTATTTATTACTTTGGATTTTTCACCTTATATGCCTTTATTGCCAGCGGTAAAGATGGTATAAAAGTATTTTGGAAGAATGCCATTACACCTTCTGTTACCGCCATTGCAACCTGCTCAAGTGCGGCTTGTATTCCAGTAAATCTTGAATCTGTTCAAAAGATGGGTGTTCCAAAGGATATTGCTGAGACAGTTATTCCTCTAGGGGCTAATACACATAAAGATGGTTCAGTATTCGGTGGAGTTTTAAAAATCGTCTTCCTCTTTAGCCTTTTCGGTAAAGATATGACAAGTTTATCAAGTATTTTAAGTATTTTGGGAGTATCCTTTTTAGTTGGTGCCGTTATGGGGGCTATTCCAAGTGGCGGAATGATAGGAGAAATGCTCATTCTTAGTGTATTTGGATTCCCACCAGAAGTTCTACCAATCATTGCGGTGATTAGTACGATCATTGATGCACCAGCAACTTTGCTCAATTCAACTGGAAATACAGTAAGTGCCATGATGGTTACTAGACTCGTTGAAGGGAAGAATTGGCTGAAAAAAAGCTATCAAAAAGCAATGATTTCGTAGTAACTAAAAAGAGGCTATAACAAGGGTGCCTCACACCTTTGTTATAGCCTCTTTATTCTATATAACATTCTTAAAACTTAATGACCCCTGACAAAATTACATTCCACCAAGATAAGCCATTCTCACTTGTTCACTTGCATTCAATTCATCTGCTGTACCTGATAGAACAACTCGTCCTGTCTCAATTACATATGCACGATCAGCAACTGAAAGTGCCATATGAGCATTTTGTTCAACCAAAAGAATGGTTGTACCTGTTTTATTGATTTCCTCAATAATCTGGAAGATTGTTTTGACCAATAGCGGTGCCAATCCCATTGAAGGCTCGTCTAATAATAATAGACGAGGTCTTGCCATAAGGGCACGTCCCATGGCAAGCATTTGCTGTTCCCCACCTGATAAGGTTCCTGATTGCTGCTTCCGACGTTCTAATAAACGCGGGAATAGCTCGTATACCTTTTCCATATCCCTTTTAATTCCATCCTTATCCTTTCGCAAAAAGGCTCCAAGTTCAAGGTTTTCCTCAACAGTCATATTTGCAAAAACACGGCGTCCCTCTGGAACATGAGAAATCCCTTGTTTGACAATCCATACGGCAGGCTTCCCAGCAATGTGCTGACCTTCAAACAAAATGTTTCCTTGCTTTGGTTTTAATAGTCCAGATACGGTTTTCAAAAGCGTGCTCTTTCCAGCACCATTTGCACCAATCAGCGTAACGATTTCTCCTTCATTAATATCAAGAGAAACTCCCTTTAGCGCGTGTATATTTCCATAATAAACATTGATGTCTTCTATCTTTAGCATTATGAAACCTCCTCGCCTAAATACGCCTCAATGACCTTTGGATTGCTTCTGATTTCTTCGGGCGTACCATGCGCGATTAACTGTCCGTGGTCTAATACATAAATTCTTTCACAAACTCCCATGACAAGCTGCATATCATGCTCAATTAAGAGAACGGTCAAGCCGAACTTTTCTCTTATAAAAGCAATTAAGTTCATCAGCTCTTTTGTCTCCTGAGGGTTCATCCCTGCAGCTGGTTCATCTAACAAAAGGACCTTTGGATTGGCAGCAAGTGCACGAGCGATTTCTAGCCGTCTTTGTTGACCATAAGGCAAATTTTTCGCCAACTCATCCTTATAACCATCAAGACCAAAAATCTTTAAAAATTCTAATGACTTTTCATGCATCTCCCTTTCCCCTTTGAAGTGGGATGGAAGACGTAGAATAGAGCTTGCCACTGTATGTTTTGCAAGGGAATGATAGGCTACCTTTACATTATCAATCACCGATAAATCCCCAAATAGGCGGATATTCTGAAAGGTTCTACTAATTCCTTTTCGATTAATTTTAAATGGCGGAATTTTATTTAATTTTTCTCCATTCAGAGTAATCGTTCCTTCTGTTGGGACATAAACGCCTGTAAGCAGGTTGAAAAAGGTTGTTTTTCCTGCCCCGTTTGGTCCGATTAATCCGACGAGTTCACCCTTATTCAATTCCAAATTGACATCTGAAACAGCTTTTAAGCCTCCAAAACGGATTCCGACATGATCTACTTTAAGCAACGGTGTGTTTGCTGTCATCCGTAGGACCTCCCTCAACCGATTTACGTTTTTTGAAGAATGATGTTAGTTCTTTAGTTCCCAATAATCCTTGAGGACGATAAATCATCATAATAATTAGGAGAAGACTATAAATAATCATTCTAGTTTCAGGATATTCTTGAAGGTAAGCTGAAACAATTGTTAATAGGATGGCAGCAATGACTGATCCAGATAAGCTTCCAAGTCCTCCTAATACAACAAATATTAAAATATCAAATGATTTTAAAAATCCAAAGTTTGAAGGCTGAATGATATAGAAATTATGAGAAAACAATCCGCCTGCAACTCCGGCAAAGAACGCTCCAATAGCAAAAGCTAGTACTTTATAATAGGTGGTGTTTATTCCCATTGCGTCCGCAGCTGTTTCGTCTTCACGGACGGAAATACATGCCCTACCATGAGTCGAATTCGTAAAGTTCACAATGACAAGTATTGTGAGTAACAAACAGCCAAACGCCCATGGCCAAGTGGTATGGTGGGAAACCTGCATTCCACTTGCTCCACCAACATACTCAAAATTCAATAAAGTAATACGAACAATCTCACCAAATCCTAATGTAGCAATCGCTAAGTAGTCACCCTTTAGGCGAAGACTTGGTATACCAATAATTAGACCAGCAATAGCTGCAGCGACTCCCCCTACTAATAAAGCCAATGAAAAAGGAAGTTGAAGCTTCATGGTAATAATTGCTGATGCATAGGCCCCAACGGCTAGGAACCCTGCATGCCCAATGGAAAACTGTCCGGTAATTCCGATAATTAAGTGCAGGCTGACAGCCAAAATAATGTTAATGACCATAAAATATAGCGTATTAATATAAAAAGCATTTAAAATTTGGCCATTTATTAAAAACTGAACCACAATGAATACGATTAATGCGATTAAAATCGAGAGCCAAAAGCCTACTGTACGTTTTTTATTTGTCATGTTATTGTCTCTCCCCTATACTTTCTCTTTTACATTTTTACCGAACAATCCAGTCGGTAGGAATAAAAGAATTAGGATTAGAACAACAAAGGCCACTCCATCACGCCATAGTGAATAGCCCAGTGCACTAACTAGTGCTTCAATAACTCCAAGTACAAGTCCGCCTACCATCGCTCCAGGAATGATACCAATTCCCCCAAGTACGGCGGCAACAAAGGCCTTTAACCCTGGAATGATACCCATTAAAGGTTCGATCTTTGTGTAATAAACACCAAATATAACACCAGCAGCACCAGCTAACGCTGAACCAATGGCAAATGTTGCGGAGATAGTGTTGTTAACATTAATCCCCATTAATGTGGCTGCTTCTGCATCATGGGAAACAGCGCGCATTGCTTTACCAATTTTTGTTTTGTGGACTATAAATTGGAGAATAATCATAAGTGCAATTGAAATACCTAATATGAAGATCGATTGACCGCTTATGGTTACACCAAAAATATGCAAGTTCCCTACATTCAGTACATCTGAAGGATACGCCTCAGGCTGAGCACCACGAATATAAATGGTTCCATATTCAATAAGTAAGGAAACCCCGATTGCCGTAATTAATGCAGCAATACGAGTAGCGTTACGCAAAGGCTTATAGGCAATACGTTCAATGATAACGCCAAACAATGCACATACGGCCATCGTTAAAAGTAACGCGGGAAAAAAGGATAAATGTAAGACTGTTATGGAATAAAACCCAACAAAGGCCCCTACCATAAAAACATCACCATGAGCAAAGTTAATTAATTTAACAATTCCATACACCATTGTATAGCCCAAGGCAATTAGAGCATAAATACTACCGAGTGATATTCCATTCACTAACTGTTGTACTAGTTCCATAATGAACTCTCCTTGAAAGTGCTATTTTTTATAGAAATGAAAGAAAAGGGGGACATGCCCCCCTATCATTCATAAACTAACTTTGAAAACCTTGTAGCTTCAGCGTCAACAGGCGCCTCCGCTCTTTTATGGATTAACAATTGTTTTAAATTGTTGTTTTCCATCAACGAATTCTAGAATAGTAGCAGATTTTACTGGGTTGTGTTTTTCATCAAGAGTAAAATTACCTGATACTAAAGTAAGTGCTTTTGTTTCTGCGAGTGCCTTTTGAATTTTTTTAGGGTCAGCTGATCCAGCACGCTTGATTGCATCTGCTAAGAAATAGGCTGTATCGTAACCAAGAGCGTTAAAGGCATCCGGAGTCTTGCCATCATATTTAGCTTCAAATGCTTTTACAAATTCTTGTACCTTTTGATCTTCTTTATTTCCAGAAGAATAGTGGTTTGTAATAAATGTATTATTTAAAGCAGCTCCACCGGCAAGTTCTACTAGTTTAGGTGAATCCCAACCATCTCCGCCCATAAATGGAACGTCAAGTCCTAGTGCACGAGCTTGTTTTACAATTAAACCAACTTCTTCATAGTATCCTGGTACGAAAACGAAGTCAGGTTTTGCTGCCTTGATATTTGTTAGAGTTGAGTTAAAGTCAGTATCTTTCGCAACATAAGCTTCTTCTGCTACAACTTTTCCTCCATTTTTCTCATAAACCTCTTTGAAGGATTTTGCTAGACCTTTTGCATAGTCACTTGAACTATCAATAAAGATTGCTGCTTTTGTAGATTTTAAGTCGTTGGATGCAAAGTTCGCTGCTACTTCTCCTTGGAATGGGTCAATGAAGCAGGTTCTGAAAACGAAATCCTTTACTGCACCATCTTTATTTGTAATATCAGGGTTTGTACCCGTTGGTGTAATTAGAGGTATCTTGCTATCCTCTGCAATCTGAACCTGTGCTAAAGTATTTGTACTTGTTGCTGCACCAATGATCGCTGCAACTTTATCTTGGCTTGTAAGCTTAATAGCTCCATTGGTAGCCTCAGCTGCATCAGATTTATTATCAACCTTGACCAGCTCAATTTTCTTTCCATCGATACCTTCTTTGTTAATCTCTTCAATCGCAAGTTCAAGACCTTGATCGATTGATGAACCGTAAGAAGCAACTTGTCCGGATAATTCTAGGTTAGCACCAATTTTAATAGTGTCCCCGCCTTTATCTCCTGATCCACTGCCACCACTACTTTTCTCACCACTACAGCCAGCCATAACACCAGCCGCTAAAGATAAAGATAGAAAAATACCTGCTAACTTTCTTTTTTTCATTATCTTTCCCCCTAATTTTTGTAAAAACTGATAAAGTTTCTATGACGTATCCCCTTGTTGTAACCATTTAAGAAAAAACAGTATTCCCAATAAAAATAATATTCTGAAAATATTGTACATGATATCCTTTTATTCGTCTAGTATCAAATGAATAATATTAAAATATTATTTTGAATAGATAGATCATATGGGTAAAAATAACCTTTAATTCCTTAAATTTAAAAAAATTTCAGAAACTTTACATATTATTTTCTATCAAAATCCCTACATCATTGCATTCTTTAATGAAGGCTAATTTTTAAACTATTTTTTAATCCTTCTAAAAAATTAATATAAGAATAACATTAATACAAAGGTTTAAAATAGAAAAAATTTTATTAAGCACATGGTTTTCAAGCATATGGTAACGATAAAATTGTGTCTTCGGTTAAAAAGGATCCCATTATGAATAATTTTTTTCACTAAAATGGAATATCATAATATGATATGATTGAATTATCATTTTTTAGGGAGTTGAAAGAAAGTTGAAAAGTGAAATCATCGAAAGATTTACTTCTTATGTAAAAGTGGATACTCAATCAAATGAAAATAACGATTCCTGTCCTTCAACAGTTGGGCAATTGACTCTAGCCAATATGCTTGTTGATGAATTAAAAACTATTGGCATGAGTGATGTTACCATTGATGAAAATGGTTATGTGATGGCTACACTTCCATCCAATACAGATCGCGATGTTCCAACGATTGGATTCTTAGCACATGTCGATACAGCAACAGATTTCACAGGTAAAAATGTAAAACCACAAATCGTTGAAAATTATGATGGAAGCAACATTACTTTAAATGATGCCTTACATATAGTCCTTTCTACAAAAGAATTTCCAAGTCTTCATGAATATAAGGGACACACATTAATAACAACTGATGGGACAACTCTATTAGGAGCTGACAATAAAGCTGGGATTGCAGAGATTATGACTGCCATGGCTTATTTGATTCAACATCCTGAAATCAAACATGGGAAGATTAGAGTTGCCTTCACTCCAGATGAGGAAATTGGTAGAGGTCCTCACAAATTTAATGTGAAAGCATTTGATGCCAAATATGCCTACACGGTAGATGGCGGTCCACTTGGGGAACTTCAATATGAAAGCTTTAATGCAGCTGCAGCAAGGATTACCATTAAAGGAAGCAATATACACCCTGGTTCGGCTAAAGGAAAAATGGTAAACTCCATGAAAATCGCAATGGAATTAAACGGTATGCTCCCTAAAGAGGAAGCTCCAGAATACACCGATGGCTATGAAGGTTTCTTTCATCTTCTTTCATTAAAAGGTGATGTAGAAGAAACGAATATGCATTATATTATCCGTGACTTTGACAGAGAAAGCTTCCATTCTCGAAAAGCTACAATGGAAAAAATCGTTGCTGACTTGAAAGCGAAATATGGAGAAGAAAGAGTCATTCTCGAATTAAATGATCAATACTATAATATGAGAGATAAAATTGAGCCGGTGAGGGAAATTGTTGATATTGCTCAAAAAGCAATGGAAAACTTAAATATCAAACCTCTTATTAACCCAATCAGAGGTGGTACAGATGGATCCCAGCTATCTTATATGGGACTACCAACACCAAATATCTTTACTGGGGGAGAAAACTTCCACGGAAAATATGAATATGTATCAGTAGATAATATGATTAAAGCAACAAACGTAATTATTGAAATTGCTAAGCTTTTTGAACAAAAATAGTTGAGGTGCCTAGCGCCTCAACCTTTTTTTATTCAATGTTATGAAGATTTTCGAAATAAAAGGGAAAACTCTCAGGTAAGAGTCCCATTATTTCTTAATATTAGTTACTAATCTTCCACTACTCTTTCAAATAACATCCTCATTAAATCCTCAACAAGAGCAGGTACCTCTTCGAATGCGTTTTTCATATGAAGACGCTCTGTTCGTTTGTGGGCATCCTTTCCGAAGGGCCCAATATTTAAAACAGGTGCCTGGAGCTTTGCCATGTCATCGAAGGGTATCGAATAACTTTCACCCCATATAGGTGTATTACTTACAAAGGTCATCCATCCTTCTTCATTGTCTTGATAGTTGACATAGCTTAGGTCGCAAATTCCATTGAAATAATGAATTTGTTCAATTGGTAAATTAAATTTCTTTAACCCCTGCGCCTTTACGAAATCCAGGCATTTTATGATTAGCTCACTATCAGATGAATTTACAGATGGATAATAAGGCGGGGAATAGAACAATACGATTGCTGGTGCAAGCTCCTGGCATTGGATCATGAGAGCATCGGTCATTTGGAGAGATTTTTCTCGGTCGTCCCATTCTTCTCTTTTATTTATTTCCGTTTTCAATTTCTGAATCTGTTCCTCTCCAAATTTGCTAATCGCATATTCTAGTAATTTTTCAAACCGAAATACCTGAACTTCTCCTATCGGTGGCACACCTTCCACATGACAAATCCTTTGATAAGCTTGATTACAGGCATTGGCTGCTTGAGTGGCTGTTTCTTCAAATATATCCATAATTTCAGCTGCATTTCTTTTCAATAAACAAACATTATACAAGGCAGAAGCTCGGTAAGGCGTCTGAACGGAATATTCTTTTTTCAAATCCTTTTGTTGTAGAGTAACAGGAAGTGGGGTTGACTCACCCATTTCAGTTTCTTGAAATTCTTTATTCCATTCCATTTTCTGCGTTAGGAAGGAAGCGATGTAATTGGCGGTTATCCCTCTTAATGGCTCACCGACATGGGTTTCTTTTCCGTAAAAGAGGGCAGATGGCATGATCTTTCCCATTGAGCCGGAATACACATAATGGGTTTGGTCTTCTTGACTTTTTGTAAAAACAGGCTCTCCATTTAAAAATAGCTTATATAAAAGGGCGTGTTCATCCCTGATTTCTAATAGTTTTTTTACGGCTGCACGCATCCCCTCTGAGTTTACCTCTTCATCAGGAACAGTTACTAAAAGGAGATTGATTGGCCATTTTTCTACAGATGCCTTCTCTATCAAACTCATATGCATGATGATTCCCATCTTCATATCCATGGTCCCTCGACCAAATAAGTAATTACCAGATTCGAGATCCGTCTGTACTTCTTTTGGAAACTCTTCGATTCGCTCTCGAAGCAATTTTGTCAAGGCTTCTGGCTGATAAGCATATGGCCTTAAATCACCATACTCTTCTATACTCACTGTATCAAAATGACTGAGTAATACGATTGTTTCACTACAGTTTGGATGTTTATAAAGGGCTGTTAAATAGCTTCTTCCTTGATTAACAGGATGGAGTTCAAGATGAGATGGATGGTTTTGAAAATACTTTAAGGTTTGCAGCTTTGCTTTCAATTTAATTGGGAACTCTTTTTCTCCATCTGATAGAGTCAGACTTTCCCAGCCCACTACTTCTAATAATAACTCCCTTAACGCCTCTGGTGATCCCCAACTTAGCTTGTTCATTCTTATAACCTCTTTTCAGCGAATGTCTATTAGAAATTAGAGCTATCTTTTTCATATTTATGAGTCCTACATGCTCCTTATACTTTTCGCTGAATTTTCCCTAATTCCTTTAATCATAAAATTCAAAAAAAAGGGGGTGTTACTTATTGAAATTTTTTGTCTATTTTGAACTTTCGGTGGCAAAATTAAGACAATATTAAGAAAAAGTATTAGGTAATACCTATTACTCATTGTATTAAAATTCGTTTGTTCTATTATATTAGTATAAATATCATTTTGTGGATGAAATAAAGAGGTGATAACAAAACAGGAGGTCCAGTTTTTTTCACATGGGGCTGGTGTCAGTCGCCACAACCCGCATAACTTCATGGCATAACATCCCCCTTTCTAATGACAGCAATCCGTATTGTCCAATGGTCTAAGATTCCTGGCAGTAAACGTTGTTATTTATCAAAAAGGAGATGTCAAACATGTCTCAGAAAAGAGAAAGAGACAAGTCTTTAGGAATTTGGGATTTGATTTTGTTTACTTTCTGTGCCGTTTTTATTGTTGATACGGTTCCTGCTTCTGCTGCAATTGGAGTATCTTCCATCACATGGTGGATTATCATGGCTGTTATGTTCTTTCTCCCTTACGGACTCATTACTGCTGAGCTAGGGTCTACTTACCCTGAGCAAGGTGGTGTGTATGTTTGGGTAAAGCGGGCATGGGGTGATAAATGGGGAGCAAGAACAAGCTGGCTATACTGGGTAAATGTTGCCCTTTGGATGCCATCTGTCTATATTGCCTTCGCGGGTATTTTTTCACAAATGTTCCTTCCTGATATGCCTATGTGGGGACTTGTTCTCATCGGAATCACAATGACTTGGGTTACAGTCTGGTTCAATATTCAGCATCTATCCTTATCCAAGTGGATTCCTAATATAGGGGCGGTTACTAAATTAGTTGTTGTTTTAGCCTTGATAGGAGCAACCATTTATTATCTTGCGAGCGGACAAAATTTTGCTAATGACTTTTCTGCTTCATCCTTTGCACCAACACTTGGAACGGGTCTCGCCTTCCTACCTGCCATTGTATATAATATGTGCGGCTTTGAATTGATGAGTGGAGCGGCGGGTGAAATGAAAAATCCAAAGCATGATATTCCTAAGGCAGTAATCATCTCTGCCGTCCTTATTACTGCTACTTATTTATTATCAACCTTTTCAATCCTTGCAACTGTCCCAACTGAGAATGTCAACCTTATTGCTGGAATTCTTGATACGTTAGAGGTTGTATTTGGTGATAGCGGTCTTGGAGGAGCTATGGTTGTCTTCCTTGGAATTTGTATTTTATTCACCTTCCTTGCAAATATGGTTACTTGGACAATCGGGGCAAATCGTACAGCGGTTGAAGCAGCGGATAGTGGCGAGCTGCCTAAATTGTTTGGCAAGCTTACTCAAAAAGCCCAGGCCCCGCTCGGCGCAGCCATTCTTACTGGTCTAGTGAGTACAACAGTATTTATTCTTTATGGATTCCTTGCTACTAACGCAGAGGATTTATTCTGGACAATCTTTGCATTTAGCGGCATCGTCTTCTTAATGCCATATGCCATCATCTTTCCTGTCTTTATTCATTTGAGAATGAAAGATAAGGATATTGAAAGACCTTATAAGGTTCCTGGTCCATCTTGGTGGGTCTATACCCTTGCCGTTGTGGCTGAGCTCTTTATTCTTCAAGGGATTGTCCTATTTGCCTGGGTACCTGGTGAAGCCATTGACTGGGCATATACTGGATCCGTCATTGCAGGTGTTGTCGTAACGGTCATTATTGGTGAGCTCCTCATTTCTAGAACATCTAAGAAGAAAATTGATACGACAACTACCCAAGGTCCTGATAGGCGTGGGGGCGGTGATCATATTAAACATGCATCCTAAATTCTCTTAATCTTTTGATGTATTTAGAGTCTATTATTTTTATACACAAGGAGGAGGAAATAGATATGCAAGAAACAGCTATTCCATTTATATTAGATACGAAAACTCCTAAAAGGGAAGGCTTTAGAATGCCGGGTGAATTTGAATTACATGAGGGCTGCTGGATTTTATGGCCTGAACGTAGTGATAATTGGCGGTATGGAGGATTCTATGCACAAAAGGCATTCGCTAATGTAGCCAAGGCCATTTCCAGATTTGAAAAGGTAACAATGTGCGCTTCACCAGAGCAATGGCAAATTGCAAGAAGCATGCTACCTGAACATATACGTGTGGTGGAAATGACGAATAATGACTCATGGATTCGAGATTGCGGACCAACCTTTGTCATCAATAAGGATGGAGAGGTACGGGGTGTTGACTGGCAATTTAATGCTTGGGGTGGTTTAGATAGCGGACTCTACTTTCCATGGGATCAAGATGACATGGTAGCTGCAAAAGTATGTAACATTGAAGGAAAAGCCATTTATAAGGCTCCTTTTGTTCTTGAAGGTGGCTCCATCCATGTTGATGGGGAAGGCACTTGTATTACAACAGAGGAATGCCTTCTTAATCCAAATCGTAATCCTAATCTTACAAAGGATCAGATTGAATTCTTATTAGAAGAGTATTTAGGGGTTGAGAAGGTCATCTGGCTTCCAAAGGGTGTATATAATGATGAAACAAATGGACATGTTGATAACCTTGCCTGCTTTGTTCGCCCTGGCGAAATAGCCTTGACTTGGACAGATGACATTCGTGACCCACAATATAAAATTTCAAGGGACGCTTATGATGTCCTAGCCAATACAACAGATGCCATGGGACGGGAGCTGAAGATTCATACTATTTATCAGCCAAATCCTATCATTATTACCCCTGAAGAAGCAAACGGAGTTCATCCACTTGAAGGAACAATGCCACGTCAGGTTGGTGATCGACTTGCTGGGAGCTATATTAACCATTACATTGCAAATGGTGGTGTCATTGTACCATTATTCAATGATTATAACGATAAAGAGGCGCTTGCGAAATTAAGGGAAATTTACTATGATAGAGAAATCGTAGGTGTCTATGCACGAGAAATAATATTAGGCGGTGGAAACATCCATTGCATTACCCAGCAGCAACCTAAAAGTCGTTGATTTAAGTGCATGATTAAAGGGGATAGATCGGATGATCATCAAAATTGATAATGAACAGCTTTTTAACAAAGTAAAACGGGCTGTCATCCAAATTATCAAACAGCTATCAAACCAACAGAAGGAAAAACTCCCTCCAGAATCCGATTTGGCAGCACAATTAGGGGTTAGTAGAACGGTCATAAGAGATGTTCTTGCTGATTTAGAGTCTAAGGGTTTTATCAGCCGACGCAGAGGAATTGGTACGATTATTAATAAACATGTACTTGAGGCAACCGCACGACTTGATATCGATCAAGAAATCAACGATATATTAATACAAAAGGGATACGAGCCAACGGTTGAGAATATTCACTATAAAAAACACGTTGCGGATGAATATACTGCCTCCCTTCTTCACCTTAATCCAGGGGAAGAAATCTTGCAGGTGGAAAAGGTCATATGTGGAAATGGAAAACCAGCTGTCCACATTATCGACAGAATTCCAGAAAAGCTCATCCGTGAACCGTACGACGTTCATGATTTTGAAAAATCAATCTTTGATTTCATGAAGGAAAAATGTATTCACCAAATTGATACCGACCTTTCGAAGGTTAAGCCTGCTAAAGCTGATCAAAGACTCGCTAAAATCTTTCAAATAAGCGAGGGTGACCTACTGCTCTTCCTTGATGAGGTTGGATACAGTTCAGGAAACGATCCTGTCCTTTGGTCACAAGAGTACTTTCATTCAGATATATTTGATTTTATGGTTTTTAGAAGAAAACTATAATGTTAAAAAAATGCGAGGCTTTTTGCAAAAAGCCTCGCATTTTTTCTATTTATCGTCTTTTATCCAAACATGAATGCTTGTCTTAAATAGCTTTGACTCATTAGGTTCCAAACCTTGAAGTCCCGTTAAGGATGCTGGAAGCTCTAGATTTGGTGCATTAGTAACCCATGTATATGGCTCTGGGCAAATAAATCCATGATGTCCTCCCATATTAAAAACAACCCATTGCGTAAAGTTTTCATCAGTGTTATAAAGGACCTCTAAACCAGGTGATGTATACACTAGTTTTGCCTGATGAAGGCCCTCTTCATTATGGGCTGCAAGAAAGGCATCATCTAAATCAATTTCATTGAAGCTACTGCCATTTTTCAATTCATTTGCAAACGGAATTTCCTCGAGCTCTCCTGTAGGTAGCATCCGTTCATTCAGTACCCATCGTTTATCTGCATGCACAGATAATTTTGCTAAATTCTCCGGGAAGAAGAAGGTCGTATGATATCCAAGCCCTAAAGGAAGCGTGTTTCCACTTTTATTAATTACCTCGGCATTTTTACTCAAGACATGTCCATCTAAATGATAGCTCATGCGCAAAATGAAATGATGGGGAAATTGTCTTATGACATCAGGGAATTTACTAGAATCAAATTCCGTTACAACCTCTACAGTTTCTCCACTAACCTCTGCCTTTATCAATTCCCAATTCTTATCATGGACAAAACCGTGAGAATGGTTTTGTCGATTAACCTCATTCACGTCAAACTGGTAGCTATGCCCATTATAAGTGAAAGCACCTTTGTCAATGCGATTCGGAGGAAATAATATTGGAGTACCATAAAGCATCGGGACCTCCAAGTATTCCTCTAAAGTTGCAGGGGTTCGCAGCAGCTCTGTATTGGTTTCCTTTTCCACAATGGAAATCAGATTTGACCCCCAAGATGGGACAACCTTAAATTCCAAGTAATCATTCCCAGCCTTTATCGCATCTTCGCCAAGAAATTGTATTTTGTCTATAAATGCAACCATTTCTTAAAGCCTCCTCTTGATGAAAAACAATGACATTCATGGTATATATCTCTTTAGAACGCGCTTTCATAAATAAAAAGAACGAGCACCTTCTCATAAATAAAGATGCTAGTCACCACTAACAAGTGAAGTGGTAACCAGCACCCTACTGACAAGCACTATAATGGTTATTCACCTAAATCAACATTATGATAAACCTGCTGTACATCATCTAAATCTTCCAATGCATCAATCATTTTTTCAAATTTCACTTGTGCATCTTCAGGAAGGGTTACTTCATTTTGCGGAAGCATGGTAATTTCTGCAACCGTGAATTCCGTTACACCAGCAGTCTTTAATGCTTCCTGAACAACATGAAACTGATCTGGTTCAGCATATACAATAACCGTTTCATCTTCTTCGAGAATATCACGTACATCTAAGTCTGCTTCCATTAATAATTCTAGAACCTCATCAGATGTTTTGCCCTCTAATCCAATAACTGCGACTTTATCAAACATATAGGCAACAGATCCACTAACTCCCATGTTTCCACCGTTTTTCCCGAAGGCAGCACGCACATCTGAAGCCGTACGGTTTACGTTGTTTGTCAATGCATCAACGATGACCATCGATCCGTTCGGTCCAAAGCCTTCATAACGAAGCTCAGAATACGTTTCATCTGAGCCACCTTTTGCTTTATCAATCGCACGATCAATAATATGTCTTGGTACATTGTATGTTTTAGCTCTTTCAAGCACAAATTTTAAAGCTTGGTTGGCTTCAGGATCTGGTTCACCTTGTTTTGCAGCAACATAAATTTCTACACCAAATTTAGCATAAATACGACTTGTATTTGCATCTTTTGACGCCTTTTTGTCCTTAATATTGTTCCATTTACGACCCATAACGAACACTCTCTTTCTCTTTTATATACAAAAAAATTTTAATATGAAATGTGATGTTTCTTCAACCCTTTTAAATGTAGCTAGTAGTTCTATATCATCCTTTCATATTGAAGGTTATATTACCTTTTAAAGATGTGAATTCATTCAATGATTATACCATATCTATATCTAATTATTTAATCCCCTTGAATAATTAAAAGAAATGAGCAATTCCTAACCTTTAAAAAAATAATAGGACGCTTTGTAATTGGTTTTTAGCTTAAATATTTTTACCTCATTTCCATTACCTATTGACCTTTTATCCTATTCGCTTATAATATAAGTGAGTAATCACTCACTTATTAAGGAGGCTTAAACATGACTTCAACCATTGATATTCAAGAAGTGAGCAAAAGCTTTGGAAAAAAGACGGTCTTGAATAATATCAGTTTATCCATTGAACCTGGTGAAATATTTGGACTTATTGGCCCGTCTGGTTCTGGGAAAACAACATTAGTTAAGATTATCGTTGGCATGGATCCCCCATCCCACGGAAATGTAAAAGTATTAAATACTAAGGTTCCAAATTTGAATTTATTGCAGAAAATTGGATATATGGCGCAAGCAGATGCTTTATATAATGATTTAACCGGTGAAGAGAATCTCTCCTTCTTCGCTTCCCTTTTCAAGCTTAAAAAGGATGTTCAAAGGAAGCGAATCGCCTATGCAGCAGAGTTAGTTAACCTGACCGCTGATTTAAAAAAGAGGGTTGAGAATTATTCAGGTGGAATGAAAAGAAGGCTTTCCCTTGCGGTTGCTTTAATTCAAGACCCAGATGTACTCGTATTAGATGAACCGACTGTAGGGATTGACCCAGAGCTAAGGCTATCCATATGGGAGGAAATTGCTCGTCTAAAAAAGGCTGGAAAAACAATTCTAGTCACTACCCATGTCATGGATGAAGCCGAGAAATGTGACCGTCTTGCCATGCTTCGGGATGGAAAAATTATCACTAGTGGCTCACCTATGGAATTAAAAAGTAGATATGGAATTACCAGTTTAGAAGAAGTATTTTTGAAGGCTGGGGGGAATAATGGATGAGACCAATTGCCTTAGTTCGAAGAATTTTCCGCCAAATGTTGCGTGATAAAAGGGCTTTAGCCTTAATGATGGTTGCACCATTGCTTATTCTTACATTGCTCCACTATTTATTTAACGGAAATACTAATGACCCAAGGATAGGTGCCTATCAAGTCAACCCAACAATTATTGAGCAATTAAAGGATAAGGATATAAAGGTTATTGATTATGAACAATTAAAAAATGCTAAAAAGGTTATGAAAAATGATGACTTAGATGGTGTCATCAGCTTTAAGGATGAAAAATATCAATTAATTCTTAAAAATGACCAGCCTTCAACAGCAAAGGCTATCCAAGTAAAAATCCAACAGGCGATTGCCTCTGAGAACGGAGCTAAGCAGGCGGAAAACTTATCCACCTTCCTGCAAAATATACAAAGTAAGCTAAAAGGGACACCTTTAACTATTGAACAAGTAAAAGCACCCACAATAGATACCTCTTATTTATATGGAGATGAAGATTCAACCTTTTTTGACCAGTTAAGTCCAATATTAGTCGGATTCTTTGTTTTCTTCTTTGTCTTTCTTATTTCCGGAATTGCCTTATTAAGAGAAAGAACAACGGGCACTCTTGACCGCCTGATGGCAACCCCTATTCAAAGAAGAGATATCGTTATTGGATATTTGCTAGGATACGGCTTATTTGCTATTATTCAAACACTTATTGTTGTTTTTTATGCGGTTAAGGTACTTGATATTATGCTTGTCGGTTCTTTTTGGATCGTCATTCTCATTAATATTATCCTTGCACTTGTTGCATTATCTCTCGGGATTCTTTTATCAGCCTTTGCTAACTCAGAATTCCAAATGATGCAATTTATTCCGATTGCGATTATTCCTCAAATCTTTTTTGCCGGTATACTTCCCGTGGATGGAATGGCCAACTGGCTACAGGTCATTGCTAAATTGATGCCAATGTATTATGGTGGTGACGCATTAGTTAGCGTGATGTATAAGGGATTAGGTTTAAGTGATATTAAGTTGGATCTCCTAGTTTTATTAGGCTTTGCTCTTGTCTTTATTGTCTTAAATATTTTTGCTTTGAGAAAGTATCGGAAAATCTAAATCCAAAAGCAGTTTTATTAAACAGATGCTATATTTTCCTTTTTTGATATAAATGTTTACAATTTATATGATATAAAATTAAAGGAGTTAACCATGTCCGAAGAAGAATTGATGATCAGGCAGCTGTTTGATGAAGAAAAATTAACGGATAAGCAAAAAAAAATATTAATCGCAGCCATTGAATCCTTTTCTGAAAAAGGGTATGCTTCAACATCAACAAGCGAAATAGCAAAAAAAGCAGGAGTAGCAGAGGGAACCATTTTTCGACATTATAAAACGAAAAAAGATTTATTAATGGCTATTGTTGCACCTCTTATGACCAAGATGATTACCCCCTTTATTGTGGATGACTTTAATAAAGTACTTGATAAGCAATTTGATCGGGTGGAGGATTTTCTAAGAGCTGTTATTGAAAATCGAAGAGAGGTAATGAATAGGATTCTTCCGGTTGTCAAAATCATGCTCCAAGAAATCCCTTTTCAAACGGAATTAAGAGAACAATTTATCAATCTCATTGCTAAAAAAATCTTCAATCGATTTTCATCTATCATTATTGATTTTCAGAAAAAGGAGCAATTGGTTGATTGGCCACCGGAAACAATTGCAAGACTGGCTATTACGAACATCCTCGGATATTTAGCAACTAGGTATATCTTTATGCCAGAAATTCAATGGAATGATGAACTTGAAACCGATAGAATCATTCACTTTATTATGAACGGGTTAGGAAAAACAAACCCAAATCTTTAAATAGGTTTTATATGAAAAGGGAAATCCAGTGGATCTCCCTTTTCACTTTTGATGAAAAAAACATATAGCATGCATATAGTGCTTACTTCGTCTCTAATACCTCTTCCATCTTCTTCAGCTTCCGATAAATTACTGAACGATGAATACCTAGCTTATTCGCTGCCTGGGTTGCATTCCCCTCACATAAACTAAGCACCTTTTCAATATATCTTCCCTCGACAACTGCTGTAAAATCCTTCAGTAAACTAAGCCTTTCTTGATTACTTTCAATAAAATAATCTAGCGTAAAACCATCCAGTACATTTTCTTCTGTCTGTTTATTGATACCTACCTGCCCTGTTACAACCAAGCGTTCGATATAATTTTTAAGTTCCCTGGCATTCCCTGGCCAATTATGAGCAAGAATTTGTTGGAACTCCTCGGCACGTAGAACAAAGTCTTTATTATATTTTTTATTGAATTCTGCTATGAAGCTCGATACTAATCCTACTATATCTAATTTCCTTGTACGTAGAGGCGGAATATGAATAGGAATAACATTTATACGATAATATAAATCCTCACGAAACATGCCTTTTTTAATCATCTTCCACAAATCCCGATTTGTTGCAGTTATGATTCGACAATTAAGCGAGATATTTTTAGTTCCCCCCACTCTTCTCAACTCATTGCTTTCCAAAACACGTAATAATTTTGCTTGCATGTCTAGAGGCATTTCAGAAATTTCATCTAAAAATAACGTTCCTCCATTTGCCATCTCAAACATACCCATTTTCTCCTCTGTTGCATTCAAATAAGCTCCCTTTTCATAACCAAATAACTCCTGTTCAAATAATGAAGGTGGGATGGTGGCACAATTGATGGATACCATTGGACCATTCCCTCGGTCACTTTTCCGATGTAAATATTTTGCAATGACTTCTTTCCCTGTTCCGGATTCACCATATAAAAGAACTTTACTGTCATAGGATGCGATCTGATTGCAAACCTGTACGATTGACTTCATTGCTAAGCTCTCTGCAACAATATCCATCTCTTTCCCCAATGGCCAGTCGTCCTTCTGTTGTTCCACTTGAATAAGTAGTTTTTGATTAATATGATCATATGGTAGCTTTTCCTTATAATCGTTAGAAGTTGTTACAACCAGTTGTACAGTATCATCTTTATTTAAAATTGGAATAGCGGTAGATAATACATTAAATCCATTAATCGTCTTTACCGTTTGGCTAACTCTTTTCTTACTGTTGATTGCCTCCATCGTTATGGATCGATTGTAATAACCTGCTTTCACTAAATCCTGCACATTAAATTTCAATAGTTCTTCTAACGACATACCAAGAGTTAAAGCAGTAAATTCATTTGATATTAATATATTTCCTTTCCCATCCGTGACAAATAGAGTAGAAGGTAAGTCATTAATATTTTCATTTATTAGATAATCTTTATAATTCTGGGCATCATCTTTTTTCATAGATTTCTCCAAATCCTTCGTAAAATGAACTTTATTATACCTTTAATTATAGGAGGAAAACATGTTTATTACTATGTTAATATATAGTATTTAGTCTTTATAATTGAACACAAAAACAGCCAAACCGCCCCTTTTAAGGTATCGGTTTGGCTATCAAGCTATTAATTATTAAGCGATCACTCTTATGTTTCCTAGGTTATTTATAACTTCTTGAGCCTCATTAAACATACTAGTAATCATTTCTTCTACTGTCGTAATTTCGTTACACATACCACAAATCTGTCCAGCCATTACAGAGCCTTCTTCTGTATCCCCTTCTTGAACGGCCTTACGTAAAGATCCTAGAGATAACTTTTCTAACTCATCACGTGATGCATTTTGTCTTTCAAGATTAAGAAATTCTGTCACCATACGGTTTTTGATACTTCTTACAGGTCCACCAATACTTCTACCGGTTACAATAGTACTAGTATCATCTGCACTAACGACTGCTTGTTTAAAGTTATCGTGAGTTGGACATTCAATTGTTGTCAAGAAACGTGTCCCAACCTGAACTCCTTGTGCTCCTAATGCAAATGCAGCAGCAATTCCTCTTCCATCTGCAATTCCACCTGCACCAATAACTGGGATTGATACGGCACTAACTACTTGTGGTAATAATGCCATTGTAGTAGTTTCACCAACATGTCCTCCAGCTTCTGTTCCTTCAGCAACAATAGCATCAACACCTAAAGCTTCCATCTTCTTTGCAATTTTAACTGAAGGTACAACTGGGATTACGATAATTCCGTTCTTTTTAAAAGTTTCCATATAAGGAGCTGGCGTCCCTGCACCCGTTGTTACAATCTTAACTCCTTCTTCAATAATCACCTGAATAAGTTCAGGGATATTATGCATCATTAACATTAAATTGACAGCGAATGGTTTATCAGTAATTTCTCTTGTTTTTCTAATCTCTTCACGAAGACGGTCTGCTGTAAGCCCACCTGAACCAATAATACCTAATCCACCTGCATTAGCCACCGCTCCTACTAAAGGTGCTAGCGCTATTTGAGCCATTGCTCCTTGAAAAATTGGATATTTAATACCTAATAATTTTGTAATACTCATTATTCTCTTCCTCCATTACTATACAATTTTATTCATTATCACTTTTATCCAAATTCATTTCATAAATATCAATTAAGCTGCTTTCGAAGATGTCATAATCTCCCTTTGTTGTTTACTTTCCATAGATTTATACAAGATAGCTAAAGCAAACCCGACTAAAGATATAACTAAAGCGATATAAAAGGCATTAGTAAACATTCCATTGTTTGCTGCTGCGACACCATTTGCTATTCTTGGCCCAAAGAATGCTGCTCCAGAATAACCAATAAAAGTTACTCCATAGTTTACACCATAATATTTCATCCCGAATTTTTCACCTACGATTGATGGGAAGATCCCCATTGTTCCGCCGAAGCATAATCCGATACCTACAATAGCTACTGCAAATCCTAATACAGAAGTGGATAATGCGATGGTTAACATCATGGCAGCAATAACTAGGTATATAGCCATTAAACATTTTGTACGGCCAATTTTATCAGATACTGCACCCCAGAAAACACGTCCTAGGCAATTGCTTAATGAATATAAACTAACATATAGAGCAGCTGTTGCTGCAGATAAACCAAACATCGTTTGTCCAATAACAGAAGCATTAGATGTAACCATCATTCCTGATAATGCACCAATCAAAAACATACAAGCAATTACGTAAAAAATAGGTTTTTTAATCATTTCATTCCAAGGAATGTTAATGCCACCTTTATTACCAGGAGTGGCTGGTGGGGTCCATCCTTCTGGAATAAACCCTTCTGGACATGGTTTAACCAATAAACTACATCCCAAAATGATTACTAAGAAAGCAAAACCAAGGGAAATAAGTGAAAATTGGACGCCGTTACTAGAAATTAATGCATTGGCAATTGGTGCAATAACAATGGTTCCTCCACCATAACCAGCTGTTACTATTCCTGCTGCCAAACCTCTTTTGTCCGGAAAAAGCTTACCTGAATTTCCAATGGTTGAGGAATATACAATCCCTTGTCCGACTCCTGCGATTACCCCATATGTGATATATAGCATCCAAGGTGCTGTTGCTAATCCTGATAGAATGAAGCCAATACCAAACATGGTACCACCTAAAACAATTGCTGCTTTGGCTCCTCCCTTATCCACTAGTTTCCCACCAAGGATCATTGGTATTGGAGATATAGCAGCATTCACTGTAAAAGCCATCATAATTTCTGGCATTGTAGCATGAAATACTTTTGTAAGTGGTAGTGCAAAGATACTAAAGGCATATACTGCGCCTACACATAGATTAATTACGGTAGATGCAACTAAGATTGTCCATCGATTAAGCTTTAAATTCATGGTTTAATTCCTTTCTAAATCCAATAATTTTAATACCAACAAAGGGGTCTAACCCTTTGTTGGAGGGGATAAACTCCCAAGTTAATATAGATTAAACTTGCACAGACTTATTTCTGTTCTTTTCAATAATGGAACTTAAATTTCCCCAGGTTTCCTGGAACATTCCTGAATCCATTACTTTTAAGTTTGGTGAAATTGCCGGCTCAAAGTCCATTTGGTCAAGAATATGGGTTTGTAAATCTACCCCTGGCGCAATTTCAGTTAAAGTAAGTTTTCCATTTTGAAGTTCAAATACAGCTCGTTCTGTTACATATACAACATGCTGATTAATTTCAGATGCATATGAACCACTAAATGTAATCTGTTGAACTCTCTTTATGAATTTCTTAGCTTTTCCCTCTTGAACGATATTCAATTTTCCATCTTCGACTTTGACCATTAGGCCACCAGCCGTAAAGGTACCAGCAAACACAAGTTTTTTGGCAGCTTGAGAAATGTTAATAAATCCCCCACAACCTGCTACTCGTGTCCCAAACTTACTAACATTTACATTTCCAAACGCATCTGTTTGGGCTAAACCTAGAACTGAAAGGTCAATACCACCGCCATCATAGAAATCAAATTGAGCATCATGATCAACAATAGCTTCAGAATTATAGGCATGCCCAAAGTCTTTTAATCCTGCAGGTACTCCACCGATAGAACCAGCTTCTGTTGTAAGGATAAGTTGATCACTTACTCCTTCTTCAGCTGCAACCGTTGCAACGTTTACTGGAATCCCAACACCAAGATTTAGGACCGTATTTGGTACTAGTTCTGCCGCTGAACGACGTGCAATCACCTTTCGCTCATCCAAACCAAGTGGTTCAACACTTCCTAATGGAACTTTGACATGTCCAGAAAAGGCTGGGTTATAATAAGTGTTTTCTGTTTGAAAATGATTTTCCGGCTTAGAAACAACAAGATAATCAACTAAAATTCCTGGAACCTTAATATCCTTAGGGTTCAATGAACCAGCTTGAGCGACTGACTCCACTTGAGCAATGACAATACCCCCAGAATTACGTACAGCTTGGGCAATTGGGAGTACCTCCATATGAAGCCCTTCTCTTTCAAGGGTTAAGTTTCCATTTTCGTCAGCAACTGTTCCACGAATTAATCCGATATTTATTGGGAATGACTTATATAACAACCAATCTTCCCCTTCAATTTGAATAACTTTTACAATATCCTCTTTTGTAGATGGAGACATTTTCCCACCTTCAACTCGTGGATCAACAAAGGTACCCATACCGACCTTTGTTATAACCCCTGGACGCTTTGCAGCAATTTCACGATATAGCTGTGTAATAACACCTTGAGGCAAGTTATAAGCTTCACATTTATCTTCTTCGATTAAATTTGCCATTTTTGGAGATGCGATAGCAATTCCACCTATCCAACGTTTCACAAGCCCTTCATAACCTAAATGACTCATCCCTTTATCACGGCGATTTCCAACTGCACTTGCATGCATTACCGTTAGATTTCTGGGGTGCCCCGTTTGAAGGAATCTTTCTTCAATAGAGATTCCCATTTCTTCTGCCCAGCAAGATAATCCAAATCCACTTGCAGCTACTGTATCTCCATCTTTAATTAACTCTGCTGCTTTTGCAGCCGAAATTATTTTTGACATTCTTTTCACTCCTATTTGTGAATCACTTCACATTATTTCTTAAAAAAATTTATTCCAACCAAATTTATATTCCAATTTAATTTGTGAACTACTTCACAAATGACATCCTAAAATATATTTATTCCTTCGTCAAATCCACCAAATTTAAGCTTTTTACACCTAAATAACTGTAGATAATTTGCAACACCATTTCATAAAAAGTCCATTTATCTTCATTGTAATCAAGCTAAAACTAACAAAATATAGTCTGTTAACATTAACTTTTCTTTCAATCAGACATGATCCATTGTAGCTTTTTTACTACACATAGTGATATCTCCTTCTGTAATAATTGTGATTTTTTGCAATCTACAAAAATTACAATACCTAAAATCAGAAAATATAAATAAAGATTCCTAATATTGCTTATGAAATACTGAAAAAATTCTTTAAAAAAATTTTTTATTCCATTAAAATTTTTCCCATTCGCATTTTTACAACACAAAAAACGTCCCTATTTGAGGGGAATTTTTGGTAATGAATGTGTCGCTATTTTGCGGACTTTGGGAACAATTATAGGCTTCACTCTTGTGCAAAAAGAATCTGGGTAGATTTACTAACACAGGAAGCGACTTAATTATTTAAATACTCTAAACTATGATTACTCCATGTAATCTATAAACGTTCAGAAGGAGTTTCACTAAACCAGTAATTCCTGCAATAAATTGTGAAAAATGAACATAATTCGGAGGGAGATTGGAAATGGTACCTACAAAAGAATTTAAATTAGCACAGCAAATCATTGAATTGGACATAAAGAGGGATGAACTTTTTGAGGAATTAAAAATGAAATTAGGTTCTCAGGCTTATGACATATTAAGAACCATACAAAACCACTATGATGTTCGAGAGGAGTAGCTTTCTATGTCACATATACGAAAGGCAATTGAGGAATTAAGGCATTATTATATTCAAAAACTATTCGATGCAGGTGTTTTTCATCAAAAAGATGAATCTCCATATCACTTAACACTCACTGAACTCGAAACCTTATTTAAAAGAAGCAATCGCCCTTAGTTAGCCACCTTATTAGGTGGTTTTTTAAGGGATAATTACCAATCCCATATATTATGAAAGATGCTCTAACACAAAAAGTAGGAGATTCTTCAATCAATTAGATTAATTTATTATAAAATCTTTTTTCCCAAAATGAATTTTGAACATTTCTATTAAAAAAGCTATAAAGGAAAAGGAAAACAGTCCCCTCTCTTTATAGCAAATATTTCTTTATGACGAGCCACCTTTTAATGCTTGTAGCTTATGGTTGAAACTGCTTTTTGATGTGAAGCGTAGCTTACTATGACAAACGCAAGAAAGGAAATGGCAATCGGTAGAACAACGGTATGTACTCCAAAGGCATTTGGATAAAAACGATCAAATAATATATATGAAATCATCCCTACTAACATAGAAGTAATCGCTCCATATTTATTTCCTTTGCTCCAATATAATCCAAGGATAATAGGCCAAATAAAAACAGATTCTAATCCCCCAAAGGAGAATAAATTTAACCAAATAATTAAATCCGGTGGGCTTAATGAAAAGATAATTACTAGAATCCCAATAATTGTTGTTACACTAAAGCTGACTTTTTTTAGATGGCTTTCTGATGCCTTTGGTTTTATAAAATTGATGTAAACATCCTTCACAATAGCTGAGCTTACTAGAATAAGTAAGGCATTGACCGTTGACATAATGGCGGCCATTGGTGCAGCTAGAACGAACCCTGCAGCATAAGGTGGCAATACCTCCATGGATAACAATGGCATAACCGTATCCCCAATTTTTATTCCTGGTAGAACGGGCCTTGCGAAAACCCCTATTAGGTGCATTCCCAACATGATAAAGCCAACGACAATTGTCCCGATGATGATGGCACTATGCATTGCTCTTGAATTTTTATAGCTCATTGCTCGTACGGTTATTTGCGGCAAGCCGACAACACCTATACCAACTAAAATCCAAAAGGACGAAACATATTTTGGCGTTAAATCATGTGCAGCTCCAAATGGACTAATTAAATTTGGATTTTCAGCAGCTAGACTGGAGATAATATTTGGAATCCCTCCCCCTGCCTTAATCGTGGCAATAAGCAGGATTAATGTTCCTAAAAACATCACAACACCCATAACTGCATCCGTTACAGCAACAGCGCGAAACCCACCCACAATGACAAAGACAAGAACAGATGCTGCAAAAATCAATAAAGCAGTCACGTAAGGTAGACCGGTTAAGGATTCTACAAGCCTAGCACCACCAATCCACTGCGCGGTCATGGATGAAAATAGAAAAATAATGATACTTGCTGCTGAAATTAAGACAACCGCATTACTTTTATACCGCTCCTTTAAAAAATCAATTAACGTGATCGCCTCATATTGACGAGCGACAATCGCAAATTTTTTCCCTAAAACCATTAGGACAAAATATCCGGTTGCTAGCTGGGCCATTGCAAGTAACACCCAGCCTAATCCTTGTGTATAGGCAACACCAGGTCCTCCAATAAAGCTGCTGGCACTTCCATAGGTAGCAACCATCGTCATGGCTAGGATAAATCCTCCCAGTTGTCGCTCACCTAAAAAATATTCCTTTATAAAGGAATTGGATTGAATCACATATTTATTTGACCAAATTCCCACTACAAAAATAACCATTAAGAATATTAATAATGGTGTAATAACAGCCCAATTCATTTTGAACCCTCCTTTTCATCGTCAAAGGGTACCTCTTTAAACAGGAATTTCACACAAATAATTACAAGAAAAACCATAACGATAAATCCTACAATACAGCTATAAAAAAACCATGCAGGTAAACCCATTATGTAAGAATAATTCTCTACTTTCTCTGAACCAAGTCCATAGGCAAACCCGTACCACCAAACAAAATTTATGATGACAAGTACTACTCCAATAAGAGCTTCCCTTTGGGCAATCTTAAAACGCTTGTCCATCTGCTCAACAGTCTTTTTCAACAGTATTCCCCCTCGAAATTAGATTTCCATTAGTTGATAATACTAAATTTCCCCTCTAAACAAAAGTCTATGTTCCTATCATGATTTTTCATTATGAAAGAAACCAAGCGGTTATAGTACTAACCTAATCGTATACCTAACATAAGGACTTAACCTTACACCGATATCACCCGGGCTAGGTAAACTTCAAAAAAGAAGCCGTCCAAAAGCAAGGTGTTAGTCACCTTTTTTGGACAGCTCCCATATTAATAACCGTTTATATTAAATAAAGCGCTTTCATATTAATCATTTAAGTTTAAATCTTTTTACTATCCTATACAAAGATTCGGTCTTCTCCAACAAATAACCCGAGTTTTCCGCCATTTGGTGAACCCCAATGGCCTTTTCCTCCACGGTAGCAGCACCTTTAGAAATTGTTTCTGTTATTTGTTCTGCCATGTTGGTTAACCCTCCAATGATTCTCTCGATTTCAACAAAGTCTTCGGTTAACTGATTGGCCAGTTCATAATTAAAAGCCACTTGCTGCTGTGCCTTTTCTGCTGCTTCCTTCATTTCGTGAATTGCTCGACCTGCTAGTTTCCCTACCTCAATTCCTCTATCAATTGCTTGTACACTTGTCGAAGCTTTTTCACCCGCTTGCCTTGCTTCCTGCTGGATTATCTCCAATGCCTGAAAAATATCAGATGCAAAGGCAGAAGTGCTTTCAGCCAAATCTCTAACCTCATTTGCCACAACTGCAAAGCCCTTGCCTCCTTCTCCGGCGCGAGCTGCCTCTATAGACGCATTCAATGCCAGCATATTTGTTTGGCGGGCTATATTTGTTATAGCAGATACTTTATGCATGATTTCATTTACCCCTTCAGAAACCAGCATAATTTTATTTACAGAATCTACGACTGTCACTTCAATTTGATTCATCTCTTTCTCTGAATCGTCGATTGCCTTCTGGCCTTGCATAGAGGCAGCAGTTACCATTTTAGATAGGTGACTTGCATTTTCGGTATTCTTCTGCATTTGATTCACTTCAGTCATCATCTGCCCAATCATTGTGTAGAATTCCTCCATTGAGGCTAACTGTTCTTCTGTATTCTCACGAAACCTATTCATCATATCTGACATTTCTATAAATGTTTGAGCCAATTGTTTCGTTTCATGGCCTTGAAAGTGGCCAATGATCGTTTTGACAACTTCCACCGTACCTTCTAACTCCTGTAAAATATCTCGAGTTCCAATGATTATTTTATTCAGTTCATACCCCATTTGGGCAAATTGACTTCTTCCACCATTTGGTGCCATAACAGTTAAATCTCCAGCTGAAATACTACGAGTCACTTGATACCATTCCTGCAATCTTTTTCGAATTTGAAAATACAAAACAGCGGCTCCACCAATTCCTACTAGCAGAGCAATCACATAGGCCCCTATAAATTTTCCGATTTCTCCGCCAAGTAACCATCCTATTACAATGGATACGAGGGAAGGAAGGATTCCAAGTCCAAAGATAAATGGAACAAGAAAAGGGCGATGGACAATCCTTCCCATTCTTAGATTATATTGCTGACCATCCTTCATTTTAATTGCTGGACATGAGGCATCTATTACAACTTCACCTGTATTTCGAGAATATAGTTGAAGTAAAGGTTGATTTGTATTTGCTGATTTTAGTCCAACCTCATCTTGAAATAGTGTCCCCTCCCGCAAACGATTCGTATGAACAAGTCCCTTTCCTTCCTTATTCACAAGAACAAAGTATTCATCATGCCCTAATTCATGATCCATCACCTGGCGAATTCCATCAATAGATGCATCAATTGAACCAAATTGCCTAATCTTTTGTTCAATTGATTTTGCTACACGCTCCACCTTAACAAGGGCTGAACGCGCATTTTTCGTTTTTAAAAGATTTCTCATTTCTATCCCCCTTTGCAAAACCTCCCATTACTAGAATTATTCTCTAAATATCCCTTTTTACCTTCTTGAAACCCTCTTAAATTGATTGAAAATTAAAAAAATATGATCAACAATTTAATACCTTATATGTAAAAAACAGACAATAAATATTTTAAAATATTTATCAATGATTAATTTGTGATTTATAAAATAATTTCACCTCTATGTATCCAATAATAAAGGAACGAACAATTTCACCGTAATAACCCTATTAATCTTTATTAACAAGGGAACATATCCTTATTCGATGAAATAACAAACTAAAATTTCAGAAATATCATAATTTATAAAAATTATACTAGACGTAATACTATTATTGTTTTAAAATAATATTTATTCATTCACTATATTTTCCTATTTGGTTGTCTACAAAACTACAACTATCAATGTCAGAAAAATCAGAAAAGGAGATCTTTACATGAAGAGAAAGCTTGCTAAGATTTTGGTCGCTTCAACGTTACTAACTGGTATTTTAGCTGGATGCTCAGGGGCAAAGGAAGGCTCTGGAGGAGGCGATACAATTAAGATTGGCGTAAACCTAGAATTATCCGGTAATGTGGCATCTTACGGAGAATCTCTTGACCAGGGAATTAACCTTGCCGTTGATGAAATTAACAAAAATGGAGGAGTAAAAGGGAAAAAGCTTGAGATCATTAAGGTTGATAATAAATCTGAAGCGGCTGAGGCTACAAATGGCGCCATTAAACTAACTAGCCAAGACAAGGTTACCGCGATTATTGGTGCAGCAACTAGTGGGAATACTGTGGCACAAGCACAGATTGCCAATGATAATAAAACCGTTCTATTATCCCCTTCCGGAACAGCACCAAATGTAACCGTTGGAGATAATGGAAAATTAAATGAATATGTATTCCGTACTTCATTTATTGATCCTTTCCAAGGAACAGTTGCAGCTAATTTTGCAGCTAATACATTAAAGGTGAAAAAGGCTGCTATTTTTGCAGATAGTGCTAGTGATTACGCAAAGGGTCTTGCTGCTTCCTTTAAGGAAACATTTGAAGCGGCTGGTGGACAGATTGTTGCAGAAGAAGCCTATATGGCAAAGGATACTGACTTCCGTTCTACTTTAACGTTAATCAAATCAAAGAAGCCTGAGTATGTTTTCATTCCTGGTTACTATGAGGAAGTAGGTTTAATCATTAAACAGGCACGTGAATTAGGACTTACAGTACCATTTATGGGGGCTGACGGTTGGGATTCACCGAAGTTAATAGATTTAGCTGGAACAGATGCATTAAATAACACCTATATTACAAATCATTACTCTTCTGAGGACCCTGATAAAAAGATTCAAGAGTTTGTTAAAGCATTTAAAGAAAGTAACGAGGGAAATTCTCCAAATGCATTTAATGCACTTGGCTATGATACTGTCTATCTATTAGCAGATGCTATTAAACGTGCGGACAGCACCGACTCAACCAAAATTAAGGATGCATTAGCAAAAACAAAAGATATAGAACTTGTAACCGGAGTGGTTACAGTGGATAAGAATCACAATCCTATTAAATCTGCCACTGTCTTAGAATATCAAGACGGAAAACAAGTATTCAATACAAAGGTTGATCCAAAATAAGTGACAGGCACCATCCAAAATTTGGATGGTGCCTGTCACCTTCATTTATTTTTTCTTTTTATTCTTTTTCAGGTTCACCTCATAAGAAAACTGAACAGGTTTTTTATCATCGGCAGGGGCTGCATAGGATGTGATCATGTAGTTCTTACCATCATGGAATAACTGTTTCAAGGTTAAAGCATCCTTTTCCGTCACATTAAATGGATCTACCGTTATTACTTTGTAATCTGTTTTCTTTCCTTTTTTATTGCCAATTTCCCTTTCATTAATAAAGGTAACTGTATAATTCACATATTGGCCGAATATTTCATTTAAGGACTTAAACTGTTCTGTAGAGTCACCATGGTCAATAAAGCCGATTTCCGGAATCTCGATATTATCGATAAACCATCCCGAATCATTGTAGCCCCAATCAGTTAAATAACGGAAGGAAATTAATACCTTTTGGCCGGCATATGCACTTAAATCGAATGTTTCCTTTTGCCAATTTTCGTAATGGCCTGTGAATCCAGGGACATTTTCTTTAATTTTCGGATATCCATCTGGATCAACATCTGTTCGAGTATGTTCATTTTCAAGACTCTTCCAAGTCTTCCCTCCGTCTTTCGATACTTGAACTACCCCGAAATCCCATTGCTCTTCTATATCTATCAAATGATCGAATTTTAATGTTGCCTGATTGACTGAAGACAGATCTGCATCCAATACTAAGGTATTATCAGCTTCATCACCCTCATTACCCCATAAAACTTTATTGGAGGCATTTTTAGGGTCTGCTACTGATTTCCATGGAGTTGGCAAGAAATCTACACCATCAAAGGAAATGCTCCTAATCTTTTCTTGGAAATCTAGAGCTTTAAAATCTCCTCCCCATGCAGGTACGCCTTCTTTTTCAAATTCTAAAGCCTTGTCATAATTAACTGTCATTCCACGCTTTGTACCATTATCATCAACAGTTAGGTCGCGTAGATTGATGCTATCAAATTGATAAACGCCATTTCCCACTCGATCACTATCAATGGCTACCGCAGTAATAAAGTTTTGATAGAGCTTTGTAAAGTCAAGCTTAGAGCCTCTAGCCTTTAATACTTCATTCACACTATTAATCCCCTGTGAGGGATTCAAAGCTAAATCATGGATAAAATCCTTTCCTAATTTGTCATACATATATAAATTAAATAAATAGACTTGACCGTAATCCGCAATCGTCTCTGGTCCTGTTGTTGCTGAATAGTGATCATCCCAATTTACTAATGAGTTTTCTGGGTGATCTAGATAAAAGTTGATGGATCGGTCATCATGGCCGTATCCCCCAAGATATTCTGAAAAGGTAGACATTCCTTCATTAAGCCAGGTTTCTTCTGCACCGTCATTATCAGCGTGAATAAGGTGTTGCAGTTCATGGATCGTTGTTCCAAAGAAAGTAGACTCTAAACGAGTATCCCAGCTATTCGTATCAATTGTAATCATATTTCTATCAATATAGTTCTCTAGCGTTTGCCAGTAGAAGCCCGCAACAAAGAACGGATAATTAGGATCCTCATAGTTTTCATCTTGGATATTGTCTACGAGCATGATAACCTTATCGCTACCTTCATAATATCCTTCTGGAACGTTTTGCCCTGCCAGTGGGGATTTTGAACCATCATGAAAATCAGGTGTACCAAAGAAGGCAGTCGCCTTTGGATATATATTTTGATCAAATTCATCTCTTAGTTTATCTACTTGCCCCTGAGTAACAACATGTGCGGGTCTAGGGTCCCCTTCAGGAAAGGAAAGATCATCTGCCACCCAAATCTCAACATTTTCACCGACACTGCGAAGAGTAAAAGGTTTAAATGCTAAATTCCGATTTAAAAAGTATTTGGTTGGACCATTATAGGTAAACTCGCTACTATTAGTAGAATCATTGGTATTTACCGCTTCATTAAAATTTATTTTTTCCGCTTGGCCCTCTATTTTCCTTTCTGCTTTTTCCAAGAAGGAACTATTTTTTGATAGTTGGTCCAACTGTCCATCAATATCGATACGATCGCCATACCTCTCCACATTCCAGTCAGATACAGTAGTGGCTTCTACCTTTGTTCCACTTGAACCAAATGGGATGACAAGCGAAAACCCAACAGCAGCTGCAGAAATAATAGATAATAGTCTTTTCCTTTTCAAGATGATTCCCCCTTTAGTGCGATTATTTTAAAAACAATGCTACCATGGTGTAAATTTTGGATAAATAGATAAAAAGTAGCAAATTTTTCCCCCTAGGTTAAGGTTGATTCGCCTTTTGTTCTTTCCCGAAAGGAATTTGAAAGAAGTTAATGTTTTTCGTTGGTCATTCTGACATAATTCTCCTCAAAATGACAAATTTCATAAAATCTATGTAAATTAATTAGTAGATTCATCCCATGCTAGAAAATGGTCTAATAGTAGGTTAAAAAGTTGAGGTAAATTGATAATCTTATAGCATATAGAAAATCCTTCCTGTAAAATTTAAATAGAATGATAAAATGGTGGGGTGAGTGGAATGTTCAAGCTCTTGTTAATTGAAGATGATGCGAGCCTATTTCAGGAGGTTAAGGATCGATTAACTGGTTGGTCCTACGATGTATATGGAATCTGCGATTTTAGCAGAGTCCTTCAGGAATATACTGAAATAATGCCTGATTTGGTGATTATTGATGTCCAATTGCCTAAATTTGACGGGTTTCACTGGTGCCGAATGATTCGCTCACACTCAAATGTTCCCATTATCTTTTTATCATCACGTGACCATCCAACAGATATTGTGATGTCCATGCAGCTGGGAGCCGACGATTATATTCAAAAGCCATTTCATTTTGATGTGCTTATTGCCAAAATACAAGCTATTCTTCGCCGTGTTTACAACTATAATACTGATCCTATCCAACTGAAAACATGGTGTGATGCCACCATCGACTTTGAAAAAAATACAGTCACCAATGATCAAGGTACGATTGAATTAACAAAAAATGAGATTTTTATTTTAAGAAAACTAATAGAACAAAAAAACAAAATTGTCAGCCGGGAGGAATTAATTAATAGTTTATGGGATGATGAGCGGTTTGTTAGCGATAACACGTTAACTGTCAATGTTAATCGTTTACGAAAAAGGCTAGATGAACTTGGTCTAGGGCACTACATTGAAACGAGGATTGGGCAAGGCTACATTGCTTTAGAAGAGGGAACCCTCTATGATTAAACAATTTATTTTAGAAAAACTAAGCTGGATTATCATGTTTTTCTTTTTGCAATCCTTCATACTTTTTGTTTCTTTTCTAGATTCGAGTATTCCTTTTTCCTCAGTTTTCTATATCTTTTTTTTATCATGTATTATTTTTAGCAATTTTTTAACGATCCGCTACCATAAGGAAACGAAATTCTATCAAAGCTTACAAGAGTGGGATAACAGTCTTGATATCACAAGTATTACCCAGGCAGAAAGCCCCTTTGAAAAGGTGATTGAGGAATGCCTTATTCATCAAACTGAGCAACAAAAGCAATTGATTACACAAAATTTGATTGCCTTAGAACAGGAAAAGGATGATCTCCTATCCTGGATTCATGAAATCAAGACACCCTTAACAACCATGAACCTAATCATTGAACGACTAGAGGATGAAAAAATAAAATCGCAATTAACTCATGAATGGCTGAGAATTCATCTCTTGCTCGATCAACAGCTTCATCAAAAGCGAATACCTTTTATTGAAAAGGATTTATATATAGAAAAGCTTGATCTTAAAACCATCATTTTTAAGGAGATTAAGACATTACAATCCTGGTGCATACAAAAAGGGATTGGATTTGACGTACAGCTAGAAGAAACGCACGTGCTTAGTGATGGAAAATGGTTAGCATTTATGATAAGACAGCTTCTTACTAACGCCGTCAAATATAGCCCATCTTCTACAATCATCATAGAAAGCTTTAAACAAGATGACCAAATAAAGCTGCTATTAAAGGACTTCGGCCGAGGGATTGACCCAAAAGACCTACCTAGGATTTTTGAAAAAGGCTTTACCTCCACCATCCAACATCAGGATACTGCAGCTACTGGTATGGGGTTATATTTAACTGATAAAATCGCTCATACATTGCTGATTAAAATCGACGTTTTATCCAAACCTGGAGAGGGAACGACCTTTACTTTAACCTTTCCGAAAAGAAACGTTTTTGTACATATAACAGGCATGTGACAAGATTGTCACATGCTTTTCTTATTTGTTATTTCAATCGAAGGAAAAGATGTTTACAGATTTCTATAATGAAGGTGTAAAGGAGTGAATGAGGATGAACATTTTAGAAGCAAAAAGAATTCATAAAAGCTATGGCAATAAATTTAATAAAGAAAAAGTATTAAAAGGGTTAGATATCTCTATAAAAAGAGGAGAATTCGTTAGCATTATGGGGGCATCTGGCTCAGGAAAGACGACCCTCCTCAATGTCCTTTCTTCCATCGATACCGTAACAGGTGGTTCAATCAAAATTGAAGACAAGGAAATTACAGGGATGAAGGAAAAGCAGTTGGCAGAATTCAGAAAAAACCACTTAGGGTTTATCTTTCAGGAATATAACTTGCTTGATACGTTGACAGTGAAGGAAAATATCCTATTGCCTCTTTCTGTTGCAAAGGTGTCAAGGAAGGAAGCAAACGAACGATTCGAAGCTGTAGCAACAGAGCTTGGGATTTTGGATGTACAGGATAAATATCCAAATGAAATATCTGGAGGACAAAAACAACGGACCTCAGCAGCACGCGCTTTTATCCATGAACCTAGCATCATTTTTGCAGATGAACCAACGGGTGCGCTGGATTCCAAATCCGCTTCTGATTTGCTAAACAAAATAAGTGATCTAAATCAAAAGCGAAAGGCAACGATATTAATGGTCACCCACGATCCTGTTGCCGCTAGTTTCAGTAATAGAGTGATATTCATTAAGGACGGTCAGATTTATACCGAATTAATCAAAGGGGAGGAAACTAGACAATCCTTTTTTAAGGATATTATGAAAACACAGGGTGTATTAGGTGGGGTGCAAAATGAGCATTAATCAATTGATTCTTCGTAACTTGAAGAAAAATTTGAAAAACTATTATTTATATGTTTTTGCCCTTATCTTTACCGTCGCACTTTATTTTTCCTTTGTCACCCTACAATATGACCCATCAATGGATCAAACGAAGGGAACAATTAAAGGGGCAGCATCCATTCGCGCGGCATCTATTTTACTAGTTGCCATTGTAACGATCTTCATTTTATATGCAAATACTATTTTTATAAAGAGACGAAGTAAAGAGATTGGACTATTTCAGTTAATTGGAATGACGAAGAACAGAATCTTTGGTATCCTATCTGCTGAAAATTTCTTTCTATATTTTGCCTCCCTAGTTATTGGAATTTTTATCGGGTTTGCCTTTTCAAGGTTAATCATTATGATTTTATTTAAAGTAACGAAGGTCAATGCTGTGGCAACCCTGCATTTCTCATCCCAAGCATTGATCCAAGCAATGATTGTTTTTTCTGCCATCTATCTCTTAATCATGCTCATGAATTTCCTATTTATTAAGAGACAAAGTATTCTTGCTCTTTTTAGAGTGACGTCATCAACAGAAGCAAAGGCGAAAAAGCTATCCTTAATGGAAATTCTCATCGGGATATTAGGTATCTTATTTATTATCGCCGGATATTATCTTTCATCAAAATTGTTTGATGGGGAATTCCCAACCATTAACAAACTGTTTACCGCAATGATTACCATCCTTGCGCTTGTAATCATCGGAACCTATCTTTTCTATAAAGGTTCTGTCAGCTTTGTCTTTTATCTAATTAGAAAAAGGAAAAATGGATTTTTAAATATCAATGAGGTATTATCTCTTACATCGATCATGTTCCGAATGAAATCTAATGCCTTATTATTAACTATTATTACAACTGTTTCAGCCCTTGCTATCGGGTTATTAACATTGAGTTATATTTCCTACTATTCCGCTGAAAAGTCAGCGAAAAATATGGTCGCTGCGGATTTCTCGTTTATTAATAAACAGGATGCTAGTAAGTTTAAAAAGGAATTAGATGCCGATCAAATAAAGTATAAAGAAAAGATGATAGATGTTATTCAGGTTCATGCTAACGTTCGCTCCATTATTGAAACAAATTTAGATGCAATTAATTTTGACCCCAAAAAAACCAGCGTCCCTGTTGTCAGTGAAAAGGTAGTAAAAGGGTTAAACTTATCCAAGGAGGATATCATCCTAACTGGTTTTGATGACGCATTAAAAAACTTTCTGTCCTTTAAGGATTCAGGGAAGGTTAAACTGATTGGACAAAAGGAAAGTCAATCGCTTAATTTTATTGAATTAAGAAGGGAATATATTATCTCATCCTATTTTGGTCAGCCTATTGTTGTTGTGGATGATACTGTTTTTGAGGGGCTGAAAAATGATATTGACCAAGAGATTCAAAAGGTATCCTCCCTCTTTATCGGAATCGACATACGAAATGAAGATAAAATTGAAAAAGCGAATGATATTTTTCAAACCTTGAATTTAGGAGAAGATTCGCCTAACAGGTCCAAGTTAGAGATAACCAATGCTCAAAAGAACAATTTTGGTCTTGTTATGTTTATCGTTGGATTTTTAGGTTTAACCTTTCTTGTAACATCCGGTTGTATTCTTTATTTTAAGCAAATGGATGAAAGTGAAGAGGAAAAATCAAATTATACCATTCTCAGAAAGCTAGGGTTCACACAAAGTGATTTGCTAAAAGGGATTCAAGCGAAACAACTTTTCAACTTTGGGATTCCTTTATTCATCGGACTACTTCACAGCTACTTTGCCGTCAAGTCAGGCTGGTTCTTTTTCGGTACTGAGCTTTGGACCCCAATGATTATTGTCATGCTACTATATACGGCTCTTTACTCTATTTTTGGAATACTTTCTGTTATGTATTACAAAAAAGTGATTAAAGAAGCATTATAAAAATTCCCGGGCTTTCCCATAAAGTACAACAGGTACTATATGGAAAAGCCCTTCTTTGCATAAAAGGCAATTCCTTAACCTTAGGCGAGCTTTCTCCTTGCCGCAATTGTTGGGCTTGTTTCTGGGAAAGTAGCAACTAAGAAAATATAAATAGATGAAAAGGCGATAAAGAATACCATCGATGGCACGTAACCAACAGACCCTAATAAATAGCTCCAAATAATGGTGGCTATGGTCTGTCCCGCATAAGCTAATGCCCAAAACAATCCGAACATGACAGTTAACCTTTGAGGATTCATCCCTTTCAATTCATGAGGGAGATTTAAAAATATTGGATATTGTGTAAACATTGCAAACCCTGATATAGAAATGAATAGGTAGGATAGAAAAGGATTACTATTGGCAAATATCAATGTCAAGGTAAAGGTTAAAACCATGATAATTCCAACAATCATCAAGGATAGTCTACGCGGGAGCCCTTTGTTTCCAATGTATATCCCTGCAAAGGTTCCAAGAATGGCGAATCCCGAAATGAGTAAGTTCGTTACAGAACCATCTAACAATGTATATTGATCAAACACTGTTTTAAAGCTGACAAGTGATAATACATAAAGGGTTAAAAAGGATGCAAATGCAATTCCATATCTCCAAAGAAATCCATCCTTTAAGGCATCCATATAGGTATAGTTTTCTGTACCCTTATCATTTTCTTTGGATCGAAAATCTTCTGCCTTCCATATCCATGCAACAAATAATATTAATGTGAGTGAGGCAAAAAATGTTAGGGTGGTCCGCCAATTTTCTACCATTTGGTTAGCAAAAAGCGTGAACAGTACAGCAACGATGAATGCCCCCACATTATAAGAGACTGTATTTGCGGCATTAATTCGCATCTTTTCCTTTGAATTTGATATATAGTGAGCTACAACCGGGTTCATATAAACAATAACCATAGATCCACCAATGGCCATTACCATTCGAGCAATTGTATAGGCCCAATAATTAGGCATATATATGGCAACTAAGCCCATGATAAGAAGTCCAATTCCAGTACCTGCTGCTTTCTTTGGACCTAATCTCATAATAATCAACGCTGCTAAAATATTGGCAAATACGCGTGCCGTTGTAATGGAATAATTGACTAATTGAGATATGACAGGATCAACAGGTCCACCAAAAAATGTCTCCATTATTTGCGGGGTTAAAGAGGAACCCGCCACCCAGTTCATGGCGAAGGTAACATAGGCTAACCATAGCACCGCTAACATAAAATAACCTTTTGTTTTATTGATTTCCATCCCTTTCACCTCTTTTTATGGTGATTATAAAAATTTCTCTTTAGGTTGATTAATGAAAAGCAGCCTCAATAGATAAATATCATCACAAATATTCTTTCCTAAATTCATGCTTCATTCTTGTGGGAATTGTTGTCACTAGATCCTAAAAAGAGGAGACAGGTATCCTTTACCTGTCTCCTCTTTTGATCCCTTCAATAAAAACGCATTTTCGTTTTCATCATGGAAACTATTTAATTTTACTTACATTCATTTTTCTTATTCAATAATGGCTTAACAAAAGCATAAATGACTTCATTTCACTATAACTTAATGACCTGGGAAAAAGGCCAATTGGATTAGGAAAATTAAACCGAATATATAAATAAGCGGATGTACTTCCTTTCCCTTACCACTTACAAATTTAATAATCGGGTACGTAATAAAACCTATGGCAATCCCTGTTGCAATACTTCCAGTTAAAGGCATGGTTAGAATGACTGCAAAGGTTGGAAATGCTTCGTCAAATTCCTTCCACTTAATCTTTGATAACCCCTCCATCATAAAACTACCAACGATGATTAGGGCTGGGGCAGTAATAGCAGATAATCCAGAAATAGCCGACACTAATGGTGAAAGAAATAACGAAATCAAAAATAGAATGGCAACTACCACTGAGGTAAGACCTGTTCGACCACCTGCTGCAACCCCTGATGTGGATTCAATGTAAGCTGTTGTCGGTGTAGTGCCTAACGTAGCACCAACGGTAGTCGCTATCGCATCTGCAGTAAGAGCAGCCTTTGCTCTTGGCAGCTTTCCATCTTTTAAAAGACTTGCTTGCTCAGCAACTCCAATGATTGTTCCTGTTGTATCAAATATGGTCACTAATAAGAAGGCAAAAACGACAGTATATAAAGAATTTGAAAAAACACCTGAAATATCCAAATCAAAGAACTTAATTGAAGGTGGAACTGAAGCTAACCCATCAAAGTGGAGAAGCCCCATAAAATATCCAATGATTGCTGTTACAAGCATTCCAATAAATAATGACCCTTTAATTTTACGAGCGTTGAGAATAAGAGTAATAAAAATGCCAATAATCGATAAGACCGTTACAGGCTCGCGAAAATCACCAACGGCAACAAGGTTCGTTTCATTAGCGACTACAATTCCAGACATTCTTAAGCCAATAAAAGCAATGAATAATCCAATTCCTGATGTAATTCCATATTTTAATGAATTAGGTATAGACTCAATAATAAGTTCACGAAGCTTTGTGAAGGTTAATAAAAGAAAGAGAATACCTGCTAAAAAAACCGCTCCAAAAATCACTTGATAGCTGACCCCTTGAGTTGCAACAACACTTGTAAAATATGCATTCATCCCCATACCGGGAGCGATAGCAATAGGGTAATTTGCGAATAATGCCATGATTAATGTTCCAAGAATTGCAGAAAGAATGGTTGCAACAAAAACCTGATCAAATGGCACACCTGCTGCTGATAGTATCGCCGGATTAACCACAATGACATAGGCCATTGTTAAAAAGGTTGTTAAACCTGCAAGTATTTCCGTTTTCACATTTGTTCCTAATTCACGTAGTTTAAATAAACGTTCCATATATCCTCCTTTAAGGAAAAGCGTGATGTCATTAGCAATAGCTGTAATGATATATTTTATACTTTGAGGGTAGACACCATTCAGATTTATGAAAGATCTCCCTTCCTATTCATACCCAAAAAAAATCCTAACTATAAATGGGTAGACAAAGCCCCCATTCGTAGTTAGGAATTTCCGGTTCCTAGTAGAAACTCTCAGACCATATCACCGAGAATATACGAATGTATTTCCTTATATATTTCTTATTGATAACCCGGTGATAATAATAAACGAATATTCTATTCATGTCAACCATGTATTGTTCGTGAATCAATCGAATATTTATGTAACGCTTTCATTATTACTCCGATAATTCAACCAAAATACGAATGGGATAAGATCATTGTCTCTCTCCCATGAGGATAAGGAATCAGGTCCAATTATCAGCACAACTCTTCCGAAAGGATCAAGCAATGAGCATAACTAGAGGGTGACCTGACCAAATATAAGTATAAAAAAAGGGACCAAGGAGTCTTCCCCCCTTATCCCTAGGAATTAGGAATTTTCTTTTAATCCCACAACAGTAAAGACCTCATCTAAACTAACCATACGTGAAAACTTAATCGTACTCGTCCCTATATATCCTTCCTCATTAGCACCTAACCCACTTAATAAATCATCCCGATGAATAAAGGTAGGATATACTTTATTGTCCTTTTTTGGATAGGCTAAAAATAAATAGCCCTTCTTATTTAAGTAATTTCCCTCAATAACTTTATTTACTATTGCTTTTAAAGCGTCCATATCCAAAACAAAAGCGAAAATAAGATCATAGAGACTATTAGCAAGCTCCGTATCATAATCAGCAAGCTCAGGGAAATAATCCGAACGCTCTGGCTGATTTAATATGGCAGCTTGCTTATATTTTTTTAAATTTAGCTTTTCTACAATTGTTTTTGACATAAGTGACTCACCCAATTTTCCTTTTTCTACAGTGTAAATTGATATCTAATTTTAAGCAAATTTTCAGACTCTATTGGCCATTTCAACCTACGGATTCTTTCATCTCTTTTTATAATTTGTAATTCTCCAAAAATATAATCTTTTCAATTTTCCGTACATATATTATTTTATAACACCACTTTTTTTCAGGAAGTATATCCTTTAACACAAAAGGAGAGATTGGCATGGCAGAAATATTGAATTTCCGAGAATTTTATCAGAAAGCCCCTATTCAGATTAACCAAAGGGATTGGTCGGCCATTCAAAAGGAAGAGAGATTTATTGAGATGTTCAAATCTTGTACCCATTGGTTAATTGCCCTAGAGGGTAGTGAAATGAATCAAAGGATGATCCACTGGAGGGTTTTAATTTTTCCAGCTGAAGCAAGCGGCTCCTTCAATTATACTTGCCCCTTTTTTAAATCAGATTTTCTCCGGCTATTTAATGATGCTTTAGAGCTTTCAAAAAAAATAGAGCAATTAGCAAAAGAGGATCAATTATTTTCAATTTATGCAAATTGAGAGAAAAAAGGTCTAATCTCTTGATTTCCCTTTTTGTATAACTTTGTGAATAAAGTACATACATGATTATTTTTTCAGAAAAAAAAGGACTATCCTCAAAGTTAGCCCCCAAAATTACCTCTATTTATTAACCTAATCGAAAAACAATTCCGTGACCACCCTTCGGATACTCCCACTGAATATTTTGATGTGGGCAGCCAATACGACAGCTTCCACATTCATGACATCCCTCATATCCCACATGCATTCGAATGTCTTCCCATTTATAAATCTCTGCTGGGCAGAATATTGTACAGATTTTATCAGGGCATTTTGTTAAACATATATCTGTATCTTTCACATGAAGATGAGATTTTGTATCAGCGTTAAAGCGAACAAGGTATTGCTTTTCCTCTATTGATTTATAGTTTTTCTGTCCACTCATTATTTTATCACCTTCCATGCTCGATACATATCTCGAGCGAGTTTCATTTTTTCCTTTCTAGAACCGAGGTCGCTCCAGATCTTCCTTTGTTTCTCCCACTTGGATTTTCCATCAACGGTAAACATTTGACTAGCTGCTTTGTTCATCATTGGAATATATTCTTCAAAATATTGAGGGAATTTATCAAAATGGTGGGTCGAATCTTTATATTTTTTCATATCTTGACCAACAAACCCAGCCATTAGTTTGACTCGGTAATGGTCTAACATTCTTTCAGAAAAGTCCCCTGCTTCCTTCGCTAATAGCACGGTCTCTGCTGCTAATCTACCAGAGGTCATCGCTAGATTGGACCCCTCACGATGAATGGCATTTACGAGCTGAGAGGCATCGCCAATCACCAGAACGCCATTTCCAACGATTTTTCCCATAGAATGATAGCCACCTTCTGGAATCAGGTGAGCTAAATATTCCTGTGGCTCACTTCCTTGAATATACGGACGAATCATCGGATGGTTTTTTACATATTCAAGTAATTCGTATGGTTTTATTTTATGTTTAATTAATCCTGATAATAAGGTACCAACACCAATACTTAGTGATTCTTTATTTGTATAAAGGAATCCTGTACCTAAGATCCCTTTCGTAGCATCACCAAATAATTCAATGGTACAGCCCTGATTTTCTTCTAAATTAAATCGGTCCTGAATAATTTGTTTATCTAACTTTAAAATCTCCATGGTAGCTAGAGCTACTTGATCTGGTTGATACTCTCTATGAAACCCGAGCTTTTGGGCTAATAAAGAATTTACACCGTCCGCTAAAACGACTACATCTGCATAAACCTCGCCATCTGGACGGTCCGTTCTTACCCCGACAACCTTCCCATTTTCAACAATACATTCAACTACGACCGTTTCGTTAATGAGAATAGCACCTTTTTCAACGGCTTTATCCGCAAACCATTGATCAAATTTCGCTCTTAGCACCGTAAAGTTATTATAAGGCTCCTTCCCCCACTCCATTCCTTTATATCCAATGGTTACAGCAGATTCCTTATCCATCATCATAAATCTCTGTTCCACAATTGGTCTCTCCAGAGGTGCCTCCTTGTAAAATTCAGGGATGACATCCTCCATCATCTTTCGATAAAGTACTCCTCCCATTACATTTTTGGACCCAGGATACTCTCCTCTTTCGATAAGCAATACATTTGCTCCGCCTTTTGCTAATTCATATGCACATGAAATTCCGGCTGGACCTGCCCCAACAACGATACAATCAAACTTTTCTGACATGACTTACCTCCTCTCTAGTGATTACTTTTTTAAACTGTTCAATTAATAATGGAACGATTTCAAAGGCATCTCCCACAATTCCGTAATGACAGGCTTGGAAAATGGGAGCCTCACTATCGTTATTAATAGCGATAATTAATCCAGAGTTTTTCATCCCGACAATATGCTGAATCGCCCCAGAAATCCCAATGGCAAAATAAATTTTCGGGGTGACTGTTACTCCTGTTTGCCCAACCTGATGATGGTGTTCAATCCATCCAGCCTCCACTACATCACGGCTGGCTCCTACTGCTCCTCCAAGAGTATCTGCAAGCTGATGAATCAACTGAAAGCCCTCTGAGCTTCCTAATCCCTTTCCTCCAGCAACAATGATATCTGCCTCGTCAATTCGCACCTTTTTCGTTGTAGCTTTAACAATTTCCAATACCTTTGTACGAATATCCCCTTCATTTAAAGGGATAGATTCTTGAACCACCTTCCCTTTTCTTCCTGGTTGCGGGGTGAGCGCCTTCATTACCTTTGCACGCACGGTGGCCATTTGTGGACGATATTTTTTACATAAAATAGTTGCCATGATATTTCCACCAAAAGCCGGTCGACTAGCTAACAATAATCCTGTTTCCTCTTCCACATCTAACTCAGTGGTATCTGCGGTTAATCCAGTAGGTAGGTCAGTAGCAATCGCACTCGCTAAATCTTTTCCGGTGGATGTGGCTCCAAAAAGGATGATTTCTGGCTTATATTTGTTAGAACAATCAAGAAGTGCCTGCATATAGGATTCTGTTCGATAATGTTTAAATATAGACTGGTCATATACATATGCCATGTCCGCTCCGTATTCGAAAATGGTACTGGCCAGGTGTTTGACATTATCCCCAATTAACACACCTGCCAGTTCAGTCCCTCGTTTATCTGCAAGCTTTCTACCTGCTCCTAACAGTTCAAGTGATACAGAAGAAATGTTCCCATCATTTACTTCAATGAATACCCAGACATCCTTATAATCTTGGAAATCCATTATTTTGCCCCCTCTACACTAAACAACTCTTTCTTTTCAAGTAAAATGGTTAGTATTTGTTCTACTTGTTCCTTTGCACTACCCTCAAGCATTGTTCCACCCTCTGGTTTAGGAGGTGTCCATACTTTAGAGACAATGGTGGGTGAGCCCTTCAAGCCAAGCTGCTTAATATCAACATTTTCCAGGTCATCAACTGACCATACTTTAGGCTCATATTTTGCTGCCTTTAGCATGTTGGGAAAAGTAGAATAGGGCACTTCATTAATTGTTTTTTCCACTGAAAGTAAGCACGGTAAAGTGGATTGGACCACTTCATACCCATCCTCCAGCTTTCGGTGGACTATAGCAAAGCCCTTTTCTTGATTCACCTCAACGACCTTATTGACTGAGGTTAAAGGGGGGATATCGAGTCGTCTTGCAATTCCAGGCCCTACTTGTCCCGTATCACCATCAATGGACATTTTTCCACAAATGATAAGATCAACAGGTTGGATTTTGGATATTTTTTCTAATGCCTTCGTAAGGGCATAGCTCGTTGCTAAAGTATCTGCTCCAGCAAACCTGCGATCTGTAATCAAGTACCCTTCATCCGCACCGATTTCAATGCATTTTTTAATAGCTTTTACGGCTGGGGGCGGACCCATTGATAATACAGATACTATTCCTCCATACTTATCTCTTAGTCTTACAGCCTCTTCAACCGCATGGGCATCGTATGGATTCAATATGGCCGGTGCTGTTCGGCGATCCATCGTGTTCGTTTTCGGATTCATCTTAATGATTTTCGTGTCAGGCACTTGCTTAATGCAAGCAACGATATGTAGCATACCATTCTCTCCTTTTCACTAAAAAACTGGTTCCTCCTTAATATTCTTTAAGGCCGAAACGATTGAGTTCTCATTTGTTGAGTAACTTTTTAAGCATGTTTACTTTAACTATATTAATGGACTTCCATTAAAATTCGATTTACCGATAATTAATGTTGGAATTTTACTAGCAGTTAAGGAGAGGGCTGGTTGTGATGGGAGGAATCTGGAGGTTTGAAATTGGTGGTTCACAAAAATTCCTATTGAAAAATAAAAAAACAGGGACAAGGTGCCCTATCCCCCTGTCCCTACTTTAAAGTTCGTTTTAAGAATTCCCTTGTTCGTTCCTGTTTTGGATGATTGAAGATTTGCTCTGGACTTCCTTCCTCTGCAATAACCCCCTTATCCATAAATACAATACGATCTGACACATCACGGGCAAATTCCATTTCATGGGTGACGATTAACATGGTAAGACCCGTTTCCGCGAGTTCCTTCATTACTTTTAAAACCTCTCCAACCATTTCAGGATCAAGGGCTGAAGTTGGTTCATCAAATAACAGTACTTCGGGTTCCATGGATAATGCTCGAGCAATGGCTACCCGCTGTTTTTGGCCACCTGATAATTGGTTTGGTTTGGCGTAAATATATTTATCCATCCCAACCACCTTCAAATACTTCATGGCTACCTTTTCTGCCTCATCCTTGGAGCGCTTCAATACTTTAACCTGTCCAACCACACAATTTTTTAAGACATTATGATTATTAAATAGATTAAACTGCTGGAATACCATCCCAAGTTGTCTTCGATAAGTAAAAATATCATGCTTTTCATCTAATATATTCTCACCATGGTAGATAATTTGACCACCACTTGGCTTTTCTAATAGATTAATACAACGAAGAAGGGTTGATTTCCCGGAGCCAGAGGAGCCAATAATGCTGACTACTTCTCCTTTATGAACGAAAAAATCAATATCCTTTAATACTTCATGCGTTCCAAAGGATTTATTTAAATGCTGAATATCAATTACCTTTTCCATACCTCTCCTCCTTTCTTCCTTTATCTAGCTGGCTGGATTTCCTCTTCATGCATCTTATAATTCTCCGGACCTTCCAGTTTTCTTTCGAAATATAATAATATTCTTGTAACAATAAATGTCATTACAAAATATAAAATACATGCGACAAAAAAAGACTCGAAATATCTAAAATTATTCCCCGCAACGGATTTGGTTAGGAAATACAATTCCGATACGGAGATAACATTAAGAACGGATGTGTCCTTAATATTAATAACAAACTGGTTTCCGGTTGCCGGTAAAATATTTCGAATGACCTGAGGCAAGACAACATTCATCATCGTTTGAAAATGATTCATCCCTATAGCCTGTGCCGCCTCAAATTGGCCTTTATCAACGGAAACAATCCCACCACGGACAATTTCTGCCATATAGGCACCTGTATTAATTGAAACGACAATAACTGCTGCAAGAATCACATTCATATCAATATTAAATGCCAAGGCTGATCCATAATAAATTACCATTGCCTGTACAATCATTGGTGTTCCACGAAAGAACTCGATATAAATAGAAAGAATAATATTAATCAATTTTAGTATAATTTTTTTGATGCCACGTTCAGGTACTGGAATAGTGCGAATAATCCCTGCAACTAATCCAATGACCGCACCTAGAACTGTTCCGATAAGTGAAATATATAGTGTCATACCAGCTCCGCGAAGGAACATCTGCCAGTTATCTGAAATAATCCTTACGATCCAGTCAAAGCTCATCCTTTTCCTCCTAACTTATCAGCAAGAAGCTGTCCCAGGTTGGTTTCTTTGGCACCTTTACTTTTGACAGCTCCTTGTTGGATGTATTATTTTGCCGCAGGCTGATTTTTAATAGCGCCATCCATTATTTCTGTGCGTTCTTCCTCTGAAATACCTTTTAATATTTCATTAATTTTTTCAGTCAATTTACTATCCTTTTCAATCCCAACAGCAATTGACGTATCATCTTCTAATGTTTCAAATCCTTCTTCAAATTCAACCATTGCAAAGTTTTCATTAGCACCAGAGGCACTAACAGCTTCCGGGCGTTCTGATACGTATCCATCAATGATTCCAGATTCAAGTGCTACCCTCATGGCAGGGAAATTATCCATTGCCTTTTGTTTGGAAACTCCTTTTATTTGGTCAATGACTGAATAATGGAATGTATTTAACTGAGCAGTTACCTTTGCTCCTTTGAAATCTTGGATAGAGGTTGCACCTTCGTATTTACCACCCTTTTTAACTACCATTACTAGATTTGATTTATAATAGTTGTCCGAAAAGTCAATGGTCTCTTTACGTTCGGCTGTTGGTGACATCCCAGCAATAATTGCATCAATTTTACCTGAAGTTAAAGCAGGAACAAGACCATCCCATTCCGTTTTAACGATGACTAGTTTTTTACCTAAACCATCCGCAATTCTTTTTGCGATTTCAACATCATATCCACCTGCATATTCAGATGTACCTTCAATTTTTACTCCACCATTTGAATCATCCTTTTGAGTCCAGTTAAATGGAGCATAACCAGCTTCTAGTCCAACTTTAAATGTATCTCCTTCGGATGATGCAGACGCAGAGTCGTTACCTTTCCCACATCCTGCTAATAGAATAACTGCTGAAAGCATGAATACTAATAATAATGATGCCTGTTTTCTCATAATTTTCTTCTCCTCCTCATTTATTTCTAGGTCTCTATACGACAAAAAACGACCTGAGTAAACTCAGGTCGCACTATGTATAGTAGCCCTAAATCCCTCTTTCTTCCCAAATGAGATAGCACAACTTAGTAAACCGGGTAAGATTACTAAGACAGTCCTGCAGCTCTTAACTGCAGACCCAGCAGGTAATACCGAGAATATTACCCACTTCGGCGACATTTCCTTCTCCTTAGCATCTAAGTCTTCTCAAACTCCACTAAGAACTGTTAAATATCGCGCCTCTACCTCACTGTTAAAAAAGTGAGGTTCCATATTAAATTATTATATTAATAAAATTTACAGCATACTAATTAATCTGTCAACTTACAATTTGGAAGATTAATAATGGTAAATATAGGTATATATTTTACGTGATACCTTTTCAATACTCAGAATATTTCATTTAATAATTGAATTATTTTAAATTATTTTTGCTTTTTAAGATTGCTATTTTTTAAAAATGTGATAATATAAAATAGCGTTTATTGGAAAGCTAATATTCAAAATTCTCGAGTCTTTCCAAGCAGATAATTTTGACCACTTCCTGTTAGGGAGTTAAGGCCATACGGACAGCCGGGTCAAATGCCGATTGGCAACTTTAGTTGCCTTATTGATTGAGTTAGAAGCTCAAATTTTATAAGTTGGTTACTTTACAACCAGTGCATATGCACACAACTTGTGAAACGGTCAATAAGAGTGGTAAAAGTGATTATTTGCTATATAGACTCTGAGCCTAAAAGATATATTTTGAATATTAAAGAGCTTTCTACCAAACCAGTTTTGGTAGACGTATACATATGACTTTGTCATGGACGTTTATACTTTTTTAATATGCATATTTATATCTAAAGCAAGTGTTGTGCGCGATTTGGCGTTTTGCACTTGCTTTTTTTGTTGTAAAAATTTCTTTTGGGGTTGCTTGCTTGAGCTATGAAATCCCTCTGCTTTACAAAATTTATTAAGTTGGGAGATATGAGAATGGGAAAAGCACTAATTATCGGTTGTGGTGGCGTAGCGTCAGTGGCTATCCACAAATGTGTTCAAAATAGTGAGGTTTTTGAAGAAATTTGTATTGCTAGTCGAACAAAGTCTAAATGCGATGCATTAAAGGAAAAGCTTGACGGTGGAAAAACAAAGATTACCACTGCACAGGTTGATGCAAATCATGTGGATGAGTTAATTGCATTAATCGAAGAAGTAAAACCAGATATCGTTATGAACCTAGCTTTACCATATCAAGATCTAACAATTATGGATGCCTGTCTTGCAACGAAAACAAATTATTTAGATACAGCAAACTATGAACCAGAAGATACGGCAAAATTCGAATACAAATGGCAGTGGGAATATCGCGAGCGTTTTGAAAAAGCTGGTATTACAGCTCTTTTAGGAAGTGGCTTTGACCCAGGCGTAACAGGTGTATTTTCTGCTTATGCTTTAAAACATTATTTTGATGAGATTGAATACATTGATATCCTTGACTGTAATGCAGGCGACCATGGCTATCCATTCGCGACAAATTTCAACCCTGAAATCAATATCCGAGAGGTTTCGGCTAACGGTAGATACTGGGAAAATGGCGAATGGATTGAAACAAAACCTATGGAGATCAAACGCGTTTACAACTTCCCTGAAATAGGCGAGAAAGACATGTATTTGTTATACCATGAAGAGCTAGAATCTCTTGCTGAAAATATTCCAGGGCTTAAGCGTATCCGTTTCTTTATGACCTTTGGCCAAAGCTACCTAACTCATTTAAAATGTCTTGAAAATGTTGGAATGACGTCTATTGAGCCAATTGAGTTCGAAGGGAAGCAAATTATTCCGCTTCAATTCTTGAAGGCTGTTTTACCAGACCCAGCATCTCTTGGACCCCGCACAAAAGGAAAAACAAATATCGGTTGTATTTTCAAAGGGAAAAAGGACGGAAAAGAAAAAACATATTATGTATACAATGTTTGTGACCATGAAGAATGTTACAGAGAAGTGGGTTCACAAGCGGTTTCATATACGACCGGAGTACCAGCAATGATTGGTGCGATGCTAATGATGAATGGAACTTGGAATAAGCCAGGCGTTTACAATATTGAAGAATTTGATCCAGATCCATTCATGGACGCATTAAATAAATGGGGACTTCCATGGAAAGAAAGCTTCAACCCTGAGCTTGTTGATTCAGAATTCATCAAAGAAAAAGAGCCGGAGTTAGTTCGATAAGATGCGTTTTGAAGAATTACCAACACCTTGTTATGTAGTAGATGAGGGGCTATTGGAAAGAAATCTTAAAATCCTGAACGGAGTCATGGAACGAACAGGTGCAAGAATTATATTAGCCCAAAAGGCATTTTCAATGTATACGTTATATCCGCTAATCGGTGAATATTTAAGCGGTACAGCTGCAAGCGGCCTTTATGAGGCACGACTTGGCTATGAGGAGATGGGCAAAGAAAATCATGTCTTTGCCCCTGCCTACCGTGAGGATGAAATAGATGAAATCATCTCTTATTGTGATCATATTATCTTTAATTCCTTTTCACAGGTTGGGAAATTTCGCGATAAAGTTTTAAAAGCAGGGAAAAAAATGGGCCTACGTATTAACCCTGAATGTTCCACACAGGTTGGACATGATATTTATAATCCTTGTGCAGTTGGATCAAGGTTCGGTGTAACAATCGAACACTTTCAGCCAGAATTACTAGAAGGAATATCTGGACTCCATTTCCATACGCTCTGTCAACAAAACTCTGATGACCTAGCAAAGACACTGGATGCAGTGGAAGAAAAGTTTGGGCCTTGGCTTTCCAAGATGGAATGGATTAACTTTGGTGGAGGTCATCATATTACAAGGGAAGATTATGATATCCCCTTGCTAGAAGCTTGTATCAAGAGAATGCAAGATAAATATGGTTTAAAGGTTTATCTTGAGCCAGGGGAAGCTGTTGCCTTGAATGCGGGATATCTTATTACTACCGTACTTGATACGCTAGAAAACGGAATGGATATTGCTATTCTTGATACCTCAGCATCCTGCCATATGCCAGATGTTTTAGAAATGCCTTATCGACCACCACTTTTTGGCTCAGGGGAAGCGGGGGAAAAACCATTTACTTATCGTCTTGGTGGACAAACATGTCTTTCAGGGGATACGATAGGGGACTATTCCTTTGACAAGCCTTTAGAAAGTGGGGACCGCCTTGTCTTTGGGGATATGGCCATCTATACAATGGTGAAAAATACTACCTTTAACGGTATGCCATTACCAGCCATTGCTGTGAAAGCTAAAGATGGGGATTGTCATATTGTACACGAATTTGGCTATCAGGATTTTAAGGTGAGACTGGCATAATAGATTAAAAAGGTGTAGAGATATTTTTATCAAATAATCCTCTACACCTTTTTATTATATGAATTATTTTTTAACCACTTTTACATATTTACTAACACTCACATACTTTTCGGGGATATGCCATGTCCATACTTCAAGCTTCGTACCTACTTTTTGCTTTCCTATCTTCGCTTTAAAGTAACCTTTACCATCAGTCTTAACATGAGCAATCCTTTTATTACTCTTATAAACAGATATCCATGTATTTTTTACCGATTTCCCAGTTAAATAACTACTACTGGACTTAATTTTATTTACACTCAAAGGGATTTTTTTATAATCCTTAACCGTAATATATGTAGTTGTTGTATTTCCTGCAAAGTCTATTGCAGTCACTTTATATTTTCCATTTTTCCCTACAGTTAACTGCGTTTGTGCCCCTGTTGTGTAGCCTATCTCACTACTTGGTAGATTAAGCATATCATCCTCGAATGTATGTTTTTCTCCATTAGGTAAAATAATCGTTGCAATTCCTGATATTTTATCCGAAGTATCAATGACTACCTCATACTTACCTGTCCCTTGCTCCAATTTTGATCTAAGGTATTTAATCGTTGGTTTTTCCCTATCAATATTATTTATTTTTATCTCAACAAATTTTGAATTAATATAAAATGAGCTTGGGTCCATTTCTGCTGATTTATCAACAACAATGAAGCTGTAGTACCCATTTTCAGTTACATTCATTGTTATTTTATTGTCTCTTATTAATTCTCCATTTGCGGTTTTGTATAAATAGCTATTCCCATTATTATAGTTAGAAGCATCAATTGTGATCGTAACTGGTTTATTTGTAAGCTTTTTGTTGCTAATAGTTATTTTTGCATTTACATCATTAGCTACTATTTCCGGTGAGTATCCTTTGGCAAAGATATCTTGTGGACTAAAGAAAATGACCACTGTAAATAAAGCCATCGTAAATAATATTTTGATAAAATCTTTCATTATGCCTCTTCTCCCTATTTCTTGATGTAATTTATCAATACTTTCTACTATCTTATATTATTAATAACATACTATTTCCCTAATAACCATAACTAAAAGGGAAAGATTCTCAGCAGGTCTCTTTTCTTAGTCATCCTACCAGTTCATTTCCATACCGTGGTATCAAATTTCAAAAAAGGGGAGATGATATATAACTGTGAAATATTTTTAAAAAAGTGAATAATATTCTTGACAAAACAATCAATTCTATATAATAATTAGTATAGATTTAGAATTATTATTATTAAATAAGTTTTTGACTTCGGTCATAAACTTTCTATTAAATTTTTCAAAACCAAATCTAGGAGGAAGATTAATTATGTCACTTATCGGAACAGATGTACTACCTTTTAAAGCACAAGCGTATAAAAATGGAGAATTTGTTGAAGTTACTGAACAAACTTTCAAAGGTCAATGGAGCGTAGTTTGCTTCTATCCAGCAGACTTTACATTCGTGTGCCCAACTGAGCTTGAAGACTTACAAAACAACTATGAAGAATTAAAATCTCTTGGAGTTGAAGTATATTCTGTATCAACTGATACTCATTTCACACATAAAGCATGGCATGATACATCAGATACAATCGGAAAAATTACTTATACGATGATTGGCGACCCTGCACATACAATTAGCCGCAATTTTGATGTTTTAATCGAAGAAGACGGACAAGCTGATCGTGGTACTTTTATCATTGATCCAGATGGCGTTATTCAAGCACTTGAAATTAACGCAGGTGGCATCGGCCGTGATGCAAGCATACTTATCAACAAAATTAAAGCAGCTCAATATGTTCGCAATAACCCAGGTGAAGTTTGCCCAGCTAAATGGCAAGAAGGTTCAGAAACACTTAAGCCAAGCCTTGACCTTGTTGGTAAAATTTAAGGAGTGCGTTTAAATGTTATTAGATGCAGAGATTAAAGCACAGTTAGCCCAATATCTTCAATTGATGGAGGGCGATGTCCTGCTAAAGGTTAGCGAGGGAACGGGAGACGTATCACGTGACATGCTGCTATTAGTAGATGAATTAGCCACGATGTCACCTATTCATATTAAGGTTGAGAAAACAAAATTAGAGAGATCACCAAGCTTTAGTGTCAATCGGATTGGGGAAGACACTGGAATCACCTTTGCTGGTGTTCCTCTAGGACATGAATTTACCTCCTTAGTACTAGCTCTACTACAGGTTAGTGGAAGGGCGCCTAAGGCAGATCAAAAGGTTATTGATCAAATTAAGGGGATTAAGGGTGAATTTCATTTTGAGACATACGTTAGCCTAAGCTGCCACAACTGTCCGGATGTTGTACAAGCATTGAACTTGATGAGTGTTCTCAATCCCAGCATTAGCCACACTATGATTGACGGCGCGGCGTTCAAAGAAGAAGTTGAAGGAAAGAACATCATGGCGGTGCCAACGGTATTCCTAAATGGAGAACCATTCGGAAGTGGCCGGATGTCACTTGAAGAGATTCTTTCTAAGATGGGCAATGCTCCAGATGCATCTGATTTTGCTGATAAAGAACCATTCGATGTGCTTGTTGTTGGGGGAGGTCCAGCTGGTGCTAGTGCAGCCATTTATGCAGCACGTAAAGGGATTCGTACAGGAATTGTTGCGGAACGCTTTGGCGGCCAGATTATGGATACACTGGGCATCGAGAACTTTATCAGTGTGAAGTATACAGAGGGTCCTAAGCTCGCTGCAAGCCTTGAAGAACATGTAAAAGAGTACAATGTTGATATCATGAATTTACAGCGTGCTAAAGGAATCCAAAAGAAAGATCTCGTCGAAGTTGAGCTTGAGAACGGCGCTGTATTAAAGAGTAAAACAGTGATCCTTTCAACTGGTGCACGTTGGCGTAATGTCGGTGTACCAGGAGAAGCTGAGTTTAAAAATAAAGGTGTAGCCTACTGTCCACATTGTGATGGTCCACTGTTTGAGGGGAAACATGTGGCTGTTATTGGCGGAGGCAACTCTGGTATTGAGGCAGCGATTGATCTTGCAGGAATTGTGAAACATGTTACTGTTCTTGAATTCTTGCCTGAGTTAAAGGCAGATTCTGTACTTCAAGAACGTCTTTACAGCCTTCCTAACGTCACAGTCGTTAAGAACGCTCAAACTAAAGAAATTACTGGTACGGATAAGGTAAATGGCATTACCTACATTGATCGTGAATCAGGGGAAGAGCATCATATCGAATTAGCGGGGGTATTCGTTCAAATCGGTCTTGTACCTAATACAGATTGGTTAGGGGACACAATTGAACGTAATCGCATGGGAGAAATTGTTATAGATAAGAACGGAGCTACAAGTATTCCTGGTGTATTTGCTGCAGGTGACTGTACAAATAGTCCATATAAACAGATTATTATTTCTATGGGGTCAGGTGCGACTGCTGCATTAGGAGCATTTGATTACCTAATCCGAAATTAATACACATTAAAGTGAAAGCCACTAAGCTATCCCAATGGTAGCCAAGTGGCTTTCTTTCGTTTTCATGCCAATGGAATTATTCAATTAACCGTCCCTTCATCTACCTCATAATGTAGATAAGGAGGGGATTACTCATGTATTCAGCAGCAGCGTTTTTTCAGGAAATGTTGGTCCTTTACGGTATGGCGATATTAGGATTCTTCGTGAGAAAAAAGGGGGTTCTAAATGAGAATGCTTGCGACGTAATCACACAACTTGTATTAAATATATCCTTGCCTGCTCTAATTTTATACTCCTTAGATACTGACTTTTCTTTTACCATTGCGAAGGATTTTTTATGGCTTGTCTCAATGTCCATTTATATGCTTACATTATCGACATTTCTAGCCTTATGGATGGGAAGGCATTCCAAGCTTCCAGCAGGTCAAAAAAGTGTTTATGAAGGAATAATCATCTTTGGCAATCAAGGATTTATTGGTTATGCTGTCAGCTTTATTTTGATGAAAGAACAAGGTATTGTTTATTTAACGATGTTTAATTTATGTTATTTAATTCTCATTTGGACATATGGAATCTATCTATTTAGTAAAAACAAAGCAACAATTAACTGGAAAAACATATTCTTAAATCCAGGGATCATTTCCACGATAACCGGTCTAATCCTATTATTTCTTCCATTTAGCTTGCCCGAGTCGATATCCAGAGGGCTGGAGAGCGTAGGTAAAATGACCATTCCACTTTCTATGATGATGATTGGAATCTTAATTGCAAATGTTGATATGAAGCATTTTTTGAAAACGATAAGAAATAAATATTTATGGAACTCAGCAGCAGCAAAGCTTATTATCATTCCTCTACTATTACTACCCTTTGCTGCCTTTTCCGTTCCTTACCCATTACTTGTTATTGCCGTTATCATTTCTGGAATGCCTTCTGCACCAACAATCTCTTTTTTTGCACAAAAATATGGTGCAGATTCTTATTTTGCATCATTAGGTGTTCTATTAACGACATTCCTCTGTATTATTACAATTCCATTTCTTTTGGTAGTAGTCAATTTATTAAAATAAGAGCCTTTTATCTAGGCTGCTGTTGGTTAAATTCCCGTTATTGCAGCTATTTATTCTTTTGGATAAACACTACTTTTAAATAATTGCCCTCTTTATATTCTTTTATCGTTCTAAAATCAGAGGGTAATGAAAATTCTTCCTTTATGCTATACTTCTCGTTTGATTCCTTAAAGGCCTGATCGATAAATCCTTTGAATTTTTTCATATCAAACGTTGCACAGTTTGTTGAGGCTACAATTACCCCATTATCCTCTGTTATGGCAATAGCTTCTTTTAAGAGATTTTTATAGTCCTTCGCAGCACTAAAGGTGTATTTCTTAGACCTCGCAAAGCTGGGGGGATCGAGAATGACTAGGTCAAAGGTTTTCTTTTTCTTTCCTGCATATTTAAAATATTGAAACACATCTTCAACGATTATCTCGTGACTTTCATAATCTATTCCATTCACACTAAACTGCTCAATGGTCTTAGCTCGACTACGATTAGCAAGATCTACACTTGTTGTCATAGTGGCCCCACCTAATGCAGCAAAAATGGAAAATGCACCCGTATAGGAAAAGGTATTTAACACTTTTTTCCCTTTGGCATATCGATCAAGAATGGTTTTTCTCACATCCCGCTGGTCAAGGAATACTCCTACCATTGCGCCGTCGTTTAAGTATACGGCTAAATGAACACCATTTTCCTTTACAATGATCGGGAATTGTCCTCTTTCACCATCAACGAATCCATCCTCTTCGATATAATGACCACCAATATCAAAACGTTTCTTCTGATAAATGGCTCGATATTCAACTAACTCTTTTAGCGAATCAATCACATAATCATAAAAAGTGTAAATTCCCTCGCTATACCAGTTAATTAAATAGTAACCGTCAAAATAATCAATCGTTAAACCACCAATCCCGTCTCCTTCAGCATTAAAGACGCGAAATGCGTTAGTTTCTTTACTCTTAAAGAACGGCTTTCTTTTATTAAATGCCTCTTGAAGTTTCCTTTTGAAAAACAATTGATCAATTTCTTCATTTTCTTTATGTGTCAAAATCCAGCCGTAGCCTTTATTTTGTTTTCCAATATAACCTTTTCCAATAAATCGGTTCTTTTCATCTGTAAGCTCAACTAGCATCCCTTCTTTTGTTAAGTCACTCATATGATGAACGGCTTCTTTAAGGATGAGGGGATAACCAGCTCGATAGTTTTTCTCAAATTTTGATTTTACCTGTAACATAACTTGTGTCTGCATATACACCATCCATATCTTCTTAGATTACCTACTCTAATTATTATTTCCTTTTTTTAGAAGTTAAAAATGGTCTATAACAGATTCTAAAGAAAAAGGAGTGTCCCATGATAGACACTCCTTTAAATATATAGTAATTGAAGGGAATTCTCCAATTTTTTTATAGGAGGGGAGGTATATTTCTCAGGAGGGTACCAGGGGTGGGAGAAGGAATTTCTGAGTTAAATGTACTCCTTCTTGCCTAATCAAGATAAATGAACTGGAAGCGGTCTGTCCAGAACTATTCCATCCTGTTCCTTTATCCCCTTTATGGAAACCTCGGCAATAAATCGGTTGATCCTTTTGTTCAGCCGTCCGTGTACAATTGTTCCATACTTCATGTCTTCACTTCCATACATACTTTATCTTCATTATATCTGATTAGATCGAAAACTTATTAAGAGTAAGAGTAAGCATGGTTTTCTTAACTGGCCTCTCCATTCTCAAGTTTGGTTCAAAATTTTAGCAAAAAATAAAGCTCTCTTTCTAGAGCCTTATCAATAATAATTGGTGTTAAACCTGACTGATTAATAATTTTTGTCTTTCATTAACTCGATAGGAGACAATTCTTTTGCCTGGTTCACGGTTTTGTCCTTCATTATCTCGATGAGAGACACTTCCTCCGCCTGGTCAAAGAATTTTGCTCTTCATAATTCCTATGAAGGACATTCCACTCACCTGGAAGCCAATCTTTGTCATCCTATCCCCGATGAAAAGCATTCAATAATAATCAAATGCAATTTTCTCCCCCATTACTTTCTCCTAGTTAACAAATCCCTAAAATGCTCAAGGTTCTGACGATAAATCTCGGGTGATGACCATTTTTGATATTTATCGGGTATTGAGATTTCCTCTATATTATTTGATGATAAAGCCAAACCGCCAATATGCTCGATATAATCTATTAATCTCAAAATGTCTTTTTTTGTGCCAACTTGACCGTGACCTGGAACAGCTTTATTAAAGTCAATTCCTTCAACAGCTTTTAAAATGTGGGTCCATTGATTGGGATTGGTTTCTTCAAAAAATGAAGGATGGGCCTCAACAAAAAGTAAATCTCCCATAAATATTACCTTTTCTTCCGGAACAAATAGCATGGCATCACAATAGGAATGACCTCCTCCTAAGGTAAACAGTTTTGCATTTCTTTCTGTGCCTTTAAATGTTACTTCCTTCTTGAATGTTTGCTTTGGCAATGTTAATTCTAAAATAGCCAATGAGCTTTCCACTTCACTTAGGAAACTAATTTTTTGTTCAATCCCTCTATCATTATTTATTTGTTTTTTTAAAGAGTTAATGTATTTTGTAAGCTCTTTAATCCCCTGTTTTTGCTTCGCGATTCTTGTTGGGTGGATTTCCTGCATTTTTTCATAAGTAGTTTGACTGGAAATTATGGTGCTTTCCGTAAAAATCTGATTGCCACGAATATGGTCACCATGGTAATGGCTATTTACTACCCATGTTATTGGAGAGGATGTTTCCCTTTTCACGGCCCTTTTTAAATCTTCAGCGGCCTGGGGTGTATTAAATGTATCAAAGACAATGGTTTGATTACCGAGATCAATAAATCCCGCATTACCTACCGAACCGCCACTCTCTTTTGCGATAGCTGCATAAACCCCATTACTTACCTTTTCTAATTGAAAATGTTTACTATAGAATTCACCGACCATCTAATTTCTCCCCTCCCATTTAAAATTCGTTGGATTGTTTATTAATGCCATTATATAATGGAAATAGTTGTAAGAATACTTATTGAGTAAAGAGTAAATCAGTTGGGGGTAGGGATAATAATGTCATTTTCCTTGTATATTTCAGAGCTTTCACCTGAACAAGTATCCTTTGGCTACTCAGCCGCCCATGAAACGATTATAGCCCTTCATGTATTCCACGATTGTAAACACCATCCCCTCCATATCCCATGGGTAATAAATGCCCGAAGGAAAATCCATTCAACCTTAAAACAAGAAATAGCGGCCTTTAGCTTTTTATATAAAAGACCCTTGGTGACGTTTTGGTCTCTACAGGGGAATTCTGCCTTTCAATCTTTTGAAGATGGACTAAATGAACTTAGCTCAAGTTCTGTCGATTTTTTCTGCAATACAATTGTGGAAACCATTTTAAATCAAAGAGGGACAACAACTAATTTCCGTAATAATCAGCAGCTGCAACAAGATTTTATTGGTTTTGCATGTAATCGTTATCCAGAATCAAGGGAAGTAATTCATGCCTTGTCAAAAAATCCAGAGTTAGTTCTGCAACGGTTTATTAACATGCTAGAGGATTTCTGGAGGATCTGTGTAAAAAATGACTGGAATATGATTGAAGAGCTTTTTTTAAAGGATATTGCGCTCCGCGGAAAGAAACTTTTGAAGGAGGGACCTTTACAGTTGTTGGGGAGCCTCTCGCAAGAAATTGATGGGGATCCAAATGAAAAAAGGGCTGTTATTAGAAGAATTTCAAAAGTGGATATTTATTTTGACAAAGAGGATGAATTACTTTTAACCCCTACCTATTTTGCGTGGCCACATTTATTTGTCAATCTCCATCATACTGTAGGAATAAATTACTCCATTTTGGAGAACCAGCAGGAGGCAGCGAGGCCTATGCCACCGGAGGATTTACTTAAGTTCTTTCGTTCATTGGGGGATTTAAGTCGGCTTCAGATTGTTAAATATCTGGCGCAAAGGCCACGATCGACAAGAGAGCTGGCAGGATTAATGGGAATGACAGAAGGTGCAATATCTAAACACATTAAACTACTTAAGGATGCAGGATTAATAGCTTCGAAGCGTGATAGTTATTATGTATTTTATCATTTGCTGGATAATCCCTTTCATGATTTCCCCCTAGGCTTGTCAGAATATATTAAAGGGTATGACTCAATCCTGTAAATTGATAATTTTTTAACAGAGTACACCCCGCTAGTAAAAGTAGAAGTAATGTTCAATGGGGTTTACGTTGGCTATTTTCCAATAAATAACTTACATGCTTTTTTGTAGAACAGATTGGTTACGAGGTACCTAAAAAAATGACTAGCTTCTTATCCACCTTAGAAGCTAGCCGTTTTTTATTTCTATTCATTAATATATTTTTCATTCGGCTTGAGTAAGATTGCTATCATCCAAATAAGTGTATTTAGATATTCGTACGTATTACCTTCATTCATTAATATTGCTAATCCCGGTTAATATGACCATGACCTTGTTGCATAAATACCTATCCTTCTCCTTTTATACTAATTCATAAGGTTTCAGATGGAAAGGAAGATTACGCAATATTTAAAGATGAATCACTCCTTTGTTACATCGTCGCTGCAGAGGAAGCAGCTGATTCGTCAGCCTTAACACAATCAATTGCGATAACAATTGCAATAATGATGGCCTCCAGCTCCTCTTTCAATATTTGAACCTTGTAGCTATCGCCCCAAGTAAACCACTCCTTGCTCACTTTCCCCACGACTTTACCATGCTGTAACACCTGAAAATCCATATCCCACCAATTGCCCTTTACTTCAATGTCTGCCGCATCAATTTTATAGCGTGCCTTTAAGAAGGAAAATTCCTTCTTTATCGTTAACACCTCTTGACCATTCACCTCAACAAAAAACTTAGGTAAAAAGCTGAAGGTCTTTTTCGTGATGATTGCAACTTCTTCTCTTCTTGGATTCATTATTGAGAAAGTCTTTGGGATTTTCATAAAACTCCCCTCTACATAATAAACGTCCTTTTCCTGCTGATTCTTTACCGTAAATTTTCCGCTTAGGCTAAAAACCTTCTGCTTAATATAAAGTTCCTTCATAACCACACGCTCCTCCATTGATGTATTATGTATATTTATTAAAAATATTTATTATACTTTTTAAAATAAAAACCGCTTGAAGATAAAACTTTTTCGAAGGGGAATTTCTTACCCAAATCTATCATAACGTGATTCATCTTTGTTAATAAACCAAAAAACCCCTTTAGACACAAATTATTCCTTTTATTACCCTCCATTACATGAGACACTTTAGGCCATTCTCTTCAAATTTCATGTTTTTTTAGAAAATAGGCATCCTAAAGAAGAAGACGATGCAACTGAATTTCAGGTTGTTCCAAACATTACTCCACCGATGATTGAAGGGAGAAATAGTTGTGAAACTGTATCAGATAAGAAAAGGGCAATTTGTTTACTATAACAATGAGTTACACAAGGTTTACGGAATCAAACCGATGTATAAACTCTCCGTTCATCTTATAAAACTGAGAGATTTAACTCAGCATATAACGAATGCAGCGAGTGTGGAAAAATACATACCAAGGGAAAATGACAGCTTTATTTTTAATCATAAAGTATACACACTCCGGAATAATCAAAGACCATCAGCAGGAGATTATATTTTAATAAACAATCCTGACCCAGATTCACTTGATAACTATTCTTTAAATGAATTTGAAGTGGTTGAAACTGTTGAAAACAAAGGGGTTATTACAAGCGATTTGGATGGCATCAAGCATACCGAATATTTATTGATGGTACCTGGACGTGCTCCTGATAGTCATCCTATCGACTATAAAGACATGGTTAATATTGAAGAAAACTATGATGAAGCTGGACCGCAAATTATCTATCCAAACGGCGAACTATCCACTCAACTAGGGGACATATATATCAAAAAGGATAGTGATGTGATGCTCGAAGCGATGGTGGTTGCGATTAAGGGACAAACTATTTATCTTGGAGGCGGTTTGGAAGTATCGTATGAAGAGCTGATGGATACAGATAAGTGGGAATTTCAATACAATCCCTTTAATAACTGACAGAGTTAAATATTCTTCATGTGCCAGGAGGTTTCTATGGATAAGGTTAAAGAAAATAGTGTTTTTATTATCTCTTTATTGCTGACCCTTATTTTTATCATTTGGGGAGTTTTTTTTACAGGGAATCTTACCAAAGTCACCAACGCCGTCTATAATGGATCCATTGATTACCTTGGTTGGGTTTATCTCGGTACTACTTTATTCTTTGTGATTTTTTCTATCTATTTGTTGTTCTCAAAGTACGGAAATATTCGACTCGGCAGGAGAAATGATAAACCTGATTTCTCTACCGCTTCCTGGCTAGCCATGCTGTTCGGTGCTGGTATGGGGGTTGGGATTGTGTACTGGAGTGTAGCTGAACCAGTAACTCATTATACAGCTCCTCCTTATGGAAAGGCTTATACTATTGATGCAGCCAACACCGCGATGAAATATACATTTTTTCATTGGGGCCTGCATCCATGGGCAATCTACACTGTAATAGGATTAGCCCTTGCCTTTTTTCAATATAATAAACGGCTTCCTGCATCGATTAGTTCTGCCTTCCAGCCCATTTTGGGTGATAAGATTTACGGGCCGATTGGCAAAACGATCGATATTTTGTCCATCTTTGCAACAGTCTTCGGTATTGCAACCTCATTGGGGCTTGGGGCCATGCAGGTTACTGCAGGTATGCATGACATATTCGGTATTCCTAATACATTATTCATCCAGCTGGTTGTTATTTTGGTTGCAACCGTACTTTTTCTTATTTCTCTTAATACAGGCTTAGAAAGAGGAATAAAGTACCTATCCAACGCTGCTATCATCTTTTCAGTGGCCATCATATTACTGATTCTCCTCGTCGGTCCAGCATTAACCGTTATTAAAGTGTTTTTCAACACAACGGGACTGTATCTAAGTGACTTTTTACATATGAGTTTACGGTTAAGTCCTTTTGGAAAAGGTGAGAAATGGATTGCTTCATGGACCTTATTTTACTGGGCTTGGTGGATTGCTTGGGCGCCATTTGTTGGCATGTTCATTGCCCGGGTTTCTAGAGGGAGAACGATTAAGGAGTTTGTAATAGGTGTGTTGGTTGTTCCAACGTTTGGAACCTGTCTTTGGATGTCCGTATTTGGCGGTTCGGCTCTTGAGCTTGTCCAAGAACCCGGTAACCATGATTTAGCAAAACATATCGCGGAAAATGTTTCATTGTCCATTTTTATATTCTTTGATCATCTTCCGTTAAGTTCCTTATTAAGCATCTTGGGCTTCGCTGTGGTTGCCATTTATTATATAACTGTTGCCGATACTGCAACCTTTGTATTGGGCATGTTAAGTGAAGGTGGAACGTTTAATCCATCTAACAAAATAAAAATGACATGGGGAGTAATCCAATCCGCTTTAGCTGCGGTTTTGTTGCTAGCAGGTGGTTTGGACGTATTGCAAACTGCCTCCATCGCAGCCGCTCTCCCTTTTGCCATTATCATGCTGGCCATGTGCTACTCATTGTTAACAGGCTTAAAAAATGAAGCTGAAATACAAAAAGGCAAAAAAAGAAACACACAACATTATTAGTGTTTAAAAAAACCTTCCTGACCCGTGTCAATAATCTGGAAGGTTTCTTTATTACATATAGGTTCTGATGAACAAAAGAAATTGGTCAAAACCCTATTTATAAAATAAACTTTTCTATTTCTAAAGCTACTCCATCGTTTTTCACTGTATCTGTTACTTTTTTGGCATAACTTTTCACTGTATCATCCGCATTCCCCATAGCTATTCCACAGCCTACAGTTGATAACATCTCAATATCGTTTTTTCCATCACCAAAGGCATAACTATTTTCTAAAGATACATTTAAATAATCCAGTACCTTTAATATTCCTGTAGCCTTTGAGTTTCTTTTTGAATATAATTCAAACAGACCATTCTCTTCTTCATGCATATAATTATATTCACCATTTCCTAAAGAGAAACAATATTCTTTTCCTTTTATATCGGAATATAACATTTCAATTTTATAGATGTCTACTTCCTCCTGGTTAAAATTGCCCTCTAAATAAGTTTTAGGTATATAGAATGAATCATAATATGAATGTAATCTTTTATATTCATTTTTTATATATGAATAAGTTTCACCCTGTAAAATATACTGAATATTACGCTGCTCAAAATTATATACCAACTCTTTTACATAATCCTTCTTTATAGGCTCCTTATATATGCATTTTTCTTTGACCTTTACATAGGACCCATTCGTAAGGACAAAACCATCAAACCCAAAATTAAGTATAGCTTCATTTAAAAAAGCATAGGGCCTGCCTGATGCAATAAATACATAATCACCGTTTGCCTGCAATGCATGTATCGCCTTTTTTACTCTTGGTGTTATATCTTTGATTCCATTTAAACAGTCTAGTAAAGTTCCATCAATATCGAAAAATATTGCCTTCTTCATTATTCTGTCTTCCTCCACTATAAAGAATTCCCATTCTGTTATACTTTATCTCATTTAATCGCATTTTATACCATTCATTCCCGTTTAGTCAATGATTTCATTGTATTTATCTATTATCGTTGCTAAAATAGAACTAAATGGGAATCGGATGGTGGAAGATATGTTTATCGAAGAACGGCACAAGCAAATATTAGAGCAATTAGAAAGAAACGGAAAAGTACTAGTAAAAGATTTAAGCAAACAATTTCAAGTAAGTGAGAGTATGATCAGAAAGGATCTTCGTGTTTTAGAGAGAAACAACTTATTACAACGCACTTACGGCGGTGCAATAAATATCAATCGTACGATTACAAATCCGGAGAGTTTCTTAAAAAGGGTTGCGAATATTTCTGATTTAAAAGAAGTAATAGCTAGAAAGGCATATGAACTAATTAAAGAAAACGATACAGTCTTTTTAGATTCATCAAGTATTTCCTATTTCCTTACGAAACTGCTTATACAAAATCCTAAGAAAATTACTCTAATAACAAATATGGTTGAAATATCCTCACTTTTGCACTTAGATATAAAAATGCAAGTTGTTTTTATTGGAGGAGATTTTAATCCTTATGTAGGTGGAAATATCGGTTCAGTTGCCAATGAACAAATTAAGCTTTACCGTTGCAATAAGGCATTTCTAGGTTGTAGTGGAATTGACCTTAGTGATGGAAGTGTTAGTTCTGGCATCTCAGAGGATTCAGGTACGAAAAAGACCATTATGAGTATATCCAAAGAACTGTACCTAATGGCTCCTAATGAGAGATTTAATCTTTATGGAATCTTCAATTTTTCAAATATCGCAGATTTCCATGGGATTATTACAGAAACTGCACCCAAAGATGCTGCTATTATGACTTTGCTGAATCAGTATGATGTGAATGTCATTTAAATCGGTGTAATCTGCAAATTCAGGCTGCATTTACTTATTGCCAAAAATAAATGTTCTAAGGAATGTCTTGTGGGATCAGCACGAAGCACCTTAGAACATACTGCCATTTAACCTTCCTTAGTATTATCAATCCATTCGAAGCAATGTTTAATTATAATAGGTTCCCCAACATTGTGATTAAATGAGTAGATTATTTATCCTTTCTACTTTGGTTATCTATTCTTCAACACTTCAGCAAGGGCATACAATGAATGATATTGTTTAATTCGATAGTTTCGCCCCTCCTTTTTCAAATAATCTTTTTCACAAAATTGTGTAAGTACATGTAATAAATGTCTATAGGATACACCTAAATAATCACAAACCGTTACGTGTTTTTCCCTATAGACCCCTTCATCTGCAGTTTGTAAAATAAAATCAGCAAGCCGGTTTTCAAGCGGGAAAGCAAGGCTTTGTGAGTACTTTGCTGCCATTAATGTAGCCTTCATACTTAAAAATTTGGTTAATTCACGTAGAAATTTTGCATCCTCAAGCAATTGACTGCGATATCGATGAAAAGGGAGCGCCAAACAAACAGTCCTCGTTGATGCTTGAATCCCTTTTGTATAATACACATCATTTAATAATTCCATTTCTCCAATGTATTCATTTGCATTGATAAAATTAATTAATGATACTTTCCCATTTTGATGGGTGACATATATTTTTGCTTTGCCTTCTATTACATAGAATAAAAAATCCGGTCTCATGCCCTCCCGAATAATCCATTCATCTCGTTCGTATTCATGCACTTCCATATATGCTTCAACTGGGAAAGAAAATAAATGTCCTATTGAGCTATTCTTTAAATACACCCTTTTTTTCTCACCTTTGTATACTTTCATATTCCCACCTCAAAATATGAGATATCTCATATTATTCGTCTTACATTACATGATACCATGCAATCAGTGAGGGGGATAATAATGAACACACAACGCTGGATGAGTACACGTTTTTTTAGCTTTTTTCTAACATGGGGCATATTTCTACCTTATTGGTCAGGGTGGATGATTTATACAAAAGGAATTTCAGTCTCCCAAGCTAGCCTAATCATGAGTTTCGGTTTAATGGCTAGAGGCCTGTCCACATTATTTGCGTTTCCCTATTTATCGGGTAAATTTAGCAATAAAACCCTATTAAATGTGGCTGCAATTGGAACACTGATTTCCATTCTTTGTTACATTCCAGTAAGGTCATTTACTGGTTTACTAGTAGTAACAGTCCTATTACACATTTTTTATCCAACACTGATGCCAGCATTAGATAGTGCTGCTGGCGTCCTTATGCAAAGTAAACAATTAAGACATTATGGAAGAAGCCGTCAGTGGGGCTCCATTGGATTTGTTTCAATCGGTATGATTTTAACTATTTTTACAGGAATGCTTGGTGATGAAGTGATTTATTGGGCACTATTGCTCGGAATAACCGGATTTGTCTTTCTAGGTTTTATGAAGGCACCTGGTGTTTTATCTGAAAAGCCGCATGTAGGCCAAACAAAACAAGCTGGCATGCTTCAATTATTCCGTATCCAACACTTTGGTTTGGTACTCATAATTGTCATTTTACTCCAAGCAGCACATGCTACTTATTACAATTATGGCTATATTTTCTTGCAGGATATCCATGCACCAAAATACTTGATTGGTCTAATCATTAACATCGCTGTATTTGCAGAAATCATATTTTTCTCAATCGCTGACAAATTCTTTGACAAATCTTCAGTAAGCAATTTATTGATACTATCAGCCATTGGTTCCTCTGTTCGTTGGATATTAGTGTTTGCCTTTCCAATCGTAATGGTTTTCTGTATCGCACAAATGATGCACGCATTCTCATTCGCTATGGCCCATTACGCCTTTATGAAATATTTAATAAAAAATATTCCTCAAGCGCAAATTTCAAAGGCTCAAGGCATGTATTCAGCGCTTGCACTTAGCTGGAGCACAGCAGTATTTACCATTTTAGGAGGCTATTTATACGAAATTGAGCCAAGATATGCCTTTATCGGAATGATTGTTTGTACACTACCGGCAATGCTGATTGCGCTTGTATATCGAAAAGTGGAACATGGAAAGGAAGCTTTAATTTCCATTTAACTCTCTTGTTTGGTTTTACAAAGCTAATTCTGGTAAAACTGAAAATGATTAGAGGCTTTCATGATCCTTTCTTATGTGGAAGATAAGGATAAACTGGAGGGATGGAATTGTCTTATATTGTAAATTTTAAAAATGTGTCTACGATAGGGTTAGAATCTTCACCTGTAGCCGAGGCACTTGCTGGTTTACGCGCCAATGAAGCTCGTTACTTCATGAACAAATACAAGCATGAATTTACAGTGGTACCAGCGAGCGAAAGTCAGGAGACCCTAGATTATGTGAATCGAGTATTAAAGGAAGAACGTGATATTGTCTTTGCAGCCAAACCTTTAGAAACGTCACGCTTTCAAGTAGAAAATATCAATTGGGCTTTCGTCTTTTTTGAAGATGGTCTTGAAGTCAACGTCTTGTATACAATTGATGGCCCCAAACCGAAACGAGCTGTTGGTTTCAAGCTTTCCGAGGGGATGGAAGTACCGAAGGAGTTGGAAGGTAAGTTTAAGTTTGCCAAGCAGAAATCTAAACTTGCTGGAACGATTCGGGGATCGTTTTTTGTTATTAAAGGGGAATATTAGTGTAGAAAAGGAAGGTTATGGTTTTTGGTATTTGCCCAATCAGGATTCTCTTTCTTTTTTAGATAGAAAAATCCTGATTGAGTAAAATGTCATTAACCGTTTTGAAAGTATGGGGCGTAACCAATCAATCGCCTATTTTTGTCCCATGAGCTTCTCTAATATTTAATGCGGATGCGATTAAATGAAGGTTTTTATTAGTAATACCACCACCAGGGAGAATAATAATCCTGCCATCTGCATAATCTATATACTCCTTCAGCCTGACTAGATTATCCTCAATATTAGTATCTAGCAGGCCTCCATGGGTTAAGATACGGTTTACCCCTTGTTCCACCAGCCAATCAATCGCCTTAAGCTGATTTCCAGGGCTTATATGGTCAAACGCCATGTGAAAGGTTACCTCTAGTCCTTTTGCTAATTTGAGTAGAGTGGTCATAGCCTCTTCATCAATCCAGCCACTATCATTTAAACACCCCAGCACCACTCCATCTGTGCCTAATTCCTTCAAATGGACAAGATCCTGCTTCATTATTTCCAATTCTTCTTTGCTATAAATAAAATTCCCACCTCTTGGCCTTACCATGGACATAACCTTTATGTTTTTACCTTGGCAATAATGAATCGTTTCTACCGCTACTCCGTGACTTACAGTTGTACCTCCCACTGCAAGGTTGTCGCAAAGCTCAATCCTGTCAGCCCCTTTAGCAATGTATTCGGGGACATTTGTAAAATTCTCTACACAGACTTCTTTAATCATTTACATCACCTTCTATAGATTAGCTTTTATAATAAAGCTTCCCCATTTTTTAGGGTAAAAGGATGGTTAATACCAGTCTCTAAAGTAAAAAGGGATTGCCTCTTTATTTATTAAACACTCCTTTGACTATATTCTATTTTAGAATATTTCTCCATTGTATTTAGAATACAAGCAATGCTTTTTATCCTACATTTAAGGTTTATAATAAAGTTCTCCACATTTCATTAGGATTCCTTTTAAAATTATATTGAAATAACTTTGTAATGAAATAGTAATTTTGCTGTGATAGCACTGTCACAGCCTCCTAGTATAGTGAAACTAGTAAATCACACTAGGAGGTAACAATTATGCTTAAGAAATTCATCATAGCATTTATCGTTTTAGTTTCTTTTGTCTCTTTGTCTGCTAACAAGGGTGATAAAGCAGAGGCCGCATATTTTCATACAAAAGCTGTTAAAGTCGCAAAGGCTAATCTTGGAGTACCTTATCGCTGGGGTGGGACTTCACCTAGGGGTTTTGATTGTTCAGGTCTCATTAAATATTCCTATGCAAGAGCAGGAAAAACACTAAACCGAACTGCCGCTCAAATGTTCTCTGGAAACGGCCATCGTATATATAAATACATTAAACCAGGTGATTTAATGTTCTATGCTCCCAATAAAGCAAGTAAACCAACACATGTTTCAATGTATATCGGAAACGGAAAAATGATTATGGCTTCTTCATCAAAAGGAGTTATGATTACAAGTACAAACAACTCATATTGGCATCCAAGATATATTGGAACAAAACGGATTTAAAGACCATTTTCTATAAATGGTCTTTTTTTTATCCATATACCTCTCAACTTTAACCATTCTAGTAGAGGATTACTTTCATCATTCACGTACCTGTGATGGAACTAGTTTGGTTTGAAAACCTTGCACACTCTCCTCCGTTTGAAGAGCATGAAAAGTTTATGAATTATTGTGTCATGTAAAAAAATCTGTCGGTTAAGACAGATTTTTTTATAAAGACTGGCATCATTCTTTCTCAAAGATTGAAGATGATTGCTTGAGCAATTTCAACTCCAGAGGGGTAATTTTTAGGGAGTGGCATGACTTTGCTTATCAAGAAAATTACACTAACTTAAAGTTCATCTAAAAAAGGCCTTGTCTATGTTGTACTTTGATTTGAGTTCATTAATAATATAGGTTTCATAAATTTCTCTCTGTACAGGGTCTTCTACTACACAAACATCAATTCTTGCGACTTCATCTCTATGCATTTTAATCGGGGATACTGTATCCTCAAAATGCTTTTTAATTCTCTGCCGTAATTTCCTCGCCTTTCCAACAAATAATAGTTCTTGATTATTGTTATAAAACATAAAAATGCCACCCTTATCTCTAGGAATAAGATGGAACTCTGTAAATCCATAAATATTACTTGACTCTGGATTCTTCTTTTTCGTAATGGTTACACTTGGTTTGGGTATAGTTATGTTTATCACTATTGTTCACTTTCTCCTTCAGTGTTTATAAAATGCAAAAATAAAATTGATATGGCCCTCTTCACCTATTTAACTTGCAGTATTATTAAAAATCTATACCATAAGCATCATATTTTATTACTTCAGTTCAAAAGTTGCCTTCCATGAAAGGTCACCCCCATTGCTCATTTTTTATTTTAAAGTATTTTAGAATAACTTCATCTATTTATGATACGGTTCACCGTAATGTAGCTAAGTGCGGTCTTTTTTTATAACTTATTAATCTCAATTTCCCTCATAAATAACAGCTTCCTTTTCTTCTACTATACCCAAACACCTTGCTTTGACTTCTATTATTAGTTTCCTCTCTTCAACCTATTTTTCTGCAAAGTTTTTTTATTTTCAGCACTGTAACGAAGGCTAGCGCTTTCTACTCCAACAGCGCTATTAATTTAAACAAAAAAACCTACGTTTAAGTAACGTAAATTTGATTAACGATTAATTTTGCTGAATTTTATATTTGAAAATAAAAATCGACAGACTAAAAAGGACTACTGGATAAATTACCACAACATATAAATGGGGAAACATTGCGCTAAAGTCTTCTGCCACAATTGCTCGAACTAAATCAACAGCGTGGACGAATGGTAGCGCATAAGCAACTTTTTCAAAAGCTCCTCCAACTAACGATAAATCGAACCATGCGCCAGATAAAAAGGCTGTTAAGTTCGTTAATAAAGCACCGCATAAGCCTACTGCTGCCTTTTCGTTAAATAAGGAGCCACATAACAATCCAATTCCTATGAAAATAGTAGATGTAATGAGTAAGGCAATAATTGCAAATATATGGTTGAAAGATAGCTCCAACCCTAAAAAGTAAGCGGCTATAAAACAAGTAATACTTTGAATGACAGCAAATATCCCTAAAGGAAGCGTATAGCCAATAATAAAGTCACTTGCTTTCATAGGAGTCGTTAGCAATCTTATTAAATAAGAACTCGAACGGTCTTTCGCTAACGTTTGTGCTGCAAATAAAGCAATAAAGGAAAGGCTAAATACTGCGATGCCAGGCGTTAAATGTTCAATATTAAAAAGCGCTTCTGGCACATTGCGATTAATCGCAGATAAAATCATAAGTAAAACAATTGGAAAGACGATACCAAAAAATACTGAAATCGGGTCGCGTACAATTTCTTTCGTACAGCGTCCAGCAAATGCGAATGCTCTCATTATAATTCGCCCCCTGTCACGAAATGCACAAATGCATCCTCAAAGTTTTCTTTACTTGCGGTTGTTAGGAGCTCGTCTACTGTACCAAGTGCCTTTACATCGCCATCCTTCATAATACAAATGCGATCACACAAGCTTTCTGCTTCTTCTAAATAGTGCGTCGTAAGAACAATTGTCGTCGTCTCTCTCAATTTATTGATCATTGCCCATAGCTCACGACGGCTAATGATATCTAACCCTAATGTCGGTTCATCTAGAAATAAAATTTTTGGATCTGCTATGAGTGCCATGGCAATACTTAACTTTCGTTGCCAACCACCGGACAATTTTTTACCACGTTGATGTTCGTAAGGCTGTAGTGAAAACTGGAGAATTAAAGCATCCGTTTTTTCAATGGACTTCTCCTTTGAAAAGCCATGAATGCGCGCCATTAACAATAAATTTTCACGCACAGATAAATTCGGTGCAATCGACGTTTCCTGTGGGGAAACAGCGAGTACCTTTCGAATACTTGGCAATTCTTTACTAAGCGAATGCCCCAGGACAAGCGCATCTCCTGAAGTCGGTTTGGCAAGGCCACTTAACATATTGATCACTGTCGTTTTACCCGCACCATTTACGCCAAGGAGTCCGAATAGTTCACCTTGGTGGATTGTAAGTGTCATCGGAGAAACGGCAACTTTTTCTTTAAAGCGTTTTGATAAACCTTGAAGTTCAATTGCAGCAGTCATTTATTTATTCCTCCTCTTTTTGCTGTGCGTTCACCATATTTAAAAATTGTCTAATCATTTTTTCTGGTGCTAGTGCCAGCCCACGATCCTCATCCCCAATAATAATAACGGAATCGCCTGTATGAATTTGAAAAATTTCGCGCGCTTTTTTCGGTATGACAATTTGGCCACGTTCCCCTACTGTTGCCGTACCAAAAAAGTGCTGACCTTTGCGTGGAACTTCTAGGCCCGTTTCCTCTGAATTGTGGTGTACTAAAGCATCTAACGTTACGCCGAAGAAATTGGCAATATTCATACTATGGTGTAAATCGGGTGTCGATTCTCCTTTTTCCCATTTTGCAATTACTTGACGTGAAACGTTTAATTCTTGAGCTAACTGCTCCTGAGTTAGATTGTGACGTTTTCTTAACGAGCATAAATTCACATTAATCATACTTTTCATCCTCTCATATTTAATTATAAACACCATTTTATTAGTAAATCCACCAACATAGAATAACATTCACGTTAACATTCGTAGCGTAATGTGGAATGAAAGTAAATGTGGTTGATAATGCTTGAACTAACAAATTATAATAGGCTAGTCGATTTTCCATTCGAATCATCATTGGTGGATAGCTGGATTTCATCAATTCTCAATTGAGTAATAAACGCGATGTTCAACCGTCACCATCAATGAATAATTCCCTACAAAAATAGCATGTAGCATAACGCCTCACACGATTTGATACTAGCTTGACGAAGGTAGGATTTTCTACTTTTGAGAGGTGGAAGTTTTGATAAAAAAAAGCCATCAAAACATTCATTTTTCAATGTTTTGATGACTTTCTTAAAAACCGCACTTACTTATGGTACGGTTCGCCCCGATTAATCCGAAACGCCCGATATACCTGCTCCACCAAAATCAACCTCATCAATTGATGAGGAAACGTCATCCTTGAAAAAGAGAGCTTTTCATCCGCTCGGTTTAGTACCTCTTTGCTTAATCCTAGTGATCCGCCTATTATGAAGGCCACTTTACTCTTTCCATATGTAGCAAGCTTGTCTAATGTATCGGCAAGCTCTTCTGAGGATTTGAGCTTACCTTCTATGGCTAAGGCAATAACATGGGCATCTGTTTGGACCTTGGCTAATATCCTCTCGCCCTCCTTTTGCTTAACGATTTCCATTTGAACGGCACTTAGCTCTTCGGGTGCCTTTTCATCGGCCACTTCAATAATTTCTACCTTTGCATAAGAAGATAACCTTTTTAGGTATTCCTCAATTCCTTGCTTTAAATATTTTTCCTTCAGTTTTCCAACCGAAATAATTGAGATATTCACAGTTAATCCTCACCTTACGAACAAGATATCCACAACACTTATCCACATGTCCACATTTTTTATCCACATCTTGTAGGCGATCAACTGTTCGCCACAACATATACTGCCGGATTTTGACAATATTCACAGGTTGTTGATAACTTATTTTCCTCTTCAATTTTCGACAAATTCGGAAACGTCTCATATTCGTCCACGATTGTATCTAAGGCAATATCGACATGTTCTTCACAACAATAAATCATCCTTACTCCACCTTTTCTTTTTCGACAAGTTTATCCATTTCCCGTCATTTTCTTAAGCCAATACCTTCAAAAACTTATCCACAATCCATATGTTATCATCAAAATGAAATTGAGCAAAGTGTGGATTAATTTATATAAAAAAAAGCAGGAGGCAAATATATGCTTCCTGCTTTTAGGTTATCCACATGTGATTAAAGTGATTCTTTCCCCAGCTTCATCGTTGTTTCTTTCAGTTTTCCATCTCGATAAAACTTGATCTGCATTTGGTCACCAATCTTCTTATCTGTGTATAGATGTTTTCTTAGTGAAATGACGTCTGTTACCTTTTCCCCATCTAACTCTACAATAACATCTAATTCCTTTAATCCAGCTTGATCAGCTGGTGAATTAGGAGAAACACTTTTAATTGCAACCCCATCCTTTACCTTGCTAGGGAGCTTTAAGGCCTCTTGTTGATAATAGGCTGGGATTTCATTCACTGACTGCAATTCTAAGCCCATAAATGGTCGATTCACTTTTCCATTCACTTCAAGATCTTCAATAATTGGGATGGCTGAATTGATAGGAATTGATAGTCCTATTCCTTCTACTGCATTTTCAGCAATTTTCATAGAGTTTATTCCAATGACCTGACCAGCAATATTAATAAGAGCACCACCGCTATTGCCCGGGTTAATCGCAGCATCGGTTTGAATAACCTCTGCTTGCCAATCCTCAATTCCATCCGAATTTATATCAACAGGGACAGCACGTTCTAAACCAGATACAATTCCTTGTGTAACAGAGCCAGAAAAGGTTTGACCGAGTGGATTCCCAATCGCAATCACTGGTTCCCCTGGCTTTAACGTATCGGAATCCCCAAATTCAGCTATTTTCTTCACATCTTTTGAACTAATCTCTAATACAGCTAGGTCCGTCCATATATCGCTTCCACGTAACTTTGCAGGAACCTTCGTACCATCTGCCAAGGTTACTTCTAATTCACTAGCACCCTCAACGACATGATTATTGGTAACTACGTAAGCCTTGCTTCCAGCCTTTTTGTAAATCACCCCTGAACCAGTGCCTGCCTCCTGGTTTTCATCCATTCCCCAAAAGCCAGCTGATTGAAGATTGGTTATTCCAACGACTGCATCACTTGCCTTGTCTACAGCCTTTGTCACATCCGTTTCTACATTAACAGAAACATTCGTTGATTTATTATTTCCGCCATTGTCGGCCTGTGTTTCCTCCTGCAAGCCTTCATCAGGCTGAATCGTGTAAGGGAGTAAATTATAATCTGCTAGTTTAGGGATCGAAACAATGACAAGAATAGCTCCTAAAATAACACCGACCAAGCTTGCAAAGAAATATCCGCCTCGATTTCCCTTTTGTTTTTTATATTGATCTTGATAATCCTGGTCATAATAACCCATTCGACATCTATCCTTTCAACTCGAACGATTGCTAAGAGTTATTTTTCCTATTCACCTTTATTATAATCGGTGATTCCAAAATTTCTAAACAAAAAACCTTATATTGTGAAATCTTACAGATTTATTAATATTTTAGTCTTAATTTGTTAATAAATTGTTTATAGGAAAAAAGAATAGACTTTATTCATAAATTTGCCCTCTGAACATATAAAGAGAAACCCTATAAGACCACAATCAGTTTCCAATAACTTTAAACAGCTGTTAAGGCTGTTGGAATTTTTGGATCGGTATCATATAGATCAAACTGTTCTCCAACAATTAACCCTCTCGTTTGTAAGGTTTGGCTCACTGCCATTCTCGCTAGGTCCTTCATATTATTGTCTAAGCTTAAATGAGCTAAATAGATACTTTTAGTTTGATCTCCAATAACATCACTCATAGCTATAGCTGCATCCTCATTGGAAACATGTCCAACATCACTTAGAATTCGCCTCTTAGTATTCCACGGGTAACGTCCCATTCTAAGCATTTGCACATCATGGTTGCTTTCAAATACATACGTATTTGCATTTGAAATCGTCCCCTTCATTCTATCACTTACATAGCCTGTATCGGTGATGAGAACGAGCTTTTTCCCTTCATGATGGAAAACATAAAACATCGGTTCAGCAGCGTCATGTGAGACTCCAAAGGATTCAATATCAAGGGAGCCAAATGACTTAACCGACTCCATTTCAAAGATAAACTTTTGTTCTGTCGGTACTTCCCCAATTAATCCTTCCATGGCACGCCATGTTTTTTCATTTGCATAAATCGGTAATTTATATTTACGGGCCACAACACCCATCCCTTTAATATGGTCGCTGTGCTCATGCGTTACAAATAATCCGGAAAGCTTGCTTATGTCTCGATCAATTTGCCCAAATAATGCCTCCAATTGCTTACCACTTAGACCGGCATCGACCAAGAAAGAATGCTCCTCCGTTTCAACATAAATCGCATTTCCCGTACTCCCGCTTGCGAGAACACTAAAATGCATTGACATTTCTACCTCACTCCACAATTTTATTATCTTCGTTATTTAATTGTATCAACTGACCCTCGAAAGCATTGATAAATAAGTCCTGTTCACCGTTGATTACTACCCTCCAAGCAGGAGTCAGCACCTGAGATGAGGTAAGGTGGACAAGCGTATAGTAGCCTAACTCAACATTAGATATATAACTATTAGGCTTAATCATCCCTTTTTCATAAAGGGTCTCAATTGCTTCAATAGGCTTTAATACTTTTTCCTTATTTTTAAGTTCTTTTACATTCTCCAGCAAAGTCTGTTTGTAGGATATGACTTCATATTTATCATTTAAATAGAATGTAAGCTCACCATATATATTTTTATAAAAGCTTTTTTCCTCATATTGCTGATAATACGTAATCGTTTTTTCTTCCTTATTCACTTCCCAGAATCGGTATTGATCACCATAAAGCACGTGCTTATTAATAAAATTATTTAACTTAGCCTGATCAATAGCCTTCCCGAGCTTCACTGGTTTTTCCAAAACTGATTCAAGTAGAAAGGATTTGTTTGAAATCCTAATGGATTGATCCTTCAACTTGGAGGGTCCGTACCATTTCAGTTCATCACTTTTAAAGGATTTAGGAATGGCTCTTAAATAATTATCCTTGACGTCCCCTTCTGGGAGCTCACTATATTCAATTCCATCTGTCTTTAATTGCTTATCTATCGATGTTTCAGTCAAAAATTCATACTGACTTGAGGTTCTTAATGTAATGAATTCATACAATAAATAAAAATCCAGTAACAGGAAGGAAATGATAAAAATGGTTTTAATCTTACTCCAATCCATGAATGATTCCCCCCTGTTCACTATCTTTAACCTGAACCCACTGGTTATTATAACGATAATACCAACTCGGTTCTAACTTAAGAAGCAAATCCTGAGAATCATTTGACATCTTATATCCAACGACTAAATCAGTTAACATTTCAGGATTGAAATTTTTCTGTTTCTTTAGTTGATCCAAAATCTCTTTTCCAGATGCAAGCTTTTTATTTGTTGAGTCTGTTAAAAGATCTAAAGAGAAATTATTTCTCACATATTTAATTATATCGTTCTGTCCCCATACTTGAAGAATCTCGGATATTCCCTCATTACTAAACACAGGAAGACCGTTTCTTTCATAAAGACGAAAGGTTACAGAAGGATTAGCAACATTCATTCCGGTATAAAGAAAGGCATCTGTCCATCCGCCATGATTATTAACAAAGTCTATACTTTTTTGCAAAAGAGTACTCCCGTCAATCGAATACTCCTCTTCTGCAGCTGGATTTAAATATGAAATAGTATGGTTTTTATGATTAACCCTCATTAAGGTTAATCCATTTGTATATTCCTCACCTGTAGAAATATAGTTTTTTTGTACAAAGCTCGGATCGCTAAATAAGGCATTTTTAAATTTTTTGAGTGATAATTCTTCGATAACATAGCTTAATACAGGGAATGTACTTTCCTTTTCTCTTAAATAAATCATATGTTTATTGGAAAGCTTAGAAGCAACATACCCTTGAAACTTTTTACTAGAACGACTATTTTTATAAAAATTGTTTTTAAATAAATTAATATAAGAAGAATTGACTCTACTTTTAATCACCTTTTGATTATTGTAATCAATGAAATAAACAAAGCCTTCTTCTTTATTAAAATCCTTCACATTAATAACGATTCTGTCAAAGATAAAGTCAGGTTCTTTCCCTTTTATATCTAAAAAGTCCTTATAAATTCCGAACGGAACACTACCTGGGAAAACAATTTCAGCCATTCCCTCTCGTCGAACAAAGCTTGATACAGACTTTACATCCGAAGAATCATCCTCAAAATCACTAAATGTCCATCTACTAAATTCCTTAAACGTCCGATCTATTTCTGTTGGATCTGTTGTTCCAAGCATGAGATCTGTATGGTGATAAAAAATCCGATCAGCCTTAATGATCCTTTTAATATCCCTCTTTTGCCCTAAAGAGATTTCTTCAACGGTTTCCCCGTTTTCGACAGTTTCATAATCAGGCTGATAGGTCCAAAGACTCCAAGTTAGCAATCCACTTGATAAAACTAAAATGATTAAGATGACAGATTTTATTTTTTCGTATTTCATTCCCAATCATCCTCTTCCGTTTTAACATAAGGAAGGCTAAACGATATGGTCGTCCCTTTTCCTTCGACACTACTTGCCCATGNCCAAGTTAGCAATCCACTTGATAAAACTAAAATGATTAAGATGACAGATTTTATTTTTTCGTATTTCATTCCCAATCATCCTCTTCCGTTTTAACATAAGGAAGGCTAAACGATATGGTCGTCCCTTTTCCTTCGACACTACTTGCCCATATGTTACCCCCATGAGCCTCAACCATTTCCTTAGCAATAGCTAAACCAAGCCCTGTTCCACCAAGTTTCCTCGATCTCGCTTTATCAACCCGATAAAATCGATCAAATATCCGCTTAATATTAGCCTTTGGTATACCTACACCCTGATCGGAAATGCTTATAACAATTTTATTATCATTTTCCTGCATGCTAAACTTGATCATTCCTCCCTCAGGAGAAAATTTCAAAGCATTTGAAATAATATTATCCAACACTTGAGTAAGCCTATCCTCATCAATTTCTATAAAAACTGCATGATTCGGTAATTTCCTTTTAAACGTAATGTTTTTTTCTTTTGTTAACTCAAAACGATCGATAATTTGATTGAAAAAGCCAACAAAATTTACCCATTCTTTCCTGAGTTTATAATCCTTGCTGTCCATTTTCGATAATTGAAGTAACTCATTAACAAGACGAATCATACGCTCAGTTTCATTCTGTGCTACGTTTAGAAAACGAGGAGCTATTTCTTCATCCTTCCAAGCACCATCAGATAATGCTTCAATATAACTTCTCATTGTAGTAAGAGGTGTCCGTAGCTCACGGGAGACATTCGCAACAAACTCTCTTCTCTCCATATCGATTTTTTCCGATTCTGTAATATCATGTAGAACCGCAATTAATCCATTAACAAAGCCTGTTTCCTTTTGAATGACTGAGAAATTAGCACGTAATATATATGGATTATCAGCTGTACTATAATTTAATATCATAGATTCCTGTTCAATTAATAAATCTTCAAAGCAGTATTCTTCCTCTATATCTAATAAAGATACAATAGAAGTAGATAGGACTGTTTCACGTGAAACATCTAGTAACTTAAGAGCAGGTTCATTAATAAGAATAACCCTACCCTTCCTATCCGTTGCAATTACACCATCAGTCATATATGAAAGAACAGATGAAAGCTTCCTTCTCTCTCCCTCGGTCGTTGCTTGAGCTTCTTGAAGCTTCTTGGTTAAATTATTAAAGGTCATCGCAAGCTGACCAATTTCATCATATCCATAAACTTTAACTTTTCTTGAAAAGTTCCCTTTTGTCATGGCTAAGGCTTGTCTTCTCATATCAGATATTGGTCTCGTAATGGTTTGAGCTAATAAAATACCTAGAATAGCCGTAATAAATAAGGCTATAAAGGTTCCTGTGGCAAAAATTTTGTTAATGCCCTTCATCTGGGAATAAACATTCTCTATTTTTGCCTTAACATATACGATGCCAATGATATCCTCACCTGATTTAATTGGTGTAGCTGAAACCCAGACACGTTGCCTTGTTTGTCTATCAATTAAGACAACTGGATCATCCTTCTGCCTAACAAAAGCTCTTCTTATCAAGGTATCTGTTGTTTTTTTGCCTACTACTCCCTGATTATCTGGATCCGATGTCCCTAATATTTTTAATGAATCTCCTTCAATCACCATTACTTCAGATATATCCGAAGCCCGAAAATCAACTAATATATCCTTAACACTATCCTCTATAGACAAAGGCTCTTCTTCGACTGATCGGTCCTTTGTCATTTCTTCTTCTAGTAAATAGGTGATATAAGCAATTCTTTCTTTTAAATTAGTTTGAAAATTAGTTAGTAGACTAGATTCTAATTGCCGAACAAAATAAACGCCGATAATTTGCATGGCTAATAATATTAGCAGCATGTAAATCATGACTAATTTAACGTGAATAGAACGAAAAAATCCAACATTTCTCATGGGAAAAGGTTACTCCTGTTCAGGATTTCTTAAATAATAGCCAACACCTCTTCTAGTTACAATCCATGTAGGATGACTAGGATTATCCTCGACTTTTTCCCTTAGTCGACGAACAGTCACATCAACCGTTCTTACATCCCCATAATAATCATATCCCCAGACTGTTTGGAGTAAATGTTCCCTTGTCATTACTTGTCCTATATGTCTTGCTAAGTAATGAAGAAGTTCAAATTCTCGGTGAGTGAGTTCGATTTTTTCTCCCCGTTTGGATACAATATAAGCATCGGGATGAATAACGAGAGAACCAATCGTAATTTCATTAGATTCCTCTTCCTCCACCTGCGAAGGAACTTGTTGATGTCGTCTTAAATTTGCCTTTACTCGTGCAATTATTTCCCTTGTGCTAAATGGTTTTGTCACATAATCATCTGCACCTAATTCAAGCCCAAGTACTTTATCAATTTCTGAATCCTTTGCTGTCAGCATGATAATGGGCATTTCATACTTTTTTCTTACTTCTCTACATACTTCCATCCCATCTCTTTGTGGAAGCATAATATCCAATAGGATTAATTCTGGCTTAATCTCTTCAACCATTTCTAATGCCTCATTGCCATCGTAAGCGCAATGGACTTCAAATCCTTCCTTTGTTAAATTAAATTGCAATATATCAGCGATTGGCTTTTCATCATCGACAACCAAAATTATCTTTTTCATTGTCTTCCTCCTTATTTCTAAGTGTGATGCCTGCAATTTTCTCTCTAATAAAGCAAAAGAATTTATCATTATCATGCAATTAATTTACTTCAAAGTGTGAAAAAAATATATTTTGTATGCATGTAATTTTTTTCGTTTCATTATTAACTTTAACATTTTATATGATGGAATTCATCTATTTGCGATAAGCAGATTATTCCTTGATAAGAACATTTTATAATAAATGGTCCCTTTTTTTCTGGGTTACATTCCATATAGACAAAAAAACTTGCCACATAGCAAGTTCCTTTGTTCTATATATTATTTTGCTTATCTTAAATAGCTTAAAGGATTTTTCATTGTACCATTTTTATATACTTCAAAGTGTAAGTGAACCCCTGTTGAATCCCCTGTAGAGCCCATTACTCCTATTTGAGTACCTTTTGGAACGGTTTGACCAACCTGAACAGAAATGGATGCAAGATGTCCATAGACAGTTCGGTAACCATTTTGATGATCAATTGTTATCTTATTTCCATAACCGCCATCCCAACCAGCGGATACAACGACACCATTGTCTGCAGCTGTTATCGTATAGTTACTTGGTCTGGCAATATCTATTCCTTTATGGATCTTACCCCATCTGTATCCCATTTGACTGGAGATATAGCCCCCGCTTGTTGGCCATGAAAATGATCCATCTCCTCTTGATGGGATCACCTTTGTTCCCTTAACGATGATGCGTTTTACAGGTTTACTAATGATGGTTTCTTTAATTGTTTCTCTTTTAACTTCTTTTCCATTTTCCTCAGAGATGATATAGGTGACAGAACGTTTTCCGTTCTTTCCTTTTTGTTTAACTGTTTTATCACCCTTATACATGGAGGAATCTTCAATCACTTCTGTTTCGTACTTCATTTTCTCATTTTTATTTGTTTCCTTATCAATGATTACTGTGACTATTGGCTTTGTTACAGTGACATTAATTTCATCGCCTATATTAATTAAGGAGTCTTCCTTTAGTCCTTTGTTAAGTGATAATAATTTTTCAAGATCCATATGATGATCACTTGCTATAGAACCTAGAACATCTCCTTCTTTTACCTTATACTTTTTTTCTTCTAATGTTCCCTTTTCTAAGAACTTTACAGCTTCCTTAAGGGAAAGAATTTTTTCAGGTTCTATTTTTCCCTCAGCTATCGTAACATCCTTAGATAGGCGTACATCCATGATTCTAGATTTATTTGACTTTAATGGGGGTAATTTCGCCTCGGGATTTTCCTTTCTCTTTTCTACTGCCTCTAATTGCTTTTTAGAAACATATTGTAGCTTGAGTGTATGAATAACCTCTTGGGCGACCTTTTCATCTTCAACATAGGTAATTGGTTTACCATCTATCAATAATGCTGTAGCATCAGCCTGAACCTTTAGTTCTTCCTTTATTTCTTGTACTACTTTTTGATTATTGATTTTGGAATCGGAATTAAAGACTTGCTCTGGAATAAAAGTAAGTTGATTACCAACTGATAAATCATATTTTTCAAAGGATTGTTTTTCTTGATTGATTTTTGCATTTATTACTTCATCAACAACATCTTTATCAGAAACTGTGCCTAGATATTCATTATTTAAATAAACATAATACACGGTAGTTAAATTTGGATCTTTTGCAAAAGCAGAAGACATTCCTCCACTTAAAGAAAGCGAACTGATCGTTAGTGCAGCTATAGTAGTTTTCATTAGCTTTGTTTTAATACTAGTAGATGCATTTCTTGTATGTATAGAGATTCTATTTTTTCCAAAAACCATTATTAACCTCCTATACTAATAAAAATTAACAAATTCATTATGTATTAGTTAAACATCACACCTCTATAATTTATCATAAATCGAGTTTTATAGATTATTAGTTTTCATAATGTAACATAAATGTATAGAAGCTGACATTTTATGACGAAATATGACAATTTATTGGTAGCGCTTTCATTGATATTAAACAGAGGTTAATCCACGTATATACATGGGTGTTTACAGCTGTAAGTGTCGGAGGTTATTCTTATATTAGAATCAACATCCCAAATATTGTTATTTTTATTACAATTATGTTACAAAAAAGGGGCTATCCCTCATGATGCCTTGCACCTTTTGGGATAGCCTCTACTATTGTTCATATTTTTGTAAAAAGTAATGATTAGTTTTGTCTCCATGGACTGAGTACTACATTTGTTTGTGTGCGATCTGGTCCGACAGAGAAAATTGAAAGTGGTATACCGGTTAATTGAGCCACACGCTCTATATAATGTCTTGCATTAGCTGGGAGTTCATCAAGTGATTTGCAGCCAGTAATATCCTCTGTCCAACCTGGTAATTCTTCATATACAGGTTCACATTCAGCTAATACCTTTAAGCTTGCAGGAAATTCTTCAATGATTTGATCTTTGTATCGGTAGGCAACGCAAATTTTTAAAGTATCGATTCCTGTCAATACATCCACGGAATTTAGAGATAAATCTGTGATTCCACTTACACGGCGGGCATGGCGAACCACTACACTGTCAAACCATCCTACACGACGTGGGCGACCTGTTGTTGTACCGTATTCCCGACCAACTTCACGGATTTGGTCTCCAATTTCGTTGTTAAGCTCTGTAGGGAATGGGCCATCACCAACGCGAGTTGTATAAGCCTTACATACTCCAACCACGTGCTTAATTTTGGAAGGTCCAACTCCAGAACCGATTGTTACTCCTCCAGCAACAGGGTTAGATGATGTAACAAATGGATATGTACCTTGGTCGATATCAAGCATAACACCTTGGGCACCCTCGAATAATACCCGTCTGCCTTCATCTAGCGCATCATTCAATACAACTGATGTATCTACTACATATTTCTTAATCTGTTGTCCATATTCATAATACTCATCCAGTATATCTTCAAGTTTAAATCCTTCTGTTTCGTATATACGCTCGAACAAAACATTTTTTTCTTCCAAATTACGAACGAGCTTTTCTTCAAATACTTCACGGTCAAGAAGGTCAGCAATTCGAATACCAACACGTGCTGCCTTATCCATGTATGCAGGGCCAATCCCCTTTTTGGTTGTACCAATTTTATTTGCGCCCTTTCTATTCTCTTCTACTTCATCTAGCTTTAAATGATATGGAAGAATGACGTGGGCACGATTACTAACTCTTAAATTTTCCGCAGTTACACCTTTTTCTTTTAAATATGCAAGTTCGGCAACAATTGCTTTAGGGTCAACAACCATCCCATTTCCGACCACACAGATTTTCTCTTTATAAAAAATCCCTGATGGAATTAAATGCAATTTATAGGTTTCTCCATTAAAACGAATTGTATGTCCAGCGTTGTTACCCCCTTGGTAACGAGCAATCACTTCTGCATTTTCTGATAAAAAGTCGGTAATTTTACCTTTTCCTTCATCTCCCCACTGGGTTCCAACAACTACTACTGATGACATAAATAAAAGCACCTCCAAAGGTAAGCAATAAAAATTATAAATATTTTCAAACATATTAAGTTTACCAATACAAAAAGGAATAAGTCAATGAAAACACGAACATTTATATTAAAAATTATTTTATATGTTCGTGGTTTTCTAAAATATTTTACAAAAGCATCATTATTATTGCTAAAAATGTAATAAATTATCCTTTTTTATAAATATTTTCATTATTCCTTAGTTTCTTAAATTCATTTATATAAAAAGGGATACCCGATAAGATGATAGGCATCTTATTGGGTATCCCCTTATTTTTTTATTGAAAAGACGATTTATTATGCACCTGGTGGGATATTGGCATTGTCAAAGCGTCTCTCTAAATTGACAAACTTGTTATACTCTTTAACAAAGGCTAATTGAACGGTACCGGTTGGACCATTACGTTGTTTTGCAATAATAATTTCTATAATATTTTTATTCTCCGATTCTTTATCATAGTAGTCATCTCGGTATAAAAACGCAACGATATCGGCATCTTGCTCGATACTTCCTGATTCACGAATATCTGACATCATTGGGCGTTTATCCTGACGTTGCTCAACCCCACGGGAAAGCTGTGATAATGCAATTACCGGCACTTCCAATTCACGGGCTAATGCCTTCAATGACCTAGAAATTTCAGATACCTCTTGTTGACGGTTTTCGCCTGATCGACCACTACCAAGAACCAGTTGAAGGTAATCAATTAGAATCATCCCTAGACCATGTTCTTGCTTCAAGCGACGACATTTGGAACGAATATCACTCACTCTTACCCCAGGGGTATCATCAATAAAAATACCAGCATTAGACAAGCTTCCCATAGCCATGGTTAGTTTGCCCCAGTCTTCATCTGTTAAACTTCCTGTACGAAGACGTTGAGCATCAATATTTCCTTCCGCACATAGCATACGCATTACTAATTGTTCTGCACCCATCTCTAAACTAAAAATGGCTACATTTTCACCTGTTTTTGTAGCAACATTCTGAGCTATATTTAATGCAAAGGCTGTTTTACCTACAGAGGGACGTGCCCCAACAATAATTAAATCATTGCGTTGAAACCCTGCAGTCATTTTGTCTAATTCGAAAAAACCTGTCTCTATTCCAGTAATATCACCTTTACGATTATGCATGATTTCAATATTATCGTAAGTTCGGACTAAGACATCTTTTATATTATGAAAGGAACCTGCATTTTTACGTTGAGCTACTTCTAGAATACTTTTCTCAGCTTCTCCTAAAAGTACCTCTACTTCATCCTCACGGGTATAACCATCCTGAGCTATTCCCGTTGCTGTACGAATAAGTCTGCGCAGTAATGACTTTTCTTCTACAATTCTTGCATAGTATTCAATATTTGCAGCTGTAGGAACAGAGGCAGCAAGCTCACTAAGATAACTAACTCCGCCAGTATCCTCAAGTAGATCACTAGATGCCAATTCAGCAGTAACGGTAACTACGTCCACCGCTTTTCCTTGATCGCTTAGTTTTAACATTACATTAAAAATTTTCTGGTGTTGAGCTCGATAAAAATCTTCTGGTATCAATATCTCAGAAGCAAGTGTTAATGCCTGTGGATCTAAAAATATAGCCCCTAAAACTGCCTGCTCAGCCTCAATATTTTGAGGAGGAAGACGATCCGCATATAATAAATCACTCATTATGGAATAACCTCCCGTTTTTTAGAGGATCATTTTTATCAAATAAATTAAGTCTATTAATATATTAAAACAATTCTATTTAAGTAGAGAAATAAAAACTTTAAAACACCAAGTTTTTATCCAGTAGAAAAAATGTGACCGCAATAATCGATCACATTTTGTTAACTACTTTATTTTAACATGTAATTTTCAAATTGGTACTTCCAAATTTAGTTTACTTCTTTTACATGAACATTTAATGTGGCATTTACTTCTGTATGAAGCTTAACAGGAACCTTTGTATATCCTAGAGCACGAATAGCATCCTCTAGTTCAATTTTTCTTTTATCGATTTTAATCCCATGCTTTTTCTGAAGCTCTTCAGCAATTTGTTTACTAGTGATAGATCCGAATAAACGGCCACCTTCCCCAGCCTTTGCGGATAGTTCAACAGTAATTTTTTCAATTTCTTCTTTTAATTTTTTTGCATCTGCCAATTCTTGTGCGGCCATTTTTTCTTCTTTTTTCTTTTGAGCATTCAATGAACTTATATTAGAGGAGTTTGCTTCAATGGCCAGCCCTTGCTTGATAAGAAAGTTTTGTGCATAGCCATCTGCAACATTTTTTATATCTCCTTTTTTACCTTTTCCTTTAACATCCTTTAAAAAGATTACTTTCATTCTTTTTTTCTCCCTTCCAAATAATCATCTATTGCTTTTTTCAGCCAAATCTCTGCTTCATCTACAGTTAAATCCATCAATTGAGTAGCTGCGTTCGATAAATGGCCCCCACCACCAAGGGATTCCATAATCACTTGAACATTGATGTCACCTAATGACCTTGCACTGATCCCAACCATTCCTCCTGAACGGGCAGATATGACAAATGAAGCTACCACACTATCCATGGTTAACAGGATATCTGCTGTTTGTGCAATAAGAACTTGATCACATAATTCATCCTGGTTACCTTTTGCGATAGCAATTCCATCATGATAAAAATAAACATTTTCAATTATTCTCGAACGTTTCAAATAAGTATTGAAGTCCTCTTTTAAAAACTTTTGAACAAGAATAGTATCTGCACCTTGTGCACGCAGATATGAGGCAGCATCAAATGTTCTTGCACCAGTCCGTAGTGTAAAGCTTTTAGTATCTACAATAATCCCTGCCAAAAGGGCAGTAGCCTCAAGCATTTCAATTTTTCCTCGCTTTGGTTGGTATTCCAACAATTCTGTTACTAATTCTGCTGTCGAGGATGCATAAGGCTCCATATAAACTAGTAATGGATTCTCAATGAAGTCCTCACCACGTCGATGGTGATCAATAACCACTACCTTTTCAATTCGATTTAATAGTTTTTCTTCAATGACCATTGAAGGCTTATGAGTATCAACAATGACCAGCAATGTATCGTCTGTGGCAATTTCCAATGCTTCCTCAGGTGAAATAAACCTTGAAAACAAATCCTCATTTTTTCGGATTTCCCCCATAAGTCGTTTTACACCAGTGTCAATTTCCTGTAGATTTACAACTATGTAACCTTCGCGTTGATTCATCTGAGCAACCTTCAAAATCCCAATAGAAGCACCTATTGCGTCCATATCGGGGTTTTTGTGGCCCATAATCATTACCTTCCCACTCTCTTTTACAATATCTTTAAGAGCGTGTGAAATGACTCGAGCACGTACTCTAGTACGTTTTTCTACTGGATTGGTTTTGCCACCGTAAAACTTCACCTTTCCATTTGCTAGCTTGATTGCCACCTGGTCTCCGCCTCGGCCAAGAGCCAAATCTAAGCTTGACTGGGCTAAAGTCCCTAGCTCAGGAAGAGAGGATACTCCGGTGCCAACCCCAATGCTTAGTGTTAATGGCACATTTTGCTTTGATGTCGTTTCACGTACCTCATCCAAAATGGCAAACTTTCCACTCTCTAGGTGTTTTAAAATTTGTTCATTATAAACTGCAATAAATCGTTCAGACGATACCCTTTTAAGAAAAACACCGTTTTCTTGAGCCCAAGCATTCAAAATAGAAGTAACAAGACTATTTAAACTACTTCGAGTTTGATCATCCATTCCTTGGGTTAATTCATCATAGTTATCTAAGAAAATAATTGAAATGACTGTCCGTTCTTCTTGATAAAGCTTTTCTATTTTCGTCTGTTCTGTTACATCAAAAAAGTAGAGTAGACGCTCCTCTTTCCTATGTAATACCTTATATTTACGATCAAATAGATTAATGACCTCTGACTCAACCTCTTGTTTTACTATGGCAACGATAGCTTCAGCAATATCGTATAAAGATCTGCCAACCAAGCTCTCTTCATTGAAGCAAGATGTTAAATAAGGGTTTGTCCATTCAATATATAATTCGTCGTTTATTAGCATAATTCCAATTGGCATTTCCATAAGAGCCTCTTCACCGACTCTTTTTATGCGATAGGATAAAGTGGAAATATACTCTTCTGTTTCTTTACTTTTTTTAGAGACAATCGAAAATAAATAATAATATAGAGGAATAACAATAATTAATCCTATGATACTTAATATCCAATTAAAATAGGCTATTGTTCCAAGGAACACCACTGTTATGGCCATCAATCCGTAGATAGGATTGCGAATGGACCTCTTTTCTAAATACGAAGGCATATTTTCAGCTCCCAAACAGTAGTGAAATGATTAAGGATTTTTTTCCATTCTCTTTCTCAAATCAAATCCTAAATCAATTATACCTAATATCCGCACAATATAAAGAACTATCGGAATAAAGAACAGGATAATTGTTACAATTACAGGTACAATTTTTGACCATCCTTTAATATGACTATAATAATAAATAAAGGAAAGACCTTGTATTAATAATAAAAATTGTAAAATAAAGCTTATATTCATTAATGCTGTATATACGAAGCTTCCAATATCAGGCTTTAAGATCAATGAAAGTAACAAGGTCAATAAATAATACCAAATAATACTTCTTGGTAAACTAATATTTCTAAAAGGCTCCCAATTTTTTATCTGGATGCCAAATCTTTTTGCTATTGGGGTATTTACTAATTCAATAAGAAAAACCATCATTAAAGAAGCAACGACAAATATACTTGGAATTAAGGTTTCTAGCATATTCATTGATGTCTCAAATTGTTTAGCCAGGCTATCATTAGGATTTTGACCTAGAGAATCTAACAACTTCATTGAACTTTGGAAGGAGTCTCTGAGTAAATTCATGGAGTCCTTAATAAAGTTTACTTCAAAGAAAACAATGGAAATAATATAGGTACCCACTAAATTTAATAAGAAGACTAGAGTTCCAATAATGAACACATGAAACCTACCTTTTCCTTCCCTTATTAAAATCCCCATAATCAATCCCGTCATACCACTTGCAAGAGTAAACGGAATCGCAAAAAGAGTACCAACAATTAATGAAATAAAAATGGAGGCGATAAAAAAAACAAAAGAGCTTTTATTATCATTTTTACCAGCGAACATAATAAAAGGGAGCGGTAAAAATAAATTCATTATTACCCCAATAACAGGTATATATAGGGTAATTAAAAGGATTACAGCAAAAATAGCCAATAGGATTGCTCCATAAGTCAACCTATTTACATTCTTCATTCTTTCACCTCTCTCTAAACCTATTTTAGCTAGTAATACCAGTATGTTCAACTTTTTGAAGGTTCAATAGTTTGAACTGGTATAAAAAAAGACATCAAACAAATTGATGTCTTTTTTTATACTTATTCACCTGAAACATATGGTAATAATGCCATTTGACGAGCACGTTTAATAGCAATCGTTAATTTACGTTGATATTTTGCGCTTGTTCCAGTTACACGACGAGGTAGAATTTTACCACGCTCTGAAATGAATTTTTTAAGAAGATCTACATCTTTATAATCGATATGAGTAATACCGTTTGCTGTGAAGTAGCAAACTTTACGACGTTTTGCACGTCCTCCTCTGCGTCCTCCTGCCATTTCAATTTCCCTCCTCTATTATTTAGTTTTATTATTAAACGTTCAATTTGTATATGTTAGAATGGTAGATCATCATCTGAAATATCGATTTGGCCGTCATTTGCAAATGGATCTTCATCAACACGGGTATAACCCTGATTGTTTTTATTTGGTTGTTGGTGTTGATTCTGATTGCTGTTTCCAAATGAAAAATCTTGCGTTCTCTGCCCTCCAAAATTTCCGCCGTTTCCGCCGGAAGCATTTTTTGGTTCGAGAAATTGTACACTTTCAGCTAAAACTTCAGTAACGTACACGCGCTTCCCATCTTGTCCTTCATAACTTCGTGTTTGAATACGCCCATCTACTCCGGCAAGACTTCCCTTTTTCAAGTAGTTTGCAACATTCTCAGCTGGTTTTCTCCAAACAACACAGTTTATAAAATCCGCTTCTCTTTCTCCTTGCTGATTCGTAAAACTACGATTCACTGCAAGTGTAAATGAAGCAACAGGTACTCCATTTGGTGTATATCTGAGTTCTGGGTCTCTAGTTAATCGACCTACAAGAACAACACGATTCATCATCAGAACCAACTCCTTTCTTCTAATAATGTTCCACGTGAAACATATAGAAGGATTCTATCTATCGAAATTATTATTCTTCTTCTTTAATAACGATATGGCGAATGATGTCTTCGCTGATTTTTGCTAAACGAGAGAATTCTTCTACCGCAGCTGGTTCAGCATTAACTTTTAGAAGTTGGTAGTAACCATCACGGAAATCATTGATTTCGTAAGCAAGACGGCGTTTTCCCCATTCTTTTGCTTCATTTAATTCCGCACCATTATCAGTTAAGATGTTGTTGAAACGCTCAACTAATGATTTTTTAGCCTCATCTTCAATATTTGGGCGGATGATGTACATAATTTCGTACGCTCTCATCACGTTCACCTCCTTTTGGTCTAACGGCCCACGTAGGGCAAGGAGCAATTTATCATTACTCACAGGTTAAAATTATATCACGCAGGATAATTAAAAGCAAGAAACATCTTAGGCAAAGTCTAGAAATTATACATTAAATCGGAAATGCATAACATCTCCATCTTTAACTTCATATTCTTTTCCTTCTAAACGGACCTTGCCAGCCTCTCTTGCAGCCACCATAGAGCCAGCAGCTAATAGGTCTTCATAGGAAACCGTTTCAGCACGAATAAATCCTCTTTCAAAGTCTGAGTGAATGATACCAGCACATTGAGGTGCCTTCATTCCTTTACGGAAGGTCCATGCACGTACTTCTTGTACCCCAGCTGTGAAATAAGTTGCTAACCCTAATAAATCATAAGAGGCACGGATTAGTTGGTCCAATCCAGACTCTTCAATTCCAAGCTCTTCGAGGAACATTTGCTTTTCTTCCCCTTCTAGCTCCGCAATCTCAGATTCAATCTTTGCACAGACAATAATTACTTCTGCATTGTCTTTGGCTGCATATTCTTTAACAAGCTTGACATATGGATTTCCTGAAGGATCTGCCACATCATCTTCTCCAACATTCGCTACATATAAAACAGGTTTGATTGTTAATAAGTGTAATCCCTTGACAACCTTCAATTGCTCGTCTGTAAATTCAACCGTACGGGCAGGCATATCTGATTCAAATGCCGCTTTTAATTTTTCTAGAGCCTCAAGCTCGACCATTGCCTCTTTATCTTTTTGTTTCGCTAACTTTTCAACGCGTCCAATCCGTTTTTCAACAGATTCCAAATCCGCTAAGATTAACTCCAAATTGATGGTTTCAATATCGTCAATCGGATCAACCTTACCGGCAACATGGGTAATATTTTCATCTTCAAAACAACGGACTACCTGACAAATAGCATCCACTTCACGAATATGAGATAAAAATTTATTACCTAGACCTTCCCCTTTACTCGCTCCCTTTACAATTCCTGCAATATCTGTAAATTCAAAGGTGGTTGGAACTGTTTTCTTTGGTTGTACCAACTCTGTTAATTTTTGTAGACGTTCATCGGGTACCTCTACCACCCCAACATTTGGATCAATCGTACAAAATGGATAGTTTGCTGATTCCGCTCCCGCTTGTGTAATTGCATTAAATAATGTTGATTTACCAACATTTGGTAAACCCACAATCCCTGCTGTTAAAGCCATCCGTTTCTTCACTCCTCTAATAAAGTATCTATTTCATTCATGTTGTTTTATTTACAATTTATAATAAAGTTTTCAGCCTCTCACAATTATAGAGATTCGAATAAGAAAAGACAAGTCAACCCCTGTTTCAATATCACTTAAAATTATATTTATTCAAGTGAAAGGCTGCTCTGAAAAAAGCAGCCTTTCACCCTTCTTCTGTTATTTTTTCTATATTTACTAGGCAGTCATACAAAGTACTTCCGAGATGATTATCAGATTCGCTACTAGAGGTTAGCTGGTTAACCGTGCCACCAAATCTTTCCCAAATTCCCTCATCGATATTTATTGTATTAGAGTGAATGTGCTTCATCACTTGGATATACCCTTTTATTTCTCCTCGGTCATTCCAGACTCTTGCATAATCATTATCTTTTAACCCTAGCGTTTCAGCAATGTCTTGTGAAATCTCTATTTTTACCTTTGGTTCTTTTTCAAAAAGGTGATAATGCTGTGAGTGATTCGATCTCATTGGGTGAATAGTTAATAATGAATATGGGTAACGATTAGATAGATTAGGATTTGACCATATGGACTCTCTTGGTAATGATAGCTGTAATTGACCATTATAGCCCTTTTGTATTGCCATATTGGAGGTAAATTCATATCTCCCACTAGGAGTCATAAATTTCCGATCCTTCCAGGGTATGGGTTCAACAGGAAGCTCCATATGAAAATCTTTTTTTAAGTCTTCAAATTGTAATCCCTTTGTCTTAAGTTTCTGAAAACCCATTTCAATCCATTGTTCTCTAGAAAACAGAAAGTCATCCCCAAAGCCTAATCGTTTTGCTAGCTCGGTCCAAATCCATAAGTCAGATTTTGCTTCACCTGGAGCCTCAACTAATTTGGGTCCATAATTTACATAATGATGATACATGGAAGAGTAATAAACCTCCTCCTCTTCAAAAACAGTTGTTGTTGGCAATACATAGTCTGCTAGTTTTGCCGTATCGGTCATAAATTGATCAATTACAACAAGAGTATCAACTGAGGTAAAGGCCTCCTTTACTTCAGTTGTATTAGGGACTTGGGCTAACGGGTTTCCACAAGAAACAATAATCATCTTTATTTCCGGGTCTTTAGCAGTTAAAATTCCTTCTGCCTGTTTCATCATAGTAAAGGTTCTGGATTCCTGTATTCTATCTAGCTTTGCTAAGGAATCGATATCAAAGCTTTGTCCAACTTGCTTATTGGCAAAGTTCGCCCCTCCGCCTTCTATTCCAATATTCCCACTCATTGCTACTAATGAATCAATCAGCCTAATTGTATTTCCGCCGTTATTATACCGTTGCATTCCTAATCCCATCATCGTTGAGGTAGGTCTATCGTTATAAGTAATTGCTAGTTCCGTCATGATTTCCATTGGAACCTCTGTTACTTTGCTCAAATAATCTATTGAAACTGAATCTAATAGGTTTTGCAAATCCTCAAAACCTGTGGAGTGACTTTTGATAAAGTCTTGATCTTCTAAATTTAATCTCAATATTTCCATCATAATCCCTGCAGCTAATAATCCATCCATTCCAGGTTTAACTGAAATATGCTTATGGGCTAGTTTAGCTGTCGCATGATATATTGGATCAATCACATAAAGCTTTGCTCCATTTTTCTTGGCAGTTTGAAGAAATTGAAATAGATGCATGTTGGTTCTAGCAACATTTCTCCCCCAAACCACAATATTTTTACTATGAAGGATATCAGTCGGTGCATGGCTATAGGCATCTCCGAAATCCCAGACTTGAGCCTCAATCCCCGAACCCCAACACAAGGAACCTGTCAACTCAGTAACTCCACCGTAGCAATTAAAAAAACGCTGATCGAGATTTTTTAACAATCCTCCATTAGCGTAGTCATGACTATGCAAAACAGATGTTGTGCCATAGGCCTTTTTTAGTTGTAGCAATTTATCTGCTATTTCCTGTAAAGCTTGTTTCCATGAAATTTGTTGAAAGTTACCATTTATTTTCTTCAAAGGATAAAGCAAGCGCTCAGGTGAGTTGGTTCGATTGACGAGCATTCTTCCTCGCCCACATATTTTCCCCTTCGTAATAGGATGGTTTGGGTCTCCCTCTACCTTAATAACCTTTCCATCCTCTACCTCTACCTGAAAACCACAGCTATCCCAGCAATTCAACGGACATGCCGATCGATAAATTTCCCCCATGCTAGCTCACTCCATCTTAGAAATAAATTAAGAAAAAAGAAGCAGAAGTTATCCCTCATGCTTCACAAGTATTTTCTTCATTTTTCGTGTAAATTCTTTTCGGGGAATTAAAACACTATGGCCACATCCCTCGCATTTTAAGCGTATATCCATACCCATTCGAATGATTTTCCAGCGATTTGTACCACAAGGATGTTGTTTTTTCATTTCAACAATATCATTTAGTCCAAATTCTTTCTCCTCCAAAGAGACCCCTCCTAATGAGTATCAAATTTTTTAAATGATTGTTGCTCTTTTTCATTACGAGAATACATGACAAGGCGTGGTAGTGGGATTTCAATCCCATGTTCATCTAGACAGAGCTTAATTTCCTTTCTGAGCATTCTTGCAATATAAGCATGCTGCATTGGTAAGGTCTCTGCAACGATTCTTAGTACTATTTCAGACGCCCCGAAGCTTTGAATTCCTAAAAGCTCAGGAGGAGAAACCATTTCCTCATATTTATCCTCCAGCCCCTTTAATAACTCCTCTAGGACCCGTTCCACCTCATTAATATCCCCTTCATAAGGAACATTGACATCAACTATAGCCAAGCTATTATGAAGAGAAAAATTAGTCACTTCCGTTATGTTTCCATTCGGAATAATATGGACCTCTCCAGTCCAACTTTTCACCTTTGTTGTCTTCAAGCCAATGCTTTCTACGACTCCTTCAAAATTTCCAATTTGAATAAAATCTCCTACAGAGAATTGATCTTCAAAGATAATGAAAAAGCCCGTTATAATATCCTTAACCAAACTTTGAGCTCCGAACCCTACTGCAAGTCCAACAATCCCGGCCCCAGCAAGCAAGGCTTTAACATCTATATCAAAAATCGATAATATCATAACCAATGCAATAAAATATATTGCATAGGTTAGAATACTTTTTAATAGTTTACTTAATGTTGCGTCCCTACGTTCAGATATTCTTAAGGGTGAATGCGATCTTACCTTAAAGATATTCTCAATCACCAATTTTCCAAGTTTAATAATAATCTTAGCGGCTATTAGGATAGCAATAATTTTTAATATTCCCTCTCCAACATCTATCCAAAAGTCTTCACTCGTTAGTTTTGTTGCCAATTTTGATAATAGCCTTTCTACGTAATTCATTTACACACACCTTCTTCTCCCACTAAAGTCGAATTACTTTCATTTTAACAAGAAATTGAATTCCTTTGAAGTTTTTGGTTTCGTTCACATTGAGAAAACAATCCAATTCTCATCTGCCCCATATAATAAAGACTATTATTTTTATCTGTTTCACAAAAATAGCATGTATACATTTGGAAAATTTTCCGTATACTGTTACTACTATGGCGAGGGAGTGTAACGAATGAATCTAAAACCTAATTTCTTTGAGAGTAAAAATAATAATGGTGAAACTAGGTTTAACCATGAGGAAAGCGGTGTATCAAGTAAACTAGCAAGTGAACTACTTGAAATGCTTCCAAAGGGAATTCATTCTAGACCCATTGTATTTGTTTGTATAGGGACAGATCGATCCACAGGGGATTCGTTAGGGCCACTAGTAGGTACCTTGTTATCCGATAAATCGATTTCTTCATTCCATATATATGGGACACTTGATAATCCAATCCACGCAGTCAATTTAGAGGAAAAGCTTAATGAAATCATGAATCTTCACTTTAATCCATTTATCATAGGGATTGACGCCTGCCTCGGACGGTTAAAAAGTGTAGGATATATTCAATTAGGTGAAGGACCAGTAAAACCAGGTGCTGGAGTAAATAAGGAATTACCCTCTGTTGGAAATATTCATATTACAGGAATCGTAAATGTTAGTGGATTTATGGAGTTTTTCGTTCTCCAAAACACCAGGCTGAGCTTAGTCTTAAATATGGCAAAAGCAATAGCCAATGGGATATATAAAGCGAATTTAATGTATAAACCAAAACAAGGTTGGTCGAATCTAAATATTGATTGGGATCAAGAAAAAATCACTTAATTTTTTTACTCCAATGAACAAACGAATGCTAAAGTTGCAACTGAAAAGTATGATTCATCCTAACTGTAAAAAAAATAGCATAATGCATTTTTTATTAAACTTCCTAATTATATTTTTTACATATAAGCATTAATAAAATACATGAAACTAACAATTATTCCTGTAACAATAATTCCAGGAAGTAAGTTGGCCACACGAATTTTTGTAAGCCCAATTAAATTCAATCCGATAGCAAAAATCATTACTCCGCCTGTAGCTGTCATTTCCACAATAAATTGATCCATCAGTTCTTTCGGAACAATTTGATCTATTTTTGTCGCAAAAAGAGCTATTATCCCCTCATAGATGACAACTGGTACAGCAGAAAAAATGACTCCTATTCCTAAAGTAGTTGTTAAAATTAATGCTGTAAATCCGTCAATAATTGCCTTTGTATAAAGTACATCATGATCTCCTCTAATTCCACTATCTAAAGCACCAATAATCGCCATAGCCCCAATGACAAAGATGAGAGTAGCTGAGACAAAACCTTGTGAAATACTGCTTTGGCCATTGGATCCTATTCTTTCTTCTAACCATTCTCCTAGGGTATTCAATTTATCCTCTAATGCTAGTATTTCACCAATTACTGCACCGAAAACTAAACTTAAAATTACGATTAAAAAGTTTTCACTTTTAATTCCCATTTGTAAGCCAAGTACCATTACCGATAAACCAATGCCGTACATGACTGTTCCCTTAATACTCTCAGGAATCCGATGTAGTAATTTTCCTAATAATGTTCCAATGACAATTAATAAACCGTTTACTATAGTACCTAATAAAGCCATCCCATTTCACCTTTATTCTTTTTATATAGGATTAAAAACATTTTAATAATTAATGTAGCACGAAATATTCGATTTTAATAGAGTCCTAGTTCTCTTAAAACAAAAAAATAAACCACCCAATGATAGATGGCTTAAGAGGATTGACGTTCTAATAATTCTAGAATTCTTTCTAAATCGTCCTTAGAGAAAAATTCTATTTCAATTTTCCCTTTATTTTTCGATTGCTTTATATGAACGGTTGTACCAAAACGTTCACGTAGGTATGACTCCTGTTCCTTAAGAAAAACATCCTTTTCCTTTTTAGGCTTCTTTGTTTCACGTGAAACATGTTGTTCATTCAGTTGCTGTATTAATTGCTCCAATTGGCGAACATTAAGATTTTCTCTTAATATTTTTTCAACTAGTAAAGGTAGCTTTTCTTTTTGTTTAAGTCCTAGTAGAGCACGTCCATGACCCATGGTAATCTTTCCATTTGAAATAAGCTCCTGAATATTAGTAGGTAAGGATAATAGACGTATATGGTTCGCAATATGTGGTCTGCTTTTTCCTAATCGTTTTGCCAGCTCTTCCTGGGTTACATTAAGCTTCTCGATTAGTAGCTGATAGGCGCCCGCTTCTTCAATAGGAGTTAAATCCTCACGTTGGAGATTTTCCAACACAGCTAATTCCATCATTTGCTTTTCTGATAATTCTCGAACGACTACCGGTACTGTAACTAATTTTGCCTCTTTAGCAGCTCGGAATCTTCTTTCTCCAACAACAATCTCATAGCCTTTAATGCTCTTCCTCACAATAATTGGCTGAAGAATTCCATGTTCAATAATCGATTGTTTTAATTCTTCTATAGCCTCTTTTTCAAAGTATTTTCGTGGTTGATAGGGATTGGGTCGAAGCTCTTTGATTTTTACCTCTTGGACTATTTCTTCCTTTTCCGCATCCATATTAGCAAAAAAAGCATTTAATCCTTTACCTAAGCCTTTAGCCATTCACAACCACTTCCTTTGCCAAATCTAAATATACTTCAGCTCCTCTTGATTTTGGGTCGTAAATAATAATTGGTTGCCCATGACTTGGAGCTTCACTTAGACGAATATTACGTGGAATCACTGTTTTATATACTTTATCTTGAAAATATTTCTTTACTTCCTCTATAACTTGAATACCTAGATTCGTTCGAGCATCAAGCATAGTCAATAAAACACCTTCAATTCTTAAATCCTTGTTTAAGTGTTTTTGAACTAATCGAACGGTATTTAAAAGCTGACTTAAACCTTCTAAAGCATAATATTCACATTGGACAGGTATCATCACAGAATCTGAAGCTGTTAATGCATTTAGAGTTAATAAGCCAAGAGATGGTGGGCAGTCTATTATTATGAAGTCAAAATCTTTTTTTACCTCTTCTAATGCACGTTTCAAACGCACCTCTCTTGATATCGTCGGGACAAGTTCAATTTCTGCTCCAGCCAATTGTATGGTCGCCGGAATCACATAGAGGTTCTCTACTGCTGATGGTTTTATGACATTAATTGCTTCGACATCATCTACAAGAACATCATAGATGCATTGATCGACATCTGCCTTATCAAGCCCCGCACCGCTAGTAGCATTTCCCTGAGGATCAATATCGACCAATAATACCTTCTTTCCTATGTAAGCTAAACAAGCGCCTAAATTGACAGAAGTTGTTGTTTTTCCGACTCCACCCTTTTGGTTAGCAATTGCAATAATTTTGCCCACGATTTCACCTACCTTCATTTCCAATTCAATCTATTAAATTTATTATTATAGCAGTCATGTATTCTATTTTATCATGAAAAACACATGGTAATAAATTTTTTCTTCTAATTACCAATAAATTATTAATCTACTTAAAGTCAGACAAAAAATAAGAGAAACTAAACTTGTTGTTTAATTTCTCATTTGATCATCGATCTATTTCTTCTTTGGAATTTTAATAGTGAATTGATAATATTCATCAAACTCTTCTTCGGCAGAATCTAATTTAATGCCACTATCTGTTACCATCGAAAGAGATTGACGTATTGTGTTTACAGCAATTCTCATATCCTTGCTAAATGCCTTTCTCTTAGGCTTTGGCTTTTTATTTGGAGTTTCAAGTAATTTTACAACCTGATCCTCCGTTTGCTTCACATTATAACCTTTTTCAATAATATCATTTAATAATTTTATCTGTTTTTCTGGATCTTTTAAAGGAATTAATGATCTCGCATGTCTTTCCGTGATTTTCTTGTTTAATAAGGCATCCTGTACTTCACTAGGAAGCTTTAACAGGCGCAGCTTATTGGCAACAGTTGATTGACCCTTTCCTAATCGTTGAGCTAATGCCTCCTGAGTTAAATTATGAAGCTCTAACAATTTCCCATAAGCAATTGCTTCTTCAATTGGAGATAATTCTTCACGTTGAAGATTTTCAATTAATGCAACTGAGGCTGTTTCTGTATCTGTTAAATTTTTTACAATTGCTGGGACCTCTTCCCAACCAAGCTTCTTCATCGCACGCCATCTGCGTTCACCAGCAATAATTTCGAACTTATCCTTTTCAAACTCCCTGACAACAATAGGTTGAATGATTCCATGTATATGGATTGTTCGTGATAATTCTTCAATCTTATCATCGTCAAAGACCGTTCTTGGCTGGAAACGGTTTGGAACGATACTATCAATTGGAATCCTACGTACCTCTTCATGATTCTCTTTATGATCTAAGTTCAACTGATCTTCTTGTTGTTCAAATTCAGCTTGCGAATCCTGTGACTCTTTTTCACTCAACCCAAAAAAGCGTGAGAAAGTTTGCTTCATTCCCCAGCACCACCTTTATGAACTCCCTAATAAAATATTCCCTGTAAAACGGCAATATCCTGCATCTTATCTATCTATTGTTTATTTTTTACACAGATTTCGATTCTACTAAAATTATGCCACATTTTTTCCAAAAAAGGTACTCTATTCTATAGGCATCTTATTAGGCATCCCCGGTTTACGAGGATATTTTTTTTGTGTTTTCTTTTCCTTTTGAATGATTAATATATTTCTTTCACTTTCTTCGATAGGAAGTTTAAAGGAATTTATTTCTTGTAATTTCCCACCAAGAATTGAAATTGCCTTTTTGGCAGAATCAAGTTCCTCCTTTGCACTTGCAGCCTTCATTGCAATAAAGGTTCCACCGATTTTTACTAGTGGAAGACATAACTCACTTAATACAGACATTCTTGCAACTGCACGTGCTGTCACTACATCATAAAATTCACGATTTTCTTGTTTTTGTCCAAATGTTTCTGCACGATCATGGATAAAACGAACATTTTCTAAATTCAATTCTGTTGCTAAATTTTCGAGAAAATGAATTCTTTTATTTAAAGAGTCTACGATTGTTACCTTTAAATGTGGAAAGGCTATTTTGATAGGTATACTCGGAAACCCTGCCCCCGCTCCAACATCGCATATATGTAATGGTTGATTGAAATCAAAATAAAAGGCCGCTGAAATGGAGTCATAAAAATGCTTTAAATATACTTCCGACCTTTCCGTTATCGCTGTTAAATTCATTTTTTCATTCCATTCAACCAATAGCTGATAGTAGGCTTCAAATTGTTCTAACTGCTGGGAAGAAAGGGAAATGCCCTTCTCCTCCAACATGCTTATAAATTGTTCAATATTCATTAATATTAATCATCCTTCATTCGTTGTATTTGAAACGCGGGCTATTTTGCCTTGCTCTAAATACACAAGTAAAATGGAAATATCCGCAGGATTCACTCCAGAAATACGAGAGGCTTGTGCAATTGATAACGGACTAACTTGTTTTAGCTTTTGCCTTGCTTCTGATGCAAGACCAGATATTGCATCATAATCTATATTTTCTGGTATTTTCTTGCTCTCCATTTTCTTCAAACGTTCAACTTGTTGAAGTGATTTTTCAATATATCCATCATACTTAATTTGGATTTCAACCTGCTCTTTTATTTCCTCATCTAATTCAATTTCACTTGGAGCTAGTTTTTCTATATGACTGTAGTTCATTTCAGGTCGTTTTAATAAATCCGATGCTCGAATTCCATCCTTTAATTCGCTTCCACCTTGGCTTTTAATTAATTCCTGAACGTCATTGGTTGGTTTTAAAATAATGGATGCCAGTCTTTTCTTTTCCTGCTCAATTTTATCTTTTTTATTAATAAATCCTTGATAACGCTCTTCATTGATTAAACCTACTTTATGACCAATTTCCGTCAAGCGTAAATCCGCATTATCGTGACGTAAAAGTAAACGGTATTCCGCTCTAGAGGTTAACAAACGATATGGCTCGTTTGTACCTTTGGTAACAAGATCATCAATTAAGACACCAATATAGGCATCAGAACGACTTAAAATGACTTCTTCTTCACCTAATGCCTTTCTCCCTGCATTGATTCCAGCCATTAACCCTTGACCAGCCGCTTCCTCGTAACCAGATGTACCATTTATTTGACCAGCTGTATATAAATTTTTTACATTCTTTGTTTCAAGAGTTGGCCATAGCTGAGTTGGTACCACGGCATCATACTCAATGGCGTAGCCTGCTCTCATCATTTGGGCATTTTCTAGTCCAGGGACAGACTTAAGGATTTGATGTTGAACCTCCTCAGGTAGACTCGTTGATAAACCTTGAACGTAAACCTCTTGAGTATGTCTTCCCTCTGGCTCTAAGAAAATTTGATGTCTTGGTTTATCATTAAAGCGAACGACCTTATCTTCTATGGATGGACAATAACGTGGCCCTGTTCCTTTAATCATTCCAGAATACATAGGTGAGCGGTAAAGGTTTTGATTAATTATTTCATGTGTTTTTTCAGTTGTATAGGTTAACCAACATGGAAGCTGATCTGTAATATATTTTGTTGTTTCATAAGAAAACGCACGAGGGACATCGTCACCTGGCTGTATTTCTGTTTTACTATAATCAATCGTATGACTGTTCACACGTGGAGGAGTTCCTGTTTTAAAACGAACTAAATCAAAACCTAATTCCTCTAAATGCTCTGAGAGTTTAATTGATGGTTGCTGATTATTCGGACCACTAGAGTATTTTAAATCGCCGATAATGATTTCCCCTCGAAGGAAGGTTCCTGTTGTAATAACCACTGTTTTTGAATAATAAACCGCTCCAGTTTTAGTGATTACCCCTTTACATACATTATCCTCGACAATTAACTGCTCCACCATTCCCTGAATTAAGGTTAGATTTGGCTCTTTCTCCATTGTATTTTTCATTTCGTTTTGATACATTAGCTTGTCCGCTTGGGCCCTTAACGCTCTTACCGCAGGGCCTTTTCCGGTATTAAGCATGCGCATTTGAATGTATGTTTTATCAATATTTTTGCCCATTTCTCCACCAAGGGCATCAATTTCTCTAACAACAATTCCTTTAGCAGGACCACCGACAGATGGATTACATGGCATAAAGGCAACCATATCTAAATTAATCGTAATCATTAATGTCTTTGCACCTTGTCTTGCCGCAGCGAGTCCTGCCTCACAGCCTGCGTGCCCAGCACCAATAACGATTACGTCATAGTATCCAGCTTCATATTGCATAATGCTGCCTCCTTAAAATGTCTTACTCATACACTACTTTCCTAAACAAAATTGTGAAAACAACTGATCAATTAAGCTTTCATGGACACTATCCCCAATAATTTCCCCAAGTAGTTCCCATGTTCTTGTTAAATCAATTTGTACCATGTCTATCGGGATACCAGATTCCACCCCTTGAAGGGCATCTTCTATGGATTGAAGTGCTCCATTTAGTAGAGCAATATGTCGGCTATTGGAAACGTAAGTCATGTCCCCTGCTTCAATTGAACCTTGAAAGTATAAAGAAGCAATGGCGTCTTCCAGCTCATCAATTCCTTGATCCTCTAATAAAGAGGTTGTCAATAACTTGTTTTTCCCCGTTAATTGTTTAACACGATTAAGATCAATTTTCTTTGGAAGATCTGTTTTATTAATAATTACAATTACATCAAAGCCTTCTACCGCTTCGAATAATTTTTCATCTTCCTTTGTCAATTCTTCAGAGCTATTTAAAACAAGGAGAATAAGATCTGCTTCTTTTAAAACTTGACGCGATCTCTCTACTCCAATGCGTTCAACTATATCTTCTGTTTCTCTTATTCCAGCTGTATCTAATAATCTGAGAGGGACTCCACGAACATTAACATATTCCTCGATGACATCCCTAGTTGTTCCAGGAATATCCGTAACAATAGCCTTATTTTCATGAACTAAGCTGTTTAACAAGGAGGATTTTCCTACATTTGGTCTCCCAATAATCACAGTTGATAATCCTTCACGAAGAATTTTCCCCTGTTCAGAGGTTCGTAATATCTTTATTATTTCTTCTCGTATCATCGTTGCTTTTTCTAATAATAGCTTATGTGTCATTTCTTCTACATCATCATACTCAGGATAATCAATATTTACTTCCACATGGGCTAGCGTTTCAAGGATCTCCTGGCGAAGTCTGCGTATAAGGTTTGAAAGTCTTCCTTCCATTTGACCTAATGCGACATTCATAGCCCGGTCTGTCTTAGCACGAATTAAATCCATCACAGCTTCCGCTTGCGATAAATCTATTCTCCCATTGAGAAAAGCACGTTTAGTAAACTCACCTGGTTCGGCTAGTCTAGCACCAGCAATTAATGCGAGTTGAAGAACTCTATTAACTGATACTAACCCTCCATGGCAATTTATTTCAATTACATCCTCCGTAGTAAAGGTTTTTGGTCCCCTCATCACAGAAACCATTACCTCTTCTGCTACTTCACCAGTCTTTGGATCAATGATATGTCCATAATTTATTGTATGGGAATCGACATCTATTAATCTTTTCCCTTTTACCCCTCGAAAAAGCTTATTTGCAATCTCTACAGCTTGATCTCCACTTAATCGAACGATGGCTATTGCTCCTTCACCCATCGGAGTGGAAATGGCTGCAATTGTGTCAAACTTCAAGCAAATTTCCTCCTTCTTTTCCTTCACTCAAAAAAATATATCTAGGATCAATTTATATCCGGATTATTCAAATTCTTAGAATATCACAAGTTTTTTTTATTAAAAAGAAAGTTACCTTCTCTTTATAGTTATCCACATTTATTTTAGATAAATTCTATTTTAACTTATCCACATGTGAATAACAATAAAGGCGCAGAATATTAACAATGGAATGTATTGAGGTCTTAAAAAAAGTATAAAAAGGGACAAAAAAAAACTCCAATAGTTTCATATTGGAGTTTTTTCGCTTATTTTACTGGTGATATTACTATATGTCGATTTGGCTCATATCCGTCGGAGTAGGTTTTTACTCGGGAATTATTCATTAATGCAGTATGAATGACTTTTCTTTCATAAGATGGCATTGGTTCAAGAGTAACAGTTTTTCCAGTTTTAATAGACTTTTGAGCTAAGCGATCAGCTAATTTAATCAAGGTTTCATTTCTTCTTTTGCGGTAATCCTCTGCATCAAGAATGACATTGATATATTGATCAGAATGTCTATTAATAACTAGCTGAGTTAAATATTGTAACGAGTTTAATGTTTGTCCCCTTTTTCCAATTAAAAGGGCAATTTTTTGCCCTGACATAATAAATTGAACATCACGGCCATTTTTAATCACTTCAATTTCGATAGTTGATCCCATTTTTTCAACAACACTTAATAAAAACTGTTTTGCTTCCTCAATAGGATCTATTTTTACCGTAACTTTTACAATAGCTGGTCTTGAACCAAAGATTCCAAAAAGTCCCTTCTTACCTTCATCAATGACGGTTACTTCTGTTTTTTCCTTCGTTGTTTTAAGTTGAGCTAAAGCCGACTGTACTGCTTCCTCGACGGTTTGTCCATTCGCAGTTATTTGTTTCACTTTTTTGCTCCTCCCGCTTTACCGGTTGCTGTTGTTTTCACTTCCGGTCCTTTAATTAATAAGGTTTGAATAATCATAAAGATATTCCCTACTACCCAATATAAAGAGAGGGCAGCTGGAAAACTTATTGCAAAGACAATAATCATGATTGGCATAACATAGAGCATCATCTTCATTTGAGGGTTGTCATTTGCTGTGCCAGCCATCGTAATTTTTTGTTGAATATAGGTGGTGATACCCGCAATAAGTGGCAGCAAATAAATAGGATCCGGTGAGCCCAAATCAAACCATAAAAAGTCTTGGGTTTTAATTATTTCTGTTCTTGAAATTGCATGATAAAAACCAATTAAGATTGGCATTTGAATAAGCAGTGGAAAACAACCAGCTAATGGATTAATTCCATGTTTTTGAAATAAAGCCATTGTTTCCTGCTGTAACTTTTCTTGGGTTTTTTGATCCTTGGAACTATATTTTTCTTTAAGTCTTTGCAATTCAGGTTGAATGGCTTGCATAGCCTTCGAGCTTCTTGTTTGTTTAATCATTAATGGCAAAATAACAAGCCTGATAATAATGGTTACTACAATGAGTGATAATCCAAAACTCCCACCCAAAATATCAGCTGTTTTAATAATTAATTGAGAGAGTGGATAGACAATAAATTCATTCCAAAATCCTTCACTTTTTGCAGTAATCGGTTTATTAACCTCTGTACATCCCGACAAAAATGCCATCATGAAAATTATACCAATTGCTAAAAATATTCGCTTCTTCAACCGTTAATTCCTCCTTATCTTGGTCCCCTAATGTTTATAAGATAACATAAATTACCACCAGAGTTGACGTTCATGATTATGTTTATTGAAGATGGTTTGATATGTTCTTTTTTTATGTATTTGTCCATGTTTTATTATTTTTAATCTAAAATTCAATCATTATCTAAATTTAGAACTCATTTGGAAATTCAAGTGTATTGTATCATCTTTTAATATGACTACACTAGCTTATTTATTTTGTTTTTAATTTTAAAGCCCTAGCCACCTTTAGAACATGGGTTAAGCTTTTTTTAACCTCATGAAAATCCATTGTTGCAGCAGGCTTTCTCGCAATGATTACATAATCAAAATGGTTTTTAACTTCCTCCTCAAGCTCCAAAAATGCTTGACGAATATAACGCTTAATTTGATTCCGAGTAACTGCATTTCCAATTTTCTTGCTGACAGAGAGACCTATTCTAAAATGGTCTTGCTCTGGTTTATTTAAGGTATAAACAACAAATTGTCTATTAGCAAATGACTTTCCTTTTTTGAAAGCCTCCTGAAATTCTTTATTCTTTTTTATCCGATACTCTTTCTTCATGGTACATAACCCTTTCATTCCTGGATGGAACAGCTTCATTTTGAGAGATTATTGATGAATGAGGTTTTCAATCTAATCATTATTAATTATGACATAGATATTGTGATTCTAAAATACAAGGAATAAATGGACGGAAAAGGAAGAAGACATTCATAATGTTTATTCATGCTAACGTTAATCTATGAAAAAAAAACCACTGACGTTTCAGTGGCTTAAGCAGATAATACTTTTCTTCCTTTACGACGACGACGTGCTAAAACCTTACGGCCATTAGCAGAACTCATACGGCTACGGAATCCGTGAACTTTACTTCTTTTACGTTTATTTGGTTGGTAAGTTCTTTTCATTATATGACACCTCCCTGAGGAATAGCTGTTAAAGACAGTCTTATAAATTATAAAGAGTATATGGGATAAATGTCAACCTTATTAGGGAAAAATGTATTATTAATAAGTTTTCTATTTCCAATAATAATAAATCATCCGTCATTCAAAATGCCATAACTTTAAAGACTGGTTTTAGCCTAAAATTGATAAGAAAAGTTTCTTTGTGGATAAAATTCGACATTAATTTTATTATCCACAATGGTTATTGACAGCTTTTTCACACATCCTCTACATGTGGACAAATATTATTCACATGTTATTTTTCTTGTGGATAAGTTTCTAAAAACCATTGCACCTCTAGGGAGAATTTGATATTATTATTTTGTTTTCACTCTCAATAAATTATAACGGGTATTTAATTTATCCACAGACTGTGAATAACTTGTGGATAAGATATTCACTGGTTGGGAAGAAATTTGTCCACAGATAGTGGATATTGTCAAAAATTCTCTTTTCTTCTTTATTATATAGTTTTCCACAAATACGTTTTTAATTATGGTTTTACTTCATGTATAACCATCGTTTTTTTATGCAATATTACAATCCTTTCATTTCATAAAATAAATAAAGGAGGGAATATCATTGGAAAATATTGCGGATCTTTGGGATAAATCTCTCGCAATTATAGAGAAAAAAATTAGCAAACCGAGCTTTGACACCTGGTTAAAATCAACAAAGGCTCACTCTCTCCAGGGTGATACTTTAGTTATTACAGCCCCAAATGAGTTTGCTCGTGATTGGCTAGAAGAACGTTATTCCCAATTAATTTCTGGAATTCTATATGAAATTACCGGAGAAGAATTAGCAGTTAAATTTGTTATTCCGCAAAATAAAGTTGAAGAAGAAATTGATATGCCTGTTCCCCCTAAAACAAATAAAGGTGACTATCATCCAGAAATCCCAAAATTCATGTTAAATCCTAAGTATACATTTGATACTTTTGTTATTGGATCTGGAAACCGTTTTGCACATGCAGCCTCTTTAGCGGTAGCTGAAGCACCGGCAAAAGCATATAATCCTTTGTTTATTTATGGTGGTGTTGGGTTAGGAAAAACCCATTTAATGCATGCAATTGGTCACTATGTATTAGAACATAATCCTTCTGCAAAGGTACTCTATTTATCTTCAGAAAAATTTACAAATGAGTTTATCAATTCCATTCGTGATAATAAGGCTGGGGAATTCCGAGATAAATATCGAAAAGTGGATATACTCCTTATTGATGATATTCAGTTTCTAGCGGGAAAAGAATCAACTCAGGAAGAATTTTTCCATACTTTTAACACATTACATGAAGAAAGTAAGCAAATTATTATATCCAGTGATCGGCCACCAAAGGAAATCCCCACTTTAGAGGATCGTTTAAGATCAAGATTTGAATGGGGTCTTATTACTGATATAACTCCGCCAGATTTAGAGACAAGGATTGCTATTCTTAGAAAAAAGGCCAAAGCAGAAGCTTTAGATATCCCAAACGAAGTAATGCTCTATATTGCCAATCAAATTGATTCTAATATTCGTGAATTAGAAGGGGCACTTATACGTGTTGTAGCTTATTCTTCTTTAATTAATAAAGATATCAATGCTGATCTTGCAGCAGAGGCCTTAAAGGATATTATTCCTAGTTCAAAACCAAAGGTTATTACCATTCACGATATCCAAAGAATCGTTGGAGAGCATTTTAATGTGAAGCTAGAGGATTTTAAAGCAAAAAAGCGTACACAATCTGTTGCTTTCCCAAGACAAATAGCTATGTACTTATCCAGAGAGCTTACTGACTTCTCCTTACCGAAAATAGGAGAGGAGTTCGGTGGAAGAGACCATACTACGGTTATACATGCTCATGAAAAAATATCTAAAAAGCTACAAACAGACACAGAGTTTCAAAAGCAAATGAAGGAAATTAATGATCTGTTGAAAATTTAAGATAATGTGAATAAGTTGTCCTAGTTTGTACACAGTCTATCCACATGTGGATAGACTGTATTTCCTTTGTAAAATATACTTATCCACATGTTAACAAGCCCTACTGCTATTACTACTATTTTTTTTATAAAAAATAATAAATATAAAGCATGCTAATAAATGAAAACGGAGGATTAAAAAAATGAGATTCATAATCCAACGAGATCGGTTGGCTCAAAGTGTACAAGATGTAATGAAAGCTGTAACAAGTAGAACAACAATCCCAATCTTAACAGGAATAAAAATAGTAGCAACGAATGAAGGAGTTTCACTAACTGGTAGTGATTCAGATATTTCAATTGAATCCTTTATTCCTAAAGAGGAAGCTGGAGATGAAATTGTAGAAATCAAACAAACAGGCGCCATCGTATTACCAGCAAAATTTTTCAGTGAGATTGTTAAGAAGCTACCAACTGATTTTGTAGAAATTGAGGTGCAAAATCATCTCCAAACCGTTATTCGATCAGGGAAATCAGAATTTAATTTAAACGGATTAGACGCAGAGGAATATCCACACTTACCTCAAATAAAAGAGGAGCATGTTTTTAAATTACCAACAGATTTACTTAAGGTTATGATACGTCAAACCGTTTTTGCAGTGTCCACCTCAGAAACACGCCCCATCTTGACAGGTGTAAACTTAAAGATAGAAAATAACGAATTAACCTGTATTGCAACAGATAGTCATAGACTTGCTTTAAGAAAAGCTAGAATTGAAACAGATGCTGACAATGAATACAATGTTGTTATTCCAGGAAAAAGTTTAAATGAACTAAGCAAGATTCTTGATGATAATAATGAGCTCGTTGAAATTGTTATAACTGATAATCAAGTCTTATTTAAAGCAAAGCATTTATTATTCTTTTCAAGATTACTTGAGGGAAATTACCCTGATACATCGAGACTCATTCCGAATGAAAGCAAAACAAGTGTAATTGTGAATACGAAGGAATTCTTACAAGCTATAGATCGCGCTTCCCTACTTGCAAGAGAAGGAAGAAACAATGTGGTTAAATTCTCCACTCAGGAAAACGGAACGATTGAAGTATCCTCAAATACACCAGAAATCGGGAAGGTTATCGAGGAAATTCAAAGTCAATCCATAGAGGGTGAAGAATTAAAAATTTCTTTTAGTGCAAAATATATGATGGATGCTTTAAAAGCATTGGAAGGCTCTGAAATAAAAATTAACTTTACTGGTGCAATGAGACCATTTTTGATTAATCCAATACATGATGACTCCATTCTCCAGTTGATTTTACCTGTAAGAACCTATTAAGATTTTAGCTGCCAGCTCAATACTGGCGGCTTTTTATCTATTTAACTTATATATCTTTGTGTATATGGAGATTTTTTAGTAAAATAAAGTATTAGAGAATTTAGCGAAAGAGTGAAAGAAGTGGAAAAACAAATAAAGATTGATACGGAATACATAACAATGGGTCAATTTTTAAAGCTTGCTGAGATTATTGATAGCGGTGGAATGGCCAAGTGGTTTTTATCCGAATATGAAGTATATGTAAATGGTGAGCAAGATCAAAGGAGAGGAAAAAAGCTCCGAGTGGGAGATGTAGTCGAAATTCACAATTTTGGAAAATTTCTTGTTACGAAATAGTAAAAGGAAGTAAACTATGTATATAGAGCATTTGCTTTTAAAAAATTATCGGAATTACGAAAGTCTAGAGGCGAAATTTGAAAATAAAGTTAATGTTATCCTAGGTGAGAATGCTCAAGGTAAAACAAATGTAATGGAATCTATCTATGTATTAGCCATGGCTAAGTCCCATCGTACTTCAAATGATAAAGAACTTATCCGTTGGGATGAAGATTATGCTAAAATAGAAGGTAGGATTAAAAAAATTTCGAGTTCTATCCCTATGCAGTTAGTGATATCCAAAAAGGGAAAAAAAGCTAAATGTAATCATATTGAACAACGAAAGCTTAGTCAATATGTTGGAAATATGAATGTAGTTATGTTTGCGCCTGAAGATCTCCATCTTGTCAAAGGGAGCCCTCAAGTAAGGCGTCGTTTTATTGATATGGAAATAGGCCAAGTTTCTCCCCTATATCTACATGAAATAAGCCAATATCAAAAAATATTGCAGCAGAGAAATCATTATTTAAAACTTCTCCAAACTAATAAACAAAATGATCAAACGATGCTTGAAATATTAACAGAGCAATTTATTCAATCTGCTGTAAAAATAGTTATAAAACGGTTTGAATTTCTCCAAATGCTACAAAAGTGGGCTTTCCCTATTCATGAAGGAATATCTAGAGGATTAGAAACCTTAAAAATCCAGTACAAGCCTTCAGTTGACGTATTAGAAAGCCAAGATATGTCGAAAATGGTTAAAGTATTTGAAGAAAAATTTTCAAAAATAAAAGCCAGAGAAATTGATAGAGGCATTAGTTTATTTGGACCTCACCGCGATGATATTGTTTTCTATGTAAATGATCGTGATGTCCAAACTTATGGGTCACAAGGACAGCAACGAACGACGGCATTATCGTTAAAACTGGCTGAAATAGAACTAATTTATTCGGAAATTGGAGAATATCCTATTTTACTTCTCGATGACGTTCTATCTGAACTTGATGATTATCGTCAATCGCATTTATTGAATACGATTCAAGGAAAGGTACAAACCTTTGTTACAACAACTAGCGTAGAGGGCATAGATCATCAAACACTTAAGGAGGCCTCAACCTTCCAAGTGATTAATGGTAGGATGAGCAATATTTAGGTGGGGTGATTATATGTTTGTTCATGTTGGGGAGGATGTGTTAGTTAATTCAAAAGAGATTGTTGCCATTTTGAATAAGAATAGCTTTCACTCCATGAATGGTATTCAAGATTTCTACAGCGATAAACTTTGTAATCTTTCTAAGGGGGCTTATAAATCTATTGTCGTAACGGGTAGTAAAATCTATCTTTCCCCATTTGCTTCTGGAAAGATCATGAAAAGTTCACGATAAATTAGCAGATTGAGATTTATAATAAAAATTTTTTCAGTAGAGTAATTCTTCATAACATCGAAAGATATATGCTTGAATTGTAGTCATTAGAAAGTGTAGGTGATTGGTATGGCGATGGAACATAAGGCAGTTGAAACAGAGTCTTACGATGAAAGCCAAATACAAGTCTTAGAAGGACTTGAAGCCGTTAGAAAACGCCCTGGAATGTATATTGGCTCTACTAGTGGTAAAGGCCTTCACCATTTAGTGTGGGAAATCGTTGATAATAGTATTGATGAAGCATTAGCTGGATACTGTACAGAAATTAAGGTCAATATTGAAAAAGATAATAGTATTACGGTTATTGATAATGGACGGGGAATCCCAGTCGGTATACAAGAAAAAATGGGTCGACCTGCAGTTGAGGTCATCATGACTGTCCTACATGCTGGAGGAAAATTTGGCGGTGGAGGATATAAAGTATCCGGTGGGCTTCATGGCGTAGGCGCTTCAGTTGTAAATGCCCTCTCATCTGAATTGGAAGTTTTTGTACATCGAGACGGACATATTTATTATCAAAAATATAAGCGTGGAGTTCCATGTGAGGATATAAAAATCATTGGTGAGACCGACCACACAGGAACCACCACTCATTTTATACCGGACAGTGAGATTTTCACTGAGACATTGGAGTATGATTATGATGTCTTAGCTAATCGCCTAAGAGAACTTGCTTTCCTTAATCGTGGAATAAAAATCATTATTGAAGATAAACGAGTGGAAAATAAAAGCAATGAATACCATTACGAGGGCGGAATAAAATCGTATGTGGAACATTTAAATAGATCAAAAGAGGTTATCCACCAAGAACCTATCTTTATTGAAGGAGAACGCGATGGAATTACAGTTGAAGTCGCAATTCAATATAACGATAGCTATACAAGTTTTATTCACTCCTTTGCAAATAATATTAATACTTATGAAGGTGGAACACACGAGTCTGGATTTAAAACGGCGCTAACAAGAGTAATTAATGATTATGCAAGGAAAAATGGAATTTTTAAAGAAAATGATTCAAATCTCTCAGGAGAGGATGTTCGAGAAGGATTGGTTGCAATCGTATCTATCAAACATCCCGATCCACAATTCGAAGGCCAAACAAAAACGAAGCTAGGCAATTCAGAGGTTCGAGCAGTCACCGACACAATCTTTGCTGATCATTTTGAGAAATTCCTCTTAGAAAATCCAGATGTCGCTAAAAAAATAGTTGATAAAGGCTTAATGGCTGCTAGAGCAAGGTTAGCTGCAAAGAAAGCAAGAGAATTAACTAGGCGTAAGAGTGCATTAGAGGTTTCAAGCTTACCTGGTAAGCTTGCTGATTGTTCTTCAAAGGATCCGTCCATTAGTGAATTGTATATCGTTGAGGGTGATTCTGCAGGAGGTTCAGCAAAACAAGGCCGTGACCGCCATTTTCAAGCCATATTACCTTTAAGAGGGAAGATTCTTAACGTCGAGAAGGCTCGTTTAGATAGGATTTTATCTAATAATGAAGTAAGAGCCATCATTACTGCATGTGGTACGGGGATTGGAGATGATTTCGATATTTCTAAAGCGAGATATCATAAAGTTGTCATCATGACCGATGCTGATGTTGATGGTGCTCATATTCGTACTTTATTATTAACTTTTTTCTATCGATATATGAGGAAAATTATTGAGGCAGGATATATTTACATTGCCCAGCCACCTTTATATAAGGTCCAACAAGGTAAGCGAATAGAGTATGCTTATAATGATCAGCAGCTAGATAAAATATTCGCTGAATTGCCGAGTCAACCGAAGCCTAATATTCAAAGATATAAAGGTCTTGGAGAAATGAATCCAGGGCAGCTTTGGGAAACTACAATGGATCCTGACTCAAGAACATTGCTTCAGGTTAGTCTAAAGGATGCAATTGAAGCGGATGAAACGTTCGAGATATTAATGGGTGAAAAGGTTGAACCAAGACGAAACTTTATTGAAGAAAATGCCCAATATGTTAAGAATTTAGATATTTAATAGTGGTCAGGATAGTGGACATACCTCTATCCTGCTTTTTCGTAAGATATATTTTGGCAATTTGATACTTTATTCACCAGGTAAAGGAGGGTTTTTTCAATGTCAGAAACACCTAGTTCCCACATAAAGGAAGTCAATATTAGTCAAGAAATGAGAACATCTTTTTTGGATTATGCAATGAGTGTTATCGTTTCTCGGGCATTACCAGATGTTCGTGATGGATTGAAGCCCGTTCACCGTCGTATTTTATATGCTATGCATGATTTAGGAATCCATGCCGATAAACCATATAAAAAATCAGCTCGTATTGTCGGTGATGTTATCGGTAAATACCATCCACATGGTGATTCAGCTGTCTATGAAACAATGGTAAGAATGGCACAGGATTTTAACTATCGATATATGCTTGTTGACGGACATGGAAATTTTGGTTCTGTTGATGGTGATGGTGCAGCTGCGATGCGGTATACAGAATCACGCATGTCCAAAATTTCAATGGAATTATTACGTGATATTAATAAAGATACGATTGACTATCAAGATAACTATGATGGAGAAGAAAGAGAACCAGTTATTTTACCTTCACGATTCCCGAATCTCTTAGTAAACGGAACAACTGGGATTGCAGTTGGTATGGCGACTAATATTCCACCACATCAAATTGGAGAGGTCATTGATGGAGTTTTAGCTGTAAGTAATGATCCTAATATCTCTACACAAGAGCTTATGGAAATTATCCCAGGTCCTGATTTTCCAACTGCAGGTTTGATTCTTGGTAGAAGTGGTATCAGAAAAGCATATGAAACTGGAAGAGGCTCAATTACCCTAAGAGCAAAGGTTGAGATTGAGCAAAAGTCCAATGGTAAAGAAACAATTATTGTGAGTGAAATTCCATATCAGGTTAATAAAGCTAAATTAATTGAAAGAATCGCCGAATTAGTTAGAGATAAAAAGATAGATGGAATTACTGACTTACGTGATGAGTCTGACCGAAGAGGCATGAGGATTGTTATAGAAGTCCGAAAAGATGCAAATGCAAATGTTTTGTTAAACAATTTATACAAACATACTTCCCTTCAAACAAATTTCGGTATCAATATGTTGGCCCTTGTTGATGGACAACCTAAGGTATTAAGCCTAAAAGAATGTCTAAAGCATTATTTAGATCATCAAAGGGTGGTAATAAGAAGAAGAACCGAATTTGAACTAAAAAAAGCAGAAGCACGTGCCCATATTTTAGAAGGGTTAAGAACTGCTCTTGATCATTTAGATGAGGTAATTAGTTTAATTCGTAGTTCACGTACAACTGATATTGCTCGTGAAGGATTAATGACTAATTTTAATTTATCTGAAAAACAAGCTCAAGCAATCCTTGATATGCGTTTACAAAGATTAACAGGATTAGAGCGTGAAAAAATTGAAGAGGAATACCAAGGTCTCATTAAGTTAATTGCTGAATTAAAGGCAATTTTAGCGGATGAGGAAAAGATTTTAGAAATTATTCGTGAAGAATTAGTAGAAATTAAAGAAAAGTATAATGATAAACGTCGGACAGAGATTGTATCGGGCGGGATTGAAAACATTGAGGATGAAGATTTAATCCCACGTGAAAATATTGTTATTACATTAACCCATAACGGTTACATTAAACGCCTACCTGTTTCTACATATCGCTCCCAAAAACGGGGAGGAAGAGGTATCCAAGGAATGGGGACCAATGAAGATGACTTTGTCGATCAATTAGTCACAACCTCCACTCATGATACAATCTTATTCTTTACGAATAAAGGGAAGGTGTATCGTGCTAAGGGATATGAGATTCCTGAATTTAGCCGTACAGCAAAAGGAATTCCTATAATAAATTTACTTGAAGTCGATAAGGATGAATGGGTAAATGCAATAATCCCTGTAGAAGACTTTGTTGATGATTGGTATTTATTCTTTACCACAAAGGATGGAATATCCAAACGTTCTCCTTTGAGTTCATTTGCTCATATCAGAAATAACGGATTAATTGCTTTAAACCTTAAAGAGGGCGATGAATTAATATCTGTCCGATTAACAGATGGAAATAAAGAAATAATAATCGGAACAAAAAATGGCTTGTTAATCCGTTTCCCTGAAACCGACGTGCGTTCAATGGGAAGAACGGCAACAGGGGTAAAGGGAATCAGTTTAAAATCTAGTGATGAAGTCATTGGTATGGAAGTATTAGAGGAAAACTCTGAAATATTGATTGTTACAAAGAATGGTTATGGAAAAAGAACACCAGCAAATGAATATCGTGTTCAAGGTAGAGGTGGAAAAGGAATAAAAACATGCCATATTACCGAGAAAAACGGTGAAGTTGTAGCCATGAAGGTTGTCACAGGTGAAGAAGACCTAATGATAATTACTACTGGCGGTGTCTTAATTCGTATGGCAGTAAATGACATTTCTAGCTTAGGGCGAAATACTCAAGGTGTAAGATTAATTCGACTAAATGAAAGTGAAGATGAATTCGTTTCTACAGTTGCAAAGGTTGAAAGAGAAGATGATAAGCAAGAGGAAGAAACTGAGGAACAGTTGAATCTTCAAGACACAGATGAAAATATCGAAGAGTAAATGAAAAGAGGGACATTTTGTTCCTCTTTCTTTGTGAAATAAAGTAAAATAGGAATTAAAGAAATTTATTATTTTTGAGGTGGACCTCGTGCGTGTTAGTATAACAGAGCTTCTTGAAGGTTGCATTCTATCCGAAGATATTTTTAGTCGGACTAATCGACCTATCATTCCAAAAAAGACGGTCATTAATAAGGAACTAATTGAGTTACTACATGCCTTTTTAGTCCCAGCAGTTTTAGTTGAAAAGACATTAGTGGATGGACAACCCTTTATACCAAAAGAAATTATTGAAGATGAAATAGAAGATATGGTGAAGGAAAAACAAAGTGATGAATCATCATTTACAGAAATATTTTTAAATGCTGTGAAAGATTATAAAAAGGAATTTTTATCATGGCAGTCAGGATTACCCGTAGACATATCAAAAATAAGAAAAATTATGATTCCTTTAATTGAAAAAATTGAACAGTTTTCTTCTGAGTTATTTTCATTGCACCATTTCTCTACAACAGATGAATATCTGTTTCAACATTCAATATCGGTCGGCTTATTAAGTTCATATATCGGTAGAAAATTACAAATGACCAAGGCTGATATTATTCAATTGTCTATCGCAGGTTGTCTTGCTGATTGTGGAATGGCGAAGATCCCTGAAAAAATCTTGTTTAAAAAATCAAGTTTAACTTTAGAGGAATTTGAGGAAATAAAAAAACATCCATTTTACAGTTTTAAAATGGTTCAAAATAGTCCACTTTTAACCGGTGGGGCCAAAGTAGCCATATTACAGCATCATGAAAGATTAGATGGAAGTGGCTATCCAACTGGTGAAAAAAATAAAATACATTCTTTTGCAAAAATAATTGCGATTGCTGATACATTTCATGCATTAACATCGGAAAGACTTTATCGAACTAAACAATCGCCATTTAAGGTTTTAGAGATGATGAGGCTTGATAATTTTGGAAAGTTTGATATCCCTTCATTAAAAGCCCTTCAATTGGGAATCCTAAATTATTCTATAGGAAGTACAGTAAAATTATCAAATGGTCAAGTCGGTGAGATTATTTTTGTTAACGACCAGAACCCTATCCGTCCAATGATTAAATTAATCGGATCAGGGGAAATTATTCAATTAGAAAAGAATAGACAAATTTTCATTGAAGAGGTTATTAATGAGTTTGAAGGTTGAGTATAAAGCATCTATTTCCAGGCCAATGGTCTGTCTGAAATAGATGTTTTTTGCATATTAATCTAGTATATTATTTATCTTTAAAAAATACTTGCATTCATTATTAAATGCTGATATACTAATTCAAGTCGACAAAAGTTGATAACGATTATCAACAGAAATACTTGTTGACAATGAGGAATTAAAATGATATATTAATAAAGTCGCCTAAGAGCGACAAGGAATATATTGTTCTTTGAAAACTAAACAAACCATACGTCAACGTTAATTCTATTTTTAAAATTATAAGAGCTAATCTTACTCTTTTTCGGAGAGTTTGATCCTGGCTCAGGACGAACGCTGGCGGCGTGCCTAATACATGCAAGTCGAGCGAATCGGAGGGAGCTTGCTCCCGATGANTTAAGTCTGATGTGAAAGCCCACGGCTCAACCGTGGAGGGTCATTGGAAACTGGGAGACTTGAGTGCAGAAGAGAAGAGCGGAATTCCACGTGTAGCGGTGAAATGCGTAGAGATGTGGAGGAACACCAGTGGCGAAGGCGGCTCTTTGGTCTGTAACTGACGCTGAGGCGCGAAAGCGTGGGGAGCAAACAGGATTAGATACCCTGGTAGTCCACGCCGTAAACGATGAGTGCTAAGTGTTAGAGGGTTTCCGCCCTTTAGTGCTGCAGCAAACGCATTAAGCACTCCGCCTGGGGAGTACGGCCGCAAGGCTGAAACTCAAAGGAATTGACGGGGGCCCGCACAAGCGGTGGAGCATGTGGTTTAATTCGAAGCAACGCGAAGAACCTTACCAGGTCTTGACATCCTCTGACACTCCTAGAGATAGGATTTTCCCCTTCGGGGGACAGAGTGACAGGTGGTGCATGGTTGTCGTCAGCTCGTGTCGTGAGATGTTGGGTTAAGTCCCGCAACGAGCGCAACCCTTGAGATTAGTTGCCAGCATTCAGTTGGGCACTCTAATCTGACTGCCGGTGACAAACCGGAGGAAGGTGGGGATGACGTCAAATCATCATGCCCCTTATGACCTGGGCTACACACGTGCTACAATGGATGGTACAAAGGGCTGCAAGACCGCGAGGTTTAGCCAATCCCATAAAACCATTCTCAGTTCGGATTGTAGGCTGCAACTCGCCTACATGAAGCCGGAATCGCTAGTAATCGCGGATCAGCATGCCGCGGTGAATACGTTCCCGGGCCTTGTACACACCGCCCGTCACACCACGAGAGTTTGTAACACCCGAAGTCGGTGGGGTAACCGCAAGGGGCCAGCCGCCTAAGGTGGGACAGATGATTGGGGTGAAGTCGTAACAAGGTAGCCGTATCGGAAGGTGCGGCTGGATCACCTCCTTTCTAAGGAATATTTTTCGAAAAGCGGAGGCGACTGTTCAACTTCAACAGACGTTGGAGAGCCGGCATTGCAAATCTTGTTTTTTAGATTTGTGATGACGGATCGAAACGACCGAGAAGTTAGGAGCCGAAGCTAGACAACACAGGATGCGTTGATTGTATGGTTTGTTTAGTTTTGAGGGAATAATATCCTTCAAATGAAATGAAATATTTTTATCCGTTATGTGGGCCTATAGCTCAGCTGGTTAGAGCGCACGCCTGATAAGCGTGAGGTCGATGGTTCGAGTCCATTTAGGCCCACCATTACAATAACGGGGGCTTAGCTCAGCTGGGAGAGCGCCTGCCTTGCACGCAGGAGGTCAGCGGTTCGATCCCGCTAGTCTCCACCAATTTGTTCTTTGAAAACTAGATAATGTAATAGAAGAAGGCAAAAGAATTACCGAGTAATCGCCATTTTAGTTTTTCTCTAATATTATTAGAGGGGAAATAGAAGCGAGCAGGTCGAGGAAGCGACTGAGTGAGCACCGGA
>NZ_LT630338.1 GCF_900117315.1 Bacillus massilinigeriensis
GATAGGGACAAAGGGACAGGTTCCTTGTCCCAGTACGTAAGTGCTGATAGGAAGGAAGCTCATTCGGAACAAATCTCAGAATGGGCTTTTCTTTTTGACTTGGTAGCCGATTCAAATAGAAAGAAAAGCTTATATTATAATTGTATAAATTAATAACAGCCCTAATTCCTTTCGATGGAGTTAGGGCTATTTCTATTGGAGGAGGTTGCCGAGGGACACGGTGACTGTTTTCTCGTTCCACTACAAATCATTAGTCATTTATTCCAAATAAAAAAAACATAGCATCTTTTCCAAAATCCTTGCTTATGCTGTTTAAAAAGTCAATCCCCCCGTTTTTCCTACCAACACTTTATTATTTCCGAAAAATATATATATAAATTGTGGTGTTAATGAATAAATTCTTATGTAACAAAAAAGACTCCTCTTTATGCAAGAAATAACAAAATACCCAGAGGAGATGAGTTAAAAAAGAGTGCTAATTATTGATAGCAAAAATAAAAATCTCACTGCAATTAACTACTACAGAAAATCAATAAAAGTTTCTGGTATGTCAGAAGAAGAGAGTATAAACTACCAGCACAATGTTTGTAATGATTTTGCAAAAAGAAATGGGATTGAAGTTTTAGAAACATTTAATGATATAGGATATACAGGAGCAGTGGCAGATAGGCCGGAGTTACATTAAGGGACACGGGGACAGGTTCCTTGTCCCAGCACGTAAGTGCTGATAGTAAGGAAAGCTCATTCGGGAGAAATCTCAGAATGGGCTTTTCTTTTCATTTAAAGGTGTGAAACATGGGGACGTATCTCGCGTTTCATTAATTTTACAATGATAGGCTCTGGAAGGGACACAGGAGGGACACAGGGACAGGTTCCTTGTCCCAGCAGGTAAATGCTGATAGGAAGGAAAGCTCATTCGGGAGAAATCTCAGAATGGGCTTTTCTTTTTAGGCTCTACAATAAGGGACATAGGGACAGGTTCCTTGTCCCTCCCCAATATCAGGGGATAGGGACAAAGGGACAGGTTCCTTGTCCCAGTACGTAAGTGCTGATAGGAAGGAAGCTCATTCGGAACAAATCTCAGAATGGGCTTTTCTTTTTGACTTGGTAGCCGATTCAAATAGAAAGAAAAGCTTATATTATAA
>NZ_LT630339.1 GCF_900117315.1 Bacillus massilinigeriensis
TTCGAACCTGCGACCCCTTGGTCCCAAACCAAGTGCTCTACCAAGCTGAGCTACTTCCCGAAAACGCGCCCGACAGGAGTCGAACCCATAACCTTCTGATCCGTAGTCAGACGCTCTATCCAATTGAGCTACGGGCGCATTACAATATGAAAATGGTGCCGAGGACCGGAATCGAACCGGTACGGTAGTCACCTACCGCAGGATTTTAAGTCCTGTGCGTCTGCCAGTTCCGCCACCCCGGCAATTCATTGGAGCGGAAGACGGGATTCGAACCCGCGACCCCCACCTTGGCAAGGTGGTGTTCTACCACTGAACTACTTCCGCGAATAAAGTGCGGGTGAAGGGAGTCGAACCCCCACGCCTTGCGGCGCCAGATCCTAAGTCTGGTGCGTCTGCCAATTCCGCCACACCCGCATTATATAGTTTTAATAAATGGTGAGCCATGAAGGACTCGAACCTTCGACCCTCTGATTAAAAGTCAGATGCTCTACCGACTGAGCTAATGGCTCTCAATATAATAATTTATAATATCTCGATTAAATCTTTGAAGTATTGGCATCTACGACGTCCGCATTTCAGAACTATTATTCAAAAAGCGACTCAATGCGAACTCTGAAGCTTATTCAAGGAAGCATTTTCGATCGTGCTCTACCGACTTAGGTAATGGCTCTCACCAAAAATGGTGCCGGCCAGAGGACTTGAACCCCCAACCTACTGATTACAAGTCAGTTGCTCTACCAATTGAGCTAGGCCGGCAAATTTTTTAAAAGATATTTTTATTTTAGACTCGCAGTTAGTTAACGTCGTCCTGATCTCAGAAAGCTAATTCAAGCAGCAGTTCGATCAGTACGCTGAAGTATTTCAGTGAAGCAATTTCGGTCGTGCTCTACCAATTGAGCTAGGCCGGCAAAATTAATTTAATAATATCTTACAAAAGGCAAAAAAATAATTGATTCTTTTTTTATAAAAAATCAAATTTATTAATGGTGGAGGATGACGGGTTCGAACCGCCGACCCCCTGCTTGTAAGGCAGGTGCTCTCCCAGCTGAGCTAATCCTCCATATATAAGCCTGGCAACGTCCTACTCTCACAGGGGGAGAGCCCCCAACTACCATCGGCGCTCTAGAAACTTAACTTCCGTGTTCGGTATGGGAACGGGTGTGACCTTCTCGCTATCGCCACCAGACTATTATTCGGTTAGAGAGTTTGTTCTCTCAAAACTAGATAATGTGGAAGAAGAAAGAATTACTTCGTAATCAGTTGTCTAGCTCCGGCTCCTAGCTTCTCGGCCGTTTCGATCCGTCCCTACAAATCCAAAAATCAGGATTTGCAGCGCCGGCTCTCCAACGTCTGTCGAAGCTGAACAGTCGCCTCTGCTTTTCTATTTGGTTAAGTCCTCGATCGATTAGTATTTGTCAGCTCCACGT
>NZ_LT630340.1 GCF_900117315.1 Bacillus massilinigeriensis
CGCTGAAAATTATGGAAGTTCAACAACAACAGTAGTTCGTCGATTCGATCAAATATCCAAAAGTGAAATCCATCCAGTGAAGGAATTACCTCCTGTCATAGCCATAGATGAATACAAAGGTGATACCAGTGAGGGAAAGTACCAATTGATTGTGGCAAATCCGATTACAAAAGAACCTATTGATATCTTACCCAATCGTAATAAAAAAACGATAAAACAGTATTTGAAGGCCCATGGAGGTAATGTTCAAGTAGTAATCATGGACATGAGTCCCTCGTTTAAAGCAGCAGTTCAAGAAGCTTTGGGAAGACCGGTAATTATTGCAGACCATTTTCACTTTTGTCGATATATTTATTGGGCATTAGATGGGGTAAGAAGAAGGGTACAGAAGGATTTTCATAGCTACGATCGTAAGAAATGTAAAAGAATGAGACATATATTTTATAAAGCAAACGAGCGTCTAACAGAGGAAGAACGTTGGTATTTAGATCGTTACTTGAAAATGTCTGATGAATTAAGAAAAGCTTACGAACTAAAGGAAGCCTATCGTGCTTGGTTCTTACACGCAAAAGAGATAGGAGAAGATCAAATTTATACTGTCAAAAAAGAGCTAAAAGAGTTTTATAAAATGGTGGAGGATACTGGAATTAAGGAAATGTGTCAAGCAGTGAAAACATTTAAAAATTGGCAGATTGAAATACTTAACAGTTTTGTCTATAGGTACTCAAATGGCTTTCTTGAAGGAATTAATAACTCCACCAAAGTCCTCAAACGAAATGCATTTGGATTTAAAAACTATGAGCGTTTTCGGGCGAAAATATTATTACAACACAAGTTTAAAAGAATTGGGGTAAACATTGGTTAAGTTGTTTCAATAAGGGCTTACGATTTACCTTTCATTCTGATGAGGAAAAGAACTTTTCCTCATCAGAATGAAAGGCCACCAAGCGTAGCGCGGTAGCCTTTACCCCAACATTTGACGTAGAACCTTTTTTA
>NZ_LT630341.1 GCF_900117315.1 Bacillus massilinigeriensis
TAAATATTGCGTACTAATCCGTACAATGGTACAATTAGAGTATATTTCATGTACGGTGGGGATATTTATGCGTGTCAAAAAAAGTGTTTCTAAAAATTCAACCTCTTATTCAATTATTAAAGACGTGTACCGAAACGGAAAAAAATCTTCTAAGGTCGTTGAAGCTTTGGGAAATGATGATGACATTCTAGAAAAACATCCTGGTGTAGATCCATATACGTGGGCAAAAGAATATGCCATGGAATTAACTCAAAAGGAAAAAGAAAGTAGCCAAAAAGTGATTGTCAAATTTAGCCCATTGAAACAGATTGCGTTGGATAAACAGAGGCAATTCAATATAGGGTATCTTTTTCTGCAAACGATTTATCACGAGTTAAAATTAGATACAGTTTGTCAGCGGATTTCCCAAAAATATGATTTTGATTATGATCTTAATGAAATTCTTTCACGTCTTCTTTTTTTGCGGGTTCTACACCCCACATCCAAAAAAGGAACATTCGAACATGCAAAAGATTTACTTGAGCCTTCTCATTTTCGGTCACATCAAATCTATCGAGCATTAGGAGTCCTTGCGGAGCAATCTGACCATATTGAAGAGATGGTTTATAAGAATAGCCTAAATGTTGTCAATCGTAATACGCAGATTCTCTATTATGACTGTACAAACTTTTTCTTTGAGATAGAAGAATCCGAAGGCATCAAGCAGTATGGCGTTTCAAAAGAAAACCGTCCCAATCCTATCGTTCAAATGGGACTATTCATGGATGGTTCCGGTCTTCCTTTGGCTTTTAGTATGACACCCGGAAATACAAACGAACAAACAACATTGAAACCATTAGAACGTCGCATCCTGAAGGACTTCCATCTTTCAAAATTTGTTGTATGTACAGATGCCGGTCTCTCCTCTAACAGTAATCGGTTATATAATACCCGAGGAAAACGTGCCTTTGTGACGACACAATCCATTAAAAAGCTTAAGAAATTTCTCAAGGAGTGGGCATTAGATTCCAAAGGATGGCGAATATCTGGGAGTAATCAAGAAGTAAACTTGGATGATATTCGAAAGCTCGAAAATGACGAACGAATGTATTACAAAGAGCGATGGATAAAAGAAAATGATTTGGAACAGAAATTAATTGTTACCTATTCCCCTGTTTATGAGCGATACCAATCGTCCATTCGAGATAATCAAGTCGAGAGAGCGATTAAGAAAATGGAAAATCCGAACTCATTAAATAAACCCCATCAAAATGATCCTAAAAGGTTCATTAAGGCAACACATGTTACAAACAATGGCGAAATTGCCAACAAAACTCAAGCAATCCTAAATCAAGAACAGATTGATAATGAAAAAATGTATGATGGATTTTATGCAGTATGTACAAATCTAGAGTCTACTGTTGAGGAAATCATCAAAATTAATCATGGAAGATGGGAGATTGAAGAGACGTTTCGTATATTAAAAAGTGAATTTCGATCTCGGCCTGTATATTTACAAAAGGACACCCAAATAAAGGCACACTTTCTAACCTGCTTCCTATCTCTATTGATTTATCGTATTTTAGAGAAAAAATTAGATGAGCAATTCACATGTCATGAATTAATCAACACGTTGAAAGAGATGAAAATGTTGGAGACAGATGGGGAAGGATACATACCTACATATACTCGAACAAAGGTTACAGATGCTTTACACGATGCCTTTGGCTTCAGAACTGATTTTGAAATTGTAACCCAAAAAGAGATGAAAAAAATTTTAAAACAAACAAAAAAGGTAAAATAGTACGCAGTTTTATCTATAAAAAAACCGCCAAAAACATTGACTTACCAATGGTTTTGGCGGTTTTAAGTGTCAAACTTGAGATTA
>NZ_LT630342.1 GCF_900117315.1 Bacillus massilinigeriensis
CTTGTGTCAACTGCATAATTCATTAGCAAAACACCCCCTAATAACTAAGCTAATTCCTCTGATAAATAACTAAGTAATTGGCAATTTATGTTAAAATTATAATTTGGATTGTGAATTAGTGTACTTAAAGTAACGGGTGCGTTTCTTCCGGAAGGAGTATGCACCCTTTTTGTTGAAATTTAGGGCAGGACAGTTGAAAAATAAATAAACATAGAGAACGTAGACTTTTAATAGGGGGGATTATGTGGAGATTTTTGGAATTATAGGATTCACTTTTGGAGCATCAGGATTTATTTTTGGACTTATTGCTTTTACAACGGCGTTGACTAATAGTAACAAAGTAAAAGAGCTTGAAAAGAGGATTTATGATTTAGAAGAAAAATAATAAATAATCTTCAAGTAAAGGGTAGCTTTAGTATTAGAAAAATTAATCGATTTTAATACTAAGGAACATATTTAAGTTATCCTTTAAGGGCGTGATTGTTGTATATCAGATATATTCTTATAACCGTAATCAAATATTACTAAAGGAAGAAAACAACGTTTCTTCCTAGAAAGGTTGTTTTCTTCTTTGCTTTTGCTTCAATGTAGCGATGCGTAGCTTGGCTTCCAGAGCGCCTTCGTGCATGGCTACATGATGAATATGCTTGCAAGAATCGCTTCTTCGAATAGAGGGCGGGGCTCTGGAGACCGCGTCGGAACGTGAGTGGAGGTCGTTGTCGGAGGAGACGCGGCCGGCTGCTTTGCTGAAACTACTTTGAAATTGATTATCCTCACACTCTTAAAAAAACTACAAAAGTCGATTCCTCCTTATTAGAAGAATCGACTTCTGATAATAAAACTTATTGACTTATTGTAGAAAGAATCTAACCTAATATTTTCCCAATTTTTTCACCGAGTTTTTCGTTACCAGATTTAGATCCAATCTTCTTACCAATTTCTCCACCAATAGTCTTTGAAATCACTTTCCCTAACTTTCCACCAGGTTGTCCCATTAATTTATGAATAAACATAATACTTCACTCCTCTTATTTTTTTATTATTATTTTTAATATCTTTTTTGTTATTTCAACCAAGTCTACATCCTGCTCTTTCATTCTTTTCTCCTCCTCCTTTGAATGAAATAAAACCTTATAATCTCTTCAAAATACTAGATGCACTAACTCCATACATACCTGCAACCTTGCTTGCTGCCTGATCCTTTGACATTCCCTCCGCAATTAACTTTAAAACTAAGATAATAATTTCAATCCATTTAACCATACTCATTTTTATCCACTCCTTATTTTTATTTATTAGTCATTAACGATTTCATTTACGCCTTTAGCTGCTAATCCACTACCTACTGCTACTGTTGCACCATCTGCGACTGCCATTGCTGTTAAACCACTGGCTACGGCGGTTCCTGTTGTTGCTAATCCTGCGGTAACTGCAATAGCCCCTGTTGTCGCTGCTGCAACTGCTGCTCCTCCAACTACAAGTGGCGCTGCTGCCACCGTTAATACTCCACCGGCTACGTATCCTAATCCTTTTAATAAGTTCATGATTATTTCCTCCTAAATTTTTAGATATAATGTTAGATTTTTTTAAAACTGATGTATGTAAGACTATGCTTGTTGTAAGAAGTGTTACTTACCAAAGAAGCCTGCTACAGCTCCGCCTATTAAACCTATCGTTCCACCAATTGAAGCTCCAGCACCTGTTCCAACAGTTGCTCCAAATACTGTTCCTACTGGACCTACTACCGAACCTCCTATTGCAGAAATGCTACCGGCTACTGATCCACCTATTGTTGCTCCTGTTGCCCCTCCAATTACTGCACAATCCCTAGCATTTTGAAACCTTTCCTTCATACTCATTTTGATTACCTCTATTTTGATTATTCTTTTGTATATTCTTATGATTTTTCTTTTGATTAGTTCCTATGACCTTATTATATGAACTATTCATTATAAAATCGAATCTCGTATTTGGTCATATTTTCCTATATGTTTTTATTTTTCTAAAAATTTCCCTTGTTTTCTTTTATTTTCTTATTTTTTCTTAATATTTCGCTATTTTTCATATGTTTTTCGAATTGACAACTCAATAGAACAATCATAAGATTAAATCAAATGAACTTGAAATACATAAAGGGGATGATTTTGATATGGAAACATTTCAATTGACTCGAAAGGAAATGGCCAATCTACTGCTGGCATTACAAAAAGAAAATGATTTATCTCCAGTAGGGGTATTAAAAGAAGCTTGGCTTAAGAGGCATCCAGATCTAACAGAAAATGAAGTGGCTTCAGCCTTTATGGCTACTCAATTACCGTCGATCTTTGAGAAGTTGATTAAGGCTGGGAAAAGGGAGATTACATTATCCATTAACGACATCGTTTCTTTAGGGAATCAAATTGAACACACTACATTTTCACTAACAGCTGTACAGAATTGGGTGAAGAGGGATGCCAAAGATATTATTGGGTCTCCGGAATATGGGAAGAAATATTCTTTGGATCAGGCTGCAATTCTTTTTATCGTTGATGATTTAAAAACGGTGTTAGACTTTACATCTATTAGACAGCTATTAAAAATGCTATTTAACAATCCAGAAGATCGAAAAGATGACTTGATATTCCCTTTGGATTTTTACTTAGCTTATGCAAATATTTTTGAGGATTTAGATCCAGATGGGGACCAAATGATAGAAGCAGAAGAGGTAGATCCAACATTGGCTTTAATCAAGAAGGAAAAAACCTTAGAAGCTCTTATCGAAAAACGAGCTAGACAATATGCTGATCAACTTGAAAGGCTGACTGATAAACAAAAAAATCTATTAGTAAATGTACTTGTTGTTGCGACCCTAACTATTCAACTCTCTTTCCTTCAATCTCTAGCACGTCGATATACAAGCACAACCTTATTCCTTTTAAACCAATAAAAAAGGTGAAGCCTCATGCTTCACCTTTTTGCTTGTTTATCCTTCAACTCAAAAAGTTGTAACCAAAAATGTTATACTTTCTTAAAATTCCTTAATTCCTCTTCCAACTTCATTTTTTCTTTAATGAATTCTTCATCATTCATTAAGTCCTGTTGTAAATCTTCTATTTCTAGTATTTCAAATAAATCAGATTTAATTTTTTCATATTGTATTAATGCTTCTGAAGAATCTAATTTATATTGATCCTGTATTTCTTTAATAGCATTATCTCTAATAAACCAACTGGGTAGTCGATCTTTTGACTTTCTAAATCGGGATACAAGATGTGTTAATACGGATTGATCCTCTAAATCCATTGAATTCTCAACATTTGTAATGGGAGTTGAATTTAATATCGTAGTTATGTATCCAATTGGATTATCAATATCCTTACGATTTTGAATTTTCTCGAGTAATGAAAGAACATTATCCTGACCATGTTCTGCCCATTTCCCAATGATTTCATTAGGTATGTTAACTCCCAATTTCATCCCTAACTTTTTTACTCTATCTATAAATAAATTGGATAATTTAACCTCATCAGGATTTTCATTAAAAAATGAAAGCTGCAGCTCTTCTTTTTTGGACGTTTTATTGGTTAATATGATAAATTTAACTTTTTCTACCCTTCTTTTGAACTTCACTTCTTCAAATTCAAAATAAATATCGGTCTTTTTCTTGAGTTCCTTTTGAGCTGGAATAATGACTCGTTGCTTAAAATTACCGTACGCAGGATAAATATCCTCTACGCCTAATAACTTTCTTAAATCAGATAGCGAGAAAGTCCTTTCCTTTATCTTTTCATATTGTTTTAACAATTCATAAAGGCGGATAGCATAAGAGCTTTTCAATTTAACTACATTTTCTAGTCTATAGCTTGTAAATTCTTTTTTTAACTCTAGTAGATATGGACGGAGAAACGGATCAAATCTAAGATCAATACTCCCCTCAGTCTCGTTATAAGCAACATAACTTAACCAAGCGACCTGAATTACCTTATTATCAATACGAATTTCAAAAACCTTTTGCATTAATTCCTTAGTGATTCTCTTTAACTCACTATATTTAGGGGCACCAGTTAAACCTAACAAATTACAAAATTCCCTAACCGGTAAAGTATATGTTTTAAAATCATTATCAGTAGGTTGAATAGTACTAGCCAAACTAAGAATTATTTTCTGTTCTATAATACCCAGTTTATAGTTAGCTTCAATAAGCTTATTTGATTTCGTTACAAGATTGCTAGTCTTTGCTTCTAAAATATTTGTAGATAAAACCAAGAGTTATCCCCCCTTATATATAGATTATGACAAATATTTAAATATAACGGAAGTGTTTTTTCGTTATATATAACACTTTTTTATTTAGGAACCAAAAATGTTATAGTTCTGAGCGTCTTTACCATGGTTGAAACCAAAAATGTTATAGTTCCGATCATCTTTGTCATAGGTTGAAACCAAAAATGTTATAGTTCCGATCATCTTTGTCATAGGTTGAAACCAAAAATGTTATAGTTCCAATCACCTTTGTCATAGGTTGAAACCAAAAATGTTATAGTTCTGGTCACCTTTATCATAGGTTGAAACCAAGAATGTTATAGTTCCTATCATCTTTGCCATGGTTGAAACCAAAAATGTTATAGTTCTGGTCACCTTTATCATAGGTTGAAACCAAGAATGTTATAGTTCCTATCATCTTTGCCATGGTTGAAACCAAAAATGTTATAGTTCTGGTCACCTTTATCATAGGTTGAAACCAAAAATGTTATAGTTCCGATCATCTTTGTCATAGGTTGAAACCAAAAATGTTATAGTTCCGATCATCTTTGCCATAGTTGAAACCAAAAATGTTATAGTTCCAATCACCTTTGTCATAGGTTGAAACCAAAAATGTTATAGTTCAAACCATTTTTGTTATAGTTGAAACCAAAAATGTTATAATTCGAACCATTTTTGTTATAGTAGGGAACCAAAAATGTTATAGTTCAAACCATTTTTGTTATAGTTGAAACCAAAAATGTTATAGTTCAAACCATTTTTGTTATAGTTAAGCCCTCGAAAGCCTTATGATTACTAGATTTATAGCCTCCGAAAACAAATAAAACATTAAAAACAATTAAAATAATATATGTAAAACATTCACAACAAAGGTCTGTGTGTTATATAAAATATATTTTAGAAATCCTTCCTTTAAAAAAGGTTATGTATTTACTCGACAATTAACAAATTGCCTCATAATACAAAAAAGGAGGTTTCCCCCCTTTTATTATTTATTCTCACTTAAATACTTCTCCAAAGCTTCCTCAATCAAAATATAAATATTCTTCTCCTGCACAAGAGCCTGCATTTTCAATTCTTTATGTAGATCCGTTCTTAAATCAAACGATACGCGCTTTCTTTCCACTTTCTTTTCTTCCTTCCTTGTTTCGATGATTTCTTGGTTAGAAGAAACGTTCTTTTCTTCCTTGTTTTCTTCTCCTACTGTTTCAGCTAATGCCTGTGTGGGGGTTATAGTTTTTTGTTGCCGTTTCATATTCTTAATGTCGTTCACTCTTGACACGTTCAATCAACTCCTTGTAGAAGTGTTTATATTGTTCTAATGCTTGCTTTAATTCAGGGTTTTCATTAAAACCGTATAAAGCTAATCTACCAGTTGGCGCTTTTCTTGTAATAATCGTTTTGAAAACATCACTTGGATAATCTTCTTCAATCATTTCATTGAAGGCCTTAGCGTCGCTACGCCTTATATCGTTTAGTGTTCTAAGAATACCAATGACCTGTGTATCGCGTTTTCCAAATTCATTTGCGCTAACTACAGAATCCATGAAATTTGGAATCGCCGAATAACACCAGTTTGAGCATTCAAATAAAACTACAACATACTCACTGGCACATAAAGCATTTGTGGTTTGCTCACTTAATGAAGGAGGAGTATCAATGATAATAAAGTCGTAATCATCACGAACCTGATCTAAAACTGCATCTAAAACCAAACTCGGATTACCACTATATCGAATGCTTTCTCCTTTATATGTTTTCCCGGTATAAAGCCATCGAGGTAATGTTGCTAAGAAATTATTTGCTGGGAGCAAATCAAGTTTATCAGTGATAGGAACTATAAAGCTTTTTACATCATTTTGTTGCATTGCCTCTAACACTGATTTGCCTATAAATTCATTAGATGGTTGTTCGGATAAAAGTTCAGTTAGGTTACCTTGGGAGTCCATGTCTATTGCCAGCACGCGGTAGCCATCCTCTTTTAACAAATAAGCTAGGATGCCTGTAGTAGTGGATTTTCCACAGCCGCCTTTCTGTATACCCATTGTAATAGTAATCGCCAACCTTCCCACCTTCCTTTCTTCCAACGTTGTTTTCTTCTTTTCTTCTACTTCCATATTATATAAAATAATCCTTCACGTTAATAGAATTTATTATAGAAAAACACTAGATTTTTTTAAAAGTAGATAGCGTTTCCATTTCTATTACGTCAGTGTGTAGTGAGATACTAGTCCCGTAAAATCTAATTTGATTGTAAAAAAATAGCGAAAATTGTCTAGAATGTTTTGAAACTATAATATATAATGTTTGAATTAATAATAAATTCACACTATTCTGATGCATTTTAGTAAATTGAAGCAGAAAAATATAATTTTTAAGTTTCAGTTTGCTTCTATAAAAAATTACTTCAAGGAGGGTATCTAATTGAAAAAAAGTTCTTTGCTAGTATTAAGTTTTTTATTAGTTTTATCACTAGTACTTTCAGCTTGTTCTGGAGGAAGTAAAGAAACATCTGGAGAAAAAAGTAAGAGTGGTGATTCTAAAAAAGGTGGCACATTGGTTTATGCTCGAGGTGCAGATTCAGTCTCACTAGATCCTATTAATGTAACAGATGGTGAGTCTATTCGTGTCACTCATGAAATCTTTGAAACCTTATTTGAATTTGATGGAAATCTAGAATTACAACCAAAATTAGCAGAATCGTATAAAACCTCTAAGGATGGTTTAACATGGACTGTTACTCTTAAAAAGGGTATTAAGTTCCAAGATGGTACAGACTTTAATGCTGAAGCAGTAGTATTTAACTTTGAAAGATGGATGGATCCTAAAAACCCGTACCATAAAGGCGGTGACTTCCCTTACTATCCATTCTTGTATGGTGGATTTAAAGGTGATCCGACTCATAAACTTGAATATGTAAAAGCAGTTGATGATTCTACTGTTGAATTTAAGTTAGTTGAAAAAACAGCTTCATTTATTAGTTATTTAGCAATTCCAATGTTTGGTATCGCTAGCCCTGATGCTATTAAAAAATATGGAGAAAAGTTTGGAGAAAATCCAGTTGGTACTGGACCATTTAAATTTAAAAGCTGGTCTCGAAATGAAACTGTAGTATTAGAAGCCAATGAAAATTATTATGTTAAGGGTAAACCATATTTAGATCAGTTAATTTTCCGTGTAATACCAGATAATACATCACGCTTAGGGTCACTTCAAAGTGGAGAAGCTGATATAATCGATGGTTTAAATCCAGATGATGCAACTGTAATTGAAAAAGATAATAAATTAAAACTTGTTGTACGCCCAAGCTTTAATATTGGTTATGCTGTTTTTAATACAGAGAAAAAACCATTTAATGATGTAAAAGTTCGCCAGGCTATTAATATGGCAATCAATAAAAAGGAATTAATTGATGCATTCTACAATGGTTATGCAGAAGTAGCTAAGAATCCACTTCCACCAACACTTTGGGGATACAATGATAAAATTGAAGACTACAAATATGATGTTGATGCTGCAAAGGAATTGTTAGCAGAAGCAGGTTATCCTGATGGATTTAAAACAGAACTTTGGGTAATGAGTAACCCGAGACCATATATGCCTCAACCAGCAAAAACAGCTGAGGCAATTCAAGCACAATTAGGAAAAGTAGGAATTGACGTAAAAATAGTTTCATATGAATGGGCTACGTATCTTGATAAAACAAGTAAGGGAGAGCATCAAATGGGATTGTTCGGTTGGACAGGAGTTATGGCTGATCCAGACAACTTCTTATACCCTAACTTAAGTAGCACAAATGCAGTAAAACCTGCTAATAACCGTGCATTCTATAAAAACGAGGAATTTACTAAGTTATTAGAAGAATCTCGAGTAACGTTTGATCAAGATAAACGTATTGCTCTATACGAAAAAGCTCAAGAAATTTTCCATAAAGACGCACCTTGGGTTCTCATTGGACATACAACCCCTCCAATTGGACTAGCTAGTTATGTTGAAGGGTTTGAGGCTCATCCAATGGAAAATGATGATTTTACAGGTGTTTATTTAAATAAGTAATTTTAATTATGAAAGAACCCTTACCTCTATTGAAGTAAGGGGTTCTTTTTACGCTAAGGAGGTCAACTAGATGTACGATTTATTAAAAAGCTTATGCGACATTGTTGGACCAAGTGGCTTCGAACAAGACGTTCAACGATTTATCCTAAATGAAATTAAAGATTATGTTGATGAATATCATGTGGATCCTGTAGGAAACTTGATTGTTAAAAAGAAGGGGAATTCCCCCGATTTTCCTTCATTATTAATCGCGGCACATACAGATGAAATTGGATTTGTTGTTAAGAAAATTGAGGAAAACGGTCTCCTTCGATTCGAAAAAGTAGGTGGCTTCGATGATCGTATTCTTCTTTCCTTACCAGTTATGGTTAGATCAGAATACGGACCAATATATGGTGTAATCGGAACAATATCTGCACATTATGTTAAATGGGATGATCCAAAACGTATTGCTAGTCATAGAGATTTATATATTGATATTGGTGCTAAATCAGCTGAAGATGCAAAGGAAATGGGGATTAAGGTTGGTCAACCAATTTCATATGGTACGGAGTTTAAAAGAATTGGTAAGAATCGTGTTATAGGTAAGGCTCTAGATGATCGCTCAGGTTGTGCTCTTTTAATTCGCTTACTTAAGGAGTTAGAAGGAAACAATATAAGTCATGGTGATATATACGGAGCATTTACAGTTCAAGAAGAGGTAGGGCTGAGGGGAGCCTCTGTAGTATCAGCAGCCGTACAGCCAGACTTTGCTTTAGCGCTTGATACGACTCCTACAAGTGATACATTCGATGTTTTAATGAAAGGAACAAGGGTATTAGGTAATGGCCCTTGTATTAAAATTGCTGATATGTCGCTTATTGCCCATCCACTTATAACAAAGCATTTAGAAAAGGCAGCATTAGAGAAGAACATTCCTTATCAAATGGAAGTATTTATGGGAATCGGAACAGATGCTGGTGCCATCCATATGACTAATAAAGGAGTATCATCTGGAGTTATCTCTATTCCTTCGAGATATACTCATACTCCTATTGAAGTGGTAGATTTAGAGGATATGGAAAACTCATATAAATTGCTACATCAATTTGTTATTACCCTAGATCAACTGAAAGGGAAGACATTTTTAGATACATAAAAAATTGGAAAATTGATAAAAATGAAAAAATGAATCGTTTTTTATGCGTAAATTTCATTTTTTCTAGGCGAAAATGCAATTTTCAGGGGGAAAACCACCTTGAAAATTGTATTTTCACGTTTTGATTTTTTCTTAGTTAATACCTAAGATTATATTTAAGAAAGAGAATTCCTCCCCCTTAAACGTTAACGTTTTTCCACATTCACCATTTATATATCCCTTAAAATTAAAACTTTAATGAATAACACTTCCAAATTTCATCTAAGATGTACTTTTTTCATGTTTTGTAGCTCTCTTATGCGGTTTTTCATTATTTACGTTGTAAAAGGAAAATAGTCTAACAAGCTGAATTGGTCTATTTTTTTGAGTAGATGATATATTTCGCGCTGAAAATACAAAGTGGAAAGGATGATTTATTTGGATTGGAAAAAAATCGAAAGGTTCATTTCGTTAGGCCAAGCGTTTATCCCAGTAAATGCAAAAAACAAAGGTGATTCTGTTCAATTATTTTATAATGATGGATCAATCGATCTTCTGGATATGCCATGTGAATCGTTTTTAGCTAAGCTGCTTTATTATTTTGGCACAAGTATCTCTGCTAATCGCAACAGATATGGAAAGCTGGTCGGAAAAAAACAGCTAGTTCCAATTGTTTTATCCTATGGTATTACATTAGTTCCTTATAATGTCCGTGAATCAATAGGGAGACAAACCAAGATAGGATGGTTTATTGCAAAAGAGATATCTTGCTTTTGCAAAAAGTCTAGCCATGAAACACTCGTCCATTTATCAAAACACGAAATAAACGTAATGCATTCTGAAAAATTCTGCTTTGATCAGTTGAAAAATGCACGATGCATCGAACTATGCTATGGAGAAATACATGAGCCACACAGAAAAAAATGGCTCTTTTCAGTAGGGTGAAATCCCTGCTTTTTTGTTGTTACAGGCTCTAATTCATTTGTTTTTAAAAAGTACCAACATAGAAATAGATAAATTGCCGGATATATAGTTTCTTTCTAAGTGAAAGCCCTTTTGAGATGGACAATAGAAAATCGTTATATTAGAGGCACCAATATGAAAGGGGGAAACAAACTATGGCAGTAGAAGGAATTGTAAAAAAGGCACTTGTTTTATCTTTCGAAGAAGGTGTCAATGAAAAAGGCGATCCAATCATCAAAAAGTACACTTATTCAAGCGTTCAAACTGATGCTGCACCTCAAAAATTAGCAGATACTGCAACTGCGATTTCTAGTTTGTATAAAGGAACACCACTTGAAACTACTACAGTTGATACTAATATCTTAGTCTAATTTAGGTTTTATCGAATAGGAAAGGAGGTCGTTAAATATGGCTAAAACTCTAGAGTTGAGTTTTGAAGGACGTATTAAGCCTGTGAAGATTATTGTTAGAAATCCGAAAGATTCACTTACACCAGCAGAAGTTAAAGCTGCCATGGATAGTATGATTCAGTCGAATATATTTAGCAACGCTCTAGTTAGTGTTGTAGGAGCAAGATATATCGATCGTACAACTCAAGATATTGAATTAATGTAATTTTGGACGGAAGGTTATAAGCCTTCCGTTTTGATTCATTTATAGGGGAGGAGTGTAGATAATGGAGAGCATGGATTGGGTAAACATGATTGGACAAGTCGGATTCCCGATTTTAGTAAGTATTTACTTACTCCATCGGATGGAAAGAAAGTTAGATCAGCTGTCACAATCCATTAACGACCTGGCTATGTCCCTAAAATAATTCTGCTTAAAAGGAAGGGGAGTAATTAGTTGGATGCAAATGCGCTTTTAGATAAGGCAGAAAAAAAGCTGTCAGGTGTTCATTCATCAATTGCAAATAAAGCAAGGGAATTAATAATCAAAGCACATGAAGAAGGAATTTTTATTATCATTACCCAGGGTCTGCGCACGATAAAGGAACAAAACGAATTATACGAGCAAGGCCGTACCAAGCCTGGTAAGATCGTTACAAATGCTCGTGGAGGGTATTCCTATCATAATTATGGTCTTGCCTTTGATTTTTGTGTTTGCGATATAGTCGGAGGAAAACTAGTTCCGAATTGGTTCGTTGATAAAAGGTGGAAACGAGTTGGAGAACTTGGTAAGAAACTTGGTCTTGAGTGGGGTGGGAGTTGGACTAGCTTTAAAGATTATCCTCATTTTCAACTAACATTCGGCCTCTCTCTTAGCCAATTAAGAAATGGAGTGAAACCACCAGTGGCTAAAGATACAAAGGGAAAATTAAAGAAATATTATCTTATGACCGGTACTTTTAAAAGTAAGCAAGAAGCTGAAAAGGCTGCAGAAAGTGTTAGAAAAAAATATGGCTGGCTTGTCTATGTTAAAGAAGCATAATCCCACCAGAAAATTGCAGGTGGGTATTTTCTTGGAAACAAAAAATCTGACACAAGCTAGTTATGTCAGATTTTTCACTTTATCTAAATGACTTATTTTTCAAGAGCTATATATGTTTTATAAATTATCTATTAAAGGTCCCAAATCTTACATATTTGCTATATAAATAGGGAGGTGTCATATTTGCAAACGGTCCAACCGATTAAGGATAGAGAAAAAATAGAGGCCATCAAAAAAATTTTACGAGCATCTTCTCTTCGAAATGAACTGTTATTTGTCTTGGGTATTAATACTGGGCTAAGAATTAGCGATATTCTTTCTTTAAAAGTAGCTGATGTTTCAACCAAAAAAGGGGTAGTTGATCGATTAGAATTACGCGAAAAAAAGACAAATAAGAAGCGTGTAATTGCCCTTAATAAAAAAACGCAAAGACTAATTCAACGTTATTTAGACCTTGAACGACCCTCTGCTCAATATAATGAGCCATTATTTCGGAGTCAAAAAGGAGGAAAAGCAATTAGCCGGCAGCATGCTTATGAAATATTAAATGAAGCAGCCCGATCAGTAGGTGTCACAGAGCGAATAGGGACCCATTCATTACGAAAAACCTTTGGATACTTTGCATATAAACAAGGGATAGATTTGTCTATGATTCAAAAGCTTTTAAATCATTCCAGTCAAACTGAGACTTTAAGGTATATTGGTATTACACAAGAACAGATGGATGAAGTTGTTTTAAACTTAGATCTATAATGGGTTAACCTAAATTAACTAAGTTAACCCATTATGAAATATATTTGATTTAGTTAACTCTAAAATTGAAGGTGTTTTTCTTTTTGATTTCGATTTTGCGGTTTTAAACTGAGTTAAGTTTCTTCTTATATAGAAAGAAGAAGTGTATAATGCGATTACTCGATGATATTTTTTATCTTTAATCCTTAGTTAAACCAATGATGTCGGTAAAATGTATCTCTTCATAAGATAGATCCTCCCTTTTTATCCGTAATTTTTTGTTGAGTTGAAATATATCTGTGATATATCCACTTACCTCTTCTGGAAACCCTTCGTTATATAACTTGATTTTGACTAGAAAGTTATATTCTTTAGCTAAGGCAATAAGATTTTCAAATTCTTCAATTTGATTTTCGTCTAGGCAAGGTTTCGATTGCTTGTAATATTCCTTTTTAAATTCTCTAATCATTTTTGAATGCTCCGGTAAGAAAGAGGCTGCATTCCACTTTATTAATCCTCGATCCTTTAAACCACTCATTTTATTCCCTCCTTTAATATTTATTATATAGAACAAATGTTCGCATATTATATATAAAAAACAACTTTTAATTTTTTTGTTTTAGGAGTTGACTTATGGATAACATAATAGTAATATAGTAAAAGTCGTCGCTAAACGGCGATGAAAAAACGAACGAAAATGTTAATATATAAGGCTTCAAAAAAAGATAACCTTTAGGTTCACTTTGATAAATATTATTTCAAAAAAATAATATTGACGGTTTTGAAATCATTTGATATATTAATAACTCGTCTCAAAATAGTTCTTTGAAAACTAAACAAAAGCAGAAACGTCAACGTTAATTCTATTTATAAATGAAGAGCTAATCTTACTCTTTTTCGGAGAGTTTGATCCTGGCTCAGGACGAACGCTGGCGGCGTGCCTAATACATGCAAGTCGAGCGAATCTGAGGGAGCTTGCTCCCGATGATTAGCGGCGGACGGGTGAGTAACACGTG
>NZ_LT630343.1 GCF_900117315.1 Bacillus massilinigeriensis
GCTTCCTCGCTAAACAGTATTGGTTTAAAGATTCCTAGACCTGACCATAATGGATAATAGTTTGAAATATTATTATCTGGGGTGGTCCAAATGGAAGATTTTAATCAAGAATATAGTGTGTTTCAAAAGGCTTTAAATATTGAAGATCCTTGGTATGTTGTTGATTATGAATTGAATTCAAAGGAACTTATTCTCGATATTTATTTAGATTTTAAACGTGGTGCAGAATTTGTCTGTTCTCACTGTGGCCATCCACATGCCAAAGTCCACGATATTTTAGATGATGACCGTACATGGAGGCACTTGGATTTCTGGCAATATCAGACTATCCTTCACGCAAGACTTCCTAGAACGAAGTGTGACCTTTGTAAAAAAATCCGTACCGTACATGTAGAGTGGTCTCGTCCTGGTGCTGGTTTTACATGGTTCTTTGAATCTGAAGTTATGCAACTTATGAAAGAAATGCCAGTGGCAGCTGTAGCTCGAAAAGTAGGCGAGCATGACACCCGGTTATGGCGTGTCTTTCATTATTATGTTGATAAAGCTATGAAAGAATTGGATATAACTAACGTAAAACGTATTGCCATTGACGAAACATCCAGCCGGCGCGGTCATGAATACGTTACCTTGTTTGTGGATGTTGATACCAAACGTGTTTTATTTGCCACGGAAGGAAAAGATGCCAATGTTCTAAAGGTGTTCTCGACCTTTTTGAAAGATAATGGGATTGACCCGGAAAACATTGAAGAAGTCTGTAGTGACATGTCTCCAGCCTTTAAAAAAGGCGTTGAAACAGAGTTTCCTAAGGCCCATATAACCTTCGATAAATTTCATGTGATGAAACTAGTCAATGAGGCTCTGGACCAAGTAAGACGAACGGAACAAAGTGGAGAACCAGGCCTGAAAACGACTCGATATTTATGGCTAAAGAATCAGCAAAACCTAAATCAGGAGCAACAAGAAAAAGTTTTAAAACTAAAAGACACTAACTTAAAAACAGCTAGAGCTTACCGGATGAAACTTTCCCTTCAAGACCTATGGACCAAGTCCAAGCTATTTGCGCCATTTTATTTTCAGGAATGGTATAACTGGGCAATTCGATCTCAATTAGAACCTATGGTAAAAGTAGCACAGACACTAAAAAGACATGAGCCGGGTATTTTGAGATGGTTCGTTTCTAAAATGACTAATGGCCTACTTGAAGGTATTAACAGTCTGGTTCAAGCTGCAAAGCGCAAAGCAAGAGGATATAGGACAACCAAAAACTTTATTGCGATGATCTACGCAACAGCTAATAAGCTAATGATTCGGGTAGAACCACATAAGCAAGGGTAGGTCCTTCTCAACTTACAGACCAAGCTCCATTTTACCGGAGGGCTGTCAAGTGCTTTCCTTGACTGCCATCCGGTAAAATGGAAAACTATTAGAGTTGAGAAGGAGCTTATCCTCTGACTCTAGGGATGTTTTCTTCTTTACCAACACTAAATGGCGAAGAGCC
>NZ_LT630344.1 GCF_900117315.1 Bacillus massilinigeriensis
GGGTCTGCGTAAAATTTTGTGTAGGTAATATCCGACAATCTTCGCAAGGCAAGAAATAATAGGTATAGAAAAAACATCATTTGTCAAAAATATAATTGGCTTTTACCATAAAACAGGATAGGGCAATGCAGAAGTGCAACCCGAGCGGTTTTATGGTTTTTCCCTAAAACGGACGGATCTTTTCTGTCCGTTTTTTTAGTCCGTTTTAGGGAAAACAAAAGCGCTAAACTTCAGGGGTTTGGGGACAGAGTCCCCAATTAGGATGTTTGATTCAAAATCTCAAGCTGACTCAAGATCATGTCCCAATTCCGATAACGCATGGTCCATTTTTTCGTAATGTTTTGAGAGGCCAAGAAAAGCATTTTTCTTAGGCTATCATCATTAGGGAAAATGGACTTCGTTTTGGTTACTTTTCTAAATTGGCGATGCAGCCCTTCAATAATATTCGTCGTATATATTATTTTCCTAATCTCTGGCGGATAAACAAAGAAGGTGGCTAAAATATCCCAATTTTCTTCCCATGATTTAATGGCCGATGGATAATCATTGCCCCATTTTTCTTTAAACTCATAGAGTCTTTCCAAGGCTGATTCTTCGTTGATAGAAGTATAGATTCGCTTTAAATCAGCGACAAATTCTTTTAGGTGTTTATAAGAAACATATTTAGTACTTGAACGGATCTGGTGAATGATACAACGCTGAATACCGGCAAAAGGATACACAGCTTGAATGGCCTCTCTAAACCCTGAAAGTCCATCTACACAGAAAAGATTTACTGTTTTTACTCCTCTTGTTTTCAAATCGTTCAACACACCTAACCAAAACTTACTGCTTTCGTTTCCACCAACCCAAATCCCTAGTATTTCTTTATATCCTTCATGGTTGATTCCTAAAACAACATAGGCTGCTTTTGATACAATTTGATGATTATCACGAATTTTATAATGAATAGCGTCCATGAAAACAAAAGGATAATAGGCTTCAAGTGGACGACTTTGCCACTCGTTTACTTGTGGCATTATTTTTTCACTAATCTTACTAACTAACTCAGAGGAGATCTCAATGTTGTAGAGATCCTTTACTTGTTCCTGGATATCTCTGGTGGACATACCATGGGCGTAAAGAGACAGAATTTTTTCTTCCAATCCATCCACATTTCTTTGATACTTGTCCAGAATTTGTGGCTCATACAAGCCTTTTCTGTCCCGTGGAACATTTACTTCCACTTCACCAAATTGTGTTTTTAATTTCCTTTTGGTTGAGCCGTTTCGATAGTTTCCTGGTTCATCGCTCCGACGTTG
>NZ_LT630345.1 GCF_900117315.1 Bacillus massilinigeriensis
CCCTCTCTGTTAGGATAGATGTCGTAGGATACTTTAGTGTTATAGTTAAATAAATAACACGGAGGTTGAGCGATATGAAAAGAAAAAATGGGACACGATATACACAGGAATATAAAGCAGCTATTGTTAAACGAATGATGCCCCCAAATAATGAATCTGTTACGAAAATTGCGAAAGAAGAAGGCATCTCAGATGTGACCTTGTACAGTTGGCGTAAAGAAGCTCGTGAGACTGGTGTCGCAGCACCTGGCAATGGACAAACGAGTGACAAATGGAGTAGCCAAGATAAGTTTCTAATCGTGATGGAGACGTTCGCATTGAATGAAACAGAGCTGGCTGAGTATTGTCGTAAAAAGGGGCTGTATCGTGAACAGATTGAAGCATGGAAAAGTGTATGCCTTCAGGCAAATGGTCAGGCATTCGATCAAGCAAAACAACTGAATGGCGCTTTGAAGGAAGAACAGAAGCGTGCCAAACTATTAGAAAAAGAGCTACAAAAGAAAGAGAAGGCACTAGCTGAAGCTGCGGCATTATTACTTTTGCGAAAAAAGGCCCAAGCGATTTGGGGGGACGACGAGGAAGAATGATTAGCCCGTCAAATCGCGCATTAGCAGTCAAACTCATCCAAGAAGCCAATCAAAATGGTGCGCGATTAGCGAAGGCTTGCGAGGAGCTTCATATCAGCGTTCGTACCTATGAACGTTGGGTGGAAGATGGTGGTGTGAAGGTTGATCAACGCCCACTTGTGAAAAGACCCGTACCAAAAAATAAGTTGTCTGAAAAGGAAAAAGAAGAAATATTAACGGTTGTCAAACAGGAAGAATACGTCGATTTACCCCCGACACAAATTGTACCAAAGCTTGCGGACAAAGGGACTTACATTGCGTCAGAATCCACCTTTTATCGTGTGTTACGTGAAGAAAAAATGCAGAATCATCGTGGTCGTAGTCAAAAGCCTGGGAAAAGAATTCCTGAGAGTCATCTAGCAACATCGCCAAATCAGGTATGGACATGGGATATTACGTGGCTGGGTGGACCTGTGAAAGGGTTGTATTATCGACTCTATTTAATTCTCGATTTATTTAGTAGAAAAGCAGTTGGCTGGGAAGTGTGGGAAACAGAAGAGGCAAAGCACGCTGAAACACTTGTGAAAAAGGCAGTGATCAATGAAAAAATCAAAGGCGCACCACTCGTATTGCATTCTGATAATGGTAGTCCTATGAAAGCCGAGACATTTTTAAGTTTACTAGAGAAACTGGGAATTCAAAGTTCCTTTTCAAGACCTCGTGTAAGTAATGATAATCCTTACTCAGAAGCCATGTTTCGTACACTTAAATATAGACCGGATTACCCGCATAAAGGCTTTGCATCACTCGCAGAGGCAAGGGAATGGGCACAGAAATTTGTCTATTGGTACAACGAGATTCACTTGCATAGTGGATTAAATTTTGTGACACCTGTACAGTGTCATACTGGAGCACACGTAGCGATATTAGAAAAGAGAAAAGATATATACGAAGCAGCGAGAGCTAAACATCCTGAGCGTTGGACGAGAGGCACGAGAAATTGGAGACCGAATGAACAAGTAGCGCTAAATCCAATGAGAGATGAGAGGTAAACTGAAACATTGAAGAAATCATAATATCCCATTTCTCTGGTGGTTTGAATCGAAAGAGCGCTTTTCCTTTCGATTCAAACCACCAGACCACCAAGCGCAGCGCGGTAGCTTTATTTGAACTCGGGATTTAAGGAATTCTCTTAAAATACTAAAGTAATAAAATACGACAACTATATTGACAAACACCG
>NZ_LT630346.1 GCF_900117315.1 Bacillus massilinigeriensis
TGGCTCAGTAGCTCAGTCGGTAGAGCAAAGGACTGAAAATCCTTGTGTCGGCGGTTCGATTCCGTCCTGAGCCACCTTTTTTTGTCCGGAGGGGTAGCGAAGTGGCTAAACGCGGCGGACTGTAAATCCGCTCCCTTGGGTTCGGCGGTTCGAATCCGTCCCCCTCCACCATTTATAGGGGTATAGTTTAGCGGTAGAACTAAGGTCTCCAAAACCTTCAGCGTGGGTTCGATTCCTACTACCCCTGCCAAGAGAGTTGCAACTATGGCGGTCGTGGCGAAGTGGTTAACGCATCGGATTGTGGCTCCGACACTCGTGGGTTCGATTCCCATCGATCGCCCCATTTAATATTTACTCTTACTTTGAAAATACTCTTGAATTTCTTTTGCGGTCATATCAGGAAATGTCGGAAGATTTAACTACAGAAGTATTTCAAGGGAGATTATTCATTTGCAATTAAATCTTCCTGCGATGCGATTTCATGATGAATATTCGAGGAAGTTCATTCATGTAGTTTATTCAATGGGCTATAGCCAAGCGGTAAGGCAACGGACTTTGACTCCGTCATTCGTAGGTTCGAATCCTGCTAGCCCAGCCAGATGAATTAGCAGAAAAGTACAATCCTTTTGCGGGTGTAGTTTAATGGTAAAACCACAGCCTTCCAAGCTGTTGTCGTGAGTTCGATTCTCATCACCCGCTCCAATTATAGAAGGGGCCTATAGCTCAGCTGGTTAGAGCGCACGCCTGATAAGCGTGAGGTCGATGGTTCGAGTCCATTTAGGCCCATTAAATGTTCTGGTTCCACAGCAGTTCGGTGATAGAGCCTACGTCTTCTAAGCGTACGGTTGTAGGTTCGAATCCTCTAAGGCGAGTATAAAATTTAAACCTAGTCCAAATCGGATTAGGTTTTTTATCTATTCAGAGAAGCCCAGCAAAGCAGCCGGCCGCGTCTCCTCCGACAACAGCCTCCACTCACGTTCCGGCACGGTCTCCAGAGCCCCGCCCTCTATTCGAAGAAGCCATTCTTGCAAGCATACTCACCATGTAGCCATGCACGAAGCCATTCAAGAAGCAAAGCTCTGCATCGCTACATTGAAGAAAAAGCATGGAAGAAAACAACCTTTCTACGAAGAAACGTTGTTTTCTTTTTTTTTGTTTTCTTATTTAATATAAAGTCACCATCTTTGAATATATTTTTGCAGCCCGCGACAATCTCCTACGCCTACCACCTTCAGCAGATGCTTCCGGTTGGAGGCTCCGGAGCTCGTCGCTAGGATTATTCGAAGAAGAAAGTTGAAAGTAACCCAAAGAAGCCATAGCATCTCTGAACTCAGTTCCTGCCCACTGGCGCTTCCGTTTCCTTTTGGTTCGGGGCCCCAGGGCTCATGTGCTGGGTTGACGCTGCCGGATTTCACCTACTCGCTAACGCTCAAACAAATGCGCCATCCGGCAAACGAGCCTAGCACATGGCCCACCCAAACCAAAAGACTACGGGTCGCCAGTGAAACAATTATTTTCTTTGTAAATTAGGAAATTACTATTAACTCTTATAATAAAAAAAACCTTTCCCATAAGAAAATGGTAAGGTTTGATAATTTATTTTAATACAGGTTCATTAATTTGCATCGCTTGATTAATTTTATCCTTTGCCCAGATTGCAATTGGCATAGATATAGCCTTTGCTAGCATAACAGGTACAGCATTGCCAATTTGTTTATACTGCTTATTCAACCTATTGTTTTTCTGAACGCTCATATTTCCACCATCAAAGAATTCGAACCAATCGGGGAAAGTTTGTATACGAGCTATTTCTTTAACAGATAATCTCCGATGTAAAGATGGATCTCCAGGTAGCTCCCACATATCTGCTTCTAACTTAACCATTGAAGGACCACTTGGATGAAGTGGAGCTTGTCTACCAGAGGCCTGAATTGTAAAACTCTGTTCATCCCAAGCTTTCTTTCTATTACGTGATAAGTATATAGGAGAAAAACTGCCTTCAAACCATTCACCAGGATAATCAACTAAGTCCCCAATAGCCTCTTTTAATGTTACAAAAGGCATCTTATCTTCACCATGAGTAGGTTCAGGAAATTCATAATCAAAATCTAAATCATTACGAATACCAATGATGAAGACCCTTTCTCTTATTTGAGGTACTCCATAGTCACGAGCGTTGACTAATTTAAACTTTACATTATATCCTGCTGAAGAGAAATCCTGAACAATTTGATTAATAACTTCTCCTTTGCCCAAAGTCAGCATACCCTTAACGTTTTCCGCTATGAAGGCATATGGCTTTGCTTGTAGAAGACACCGAATGTAGTGAATGTATAAAAAGTTTCTTTCATCATCAATTAATCGTGGACCAGCCTCACTAAAGCCAGGACAAGGGAACCCTCCTAATACTAAGTCTGCATTAGGGAAACTTTTGACTTTTCTTATATCAATTTCTTGTTGATATACTTTAGGAAAATTTAATCTGTATGATTCATTGGCTTCCTTAAAGAGATCATTTGAATAGACGGTATGAAATATACTTTCTTTTCTAACGCTATCGTACAATTCTTTATCTTTAAATGAATTCAATGCCCTTTCTTCACCAATCATGGCAGATAAACCGGCAAGTTCGACTCCTAAATCTAAGCCCCCACATCCAGAGAATAAACTTATTACATTTATCTTATCTTCTTTATAGTCAAGTATAGGCATGTCATATTCATTTGGGAGTTCGCGAATTAATTGTTCCTCTTCTTTTATTTTATTTAATAGAAGCTGTTTAACTTCTACAGGATCATACTCTTTTAACGGTCGGTATTTAGCTCGTCCTCTTTCTTCAAGTTTCAACTTTATATATACCTCCCATAACAAAATATATGACTATTTTATCATCTAATTAAGTGAATGGCCAGTTTTTTCTCCCCTTATTCCAATAATTACACTTGATGCTAGATTCAATAATATTTGGAATAATATATAATTATAAAAGGTGGTGAAAATAAATGGCGAAAAACCCCAGACTTCTTGGTGATGAACACGTTAAATTAGTTTACGCAGCTCTAACACGATTAATAAATAAGGAAAATATTGATTACTTTCCAAACACTGTAATACAAACAGCATTTTTTATAGAATCGCTCTATCCAAATATTAAATCTGTTACTTCAAAGTTTGAAACACCACATCCAGATCATGCTAAGGACCTTACATTATATTTAGAAAATAATAAAACTATAAACGTCAATTTATTTTCAATTAGAAAAGGGAGGAAAATTCAACCCAAAAATCCAGGAGCTAAAAGCTTCTTTTCTAAATATTTTTTATCAGAAAAATTACAGGAAACCTTTAATAATCTTTTTGAAAAGAACTACCTAGAGTTCTTAAGAGAATTGTTGGAAACAAAAATAGGCACACATTATATTAACGATAAAAAGGAATTAAAAAAGCTAATAGTACATTATTTCCCAAAGTTCACACAAGAAATTAATCCGCTGAGAGATAAATTTTTATATAGTTTACGCGAAAGTTGCTTTACTTTATTAAGAGATTTCTATAACGAAAAAAGCCCAGGATTTTTTAATGCTTTTAACGTTCTATTTATGACTGATGATCTTAACATTGTTACCAGCTATGGGAATACAGAAGAAGAGGTTAGTGTAGAAAAATTTGATCCTGGAACACCTGAATTTAATGATATTCGATTATACAAGTCAGGAAAGAACACGGTAGGTATTAAGTTTGGAGAAGTTGCTTTAACGCTTCGATTTAAGTTTGAAAGTGGTCCGAATTCATCAATAAAGCTAGCTGTTAGTTACGATAGTTTCCCAAATGAATCTCAAATAGAGCTTATAAATCAACGGACTATACAAGATATTATTGATTTAATTAATAGCCAATACATCCAAGAAAAGGATGATAGTAATGCTATTGGGAAATGTCATGAATCATTTACATATTTTTACCTTTTGAAAGAATTTCCATCTACATCCCAGGTAGATGAACATGAATGTGTTACTCAGCTCAGCAAATACTATTCTCAAGTAAAACCAGAAACATTAGAAAAGTTATATCATTCGACTTCTACTATAGTTCCTGTTATAAGAGAAAAATTAACCGAAAGATACAATTCCTTTTCTGTTGAAAATATTGAATTAGTTCCGGATAGCTATATTGAAGATAAACTCGATACTGGCGATCTTCAATTAATCCTAAGAGTAAGCAATAACTATATTGTCGAGAAAATCTCTTTAAAAGCTATTAGAAAAAATTCGAATATTACTACCAAAAATCCTGGAATAGGAACAATACTAGGTCCAACATATTTTAATATAGGAGATTTGAATCCTGTTGTTAAAGAAATAAAATCAAAATTCATAATTGGCCAGCTGACTCATAGAGAAAGCCTTGAAATTATCTCAGAAAAATTAGGAGATTCACTTGAAAATGCACCTCAAAAAAACCTAAAACAAGGGATTGAAAATCTATTAGGTAAGGCTTTAATGGCAATAACAATTTATGATGAAAGTGTAAGTTATTGTAAAAAACACACAGCTATTGATGGTAAAATAACAGTCAAGACGAAGACGCCTACAGCAATTCAAAATACATTAGCCTGGAATAATGATTCTGAACAAATTAATCTACGAGTTAAATTCAGTAAGGGACAGAAACACGGATGGTCATCAATAAAATTGACCTCAGAGTACCGGTTTAGACCTGATTAAATCATTGATAAATTAATGCCTTTTATAAGAGGGGAAAAAAATGAGTAAGTTAGATCAAAGGAGAATAAACTTTGTTAAAAGTTTGTCTATTGAGGTTAAGGCAAGGGTTCTTTATGAATTTTTAAAGAAGGGAACTAGTAATCGTAATATTGAAAGGATAATTGATGACCTAAAAGAGGAAGATGGATGGCAAGCATGGTGTGTAATTCATTTTTATGGATTTGATAGAAACAGTAAGGCTCAGTATCCAAACTTAAATATAAAACAACTTAAAGAAGAATTACAGAAACTGAATGATAATGAAATAGAAGAATTTCATTTAGGTAGCCAAGAAGGTGCTAATCTTTATAAAACTGTTGTTATGAATAAAAACGATGGAAAAGATGTTTTTCGGACAATAAAAACACGCCAAGGACAATATAAGTTAAGGAATTTATTATTAGGAAATTACCAATCAAAATGTGCTTTATGTAAAATTACGCATCCTTCACTTTTGATTACAAGCCATATTAAGCCATGGTCTAGTTCTTCTCAAAAAGAAAGAGTAGCTTCTAAGAATGCTATTTTACTATGTGAAATTCATGATGCTCTATTCGAAAATGGATTTATTTCTTTAGATGATGATTATAATGTTCTTTTCTCCACTAATTTTGATTTTGAAGGTCAAGAAATTTCTAAAAAACTTGTTTTTACGAGACCTATTAAAGATTTTCCATCTCCACTGTTCTTAAAAGGGCATAGAGAAAAGCATGGTTTTGAATAAAATTTATATAAAAACAAACCAAAGGTGGTGATAGAATGGCTGAATACGAATTAGGAAAAATCTTAAAAACAATGTGTGATAAAGCACCCCAAGGGTATAAAGTTGCAAACATTCATTTATTTGGGGTTAAATATGCCTCTACAATTCTCAAAAATAACTACAATGTTAATGAAATAATTGCTGCAGCTGGGTTAAATAAGTCTTATGCAACTGAAGTAAGTAAGGGAGTAAAACTATCTCGATATGTAATTCCCAAGAATACCCCTTAAATTGGAAGTGAAAATAGAGGACTATGTTAACAGATATTATTAAATACCGTTTAAATGGTAAAACAGGGATTGAATTAGAGGATTGGATGAAGTTTAGTTTTTTTTTAGCAGGGTATTTAAAATCTTCAACCTTAAACCTAAAGTTATATTTATCAGTTCCATCAAATTTATTATTTGGATATTTCACAGTTTTAGGTGCCGTTGATTATGACTTCAGAAATCCTTCTAAGGAAATAGTTTATAATCAATATACAAATTTAAAAAAAGGCCAAAGAATCTTATACAAAGTGAATGATAGATGGGGAGCATTTTCGGTATTAAGAGTCGTTGATTCCCCAATAAATCCACATGTAAAGACTATTATGGTTAGGGATAAGCAGGGATCTACAAGGTATATTCCTGAGAATAAATGGTTTGACTGTGTAAGAATACATGATAACGATGTAACAAACATAAGAAATACTAGAATAGTTAAAGACGTAGAATCACTAGAAGAAAACAATATATTAAATATGTTGTATTCAAAGCAAAACTTAAATTTACTCTCTATGAAGAACACGCCGAATATATATTTATGTGCTAATAAAAAAGAGTGGCAAACATATATTTCAAGTATTGAGTTAGAATTGTTTGGAAAACAACTTACACTGGATGAATTAATATATGATGGTAATAAAGGTCATTTTAGAAATATTCTATTTTTAAACAACAACCATGGAATTGAGTTACCGAGTGACTCAACAATTATTTTTATTGGAACCACTAGAACACTACATAAAATGGATGATTTTAAACACTTAAAGTCTATGTATATTGTTGATCAACATGATTCGATAGAAAAAAGAGAAGAACTTCAATTTAAAATTGAGCAAGATTATCTAATAGGTAAATCTAAATCATTAAATCAAGATATATTAAATAGAATAAAAGAGCAAAAGGTCTCTTTACCAAAGGGAGTAGAGCTATTTGCATGGGAATCGAAGAGTTAATATTGAGTTGGCTAATCATCTATTTAAAACACCAATAAAAATATTTTTTATACGCATAAATGAAGATTTAATTACTAAACTAATTGAGGCCTTAAATCATTTAAAACTAGAGGTGAAAACGTATTATGAGCATGATGAATTACTACTAAAAGAGACAGATTATTTTATTAATAATGTTAAATTAGTAGCAGGAACAATATGGAATTATAGTACATATTTCAGGGAAAATAATGAAGAAATAATTAAGTATTTTAATTTCACAAATAAGAAAATCTATATTGAACTCTTTCAAAAATTTGTAAAGCCAATAATAGAATTAATTAGAATCCTTCGAAATGAACATAAGAATGGATATATAAATAAATTAGAAGAATTAATACATTTATTATCGCTTGAAAATGAAAGCGTTATTATTATTACTAAAGAGCATATAAACCAGCCATACATAGAAATATGTAATAAAAAAATAAATATATTAACAGATAAGGAATTTATTGTTTCAGGGGTTTTTGTAGATTATTTAATTTTTATCGGTACACCCTCATATTATGATCGCAAATTTTCAGAAGTTTTTTATGGTAAGGAGGTTGCATTTCTGGGATATTCTTGTTTTGAGAATAGGTTGATAAAGAGAAAGGCATTTGCTGACCTAATTAATGAAAGCACGATTATTAATACGGTGTATAAAGATTTAATAATAGACAAGGGATTAGAGGGTATTGACTATCAGCAAACCTTTAATACGCCCTTGTATGAACAGGATGTTGAAAAATTAATTACCCACTATGAAGAAAATGGTATCTCAAGTAATGATAGGGTGGAAGCGAGATTGGTTGATATTTCCAACGGACTTCATATTTTCCTACCAGTAGGTCAAAATGTCAATGTATTAGATAGAGAAACTTTACGAGTCTATCAAGCAACTATAAAAACAATAAAAGTAGGGGACTTACTAGTATTTAGGAGTCATAACGGTTCAAATTTAGTACGAGAGGTAGCAGATCAGATTCTTGGGAAAAATGCAAAGATAATTCGTGAAAACTTGGAAATGTGGAAAAGAAGGCTACGTAAAAATATAAATAAAAAAGGGTTATCAGTAGTGTCCAAAATCTTATATAGAAAATATAAGATTACGAATGCGACAGAAAATAACATTAAGAACTGGATTAGTACTTGTTCAATAAGGCCTAAATATTTAAAAGAAATATTGAATGCATTGAAATTTAAAGAAAGGGAAAAAGATGAAATATTACGGTCGGCAAACCTGATATTAAGGGCACATATTTCCGCAGGACATAAAATTTCCCAAGCATTAATGGAAGAAATATCGCTAAATTCAGAAAATATATTAGACGAAAATGGATTTTATATATTTAAATCTAAAAAATTTCATGGGGCTACATTTAATATTGAAGAAGTAAAAAAGATTAGTAAGGATACTTATTTTGTTTCAAGTTATGATGTTTTAAAAGTTTTAAAAAGATGAGGTGAATTTCATTGAATAAAGACATAATTAAATCCCTTAGTAATAGGGAGGCTATTATTGGGGCAGTTTCTCAAGAAATTATCGGTCCGGGTAATATTAAAAATTGTACAAAGGAATTAAATATTCAAGAAAGTACAATTTTTACAGATTCAGAGGATTTAAATTTTAATTATTATTGGATTTATGCTAATAAAAAAGAAGAAGTTATTCAGCGGGACAATCCTTCTAGACGGTATGGAGCAGGTATGCTTTATCCTATGAAGTCAGTATATCAAGAAGAACATGAAGATGAACTAATCATTGAAGTAGTTTCAAATGAAGAACAAGAGGAATTCTATGCTCAATCTCAGGATCGTGACCTAACATCTGAGGAAAAAATTGAAAATTCAGGTTTAGACGATGCTACGGCCAAAATAAATCAAAATGATTTTATTCCATCCACAATGGGTCTTACGTTTTGTCTAGAAAAGAGTGTTCAAAATATTATTGTTAAACTTCAAGGTGGAGTTTACTCACGTCATAAAATCTATGCCAATTTTTCAAAAAAAGGGAAAAGGTATAAATTTGATGATGATTGGTGGTTAAGAAAATCGGTTACTGCATCAAAAATTATAAATATCTCTGAATTTATAAATGATAACAATATAACTACAAAGGAGTTTCAATTAGAATTACTTGATTCTGTAGGTAATGCTATTAGAAATATCAAATTTTGTTTACATGTACAATGTCGTTTTAAAGATGATTATATTTTGATGACAATAACTGCTTTAAATAGAACAAAGCCACCAGGAAAAAGAATGTTGGATGAATACACACTATTTCAATCTGAATTGACTATTATAGAAAAACAAGGTGGATTTTTAAATTATCCCAAAGTCTACCAGAGGAATTTGGAACTTACCGAAGATGAATGGAACAGTGAACTATTATTTAAAAATAAATCAAATTATGCATTTGGGCATGGTTGTTCTGCTACATGGGAAAAAAATCAAAAAACAATAACTGAAATTAAAACAACATTTATCCCTACTTATGAAACGGAGAGTATGACACCCAATATATATATAAAAAATAACGGTGAGAATATTCCAGTAAACATTAAAATGAGTGCTTTAATGAATGCTGATGATTATGATGAAGTACATAAAATTCTTTATCCTTTAGTAAAAGGTTATAATGATTGGATTCATGAACAACAAAATAAATCGGTAAAATTACCAAAACAATTAAGAAAAGCTGCAAAAAAAAATTTAGATTTATGTAATGAGAGTCTAAAAAGAATAGAAAAGGGCTTAGTTTTATTGAAAAACCCACATGTTCTCCAGGCATTTAAGTTTGCCAATAAAGCTGTTCTGCTACAGCAAATAAATGGAAAACAACCGAGGAATGCTTACTATCAAAGGAATAATGAAGGTATAGATTTAGTATTTGACAAAACATTTGATGAAGTTACAGAGAATATGAAAAACTTGGACGAACAGACTAATAGTTGGAGAGCGTTTCAAATTGCATTTATTTTATTATCAATACAATCAGTCGTTAAAAAAGAGTCAATGGATAGAAAAATAGTAGATTTAATATGGTTTCCAACAGGGGGAGGAAAAACAGAAGCATATTTAGGTGTAGCATCATTTCAAATGTTTTACAGACGTATACTTGATCCAAATGATGCTGGAGTGGATATAATAATGCGATATACGTTAAGATTACTAACTGCAGATCAATTTCAACGGGCATCTAGGTTAATTTGCGCGATGGAATTTATACGACGTGAAAATAGTAGTTTATTAGGGTATACCCCATATTCAATTGGTATCTGGGTTGGTACTGCAACATCACCTAATAATAATAAAGAAGCATTAACACAAATTAGATCTATGAGTAAATCTAAAGGCAGAGAAAGTTTAGTTGTTACAAGATGTCCTTGGTGTGGCTGTCATATTGGTAAAGTATCTGTTCGTGGCACCGGAAAAAGGGAAACTAGAGTTATTGGGTTTAATAATGAAAATCAAACCTTAATAGTTAAATGTCCAGATGAATTATGTGACTTTTCTAATGAAATTCCAGTATATTTTGTTGATGAAACAATTTATGAAAAGAGACCAACTTTTTTAATTGGGACTATTGATAAATTTGTACAACTAACATGGCGTCCAGAAGCCAGGAGTCTATTCGGTATTGATAAGAATGGTCAACGAATGGTTTCACCTCCTCAAATAATTGTTCAAGATGAGCTACATTTAATTTCTGGTCCACTAGGTACATTAGCAGGTTTATATGAGGTACTTATTGAAGAATTATGCATTGATGACCGCGGAGAAAGACCAATATACCCAAAAATTATTTCCGCAACAGCTACAATTAAAGAATTTGAGGAACAAGCTAAGTGTTTGTTTGGCCGAGAAAATTCAAAATTATTTCCTAGCCCAGGCATTGATATTGATGATTCATTCTTCTCTAAAGTAGCAAAAGATAATAATGGTTATCCAATGCCGGGGAGAAAATATGTGGGAGTATTTACTTCCCGTGTACGTATTCTGATGGCCCAAGTAATGACCTACTCAGCGATTTTACAAAAGGTAGAAAGCTTCACAGAGGATGAAAAAGATCCATTTTGGACATTATTATCATTTTATAATAGTTTAAGAGACTTAGGTGCGGGATTAAATTTATTTAATAGTGATATTCCTACATATATTGATGCATTAGTTAAAAGGGAGGATATAGAAAAGCCTCGTTTTATTGGTATGCCATTAGAGTTAACATCCCGTAAGCAGAGTGGTGAAATTTCTAAAACAATTGATGATTTAAAAGTTAAATATGAATCAACAGACAATAGAGGTCGTACTCAGGCCCTAACAGCTTGTTTAGCTTCAAACATTATTGAAGTTGGTGTAGACATTGATCGATTATCTTTAATGGGTATTGTTGGGCAACCTAAAATGACGGCTCAGTATATTCAGGTTAGTGGTCGTGTTGGGCGCCGTTCCGATGAAAGACCCGGATTAATAGTTACAATATACTCCAACCAAAATTCAAGAGATAAATCACATTTTGAACATTTTAATGAATATCATCAAAGATTATATGCACAGGTCGAAACAACCAGTTTGACTCCATTTTCTACAGCTTCATTAGATAGGGGTTTGACAGCTGTAATTATAGGATTCTTACGTCAAAGGCTTAATTGGCAGTTAGCAATAAGTCCTAGTAGTAAAGAAATTCAAAAGGCTATATATGATCAACGATTTAATAATTTCAAAAAACGTTTCAAAGACCGTGTAGAATTAATTGATTCAGAGCAATTGGATATATTTAAGGCGGATTTTCAGTCTTTTATTAATGGCATATTAAAAGGTTCATATGAAACTTGGGTAGTATCGGACAATGAAAGAGGACTGATGTATTACTCTGGAAATTTAATTGATGGCGAAAAATATCCAGGAAGTATTCCAGTAATTAATTCGTTAAGGAGTGTAGATGCTGAAAGTAAGGGATCAATTATCGGTCTAGAGCATGAAGTTGAGGAGTTTGTTTGGTAAATTTAATTGGGAGGAAAAAATAAATGAGATATTTACCAATGAGGCGATCAAAACTGGTGGGAACTGAAGGGCCAGGTTCATTAGTCATTAGTCCTGAAGGTGAAACTGCAGTTGTCGGTGCACTTGACTTATGGTTTCGTGATTTATATGGTAACCAAGCGAATAATATCGAAGAATTCGCAGTTCAAGAACCACGGTTAAAGGCCATTTTAGGGGTAGACAAATTCTATAGACCCGCCGAGTTTCGTAAAACCAGCAAAAATGCTCTTGAAATTGTACCAAATAGTAATCTAATTACACCTTTAATGCGTTTTCCTAGATGGCATTATTGCAGTTCCTGCAAATCTCTAAGAGAGCTTGAATTAGACCAAACTTCTGTTTTTTTAGACTGTCCACAATGTAAAGTTAAGAGATATTATAAACAAGTTCCTTTTGTAGTAATTTGTGAACATGGGCATCTCTCAGATTTTCCGTGGAGAAAATGGGTTCATCAAGACGAAAATACTGATTGTGAAGGGAATTTACGTATTATTATGAGTGGCGGTACCACATTAGATTCTTGGCGAATTGAATGTGATAAATGTGAGATTAGTAGAGGACTGCAAGGAATTACATCTTCTAATGACGACAGTAGTTTTTTAGGAAATAATTTGAATAAAGAAAAGACTAGACAATATACTTGTGAAGGAGAGCGACCATGGTGCGGATATGAGAAAGAACCATGTGACGCTGCCCCAGTGGCAATTTTGAGAAATTCCATAAGTGTATATATGGCGAAGAAGATTAGTGCTCTTGCAATACCTGGGGATTATAACGAAAATGTGGATCTTATTGTTTCAAAGATTCAATCTCCTTCCAAGTATTTACTTCAAATAAATATGAGTCTTCTCGACGATATAAAGAAGAAGATTAGTTTTATACGTGAAAACTTGCGTTTTGATTTAAAAGAGGATATTACTGACCAAGAAATTGAAGATGCAATAATGTATCTAGATGCATCAGATGAAATTTTCCTTACAGATGAAGAGATTGAAAAACCAGGTCAATGGATTAAGAAAAAAGAATTTGAAAAGTTATCATCAATTGTTAATTCTAAGATTTTAAAGGTGGAACCTGAGTGGACTTTAGACGAAAGTAAAGAAAAAAATTATTATACAAAATACATACAACGCATTTCGCGGGTATTAAGACTTAAGGAAACAACAGCACTATATGGATTTGATCGTAAAGACTATAAGAAACCTTCAAATAACTTTTCTAGTTATTATCCATCACTATATAAAAATTTTGAAAATGTTAAAGAAAAATGGCTACCTGTCAATGAGGTATATGGAGAAGGAATCTTTATACAATTAAATTTAAATCAAATAAAAGATTGGGAGTCCCAATTGAAGGTAGATAATTATTTTAATAATTATTTAAACCGAATTCATAATTTCGAACATAGTGAGGAAGAGATATTAAAACCACGGAATATTATGTTACATACATTGTCTCACTTTTTAATTGATGAATTTTCTAATGTAAGTGGTTATAATCGTGCTGCTATTCGTGAAAGACTTTATTTAGATGAAGATCAAGCAGGAGTCCTAATTTACATATCAGCAGGAGATTCTGAAGGAACATTAGGCGGATTAGTAAGATTGGGATTAAAAAAGCAATTCTTTACACTATTAGACAGAGCTATTAATAGATCAGAATGGTGTAGCTCAGATCCAGTATGTACAGAACTTGGGGAATCTTTAGGGCAAGGAGTTAATGGAATAAATGGAGCAGCTTGCTATAACTGTTCATATATCCCAGAAACATCTTGTGAATATTGGAATCTATATTTAGACCGTAATTTATTAATCCATAAAGATATTGGCTTCTTTAAAAATTAATAGATATAATATCCTCTTTTAAAAAAGGTTAATAAATATCATTAATTAAAAGAGGATATTTTTCATTATTAACTAATCATATAATATACTTTATACACGTTCATACCCCCTCCACTTATGTTATACTCATCATATAATGTTGATTTTCAAGCTATTTTTCTATCAAAAATAGCCTATTTTAACTCGGCATATAAGTGAAGGATGTGGAATTTATGTTTTCAAGCTACATTTCCTATCTAAAGGAAAAAGGAATGTCCCCTAATACAATCGTCTCCTATAGTAATGATTTACATAATTTTTTTGATGACTTAAACATCACCCCTGATGATTATGTCACTTCAGCTGATGTTCGAAAATGGATCAACGACATGATGAATCCGACTGACATAAAACCGTTAGCCATTTCAACTATTAACCGACGTCTTAATTCAGTTAGAGGTTTCTACTCCTGGGCCACAAAAAAAGGCCACTTGCAGCATAATCCAATGGTAGATATTCAAGACATCAAATCTGCCGATGAAGACTACGAAAAAATCATGTGGTTAACCGAAGATGAGTTTGAAATGCTGCTTGAAAAATTAAGGAAGAAGCCGGTAAAAAGTAGAGGAGTAAATCCAGAGGAAAAATACCGGAGAGATCGAGCAATCATTTATTTACTTACATACGCTGGATTACGTGTGGAAGAGCTATCTAATTTGAAAATTACCGACATCGATCTTGAACTAAAGAGGCTTCGCGTAGTAGGGAAAGGAAGAAAGGTCAGAACAATCCCTATTTCAAACACATTACTTGCTGAAATAAGAGATTGGTTGATTTATAGAGCAGAAATGGCCCAGCAGAAACCAAATGTAATGGATTCTCCTTATGTATTTTATAGCCAACGATCACCAAAGTTTACGGTCCGCGGGATCCAAACGATGATCGAAAGCTATAGTTTACCGAAGAAAAAATTAACACCCCATATGTTCCGGCATACATTCTGTAAGTGGATGTTAAAGGCAACTAACAATGATATTGAAAAAGTAAGAAGGCTGGCCGGGCACAGCAATATAGCAACAACAAGTAAGTATTTAAAAGACTCATACAACGACCTGGCGGATGCAGTGGATGCATTGCCGAAATTCTAAAAAAACACCAGAAGCTAGACTATAATAAGCCTAGCTCCTGGTTTTATTTATTTAACCCACTTTTCCAAAGGAGCCATTAACCTATCAGCAATTTCAAAATCAATTAATTCTTTTGTGGTGGAATCATCTTTTATTGGTATTACAAATTGAACAAATATATCGATCCAATACCATTCAACATCTTCAATCGAACGTAATTTATGAGGGACGTTTTTCAAGTCAACAACGTGTCCCTTTTGGACAAACTGTCCATTCTCCAAAGATATTATTTCATCATATGATAAAACCGGAACTTGAACATTTATCTCTGTCTTAATTTCATTGCCAAATGATTCTTGAATACTAATTAAAGTATCTTTTAATTCTCCATTTTCAAATGCATTCATGAGCTCATGCCAAACCCATGAATCATCTAGTGTTTCATCTTTTTGCAACTTATCTCCCTTTTCTAATCCTTTTTCAACATGGATACCAATTAATATTTCATTATTTCTTTTTTCAATCATGAACTTGCCATACTTATATGCGGGGAAATCTTTTGAAGGGACAAGCCACCATAAGCTTCTTTCAACTTTATATCGATTAAATGGCCTTGGTGTGTAAGATTTGTTCTTATCCTTCAAAGATTCTAGTAATCGGAACGTCATATCTCTTACATTGGAAAATTCAATTCCTATCATTAAACCACCCCGTTTAAATTTTTAAAGATACCAAAAAATAGATATCATCAACAACTTACAATATATGTTACTATATTCATAGAAATTAAAGGGGGCAAAATAAAAGAAATGAAAAAATCCATAAAATTAATTAGCTTAATTTCTATACTACTATTAGGCTTTACCGGTATATTCTCTTCAAACACAGCTGAAGCAAAAGCCGGAACAAAATTCACTGTTAAGCTATCAAAATGTATTGACGGCGACACCGCACAGTTCTCAAAAGTAGGAAAGACTCGTTTCCTTTATGTTGATACACCAGAGAGCACCATTCAAAAAGAAGCATACGGAAAAACAGCTTCCAATTATACTTGTTCAAAGTTAAAGAGCGCTAAAAAGATCCAATTGCAATATGATGGTCCAAAAAAGGACAAATATAGCCGTACATTAGCTTGGGTATGGGTTGACGGTAAACTTCTTCAAAAATTACTCGTTCAAAAAGGATATGTAGAAAAATTTTATGACTACGGCACATATTCTTACGAATCCGAATTAATTAAATTACAAAAGCAGGCACAAAAAAATAAAGTCGGCTTATGGAGTAAAAAGAAACCACCAGTTTCTTCAAATAAAAGCACCAGCAAAACTACTTTTAAAAATTGTACAGAATTAAGAAAAGTATATCCAAACGGCGTTCCGAAGGGTCATAAGGCTTATGATTCTAAAATGGATCGCGATAAAGATGGGTATGCTTGCGAGAGATAAAAACGAGAAAAAGCCCCTTAATCGAAAAGGGGCTTTTTCTTATTCCGGTTTCTCATTCTTTTGATTTCTAATTTTATTCAATTCGGTTTAAAGCTCATTAATCCTAATTTCCCACAACAGAAATTAAAAAGCCTATGTATGTTGTATTTTAGAGGGAGGGATAATGATGAAACGATGTAAAGTTTGCCGAAAAAAGCCAGGAATAGAACGCCGAGTGGATTGCGATGGCATTGTTTTCTGTTCAGATGACTGTTATGAGAAATTCGATAATTCTCCAAATGACAACGACCACCCATATATAGACGATTATGACGCCGTACGTTTTGAATACATCGAATGGATGAAAAACTATGAAAATGATCTTTATGGAAATATCATTTTCGGTACACCTAAAAAGGCCGATTTATTGGAAGGTATTGAGTCAGTAATAGATGAGTTTGGAGATTACTACAGTCTGGAAGGAAATGATGGTATTTTTTCAGAAGAAATATATCACTATTTACTTGCACTCGAGGAATTACATAGTTTAATAGAAAACTGGCAACCAGATGAAAAAGAATTGAAAAAACGCCGTAAAGCCAGGAAATAAATATATATATTCTTAAGCCTGCGCGCTATCGCTTGCCCGCTGCTCGCTCCGAGGCTACGTCCCCCAACCAATAAAGGAAATAATTCATTTAAAAGCCTTCTTTTTAAGGCGGGCAAGCAGGCTATCGCCCATAATATAAGAGCGAGAACCAGTGCGAGTTTTTACACATCCAGGTTGTTCTTAAGTTTACGTATATAAGACTCGCTAACTCCTAATAGCTTGGCCAATCTCAAGTTGGACATATTAGGATGTCGTTTTATAGCCATCATAAGCTGCCATTGCTTATCAGCCGATTTTTCTTTTTGTTGCTCCAGGTACTCTCCCCTACTTACCGACCCGTTCTTTTGTCTAAAAGCAAGTCTGTCTCGTTCCCTTTTCCTTCTGAGCTTTTCATCCCAATCGATAATTGTTCGTAAAAACTTTTGCTCTTTTGGAACTATATTAAGCCACTTAATAATGGTTTTGTTCTTCAGATTATACCCAGCCCCTGGATATCCTTTAGAAATAGCCTCTTCATTTGCCCTTGCATCACTTTTAGCTTTCCAGGCTTTTTCTGCGCTCCGTGTTGCTCTTATTACCTCATTCTTAGGTAACGGTTCCTTGAATTCACTGTTAAACTCGAGCATTTGTGCCAGCGCATTCTCTAAATCATCGGTAAAACAGCAACCCCAGTACCTATATAAAAAGCAGAACAATTCACGATTTCCTTTTAGATCATAATTACGCAGCTCAGCCAACTTAACTAAATCTAGCAATCTAGTATAGTGGAGATTATGTATATTATATAAATTTAATATTTTTGCTTTTACTTTGTGCCTCGCCTTCCTAGGCCCTGGTGAAGATAATTCAGGCAAGTATTCCTCCTGGAGTTCTCTTAACACATATCTGTACTGGTGCCGATACTCAACCGTTACACGTTTTCCACTTTTAGAATTTGTACTTCCTGCTACTCGAAATACCCTCGTTGGATCGAGCGATTTCTTATCAGCGCCGACATATACTAATTGCTCATAAAAGTAGTTTTGAATGGCTTTCCAGAGTGGCAGAGCTTGAAATGGTACAGGTTCGATAAGCCATATACACACAAGGCCCCGGCCTGAGAAAATAATGATATTAGGGACTGGCAGGATTTCTTGAAAAACCTCAAGATTAATCTTTTCTAATACCCACTTCGGATCGTAATTTAACGTATGGCAATCAATGTCCACGTATAATGCTCTCAATTGCCTAATGTTCTCTATTCGTCTCTGAGGTTTATAAAATGTATTTTGGCTAAAATAAACATTCTCTCCTAGCCAATTTGATAATACCTGAGCTAACTGTTCTGGCTGGTAATGATATTGTTTCCAATCATCCTTCTCTTTCTTAGCCAGAGTAATCCATCCAGATGCCTTATAATGATGGAACATAACATGCCGTTTCGCTTCTTGAAGTTCAACACTATCTCTTAAAATTAAATTTTCCATAAGAACCTCCTTCTTCTTATTCAATTTTGAAAGTAATTTAGGAAAAAAAGATAGTTAGAATAAACTACGGAGTAATTAAGGGGAAAAAAAGGGGGAAAACTACTTAATAATGCATTTCGACAAAAAATGCCATAATCCTCCATTTTTTAGTGAAAAAATAACCATTAAAAGATCCAGTATATCGTTTATCATATCGACCTTATTTAGCTTCTCTACTAATTCACTGTATTCCAGGCGATATGCACAGTATCGCTTAAGTTTTTGTTTTCTTGTTGAAAAAAAATCCCCTCATTAAACTGTCACGTTAGTACAACAAAAAGGCTTTACTCCTCAATGAAGTAAAGCCTTTTAATAATTACAGATTAAATTGGAGCTTCCGTCCAACTAAAATGACTGACTTATTTTATGCCTTTACAGGTCTACTAGCTGCACCCTTTCTCTTATCCATTTGCTTGCGGATAAAAGGCATTACATAATAATCAAGTCCAAATCTTCCCGCATTAGCACCAGCAACAAGAATGAATACAGTCAACAATACCATTTGTGCATTTGTACTTACTGTTCCAGAAAATAAGAAAGCGAAGTTCATTACTGCACCAAAGAAAGCAGCTGCTGTTGTTAAGCAACCTAAGATTAATCCAAGACCAACTAAAGTTTCACCTATAGGAATTAATGTACTAAAAAGATCTGCATTCGGAATAGCGAAATTCTCTAGGAATGCTGCCCACCAACCTTGAACATTTGGGTGATCTCCAGAAGCTCCAGCCAATGCCCCTTTTAGGAAACCGGAAGCATCAAACCCACCAGTCAATTTATGAATACCTGCGTTCATCCATTCATACCCTAAATACAAACGAGCCACTAATAGCAACGCAGAAGCAATTACGTTTTCTCTAAAAAATTTAACAAACATGATTTCTCATCCCTTCACCGTGAATATGTTATTTAATGATTACACTGTTAGAATAGCAGAATCTATTTGCATAATCTCTAGTTTGTGATTGTATTCACAAAGTTGTAAAAGGATTTTGACAAACTTATGAATGTAAAACTGAAAAAAGCCATGGATCCCATGGCCCCAAAACAAATATTTTATCTACCAAATATCCGTTTCTTCTGTTTACCAGAAGAAATCTCCAACAACGCATTCTTAATCTCCTCTAACTGACCTTTAATTTGTCTATTTTCCATCGACAATTTCATAGAATCAACTAGCTTCTTATCCCTGTCATTAATACTTGTATTAACAAAAGACTCTTGTAGCTGTTTAACATGATCCAATAATAATCTATTTACTTGTTTTACTTCTTCTAATTCAATCATTATATCGTTTATCATATCGACCTTATTAAGTTTCTCTACTAATTCACTGTATTCCAGGCGATATGGTACCGTATCGCTTACAGAATCGGGCTCTTGTTGATCCGATACTATCATCTCAGCAATCCGATCAATTGGTATAGCATGATTATTTGATAGATTTTTAATTTCGTAAAAAATCGTTATATCATTCTCAATAAAGATACGAAACCCCTTATTATTCTTTATAAAAGAATACCCAGCTTTCTCAAGAGCTTGAGCATATTTCCTAACGGTTGGAGTCGCTATACCCACGATACGGGCAATATCCTTTGTAGCGTATTCATTCCCTTTGTATTCTGTATTCATGACATTTCACCTCACGATACAGATTCAATATAGAGCCTGTCGAACCCTCCATACAAATACTTACATAATCCGTCAGATTCAGAGACATGTACTAATTCACTGGCGACCCGTAGTCTTTTGGTTTGGGTGGGCCATGTGCTAGGCTCGTTTGCCGGATGGCGCATTTGTTTGAGCGTTAGCGAGTAGGTGAAATCCGGCAGCGTCAACTCAGCACATGAGCCCTGGGGCCCCGAACCAAAAGGAAACGGAAGCGCCAATGGGCAGGAACTGAGTTCAGAGATGCTATGGCTTCTTTGGGTTACTTTCAACTTTCTTCTTCGAATATTCCCAGCGACGAGCTCTGGAGCCTCCTACCGGAAGCATCTGCTGAAGGTGGTAGGCGTAGGAGATTGTCGCGGGCTGTAGAAATATATTCAAAGATGGTGACTTTATATAAAAGAAGAAGAAAATAAAAAGAAGAAAACAACGTTTCTTCGTAGAAAGGTTGTTTTCTTCCATGCTTTTTCTTCAATGTAGCGATGTGGAGCTTTGCTTCCTGATTGACTTCGAGCATGGCTACATGATGAATATGCTTGCAAGAATCGCTTCTTCGAATAGAGGGCGGGGCTCTGGAGACCGCGTCGGAACGTGAGTGGAGGCCGTTGTCGGAGGAGACCCGGACGGCTACTTTGCTGAGCCTTTTTGAACTGCTAAGAGGAGCTTCTTCGACTCTGCCCTCGAACATAAATAAGAAGAAAACAACGTTTCTTCCTAGAAAGGTTGTTTTCTTCCTTGTTTTCGCTTCAATGTAGCGATGTATAGCTTTGCTTCTTGAGTGGCTTCGTGCATGGCTACATGGTGAATATGCTTGCAAGAGAGGCTTCTTCGAATAGAGGGCGGGGCTCTGGAGACCGCGTCGGAACGTGAGTGGAGGCCGTTGTCGGAGGAGACTCGCCCGGACTTCATTGCTAGACTTCTTTGAATTAGCTGGGGAGGATCTTCAGTGAAATTACCCTCAAACATAAATAAAAGCTATAAGCGCTTCTTCAGAAGGGCTTATAGCTTCCTTCTTCCTCGAATTTGCCTTACCCTGGCTGCAAAATTTGTTGTAGAAAACTTACGATCTTTCATAGCCTTAGCAGGATATGGCCAGTCGGAAATGTACGGAGTGTTTCCGACTGTTTGTGATGCTGCTTCTTCGTATTTTCTTCACCGAAGCATCACAAAGAAGCCAAGCCCCCCTCCTTCCCAGTCCCCTTCAACCATCAATCCTTCCTCTGCGTGTGTGCGATAGTGGAGCGAATGCGGAACGGTAGCACACACAATGGGGGGAGGATGGGGTTAGGGGGAGTTTGAGGGGGAAGGGGAAGGAGGGGGGCGGTATCCTGCGTTCTATATATTAGAGGCAAACTCAGTTTATCACGGCAGCCAGGGCTTCTTGAGATGCTTTCAAATTGCTTCAATGCAATGATGCGTAGCTTAACTTCTTGATTGACTTCGTGCATGATTGCATGTTGATTATGCTTGCAAGAATCGCTTCTTCGAATAGAGGGCGGGGCTCTGGAGACCGCGTCGGAACGTGAGTGGAGGCCGTTGTCGGAGGAGACGCGGCCGGCTGCTTTGCTGGGCTTCTTTGAAATTGCTTGAAAAAATCCTCTGTGATTTACCCTTGAATATTGATTACATACTGTTTGCCACTTAAAATTTTTATGATAATAAAATGGATAATCGTATTATTGAGAATAAATGATGGTATAGAATAATTTGTTTGATTTTCATAAACTCTATCTTCAACAAACGGACCATATTTGTTGAAACACATACAAAAAATCATTATAGGTGAAGGGGTTGTGAATATTTTCGCTTAAACTAACGATGCAGTTTAGTTGAGGAAGAAAAATTAAATATTAAGATAATAATGCTCAGAATATTTTCTGAGCGTTTTAGTTTGCTGTTTATAATGCTTTTCTAAAGCCTGCTGAATAAAGAATGAACAATATAATGAATTTTTGTGATT
>NZ_LT630347.1 GCF_900117315.1 Bacillus massilinigeriensis
CCTCGTATATTATGTTTAGTCCCTTTTATTTGAGGACCGTAATCCCTACTTTTCCTGTACAAAATAAATCAAATTTCTTGGGTGTCCCGAGATATTTCTAGATAATGAGATTAGGATCATTTGGGACAATTCTTTATCCCCCTGTGGGCTTAACCACATTTAAAGACTGTTTCTCAGTGTTCGTGCGGTGCTTCCTACTCGCAGGCTGTTCTCCCTGTTCTTCGAACCTAGATGGTAGTAGCTCTAGGGCGGCTTTCGAACCAGGGCAAGTTCTGATACACGAGGTTGCTGGTCGGCGTTCACACTAGAGATATCTCAGGGCATCCTAGAAATGTACCTATGATTCTAATTTGAAAGGAGGGGACACCCCATGAAATTATTTGTTGGCTTAGACATTAGTTCTTTTGATATTAAGGTTTGTATTTTGGGCGATGAAGGAGAGAAACTTCAATCCTTTTCTGTCTGTAACGATCTACCTGGCGCAACAGAACTCCGAGATCGTATTTTAGAATGTACCAAAAATCAAACCATTCAAGCGTTAAAAATTGGACTGGAATCCACGTCCGTCTATAGCTTTCATCCATCGATGTTCCTACACAACGATGAATCTCTTAAAGCTTTGGGAGCCCGAGTGTTTGTCATGAATCCCAAACAGATTGCTAACTTTAAGAAAAGCTATTCCGATATGGATAAGACGGATGAAATTGATGCGTTCGTTATTGCTGATTATCTTCGTTTCGGACGTAACTCCATGTCCGTGGTGAAAGAAGAACAGTATATTGCTTTACAACAATTAACTCGCTCACGTTACCAACTTATCCATCAAGTGGCTAGAGAAAAACAACATTTCTTACAACATTTGAGTTATAAGTGTAATACCTTTTCACTAGAAGTGGATTCATCTGTATTCGGAAACGCCATGATGGAAATGTTCTCCGAAAAGTTCAGCCTAGACGAACTAGCAGAAATGCCATTAGAAGATTTAGCCCATTTTCTTCAGGAAAAAGGGAAAAATCGATTTAATGACCCAGAGTGCGTG
>NZ_LT630348.1 GCF_900117315.1 Bacillus massilinigeriensis
GCAGTTTAGTTGAGGAAGAAAAATTAAATATTAAGATAATAATGCTCAGAATATTTTCTGAGCGTTTTAGTTTGCTGTTTATAATGCTTTTCTAAAGCCTGCTGAATAAAGAATGAACAATATAATGAATTTTTGTGATTGTATGTCGGTGTTCGATAATATATAAGAGTTATTCCGTAAAACAGTTGGTTTTGTTTTGCTGTTCTTTATAATTTTTCACTTTTACAATAGAACTTGATTCGAATCAATTTTTATTTCATAGAAACATCCTATACTAGAGTCATCAACAAGGAATACAAATGAAAATGAAATTGGAGGGAATCAACATGCAAAGATATATATTAAGTAAAAAGAATTCTATTACACTGATCAGTGCAATTTTGATTGCATTTGCATTCTTCGGACGATTTTCCTTAGACAACATGGCCATTTTCAATTGGTCGCTCATCATTGCATCCATTCTTGGTGTGGCGCCGATTGCAATCCAAGCCTATCAGGCATTAAAAGTAAAAGTTGTCAGTATTGATGTTTTAGTTACCATTGCAGTTATTGGGGCAGTATTGATTCAAAATTATGAGGAATCAGCCATCGTTACTTTCTTATTCTTATTTGGTTCTTACTTGGAGCAACGTACCTTGAACAAAACACGTTCTGCCATTAAAGAATTAACAGAGCTGGCACCAGAAAGCGCTTTAAAGCAAATGGAAAACGGAGAATTTGAAGAAGTAGATGTCGATGATGTAGACGAAGGTGATATTTTATTAGTTAAAACGGGTGCAAAAGTTCCGGTAGATGGAACAGTGTTAACTGGTGAAGGTCACATTAATGAAGCAAGTATTACTGGAGAATCTCTACCTGTAAGTAAAAAGGTTGATTCTGAAGTATTTGCAGGATCTATCTTAGAAAATGGAACGATCCAAATTCGAGCTGATCGTGTTGGAGAAGATACAACATTTGGTAGAATTATCGAATTAGTGGAAGAGGCACAGGATTCAAAATCAGAAGCAGAACGTTTCATTGACCGATTCTCAAAATACTATACACCAGCTGTGTTAGTCCTTGGTTTTATTGTTTGGTTTTTCTCAAAAGATATTGAACTAGCTATAACGATTCTTGTTTTAGGATGTCCAGGTGCATTAGTTATCGGGGTTCCTGTATCCAACGTTGCCGGTATCGGAAACGGTGCACGTAATGGTGTCCTCCTAAAAGGTAGTGAAGTTATCAATGACTTTAGCAGAGTAGATACTATCGTTTTTGATAAAACAGGAACATTGACAGTAGGAAACCCTGAAGTTGCCGAAAAAGAATTTTACGGAAAAAATACTGAAGAGGTTCTAGGATATTTAGCAAGTGTGGAGCGTGAATCGGACCACCCACTAGCGAAAGCTGTTCTACAGGATATTGGCGAGACAACTTTCTCTACTGTTGAAGAAACCGAAGTCGTTAAAGGTGGCGGAATTGTAGCAAAAATAGGTGTTCATCGTGTAGCCGTTGGTAACGTAGCTTTAATGGAAAAGGAAAATGTGAAATTAAGCGAAAAAGCTAAAAAAGACGTCGAACGCTTTGAGAAAAATGGGAATTCTCTTGTGTTAACTGCGGTCGACGGAGAATTAAACGTTCTGATGGGTATTCGGGATCAAATCCGTCCAGGTGTTAAAAAAGATCTTCAAAAACTGAAAAAACTAGGGGTCAAAAACCTTGTCGTTCTTTCTGGGGACAACCAAGGAACCGTAGATTTAGTTGCTCGAGAACTTGGGTTAACAGAAGCACATGGTCATATGCTACCGGAAGGAAAATCTGCTTATATCGAAAAAATGCAAGCAGAAGGCGGGATCATTGCCTTTGTCGGTGACGGAGTGAATGATAGTCCTTCACTAGCCTTAGCAGATATCGGAATCGCCATGGGAAGTGGAACAGATGTTGCAATTGAAACATCAGATGTTGTTTTAATGAATTCTGACTTTAGTCGTTTACCACACGCATTAGGCTTAACAAAATCAACTTCAAGAAACATGAAACAGAACATTACCATTGCAGTTGGTGTGGTATTAGTCTTACTTGCCAGCCTACTATTTAGTGAATGGATGAATATGTCAATCGGGATGTTGGTTCACGAAGCAAGTATCTTAGTAGTCATCTTGAATGGTATGAGATTGCTTCGATACCGTTTGAGAGAATAATTTTAATAGAAAGCAGTCTTGATGAATGATAAAGGGGAAGTATTCAGGTAGGAAGAACAAAATACTCCCCTACTTTTTCTTAAAACTTGATTTGCATCAATTTCATTTCGTTGAACCTGAACTATACTTAAATTGTAAAGAAGAAGAGGGAAAACAAAAAAATCAAAGATAAGATGAAAGGAGAAATAATTCATGCAAAAAGCAGTTATTCAATTAGAAACATTATCTTGTCCATCTTGTATGCAAAAGATTGAAAATGCGGTGAAAGGATTAAACGGGGTTAATCAAGATAGCTTAAAAGTATTATTTAATGCCAGTAAAGTAAAAGTAGATTTTGATTCAGAAACGATCACCATTAACGATATCGAAAAAGCCATTGAAGACTTAGGATATCCAGTCGTCAAATCAAAAGTAAAATCGGCCTAAGACCAAAAAACCACAAGAAAGAGGGAACGAATAATGTCTGAACAAACATTTAACGAAGTAATAACAAACCATTTTGAAAAGCTGGATTTATACACCACTGCAATTACACGGGCCCATGGTAAGAATCACCCAGAAGCCTTTGAAGTACGTGAATTGTTTGAAACAATTAGTGGAAAAGTAAAAGACGCAGGTACGAACAAACCTGACTTAGATGCTGAATTTGCTCAATTACGAAAAATCACAGACAACTACACCATTCCTGGAGATGTATGTGAAACGTATGCAGGCACATTCGAGATGTTATCAGAAGTAGATAAAGCATATCAGGCTTAAAGTAACTCAAAAACAAAAGAATAGATTGGTTTACGGTCGTTAAAAAATGAAGGGGGAAATGATTTATGCAAAAAGCAACGATTCAATTAGAAACCTTATCTTGCCCATCTTGTCTCCAAAAGATTGAAAATGCGGTGAAAGGAATAAACGGTGTGAATCAAGATAGCTTGAAAGTAATGTTCAATGCAAGTAAAGTAAAAGTAGATTTTGATTCAGAAGCAGTCGCTATTAACGATATCGAAAAGGCAATTGAAGACTTAGGATATCCTGTTGTCAAATCAAAGGTAAAACCTGCTTAATCGAGTGAATAGAAAGAAAGCCTAGGATGCCCTCTTAGGCTTTTTATAAAAGGGAGAGGTTATTTTGGAACAAAACCAATGTTGTCATCACCAACATGGACATGCAGAATGTATTCGTATTGTTCCCATTTTCAACCATTTGGAAGACTCACAAATGGATTTGATTGCGGAATCTGCCAAGACACTTCATCTTAAAAAAGGGGAAATGTTATTCCGTGCAGATGAGGAAGATGATACCTTATATATTATCAATTCAGGTAAGGCTCGGATTTACCGCTTATCGGATTCTGGAAAAGAACAACTTGTTCGCATTTTAAATCCTGGTGATTTTACAGGTGAAGTCGCCATTTTCCAACCTGGAAGGATTCATGAGAATTATGCGGAAGCACTACAAAATACATCTATTTGTTTAATTAAACGAGGTGATTTACAGAAGTATTTGGTGGAATATCCGCAGATCTCATTAAAAATACTGTCAGAAGTAACGATGCGTTTAAAGGATTCTGAAAAACAAACCACACAAGTAGCGATTGAAAATGTAGAAACCCGCATTATATCCTTTTTAGCTGAGAATATTGAAAAGGGAAGTGGCAATAGTCCAACGATTATCTTACCAATGTCCAAAAAGGATTTAGCCTCGTATCTTGGTACCACACCAGAAACAATCAGCCGTAAATTTACTACTCTAGAAGAACTTGGATTGATTAAACAGTTACCGAAAAAGAAAATTAAAATAATGGATTTAGATCAATTGTTACTTCATACTGAATAAATATAAGCAGAGTAGCGTGCCATCATTAACGTGTTAAGTTTAATAGTACAAAACATAAAATAACAAACCTTTTAGCAATCCAATTAGCATATAAAATGGATTGCTAATTTTTGTTGATTTAACAATGTTTATCTACAAAAAGAAAGAGAAATGGCTACTTATTTGGCACTTATTTTACCAAGATGACATAAACTTGTGTCAACTGCATAATTCATTAGCAAAACACCCCCTAATAACTAAGCTAATTCCTCTGATAAATAACTAAGTAATTGGCAATTTATGTTAAAATTATAATTTGGATTGTGAATTAGTGTACTTAAAGTAACGGGTGC
>NZ_LT630349.1 GCF_900117315.1 Bacillus massilinigeriensis
GAGAATGTAAAAAGTTTTGTGTAATTGGTTATACTTACCAATTAAGGAGATGATCAATTATGCAAAACAAAACCAATGCATTAGCCAAGGAATTAGCCAAGGATTGCCGTTCGGTAGAAGATATTCAGGAAAAGTTAAAGGAACTATTCAAGGACACTATTCAACAGGTTTTTGAAGCTGAGATTGAGGAACATCTAGGTTATGCCAAACATGATAATGCGGGTGACCATAATGGTAATAGCCGCAATGGCTACAGTAAAAAAACGATTAAATCCAAGTTCGGTAAGGCTGAATTAAATATTCCAAGAGACCGAAATGGGGAATATGAACCTCAAATCATAAAGAAATATGAAACCACTTCAAATGGATTAGAGGAACAAATTATTGGTCTTTATTCTAAAGGAATGTCCACTAGAGATATTGAAGATCAGATGAAGGATATCTATGGGATTGATGTTTCGCCTACGATGGTAAGTAAGATAACCGATAAGATTATGCCTCTGATTGTAGAATGGCAATCACGTCCATTGGAACGAGTGTATCCGATTGTATTTCTGGATGCCATTCACTTTAAAGTCAGGAAAGAAAATCGCATTGTGAATAAAGCTGCCTATAGTGTTTTAGGGATCAATCTTTTAGGTCATAAAGAGATTCTTGGAATATGGATTGGAGAAAATGAGAGTGCCAGTTTCTGGTTAGGTGTTTGTAATGACCTGAAGAATAGAGGTGTTCAGGACATCTTAATCGCCTGTAAGGACAATCTTTCAGGCTTTTCAGAAGCGATTAACTCTGTCTTTCCTCAAACCAATATTCAGCTTTGTGTCATTCACCAAATTCGCAATTCTATGAAGTATGTATCGTATAAGGAACAAAAGGCTGTCATGGCAGACTTAAAGAAAGTCTATCAAGCACTTACTTTGGAAGAGGCAGAACTTGAGTTTGTCAATTTTAAAGAAAAATGGGGCAAGAAACATCCTATCATTATCAAATCTTGGGAGGCTAACTGGCTAGAACTTACTTCGTACTTTAGCTATCCAGCTGAGATTAGAAGGCTTATTTATACAACCAACACCATCGAAGGCTATCACAGACAGCTTAGAAAAGTCACTAAGACCAAAACAGCTTACCCAACAGATGATTCTCTCAAGAAGATTATCTATTTGGCTACCATGGAAATTTCCAAGAAGTGGACTATGCCTATAAGAGGATGGAAAGAATGTATATCACAATTAGCTATCATCTTTGAGGACCGTATTAACGATGAACTGACTATCTAATGGTTGGGCTAGCGCCCAAAGGTTTATCGCTTGGGTTCTCCCAAAAAGGAGGCAAAAAAGAGGAACAGAATGTCCCTCCCTTTTTGGCAGAATCCCATTAGGTGCTCGGGTTGCTCCTCAGCATTGCCCTATCCCCCTAATGAGCAAGAGCCCTGATAAAAGTATCGCCATAGCTATTGTTAAAAATTCCAATTACACAAAATAATTTATACTCCC